>NZ_QRJO01000002.1:139596-220231 GCF_003471585.1 Collinsella sp. AM18-10
CGCTTCGAATCGGGCGCTACACCAACTTTCTCGACACTACCTTCGCCTTCGTATCTGACATAGATACCTCCAAAGAACTCGAGACTGCATCGCATCTCGCTTCAACGTTTGCACAAGGCAAACGTTCTATGACGTTCTATAGGTTACCAGCAGCTTTTCTCGCCATCAAGATAATTTCAAACTGATTGCCGCAACGCGGTTGAACGGTTGCGTTTGCGCCGTGAACGGTATGGAAACGCCCGGTGAGATGATCCACCGGGCGCTTTCATACGCAATGTCCTAGATGTCAAAAACGTAGCGAGACCCAACGATCCGCTGACGACCGATGATAAACGGCCGCCGCTGCTCATCGAAAAAGAAGGCTTCCATATAAAACAAGGGTTCGCCAACGGGAACTGCCAACAACCGAGCGACCTCGGGCGACGCACACGCGATCTCAAGCGTGCATGGGTCGGTAAACGCGGGCGTGCGGCCCGTCAGGTTGCGCACGAACTCAAAAATGGATTGGTTAGATAGAGGTGCCGTTGATAGATAGGCGTTGTCCTCGTAAACATATATGTTGTTCTCGAGCATGACAGGGACGCCATCGGCAGTACGCACGCGCTCAACGCAGATCAAGTCAGTTCCAACGGGAACACCAAAGAACTGTGCTTCGGTGGAATCCGCCGGCAGCATCTTTCTCGAAATGACACGCGCCCCCGGTTCCATTCCGTTAACGCGGCATGCGTCCGAAAAACTCTGGACGTCATCCTTCTGGCGAATCTTGCGCTTGAGCTTGGGGGCATTGACAAACGTGCCTTTCCCCTGTCGCTTCGTTAGATAGCCCTGTTGGACGAGCTCCTCAATAGCGCGTCGCACGGTAACGCGGCCAACTTTATAGCTCTCAGCCAATTCGAATTCGTTGGGTATCCGCGCACCTGCCTTGTAGGCACCGGAGTTGATTTCGTTTTTGATGATATCGATAACCTGTTGGTACAGCGGTATCGCTGCTTTACCGTCAGTTAGCCCTTCAGTCGGTGGCATATACCCTCTCCAAGCACAATTAAGCCTAAAACGGACTTAGGGGCATTCAACAAGTCCTTAAGCCCGCATTAGCTTAAAGTATGCTAGGTGTCGCACCAAAATGTCGGCTATTTACTCATCAGACCCGAAAAACGCGCAACTACCGCGCTCCTAAGAAAGCTCAAGCAGTTCCGGCAGCTGGTCGATGATCTTGTCCGCAGCATCTTGGCTAAAGCCAAAGCGCTCCTCGCGCTTGGCAATAACTGTCAGACCGGCGCGCTTGCCGGCAGTGATGCCAGGCACCGAATCCTCAACGCAGCAGCAGCGATTCGCGGGCAGCCTCAGCAGGTCCAGCGCATGCAGGTAGATGTCGGGCTCGGGCTTGCTCTCCTTAAACTGCTCGCCACTCACCACATACTCAAAGGCATCCGACAGCCCGCACGCATTGAGTACTTCCTCGATGCTATCCATGGGCGACGAGCTGGCAAGCGCCACGCGAACGCCGCGGCGCGGCAGCTCTCGAATCGTATCCACGGCGCCTGGGTTAATCAAAGCCTGATAGTCGCGCGGACGTTTATGCGCCCACTCATCCCAACGGGCCAACGCTTCCTCGCCAGTAAAATGCCCTTTACCGGCGCGCTCAAACCAATCGACTAGCATATGCAGGAAGAACTGATGTGAGGTACCAACCTGCCCGTTCAACTCCTCTTGGGTCAGATTCAACCCAAGCTCCTTGGCAAACGCGGCAGTCTCGCCCAGGTAGTAATACTCGGTATCGACAATGACACCGTCCATGTCAAAGATAACGGCGTCGAACGGAAATGCGGACACGGCACCCTCCCTAACAAAAGGGCGCCCGCAAGCAGGCGCCCAAACCATGCATTAATCGGCGATTCTAACCCAGCAGCTTATCCAGCGCCACTGCAATACCGTCTTCGTTGTTGTTGGCGGTCACCATCTGGGCCACGGCCTTGACTTCATCGACAGCGTTACCCATGGCGACGCCGGTACCAGCCCACTCGATCATAGACTTGTCGTTCTGGCCGTCGCCAAACGATACGACCTCGCTGGCATCGATGCCGAGCTTGGGCAGGGCACCCTCGAGCGCACGGGCCTTATCGATACCGGGCGCCGTGTACTCAAAGTACCAGTCGGCCGTAAACATGCCCGAAAGCGTCTGCTTAAAGGGCGCATACATCTCCTCGTAATGCGCCTGCAGGTAGGCCGGATCGCCCGCCGTCAGCAGCTTGTCCACGGGATAAGTGTCCACGACCTCATGCAGGCTCTCGACCTCGCGAATCTTAAGGTCGCACGCATCGCGCTCGTATTTGACGATGTTTTTCTGCGAGCCGTCAGGCAGCGTGATCATGCAATGGTACGAGTCCTCGACGTGCAAATCGCGACCGAGCGAGATGATGGGGATCACGTCAAAATTACGCAGGTGATCAATCAGGCGATGCAATTCGTCGGCAGGCATAGCCTGATCGAACAGCACCTCGTCGGTCTGAGCATCGACGACGTGCGCGCCATTAAAGGCAACTAGCAGACCATCATGGTTCTGAAGGTCGAGCTCCTGCGCCAAGGCATGCAGCCCCCATGCGGGACGACCCGAAGCCAAGATAAGCTTAATGCCCGACTCCTGCGCCGCGAGCAGTTTCTCGCGCGTACGCGGGCTGATGACCTTTTGGTCGTTGGTGAGCGTACCGTCGATATCCATTGCGATGGCTTTGATTGCCATACATGCCTCCCTGACATTGAACAACCTTGTCTGAGCCATCATACAGAACACCCACGGCGGCGTTGTTTGCAACGGGAAAAATGTCATATTGTCCCAAACATGAACGGCGCGCCTTCGACGATTGCGATGCCCGTCGAGGCGCCTCCCGATACATTCCATCCTATCCAAATAGCAAAGGGCCCGCATCCCAACGGATACGGGCCCTTGTCGGCTATGCGTTAGTTTTCGCAGCGAATCCTACTTGCGGTGAGCTCGGTAGAACTCGATGAGCGCCTGGGTCGAAGCGTCCTGTTCGGCCTTGGCGGCGTCGTCGTGGAAGGCCGGGGTGATCTGCTTGGCAAGCTGCTTGCCAAGCTCGACGCCCCACTGGTCGTAGGAGTCGATGCCCCAGACCGTGCCCTCGACAAACGTGA
The DNA here is from genome assembly GCF_003471585.1 of Collinsella sp. AM18-10. GTDB lineage: Bacteria > Actinomycetota > Coriobacteriia > Coriobacteriales > Coriobacteriaceae > Collinsella. Next base: position 142,750 of record NZ_QRJO01000002.1, read on the forward strand.
TGTGCTCGTACAGGGCGATGAGCTCACCAAGCGCGAACGGGGTCAGCGTGTCGCCAAAAATCGAGGTCGTCGGACGGTTGCCCTCAAAGCAGCGGGCCGGGACGATCTGCTCGGGCGTGCCCTCGGCACGCACCTCATCGGCCGTCTTACCAAAGGCGAGCGCCTTGGTCTGGGCCAGGAAGTTGCCCAGGAACAGCTCGTGCACGTCCTGACCGCTGTCGGTCGCAGGGTTGGCGGTATTGGCAAAGGCGATGAAATCGGCCGGGACCACCACGGTGCCCTGGTGCAGCAGCTGGTAGAAGGCGTGCTGACCGTTGGTGCCGGGCTCGCCCCAGAAGATCTCGCCGGTATCGGAGGTCACAGCGCTGCCGTCCCAGCGGACATGCTTGCCGTTGGACTCCATGGTGAGCTGCTGCAGGTAGGCCGGGAAACGGTGCAGATACTGGCAGTACGGAAGCACGGCGTGGCTCTTGGAACCGAAGAAGTTGACGTACCAGACGTTGAACAAACCCATCAGCGCGACGGCATTGTTCTCGAGCGGCGTGTTGCAGAAGTACTCGTCGATGGCGTGGAAGCCCTCAAGGAACTGCTGGAAACGCTCGGGGCCGAGCACGACGATCAGCGACAGGCCCACGGCGGAGTCGACGGAGTAGCGGCCGCCGACCCAGTTCCAGAAACCAAAGGCGTTAGCCGGGTCGATACCGAAAGCCTCGACCTTCTCGAGTGCGGTGGAAACGGCGACGAAGTGCTTTGCCACAGCCTCGGCGTTCTGCTCATCGGAGCCATCGATGGCGCCCTGAGCCTTGAGCTGCTCGAGCATCCAGGTCTTGACCTCGCGGGCGTTGGTGAGGGTCTCGAGCGTGGTGAAGGTCTTAGAGACGATGATCACGAGCGTGGTCTCGGGATCCAAACCCTTGAGCTTCTCGGCCTGGTCGTTGGGGTCGATGTTGGAGATATAGCGGCAGTCGATACCGGCGTCGGCATAGGGACGCAGGGCCTCGTAAGCCATGACCGGGCCCAGATCGGAGCCGCCGATGCCGATGGACACCAGGTGCTCAATCTTCTTGCCGGTAACGCCCTTCCACTCACCGGAGCGCACGCGCTCGGCGAAGGCATACATGCGATCGAGGACCTCGTGCACGTCGGCGACGACATCCTGGCCGTCGACGATAAGCTGGCCTTTCTCGCTTGCCGGACGGCGCAGCGCGGTGTGCAGGACGGCGCGGTCCTCGGTGGTGTTGATGTGCTCGCCGGAGAACATGGCGTCGCGGCGCTCCTCGAGCTTCACCTCGCGGGCAAGATCGCACAGCAGCTTGACGGTCTCATCGGTCACCAGGTTCTTGGACAGATCGAAGTGAAGGTCGCCGGCGTCAAAGCTCAGCTTGTTCACGCGGTCGGCGTCAGCGGCGAACCAGGCCTTGAGGTCGATACCTTCGGCCTCGAGCTTCTCCTGATGAGCCTCGAGCGCCTTCCAAGCGGCAGTCGACGTAGCATCGATAGGTGCGGCAACAGTTGCCATAGAGTCCTCCTCAGCATACGAGCGCACGCCTCCATGCGCCCGGACATTCAGATGCCACTATTCTAGCGCAGGTCAAGACTATAATCAGCGAGCGTTGCCAATCGGCCCCCAAACGGCAACCGACCAAAAAGGGACAGGTTTATTTTGGCAGGTCAAACGCTTTACAAACCAAAAATAACCTATCCCTTTATGGTAAATATTAGGCCGCGGCGCACACACTGCCGAGCAGCTCGCGCAAGGGCGAGCCGATACCCTCCAGCAGTTCGGGAGCGATGATGGCGAAAACGGGAACCTCGCCGGCACCCACAACGGCGGGCACTTTTCCCTCGGAGACGATGCATCCGTAGGGAACAAAGCCGTCCTCGCCGGCATCGAGCACGGCCATGCGACGAGCGAGTTCGCGCGCAAAGCCCGCCGTATCGGCATCGCCGATCGCCAGGACAAAGTCCACGCCTTCGTCGGTCGCCAGGGCCACGGCTTCGTCGATCAGCTCGTCTCCCCCGTCGCCCTCGACCGAGCCGCAGCGAAATAGCGCGCGCTCGAGCAGAGCTCGATCAAGCGAGCCGAGCGCCGCCGAGACAAGCTCATCGCGTGTATGCTTGTCACCGCCCAGCACCACCAGCGCCTTGGTGCCGCCATAGTGGGCAACCAATCGCCCGCACCAGCGAGCCACGTCCCCATCCGCAACCAAGCGCGTCGGCATACCAAACCCATAGTTAACCATTATCCCCACAACCCTTCCGTGCTTTATGGTGGCATCAATCGTTAGCCTCATGCTACGAAGCGAGCTTTTCCGAGCTGTTTCGCGCTCTTTAGGGCTGCGTTAAAAACTCGATGCAGCCGCACGACCATACCTGCCAAATAGGGACAGGTTTTGACGGTGTCCGGTCGAGCAGGTATTATCGAACAGGTATTCGATAAGAACATGTGTTTGATGGGAGGCACGGATGGCGCACGAGCAGCACACCTACATCTGCATCGACCTCAAGACGTTTTATGCCAGCGTCGAATGCGTCGATCGTGGGCTCGATCCGCTCACCACCAACCTGGTCGTTGCCGACGAATCGCGCGGACGCACGACTATCTGTCTCGCTATCACGCAGGCTATGAAGGACCTAGGGATTCACAACCGCTGTCGCCTGTTCGAAATACCCGATGGTATCGACTACATTAAGGCCGTACCGCGCATGCAGCACTACATGGAGGTGTCGGCGCAGATCTACGGTATCTACCTGGAATACGTCAGTCCGCAAGACGTTCACGTCTACTCAATTGACGAGTGCTTTATCGACGTGACACCCTATCTGGACCTCTATCACACCGATGCGGAAGGCTTCGCCCGTATGTTGCGCGATGAGGTCCTCGCGCGCACCGGCATCACGGCGACGGTCGGCATCGGCCCCAACCTATTCCAGGCCAAGGTAGCACTCGATATCACCGCCAAGCATGTGCCCAGTCGCATCGGCACACTCGACGACGAGACCTTTCGCAAGGAGATCTGGCCCCATCGCCCCATCACCGACATCTGGGGCATCGGCCCCGGCGTGGCGGCCCGTCTCGAGAAATACGGCGTCTACGACCTGATGGGGGTCGCGGCGCTCGACGAAAACCTGCTCTACGACGAGCTCGGCGTCAATGCCGAGTATCTTATCGACCACGCCTTCGGGCGTGAGCCGACAACCATCGCCGATATCCAAGCCTATCGCCCGCAAGCGACTTCGACCACCACAGGGCAGGTGCTCTCGAAGGGCTATGCCTACGAGCAGGCCTACACCGTCTTGCGCGAGATGGTCGACAACGCCGTGTTGGACCTAGTCGATAAGCACGTGGTCTGCGACAGCATCTCGCTCTTTGTGGGCTACGCAAGCGAGCGCGCCGACATACGCCGCCTCGACGCCAGCGGTACAGCGCAATATGTGGACGGATGCGGGCACCTGCGCTCGAGCACGTCGAGTATCGAACCCACCGCAACCGCCGGCCCTGAACTCGCGCCCCGTGCGCCCAAGCCCGTCCAGCGCGATGACGAACGACGCCGCCTGGTGCGGGAGGCGCAGGCTATCGATGGCATCTTTGTGGGAGAGCATGGCGGCAAACCGCGCGGTGGCTATGCCGCACTCTTTGCGCACTCCAACGCCTCGCGCAAGCTGCCCGAGCGCACCAATTCGTTTAAGAAGATCATGGGCTATTTCGATGAGCTCTGGGCGCAGACTGTCGATCCCAAACGACCAGTCAAGCGCATCAACCTGGGATTTGGCAACCTCATGCCGGAGGAGTTTGCCACCATCGATCTGTTTAGCGACGTCGAGGCCGATGAGCGCGAGCGCGACCTGGCCCGTGCCGTCCTGGCCGTAAAGGGCAAATACGGCAAGAACGCGCTGGTTAAGGGACTGAGCTTTACCGCCGGCGCCACCGCACGCGAACGCAACGATCAGGTAGGGGGGCACCGTGCCTAAGCCCCAACAGCAGCCGATGCGGCCACCGACACCTTTTGAACGCCTAGCGGACCCCGAGGGAAGACGTCGCTCCGCCGACCCCAAGCTCACCGCTAACGGCGCCGTCCGTGCCGGCCGTGCCGCGCAGTTTATGCCCTTTGCCGCCCTCACGGGATACTACGAGCTCGTGCGCAAACAAGAGATCACTGTTGAGCCCAAATGCGAACTCACAGAAGAAAAAGCCCTCGAGCTTTCGAAAAAGCTCGAGGGCCTCAAACGCGGCGATTTGGTGCGCGTCACCTATTACGATACGTACGGCTATCGCGCTCGCACCGGAATCCTCGACGAGGTACTGCCTGCCTTTAAACTGCTCAAGCTCAAAGACATCGCCATCGATTTCGATGACATTCTTGACATCGAACTGCGCGGACGAGCCTAGACAAGGAAGTGCATCCAAGGCGGCGCTTACAGCGTCATGACGTAGTAACCCGCATCCTTCACGGCCGCCACGAGAGCACCGCGATCGATTGGCCGCTTGGAGCGCACGCGCGCCGTGTGGTCCGCGTACGTTACCGTTGCCCACACACCATCCAGTGCATTCAGGGCATTGGCCACGTTCTGAGCGCAGCCATCGCAGCTCATGCCGCCGATGAGCAACTCATCGCTATAGGGGTAGTGGGACGGATCGGTATCCGCAACCACTACCTTCTTGGCCTTCTTGCCGCTCGCGCCATCGCTGCAACAACTCTTCCCGTGTGTCGAAGCGACAATGCGACGCAGGCCAAAGAACATGCCAACGACAATCACGGCAAGCACGATGAGATTCGCAGGGTTGAGCAAGTCACTCATGCATTCCCCTTTCAAGTAGCCCTATCTAGATACCCCCATGGGGTGTCCTCATCTTAACCCAAAATCATGTCCGTTCGGTCAATTAGTTTCCCTCTTCAAACTTTTTTGTTGACCAAGGCTTACTTTCTTGTATAAGTTTTCCTAGGTTAACAGTTTAGATTCGTAAGGAGCGCCGTGACTCGAACCATAGACATCCCAACGTTTCAGTCAGCAGTCGTGCGCAACTGCTCTCCAACGCTCGCGGGCATCAAGCCGGCATCGCTCTTTACCTATCCAGGCACCTACGCCCACGGGGACGGCTCGTCCGCAACCGAAAACATCGCAGAACGCCGAGCACGCCTGCTCAACGTTATCGCCCAGTGCAATCGCGAGCTTGACCCACTCGGCATCCACCTGAGTGTTTTGGTCTGGCGGCCCTGCGGAGCGCTCGTGTACGTGTACCGAGCCAAAAGCCTCGCCACCTATTTCGCAGACCCTCGCGCCCAAACGGCGCTCGCCTCGGAAGGCTACGACACGAGAGACCTTTCGACATGCCTTGTGCATTTGGCATCACGCATCACGCTCGCGAGCAATAACGTCGCGGAATGCGCCTGCAGCCAAACTCGATGCGCACTACCCCAGCAAGCTAGCTGCAGCAAAGACTGCGTCTGCGAGTTTCCGCACGAAATAGGTTACTTCCTTGGATATCCCTACGACGACGTGCACGAGTTTATCGTCCAGCGCGGCGAGAACTACAAGGTCTTTGGAGCCTGGAAGGTCTACGCAAATGTCGAGCAGGCGCTTGCGACGTTTGATGCCTACCGTGCCTGCACCCAATACTTCACCTTTGTCTATCAGCAGGGCTGTAGCCTGGCGCAACTTGCCCAGGCAACCCGATAGAACGTACGAGCCGCGGCCAGCGCCGCACAACCGAAAGGACAAAACATGAGCAAGATCGCCGTCGTCTATTGGAGCGGCACGGGCAATACCGAGGCCATGGCAAACCTCGTCGCCGAAGGCGCCACGTCCGCGGGTGCCGAGACTGAGGTCATCCCCTGCGCCGACTTCTCTGCCGACAGGGCCGCCGACTACGACGCCTTCGCCTTCGGCTGCCCCGCCATGGGCTCCGAGGAACTCGAGTACGATGAGTTCCAGCCGATGTGGGACGAGGTCAAGGAGACTCTCGGCGACAAGAAGGTCGTCCTCTTTGGCTCCTATTCGTGGGCCGAGGGCGAGTGGATGGACAACTGGAAGGCCGACGCCGACGAGGCAGGTGTCAACGTCGTCGATTCCGTCATTTGCTACGACGCCCCCGACGATGAGGGCGAGGCGGCCTGCCGCGCCCTTGGAGCCGAGCTCGCCTAGCGGCAATGAGCTCCGCCCGTAACGCGCTCTGCACCAAAACACATTCGCATCCCAACAAAAACGGGAGCTGGATCACATCCAGCTCCCGTTTTCTGCTATGTCAGTCATATAAAGCGGCTACGAGATATTGCCCAAGAACGCCTTGGTGCGTTCGCTCTTGGGATGGTCGAAGACCTCGCTCGGCGTGCCCTCTTCCACGATAACGCCGCCGTCCATAAAGACGACGCGGTCGGCGACGTCGCGGGCAAAGCCCATCTCGTGCGTCACCACGATCATAGTCATGCCATCACGTGCCAGGTCGCGCATAACGCCCAGGACGTCGCGAACAAGCTCGGGGTCGAGCGCCGACGTGGCCTCGTCAAAGAGCATGACGTGAGGGTTCATCGACAGGGCGCGGGCGATGGCAACGCGCTGCTGCTGGCCGCCCGAGAGCTGGCTCGGCATAAAGTCGATGCGCTCGGCAAGACCGACCTTGGTCAGCTCCTCAATGGCAATCTTCTCGGCCTCTTCCTTGCTGCGCTTGAGCACCTTTTGCTGCGCGAGCATGACGTTCTTTTTGACTGACAGGTGCGGGAACAAATTGAACTGCTGGAACACCATACCCAGATGCGTACGTACCTTGTTAAGGTCGACGCCCTTGGCGCAAACGTCCACGCCCTCAACGACGATCGAGCCGCTCGTGGGATGCTCCAGACGATTGATGCAGCGAAGCATCGTCGACTTGCCCGAGCCCGAAGGACCCAGGACTACGACGACCTCGCCCTTGTGCACATCCAGATCGATATCGCGCAGGACCACGTTATCGCCAAAGGCCTTCTGGAGGTTCTTGATGCTGACGACGACCTCGTTCGAGTTATTGGTTTCGCTCATGATAGGACCTCCTTACAGACCGGCGATGTGATCGGCGGGCGTCGCGACGACCTGTCCGGCGCTCTTGGTGGGACGCTTCTTCTTGACTTCGGCCGTACCCAAAAGCCTCGCCTCAAGACCGCTCACCAAGCGAGCAAGCGGCAGAGTGATGACCAGGTAGAACAGGGCGGCAACCACATACGGCGTAATGGAGCCCGTCGTGGCCACGATGGTTCGGGCGTTCATGACGATCTCGACCACACCCACGGCGGCGAGCAGCGACGTATCCTTATAGAGCAGGATAAACTCGCTAGTCAGCGTAGGCAGAACATTGCGGAACGTCTGCGGAATCATAACGTAGAGCAGCGTCTGGAAGGCGTTCATGCCCAGCGAGCGAGCCGCCTCGTTTTGGCCCTTGGGGATCGACTGGATGCCGGCGCGGAAGATCTCGCACAGGTAGGCGGACGAGTTCATGGCCATGACGATGACGCCCAGCACATAGTCGTCAACCTTGACGCCGGCCAGCGGCAGACCGAAGAACGCGATGTAGATCTGCAGGAACGCCGGCGTACCGCGGATGATATTCACATAGATGCCGGCAAGGCAACGCAGGATGCGCGACTTGGAGATGCGCATGAGCGACAAGGCAAAGCCAAAGGGAATTGCCAGCGGAAACGCCACGAGCACGATCGAGAGCGACATGAGGAAGCCTTTGAAGACGATCGGCAGGCTCTGGACCAAAATGACCGGGTTCAGGAACAGGCGAAGGAACATGTTGGAATTCCATGCCTCGACCCACGGCTGCTCCTTAAGGTCGGCCAGGAAGTTATCGAATGCCGTCACGCCCTTAATCTCGACGGAAGGAATCTTAGAAATCTTCTTGGTCGAACCGTCGGCGAGCGTATAGGTGCCGCTGAAGGCCTCATCGCCGCCCTCGACGGGAAACGTCACGCCGTAAACCTCGACACGGAAAAAGCCTCCGGCAGGCGCCGTCTCGCCAAAGTCGATCTTGAGCGTCTGGCCGTCAGCCTTGCACGTGGGCTTCATGGGCGTACGATCCATGAGGTCCTCGCCCGAGAGCATCGTCAATCGCGTGTCATCGGTACCAAACGTCGTGCCGTCGACAAACGTCAGCGAAAGACCGCTCAGCTCCTCGTCGGCATCGGCCTGAACTTCCCAGGTAATGCGCGTCTCGGTGCCGCCGACCACAGCGCTGCCCGAACCGGTGTTGGGTCGGGCAGTAATCTTTGCGGTCTCAAGCGCCTGGGCGGTCGTGGGCGCATATGCCCCCGCGCACACCAGCGCGAGCGCCACGGCCATGACGCAGGATAGCTTTTGGAGCAAGGCGGGCAGTGAAAAACGCTGCTCCGTGGCCCCTTTGTTCAGTCGAGACAAGGTGGCTCCTATCGTAGAAGTTGCCGACAAAACGAGACGGAAACGCTCTCCGTCAAGAGAGGCGCAAAGGCCCTCTCCGCAAAACGGAAAGGGCCCGCGCGCAATCAAGCATTAATTTACTTGATGTTGTACTTAGCCATGAGGGCGTCAACGGTACCGTCGTCGGTCAGGTCCTTGATGGCCTGGTTGATGTCGTCCTTGAGCTTGGTGTTGCCCTGGTTGATGGCGATGGCGTACTCCTCGCCGGTGCTGACCTGCTTGATGGTCTGGCAGGTGTTGAACTGCTCGGCGGTCAGCTGGCTGGCAACGGAGCGGTTGGTGACTACGGCATCGCCCTTATCGGACTGCAGGGCGCTGAAGCACTCGGTGGCGTCCTTGTAGGGAACGATCTTAGCCTTGGGGAAGTTTTCCTGAGCAAAGGCCTCGGCGGTCGATCCAGACTGGACGATGATGGTAGCGTCGGCGTTGTTGAGCTTCTCGCTGTAGTTGTCGGCCGTGATGTCGGTGTTATCGACCTTGGTCACGATAGCCTGATCGTCCATGTAGTAGGAATCGGAGAAAGTGACTTCCTTCTCACGCTCGGGCGTGTCGGTGATAGCCGCGATGGAAACGTCATACTTGGCGCCCGAAGCGACACCCGGAACCAGCGTGTCAAAGTCATTGTTGACGTACTCGACATCCAGGCCCAGCTTGTCGCCGATAGCCTTGATAAGCTCAAGGTCAAAGCCCTGATAATCGCCGTTGTCATCCTTGTACTCAAACGGAGCGTACTCGGCAGAGGTGCCGACGGTCAGCGTACCGTCCTTGACGAGCGCGTACTCCTTGGAGCCGTCGACCTTCTCGACCTTAGCGTCGTCAGAGCTGCTGGAACCGGCATCAGAACCAGAGGTGGCGTTGGACGAGCCGCAGCCCGTCAGTGCGAGGGCGAGTGCCATGGCGCCCGTGGCGGCAAATGCGCCAAGCTTCTTCAGCTTCATAATCAGTCTCCTTCCGGTGACCCCGTTTGATTCAGAGGTCTGCAAAAACTGTTGGTTATTATGCGCCCGTTTGGAAGAATCCGCAATTAGAAAACTGATTGAAACAAACCCATAACGTGAATGGAACACTCCACTTTATGACAGTCATTACTGCTGCAATGACCTTAACAGTTTGATTTCAGCCGCATAACCTGCAAGTTCGTTCGGTGTCTCCAAAATGAATGGCAATGCGCGCAAGCGGCCATTCGATACAATATTCTGCATAACCTGCATACCGCCGCCAAACTCCTCGCTGCCAAGGTAGCCCTTGCCGATGCACTCGTGACGATCTTTATGGGCACCACTGGGGTTCTTCGAATCGTTGATGTGTACTGCACGCAAGCGGTCGATACCCACCACGCGGTCGAACTCGTCGAGTACGCCGTCCAGATCATGGATGATGTCGTAGCCGGCATCGCTCACATGGCAGGTGTCCAGACACACGCCCAGCTTGTCCGATAGCTCTGGACGCCTGGCGGCAGCACCCTCGATAATGCGCGCCAGCTCTTCAAAGCTACGGCCCACCTCGGTACCCTTTCCCGCCATGGTCTCGAGCAGCACCGTCGTCTGCTGCCCCTCAAACATCACCTGACACAAGGTGTCGACGATCATCTGAATGCCGGCATCAGTCCCCTGCCCCACATGCGCGCCGGGGTGGAAGTTGTAGTAGTTGCCGGGCAGCGCTTCCAGACGCTGCAAGTCCTCGGCCATTGCCTCCAAGGCAAACTCGCGTGCCCGCTCTTTGGCAGAACAGGGGTTGTAGGTATAGGGGGCATGAGCCACAAGCGGGCCAAAGTCGTTTTTCTCCATAAGCTCGCGCAGGGCCGCCACGTCATCCATGTCAAGATCTTTCGCCTTGCCGCCGCGCGGGTTGCGCGTGAAGAATGCAAAGGTGTTGGCGCCAATGGATAGCGCCGTCTCCCCCATCGCCCGATAGCCCTTCGTCGTCGAAAGATGACACCCAATCGTCAGCATCTCCAGCTCCCCCTCATCAGTTGCGGTGAAATAGTTCCTGTCGATGCCCTATTCTGCCGCAAACAGGAACTATTCCACCGCAACTTATAAAAGGGGCATCAGGAACGCGTTTTGCAAAAGGCTTTAAGCGCGGCCGTTACGGGGCCAGGCTGGAAACGTCGGCGCACATCGTCGAGACGCTCAGGAATATCGATGTGCTGCGGGCAGTGACGTGCGCATTTGCCGCATTTGACGCAATTGCTCACCAACTTGGGCTCACTCGTCCGCACCGCGCTCGCCGTAAAATACTGCGACAGGCCCGTAAACCAGCTGTGCGCATAGCTTGCGTTGTAGGCGGCGAAACACCCAGGGATATTGATGCCTTTGGGACACGGCATGCAGTAGCCGCAGCCCGTACAGGGCACGCGATTCGATTTCTCAAACTCTCCCAGCACACGCGCGATGGTATCGAGCTGCTCTGTCGTCATCGAATTCGGCAGTGCGCGATCCGCCAATGCCGCGTTCTCGTCCACCTGCGCGGTATCGGTCATGCCCGAAAGCAGCATCGTGACTTGAGGATGGTTCCACACCCACGAAAGGCCCCAGGCGGCAGGAGTGCGCAAATGCGGGTCAGGGGCGCCATCGAGCACAGCGCGGGCCCGCGGCGGCAGCTTGCCCGCTAAACGCCCGCCCAGCAGCGGCTCCATCACAAACACCGCGAGCCCGCGCTCCGCAGCCGCCATGAGTCCCGCCGTTCCCGCTTGGTAGCGCTCTCCAGCGTAGTTGTACTGGATCTGGCAAAAATCCCAGTCATACGCGTCAAGCATCGTGAGGAAGTCCGCCGCACTGCCGTGGTACGAAAAACCTATCTGGCGAATACGCCCCGCAGCCTTTTGGTGCGCAATCCAGTCCTCGATGCCCAACGCCACCACGCGCTCCCACTGGGCGGGCGAGGTAATGTTGTGCATAAGGTAGTAGTCGATATGGTCGGTCCGCAAACGGTGCAGTTGCTCGTCAAAAAAGCGGTCGAAATCCTCCGCACATTTGCACGAAGCGTGCGGCAACTTAGTCGCCAGCAACACCCGGTCACGCAGCCCCAAGCGCTCAAGTGAGGCGCCCACGCACACCTCGTTACCGGGATAAAGATACGCAGTATCCAGATAATTAATCCCCTGTTCCACCGCACGGGAAATGATGGCATCGGCCGTCTTCGCATCGGGGTGTCCCGGCGCACCGGGAAATCTCATGCAGCCCAGACCCAGAGCAGATATTCGGTTACCACTTTTGGGGTCAACGCGGTATTGCACGGCCCCTCCTTTCGCCATCAGCGCCCCGGCAAGACGAAACACAATGGTCACGCGACCGAAACATCGTGGAATCGCAATCGAGAACGTATCGTAACGCAGCAGAAATCGAGCCGTCACGACACCGCTTTAACATCAGCAAAAAGCCCGATGAAAGGAGCAACAAACAAATACGGCCATCCGGTGCACGCAGCATGGTCCGGCGGCATACAATCCATCAGGCGCCCTTTACGCGGGCGCCTTTTATATGGGGAGATGATTCACATGCAGATCAACAAGGTCGCCTTTATCGGCAAGGGCGGCGTCGGCCTGCTCTACGGCAGTATGATTGCCAAGGCCCTCGGCAATGACGCCGTCGAATACGTTATGGATGACGCCCGTTTTGAGCGTCACGCAAACGATGCGCTCACCGTCAACGACAAGCCCTGTGCGCTCAAGTCCGTCCGCGCCAGCAAGGCAACGCCCGCCGATCTGGTCATCCTGACGGTCAAGACCACCGGTCTCGACCAAGCACTCAAGACTATGGAGCGCGTCGTGGGACCCAACACGCTCATCGCCTCGCTGTGCAACGGCATCACGAGCGAGCAAAAGATTGCCGAGCGCTTTGGCTGGGAGCATACCGTTCTTGGTATTTGCCAGGGTATGGACGCCGTGTTCCTCAACGGAGAGCTCACCTTTACCAACACGGGCGAAATCCGCTTTGGCGCGGCGGCCGGTACGGACCCCGCAACCATCACCGCAATCGACGAGCTCTACACGCGCTGCGGCATCGCCCATACCGTCGAGAGCGACATTGCGCACCGCATGTGGGCCAAACTCATGCTCAACGACGGCATCAACCAGACCTGCATGGCCTACGGCGGCACGTACGGAAGTGCCACGGAGCCGGGCTCCGAGCAGCGTCGCTGCCTTGTTTCCGCCATGCGCGAAACGCTTGCGGTCGCCAACGCCGAGGGCGTTGAGCTGACCGAGGCAGACCTGACGCAGATGGTGCACCTCATCGAAGGAATCGATCCCGCCGGCATGCCCTCGATGGCGCAAGACCGCGTCGCGCGGCGCAAAACCGAAGTCGAGGAGTTCGCCGGCACCATCTGCCGTCTGGCGACCAAGCACGATATCCAGGCACCGCAGAACGAATGGCTCTATCAGCGTATTCGCGATATCGAGGCAAGCTGGTAGCGCCCGACTCACCACGTCAACAGACTCAACAGCAAAGCCGCCGCAAGGGCACTCCCCTTACGGCGGCTTTCATCTTCATCTATAACCAGTAGTCGATGTCCCGACGGTTAGAGCTGCGACTCCGAGGCCTGGCCCTCATCGTCGCGACAAAGGACTACACCCGCGCTTCCCAGCAGTGCGGCTGCGATCAGCGCGCCAACCACGATTGGAGCAGCCCCGCATGACCCCTGCATGCCCGCAATGAGCGCGGCCGTAGGACCAAGGCAACCAAGCGTCAATGCAACGGCGGCAACGGCGATATCTCGAGCATTCACAAGACCACTTCCTCCACGAGAAAGACTTTGTTTCTCGTGACTTAGTGTGCCTCGTGCCCATATGCGCGGCGTACGGCCACGGTAAGCGCTCTGTTAACTCAAGCATGCACAAAAAACGGACGCCTTTACGTTGCCCAAAGGCTCGGTAAAGACGCCCGCCCGTCATGTCCAATTGGCTTATGGCAGATTACCAACCGGTATAGTAGTCGGTGGTTCCGGCTGCGCAGCCGGAGTCATAGACCTTGCACTCACCCTTGGAACCGGTAAACGTGGAGCCTTGGGCCTTATCGCCCGCGGCAACGACATAGTAACCATCGGAATCGCGCCAAAAGCCCTCGGAATCCTGCGTCCACTCGCCCGTGCGGTGGTGATACAACACGTTGCTGCTGTAATAAGTCTCGCGGCGGCCGTTATAGTTATTGACGCCGCTCGAGCGCGTCAGACCCGAGCCGTTCGCGTAATACGCAGCAGACGTATAAGACGAGCCGAAGCCGGCGTTGTAATACGAAGCCTGAACGGCCTCAGCGGCCTCGGCTTCGGCTGCGGCAGCCTCGAGCGCCTCGCGCTTGGCATCCTCAAGCGTGGAGCGAAGCTCGTCGAGCTCGGTCGACTTGGCGTCGACTTCCCCCATCGTCAACAGGCTACCCGCACCGTCGATGCAACCCTGCAACACAGCGCGCTCGTCATCGGTAGCATAGTCGCCATACATATTCATAATGATCTGAGCGCGCATCTCCAGGGAATCGCGCTTTGCCCCCATCGAGGCGTTCCACTCCTGCATAGAGCCATAACCGTCGCCGCGGTAGTCGACGGGCTGCACCAGCGTCGCCTCGGACGGCGCAGATCCGACCGTATCGGATAGTGTTGCCGCATGGGCATCAGTTGCGCCGGCGCCCGCCAAAAGTGCCACGGTCAGAGCGGCGGAAAGGGCGGCGGCTTTCGGTTTTCGTGAATCGATCCTCATGTAGCTGGAAACCTCCGTAGTGCGTTTTTGCTGCGTGTGAGCTGCGTGTGATTCAATCGCGCTGCATAGTACCCCGAGCAAATCGCGACCTGCGGTTTTACTCAAAAGGCGCACGTCAATTGCGTAAAACTCACATCCTCTCAACAGGAGTTTTCCACAACTCGAATGCATAAAGCATGTCAAAAACCCTGTTTTTGCACCCTCTCTATGCAAAAAAGGCGCCTGTGCAACCATTGTTCGCACAGGCGCCTTGAGCAGGCATTTTATGCAGTTATACCTATCGAGTCGCAAGGGGTCCTTGCACAAGTCGCCTTACTCGTCCAGCGCGGCGAAGGCCTGCTTCAGATCCCAAATGATGTCCTCGGCGTTCTCGGTACCGATGGAAAGACGGATCGTGGAGGGCGTGATGTTCTGCTCGGCGAGCTCCTCGGCAGAGAGCTGGGAGTGCGTGGTGGTAGCCGGGTGCACGACGAGCGACTTGACGTCGGCCACGTTGGCGAGCAGCGAGAACACCTGCAGATGATCGATGAACTTCCATGCAGCCTCCTGGCCACCCTTAATCTCAAAGGTAAAGATCGAGGCACCGCCACGGGGGAAGTACTTCTGATAGAGCTCGTGATCGGGGTGCTCAGGCAGGCTCGGGTGATTCACCTTGGCGACGTGGCTGTCACCAGCCAGGAACTCAACGACCTTCTTGGTGTTCTCGACATGGCGGTCAACGCGCAGCGACAGAGTCTCGGTGCCCTGGAGCAGAACCCAGGCGTTGAACGGGCTGATGCAGGCGCCCTCGTCACGCAGCAGGATAGCGCGGACATAGGTTGCGAAGGCGGCGGGACCGGCAGCCTCGGCAAACGAAACACCATGGTAGGAGGGGTTGGGCTCAGCGATCTGGGCGTACTTGCCACTCGCCTTCCAATCGAAGTTACCGCCGTCGACGATCACACCGCCCAGCGAGGTACCGTGGCCGCCGATGAACTTGGTTGCGGAGTGGACGACGATGTTGGCGCCGTGCTCCAGCGGACGGAACAGATACGGGGTGCCGAAGGTGTTGTCGACGACAACCGGCAGACCGTGCTTCTTGGCAATCTCGGAGATGGCGTCGATGTTGGGGATGTCGGAGTTGGGGTTGCCGAGCGTCTCGAGATAGATGACCGTGGTGCTGTCCTTGATGGCACCCTCAACCTCTTCCAGGTTATGGGCATCGACAAACGTGGTCTCGACGCCAAACTGGGAGAGCGTATGCTCCAGCAGGTTGTAGGAGCCACCGTAGATGGTCTTCTGAGCCACCACGTGGTCACCAGCCTGGGCAAGAGCCTGCAGGGTATAGGTGATGGCAGCAGCGCCGGAGGCGACGGCAAGACCTGCCACGCCGCCCTCGAGCGCGGCGATACGGTCCTCGAAGACGCCCTGGGTGGAGTTGGTCAGACGGCCGTAGATGTTACCGGCGTCGGCAAGACCAAAGCGGTCGGCGGCGTGCTGGGAGTTGCGGAACACATAGCTCGTGGTCTGGTAGATAGGCACGGCACGGGAGTCGGATGCGGGATCGGCACTCTCCTGGCCAACGTGCAGCTGCAGGGTATCGAAACCAAAGGTGTGCTCGGGGTTGTTGATGAACTGGCTCATGATGATCTCCTTGATCGAACGAAAGTAAGTAAAAGGAGAGAAGTAAGTCGCTGTCTCCTGATCACGCCGACGGGCGCAAACAGGAGCCCGGCATTCGTCTTGGTAAGCAATTCATATGCGGGCCTCCTTTCGCGTCCCGATTCCGTAGTCGGCTTAATAACCTACCGCCTTTGTGTGTTTTGAATAGTACGGGCATTGTCTTCCTCGGTCAATCACTTAAAAGCGCTAACTTGTTATCTGTTTTATAGATAACTATCGAAAGGATGGTGTCGATGACCCTTCAGCAGCTTCGTTTTCTGATCACCGTGGCAGAGTCCGGCTCAATCAACGCCGCAGCTCAACGCCTCTATACTGCTCAGTCCAACATCTCAAACGCCGTCAAAAGCCTGGAACAGGAGCTCCATCTGGAGATCTTTACGCGCTCCAGCCGCGGCGTCACGCTCACCAACGACGGCACCGAGCTTTTGGGCTATGCGCGCCAGGTCGTAGAGCAGGCCGACATGCTCGAGGCACGCTACGAGGACGGCGGCACCCCGCAAGCCCGCCTCGCCATTTCCGCCCAGCACTACGCCTTTTCGGTCGAGGCCTTTGTCAACGTAGTCGAGCGCTGCCGCGACAGCAAGTTCGAGTTCATCATGCGCGAGACCACCACATCGCAGATCATCGACGACGTGCGCGCGTTTCGCAGCGACATCGGCATCCTCTATCTGGACGACTTTAATACCCGTGTCTTGCAGAAGGCCTTCGCCGATGCCCGCGCAAGCTTCCATCCCCTCTTCGACGCGACGGTCCACGTCTTCGTCAGCGAACGCCATCCGCTCGCACGCCGCCCTCAACTGTCCCTTGCCGACCTCACGCCCTATACGCGCTACAGCTTTGAGCAGGGAACCTCAAACTCCTTCTATTACGCCGAGGAACCCTTTAGCTATATCCCTTGCGACCGCAACATACGAATCTCGGACCGCGGAACACTTACCAACTTACTTATCACGTCGAACGGTTACACCCTGTCGACCGGTGTCCTCTCCAATGAAATGCAATGGGGCATGGCATCGATCCCGTTAGCAGACGCCCCAACGATGCACGTTGGCTACATCATGCACGACGAGCGCAAGCCCTCTCTCCTCTTGCAGCAATACCTCGACGAGCTCAACCGCATCATCCATGCCAGCTAACAGTCGGAAGACGGGGCAGAAATCGTAGATTGCTGGCCCCCGGCGGGCATGGCGCTACAATGGTCACTCACATGAAATGCACTCAAAGAAAGGAAACCCGTGAAGGTCATCATCTATACCGACGGCTCGGCCCGATCAAATCCGGGACGCGGCGGCTACGGCGCCGTGCTCAAATACACCAACCCCGCCGGCAAGACCTTTACCTCCGAGCTTTCGCGCGGCTACGCCAAGACCACCAACAACCGCATGGAGCTCATGGCCGTTATCGTGGCGCTCGAGGCACTCAACCGCCCCTGCGAGGTCGAAGTCCATTCCGATTCGCAGTACGTCGTCAACGCCTTCAACAGGCACTGGATTGACGGATGGAAAAAACGCGGCTGGAAGACCGCCAACAAGCAACCTGTCAAGAACCGCGATCTGTGGGAGCGCCTGCTCACCGCAAAGAGCAAGCACAAAGTGGAGTTCATCTGGGTTAAGGGCCACGCCGGCCATGAGCTCAACGAGCGCTGCGACGAACTTGCCACCACGGCGGCCGACGGCAGCAACCTCGATATCGACACTGGCTTTAACGAGAGCGACCTGTAACGGCGTTTTCGTACGCTATTTCCTGCCTCCTCGCGCTACACTCATCCTGTAAACCGAACGGCACGAGGGGGATACATGCTGCGCATAGCGACCATCGGCACATCCATGATTACCGACGACTTTATCCAAGTCGTCAACGCCAATGACCAAGCCGCGTTTGTGGGCACGCTTTCACGCGATGCCGATCGCGGTGCTGCCTTTACCGCCGAGCGCGGTGGCGAGCGAAGCTTTACTTCACTCGATGAGCTTGCGGCAGCCGCCGACGTCGACGCCGTCTACATCGGCAGCCCCAATGCGCTCCACTACGAGCAGGCGCTCGCCTGTATCGCCGGCGGCAAGCACGTTATCGTCGAAAAGCCTTTTTGTGCCACCGAGGCGCAAGCGCTCGAGGTCTTTCGCGCAGCCGAGGCGGCGGGCGTCGTAGCCCTCGAGGCCATGCGCCCGCTCCATGACCCTGCTTTCCACGCCGTCGAGGACGCCCTGGGCGAGATTGCGCCCATTCGTCGTGCATCGTTGCGCTTTGGCAAGTATTCTTCGCGCTACAACGAGGTTCTCGCGGGGCGCGCCACCAATATCTTCGACTGCCACATGGCATCGGGTTCCCTCATGGACATCGGCGTCTACACCGTCGAGCCCATGGTCGAGATCTTCGGCATGCCCTCCGGTCTTACGAGCATGACTACTCTGCTCGACCCCACCACGCGACAGCTCACGCACGGCCCCATCGACGGCTGCGGCTCCATTCTCGCCAGCTATGGCGGAGGCCGCATTTCCGTCGAGCTTGCGCATTCCAAGATCACCAACGATCTGCTGCCCTCGCAAATCGAAGGTGAGCGCGGCACCATCCAGATTGATCATCTGTCCACGCCCCGCAACGTACGCATCGACTATCGCGGCGACGTCGTACGCGGCTCGGCGACCGAGGCACCGCGCGAACAGGGCGACAATGGCCGCGTGCTCGACCTGCCCAAATCGTGCAACACTATGGAATACGAACTCGCAGACTTTATCACCGCTATCGGCGGCATCGATAACGTTAAGGAAGAGATTTGGGAGACCCCAGCGGGACGCCACGAGCTTGGCCACTACCGCGATGTCACGCTCGTGTCGCTGCGTATCATGGATGCCGTGCGTCAGCAGGCGGGTATCGCCTTCCCGGCCGACGCAGGCAAGCAGGCATAGCGATGGGCTTCTTCGATACGTTCTTCTCCAGCGTCACCGGAGGCAGTCGAGAGCCTCAAAAACCATCAAACATTGAGCTCGAGTTGCGCCGCAGGCTTACCGTGCTCGCAAGCGACGAGGCCACTCAAGACACTCCCCTGCGCTATTTCCTGCGCTGGGCGGGGCAAGTCCAAGGCGTTGGTTTTCGCTTTACCAACACCAACCTCGCGCAGGCACGCTCCCTCACCGGCTGGGTGCGTAATATGGAAGACGGCTCAGTCGAGATGGAGATACAGGGAGCTCCGGCAAACGTCCTATCTCATCTCGAGGCGCTTCATGCCTCCTACGAGCGCATAGGTACGCGTTTTCGCCTCGTAGACGCCCAGGCCCGAGCCCCACTTGCCAATGAAGACGGTTTCACGCCTCGTTATTAGTATTGTGTGCTAAATACGGTATCATTTACCTACGACCGTTGATAGAAAAGAGGCGAGGCGCATGGCGGTGCAAAGAAGGAATACCAGGCAGCGAAAGTTGGTTCTTGACGCCGTGCGCCAAAGCTATAACCATCCCACCGCCGACGAAATCTACAACGTCGTGCGCGCGCAGGATGACAAAATCAGCCGCGGTACGGTCTACCGCAACCTCAATCTCTTGGCCGACGCCGGCGAGATTCTCTCCATCAAGACGCCGGGCGGAAGTCGCTTCGATCGCACGATCGAGCCGCATGCGCATATCATCTGCACCTCATGCAGCCGCGTCATCGACGTACCGCTCCCCTTCGATGCCCAGCTCGACGCCAAGGCGTCCGAGCAAATCGGCTGGCACGTCACGTCGCACTACACCATCTTCGAGGGTCTCTGCCCCGACTGCCGGTAGATGTTCAGGACATGCCTTAAAATCCACCTTTCCGCGCTTTGCAGCAAAAAATAGATTTCTAGGCATGTCCCAAATATCTACTCAGCAAGCAGGCGATGCAATTCCTCTTCGACCGTGCGCACGTAACGGACGCGGTCGTTGATGCCACGCATAGAGGGATTGCAGCTCTCCATTAGATAAGGATGGCCCACGACGTTGAGCATGTCGCGGTCGTTTTCGTTATCGCCAAACGCCATCATCTCATCGGGCGAAATCCCCAGCGCACAACCATAATCGGCAAGCGCGGACCCCTTGCCCGAATCAAAGCCGATAAAGTCGGTCCATTCGGTTCCCGATGTCATCACATCGACCCGGTCGCTAAAGCGACGCACAAAATACTCCAGCGCCGCCGGCTGCTCCACCTCGGGCGTCTGGAAGGCAATCTTAATGACGCCCTCGTCGATGTCCTCTGGACGGTCGACCACCGCCACATCGCAGTGGACCTCATAACGCAGGTGGTCAACAAACGCGTCGTTGCCGCTCATGGTGTAGAGGTGCCCCTCACACGAAAGGGTCACGTCGGCATGGGGGTACGCAACCACGGCATTCGCGATATCCATGGCCAGGCCACGCTCCATAGAACGCTTGACAACGGCACGCCCCTCGCTCATGACCAGGGCTCCGTTTTCGCATACATAGGCGAGTTCATCGGCCACCGGGGCAAACAGGTAGCGCAGGCTCGCATATTGACGGCCACTCGCCGGCATAAACACGATACCGCGACGATGCAGCTCATCGATAAGCTCAAAGGCCTCGGAACGCGGCTCGCGCTCCCCCGGGTGCAGCAACGTGCCGTCCAAATCGCATGCAATCAGCTTGATTCCCTCAAGACCCATATGCTTCCCCCAAAGCCTCCTATCAACAGCAAGACGGACCTTGATCGGTCACCCCTCAAAGCCCGTCTTGCGCATACGCGCGCTTAGTCGCGAGTCTTTTTAACGATGGTAAAGTCCGGAGCCATGCTCACGACAACATCGGCCGCGCTCGACGCAAAGCGTCGGCCCGCATCGAGCTCGCGCGAAACGATCGAGATCCGAGCTCCCTCGACGCCGCGAAGCATGCGGCCCAAAACAGGCTGCACCGGCGTATACATGCGCACGGTATGCTCGTCCGAATCGCCTCGGAAAAGCGGCGCGTGCATATTGCCGATCTCCCAGCACGCATGCGCGAGCGCAATCGGGTCCATGCGGTCAACTTCGACCAAATAAACCTCGGCACTGCGCAGGCGCACGACAACCGCCACGGGCACCATGCCCGAACGGTCGATGGCGAGCACGTCGCCGTCGGCAAGACGACTGCCGTCGGCAGCATCCAGCCGAACATCGATCGTGCGCCCCAGCTCCGTCACGCCCGCAAACGCGCATACATCAGCCCGGTCCCAATCGAACAGTAGCTCGTCAACTTCAAAGACGCCGCCCAACTTCCGGCGAAGCAGGAGTTCATAGGACGGATCGTTGAGATTTCCCAAGCATGTCGTCGAAACCAAGCGTTCAGGCATACTCTAACCCTCGACCTCAACGAGCTCGATATCAAAGTTGAGGTCCTTGCCGGCCAGCTCGTGGTTGGCGTCGAGCGTCACAGCCTCGGGCGTTACGTCGATGACCACGGCGGGAACGGGCATACCGCTCGGCGTGGACAGGAAAAGCTTCATGCCCTTCTCGATCTGCTCGATGTTGGGAACCTGTTCGGCCGGGAAGGTCAGAACCATCTCGGGATTGTGCTCGCCGTAGGCATCGGCAGCAGGAATGTGCACGGTCTTCTTCTCGCCCACCTGCATGTCGACAACAGCGGCGTCGAAGCCCTTGATCATCTGACCGGCGCCGCAGGTGAACTCCAGCGGCTCGCCGCGATCGTAGGAGCTATCGAACTGCGTGCCGTCATCGAGCGTGCCGCGATAATGGGTCTTGACCTTCTTGCCCTGGTTGGACATGGTAACCTCCGTGATAAGGGCGGCGCACAACGCGGGCCGCCGTGAACATATGGCGCTAACTATACCCTAGTCATACAATTCAATGACAGTTTGCAAAGAAACGCTGCAACCGGAGGAACCATGGCATATCCCGTATTTGACCTACACTGCGACACTGCCGACCGAATCGGCTGGGCCACGCTCGATCTCGACCTGCGCTTTACCGCCGGCACCGACGGTTATTTCCCCGGCGACGAAACGCATCCGCAAGATTTCGACCTCATCGAGGGTAACGCCTGTGCCATCTCGCTCGCAAAGATCGGCAACACGCCGTGGGCACAGTGCTTCGCCACGTTTGTCCCCGACGAGATTCCCACCGCCCACGCCGCGCGCTTCCAGGCGCAGATCATGGCGCATATGAGCGGCCAGGCAATGCTCAACCACGACCGTATGGTCAACGTGCGCAGCGCCGCAGACATTCGCCCCGCGCTCAAGGACGGCAAGGTCGCTTGCATCCACACCATCGAAAACGCCACGTTCTTTGCCGAGGACCCCGCGCTGATCGAGGTGCTCAAGAGCCTGGGCGTGCTTATGTCGTCACTCAGCTGGAACGCGCAGGGACCGCTCGCGAGCGGCCACGACACCCACGCCGGCCTCACCGCCGCCGGCATCGAGGCGCTTACGCAGATGGAGCACGCCGGCATGGTGCTCGACGTCTCCCACCTCAACGATGAGTGCTTTGACGAGGCCGCCGCCCGCGCCACGCGTCCCTTCGTCGCCAGCCACTCCAACTCCCGTGCGGTTTGCGGCGCCAAACGCAACCTTACCGACGACCAGTTCCGCACCATTCGCGACATGGGTGGCATCGTCGGCCTCAACTACTGCAGCGAGTTCCTTTCCAACGACGCAACCGACAAGACCGCCGCAGACGTCACCTTCGACCAGCTGGCGGCGCATATCGAGCACTGGCTCGACCTGGGCGGCGAGGACGTCATCGCGCTCGGCGGCGACTGGGACGGCGCCACGGTGCCCGCTTTCCTCTCCGATGCCAGCAAGATGCCCGAGTTCCAGAACATGCTTTCCAAGCATTTTGGCAAGACCGTGATGCAAAAGCTCTGCAGCGACAACGCGCTTGCCTTCTTCGAGCGTTATTAATTTCACATCCCTTGAGCGGGCCGGCATGCCGAACGGTCGACATGCCGGCCCGTCCCCGATCTGAAGGACCGCTTTTGACGCAGCAGTTTACGATTTCCGCATCCCGACCGGATGGGACGACCATCCCCGTCGTCGTTACCAAAAAGCGCGTCAAGAACTTCAACCTACGCGTCACATCGAGCGGCGAGGTCCACGCCAGCGCACCGATCGGCGCCAGCCGCGAGCGTATCGAAGCGTTTGTGAAGCGCAACAGCGCCTGGATTATCAGCCGACTTGCCCAGCGCGAGCAACGTCAGGCGACGGCACGAGAGCCGCTCAGCCCCTCGTCCATCATTGCACTTTGGGGCAAGCCCATCACGGTACAGGATGCACTCGATCACAACTTTGCATCACCCGCACCGCGACCCAAACAGGCCACCTTCGCAAGTTTTATGGGTACCGATGAATCGGACGAAGGCCCACAGGCCAAGCGGCACGCAATCCTCGACGGCCTAACGTCCGATGAGCTCCAAGCCCGTATCGACCAGCTCTATGCAACCGAGGTCACCACGGCACTGTACGATATGGTGCACGCGTACGAAATCGCAATGGGCGTCACCGTGGCCCGCGTCTCCGTGCGCAGCATGAAAACGCGCTGGGGATCATGCACGCCCAAGACCGGCGCCATTCGCATCGCGCGCGAGCTCGCCGCCTACCCTGTCGAATGCCTCGACATGGTTGTCGCCCACGAGCTCGTCCATCTGCTCGAGCCGAGCCACAATCAGCGCTTTCACGCCCTGCTCGACACGTACTGTCCCAACAATAGAGCACTGTCTCAGCGGCTCAAGCAGCCACCCCTCAACAAGCTCTAGCGTCGACTAGCGCACGCGCTCGATCTCGACGCCGCAGCTTGCCAGGGGCAGGCCAACAGGAGCCCACGGCTTATCGAGCTTTATGCGCACACCAAGCAGCGAGGGATAACGGCGCAGCAGCATCTGGGCTGTCCCCTCGGCTGCCGCCTCGATGAGCTTAAACGTATGCTCGCGCAGATAGCCATCGACATCGTGGCACACCGAGCCGTAGTCAATCGAGGCGTCCAGGTTATCGTGCTCCCCCGCCGCGCGCAGGTCGGCATAGAGCACCAGAGAAACGATGAACTTCTGACCCAGCGCGTTCTCCTCGGGATACACGCCATGGTTGGCAAAAACCTCAAGACCGTCAATGACAATACGATCGGCATGGCGCAAATCGTCATAGCTCACGTGAGGCACCGCCGTTGCGGTGGATATTTCGCCCCTTCCACGGCGGGCGAGCTCGGCGCCTTCGGTCTTGGTTGCATTCTCGGGCAGTTTCTTGTTACTCAACGCGATCGTCTCCTTCGTTTAGAACCCCGACCGCGCAAACTAACTACACGCGAATCGACAGGTTCTTTTTATCATCGCTCCAGTTGCAAGCATTGCGCGCGGGGCATGCAAAGCAGGCGCGCGACGCTTTGTCGGCTGCATAGAGCAGACGCTCAAGCGGTTGGCTGTTCACGCGCAGCTTTCGATGGCCCAGAATGGCCGTCTTAATGGCTGCGGCATCGGCCGGCTCAAACGCCACGTCATCGGGCATGCCGCCGAGAATCGCATCAGCGACGCGTTCGCTTGCAACATCATGGGATATACCCGATTCATACTGTTCATCTTTGCCGATATCGTGAAGAAGTGCCGTGGCGTAGATGACCTCGCGGTCAAATTCGAGCTGTTCCTCGAGATTCTTGATCCACATAATGCGAGCGACATCGAGCAGATGGTCAATACCGTGGCGGCAGAAGATGCGCCCCGATTCCAACTGTACGATGTTGCCCAGGTGCCGCCGGAACAGCCCGTTGGCACAAATGTAATCAATGCGAGGCATGGCACCAAAGGGGGCCAGGCCCGAAGCCATAAAGCCGCGACGCGACGTCCCCTCATCGGTCTTCGATGTAAAGTCGTTGACGACTCTCATGGTTAGCGGCCCAGCATCCTAAAGAAACGCTCCTCGAGCGCGGGATCGGTCTCAAAGACGCCGCGGCGAGCAAGCGTCACGGTCTTGGTGCCGGGCTTTTGCACGCCACGCATCGTCATGCACATATGCTCGGCCTCCATCAACACAATCGCTCCCTGGGGAGCGAGATAATCCATGAGGGCATCGGCAACCTGTGCGCACAGTTGCTCCTGCAGCTGAAGACGGCGGGCATAAACCTCAACCGTGCGGGCGAGCTTGGAAAGCCCAGCCACCCGACCGTTAGGGATATAACCAATGGCGGCCTTGCCATAAAACGGCAGCAGATGATGTTCGCACAGCGAGTAGAACGTGATGTCGCGCTCGATAACCAAATCGTTCGAAGCGACGGCAAAGGTTTTGGACAGGTGTTCCTCGGCACTCTGGTCCATACCGCCGGCGATCTCACCATACATACGGGCAACGCGCGCCGGGGTCTCCAGCAGGCCCTCACGAGTTGGGTCCTCGCCTATGCCCTCAAGCAACAGCTTAATGGCGGCCTCGACTTTTTCCTGATCGACCATCTGGGCCTCACTTTTCCGATTTCACGTTCGCGCTATGGTACCACGCCCTTCGGCATCGACCACAAGCTACATAGTATGGGTCGAATAGACCGGATCATCACGCCAAAGTTCAACCGCATCACAAAGCGCAACGCCCTCGCGCTCAGCACGGGCGCGCGTAGCGTTCATATCGATCACGCGCTGGTTGCTCGAGCCCCTAAAGCGCAACGAGATATCGTACAGGTCCTGAACAAACGGGCCGTCCACCAACATGTCAAGGCAGGCAAGGATGCGATCCGTCACCTCGGTATGATGGCAACCGCCCGGCATAAGCTCCTCGAGCACATCGCCGGTAAAGCACCAAATAGTCTTCCCCGACTCCATCGGGTAAGCCGCACGCACGCGCTCAATGAAATCAACGAGCCCCGCCTGATTCTCGGGCTCCATAGGCTCGCCGCCCAGAATCGTCAGGCCATCGATAAAGGGATGATCGAGGCTCTCGATAATCTTGTCCTCGACGGCACGATCAAAGGGCTCGCCCGCAGCAAAGTCCCACGCAACAGAGTTAAAGCAATTCTTGCACCCACGACGGCACCCGCTCACAAACAGAGAAGTGCGGACGCCTTCCCCATCAGCAATGTCGAAATACTTAATGTTCGCGTAGTTCATAGGTAACTCTCCCGGGAGGCCGGGACATATCATCCCGTCCTCAAACATTCTCGGCCTGCGGCCTGCGAAACTGCGGGCGGGACGATATGTCCCGGCCTCATGCAAAAGGCAACTCAATGAACGAAGCGAACATCGAGTATAGGGTTCGAGGTCCAATAAAAACTGGGTTGCGGCTCAACCGCCATCGCAAGTAAATCGCAGCTGCAGCTCGAATTATTTCCGCTAAGAACTTCGAGGAGTGAGCAGACCGCATGCTGCATCTCAGCTACATCAACTTGGCCGCCCCGTAGCGAGGCCCCGGACCTTTGCTCGATATGAGTTCCGCACGAACAGGAGGCGCCAGTGGCGCCTCCATCGTGAGCCAGGACTGTCCGAAATAGCGAGTAAAGGTCCGGGGCCTCGCTACGGGGCGGCCTGGGATGGTTATTAGAGATGCAGCACGCGGTCGCGGATCTCCTCGGTTCGGCCCTGGTTCCAGAACTGGGTACCGATGTAGCCGCACGTACGACGAGCGACGTTCATCTTCTCCTGGTCTCGGTTGCCGCAGTTGGGGCACTCCCACACCAGCTTGCCATCGTCCTCAACAATCTTGATCTCGCCATCGTAGCCGCACACCTGGCAGTAGTCGCTCTTGGTGTTGAGCTCGGCGTACATGATGTTGTCGTAGATGTACTGCATCACGCGAATGACAGCCTTGAGGTTGTCCTGCATGTTGGGAACCTCAACGTAGGAGATAGCACCGCCCGGCGAAAGCTGCTGGAACATGCCCTCAAACTTAAGCTTGTCGAAAGCATCAATCTCCTCGGACACGTGGACGTGATAGCTGTTGGTAATGTAGCCCTTGTCCGTCACGCCCGGAATAATGCCAAAACGACGCTGCAGGCACTTGGCGAACTTGTAAGTCGTCGACTCCAACGGCGTACCGTACAGCGAGAAATCGATATCGCTTTCGGCCTTCCACTCGGCGCACTTGTCGTTCATGCGCTGCATGACGGCCATGGCAAACGGCGTGCCTTCCTTCTCGGTGTGGCTGTGGCCCGTCATGTACTTGACGCACTCATACAGGCCAGCATAGCCCAGGCTGATGGTAGAGTATCCGCCCACGAGCAGTTTGTCGATCGTCTCGCCCTTCTTCAGACGAGCGAGGGCGCCGTACTGCCACAAAATCGGTGCGGCATCCGAAAGCGTACCCATCAGGCGCTCATGACGGCACAGCAGGGCACGGTGGCACAGCTCAAGGCGCTCGTCGAAGATCTTCCAGAACTTGTCCATGTCCTGATGCGAGCTCAGCGCGACATCGGGCAGGTTGATGGTCACAACACCCTGGTTAAAGCGGCCATAGTACTTAGGTTTGGTCGGGTCATAGTTCAGCGCGTTGGCTACGTTGTTAAATCCGTTACCGGAGCGGTCGGGCGTCAAGAAGCTGCGGCAACCCATGCAGGTGTAGCAATCGCCGTTGCCGGCGGTCTCGCCCTTAGACAGCTTGAGCTCGCGCATCTTCTTCTCGGAGATGTAGTCGGGCACCATGCGCTTGGCGGTGCACTTGGCAGCCAGCTGGGTCAGGTAGAAGTACGGGGAATTCTCGTGAACGTTATCGTCCTCGAGTACATAGATGAGCTTGGGGAATGCCGGGGTAATCCACACGCCGGCTTCGTTCTTAACGCCCTCATAGCGCTGGCGGAGCGTCTCCTCCACAATCATGGCAAGGTCGTGCTTCTCCTGCGCTGAGCGAGCCTCGTTGAGATACATGAAGACCGTCACGAACGGCGCCTGGCCGTTGGTGGTCATAAGGGTCACGACCTGATACTGAATCGTCTGGACGCCGCGACGGATCTCGTCACGCAGGCGGTCCTCAACAACCTCGCGGACCTTTTCGGGAGATGCGGAAACGCCGAGCTCCTCGAGCTCGCGGGCGACCTCGCCGCGAATCTTTTGACGGCTCACCTCGACGAACGGGGCAAGATGGGTCAGCGAAATCGACTGGCCACCGTACTGGGAGGAAGCAACCTGGGCGATAATCTGCGTCGCGATGTTGCAGGCAGTCGAGAAACTGTGCGGCTTCTCAATCAGCGTGCCCGAGATAACAGTGCCGTTCTGGAGCATATCCTCCAGGTTCACTAGGTCGCAGTTATGCATGTGCTGGGCAAAGTAGTCGGAATCGTGGAAGTGGATCAGGCCCTCATTGTGGGCATCCACGATCTCCTGGGGCAGCAGCACACGCTGAGTCAGGTCCTTGGAAATCTCGCCGGCCATGTAGTCACGCTGAACGGAATTGACGGTCGGGTTCTTGTTGGAGTTCTCCTGCTTGACCTCTTCGTTGTTGCACTCGATGAGCGACAGAATCTTGTCGTCGGTCGTGTTCTTCTGGCGCTTCAGGCTCTGAACATAGCGATAGATGATGTAATGGCGAGCGACCTCGTAGCAGTCGAGACGCATGATCTCGTCCTCGACCAGATCCTGAATCTCCTCGACCGACACGGTGTGGCCCGCGT
Organism: Collinsella sp. AM18-10; assembly: GCF_003471585.1. Lineage (GTDB taxonomy): Bacteria > Actinomycetota > Coriobacteriia > Coriobacteriales > Coriobacteriaceae > Collinsella. The sequence continues at coordinate 171,060 of NZ_QRJO01000002.1, forward strand.
TCTCGCATGCCTCGGCGACGTTTTGCGCCGCATAAACCACCTGGCGGTCGGTAAGACGAGAGCCCTCCTCGACCTCCAAGTTGGCGGCGCGAATCGCATTGACGATCTTATCGATGTCAAAGACAACCTCGGTGCCGCTGCGCTTGATGATCTTCATCCTCTTGCCTCTTTCGCGTCGTAGTCTCATTGCGTTTCAGAGCCAAACGATGCCCGGCAGGGCTTACCCCCGTCTTGCGGCGCCGTCGCGCAATCTGTGTTCTCGATAAACCATAAGCCTCAATGCGGACACTCCCAGGAGCCGATCAAGCGGCTCAAGGACACGTTCAAAAGAGGCAGTTAAGGTCTTCGTTCTCTGTCCGCCATCTATCATACGACAAAGAGGCATCTATATCCTGTATTCTTTTTTTAGGTCAAACACAACATATAGTGTTTCAGCAGGTCAAAGCAATTGGTCATTTTGCAGACGCATTAATTATGAGGGGTTCTTGGCAAGTCGGTAAAACGTTACCAGCACGGCTACCTGCATGGCAGTTATAAAACCCCCTTAGTTAGGCCGCTGACAAATCCTACCAAAACCAAGCCACTCACGCCAAAAGAATCCAAAAGATTATGCTTGACCAACATGTTGCGGTCGTGCCTTGCCGAGCCTCATGCAACCGCGGCACGAATCCTTGAAAGATATGTGTATGCAAACGGAGAAGACGAGAGTTTCCTCGGATGACTGCTGAGAAGCATCCCGGAAGATCAAAAACTCGAAATTTGGTGACGTATTTGGCGACCAAAACAAAACAGCTCAGGGGCTAAGCCTCTGAGCTGCGAACATTTGGTGGGCGTTAGAAGATTTGAACTTCTGACCTCTTCCGTGTCAGGGAAGCGCTCTCCCCCTGAGCTAAACGCCCAAATGGAGCAGACAACGGGGCTCGAACCCGCGACCCCAACCTTGGCAAGGTTGTGCTCTACCAACTGAGCCATGTCCGCTTACGAGGATTAATCTTACGTGATGCCCGCATCCTATGCAAGAACTTTTTTTGAAAAGTTTCGCGACGCCCTCGCGAGCCTCATGAAGGCATCAGACACCACGGAAGGCGCAGGCAAACGCAAACTCGCCGCAAGAGGCCCCTACAACTCAGCGAGCATGATCCAGGCAGAGCTGTCCTGCACGAGCCTGCCGTCTGCGAGCGGTGATGAGGTGAGCAGGACCCTGCCCGCCGGCAGCTCCACGGGCGCTGCACCGAAGTTCGTCACACACGCCCAGCCGTTGTCGCGGCGATAGGCGATGACGCCGCCCTCAGCGCCCTCGGCACCATCCGCAAGGCCGGTGCGCCCGTCAAGATCGAGCCACGCGAGATCGTTGGCGCACCCGCGCAGCTTGCGCCGCAGCCAGAGGGCGTCACGATAGAGCGCAAGCATCGATGTCGGGTCCGCTTCTTCCCTATCGGCAGCGTAATCGGAAAACCATGCAGGCTGCGGCAGATGGGGCGCCGCATCGGCGTCCGCCGGTGAAAACCCAAACGATCCGCCCTGCGCGGGATCGTCCGCCGCCACCCACGGCAGGGGGACACGGCAGCCGTCGCGCCCCTTCTCGCGCTTCGGTCCGTGCGTATTGGTCGCAGTAGGATCTTCGAGTACAGCCCACGGAATGTCAGCCACCTCAAAAAGGCCGAGCTCCTCACCCTGATACACGTATGCCGAGCCCGGAAGCGCCAGCTCGAGCAAAAGGGCCGCCCGCGCGCGGCGCTCGCCGAGTTCACGTTCCTCGTCATAAGACGACCCGTCGCGTAAGAGCCAGTCGAGCGCAATCTGGTGGTAGCGCGTCGCCTTGATCTGCGGCAGGGCATAGCGTGTCGCCACGCGCGGCACGTCGTGGTTGGAGAGCACCCAGGTCGAGGCGGAATCGGATTCTATAGCTGCCTTCAAGCCCTCCTCGATTGCAGCGTGCATGTCATCATAGGTCCAAGTGGCCTTGGCAAACTCAAAGTTGAATGTCTGGCCAAGCTCGCTGGGACGCGCGTAGAGATACTGGCGATCGGGCAGCACCCACGCCTCGGCAACGGCGCTGCGTGGCGGATCATAGCGGTCGAACACGCGGCGCCACTCGCGATAGATCTCGTGGACCTCGTTGCGGTCCCACAGCGGATGGGTGCCGTCCTCAACCATGTCATCGCCCTCGGCGAGATGCCACCGGTCGAGGTCATCGCGGTCGAGATCCTTGGCGAGACCGTGCGCCACATCAATGCGAAAGCCATCGACGCCTCGATCGCTCCAAAACGCCAGGACGTCGCAAAAGAACGCATGAACCTCGGGGCACGACCAGTCAAAGTCCGGCTGCTCGGGCGTAAACATGTGCAGATACCACTGACCGTCCGCGACACGCGTCCAGGCGGGGCCGCCAAAGTTGGCATTCCAATTGGTGGGAGGCAGCTCGCCATGCTCGCCGCGACCATCGCGGAAGATATAACGGGTGCGCTCGGGCGATCCGGGGCCGGCGGCAAGAGCGGCTTTGAACCAAGGATGCTGGTTAGATGAATGGTTGGGCACGATGTCGACGATGACCTTGATGTCGCGCGCATGAGCCGCAGCGATCATGTCATCGAAGTCATCAAGCGAGCCGAGACGTGGGTCGACATCGCAGTAGTCCGCCACATCATAGCCGCCATCGACAAGAGGCGATGGGTAAAACGGGCTCAGCCAGATAGCCTCGATGCCCAGCTGCTCAAGATAGTCCATCTGCTGGGTAATGCCCGCGATATCGCCCAGACCCGAACCAGTCGAATCCTTAAACGAGCGCGGGTAGATCTGATAGATCGCGGCGTCGGACATCCATGAGCGCGAAGAAGACTTTTCTGTAGCCATGGGGCGTATCTCCCTTGCAACGAGGTTATGCGAGATGCCCACGATGATACGCCCAAAGCGGACATTCGCGGCAAACAACGCCACAGCCACGCCCCAAACGCTCGCTCCCTCTCGGGTTCGAGTCTCCTGGGACGAATCGATCGATCAGTGAAAAGAACGGAAGGCCCACTCCTCCGGCCACGACAGCGAGCGGGCTCCGGGTGCCCCAAGTTGCCGCGAAAGAGGAGGGAAGCGTACTTTATGTACGCGACCGACGATTGAGGGGCAAGATGGGGTGCCCGGGGCTCGCGCAGCGTCAACAAAAAACGCGGTTCGTTAGAACCGCGTAAGATAGTTGGAGCGGACAACGGGGCGTCTGCGTATCCGCTTCGCGGATCCGCACCGGCTTCGGTCGCCTGTCGGCGTCCTCGCCAGCTCGCTACAAACGCTCCGCGTTTGCTTAACGCTCGCTCCCTCTCGGGTTCGAGCCCATACGATGGGTACGAAAAAGCCCGGCTACCGTAGTAGTCGGGCTGTTGCGTTTGGAGCGGACAACGGGGCTCGAACCCGCGACCCCAACCTTGGCAAGGTTGTGCTCTACCAACTGAGCCATGTCCGCATATGTAAAACAAAACGGGCGCCGGAGCGCCCGGATGTTGCTTGGAGGCGAAGCCCGGATTCGAACCGGGGGTAAAGGCTTTGCAGGCCTCTGCCTTACCACTTGGCCACTTCGCCGAAAAAGGACCGCCTAAACGGTCCGGAAATGCAATGGAGCGGACAACGGGGCTCGAACCCGCGACCCCAACCTTGGCAAGGTTGTGCTCTACCAACTGAGCCATGTCCGCTTGCGGGTTATTAATTTACGCGAGTTGTCCAAAAGACGCAAGTACTTTTTTCAAAAAACTTGTCTGCCGCATGTTCTTAGTAGCTAAACGCGCTAAAGCGATTGGCTAGGCACACGATTCCAGTGCTCCGCTAAACAGCTTCACCATCTGCACGCGCGTGCCAGCGCCGTCCGTACGACGAGCAACCTCCACGTTATCGACGAGCATACGCATAAGCTTGATACCGCGGCCGCGTTCCTCGGATGCGACCGGCTCGCTCGTTTCATCGATAGAATAGCCAGCACCTCGATCAAGCACCTCAACCACAACGCGATCGCCATAGGCCTGAACCGTCAGGACGCACCCGATACCGCCCGCATGGTCATAGGCATTACCCAGTGCCTCCCCCGACGCCAATGCGACATCGTAGCGCTCGTCACGGCGCAACGGAAGCGATTCAAGGAGTTCGGCGATGCGATGTCGGTAGTATGGAAGATTCTCGATACCCTGACGGACCTCGACGCTCTTACTCCAGCGAGGCAGCTCCCCCACCGGAATGGCGGGAATAGGCTCCCGTGCCGGCCCCGCGACATGAAGGATATCGACAAGACGAGCAATCTCCAAAAAGCGAACAACTTCACCTGATGCATTGACGAGCGAAAGCAGGCCTTCTCGCCTCATGAGCTCACGAGCGCGCGTAAGCAGGAATGCCAAGCCCGTCGAATCGATAAAGCTAACAGCCTGACAGTTGATGACGACACGACGCACGCCGCGGCCAATCAAAGCATCCAACCGCCGACGCAGCGCAGGCACCGTGGCGATGTCGATATCGCCTGGTGGCGTCAAAACCGCTATGTCATTCCACTCATTCATACGACCATGGTTCCCCAAAAGAGCTTGTTCGATGCATGCCTTTCCGCAACCGTGCGGATTCGGCGCGCCCAGCGTCGCTGTTTAGGACCGGCCCCGCAAAAACTCAAGAGACACTAATGCGATGTCATCGTCCAGCGCCGATTCGGTAAATCGGTCGAGCTCGCCCAAGACCTTGCCGCAGATTCCCGATACGCCCTCACCCGAGACAGAGAGCAGAAGATCACGAAGGCGCTGCTCGCCAAAGAACGCTCCGGTGCGGTCGCGGGCCTCAATCGTTCCATCCGTATACATGAAGAGCATGTCGCCAGGAGCGAACGTAAACACGCCCGTCTCGTAAACCATGCTCTCAAATGCACCGATTACGCCCGATTGGCATCCAAGCAGCTCGACCTCTCCCCCACGGGCCTCGCCGCCACCCAGCGGCATCGACTCTGGCCTGATGACCATGGTCGGAGGATGGCCCGCCGAACAATACGTTGCGCGTCCGGTTTTAAGGTCAATCTTGGCGATAAAGGCCGTCACGAACGTCTCGACCCTCGAGAAGCCCATGAGCATGCTGTTAAGGGAGCGTGCCATGCGGGCCGGTCCAGCGCCCTCCCAAGCATATGCCGTCAGGGCCGTCTTGACGAGCGCGGACATCGATGCGGCCTCAATGCCTTTGCCAGACACATCACCCAGAATCATGACGGCGCAGTCGTCGGGAAGACGGATGAGCGTATAGAAATCGCCGCCGACCAACGCCGAGTTCGTGGCCGACAGGTACACCGAATCGGCGGCGATTCCCGGAACATCCCCCAGGGAATTTCTCATGCCAATCTGAAGGGTCTGAGCGATATGGCGCTCCTCGCGCTTTTGAGATTCGCCTTCGTAGATCAGTTCAAAGTCATGCGCCAAGTGCACCAAGTAGTCATATTCGAGGTCATCAATCGGCTCTTGGCTACCATCACGAAGCAGCAGCGCGCGCGTCGTCGGCCCCTTCGCAACAGAAGCAGGAACAATCGCGTCGTTACTGTGTTTGCCATCACCCTCAGAGCGCGGGCGCCCCGCCTCGATGCCGGAGTCGACGTAGAGACCTTGACAAGGCAGACCATGCGCCCTAAGCCAGCCTCCCATAGGCATCGATTCGTCAACGCGAGTTATACGGACGTGTTTAAGGTCCTCGGCACTCGTGCCGCCCAAAACAGATGCCTCAAAGCCATCAGGGCCAGCCCCCAGACGTGCCGCCGGCGCCGTCGTGGAAAAGAATAGCTTCTCGGGATCGTCCGGCAAAACAACGCGACTGCCGCCTTCAAAATCTATGACGTAGGAGTCCAGACTGGCGTCATACTCAACAGGACAAAAATGGCAGTTGAGCATATTGCAGATCTCGGACGATACCGCCTGGGTAGCCGCGGCGGAATCGTCTAGAAAGGTAAACAACTCATCCCGCAAGACATTGAGCGAGCGGCCAAGCTCGGCCGTGCGACGGGAGCGAAGGCTCGATGCCATGCCGACCAGCTGGATAGACAGGTAATCGCAAATGACCTCAAGTACATTAACATCATAAGCGAGCGGTGCCTGGGGGCGTTTCCAACCAACTTCCAGCACGCCGAGGATCTGCGTACCGTAAAAAACGGGAAGACAGATTTCACTGCGGTACGGAGGCATATCCTGCATGCGCAACAGGTGCTTAGAACGATTATCCAGGTCCATGAACATACCGGAGGCGGCCTTATCGCCCTCAAGGTCCTGTTGAATCGACAAGCGACAGGCACGCGACTCGCGAAGAACATACGTCGGAATGCCAGCGCCATACGGCAAAAACTCGGGCAGGTAGCTGTCGAGCAGCTCCTTGGAAACACCGCGGAGCTTAAAGCCGCCGCTCTCAGAAAAATAGATAGCAGCACCCGAAGCATCGAGCGTTCCTACAAGCTGGTTCAAAACGGTATCAAGCAGGCTGGGTAACTCATCGGAGCCCACAGTGCTCATAATGACCGAGAGCGTGCCAGAGAGACGCTTGTTCGCCACTCTAAGCTCCGATAACGCACGCTTGAGTTGCCGGTCGTGAGAATACTGTTCCTCAATACTGTGAAGCGCCACCAGGACACGTGGCGCGCGGCGCCCAAAGATACGTGGAGGCGTTACGGAGCCTGCGCGAACCAATACGGGAATAAAGGAGCCATCGCTCAGCTTGAGCATCAGTTCGCTCTCGGAGCCATCAGTTTCAAATGGCAAACGATGTTCCGTCGCACGTTCAAAAGCGGACGAGTACAGGACGTCTTTAACATCTCCACCGATGACGTCGGCGCGTTCCTCGCACATCAAACCAAGTAAGCGATTATTCACATGCAGAATGGTTCCGTCGAGCTCGCAGATGATGACAGCATCGCTCGTGATCTCGACTAGTTGGGCAACGTCTGCCCACTCGTTGCGTTCAAGCGTTTCCATCGTGGACCCCACCGTCTATCGGTAACAAAAAAGCCTCCGAAGAGGCTTCTCAAATGCGATGGTGTCGGAGGCGGGACTTGAACCCGCATGACCAAAAAGCGGTCACTAGCACCTCAAGCTAGCGCGTCTGCCAATTCCGCCACTCCGACATGCTATGTTGTTGATTCGCAGTTCGTTTTGTTCGACCCGCGCGTTCAACGAAGAAGATGATAACCTATGATTCGAGAACTGTGCAAGCACTTTTTAAAAAAAGTTTACGAATTTGTAAATGCGCTGGTAGACGGACCTGTTCGGGTCGGAATGAGGTTGCTTTCCAACGCGTCCTCGGGCATGCGGCATTATTTTGATTCGCGCTTCGCGCTACAAAATAATGCCGCCCCCTGCGGAATGCGTTGGAAAGCAACCTCATTCCGGCCCTAGGAGTATGTACTCCGGGCACAGTTCTCAAATATGTTCTGGGGCTGATAAGAATTTAGTGGCTCGGCTTTGCCGAGCCCTTATATGGGAAGGCCGGAGCCAAAGCTCCGGCCTCGCTCAATTTCCTATTAGATTAAGTGAGCGATCAAGGAATCGCCCCCCCTGCAGCGGTAACACAGGGCCCGTGCTGGACTTAGTTTTCAGAACATTCCGCAGACCAGGAAACCCCCTTATCCGCAGCTCCGAAGGAGCAGGATAAGGGGGTTTCCATGGTCGAGGACGTTCTGAAAACTAAGTCCAGCACGGGCCCGAACGATAACAACCGACTACAGGTCGATGTGCGATTCCTTGATCGGGAACGGCTCGGCGAAGTGGCAGGCGCAGCAGTGACCCGGTGCGACTTCCTTAAACTCGGGAAGCTTCTCGGAGCAGATGCCCTGCGCGATCGGGCAGCGCGTGTGGAAACGGCAACCGGTCGGCGGATCCAGCGGCGACGGCGGATCGCCAGCGAGAATGATGCGCTTGCGGGTCTTCTGGATATCCGGATCGGGCACCGGCACGGCAGACAGCAGCGACTGCGTGTACGGGTGGTGCGGCTCACTGTAGAGCGTCTTCCAGTCCGAAACCTCGACCATCTTGCCCAGATACATAACGGCAACGCGATCAGAAATGTGCTGCACGACAGAGAGGTCGTGAGCAATGAAGAGATAAGCCGTACCGAACTTGTCCTGGAGCTCCTTAAGAAGGTTCAGAACCTGGGCCTGAATGGATACGTCAAGCGCAGAGACGGGCTCATCGCAGATAATCAGCTTGGGCTTGAGCGCAAAGGCGCGGGCAATGCCGACACGCTGGCGCTGGCCGCCCGAGAACTCGTGCGGATAGCGGTTGATGTGCTCGGGGTTCAGACCGACGACGTCCAGCAGCTCGCGGACGCGCTCGATACGCTCTTCCTTTGTACCCACGCCATGAATGGTCATGGGCTCAGAAACAATTTCGCCGATGGTCATACGAGGGTTGAGCGAAGCATAGGGGTCCTGGAAGATGAACTGCATCTCGCGACGCATATCCTTGATCTCGTGCTTGCTCATCTCGGCAACGTCTTTGCCCTGGAAGAACACTTTGCCTGCCGTCGGCTTGGTCAGGCGCATGATGGTGCGGCCCGTCGTGGACTTACCGCAACCAGACTCACCAACCAGACCAAAGGTCTCACCAGGATAAATCTCAAACGAGATGTCGTTTACAGCAGAGACGACGCGCTTGGAAAAACGCTTGGCGAACATGCCGGACTCTGCGGGGAACTCCTTAGAAAGGTGCTCGACCTTCAGCAGCGGAGTGCGCTCGTTATTGTCTGCCATTTACGCCTCGCCTCCCTTCTTGGAATCCTTGCGCGTGCGGGACGTCTCAGGCGCGTTCTTGAGGAACTCGGGGTCACCGGAATAATGGCACGCAGAATAGTGGCCGGACTCGGTGACAACGCGCTCGGGGCGCTGCTTGCGGCACTTGTCCGTCGCATAGGGGCAGCGAGGAGAGAAGACGCAGCCCTCGGGCAGGTTCATGAGCGAAGGCGGGTTGCCGTGAATCGGCGTCAGCGGCTTCTTCTCCTCGATGGCCTGCTCCGGAATGGAACGAATAAGACCCCAGGTGTAGGGATGGCGGCTCTCGTAGAAGATTTCCTCAGCTGTACCGAACTCGACGGGACGGCCGGCGTACATAACCATGATCTTATCGGCCATATCGGCGACGACGCCCAAGTCATGGGTAATCATGATAATGGCGTTGCCGTTCTTCTGCTGCATCTCCTGCATGAGCTCGATAATCTGAGCCTGAATGGTAACGTCCAGAGCCGTCGTGGGCTCGTCGGCAATCAGGATATCGGGATCGCAGGCAAGCGCCATGGCAATCATGACGCGCTGACGCATACCGCCGGAGAACTGGTGCGGATACTCATTGACGCGCTTCTCGGGCTCGGGGATACCCACGAGGTCCAAAAGCTCGGTGGCGCGCTTGAGCGCCTCCTGCTTGGAGTAGCCACGGTGCAGACGAAGACCCTCGCCCACCTGCTTGCCGATCTTATAGACCGGGTTCAAGGAGGTCATAGGATCCTGGAAGATCATCGCGATGTCGTTACCGCGAATGTGTTGCATCTCTTCCTCGGTCATCTCGAGGATGGAACGACCGCGATAGCGAACGTCACCGCCCTCAATCTTTCCCGGAGGCATCGAGATAAGGCCCATGATGGTCATGGCGGTCACGGACTTACCAGAGCCGGACTCACCGACGACACCCAGGGTCTCACCGCGATCGAGCGTGTAGGACACGCCATCGACAGCGCGAACGACGCCATCCTCGGTGTGGAAATACATCTTAAGGTCATCGACCTCGAGCAGATGCTGGCCCTCGGGAACCGGCTGGTCCTTCAGGTCCACATAGTTCTTGTTCTTCTTCATCCTTATGCGTCCTTCATCTTGACGTCGAGGGCGTCGCGCAGACCGTCACCCAGCAGGGTGAAGGCGAGCACCGTCGAGAGAATTGCCAAACCGGGCATGATCATCATCCAGGGAGCAGTCAGAAGATACTGCTGACCGTCCTGAATCATGGAGCCCCACGAAGGCGTAGGCGGAATAACGCCCATGCCGAGGAAGGACAGAGCGGACTCGGTCAAAATGGCACCACCAATGTTCATGGTCGCGTAGACCACGATGGAGGCGACGGAGTTCGGGAAGATGTGACGCACGACGATACGAGCATCGGATGCGCCCATCGCGCGCGCAGCGTCAACATAGTCGTTCTCTTTGACCGTTAGGATCGCGGATCGGAAGACGCGCGCAATCGAAGGCCAGCCGAGAATGCCGATGGCGATAAAGACATTCTGAAGACCACGACCGATAACGGCAATCATGGCAACAACGAACAGCACGTACGGGAACGCCAGGAAGATGTCCGCACAGCGCATGATGATCGTATCCCAGATGCCGCCATAGAAACCGGCGAGGGCGCCCATGACCAGACCGATCACCGTGGAGATGGCGGTGGCCATAATACCGACGGAAAGCGAAACGCGTGCACCGTAGATAACACGGACGAGAATGTCACGACCAAGAGAGTCGGTGCCAAACGGATGCTCGGCACACGGAGCCAGCAGAGAAGTCTCGGCCATGGTGGTCGAGTCGGAAGCCGTAGGAGAGCCGAGCCAGGGCTTAGCCCACAGATCGGCGGTCAGGGCGACCACAACAACGATGATGATCCAGCAGACACCGATAACGGCGAGCTTGTTCTTACGAAGACGCTTAAAAGCGTCGCCCCACAGCGTGCGGGACTTGGCGGGAGCAGATGCGGCCTTGGTGGCGGTAGCCTGCTCCTGAGACTGAGAATCAGTTTCCTGCATGAGACGTACCTCCCTTAGGCCTTATCCGACGGACCGCCAAGGCGGATGCGCGGGTCGAGGAATGCATAGCTAATGTCGACGAGCAGGTTGATCACCATAACGACGACAACAATGAGCGTAACGCCGCCCATAACGATGGGCCAGTCGCGCATGCTGATGGCGCGGTAGACCTCGAAGCCGATGCCGGGCCAGTTAAAGACCGTCTCGGTCAGGATGGCGCCCGAAAGCATGCCGCCGAAGTCGACACCAATATAGGTAACGACGGGGATGAGTGCATTCTTAAGCGCATGCTTGACGATGATCGCGCGATTGGAGAGACCCTTGGCCTTTGCCGTGCGGATGTAATCCTGGTTCATGACGTCGAGCAGCTGCGAGCGCATGATGCGGGCAGCATAGGCGGTCGAAACCGAAGCCAGCGTAATGGTCGGAAGCACGTAGTGCATCCAATCCTGATACTGGGAGCTGGCACCGCCGGCACCCGAGATCGGCATGGAGAATGCGCCGCCGGTGGCATCCTTAAGGATGACGCCGAAGAACAGCTGCAGCAGCATACCGAGCCAGAAAGCCGGGACGGCAACGAGGATCGACGTGGTCAGCGTTACCAAAATATCCCAGAAGGAATAACGCTTGACCGCCGAAATAATACCCGCACCGATACCCATGATTGCCTCGAGCACGATAGCGCACGCGGCAAGTTTGACCGTATACGGATACTTCTGGGCAAAGATTTCCGTAACCGGCAGCTTGCGCTGGTACGAATTGCCCAGATCGCCATGAAGCAGACCGTTCATGTAATACAAATAACGGTCCACGAGCGACGTTTGAACGGGATCGCCGTTCTCGTCAAGGATCGCGTTGCCGTCCTCGTCCGACTGGACCAGGTGATAGCGCACGCGAAGCTGAAGCTCCACCTCGGGGGACAGAGCCTTGTCTCCACCGATCAGCTTGATCGGGTCTCCCGGCACGATATTCTGGAGGGCGAACAGAATCAGCGTAACGCCCAAAAATACCGGGATGAACTGAAGCACACGTTTAACGATGTACTTACCCATACCACTCCCCTATCTAGGGATTAACCTAAATGGGATGCCGATCGCCAGACCGGCATCCCAAAATTACCATCAGCCAGTTTACCCCAGGTTAGGGAGAACTGTATGTTTCCCATGAGGTCTACGTAAATACTTGACCCTCACGGAAGCTGCAAAACCCTTAGGCGAGCTCGGCGGTACCCAGATCGGCGTGCTTCTGCGGATCAACATAGAGATGCTTGACGCGGTCAGAGCCAGCGATGGTGTGCGTGTAGAACATCACCGGGATAACCGGGCAGTCAGCAGCGACCATGGCGTCGGCCTCCCGCATCTTGGCGATGCGCTCCTCGTCATCAACCGTGGTGCGGGCCTCGTCGACCTTGGCATCGAACTCGGGGTTGTTGTAACCGGAGCGGTTGTCGCCACCGAGGGAGTCGGAGTGGAACAGAGGGTACAGGAAGTTGTCCATGATCGGGTAATCGGCGATCCAGCCCAGACGGCCGAACTGATAGTTGAAGTTCTGATACTGCTCGAGCAGGGCAGACCACTCGGGAGTATCGGAGACGGCGGTGACGCCCACCTTGGCGAGGTCGCCGATGATGGACTCCATGATCTCCTTGTGGCCACCGTCCTGGTTGTAGGAAAGGGTCACGCTAATGCCACGATCGCCGTTAGCGCCAGCGGGAGCGACCTTGTCGAGGTACTCGTTAGCCTTGTCGACGTCATAGGCGCAGAACTCCCATGCGCCCTCCTTGTAGCCGGCGATTCCCGGAGGAACAATACCGTCGGCGGGGGTACGGGTACCCTTGAAGATGGTCTTGCAGATGGCCTCACGGTTGATGGCCAGGGAGATGCCCCTGCGCAGGTCGGCGTTATTGAACGGCTCGGCCGTGGTGTTGCAGGTCAGATAGTACGTGGAAGGCTCGGCACCGAGCAGCATATGCTCGCCGTCACCCATGGTGTAGCCGTCCTTGGACTCGCCACGGTCCTTCTTTGCGGCGTCGATCTGAGCAACGGGAACGTCGCAGACATCGAGGTTACCGGCCTGGAACTCCTTGTAAGCGGTCTCCATGTCCTTGATGACCTGGAAGTGGATGGCGTCGATCTTGGCCTTGTCGCCATAGTAATCATCGAACTTCTTGAGGTTGATCTCCTGGCCATCCTCCCACTTACCGTCCATCATGAACGGGCCGTTACCGACCGGGGCAAGGTAGAAGCTCTTAACATCGGACTCGGCGCACTCGGGAACCGGGGACAGAGCCGGGTGAGAGGCGACGAAGGGGAAGTCGGCGTAAGCGGAAGACAGCTTGACGACGAGGGTCTCATCGTCGGGGCAAGTAACACCGCTGAGCTCGGTAGCGTTGCCGGCAAGCAGATCGTCATAGCCCTCAACCATGGAAAGGTGATAGGAGACCTCGGAAGGACCATACTCGGTGGCGATGGCCGACTTGGTGTTGACTAGACGCTCCCAACCGAGCTTGAAGGACTTGGAGGTAACGTCGTCACCGTTGTGGAACTTAGCCTTCTTGATCTTGAAGGTGAACTCGGTGGCGTCGTCGTTAGCCTCGAAGGACTCGCAAGCCAGCGGAACGATCTCGCCCTTCTCGGGGTCGTACTCCGTCAGAGCGTCGAAGAGCTGGTACTCGACCTGAGTGCCCTGATCCTCCTGGACGTTGTAGGGGTCGATGCAGACCGGGTTGTTGATGTAGAAGTTCAGCGTCGAACCGGAGTCAGATCCGGAAGCGTCGCCGCCCTTCTTGCCGCACGCGGCAAGAAAAGCCATGGAGCTCGCAGCGAGGGTGCCGCCAACAAAGGCGCGACGACCCATAACGGGCTGGTGGAACATAGAATCAGCCATGCCATCCTCCTTATGAGATAGGACAAAGTGAATTCGGCCGGGCAACGTCGAGACAGCCCATTCGAACCATTCAAACGCGGTCCGCCGTTATGGCTGGTTATGCAATGCGGGCCAACGTTTTGCAATACAGTAGCGCATTTTATGCACAATTTGGCGCTGATTCCGGTTAACGGTCGAGAATTTCTTTAGTTAGGCGAAGTATGTGGGGATATTTTGATTCTATTACAAGTCTGTAAACAAAAAGGGCCCCGCACATGCGGGACCCTTTACAAACGTATATACGCCGATGCTTAGTAGCCGACGATGCCCTGCGGGAAGAAGAACATGCACAGAACGACACACACGGCAAAAACGACGGCCATAATTACCGTCAGGCGATCGAGGTTCTGCTCCATAACGCCCGTGGCAGAGCTGGAGTTATACAGCGAGCTGGCAATCATATCCGAAACGCCGGTACCCTTACCGGAGTGCATCAGGACGAGAATCGTCAGCGCCACGGCAGAGACAGCCCAAACGACAAACAGAAGAATCTGGAACGGACCCATAGATAAGCTCCTTAATAGAACAATTCAAACTCCAGTACTGTACCACAACCTCCAACACTCCCCCACCTGCCATTTAGGGACGGGGTAGAAATGGCAGAAATACCAAAAGGGGGTTGCCCGAATATGGGCAACCCCCTCGCATGAAAACGCTTGGAGTTTTCTCTTAGGCCTCGGTGGCGAGCACGCGACCCGTCATCTCGGCGGAAGGCTCAATACCAGCCATGGTGAGCATGGTCGGAGCGATATCGGAAAGACGGCCGTCCTCGATACCGGTGAGCTGGGCCTTCTCATCAACGATGATGAACGGCACACGGTTGGTGGTGTGAGCCGTAAACGGATGCTTGGAACCGTCGGAAGCGACGTCAAACATGTGGTCGGCGTTGCCATGGTCGGCGGTAATCAGCGCAAAGCCGCCCTTGGCGAGAATCGCCGGGACAACCTTGGACAGAGCATCGTCAACAGCCTCGACGGCCTTAACGGCGGCGTCGAAGACACCGGTGTGACCAACCATGTCGCAGTTCGCGAAGTTCACGATGTAGAAATCAGCGCGATCCTCGTTGATTGCGGCGACGAGCTTCTCGGTAACCTCGGGAGCGCTCATCTCGGGCTGCAGATCGTAGGTAGCAACCTTAGGGGAAGCGACGAGCACGCGCTCCTCGCCCTCCTTGGGCTCCTCGATGCCGCCGTTGAGGAAGAACGTCACGTGGGCGTACTTCTCGGTCTCGGCGGTGTGCAGCTGCTTCAGGCCATTGGCAGCGATAACGTCGGCCAGAACGTTCTCGGGGAACGTCTTGGGGAAGGCGACCTCGACGTCAAACGTCGGATCGTACTCGGTCATCGTCACAAAGTGCGAAAGCTTGATCTGTTCGCGCTCAAAGCCGTCGAACTCCTTGTCCGTGAACACGCGGGTCATCTGACGAGCGCGGTCGGGACGGAAGTTGAAGAAGATGGCCGCGTCGCCCTCGTGGATGCCCTCATTGTGGGCAGCGAAGGGCTCGACGAACTCATCGCCGCGCGGATCCTTCTCGTAGTAGGCCTTGATACCGGCCACGGGGTCGGTATCGGCATCGGATGCGTTGACCATGACATCGTAGGCACGCTGGATGCGCTCCCAACGGTTGTCGCGGTCCATGGCCCAATAGCGGCCCGAAACGGTGGCGACGCGAGCGTCGCAACCGGTCTCCTCGGAAATCTTAGCCAGGAAGGCGCAGAACTCGCTCATGTAGCCGGCGCCGGACTGCGGGTCAACGTCGCGGCCATCCATGAAGGCGTGGACGCGAACGGTCTTGACGCCGTGCTCGGCAGCCATCTTGACCAGAGCCTCGACGTGGTTCATGTGAGAATGAACACCGCCAGGGCTCATAAGGCCCATGAGGTGCAGGGTCTTGCCGTCAGCCTTGACGTCGTCCATAGCCTTGACGAAAACCTCGTTCTTGGCGATGGAGCCGTCCTTGATGGCATTGTTGATGCGCGAAAGCTCCTGGAACACGATGCGGCCGGCACCGATGTTGAGGTGGCCTACCTCGGAGTTGCCCATCTGACCGTCGGGAAGGCCCACGTCCTCGCCCGAAGCACCGAGCGTGGTGTGGGGATACTGAGCGTACAGGCTATCAAGGAAGGGCGTCTTGGCAGCGGCGACGGCGTTCTCGCCATCGGCCGGAGCAAGGCCGCAGCCATCCATGATGATCAGGAGTGCAGGAAGATGACGCTGTGCCATATGTCCTACTCGCCTGCCTTGACGACCATAGAGGCGAAGTCGGCAGCCTTGAGCGAAGCGCCGCCCACGAGGGCGCCGTCAACGTCAGGCTTGGCGACGAGCTCGGCGATGTTGCCGGGCTTGGCAGAGCCACCATAGAGAACGCGGATGCCGTTAGCGAGCTCCTCGCCAAACATCTCCTTGAGGGTCTCACGGATAGCGCCGCAGACCTCCTGAGCGTCCTCGGCGGTAGCGGTCTTGCCGGTGCCGATGGCCCAGATGGGCTCGTAGGCGACGACGACCTGCTTGGGGCAGGTGATCTCAAGACCGGCAAGGCCAGCCTTGACCTGGTTCACGACGTGCTCGACATAGGTGCCAGCCTCGCGGACCTCGAGGGACTCGCCGCAGCAGAAGACGGGAACAAGACCGGCGGCAACGAGGGCCTTGGCCTTCTTGTTCTGATCCTCGTCGGTCTCGTGGAAGTAGTCGCGACGCTCGGAGTGACCGATGATGCAGTAGGTGCAGCCAGCGGACTTGAGCATGTCGCAAGAGGACTCACCGGTGAAGGCACCCTTGGCCTCCCAGTACACGTTCTGTGCACCGAGGGCGATGGGGGCAGCCTGAATGCGGTCATGAACCGTGGTGATGTCAATGGTCGGAGGGCAGACGAGCACCTCGACGCCAGCCGGAACCTCGGGCAGAGCCTGAGCCAGCTCGTCGGCGAGCTTGGCGGCCTCGGCGACGTCGTTGTTCATCTTCCAGTTACCAGCGATAAGAAGGGTGCGATTAGGCATCGAGAAGCGCCTCCACTCCGGGCAGGGCCTTACCCTCGACGAGCTCCATGGAAGCGCCACCACCGGTGGAGATCCAGCTCATCTTGTCGGCCAGGTTGAACTTGTTGACAGCCGCGACAGAGTCACCACCGCCGATGATCGAGGTGCAGTCGGCCTCGGCGACGGCCTCGGCGATAGCCTGGGTGCCGTGAGCGAAGTTGTCGAACTCGAAGACGCCCATGGGGCCGTTCCAGAACACGGTCTTGGCGCCCTTGACGGCCTCGGCGTAGAGCTCCTCGGTCTTGGGGCCGATGTCCATGCCCTCACGATCGTCGGGGATAGCGTCGGAAGCGACAACCTCGGGGACAGCGTCCTCGCCAAAGTGATCGGCAACGCGGTTGTCGATGGGGAGCAGGATCTTGACGCCCTTCTCCTCGGCCTTCTTGAGCATCTCGCCGGCGCGCTCGACCCAGTCCTCTTCCTTGAGGGACTGACCGACGGTCAGACCCTGAGCCAGGAAGAAGGTGTAGGCCATGCCGCCACCGATGATCAGGGTATCAGCGGAGTCGATGAGGTGATCGAGAACGCCGATCTTGGAGGAAACCTTGGAACCGCCGACGATAGCGACGAAGGGGCGCTCGGGCTCGGCGAAGATGCCGGTCAGCGTGTCGACCTCCTTCTCGAGCAGGAAGCCGGCGACGGCAGGCAGGTAAGCGGCGGGGCCCACGACGGAACCCTGGGCGCGGTGAGCGGTGCCGAAGGCATCGAGAACGAAGACGTCACCATAGGAAGCGAGCTTCTTGGCGATCTCGGGATCGTTCTTCTTCTCACGCTTGTCAAAACGGACGTTCTCGAGAACGAGGACCTTGCCCGGCTCGACGGCGGCAACAGCCTCAGCAGCCTTCTCGCCGTAGGTGTCGGCGACAAAGGCAACATCGAGACCAGAGAGCTCAGCGAGCTTCTTGGCGACAGGCTCAAGGGAGAGCTCGGGCTGGAAGCCGGTGCCATCGGGACGGCCGAGGTGGCTCATGAGGATGACGCGAGCGTTGTGCTCAACGAGGTAGTTGATGGTGGGCAGGGCAGCCTTGATGCGGGTGGTATCGCCAACGACGCCATCCTTGATAGGCACGTTGAAGTCAACGCGGACGAGAACGCGCTTGCCGTCGACATCGATGTCGCGGACGGTCTTCTTGGTAAAGGCCATGTTTGCTTCTACCTTTCGTACGTGTCTGCCTCCCATTACGGCAGACGATTTCCTATAAAAAGGGCGCGACCCTAGGGTGTAAGCCCTATGAGGCCGCGCCCTTCTTTAGACGCTCAACGAGCTATTCGCTAAAAGCTAAATTAAGCAACGAACTTCTCGAAGTACTTGATGGTGCGGACCATCTGAGAGGTGTAGGAGTTCTCGTTGTCGTACCAAGAGGTGACCTGAACGAGGGTCTGGCCGTTGCCGAGGTCAGAGCACATGGTCTGAGTGGCGTCGAAGATGGAGCCGTGGGTCTCGCCGATGATGTCGGTGGAGACGATGTCGTCCTCGTTGTAACCGAAGGTCTCGGAGATGGTGGAAGCGTAGGCCTTCATAGCGGCGTTGACCTCGTCGACGGTGACCTTCTTGTCAACGACAGCGTAGAGGTTAGTGATGGAGCCGGTCGGCGTCGGGACGCGCTGGGCGGCACCGATGAGCTTACCGTTGAGCTCGGGGAGAACCAGGCCGATAGCCTTGGCAGCACCGGTGGTGTTGGGGACGATGTTGACGGCGCAGGCGCGGCTACGACGCTTGTTGCCCTTGCGCTGCGGGCCGTCGAGCGGCATCTGGTCGCCGGTCCAGGCGTGAATGGTGGTCATGATGCCGGACACGATGGGAGCGAAGTCGTTCAGACCCTTGGCCATCGGGGCGAGGCAGTTGGTGGTGCAGGAAGCAGCGGAGATGATGTTGTCCTCAGCGGTCAGCGTCTCGTGGTTGACGTTGTACACGATGGTGGGCAGATCGCTGCCGGCCGGAGCGGAGATGACGACCTTCTTGGCGCCAGCGTTGATGTGGGCCTGAGCCTTAGCCTTGCTGGTGTAGAAGCCGGTGCACTCGAGAACGACGTCGACGTCGAGGTCGCCCCAAGGCAGGTTGTTGGCGTCGGCCTCCTTGTAGATCTTGATCTCCTTGCCGTCAACGGTGATGGAATCCTCGCCAGCAACGACCTCGTGATCGCGAGCGTAGTTGCCCTGCGTGGAGTCGTACTTCAGCAGGTAAGCGAGCATATCGGGAGAGGTGAGGTCGTTGATAGCGACGATCTCGGAGCCCTCATGACCGAACATCTGACGGAAAGCCAGACGACCGATGCGACCGAAGCCGTTAATAGCAACCTTTACTGCCATTGTGTCTCCTTTCGTAAGGCCCCCGCAAGCTACAGCGCCCGCCGTTGAGGCCCACAAACTAACCACTCGCCTAATATACCTTTTTTTTGACTTGAATTTCACGAGAATGCTCGAAATTGAAAATCAAATTTACGTTAAAACGTTTTAAAGAATAAAATAGCAGCTAAATCCGTATATAAGTCGATACTATAAACTACCTGTTTGCTTCAATGAGCTTTTCAAGCCTCAAAACTCGATGGTAGAGGGCCGACTTCGACAAGGGAGGGTCAGCCATCTCCCCTAAATCACGCAGCGACAGATCGGGATAGCGCTCGCGCAGGTCGCAAAAGACCGCCAAGGCATCCGGAAGCGCATCGCGAAGGCCGCGCTGCTCGAGCTCATCGATAAGCGCAAGCTGATGTTGGGCAGCACCGGCGCTTCTGGTCTGGTTGGCGAGCTCGGCGTTCACGCGACGGTTCACATCGTTCTTAACCAACTTGACCGCGCGCGCCTCCTCAATCTCGGCAACGCTGCGCTTGGCACCAATCAGCTTTAATAAATGCTCGATTTCCTCGGCGCTCTTAATGTACACGGCATATGACCCCCGCCGCGCATTAACACGAGTATGGACCCCAATCTGCCCCAACAGGTCGCAAAGCCCCTTGGCATATTGCTCGCCCTGCACCGCGATCTCCAAATGAAAATCGCCGCGTGGATCGGCCACGAAGCCGCCCGCGATGAGCGCGCCGCGGATGTAGGCAAGCCTGCAGCAGGGACGGGCAACGATGTGTCGGGGAACACCAGCAACGAGCCCTCCCCTGCGGTCTAGAATGCCCAGCAGCACCAGAGCCTTGTCCAGGTCGGGTTGATCGGGCAGGGTAATGAGATAGTTACGGACCTTATGCAAGACCGATTTACGAACGGTGAATTCCGTTTTGAGCTTAAGGATGCGATGCGTCAGCGTGATCATCGTGCGCGCGACGGCGCCCGTCTCGGTCGCGACCGTCAAACGATACCGCCCGGAGCCGGCCAACGAAAGCGTACCGCTCACACGCGTCAGGGCGGCAAGCGTCGACAAATCGCAGTATTCACATTCGGGTTCGCAGCGCGCAAGCTCGTCGCGCACCTCAGCGGTAAACGACATGCAGGCCTATGCCTTCGTGTTGGCGCGCGACAGGTCGCGGTGGGAGATGCTCACGTGATACTGGGCGCCTTCCAGGTAACGGGCCGTGGCCTCGGCAATGGCGACGCTACGGTGCTGTCCGCCCGTGCAGCCGATGGCGATAGAAAGCTGCGGCTTACCCTCCGCGATATAGCCCGGCATCACCGTATCGAGCAGCTGCGTCCAGGCCTTCCAGAACTCCTGGGTCTTGGGATGGTCCAGAACAAAGTCGGAGACTTTCTTATCGAGACCGGTCATGGTACGCATCTCGGGATCGTAAAACGGATTGGGCAGGAAGCGAACGTCGATCATAATGTCCGCCTCGACGGGCATACCGTGCTTAAAGCCAAACGAGAACACGTGAACGTCCATGAGCTGCTGGTCGGACAACTCGGAGAACGCCATGCGCAATTTGTTGCGCAGGGCAGAGGTGCGCAGGCGGCTCGTGTCGATAATCATATCGGCTCGATCGCGCACGCCCTGCAGCTGAAGGCGCTCGCGCTGAATGGCATCGGCCGTAGTCTCCCCCGGCTTGGCAATGGGATGACGGCGGCGATTTTCGCTGTAGCGACGAATCAGCACCTCGTCAGAAGCCTCCAGGAACACGATGTCGCAGCTCATCTCGCGCTCTTCGAGCGCGGCGACCGCATCGAGCAACTCGTCAAACAGTCCCTGGCTACGCAAATCGCAGGTGACGGCGAGATGCCTGCCCACGCCCGTATTGATGCCGACGAGCTCGGCAAGCTGGGCGATGAGACGCGGAGGTAGGTTATCAATGCAAAAATAGCCCATGTCCTCGAACACGTGCATGGCCTGTGTGCGGCCCGATCCGGACATTCCGGTGATGATGACGATATCGGGGATGCGCTCCGAGCGCTCCGCCGCATCCATGGCATCTCCCTTTTGCATGTGTTGCCTCCCGAAAACAAGCGCGGGACCCAGCAACCCGGATCCCGCGCGGTCAATTGCCTATATTGAGTATACCGCCCCGAGCGGATACGAGGCCTGTCTTACGCCTCAAGCGCAGCCTTGAACCAACTCGTAATACTCGTGGGGTGCGTGATGGCGGTGCCGACGACAACGGCCCAGGCGCCCGCATCGATCGCGGCGCGAGCCTCCTCGGGCGTGTGAACGCGGCCCTCGCAGATGATGGGAAGACCGGGAAATTCCTCGGTCGCCTGACGCAGGAGCGGCAGATCGGGGCCATCGGCCATGGTGCAGTCGATGGCGGCGACACCATGAGAAAGCGTGGTGGATACAAGGTCGAAGCCCATATCAACCGCACGGCGAATGTCCTCGATGGTGGCACAATCCGCCATCAGGAGCACACCCTCCTCGTGCAGCGGGCGGAAGATATCCTCGACCGTCTTGCCATCGGGGCGCGGACGATCGGTGGCGTCGATCGCCACGATATCGGCACCGGCAGCAACGCAGGCGCGAGCGTGACGCAGCGTCGGCGTGATGTAAACGCCCTCGTGTCCATCCTTCCACAGGCCGATGACGGGAACCTCACAGCGACCCTTAATAGCGGCAATGTCGGCAAGGCCCTGACAGCGAATGGCGGCGGCGCCGCCAAGCTCGCAAGCGCGAGACATTTGAGCCATGGTCTCGGGCGTACGAAGCGGCTCGCCCATATACGCCTGAACGCTCACGACGAGCTTGCCCTTCAGGGACTGGATCAAAGGATCAACGGTCATGTTCGACTCAACCTTTCTCAAAACAGCCTTCTGAGACACCGCACCTTGACGTTCAAACCGTCGCTCGCGTACCGAAGTACGCTTCGCTCCTCTTTCACGTCAATCTGCGGCACCTCAGAAGGCGCACTTGGTAGTTATGTTTACTTCAACGACGCAAGAAGGTGTTCGGCGGCGCCGATGAGCGGCGCGTCGCCCTCCAGAGAACCGATGAGGATCGGCGTGTCCTGAAGCGGATCGAGCGCCTGGCTGGCATAGCCCTCGTGCACCGAATCCTTCCACGTCTGCGAACGCCAATCGGGACCTTGGTGAATCACACCGCCCGAAAGCACGATGACCTCAGGGTCCAGGATGTTAGCGAGCGAGCCCAAGCTGGCACCCAACGCAAAGCCGGCGTCATGGATGACCTCGGTTGCCTTTGCGTCGCCCGCGCGGCACAGGTCGTTCACATCGCGACCGACCGAAGGACGGCTGGGGTCGACGCGGCCAAAGCGCTCATCGTACATACGACCAATGGAAGTGCCCGAAGCGACAGACTCAAGATGGCCGGAACGCCCGCAGGCGCAGGGAATGCCGGCGGCAGCCGAGCACTCGATGTGGCCCATATGGCCAGCAGCACCATGGAAGCCCTGCATCACGCGGCCGTTCTCGACATATGCGCCGCCAATGCCCGTACCGATGCCAAGACACAAGACGGAGAACTTGCCCTTGCCGACGCCCCAGTGGGCCTCGCCCAGAGCATGAGCCTGCACGTCGCCTACAACGGCAACGGGAAGACCGAGATCCTCACGCAGACGCGGCCCCAACTGAACGCCGGACCAGCCGGGCATGATCTCATTGGCATACGCGATGGCGCCCGTCTTGGGATCGACGACGCCGGCGGCACCGATACCGACGCCAAGGACCTCGACATCGGGATTCGCCTCGAGAGCAGCCTTGATGGACGCCTCAATACGCTGGAAGACGGCCTCGCCGCCCTCTTGGGCCTCCGTGGGAACCTCGGCCTCAAAAACGGGATGGGGCACACTACCGTCAGCCGGGTACTCCATGATGGCAGTCGCAATCTTAGTTCCGCCGATATCGACAGAGCAGACGTACTTGTTCTCCATGTCGCTCTCCTTCGGAGATAAAAACAACTACAGGAAATGCGCCGTCAGGCTAGCCGTCACAGCGCAGTAAAGGTTATCCAGGTGCCCAAGATCGCCGAGAAACCGTGTGGCCATTGACCGAATGGGTCATGGCCACACGGTTGAACGGCGAGGTCGGGTGCCTGGGAAAGCTTTACAGGAGACCGTTGTCCTGGAGGACCTTCTTAATAGCCTCAACGTTCTCGCCGGTCATGGCCTTCACCGGGCGCGGCATGGTCGGGCTGTCGAAGATGCCCATGAGGTTCATAGCGGTCTTGAAGGCGCCGACGCCACCGGCATAGCCCTGGACGCCCGAGGTGACATCCCAGATGTGCGAAATCTCATTGAGGCGATCCTGCTCGGCCTTGACGGTAGCCCAGTCACCGGCTTGAGCGGCCTTCCACTGACGAACGTAGCCCTCGGGCTCAACGTTGGCGAGACCCGGGACGGAACCGTCGGCGCCACCGAGGTAAGCGCCGTCGACAACAACCTCGTGACCGGTGAGGATGCTCATCGGATGGCCG
The DNA here is from genome assembly GCF_003471585.1 of Collinsella sp. AM18-10. Taxonomy (GTDB): domain Bacteria; phylum Actinomycetota; class Coriobacteriia; order Coriobacteriales; family Coriobacteriaceae; genus Collinsella. The sequence goes on from NZ_QRJO01000002.1 coordinate 194,574, forward strand.
TTCTTCTCGTTCTCCTGAACGAGATAGCGGAACGAGATGTCATCACCCGAGGAATCCTTGACGCCAGCAAGGACGCCCTCGGCGCCGAGCTTGGCAAGGAGCTTCCAGGGGAGCTTGGTGTGAACGCAGACGGGAATGTCATAGGCAAAGATGGGCAGGTCGAGCTCCTCGTGCAGGATGCGGAAGTGCTCCTCGACCTCGGTCATGCCCTGCAGGGCATAGAACGGGCAGGTGGCGACAAGCGCATCGGCGCCCAGCTCCTGAGCGACCTTACCGTGCTCGATCATGCGCTCGGTCTCGGTATCGATGATGCCGACCAGGACGGGCACGCGGTGGTCGACGATACGAACGGCCTCGGCGATGATCTGGCGACGACGCTCATCGGTGGAGAAAACGACCTCGCCCGAAGAGCCCAGGAAGAACAGGCCATCGACGCCGGCATCGATCATGCGGTTGATGCTGCGCTCAAAGGAGGCAACGTCGAGCTGGTGATCTTCGGTATCGGGAACAACGACGGGAGGGATAACGCCGGTGAATTTCTGAGTTGCCACAAGAATCTCCTTAGTTGTCTGGCGGGCGGCCCTATGCCACCCACTCTTGTTGGCAGTGTCCAGGCCGTCTAGGCCAAAGAACACGGGTAGAACGTTTGGTTAAAAAAGTCGATGACTTCGTTTTCGAACGCGTTGATGCGCTCATGAGCGTATTTGGCATAGATGATATGCCTCCGGTCACACTCAAGACCGTTGAATACGGCAAACTGGCCCTTGGGATCACTCACGGCATCCATGAGCGATGTGCCCATGAGCACCGATCCACGCACCCGAGACGACAACGCCTCGAGGCCACCGGGAATTGGATTGGCAACCGCCGTGCAGGCGAGGCCCCGCTCGTCCAGAGCAGAAACCGCCAGCGCGACTCCGCCGCCAAGCCCCTCGCCCCATGCAAAGATGCGGTCGGGGTCCATGCCATCAAGATTGCGCGCGACCTCCGCCAACGCGCAGCCCCAACGGACGCGCCTGACAAAAGCAGGCGAGGTAATCCCCTGTCGCAGATCGCTGGGTCCAATCGCCTCATCGTCCAGCGCAAGCACGGCATATCCCATGGCCGCAAATCTCGTCATGTGATGCCAGCCGCGCACAGGCCGATCGATGTCGTGGAACATCAGGCACAGCGGCACGCGCTCAGAAACCCGGGCACGACCGACAGGCTCGATCAAACGAGCGTGAATCGCATCGTCACCGAGCTCAAAGGAGACCTCCGAGTAACGGGCGCAGGGGTTAACAAAGTCAATCGCCGTAATGGCCAGGCCTTGAATCTCAAGATTCGAAGCACATGTCTCCAAATCAGAAACATCTGCCTGAACATCACCGTGCCAGTCCCGATATTCAGAGAGCCTTGACGAAACCGTCCCGGGAATCCCCACAAGGTCGGGGACAATCAGCTCGCCGACATTGCTCTCGCACTTAGACATGAGCCTCCCCTCCCTTGCAGAAAAACGGAATGATCAGATCGTCAAAATCCTGAATCTCCTCGTGGCCAAAGCCTTCAAAGAACTCATGACGCTTTTCACAGGTCAGGTTGTTATAGACCGCAAACTGCGTCGCTGGCGGACAGACGGTATCGGCTGTGCCGGTGCCAAACAGCACGGGGCATTTGACCATAGGGGCAAAGTTCTTGGAATCGAAGTACGCCAGCTTGGCATAGGCTTCGTCGATACGAGTCGAGTCCTCGTCAAACCAGCGAGACCAATAGCGCAGGCCCTCGTAGGCAATGTCGTCGGCATCCAAGTCCCAGACCAGGCGGAAATCCGACAGGAAGGGATAGAGGATGGCGGCGCGATTGATAAGCTCGCTGTTAAGTGCACAGGTCGCAATGCCCAAACCGCCGCCCTGCGACGCGCCGTTCACAAACACACGGGCAAGATTGATGCCCTCGAGCTCGCGAACGATGCGACACAGGATGCGAATATCTTGGTGCAAGCGGACATAGTAGAGGTTGGCCGGGTCGCCGTCGATACCGGCGACGATATGGCCCGCGACCGTTGTGCCCTCAAATCCACCAATGTCCTCGGAGGGACCTCCTTGACCGGGGCAGTCGAGGGCGATGAGTGCCATGCCCATGCCCGCAAACGACGCCTGCTCAAACCAGCTGCGGCTTGCACCCGGATATCCATGGAACTGAAGTACCAATGGCACGGGCTCGTCCGAGACGGGTTTAAGGTACTTGGCATGCAGGCGAGCGCCACACATGCCGGTATACCAAAGGTCGAAAAGCTGGCAGGTCACGGCATCGGTGACCGATGCCGTCTCGATCGCATAGTCAAGCCCGACGGCGTCGGCCTCGGCCATGCGGTCCTTCCAAAAGAGATCGAAATCTGATGGACGGGGCATGGCGCCCCGATACCCACCAAATTGCTGTTGTAGCTCCTGAGCACTTGGCATGGCTCGTGAACCCAACCTTTCGAAATCGCAACGGAGGTGCGCCCGGCAAGGGAACCGGGCGTACGGGAGGGAAAGCGAGGCTACTCGCCGAGCTTGGGATGCAGCAGCGACGGCGCAGCACCGAGCAGCATCTTGGTGTAGGGGTCCTGAGGGTGCTGGAAGACCTGCTTGGCCTCGCCCTGCTCGACGATCTTGCCGCCATTCATAACGATGATGTCGTCAGAGATATAGCGGACCGTCTGGATGTCATGGCTGATGAACACCATGGCCAGGCCGAGCTCCTTCTTAAGGTCGGTCAGCAGGTTCAGAATCTGCGCGCGAACCGAAACGTCCAGAGCCGAGGTGGGCTCGTCGGCGATGATGGCATCGGGGTTCAACGACAGGGCACGGGCAATTGCGACGCGCTGGCGCTGGCCGCCCGAAAGCTGGCCGGGAAGAACCTCGGCGGCGGAGCTGGGCAGACCGGTGAGCTCCAGGAGCTCCTTGACGCGCTTCTCCTGCTCGGCCTCGGTACCCAGGTTGTGGACGCGCATGGGGTCGAGCAGCTGCTCGCGAACGACCATGCGGGGATTGAGCGCCGTAGCCGGATTCTGGAACACGACCGAGATGACACGGCCCATGTGGCGACGGTCCTCGGCGGTACGCTTGGTTACGTCCTTGCCCTTAAAGTAGACCTTGCCGCTCGTGGGGGCCTGCAGGCCGCACATGACGTTGGCGGTGGTGGACTTACCGCAACCGGACTCGCCGACGATACCGATCGTCTGACCGGGCATGAGCTTAATCGTTACACCCTGGACGGCGTGAACCAGGTTGGGGTGCAGAATCGAGCCGGTACGGGTCCTAAAGGTGACGTGGACGTCATCAAGGAAGATGATCGGCTCGACGCCGTTGACTGCGGTCTCGCTCATCTACATCACCTCCGCGTGAGGGGTCAAACCATTTGCCTTGAGCACCTCGTCGGGGAGCTCGGAATAGAAGTGCTCGGTGCCGGGCACGCGCTTGAAGACCGGACGGGTGTCCAGGCCAATGCGCGGATGGCTCGAGCGGGGCGCGAAGCGATCGCCCTTGGGGAAATCGCGCGGGCTCGGAACGGCGCCGGGCACCTGGTGCAGACGGCCCGAACCGCTCTCGATGGACAGAACGGAGCCCAGAAGACCGCGGGTGTACTCGTGGATCGGGTTAGTGAGCAGCTCCTTGGTGGGCGCCTGCTCGATAACCTGACCGGCGTACATAACCGTGATGTTATGGGCGACCTCGGCGACCAGCGCCAAGTCATGCGAGACGAAGATCATGGCAAAGCCGAGCTTGGCCTGAAGGTCGTTGAGCAGCTTGATGACCTGCTTCTGGACGGTAACGTCCAGAGCGGTCGTGGGCTCGTCGCAGATGACCAGCTTGGGGTCGCGGGTAAGGGCCATAGCGATCAGGACACGCTGACGCTGGCCACCGGAAAGCTCATGCGGGTAGCTCTCGAGCGTACGCTTGGGGTCGAGGCCCACGAGCTCCAGGAGTTCCTCGGCGCTGCGGGTGCCGCCGCGCTTGGTGAGCTGCTTCATCTGGGCAGAGATGAGCATGGAGGGGTTGAGCGAGGACAGGGCGTCCTGATAGACCATAGCGATATCGGTACCGCGCAGGCCGAACCACTCCTTCTTGCTCATCTTGAGCAGGTCGCGGCCCTCCCAGAGGACCTCGCCGGAAAGGTGCTCGTCATCGTCGGTCAGGCCCATGATGGCCAGCGTGGTGATGGACTTACCGCAACCGGACTCGCCCACCAGGCCCATGGTCTGACCAGGACGGACGTCAAAGTTGACATGGTCGACGACGTTGATATCGCCGTGATGCTCAAACTGAATGCAGAAGTCACGGACCGAGAGAATCGGTTCGACAGACTCGTCGGGCACATGGCGATCGTCACGCTTGAGCTCGACATCGCGCAGGGCGCCAAGGCGAGCGGAGAGGGACTGGGCCTGCTCCTTGTAGGCGCGAACGGGGTCGGAGACCAGCAGGTCGGCCTCGCGACGCTTGGAGGAATCGGTCGGATCCAGGGCGGCGGAGGGAGCAGCGGCCATGGCGTCGGTAATGCCCTCGGAGAGGATGTTGAGCGCCAGGCAGGTGATCATGATGGCCAGGCCCGGGAACAGCGCCTGCCACCAACGGCCGGCGAGCACGCCGCCGCGGGCGTCGGCGAGGATGTTGCCCCAGGTAGCGGTGGGCTCCTGGATACCAGCGCCGATGAAGGTCAGCGAGGCCTCGAAGATGATGGCGTCGGCGACCAGGGTAACGGTGAAGACCATGATCGGGGCGATGCAGTTACGCAGAACATGCTTGATCAAAATCCACGGAGCCTTGGCGCCGGAAACGATGACCGCGCGGACATAGTCCTCGCCGTACTCGGACACGATGTTGGCGCGCACGATACGGGCAATCTGCGGAGTGTACATAAAGCCGATGGCGAAGATGATCGACGGCACGGAGTTGCCCAGGATGGAGACGAAGACGGCCGCGAGGGCGATGCCCGGGATGGACATGATGATGTCCAGGATACGCATGATCGTCTCGGAAACGGCCTTGCGCGAAACCGCCGCAAGGGCGCCCACGACCGAGCCGCAGACCAGAGCCATGGCAGTGGCGCCAAAGCCGATGATCAGCGAGTAACGGCCACCGTAGAGCATACGCGACAGAATGTCGCGACCCTTATCGTCGGTACCGAAGATAAATCCGTTGCCGGGAGCCTGGCGAGCCGTAAAGATCTCGACCGGGCTATAGGGGGCAAGGAGGGGCGCCAGAATCGCGGTCAGGGCGACCAGCACCAGCACGACGGCGGCAATCTTGGAAGACAGCGTCATCTTCTTCCAGCCACCGAGCTTGAGCCCCTTGGAGGCAGCCTTCTCGAGCTGCTCGGTTTGCTTCTCTCGAATCTTTACCATAATCTACACCGTCCTGATGCGCGGGTTGATGAGCAGGTAGAGCATGTCAACCACGATGTTGATGATGATGAAGGCAAGAGCAACGACGATGACGACGCCCTGAACCAGGTTCGCCTCGTTGCCCTGAACGCCCTGCAGGATCGCGGTGCCCATGCCGGGGAGGTTGAAGATAACCTCGATGACGACGGCGCCGCCCATGAGGTAGCCGATCTTAAGACCGAGGGTGGTGACCGGGGTGATCAGCGCATTGCGAAGTACGTTGATGCCGACGACGACCTTCTCGGGAACGCCGGCGCCGCGAGCCATACGGACATAGTCCTTGTCGAGCTCCTCGACCATGGCGGTACGCACGATACGAGTCATCTGGCCCGTCAGCGGAAATGCCAAGGCGATGGCGGGCATGATCATACGTCCCAGATAGCCAACCGGATTCGTGGTGAAGTGAGGCAGAGCACCCGATGCCGGAAGCACCTTAAGGTAGGAAGAGAACAGCAGGATCAACAGAACGGCAAGCCAGAACGACGGGGTTGCCAAGCCGGCGATGGAAAAGACGCGGATCACTTGATCCGGCCATTTGTCGCGATACAGTGCCGCGATGACGCCGAGTAAAAACGAAACGACCGCACCGATGGCAAGGCCGATGAAGGTCAGCTGCATCGTGACGGGCAGGGCCGTGGAGATGCGCTTGGCAACGGAGTTGCGAGCAGCACCATAGGTGCCCATGTCGCCATGGATCAAATCGCCCATATAGCGCACGTAGCGCACGGGCCAGGGGTCGTCCAGACCATACTTCTCATGGTACTCGGCAACCGCCTCGGGCGAGGCACCGTCACCCAACGCCGTGTAGGCGGGGTCGGTCTTGGAGAACGACATAAGGAAGAACACCAGGACGGTGACGCCCAATGCCATGATCGGCAGCGCCACAAGACGCCTTCCAATCAAACGTAGCAAGTTGTTCACGTTCTCTCCCCTTTCTTTTGTCGGTAGGACCAACTGGTATATGAGTACGGATACTCATTACAAGACCCGAGCGACATCGTTGCCGCCCGGGTCTTTGTTTCAACTATGAGGATACGGTCCCAACGACCGACATCCTGCATACAGACTCAAGCGAGTCTTACGCCTTGACGGTCGCAACGCCCCTGAAGGACATGCTCGTCGTGCCGATGCCCTTGAAGCCATCGAGGGCCTCGCCGTTGGGCGCAGTGGACGGATCGTCCCAGGAAGCGGAGACGGTCTTGACGTGGACAACGGGGTACAGAACGGCGTTGTCGGCAATGATGTCGAAGCACTCGTTCCACTTCTTCTGCTGCTCGTCGCCCTCGGCGGCAAGAGCCTCGTCCATGAGACTGTGGAGCTTCTGCCACTCAGCGGACTCCTTCCACGGGCAACGGGTCTGCATCCAGACGTTGTCGCCGTACCACCAGTTGAGCAGCAGGTCGGGGTCGGCGCCGAAGCAGGAAGGATCGCCAGGGGCAAGGAGGATATCGTAGGCCTCGCCGCCGTCGATGGCAGCGTAGGTGGCCGGCGAGGTATCGGTCTGGATGGTCACATCGAAGCCGAGAGCGTCGAGGTCGTTCTTGACCTGGGCGGCCATGCCCTTAATCTGCTCGTTGTCGGTGGTGCGCAGGGTGATGGCACCCGGGGTGATGCCAGACTCCTCGATGAGCTTCTTAGCCTTCTTGGCGTCGGTCTTGTACACCGTGGAAGCCTCATGATAGTTGGTGAAGCTCTTGGGCAGGTAGCAGCTGGCAGCGGTGGCAAGGCCGGCGAAGGTGTTGCTGACCATCTTCTCGGTGTCGAGCGCATACATGACAGCCTGACGGACCTTGACGTTGTTCCAAGGCTCCTTGGCGACGTTGAACATGATGAAGCGGGTGCCGAAACCCTGAACGTTATCGATCTTGCAGCCGGCGCTCTCGAGCTGGTCGACGGCGTCAGCGGTAACGAGCTCCATAACGAGCGTGGAGCCCTCCTGCTGAGCGGTAACGCGAGCGGTGGGGTCGGTCAGGATGCTGTACTGGATCTTCTTATCCTCGGCAGCATACTCACCGTTGTACTCGGGGTTGGGAACCAGGGTGATCTCGGTATCGGAGATAGAGTCGTACATCCAGGGGCCGGAGCCGATCGGCTGCTTGGCGCGATCCTCCTCGGTCTGGGTGGCCGGGGTAACGCGGACGATGGCCAGACGATCCTTGAGCAGGGAGAAGTTGGGGACCTTGGTCTTGACCGTCACGGTGCTGGCGTCCTTGGCCTCGATGGACTCGAAGGGCTGGAAGAACGGAGCATAGGTAGCGGAAGCGGCGCAAGCGGTGTAGGAGGCAACGACATCGTCAGCGGTGACCTCGGTGCCATCGGAAAACTTGGCGCCCTTGCGGATGGTGACCTCGAAAGTGGTGTCGTCCACAGACTTGGGATCGTCGGTGGCGAGCTCGTTGAAGGTGCTGTAGTCGTGGTAATCGATGCCGTAGAGGCCCTCGACGACGTGCCAGTTAGCACCCAGGCCCACAGCGGAGCCGGTGCTGGCGGGATCGAAGCTGGACGGAGCGTAAGCGGAACCAGCGGTGATCACGCCGCCGCCACGGTTGGCGGAATCGGTGGAACCGGAAGCGGAACCCTCGTCGCTAGAGCTGCCACCGCAGCCGGTGAGACCAAGCCCTGCGACAGCAGCGACGCTGCCGGTGAGGCCGAGGAACGAACGCCTGGACATACCCTTGTTGATGATGGCCATGTCTTCTCCTATCAATAGAGAATCTTACCCGGGAGCGCCTAGACGTGCCCCCGCGCAACTTGCGGACGATATATACCTTACCTACCGACTAACCCAACTGAGGTGCCGCGCTCGGCGACCGATACATACATACGCTTGAACGGTATTTACTACCGTTCACCGAATTCATTGACAAACGATTCGCCAGACAGTATGTATCGACGAGGTGAGATATCAGTCTTCGTCAACCCGCTGGATAGCAGGGTTGTTCACCATGGCTAGTCAAACGTTTTAGCGTTAATTAAACCCGAAATCGGCTGGTAATCGCCGTGAAATAAATGATTGAAAATCACGCAATCATGTATATCAGTTGTTTAGAGGCGTGTTTAGTTTTCGGATTGCTTTGCCGCCGCCTCGGCGCGCTCGGCATTCCATGCAACGAGCGCCTCGTGAACCGCTTTGGCGACATCGGCAGGAACGCCTCGAACTTCCGCGATCTCTTGCTCGCTCGCCGCGCGCAAACGCTTCATCGAGCCAAAATGGCGCATAAGGGCACGTTTTCTGGTGGGTCCCACGCCTGGAACGTCATCGAGTACCGAAACCGTCATGGCTTTATCGCGCAATTCGCGATGGAACGTGATGGCAAAACGGTGCGATTCATCGCGCACCTGTTTAATTAGATAGAGCGACGCGGACCCGGTCGGCAGCACGACTGGAGTCTCGTCCCAAGGCACGAAAACCTCCTCATCGGCCTTTGCCAAGCCACAAACTGGTATATCGAGCCCAAGAGCCTCAAGTTGCTTGATCGCAGCGGTCAATTGCGGCTTACCGCCATCGACAACGAGCAAATCGGGGCGCGAGCCAAAGCGCTCGTCGGCCATACGCTCGGGAGCATAACGTCGTCCCAAAACCTCGGACATCGACACGAAGTCGTTTGCCTCGTCCAATTCGGCCTGAATTTTAAAACGACGATACTGACTCTTGTCGGCGCGCCCGTTGGTAAACACCACCATCGAGGCGACCGTAAAGGTGCCATGCAGTGTAGAGATATCGAAGCACTCGATACGCAACGGCGGCGATGGCAGCGCCAACGCACTTTCGAGCTCCAGGAGCGCTTGATTGGTGCGGTCGTCAGCGTACCCCGTTCGCATCATGTAGCGCATGAGGGCATGGCGCGCATTTTTGGATGCCATATCGAGCAGACGGTGCTTTTCGCCACGCTGCGGCCTATGGAGATGGCAGGAACGCTCACGCTTGCCCGCAAGCCACTCCCCCAGCGCCTCCGCATCCTCAAGCTCGACGGAAAGGTTGACCTCAGCTGGAATATCAGCCGTCTCGTCGTAATAGCGCTTAAGAAAGCCCGACTGGAGCTCTTCCTCGTCAGCATCAAGACCCTTGTCGAGAATGAACTCGCAGGTGCGAACTGTTCGGCCCTCGCGAACGACGAAGACACAAGCGGCGGAGATGGTCTCCTCGCGATAGAAACCGATGACATCTATATCGACACTGGAGGGAAAAACGACTTGCTGACGATCGTCCAGACCCCTGATGACCTCCAAACGACGTTTGACGCGTGCCGCGCGCTCAAAGTCGAGCGCCTCAGCGGCATCCGTCATCTCGGAGGTCAGCTCATCGACGACATCCTTGCGATGGCCCGACAAAAAGCGCTCGACACGCTTGACGTTCTTGGCATAGTCTGCCGGGGAAATCGCGCCGACACACGCACCCGGGCCGCGCCCGACATGGTAGTCAAAGCAGGGGCGCCCGTTTTGCGCGCAAATCATATTGACGATGTCTTCCTCGCCCTTGTGGGACTCGACGATACGGCGACAACGACGCCACTCCGCACAGGATGCGGAGCAGATGGGGATAACCTTGCGCAGCGTATCTATCGTCTCACGTGCCGCGCGGCTATCGGTATAAGGTCCAAAATAGCGCGTTCCCGGCTTATGACGCTCACGCGTGTATTTGATAGCGGGATACAGGTCGCCCTTTGTAATGGCGATAAAGGGGTAGCTCTTGTCATCCTTGAGGTCGACGTTAAAGTACGGATGGTACTGACCAATCAAATTGCGCTCGAGCACCAACGCCTCGTGCTCGGTCTCCACCACGATATAGTCAAAGCTCGCCACCAGCTGCATCATAAGCGGGATCTTCTGGCGCTCGTCCTGCAGCGTCACGTACTGACGCATACGAGCGCGCAGGTTTTTCGCCTTGCCCACGTAGATGACATCGCCCTTGGCGTCTTTCCAAAGGTAGCAGCCGGGCTGCGTGGGAACGCGCGAAACCTGCTCGGCAAGCGTTGGAATGTTGTCGTGACCGGCCACGCGCACCTACTTGCGACGAAGCAGCGCCGAGACCTCGGGCATCTTAAGGATGACGGCAAGGCCAAAGGTAACAGCAAGCGAGACGACACCCGCAACGCAAACGTAGCCAAGAGTAATCAGAATCGAGCCGCCAAGTGCCCCGACAAAGTGCTCAAGCGCCCACATGACGCCGGCGCCTGCGGCAGCACCCAGGCCACCGAGCAAAAGGCCAAAGAAACCGCCATGCAGGATGGATTTAACCTGAAGACCACGCAGGCGGCGACGCAGCCACCACAGCGAGCAACCGACCAAGATCACGTAGTCGACGACATACGAAAGCGCGATTGCCGGCATACCGAAGCCCAGCACAACGCCAAACAGCAGAACCGAGCCGGCCTGGCCGATGGCGGAATACAGACAATAGCGGCTATAGGGCTTCATGTCGAGCAAGGCAGAGAAGCTCTTCTGCATCAGCACGACCACGCCGTAGAGCGGCAGGGAAAGTGCCAGGTAGATAAGGAACTCCGACACCAGCGCCACACCGGACTCATCGAACTTGCCAGCGCAGTAGATCATGTTGAGCGGACGCGCGAAGACAATCAGGTACAGCGCGAATGGAATCAGGAAGAACAGCATCTGGGCGACGCCACGCGAAATGCCCGTGCGGACGCTGTCGTAATCCTTCTCCTGTGCGTCGTGAGAGAGCTCGGTATAGAGCGCCGTCGAAAGCGAGGCGGCAATCAGCGCGTAGGGCAGCGTGTACCACAGGCGCGCATAGGCGATGACGGAAGGACCAGTCTCGGGCTGGACCACCAGCGCAGCAGCGTTGGTGATAGAAGTCGAGACAAACATGCACACCGTGGCGAGCAGCGTCGGGATACCGAGCGCAATCGTCTGGCGCAGTGCGGGGTCCTTAAAGTCGATATGGATATGGGGATGCACGCCGTGCTTGCCAAGCGCGGGGATCTGACATGCCATCTGAACAAAGACACCGAGGGTCGTACCGGCCGCAATCAAGATGATGCCGGCACGTTCGCCAAACTGTGCGGACACGGGCGCAAAGCCCATAAAGCTCGCAATGACGATCACATTGTTGAGGACCGGGGCAAACGTCGACCAGAAGTAGTCGCGGTGTGCGTTGAGAACGCCCGAGAACACCGAGCCCAAACCATAAAACAGAATCTGGATGGCGAAGAAACGGAACATGAACGCAGCGGTATCCATGCTGCCGCCGTCACCCGAAAGGAACGATTGCGTCCAAATAAAGCCCGGAGCGAACACGGTCCCCAGCAACGAAATGCCACCCAGCACCAATAGCAGAATACCGAGCAGGTTGCCCACGTACTCGTTAGAGGCCTCGCGACCCTGCTCACGCCTCACGCCCATATACACGGGCAAAAACGCCGTCACGAGCATGCCGCCCATCACGAGTTCGTAGAGCATATTGGGCAGGTTGTTGGCGACCTGATAGGAAGACGAGAGCAGCGACATGCCGATAGCGGCCGCCATTGCCCACGTGCGGATAAAACCGGTGACGCGAGACACGATGGTCAGGATGGTCATAAGCCCGGCGGAACGACCAACCGTGGAGTAGTCCGACGAGCCCATGTCGTCAGTGTCGTCTCGCGACGAAGAAGCTTCGGATGAGGGTGTCTGAGGCGCAGATTCTTTTGCAAAATAAGCTCCGCACTTCAATTCTTCCTGCGGCATCGCTCAGTCCTCTCTCGTAATCGGGGCGACCGTCGCCCCGCAAAATGCAATTAAATCATCGGGTGCAAGCTCAAGCTGATAACCACGCTTGCCTCCCGAAATAAAAATGGTATCCCAAAGGACACATGTCTCATCAATGAGCGTCCGGTAGCGTTTTTTCATACCGACCGGACTGCAGCCGCCGCGAACGTAGCCAGTCGCCGCAAGCAAATCCTTCACATGCATCATGGCCAAGGACTTCTCCCCCGCGGCACGCGCGGCGGACTTTAGATCGAGCTCGTCGGCAACAGGGATGCAGCACACGACGTGGTCGTTGGACGGCGTCACGCAGACCAAGGTCTTAAATCCTTGTCCGGGCTCCTCGCCAAGCTGCTCCGAAATCGCGACCCCCAGGCCCGCCGACTCATCACCATCGTCTTCGTACGTATGTAGAACATAGGAAATGCCGGCGCTTTCCAGCTCGCGCATCGCATTGGTTTTTGGCGTCTTTACAGCCTTTGCCATGGCATATCCTTTCCCTCGCATTCGGACGCAAGGATTAAGTATATGTCCAATTCGGCTGCATACGTCACTTCGACACAGCAAGCGCCATCGAATCACAAGGAGTCGATGGCGCCCATAAACTGAATCGCCTATTTATTGAGCATCAAGTTGAGCCTGACGCTCCCGGTCACGCCTGAGCAACGGCGCCAAAAACTTGCCCGTATAACTCTGCGGACAGTCCGCAACCTGCTCCGGTGTGCCCGAAACCACGACGGTTCCGCCGCCGTTACCGCCCTCGGGGCCCATATCGATCAGGCGGTCGGCAACCTTGATGACATCAAGGTTGTGTTCAATCACCAGCACCGTGTTGCCCGCATCGACCAAGCGCTGCAGCACATCGAGCAGCTGGCGGACGTCCTCAAAATGAAGGCCGGTCGTCGGCTCATCCAAAATATAGAACGTCTTGCCCGTCTGGCGTCGATGAAGCTCCTTGGCGAGCTTCACACGCTGCGCCTCGCCGCCCGAGAGCGTCGTAGCGGGCTGGCCCAGGCTCACGTAGCCCAAGCCTACATCGTACAGCGTCTGGAGCTTGCGCTTAATCTGCGGGATATTCCCAAAGAAGGCCAGTGCCTCGGTGACGCTCATGTCGAGCACGTCCGAGATGGTCTTACCACGGTAGGTGACCTCAAGCGTCTCGCGGTTATAGCGTTTGCCGCCGCAGACCTCACAGGGGACATAGATATCGGGAAGGAAGTGCATCTCGATCTTAATTTGTCCGTCGCCCTTGCACGCCTCACAGCGCCCGCCACTCACGTTGAAGGAGAAACGTCCCGGCGAGTAGCCGCGTGCCTTCGACTCCGGTGTGCTCGCAAACAGCGCGCGCAGATCATCCCACAGGCCAATGTACGTAGCGGGATTGGAACGCGGTGTACGGCCGATCGGCGACTGGTCAATGTCGATCACCTTATCGATGCACTCGATACCCTCGAGCTTTTTGTACGGACCCACAGGGCGCGTCGAACGGTGAATGGCATTCGTAAGGGCAGGTGCGATAGTGTCGGTAACCAGGGAGCTCTTACCCGATCCCGACACGCCGGTAACGACCGTAAGCGTACCGAACTCAATCTTGGCGGTAACGTTTTTGAGGTTGTTGGCGCGGGCGCCCGTGATCTTAAGGCAGCCGCGACCGGGCTTGCGGCGTTCATCGGGAACCCGGATCATTCGTTTGCCGGTCAGATAAGCGCCCGTCATCGACTCGGGACACGCCATGATATCGGCAGGCGTTCCCGCCGCGACTACGTGTCCGCCGTTCACGCCCGCGCCGGGGCCCATGTCGATCACATAGTCGGCAGCACGAATCGTATCCTCATCATGCTCGACGACGATGACGGTATTGCCGATATCGCGTAGGCGCTCAAGCGTCTTGATCAGGCGCTCGTTATCGCGCTGATGGAGGCCAATCGATGGCTCGTCCAAAATGTACAGCACACCCATGAGGCCGGCGCCGATCTGCGTTGCCAGGCGAATGCGCTGGGCCTCGCCTCCGGAAAGCGTCGCCGAGGCACGATCGAGGGTCAGATAGTCGAGTCCGACATCGACCAGAAAACGCAAGCGCTCCAGGATTTCCTTGACGATGCGCCCACCGATAAATTGTTGGCGCTCGGTAAGCTCCAAGCCCTCAAAAAACTCGAGCGACTCGCGGCACGATAGGCAGCAGACCTCGTAAATGGACTTACCGCCTACGGTAACGGCGAGCATCTCGGGGCGCAGACGAGCACCATGGCAACTCGAGCACGGCTCCTCGCGGATGTACTTCTCCAAGCGCGCCTTGGTGTTCTCATTCGTCGTCTCGGTATAGCGCTCGTACAGGATATTGCGCACGCCCGAAAACTTGGTGTCCCACTGGCTGCGGCGCCCATCGAGCTTTTGATAGTCGACCGAAATCTTCTGGTCGCCCATGCCGTCTAAAAACGCGCGACGCACCCGCGGAGGCAGATCCTCCCACGGCGTATCGACGCTCACCTTAAAGTGTTTGCAGACCGCAGCGAAAATCTGCGGATAGTAGTTAGAGTTGCCAAACAGGCTGCCAAAAACCCCGTCGGCGATCGACTTCGAGGGGTCTTCGATTAGGGCCTCGGCATCGACCGTCTTCTTAAAGCCCAGGCCATCGCACTCTGGGCACGCGCCATAGGGCGCGTTGAACGAGAAATCACGCGGCTGCAGGTCATCGATGGAGTGTCCATGCTCCGGGCACGCTAACGCCAGCGAATACTCCAGCAACTCGCCTTCGGTCCCCTCGGGAGCGTCGCGGTCGGGCAGCAAGTATACGTTCACATTGCCGTGCGCCAGCGCAGTCGCCTGTTCAACGGACTCGGCGATACGGCCCAGAGAGTTCTCACGGATCACGATGCGGTCGACCACGACCTCGATATCGTGCTTGAACTTCTTGTCCAGATCGATCTGATCGTCGAGCGAGCGCACTTCACCGTCGACACGCACGCGGCTAAAGCCCTCGGCGCGAAGATCCTCAAACAGTTTGGTGTACTCGCCTTTTCGCCCGCGCACCACCGGTGCCAGCACAAACGCGCGGCGGCCCTCCCCCGCCGTCAAGACCTTGTCGGCAACCTGGTCGGTCGTCTGGCGCTCAATGACACGGCCGCATTCGGGACAGTGCGGGGTGCCCACACGGGCGAACAGCAGGCGCAGATAGTCATAAATCTCGGTTACGGTGCCAACCGTCGAGCGAGGGTTTTTAGACGTCGTCTTTTGGTCGATCGACACCGCCGGCGAAAGGCCGTCGATTGAATCCAAGTCGGGTTTGTCCATCTGTCCCAAGAACTGGCGCGCATAGCTCGAAAGACTCTCGACGTATCGACGCTGGCCCTCGGCATAGATAGTGTCAAATGCCAGCGAACTCTTGCCCGAGCCAGAAAGACCGGTAATGACCACGAGTTGGTCACGCGGAATGGAAACATCGATATCACGGAGGTTGTGCTCACGGGCGCCGCGAATAACGATAGAGGAATCAGACATGGAAGCTCCTTGCCTCCTATTGCATCGAATCATACTGCCGATGAGTTTAGCGCACTCGACGCGCACAGATGTTCGTAATACAAGATTCGCAGACCTTTAGCTTTGCGTATCGGGCGCTTTGTTTCTCGAAATGCCGTGGAAAGGTTACAGTAATCTAATACTGAACTTAATTTGCTGTACCAGAGGAACGTCCATGACCGAAGATATCCCCCTTGAAATCACTTCGAGCGACATGGCCAATCTGCCCATATTCATCGCCGTCCTTATCGTGGCCGCCGTCGTCGTGCGCGTGTATTTTTCAATCAAACGCAACGAAAAGCCACCCATTGCCCGCGTCTTTTGGTGCGCGACGCTCCTCATCCCGCTCGGCGTGGTAGCTGCATGGATTACGAATCAATCGCTCGTAAATGAGGGCAGCTCCCTATGGGTCCTTTCTTATTCGGCGCTCGGTGCTGCCGCCGTCATGCTTCTTGTCGAGCCCTTGGTTTCGGGACTTATCGACCAAACCGACCTTGCGACGGGAACGGTTGCCTGTATTTGCCGTGACATCCTTGTCATCGCCGCTGTTTCAGCGCTCTCGTTCGTTTCACTCGAAATTGCCTGCAACGAAACGTTCTATCGCATTCCCGCCAACTCATTCGGGTTTTCCGTCGGGCTGCTCGCGACGGTTCTGCTCTCCCTTTATTTGCTGGGACAGCGTCATGGAGGCGTCATGGCTCTCGTGCCCGTCGTCTGTTGCGTCCTTGGCATTGCCGAGCACTTCGTCATAACGTTTAAAGGCGAAGCCATCCTGCCAAGCGATATCTTGGCCCTTGGCACCGCAATGGAAGTGAGCAAGGGATACGAGTTTACCTTTACCGCCGGAATCGTAACCTCTCTCGCCCTGCTGGAGATTTCCCTGGGGCTTCTTTCGCTCATCCGACCGCGAAAGCTCCGTACGCCCACCCATGTCTTCCCCGCTATCGCCGCTAACCTCTGTGCTTTTCTGCTAGTGACCGTTGTGGGGCTCTCAGGCTTTTCCAACATCGACTTGGAGCAGGCGCTGGATTTTGGATTTGACCGTTGGCAGCCCATCACCACGTATGCGTCTCAGGGTTTTATCACTTCGTTCACCGAAATGGTCAACGAGTTGCCCATTGAGAAGCCCGAAGACTATACGCCCGATGAGGCGCAGAGCATCGAGCAGGAGCTCGCCGCCGTCTACGACAGCACATATGGCTCGAGCGAACAGCGCGCGGCGGCCGTTGCCCAGTTCAATGAAATCAAGCCGACGATTGTTGCCGTCATGAACGAGAGTTTTAGCGACCTTTCGTGCTTTGAGCAGCTCCAGGCGGCCGGGTACTCCGGCCCCGCATTCTACAACTCGCTTCCCGACACACTTGTTCGCGGCACCATGCTCGCTTCGGTCGCCGGTGGCGGAACGGCGAACTCCGAATTCGAATTTTTGACCGGAGCGACAACGGCCTTTGTCGGATTAGGCAAGATCCCCTATCAGCTGTATCAGATGAATGGCGTAAACAGCCTGGCAAAGGACCTTAAAGAGCTTGGGTATACCACTACCGCTATGCACCCGCAAAACCCCGTCAACTACCATCGAGATAAAATCTATCAGCAGCTGGGCTTTGGAGACTTTCTTTCAATCGGCGATTTCGAAGGTGCGCCCTATTACCATGCCGGCGTATGCGACTACGCCACCTACGACAAGATACTCGACCTGCTTAGAACCGACGAAGCGCCGCAGTTCATCTTTGACGTCACGATGCAAAATCACGGCGGCTACGACTATGGCACCGTTCCCGCCGAAGAGCTGACAAACTATTGGGTCGAGGGAGCCAGCGAAGGCGCCAACAGCGCGCTCAACACCTATCTCACCTGCATCAACGCATCCGACCGGGACCTCGAGTACTTTATCAACGAGCTCCGCAACATCGGCAGACCGGTTGTTCTTGTCTTTTTTGGCGACCATCAGCCGAGCGCCGCAACGACTCTCAACGACGAGCTGTACCCTCAGGAAGATACGGCAAGCCACGCTTTCCGTATCTATCAGTCGACATATCTCGTCTGGGCTAACTATGAGATCGCCGGCAATACCGAGCTCAACGTCTACGACACCGTCGGGGCAAACGAGATTGCAGCCATTACCCTTAATAAGATCGGCGCCCCGCTCACCAATTACCAAAAGGCCCTGCTTGCGACAAGGTCAGATGTGCCCACCATCAATGTCGCCGGCTATCTCGGTGCCGACGGGCTGCGCTACGACTTGGAATCGGAAGACAGCCCCTACGCCTCGACGATCGACAAGCTGCAGCGCATGCAATACCTCGAGTTCGCCAGCAAAGTTCAGTAAGCCCGCCCATTCGCTTGGGCCCATCGTATTGCAAGCACGCTCGGCCCAAACGCATCGCAAATGACTCCCGCTCGTAAACGAGGGTACAATGACGCTCGTGTCACATCGCGGGGCCCCGGCCCCAGCATATACAAAGGAGTCATACATGGGTTGCGAACATGCACAGGCCGCCGGCGGACAAACGTCGCCGTCGCAATTTGAGGAGAACACGCTGTCCGAGGTCAAGCGCGTCATCGCCGTGCTTTCCGGCAAGGGCGGTGTCGGCAAGTCATTTGTCACCGGTGCCATCGCCACCGAGCTTGCCCGTCACGGCCACAAGGTCGGCGTCCTCGATGCCGACATCACCGGTCCCTCTATCCCCAAGATGTTCGGTATGAGTGGACGCCACGTCCATGCCCTTGGCAACCTTATGCTGCCCGAAATCTCCGAGCACGGCGTCAAGGTCATGAGCTCCAACCTGCTGCTCCAAAACGAGACCGACCCCGTCCTTTGGCGCGGTCCGGTCATCGCAGGCGCCATTAGGCAGTTCTGGAGCGAGACCTCGTGGGGCCCCATCGACTACCTGCTGGTCGACATGCCTCCGGGAACAGGCGACGTCGCGCTCACCGTCTTCCAGTCGCTGCCCGTCGACGGCATCGTCATCGTCACGAGCCCGCAGGATCTGGTCTCGATGATCGTCGCCAAGGCGGTCAACATGGCCGAGAAGATGAACGTCCCCATTCTGGGCATTGTCGAGAACATGAGCTATATTGAGTGCCCCGACTGCGGCAAGAAGATCGAGGTCTTCGGCAAGAGCAAGCTCCCCGAAGTCGCCGAGACCTATCATCTCGACGTCCTTGGTCAGTTGCCCATCGATCCCGCGCTCGCCGAGGCCTGCGATAAGGGCGAGGTCGAGACCGCGCTGCCCGATGGCATGTTGCCCAAGGCAGTCTCTGCCGTCGAGGCCATTGCCCCGCACGAGACCGACGAGGCCTAAGTGAACACAAGCGCCTTCTATGACGTCCTGGTAATCGGCGGTGGGGCTTCAGGCCTCGCCGCTGCTATTACGGCCGCACGCGTTGGCAAAAGCGTCTGCATCGTTGAGCGCGATGTCGCCTGTGGCCTTAAGCTCCTTGCGACCGGTAACGGCCGCTGCAACCTCTCCAACGAATCGATTGATCCTCAGCGGTATAACCACCCCGCATTCGTCGAATCCGTCATGGGCCCCCAGCCCGAACAAGAGCTTATGGGTTTCTTCTCCTCGCTGGGCATCATGACAACCTCCGAGGAAGGCCGGCTGTACCCGCGCTCCCTTCGCGCAGAATCGGTGCGCGACGTGCTTCTCAACGTTTGCGACCGCCTAGGTATCACCTTAATCTGCGGAGCCAACGTTGCCTCGGCGCACAAAGCTTCCGAAGGCTGGACACTCCAAATAGACCGTCCAGCGCGGGCACTCAAGGCAAAAAAGCACGACGACCGAAAATCGGAGCTCCGCTCGCTTCGGAAAGCGCTCGTCGATGTCCCTCGCAAGAACGAGGCCCTGGAGGCACATGCCGTAATTATCGCCACGGGTGGCAACCCCACCGGTATCGCCGATACGTTTCGCCTCCCCCTCACTTCGCTGCGCCCCATCCTCTGCCCCGTATCGGCAACGGTCGTCGGCGATCGGGCGGCACTCAAGACGTTGGATGGCCTGCGCGTCCGCGCCCGCTTGACGCTCGCCCGCAATCATAATGAGCTCTGGCACGAAGACGGTGAAGTCCTGTTTCGAGCCTTCGGCATCTCGGGCGTCGCCGTCTTCAACCTCTCCCGTCGTATCCAGCGCGGCGATACGATCCTGCTCGACGTTTTCCCCGACCTCTCCAAAGACGAGCTGCTCGATATGCTCAACCGGCGCGTTGAGCTGCTCGGCGGCTTTTCGCCCCGCGATCCCCGTTGGCTCGACGGCATGCTCGCCCCGCAACTCTCCCGCGTCGTCTGCACGGCGTTCGAGCAGTGCCATCCAGGCTCCAACGATGTCATCCACCTGGTCTCAATCCTCAAGCACTTTAAACTGTCCGTCGAAGGGACGGCAGAGGAGCGCTCGGCACAGGTCACGCGTGGCGGCATATCTATCGAATGCGTCTCGACACCCAATCTTTACGTGAGCAGCGCCACTGGCGCCCCGCTTTACGCCTGCGGAGAAGCGCTCGACATCGACGCCGACTGCGGCGGCTTCAACCTTGCATGGGCCTGGATCTCGGGTATTCGCGCTGCAAGCAGCCTGTAGCCGCACAGTCTATAATCAAAAACGCATTCGGGCCGTCTGGGATACCGGACGGCCTCTTTCTTGCCTCTAAGGAGACCTCGATGATCGAAATCACCCAAGTCAACGCATCGCTCGATGAAGCCGGCGATGAGAATGCCTGTCTCATTGTTGGCAAGCGAGTCGCCAAGCGCGTCCTACGTTGCAAGGACTCCGAGATCAAGTCCATCGAGCTCCACCGCAAGTCAATCGACGCTCGCAAAAAACGAGACGTCCATTTTATCCTGAGCTTTCGTGTTGAGCTGACTAGTCCCCACCTCGAGCGAGAAGCGGTCGACAGCGTTGCCGAGCGTGACCGCTCGCGCGTACGCGCGATAGAAGACGATGAGCCTTCATTCCCCTCCCCCGCCTCCGACGCGCCTCAAGAACGCCCTGTCGTTGTCGGCGCCGGATGCGCCGGCCTTTTCGCTGCGCTTACGCTCGCCGAAGCAGGTCTTAAGCCCTTGCTCATCGAGCGCGGCGACCCGGCATTTCGCCGCTCGCAGGCGATCGACCTCTTTCTAAAGGAGCGCATCCTCGACCCCGAGAGCAATATCCAGTTTGGCCTGGGCGGCGCGGGAACCTTCTCGGACGGCAAACTCAATACGGGAACCAAAAATCCCGCCCATCGCCTTATCCTCGAAACCTTCGTCGAGGCGGGCGCGCCCCGCGATATTCTGTGGGATGCCAAGCCGCACATTGGCTCCGACATCCTTCCCACGGTCGTCACCGCTATATCCCAGCGCATCGAGCAGCTCGGAGGTGTCGTCCGCTATCGAACGAAGCTCGTCGACATTCGCATCGACGCGTCTGGCGCCATCACCGGTATTGATGTCCAATCGTCCCAAGACGCCGCTTGCGAGCCAATCGAGACAAAGCACCTCATCCTCGCCTGCGGGCATTCTGCTCGCGATATTTTTGAGCTCCTTAAGGGCCACAACGTGGCCCTCGCACAAAAGACCTTTGCCATGGGCGTTCGCATCGAGCATCCGCAGCGCGACATCGACCGAGTCCAATACGGAGCCTCGGCGGGACATCCTGCCCTCGGAGCAGCCCCTTACAAGCTCGTCGCCCATCTTCCCAACGGCCGCAGCGTGTTCTCGTTTTGCATGTGCCCCGGCGGGCAGGTTGTCGCCGCCTCTTCCGAGCAGGGCCACCTGTGCGTCAACGGCGCCAGTCTCAATGCCCGCGACGGACGCAATGCAAATGCCGCCCTACTCGTTAACGTCACGCCTGAGGACCTTCCTAACGATGACCCACTCGCCGGCGTCGAGCTCCAGCGTGCCTGCGAGGCGGCCGCCTATCGCCTGGGCGGTTCCAACTGGAACGCACCGGCACAACTCGTCGGAGATTTCCTCGCAGGACGCGCCAGCAAGGCGCCCGGAAAGGTAAAGCCCACCTATCCGCTCGGTGTGACCTGGACGGCAATTGACGAAGCCCTGCCGCAGCATATCGTCGAGTCGCTCCGCCTGGGACTTCCCCTACTCGGAAAAAAGCTACGCGGCTACGACCGCCCCGATGCCATTCTTACCGGCGTGGAGACTCGTTCGAGCTCACCGGTCACTGTCACCCGAGACCGAACGTGCCATGCCGTGTCGACCCCGGGCCTCTACCCTTGTGGTGAGGGAGCTGGATATGCCGGCGGCATCATGAGCGCAGCCACCGACGGCATCCGTTGTGCCGAAGCCCTGATCGCAGACCTCTAACGCACGAATTCCAGCGCGCAAAAGACACAGGCCCCAAGCTCCACAGGGAACTCGGGGCCTGTTCACTATTTCTTAAACCGTGCACCCTGGCGTTTTCTGCCCGATGCGAACGTGGAACCCTTGCGGGCCTGCGAACGTAAGCGCTCGATCGTCTCGTCCTCAGACGCACCCTCGAGCATCGCCCGAATCTGAACGACGGCATCGCGCAGGCGCGCCGCCTCCTCAAAGTCCATGGCGGCAGAAGCGTTACGCATATCCTCTTCCATGGTTTCGACGATCCGCACAAGCTCGTCATGCGGCAGTTCTTCCAACTGCTCCGCAAGTGTCTGCTCGGGCGCCACCGTTTCCGGCACGCCACCCTCGCCCGACTCATCGGGCGTATAGAATGCGCCATGTCCAAGAGAGCCGCCCTTCGAGCGCCCCTTGGAACCCACGGTTTTTTCGGCCTCGGCAATAAAACTTGAGATGTCGTTGATGGCCTTGCGCACCGTCTTGGGCACAATGCCATGCTCTTCGTTATATGCCATCTGAATCTCACGACGGCGCTGCGTCTCCTCGATGGCCTCTTTCATCGAATCGGTCACAACGTCCGCATACATGATGACTTCGCCATCGGCGTTACGGGCCGCGCGGCCAATCGTCTGAATCAGCGAACGGCGGTTGCGCAAGAAGCCTTCCTTATCGGCATCGAGAATTGCCACCAGTGAGACCTCGGGAAGGTCTAGGCCCTCGCGAAGCAGGTTGATGCCAACGAGAACATCGATCTTGCCCTCGCGCAGCGTTCGCAGGATCTCGACACGGTCCATCGTCGCTGTATCGGAGTGCATGTAATTGACCTTAATGCCGGCATCAAGCAGATGGTCGGTCAGGTCCTCGGCCATGCGCTTGGTGAGCGTGGTCACCAGCACGCGCTCCTTACGGGCAACGCGCTCGCGAATCTCGTCCTCAAGATCGTCAATCTGCCCACGAACCGGACGCACATCGATCTTGGGGTCGAGCAGACCGGTTGGACGAATAATCTGCTCAACGTCGTTTTGGCTCACCCGCAGCTCGTAGTCGCCCGGTGTGGCCGAAACATAGATAAACTGGGGTATCCTTGCCTCAAACTCATCGAAACGAAGCGGGCGGTTATCGAGTGCCGAAGGAAGGCGAAAACCATGCTCCACCAGCGTCACCTTACGCGAGCGGTCACCTTCGTGCATGCCGCGAATCTGCGGCACCGTCACATGGCTCTCATCGATGATGCAGAGCATGTCCTTAGGGAAGTAATCGATCAGGGTAAACGGCGGCTCGCCCGGTTTTCGACCGTCCAGATGACGCGAGTAGTTCTCGATACCGTTACAAAAACCCATGGTCTCGAGCATCTCGAGATCATAGTCGGTGCGCTGCTGCAGACGCTGTGCCTCGAGCAACTTGTCGGTCGCCTTGAGCTCGGCCACACGCTTCTCGCACTCTTCACTGATTGATTTCAGAGCCGCCTTGACCTTCGGCTTCTCGGTCACGTAGTGCGATGCCGGCCATACGGGGATGGCCTCGTACTCACGAAGCATCTCACCGGTAACCTCATCGATCTCGGCAATAAGCTCAACCTCGTCGCCAAAGAACTCAAACCGCAACGGATGCTCGGCATAAGGCGGATACACGTCGACAACATCGCCGCGCACGCGGAACGTGCCGCGTGCCAGGTCATAGTCATTGCGATCATATTGAATGTCGATAAGTGCATGGATAAAGTCATCGCGCTCGAGCGGCACTTTCTTGTCGACATTCGGCGCCAGCCCCGCATAGTCCTCGGGAGAGCCGATACCGTAGATACAGGACACCGAAGCAACGACGATTACATCGCGTCGAGAGAGCAGCGATGCGGTCGCCTGATGTCGCAGCATCTCGACCTCTTCGTTAATCGAGGAGTCTTTCTCGATATATGTATCGCTTTGCGGCACATACGCCTCGGGCTGATAGTAGTCGTAGTACGAGACAAAGTAGACCACAGCGTTGTTGGGAAAGAACTCTTTGAGCTCGCTCGCAAGCTGAGCGGCGAGCGTTTTATTGGGAGCCATGACCAGCGTCGGCTTCCCCAGGGCCTCAATAGTCTTAGCCATCGTGAAGGTCTTGCCCGAACCAGTCACGCCCAGCAAAACCTGATAGCGATCTCCGTCCCTCACACCCTGCACAAGCGACTCAATGGCCTTAGGCTGAGAACCTGCAGGCTCATAGGGAGAAACGACTTCAAACGGCACCTCAGCGCCCTCAACGCCAAAGCGCTTAAGTTCACCACCAACGCGTTCTACTTCAAATTCCGCCATGGATACTCCTAACTCATACATCTGCAGTATACGCAGGAGGTGGGCTTAGTCCTATACGAACCGATCGGGATAGAGCGTCTTATAGCGAACCCAGGCATTATTGACGCGAATCAGATAAGCCTGCGTCTCGGGAAAGGTGATTGCATTATGAAGCGAGGTGCTCTGCTGCGCCCAACCATCCACATTGCCCATGCCGGCGTTATATGCGGCAATAGCGCTATCCGTCGACCCGTTGAAATACGTTAAGAGATACGAGAGGTACGCGCAGCCAAACTCGATGTTCGTAGCGGGATCGTTAAGGTTGTCGGCTGAATACCCCCCACCGTCGACAAGACCCTTGGCGATCATATCCTGGGCAGTCTCGGGCATCAGCTGCATCAATCCCTGAGCACCCTGATTCGACTCAGCCTCGGGATCCCAATTCGATTCCGACTTAATGACAGCGCACACCAGATACGGATCCAGATTATGCGAAATGCTCGATTGCTTTACATACGCCTCGTAGTCAATGGGATACAGCGGCTTAAAGAAAGCCGCAGGAGCACACGAGTAAACGAATGAGATAAGGCCGAAGGCAAAAACGGCAGCCAGCGGTATAAGGCGATACCACGCAAAGAAACGTGTCTTAGGCATCGGCATCCTCCTTATTCGCAGTGTCTATAAACCCATGGCATGCAAGCCATGAGTCAAGCTGCTCAAAGAGCGAATTATCGCCTGCGGCATTATCAATCACCGTTGTAGCGAGATTGCACAGCGCAGACTCATCGGGCTGGCAAGCAGAACGGGCATCGAAATCAGATGGCTCCATGCCACGCTGAATAGCACGCTCGCGACGAACTGACAAAGGGGCGCTGATGACCAGAATTTCATCAGCCAAGCCAAATGCATCCTCAAAACCAGTCGGAGCAGAAACCTCGACAACCGCAAAGGGATAACGGGGAGATGAAACCGTACAACAAACCGGATCGAGAATCCTCAGTGACAGCTGCTCAATGAGAACGGGGTGCACAAGGTCATTGAGCCGTGCGACCGAATCAGGAGAAGCGAAAGCTCGAGAAGCGAGGATGCTGCGGCGAATGCCGCCCTCCTCATCCAAAATATCCCAGCCAAATTCTTCCGCGAGGGCATTGACGATATCGGAGCCTGGCACATACAGCGATTTGGCAAGCTCGTCCAGATCGATAAGCATGGCGCCATGAGATTCGAGATAGCGGCAGGCAGTCGACTTACCCGAAGCAATATTGCCCAAGACAAAAACGGTAAACATCAAGTCCTCCCTAACGCCAATGGGAGTTATTATCGCGCAAATACAAAAGAAGGACTCAAAATACAGCCAAACAGTAAGACAAGCTAAAAGAAGGCGAGTTCTTGTATTACAGCTCTTTATAAAACGCAAAAAAGGGGGAGGCCGCGAGGCCTCCCCCTTCTT
>NZ_QRJO01000020.1 GCF_003471585.1 Collinsella sp. AM18-10
TGGGGACACATGTATGTCAATCCTGGTCTAACAGAGCCTTTCTTTTTCCGCTATTATCTGACCCTCGGACTTCCTCGTGATAGAAGTAGTCCACGATCACCGGATGCCCCTGGGGGACTCTGCCATAAGGCATTTCGTTGTCCACAAAGGGGCAATCGTACTTCTTGGCCATTTCCTCGGCTTTTACTTCAAGCGCTTCAAAATAGCTACGGTTGCGCTTGTTATAGATCTCATCGTAAAGCGGTACGAGATTGGGATGTTTCTCGGCGATATAATCCAGGATCGCTTTTTTGAAACCACCCCGAAGATTGAGATTTTCGAGCCAAAACAAATCGCACCGATCCTTTACTCGCTCAAAAATCATCTCAAAATCCGTGATGCCGGGAAATACCGGGGACACGAAGCAGACCGTACGGATATCTTCGTCATACACCTGCTTCATAGCAGCGATACGACGCTCGATGCTCAACGCGGAGTCCATATCGTTCTTGAAGTTCTCATCCAGCGTGTTGATCGACCATGAAACGGTCACTCGTCCAAGCCTCTTCAGCAGATCGATGTCCCGTACCACAAGATCGGACTTTGTGC
Source organism: Collinsella sp. AM18-10 (assembly GCF_003471585.1). Classification (GTDB taxonomy): domain Bacteria; phylum Actinomycetota; class Coriobacteriia; order Coriobacteriales; family Coriobacteriaceae; genus Collinsella. Next base: position 589 of record NZ_QRJO01000020.1, read on the forward strand.
AGATCAGAATATCTGCATCGCTGCCAATCAGCTGCTCCAGGAGTTTCCTGGTATTCCCGAATCGCTCCTCCTGTGGATTGTAGCCATCCGTCACAGAACCGATAACCACCCGCTGTCCAGCGTATTTCTTCGGATTCTTGATTTCCGGCCAATGCTTCACATCAAGAAAGGTGCCCCATTCCTCCTTGTGTCCGGTAAAGCGCTTCATAAAGGAGGCATAGCAATACTTGCAGGCATGCGTGCAGCCTACATAGGGATTGACCGAGTAGCCGCCTACCGGCAGGCTGGACTTGGTCATGATGTTCTTTGCTTCCACCTCATTGATGAGGATTCCATCGATCACTTCCGCCATGTTCTCTGCACCTCCAGCACTCTTTCGAATTCTTCCGGCAATTCCTGAATCATGTTTTCGTCCCCTATGACAGAGACGAGGTCTTCCTTCATAAACATTGGAATGCCAAGCGCGTGCGCCTGGTCCGTCAAAGACCATGCCCACTCCGGTTCCGTATGAACCTTCCTGCTCTGCGCCCCGGTCATGGTACCGACGACGATCCAGTTGATTCCGGAAAGGTCGACCGTACCGGGATCGTCGAATAGCGGCTCAAAAGTAACGAAGAAGTGATTTGCTTTGACGTTTTTCCGAAGGGCGTCGATACGCCACAGCTCCGCTTTCCTCGTCACCGTAACGCCGAACCATGCGTTTTCCAGGTCGGTATCTAAATCCAGCAAATCGGGTCTCTTGGTCAGGAACAGGAACTGATGCTGTGGATTCTCATGGATCTTTGCAAATACCTCGTCTCGCCATTCCGGCTTCCACCCGGAGAGATCGCTCATGCCGGTAAGGAGAAAGTTCTGCGGGCGTTTCTTTTCCATCATCTTGAGCTTGCTCGGGAAGAACGCAGGATCAGCGAAGTCGTCAATCATATGCCAACGTTTCACATTGTTACGGGCATAGCAATATGGACACCCCACCGTGCAGCCGATGACGATATTCATATTCTGAATCTGATTTTTGATGCAGATGCTCATAACGCCTGCCTACCTGCCTCTCCCGTAAACACGCAATCAGCCTCCCCCACCTTGCGGGCAAAAGCCTCGATATCTTGCTTGCAAGCAGCAGGCTCGCAATCGCTCAAATCGTATGACGTGCCGCCGTTTCGATAGACGGCCCGATGGGAAAACGATCGGCTGACAAGCCCGATGCCGAGCTTCTCGCACAGGGTCATCCGTGCTCCCTTTCAGCTATAAAAAACAGGTGTCTATAAACAGTATCCTTGTTGATTTTCGCAGGGGCAATGAACAAACGCGTGCACCTGTCGATAAACGAACAGCTACTGGACATTGTCAAACGACTCAGATTGGAGAGGCGATGGGAGAAACCAAGATCGACCGCCGGCGGCGCTACACCCTCTCGGTCATACAGGAGGCGTTCTTCGCGCTGCTGGCCGAGGTCGGCTTCGCGAAGATGACGGTGGCGGACATCTGCCGCCGCGCCGAGATCAACCGGGGAACGTTCTATCTGCATTACGAGGATAAGTACGCGCTGCTCGATGCGCTTATCGACGAGGCCCCGAGTTCGCCCATGCCCAGGAGCTGCTCAACGCCTATTCCGAAGGGGGCTTACTGGCGGTATCCGCTCTTCGCGATTCCGATAACCCATCGTGACCTGCGATTCAGGAATACCAGCCTCCGAGCCCTCTCGTTCGGAGGCTGCGGCTAAAACCTCATTGCGCGTCTACCGCTCCGCGTTACTCGCCACCTGCCCGCGCCGCCGAGAGCAGCGTGCTCAAATCGGCCTGGATCGCCTCTGCCTTGCTTCCAAGCTGCAACGGAGCCGAGTCGCCCGAGATGTTTACGCTCAAAAGGTGCGCATCCGGCAGCTTCGCGGTCATGCTCCAGAACGGGAGCGTGATGATGCCGGGGGTCATCTCGCCCACGCCGAGCTCCAGCAACAGCACGCGGTGATCGCTGTGCTCGCGCACGAAGCGCTCGTATCGTCCGAGGCTCTCGCGCCAGGCCGCACCCTGCAGAAACGTGTCGTCGCGCACCCACGGCACGAGCTGCCAGCCGCAATGCGGGCATCGGGGGACGTCCTCGCTGAGGACCTCGAACCCCGCCATGCCCGCGAGCATGCGTTCGACGTAGGGGCTCGCGTCGAAGAGCTCGTCGCAGCATGGTTGCTTGCACTGAAGGTGCGCGAAGCTTCCCTGATAGTTGCAGATCCTCTCGGCGGGAAACGTTTTCTCGACCTGGGTGTCCACGTTGGTGCTCAGGATAAAGTAGTCCTTGTGGGCGATGAGGGAGCGCAGGTCGAGATAGGGCTGCGAGGCCGGCTCGCGCAGCATGAAGTCGATGTATCGCGCGTAGTAGGCCCATTGCTGCTCGAGGCTGGGGTAGAGGTAGTAGAAGCCGTCGAAAAGGCTCTTGAAGCCAAAGGCCTGCTGCCAGTCCTCCATTCCGGCGCGCGTCATGCCTGCGCGGTTGTAATGGTTGAACCCGGCGGCGCTCGACATGCCCGAGCCGATGCCGACGATGATGGCGTCGGCATCGTCGATAAGACTTCGAAGCCTCATCACTTCTCTTTCTAGGGACGGCATCGGGCGATCTCCTCGAAAGCCGGGGCCATATCGCCGTCAACGAGAATCGTCTCGCACGAGGCGTCGGGCGCCATGGCCTGGCTGAAATTGAACACGATGTAGGTGACGTGCTCGCAGGCGCTCGCGACCTGGGCGAGCATGCGCTTTATGATGCCGTTGCGCAGCCCCACGCCAAGTTCGAGGATGGCGACCCTGCCGTTGCGATGGGTGCGCACGAGGCACTCGAGCTCCTCGAGCTGGGCTGTGGCGAGGGCGTCTGGATGGGCGAGACGCTGCTCGTCAATCGACGTGCGCGTGCTTCCCTCCGTCTCGAGCACGCGGTTCTCGTTGAACCCTGCACGTGCGAAGTGCCCGTCAATATTGCACGTGATCACGTAGGTGTCGGCGTGCTCCGTAAGATGCCGCAGCTCGTTCATGAGCGGGCTGGGCTCATACTCGACACACTCCTTTTGATGGAACCGCTCGACCCATCGGCGTCGCACGTTTGCATCCGGAGAGGCGAGCCCCTGCAGTATGCAGCCGATGCCGTCGGCCTGAGCGAGGTCCCCGTACGTCTCTCGGAAATGAGCGTCGGCGCGGAAGAGGTTGAGCCCCTCCGCCATGTCGAGCCCGTTGCTGGCGCCGATGATGACAAGATCCGCCTCGGCAAGTGCCTGGCCGATACGAACCGCTTTTACCGTTTCCATGTGCTACCTCCCCAGCGTTTTGCGCACGTCGGCGAGCACGTCGGCGATGTCGGCGCGAACGGCGAACCCCCGATCCTCGATCGCACGGGGGAGAAACTGTGTCCTGTTGTTCACGGCGATGTAGCCAGCCTGCGGCAACTGCGCTGTGAGGGCCCAGAACGGTTCCTGGATAAACGCGGGCGTCATGCGGCCTACGCCCAGCTCGAGGAAGAGGATTCTCTGCCGCGCGTGCGCATCGATCCAGTCGGACACCTTGCGGTACTGCTCCTCGTAGAGCTCGCCCTGCAGGAAGTTGCCGTAGCCGCGAACCCAGGGGAACGCCTCTGCTCCGCAGTGCGGGCAGCGCGGCACGAGCTCTGTCGGAACCTCCAGGCCGTCTCCCATGGCCTCTACCATACGAGAGACCGGCTCGATGGCGTCCCATACCTCGTCGGTACAGCAACGGGAGCACTGGAAGAAGCGGTGGTCGCCTTGGATTTCTGCCACCTTCTCCCAAGGGTAGATTTTCACGAACTGCGTGTCCTGGTTGGTGGTGAGAACGAAGAAGTCTTTCTCTGTAAGAATGGCGCCGAGATCTTTGTAGGGCTCGCGCAGTGGGGCGTTGAGCGTGGTGTCGAGGAAGGTGGCAAGGTAGCCCCAGCGCGACTCGGCGGTGGGCCAGCGGTAAGACGACCCCTCAAAAGCGCCCCTGAAACCGTAGCGCTCGGCGAATTTGCCGAAATGTCTGCGATAGGTCGCGTTGTCCTCGTAGTAGAAGTCGCCGCCGCCTGCCGCGGAGAGTCCGGAAGCCCCGCCTACCAGCACGCAATCGGCTTCTTCGATCATGCGGGCAAACGTTTCGATTTGCTGGTTGTAGGGCTCTGGTTCGCGGTCGCTCAGCTCATATGGTGTGCCGCCGGCGCGGTAGGCGGCCTGATGGGAAAACGATCGGTTGGTGAGTTCGATAACGAGCTGTTCGTATAGAGTCACTTGATACTCTCTTTCAACTACAATGAACAGGTGTCTATAAAAAGTATCAATGTTGATTTGCATCAGAGCAATGAACAGCTTCGAGCTGCTGTCGATAAACGAGCGGCTGCTGGATATTGTTGAGCGCTGCAATTGGAGGGGCCATGGAAGTGGGGAAGATCGATCGTCGCCGACGCTATACGCTCTCGGTCATACGGGAAGCGTTCTTTGCACTGCTGGCCGAGGTCGGCTTCGCGAAGATGACGGTAGCGGATATCTGCCGCCGCGCCGATATCAACCGCGGCACGTTTTATCTGCACTACGAGGACAAGTTCGCGCTGCTCGATGCGCTTATTGACGAGGCCTTGGCGGCGGTGCCCCCGCTCGAGGGGTCGGAGGCGGATGCCCTCTGCCAGCGTCCGCCGGCAAACGATGACTATTATCTGCTCTACTCGGATGACGACGCGTACGCCCGCGTGGCACAGCGCGTCGTCGAGCGCGGCGCTGAGCAGATGGTTCCCTCGATCATGGAGGAGACCGGGCTTTCGCGCGAGGACGCCTATCTGCTCTTCGTCCACAACGTTCAGGGAAATCTCGCGGTCAACCGCCTGCTCGGTTGGAGGCGAGGGCCCGAGTTCGCCCATGCCCAGGAACTGCTCAGCGCCTATTCCGAAGGGGGCATACGAGCGGTATCGGCCCCTTGCAGATTAATCGCGAATTAGAACATGATGGCGTCGTCGGCCGTGAAGGCATCGAGGGATCCCTGCTTGACCTGAATGCAGACGTATGTGATCCCCGAGTCGGACGCGGCGCGGAACTGACGATGCGCAGCGGGGGAAATGCGCAGCCAGTCGCCGGCCGCAAGCTCGATATCCTCACCGTCGATCGTGACCGAGCCTGCGCCCTCGAGCACGCCATAGATCTCCTCGTTTTCCTTGTGTGCATGGACGAACGGAACGCTAGCGCCGGCGGGAAGACTGTTGATACTCACCTCTGCTCCGGTAAGCCCGAGCACCTCGTGCAGCTCAACGCGGCTCTCATTGCCGATGTGGGTCTTTGCATAATTAGCCATAATGGTTCCTCTCTTGGGGTTGATTTACCTTGCAGGCATCTCCTGCGTGAGATATATTCAACGCGAAAGCGCATGCAAATACGAGTACGCACATATTTGTAACTGCGTGCCTTTTTGTGAAACCGGTATGGTCAAGGAGGTTGGGTCTCCCATGATGGCGAAAGAGGAGCTTCCGGAGTGTCCGGTCGCAACGGCGGTAGCGCTCATTGGCGGCAAGTGGAAACTGCTCATTATTCGTAACTTACGCGTACGCCCTTGGCGTTTCAACGAGTTGCGCCGCAACCTGGAGGGGATCTCTCAGAAGGTGCTTACCGACAGCCTGCGGCAGATGGAGGATGATGGGCTGGTCTTTCGCCATGACTATGGCGAGAATCCTCCCCGCGTTGAGTATGGCCTTACCGAGCTCGGCCGCCAGATGATGCCCATCATGGACTCGCTGGCAGACTTCGGCGCTTATTACAAGACAATTGTTTCGTAGCGGACACATTGCTTGGGGGGCGGAGAACCGCTGCGAGGGTGCTAACGAAAACCTGTCCCGAATCATCGTGCGCCTGCGGCATGAAGAAGGGAGATTCTTATGAAAATCGTTGTATTGAGCGGCAGCCCGCGCAAGGGCGCCAATACTGACACCATGGTCGAGGCGTTTGCCGAGACCGCGCGTGAGGGCGGCCATACGGTCGAGGTCATCCGCGTTGCCAGCAAGAAGATCGCCGGCTGCTTGGGATGCCAGTACTGCTTCGCCCATGAGGGCGTCTGCGTGCAGAAGGATGACATGGCCAACGTGATTGAGTCGCTGAAAGACACCGACATGGTTGTCTTCGCTTCGCCTATCTACTGGTTTGACATCACTGCGCAGGAAAAGACCGCCATCGACCGCCTGTACGCCTTCGGTGCCACGGGTTTCCCGTTCACCAAGACGGCCCTTTTGCTCGATAGCCACAGCGAGGGTGTCTATGATGCGGCGATCGCTATGTACAAGTCAACCTGCGCGTACTGCAAGTGGGAGGACCAGGGCATTGTCACGATTGGTGGCATGACCGAGCGCGACAGCATGGCATCGTCGCCCAAGTTGAAAGAGGTGCGAGAGCTCGCTCGCAAGCTCGCCTAAGGACAAGAAGAACGCATGGCAATCAGCGTTGGTGGAAATGCTTGCTGTCCTTACCGAGAGATAGGGGCGAATTCCCTCAAGTGCCGTATAGAACAATTTTTAAACGCAGAAAAATAACTGAAAACAAATTAATCCGCGTTAAAATATTGTCAAATAGAAGTTCATGAGGGAAGGTTACGTATGCGTCGCAAGGCAGACGAGCTCCTTAGGGAATGGCGAGACAGAGCTGATAGAAAACCTTTGCTGGTCAAAGGCGTGCGCCAGTGTGGCAAGACCTATTTGCTCAGAACGCACGCCCAGGATCTTTTCGAATCGGTTGTCTACGTTAATCTTGAGAACGACCGGTCGGCGCGAGCGGATTTTTCGGGCGGTCTTGATCCTCATTCGATCGTACGTGCGATCGAGGCTCGTACGGGACAGCGTATCGTGCCTGGCAAAACCTTACTGTTCATTGACGAGATCCAGGCATGCGAGGAAGCGCTCACTTCCCTTAAATACTTTTGCGAAGATGCTCCCGAGTATTACGTTGCGGCTGCCGGGTCGCTTCTTGGGGTTGCCATTAACCATCAGTCGTATTCGTTCCCCGTCGGAAAGACCGACTTGATTGAGATGACTCCACTCGATTTCGAGGAGTTTCTCTGGGCGATGGGGCACGATCAGCTGGTCGACGAGATACGCTCATCATTCGAGATAATGGGTCCTCTTGCGCCAAGCCTTCATGAAAAGGCGCTTGGGCTCTATCGACAGTATCTTGTTGTTGGCGGAATGCCCGAGGCGGTCCAAACGTACATCGATGATCAGTCAATCATTGATGTGGCCGAAAAGCATCGGATTATTCTCGACGGATATTCCGCCGACACCAATAAATATGCTGATGAACGCTTGAGCGCAAAGACGCGTGCGTGCTTCGATTCCATTCCACAGCAGCTTGCCAAAGAGAATCGTAAATTTCAATACAAGGTAGTGCGAGCGGGGGGCAATGCGTCTCTCTTTGGAGATGCTCTCGATTGGCTTGTATTGTCGGGTACGGTGGCGCGCTGCAGCCTAGTCGGGCAGATCGAAAGCCCTTTAGAGGCCTTCGTTAACCCTTCTGCTTTTAAAATCTATCAGGCGGATACAGGGCTGCTGGTCTCCAAGGCCGGTGCTCAACGCGCCGATATTCTTGCCGGTATCGGCGGCACATTCATGGGTGCACTTACCGAAAACTACGTTGCCCAACAGCTTTCAGCCATGGGTTATCCACTGCATTATTGGGCGCGAGATAATCGTGCGGAAATCGACTTTGTAGTAGAGAAGCAGGGATGCTTGTCTGCGATTGAAGTCAAGGCGGGGGAGAACACAAGATCTCGAAGTCTGTCCTCACTTAAAAAGACCCATCCGGGCGTGCGCCTTATCAGGCTATCGACTAAGCCCTTTGGAATGAATGATGGGCTTATGTCTGTTCCGCTTTATGCGGCATTTTGTCTATAGGGATGATGCTGGTGTAATGCATGGGGCCCGGGGCGCAGCGTTTACTGCGCTCCGGGCCCCGCTGCTTTGTAAAACCATGACGGTTTAGTCGCCGTTGTTTTAGTCAAACAAACTCGGCATGTCATTTTCCTTCATGAGGGCGCCGGCGGAGGGCAGGCTCTGCGCGGTGAACTTCTCGGCCGAGACGCCGGCGCCAAGGATTTCCTCGGTCGTGCCGACGGTGGTGACCGAGCGGCCCTTCTTGGCCGTAAAGGCCTGGACGCCCTGCGTGTTGGTGGTCGTCTTGGTCTTGAGCAGCGACGTGTTGAAGTTCATCAGACGGTAGTCGCTCGAGACCAGCGCGATGTCGCGATCTTCCTTGAGCACCTGGGCATACAGCAGCTTGCTGCCACCATAGATGGCGTTTTTGAGGCGCTTGCGGTTGGTCTTGGTAACGTATCCGGCAAGCGCGACACGCACCACGCGGCCGTTCTCAAAGACGAACAGCACGTCGGCCTTGTAGTCCTCGGGGTCGATGACCCAGATGACGTTCTCGTCGGGTTCCATCTCAAGATCGGTCGGCAGGTACGAGCCCAGCTGTGCCGACTTGGTGTCCTCAAACGCCGTGACCTTGCACTTGTACACCTGGCTCTTGTTGGTAAAGACCAGCAGCTCGTGGGTGTTGGAGGACGGGAACTCGATAAAGGGTTTGTCGCCGTCCTTGTACTTGAGCGTGGTCGCCTTCTTGAGCACGCGGTCCGTCATCTTCTTGAGGTAGCCATCGCGCGAGAGCATGATCGTAACCGGGTACTCCTCGACCTCGGGCTCCAAGCTTACCTCGATAACCTCATGGGGCTCGACCCTGCCCGTGCGGCGCGGCATCACGTACTTCTTGTTGACCGCTGCCAGCTCGTCGCTGATGACCTTCTTGATGTTCTCTTCGCTCGAAAGGATCTCCTCAAGCTCGGCAATCTCACCCTCGAGCTTAGCGATGTCCTTGGTGCGGTTGAGGATGTACTCCTCGTTGATGTTGCGGAGCTTGAGCTCGGCGACAAACTCGGCCTGGGTCTCGTCGATGTCGAAGCCCTTCATAAGGTTGGGCACGACCTCGGCCTCGAGTTTGGTGCCGCGGATGATGGCGATCGCCTTGTCGATGTCGAGCAGGATCGCCTCAAGGCCGTGCAGCAGGTGCAGGCGCTCGGACTTTTTGCCCAGGTCAAAGTTAATGCGGCGACGCGTGGACTCAATACGCCACTTGACCCACTCGCGCAGGATCTGGCGCACGCCCATAACACGGGGATAGCCGTCGACGAGCACGTTGAAGTTGCACGAGAACGAGTCCTGCAGCGTGGTCGAGCGATAGAGCTTGGCCATGAGCTTGTCGGGGTCGACGCCGCGCTTAAGGTCGATGGCGATGCGCAAGCCCGAGAGGTCGGTCTCGTCGCGGATGTCAGCGATCTCTTTGACCTTGCCCTCCTTGGAGAGCTTGACGATGCGCTCGATGATGACATCGGTCTTGGTGGTGTAGGGGATCTCATACACCTCGATGATGCGCTCTTCGGGAATCCAGCGCCAGCGGGAGCGAATCTGGAAGCTGCCAAGACCGGTCTCGATGATCTTCTCCATCTCCTCGCGGCGGTAGATAATCTCGCCGCCGGTCGAGAAATCGGGCATGGGCATGTACTCGAGCAGATCGCAGTCGGGGTCCTTCAGGTAGTGCATCGTGGCGGTGCAGACCTCGTTGAGGTTGAAGCCGCAGATATCGGACGCCATAGCGACGCCGATGCCCTTGTTGGCCGAGACGAGGATGTTGGGGAACGTGGTGGGCAGCAGACGCGGCTCCTTCATGGCACCGTCGTAGCTGTCGACGAAGTCGACCGGGTCCTTGTCGATGTCCTTGAAGATCTCGGCGCTGATGGGGGAGAGCTTGGCCTCGGTGTAACGCGAGGCGGCGTAGCTCAGGTCGCCCGAATAGTACTTGCCAAAGTTGCCCTTCGACTCCACGAAGGGGGCAAGCAGCGCTTCGTTACCCGTCGCCAGGCGCACCATCGTCTCGTAGATCGCGGCGTCGCCGTGCGGGTTGAGCTTCATGGTCTGACCCACGATGTTGGCGCTCTTCTGGCGCTCGCCCTTGAGCAGACCCATCTTGTACATAGTGTAGAGCAGCTTGCGATGCGAGGGCTTAAAGCCGTCGATCTCGGGGAATGCACGCGAGACGTTGACGCTCATGGCGTAGGGCATGTAGTTGACCTCGAGCGTCTGCGTGATTGGCTGATCGGTGACCTCGGAGTGCAGGCCGATGACGTTCTCGGCGTTGACCTGCTTTTTCTTTGGCTGGTTCTTCGTCTTCTTCTTTGCCACGATTTCCTCTTGAACTTCTTATGGGCCGTCGTTATCGATGTGCTGCTATTGCAGGTCCAGCTGGTCCAGGTATTCCTTGCCGTGCTCGGAGATATGGCGCTTGCGGCCTGCCTCGTCGTTGCCCAGCAACAGGTTGAACATGGTTTCCATCTTGGTGACGTCCTCGGGCTCCACCTTGATCAGGCGACGCGTCTCGGGGTTCATGGTGGTGAGCCACATCATGTCCGGATCGTTCTCACCAAGACCCTTGGAGCGGTTGATCGAGCACTTCTGGTCGCCGATCTCCTTAAGAATGCCGTTCTTCTCGAGTTCGGTGTAGGCAAAGTAGGTCTTCTCTTTGCAGTTGATCTCGTAGAGCGGTGACTCGGCGATATACACGTAGCCCTCGTCGATAAGCGTGGGCACCAGGCGGTAGAGCATGGTGAGCACGAGCGTGCGGATGTGATAACCGTCGACGTCGGCGTCCGTACAGATGATGACCTTGTTCCAGTTGAGGTTGTCCAGGTCGAAGGCACCAAGGTTCTTGATGCGCTTGTCCTTGATCTCCACACCGCAGCCCAGCACGCGCATAAGGTCCATGATGATGTCGGACTTAAAGATGCGCGGGTAGTCCTCTTTCAGACAGTTGAGGATCTTGCCTCGGACGGGCATAACACCCTGGAACTCGGCATCGCGCGAGGTGCGGATGGCGCCTGCTGCCGAGTCGCCCTCTACGATGTAGATCTCGCGACGGCTCTTGTCCTTGGAGCGGCAGTCGATGAACTTCTGCACGCGGTTGGCCATGTCGGTCTTCTGCTGCAGATTGGTCTTGATGCTCTGGCGCGTCTTCTCGGCGTTCTCGCGCGAGCGCTTGTTGATGAGCACCTGCTCCACGATCTTGTTGGCAGCGTCTTTGTTCTCGATCAAGTAGGTCGAGAGGCGCTCCTTAAAGAAGGCGGTCATGGCCTGCTGGATAAAGCGGTTATTGATAGCCTTCTTGGTCTGGTTTTCGTAGGACGTCTGGGTGGAGAAGCAGTTGGTCACCAGTACCAGGCAGTCCTGGACGTCTTGCCACTTAATGCCGGTCTCGTTTTTGTTGTACTTGCCCTGTTGCTTAATATAGGCATCGATGGCGCTGGTCAGAGCGCTGCGCGCGGCCTTCTCGGGCGAGCCGCCGTTCTCGAGCCACGATGAGTTGTGGTAATACTCCTGCATCATGAAGGTGCGCGAGAAGCACATGCACGCGGTGATCTTTACGTTGTAGTCGGGCAGGTCCTCGCGATCGCGACCGCGGCGGTCGGCCTCGATAAAGAAGGGTTCGGTAAGGTAGTCGGTACCGACCTTCTCGAGCACGTAGTCCTCGATACCCTTGGGGTAGCAAAAATCCTCTTCGGAAAACTCGCCATCGTCGCCCTCGATGCGCAGGCGGAAGGTCACGTTGGCGTTGACCACGGCCTGGCGGCGCATGGTCTCGCGATACCACTCGTGGGGAATGCTGATCGAGGTAAAGACCTCAAGATCGGGGCGCCACTTGATGGTGGTGCCGGTGCGGTTCTCGTCGCTGGGCTCAATCTCGAGCGCCTTCTTTTTGGCGCCGACGACCTTACCCTTCTTAAAGTGCAGAGAGTACTTGTTACCGTCACGCCAAACCGTGACGTCCATGTACTCGGAAGCGTACTGGGTCGCGCAGGAGCCCAGGCCGTTGGTGCCAAGCGAGAAGTCGTAGTCGCCGCCCTGGTTGTTGTTGTACTTGCCGCCGGCGTAGAGCTCGCAGAAGACGAGCTCCCAGTTAAAGCGCTTCTCGGAAGGGTTCCAGTCGAGCGGGCAGCCACGGCCGTTATCCTCTACCTGAATGGAGCCATCGCGAAAGGCGGTAAGGGTGATAAGTTTGCCGTAGCCCTGGCGTGCCTCGTCAACGGCGTTGGACAGGATCTCGAAGGCAGCATGCGCGCAGCCGTCGAGCCCGTCCGAGCCAAAGATGACGGCGGGGCGCAGGCGTACGCGCTCCTCGTCCTTGAGCTGGCGGATACTGTCGTTACCATAGTTTGCGGTGTTTTTTGCCATACTCGCTCTCTCGGTGCTCCCTTGCTGCGTTTTAGTCATATAGATAGTCAAGGTAGCATAGCCCAGCCCACAGACGATTCTACCTAACACGAAATCCATCGAACGCGCGTTCGTTATCGGTATGGAAACCGACGGCTTATCAAATGATAGAATTGCCGCCACAAATGTTTTTATTAAGGGGGCTCACAGTGACCGAGAAAGAGAAGATGGAGCGCGGGGAGTGGCATGATGCCAACTTTGACGAGGAGCTTCTGGCAAAACGGGCGAGGGCAGAGGAGCTCTGCCATGACTTCAATATGGGAAAACCCGGAAGCAACGCGCAGCTTGACGCCCTAAAAACCTTGCTCGATACCGATCTTCCGGCGGGGCTGACGGTCCTTTCGCCTGCCTACTTTGACTACGGGGACAAGACAACCTTTGGCGACGGCTGCTTTGTGAACCATGGCTGCTACTTTATGGACGGTGGTTCTATTGCCTTTGGTGACAACGTGTTTATTGGGCCGTTTTGCGGCTTCTATACCTCTTCGCATCCCCTTGGGGCAAAAGAGCGCAACTTGGGTCTCGAGAGGGCCCTGCCCATTGTTGTTGGCGATAACTGCTGGTTTGGCGCGAACGTGTCCGTACTCCAGGGGGTTACCATCGGCAGCGGCTGCGTTATCGCTGCGGGAAGTGTTGTGACGGAAGACCTTCCGGACAACGTGATGGCGGCAGGCGTTCCCGCGGTCGTCAAGAAGATCATCGAACAATAACGGAGCTATTAAGCGATGGGGCACGCATGGTTCCGGCAAATCCGGTTATTGGCGTGCGCGTTGGCCATGCCGCGGGCATCGATTATGAGTAGCCATGTGCGAGAGCCCCGAATACTTCGCTGGCGTTGGTCATCTTTGAGGTCTCGGCGCTGAGATAGGACGGCACTTCGCTTTCTAGGCGGGCGCCTTGAGCGTCTTCTTTATACGTGCGAGTTCACGCTCCCTGCCGAAGTCCCACTTACTCGGGTCCTTCCACTCGGTTCTGCCCGAGTAAGATTGAAAAGCGAATCGAAATTGCATGTTCCTATGGCGATGACGAACATGGTTTCCATAATGACAGATATAGTTGACATCTTCTGATGGATGCAATATATTTCTGTCATGTTGCAACGGATATCTGTCCATTACTACGAAAGGAACTCCATGCCGGGCAAAAAGAACCTACGCATGAAGGCGGCGCGCGCGGCAGCTGGCCTTTCGCAAGCCGACTTAGCCCAAGCCGTGGGCGTTACGCGCCAAACCATCGGCCTTATCGAGGCGGGCGGCTATAACCCCACGCTCAATTTGTGCGTGGCAATCTGTAAGGCGCTGCGCGTTACGTTGAACGACTTGTTTTGGGAAGACGAAACCGACGCCGACCCTAATGCTCTTTAGGAGTTCACTATGAAATATGAAGATCTGAAAATCGTGCAAAAGTGGCGTGAATATGCCGGCCCAAAGGATGAACGCCTGGAGGCTGAGAGCGCGAAGATCTACAAGATTGGTTTCGTGCTGCTTTCGTTTGGCATGTTGATGATCTTTTTCTACCAGTTTATAGCTCGACAGGTTGCGTGGGTTCACAGCGACGCCAGTGAAATGCCGCATGGCTTTGCAACGCCGTTCGAGGCAGCCATGTATTTGTGGCTCGTTCTCGTGATGTTGATTTGCGCAGGACTGCAAACGCGGAAGGGCTATGTCGATACCAATCGTTTTGGGCAAACCGAGCATCTTCCTGTTGGATATTTCCTGCTTGTCAGCGGTCTTAGCGGCGCCGCGTTCGCGCTTGTTATTGCCGCAATGCGCTGTATCGCTGAGGCGCAGATTGTACCGCTCGAAAGCGTCTTTTGGTTGGCGAACCTGGCCACGGGCGTGTTCTGCGGTGCGACGATTTTCGCGGCCACGTTTGCTGTCCTGTGCGCAACGTTTTTCACGGCGAAAAGACGCCGTGCCAAGCTCGAGGCAGAACTCGACTCCTCAGACGACATTTAATGCGCAATGGGCTGGCTCTGGGTATTCAGAACCAGCCCATTTTGATGTTCGATGAGCCGAGTCGGCGCCTCTCACAAAAGTAACTAGGAGCTAGCGAGTCCTATCCGAATTGTCCTCATTGGCGGTGTCTTTTTCGACCGCCGTGCGGCGGGCGCTGTAGGCGACGAGGCCGGCGCCTGCCGCGGCGAGTGCTGCAGCGGCTGCCGTAAGGGGAGCGTTGACATCGCCCGTGCCCGCAAGCGCACCCGCTTTTCCGGAGCGCTTGTTATTGCCGTGGTCCTTGCCACTGCCGGAGCTGCTTCCGCCGGAGCCGCCGCCCTCGTCAGCACCGCCGCCACTCGAACCACCATCGCCGTCTGCTGTCATCGGGGCGTCGTGAAGTCCTGTCGTATCCGCGCTGTCGCATACACCGACCTGAGCTTCTGAGCGTTCGCATGCCGCGTCGGGCACATGAAGCTCGTGCAGTACGGCACCCAGCGCCGAGTTTGCGCCCGGTCGAATTTCCTCGAGCGTTATGGGATCGAGCGCCACCAGATTACGTGCCTTCGCATACAGCGTTACGCGTTTGCCCACTTCGTCGCTCCAACTCTCGGGGATGGCGAAGCTCATGCGGAACTGTGCCGTGCAGCCCGGTGCCAGCACGGCGTTGCCGTTGTCGGCTACCAGCGGGTGCGTCGCAAAACGTGCGCCCAGCGTCTCGAGCGCGTACTTCACGTGTGCCATATCATTGGTCGAAGCATCCTCGGCAAGCTCTGGATCGTAGATCGAAGCCATGCGTACGTTCGCTCCGAATCCGATGGATGCGCTGGAGAACGGTTGGCTGGAGCCCTCTCGGTACAGATCGATCGTGCCGGCAGTCAGCAAAGTGTTGCCGTCGTTTCGCACCGTGACCATGAAGGATTCGCCTGCTGCTCCGGGCACCACCGCGCCCGAGGTAGCGACCGCGCCCGTCGGAGTGGCACACGCCACCAGAGGCACTTCGATACCGTGCAGCTCTGCCTCGCTCTTCTCCGCGCTCACAATGTGCGTGGCGAGCGCGGAGAGCATGCCTCCCGACGTCAAAAATGTCGTTATCTGATCGACGGGATGGTCCAGCTCGCACATCACGAACGGCTCCGTGAACAGATCGCCTGCCAAGGTGCTGGCGAAGATGCGGAAGTGCTTGCCCATCACTGCTACCGGGTTGCCTTCTTCGTCGTAGGTTTGCCCCACCTTGCCATCGGTGTTCTCTACATAGAGCGCGCACCTGCCGTTGTTGCTTACGCTAAACGATGCCGGGCCACAGCCTGCGGCACCCACGGGCTGCGTTGCAAATGCCGATGCGCCTCGCGTCCAAGTAATATGCTGCAGCTGCTCGTTGACGGTGGCCAAAAAGCCCGAATGTTGTGGCCACGGCACCGCATGGGGCACCGTGGCGTCTGGTGGCATAACGCCCCAACCCGCAATGGACTGGCCGATCACGGCGTACGATGCGCAGCCGCAACCGCCTGCAGTCTCGTACGCAACGGGCACCACCATTTTGCCGTTGATATTCTCGGGCTCGCTCAGCTCGATACTCGACGGTGCCTGCGGAAAGCGAAGAACTTGGCGGAACGTCAGGCTGTCGCCCGAAACGTCCGACCACAGGGTGAAGCACTCCAGCGCAACCTCAGCCTCGCTGCCGAGCGCCTTCTCTGCGGTGGCTCCGCGGCGGTGGAGGTAGGCACCCGACAGGCGTCCGTTGACCAGCGCCTTGCCTACCGTGATACGCGGGCACTGCAGGCAATGGTAGCCATCCTCTTGCAGGCGGCCGCGCGAGATGCTGCGCCATGACGTATGCGACACCACGCGGATCTCGTCATTACTTATGCGCAGACGCACGACGGACAGTATGCCGGCTGTGCTTGCCGTATCGAAAAGGGTGTTGTCGCCGGCGGGGCGCTCGCCCGAGACCAGCAGCACGTAGGCGTCCTGGTTTCCTCTTCCGTCCGTATATTCCACCACGTCGAAGTCGTAATCGAATATGCCGTCGCGCTCCACGTCGCCCTCGCCAAACCCAAGGGGAAAGTCCACGGGCGTGGGAGCGGACCACGTGCCGTTTGCCTTTGTGTGCACCACCAGGCGCGAGCGGCCATTGTCGCCGTAGCGCACCGAGGCGATACGGAACAGGCATTCTACGCCGGCAATCATCGTTAGCTTCATGTGGGCTTCGCTGAGCACGCCGGAAAACAGCACGTTGTCGCTCGAGGGTTTTATGCCGCCACGCTCGTCCTCCGACACGCCGGCAGAATTGGCGTTCGGGTCCGCAACGGCGTTCGTTGACTGACCGATGTAGGTGTACTCATACATCGGCGCGGCGTTTTCGTCGTTTTCCATCAGTGCGTGGACGAAATGCTCAACCTGTCCCGTGTCGTCGCTTTCTGCATCCGCCTCGAGCTCAATGCGCGTGACCGCTTGATCCCAATCGCGCACGACAGGCGCGACGTTTATCGCGGCGGCTGCAACCTCGGCGCGTGCGAGCAGCTCGGAATTGGTGACGATGGTGGCCGACGCGATAAACTGCGGCACACCACCTGCCTCGGTGTTGCCGGGCGTGCCGAAGCAGGCATCCAGCGTGTAAGGCGTATCTCCACCCAATGCCAGCTCAGAGCGTTGGGGCACATACCGGTCGTCATTGTTCACCGACATATTCCACGAATCGATGAGTGTGGGCCACGACCCCGACCAAGCCTTGGTGGTCCACTTGAACATTACGAACTGGAGTATCACATCGACATCGACGTCTGCACCCACGCGCAGCCGCGGAAGCTGGTGTCCATCTGCCTTCTCGTACCCAATGAACAGCGTGAGGGATGCGGCACCGCGCACGGCAGACGAAGCGACGCCTGCAACGCCGGCTCCAAAGGTGACGGCAAGTCCGATCTGGATGGTGAACGAGCCCGACGTGTTGGAATAGTCGAGCGAAATGTTCTTGAAAAACGCCGCGCCGCTGCCGTGCGTGTGGGCACCCACAGCGAGTGCCAGCTTCGCCAGCACCCAAGGGTTGACGTTTAGGAAAAATGGCACCGGTCCTAGGGTAAACTGCTCGGTCCAATTGAGGTCAGTTCTTACCTGGAAGAGGGCCTTAATATTGCCGTATGCAGGGTCGTTGTTGTTACCCCAGGTTTTGCCCACCCAATCGTAGGCGAGCGAGCCGTACAGCTGTGTGGCGATATCCATCGTGAACAGCGGCGTGCAATGGTGGCGAAGGAGCTTGGTGTTTCTTGGATCGGTGCCCGAACCGGCACTCATACTTTTGTACTGATTCCACTTCCCCTCCATCTCGTCGAGGTAGCGGTTTGCCTGCTTGGCGCCCGACTCACGCGGCGATTTCTTCCAGTATTCCGGATCAGGGTTGCCCGAATCGTTCATATAGCTGGCTGGTTTGTATCCTCCGCCAAACAGTACGTACCCGGCAAACGAGAAATCGAACAGAATGGGGAACGAGGGCATCCAGCACGTGAACTTATTACCACCGATGCCGGGAAACGATGCGGGGAAATCAAACGGAGTGATCTCTTGGTCCATAGTGGTGGGGACGATAGTGGTCGATCCGGATTCCGCCTTTGCCGCCGGCGCGGTAACAACGGCCATGGGGGAGGAGAGCGTGTAGGTTTTGTCCTGGTAGTCGAGGACAAAGCGCAGCTTGCATCCTTCTTCCAGAAGGCTCGACGCTGCATCGAGGAACTTGTCTTCGAGTGTGAACGTCGCCAGATTATCCGCGCTCGATGCGCTGGCCTTGATCTGACCAATCTGCGTGACGGTTTCGGTTGAGCTGCCCGCAGCGGGCATCACTTTATTGATATGCAATGTTGCCTGCCCGCCCTGCGGCAGATGAGCCTGCACGGTAAAGGCGTGCGTATCGGGCTGCTCGTTTGCCGTGTCGTCCTTCGGCAATGCCATGAACGTTGCTTCAGCGTACTGGATGTCCCATTCGTCGAATGTGAGCTGGCGGAAGTACGGCTCGCCGTCGGAAAGCGGACGCGTGGGCGCGGTTATGGCGGTGCCGCCCTGGATACGCGCAAGGGGAATCTCGACATCGCGGTAGCCCGCCATGTTAATGGAGATGCCGCCGTTAAAGTCGTACGCGTCAAGGAGCTTTGCCTCGTCTACGTAGCCTTCCGAAAGCGAGGCAATCTCAAAGATGGCGGTGCCTTCGTCATCGGTCGTGGCGGCGAGCTGCTCGCCTGCGGCGTAGCGCGACGTGAGCGTGACCTGCGCTCCCTTGATGGGCATATTCTTGTTGGCGACGTCGACCACGACCACACCAAACATGGTGCGCGAGAGAACGAGCACCCTGAAGGGGTCTTTTTCGTCGGCATAGGCCGCGGTGGGCGCGAACGGCAGCAGGAAGGCATTTTCGCTTCCCGGCACGCGAGGCAACATGATGCTCGCTAGTGAGGACGCTCCGGCAACAAGTAACGAACGGCGATCAAGCATCTTGGGCTCCCATCCCGCAAATATCGGTGGAAATAATCCAATTTTGCGAGAAGACGCTTCGTGGCGGTAGTGCCGTTCAAGGGTCAAAATGTCCAAATTGATCGAGCGAAGCGCCGGGTTCCGGAACGCGTTCGATGCGCTTGGCAGCCCGGTCGCTAACGCAACATGTGCGCGACCAGCTCGGCGCGTGTGCCGATGCCAAGCTTTGCGTATACGCCGGATAGGCGGTTTTTGACGGTGCCCGGCGATACTCCCATATGGCGTGCGATTTCAGCGTTGGTCCATCCGCGGCAGGCGAGCATGGCCATGGTGAACTCTGTGGTCGTTAAATCGTCGGCAACGTCCTCGCCCGAATCGGGGTTGTGGATGCGCCGCCAGCCGTAGCTGAAGCGGTACGTGATCTCGATGATGCGTGCGAAGTCGTCAGGGTATTGCGTTTTTAGGCATGCCTCGATGAGCCCCTGCAAAAGGCCGTGGTGCTCGCCAATGAGCTCGATAAGGCCGTCGGGGCGCGCAATGTCCCAAGCGGCTCCAAAATGCGCTTTTGCGGCGTCGATGTCCTTGAGGCTCATGCATGCCATGGAAGCTGCCAGGTGCAGGAACAGTTCCGAGATGGGATAGCTTCCCTGTTTCATAATTAGGGCGTTTTCCGCCATGCCCAGGCTGCGGCCGTATTCGCCGCGCAGATACAAGGCGTGCGCCATCACGTAGCTGGCGAACAGTCGCAGGCCTTCGGGTAGGTGCGCCGCAAGTGGATAAAACTCTTCGGCAGAATACGGGGAAGGCAAGTGCAGCAGGACGCTCGCGGCCGAGGCGAACAGGATATGCGTGGCGTGGACGGCGGGCGATTCCTCGTCGGCCGGCGTATCGAGGATGCCCGCAAGGCACCGGCGGGCGTCGGCGATACGGTTGAGCGACAGACTGGCGTATCCGCAGATAAAGCATGCGGAATAGCGCAGCGCGGGATCGGTGACGTCAAGATAGGGGTGCGCCGTCTTGGCGGCGAGTGCGGCCTGTCCGCGAAAGTACAGCGCTTCTGCCGTGGCGATGGCGCGTGAATCGGGGTCGGAAATGCCTGCAACCGCAGCGTCAATCTGCCCCGGCACAAAGGCGGTGCACATCAACGGCATGGGAACGCATGGGTAGCCATCGCAGTCCATCTTCCATCTCCCAACAGCTGGCAACACTAGCAGCAATTGTACTCTTGTTGCTCGGGACTGGAATTTGTGGGTATCGTCTACGATTGTGCCGAACGTATAAAGGAAGAGTCTATTGGCGATGCTCCCAAGGTGGCTACCGAAGTCTAGCTGACCTTGGGATATAGAAAAACTGCCGCCCCTGCAAAAAGCTCTGTCGCAGCGATGGGAAACGTATCTCGTTCTGCATATAATGAGGTCATATGACGGTGCGTCTGCATACGCGCGGCGCATTTCCATCGAACCGAGAAGGAGCTCTGCATGGATCCCAACAAGCGTCCCGACGACATGGTGCGTATCACCACTCCCGAACTTGCCCAGGTGTTCATCGATGAGCAGGTCGCTGCAATCCGCGAGCAGATCGGCGACAAGAAGGTCCTGCTGGCTCTTTCCGGCGGCGTCGACAGTTCGGTTGTCGCGGCCCTGCTCATCAAGGCCATCGGCAAGCAGCTCATTTGCGTGCATGTGAACCACGGCCTGATGCGCAAGGGTGAGAGCGAACAGGTCATCGACGTCTTCAAGAACCAGATGGACGCTAACCTGGTCTATGTGGACGCGACCGATCGCTTCCTGGATAAGCTCGTGGACGTCGAGGAGCCCGAGGCCAAGCGCAAGATCATCGGTGCCGAGTTTATCCGCGTGTTCGAGGAGGAGGCCCGCAAGGTTGGCGACGAGGTCAGTTTCCTCGCCCAGGGCACCATCTATCCCGACATTCTTGAGTCCCAAGACGGCGTGAAGGCTCACCACAACGTGGGCGGTCTGCCCGAGGATCTGCAGTTTGAGCTCTGCGAGCCCGTCAAACTGCTGTACAAGGACGAGGTCCGCGTCGTGGGTCGCGAGCTCGGCCTGCCCGAGAACATGGTCGAGCGCCAGCCGTTCCCCGGTCCCGGCCTGGGCGTCCGCTGCCTTGGTGCCATCACCCGCGACCGTCTTGAGGCGCTGCGCGAAGCCGACGCGATCGTGCGCGAGGAGATCGACAAGGCGGGTCTGACCATCTGGCAGTATTTTGCCGTCGTGCCCGACTTCCGCGCCACCGGCGTGCGCGAGGGCAAGCGCGCCTACGATTGGCCCTGTATCATCCGCTGCATCAACACCGTCGATGTCATGACCGCCGAGGTGCCTGAGCTCGACTGGGCGTTGCTCAAGCGCATTACCGCCCGCGTCACCGCCGAGGTTCCCGGCATCTGCCGCGTGTGCTACGACCTCACGCCGAAGCCCGTCGGCACGGTGGAGTGGGAGTAGGCTTCTACTCTTTTGGGCGAATTGCA
Source organism: Collinsella sp. AM18-10 (assembly GCF_003471585.1). Taxonomy (GTDB): domain Bacteria; phylum Actinomycetota; class Coriobacteriia; order Coriobacteriales; family Coriobacteriaceae; genus Collinsella. Next base: position 21,772 of record NZ_QRJO01000020.1, read on the forward strand.
TTGACAGGGAGGGGGTCCCGCGCAAACGTGTGCGGGACCCCTTTCGTTTTACTGTTCGGTTAATGCTGCGGATCGTTTTGGAAGGCTTGCGAGCATAGTGGTCCCGTTCTCGGAACTTGCTTCGACCTCTACAGCGCCACCGTGAAGCGCTGCAATCTCCCAAACGAGCGCGAGTCCGAGTCCTGCGCCGCCGTATGCCCTGCTGCGGGATTTATCCAGGCGAAAGAACGGTTGGAAGATGCTCTCGTGGTACTGCTTGGGTATTCCCGGGCCCTGGTCCTCGACTCGCAGGAACACGCGGCTGTTGTTGTCGCAGATGGAGACGTTGACAGTCGAGCCGGGGCGGCTGTAACGGATGGCATTTTCGACCAGGTTAAACACCAGCCGATAGAGGAGCGTGTCGCTCCCGATTACTAAAGCGTCTCCAGCACAATTGAGGGCTATGCCCTTATTTTCGGCAAGTGGCGCAAGGTCGGTGAGGACCTCTTCGGACAAGGGACCAAGTTCAACATCGTCCTCGCAAGGAACGCTGCGGAGCTCACTCATCTCGAGCAACACCTTGGTCATCCGCGACATCCGCTCAGTTTGTTCTTGTAGCAGGCCGAGCAGCTCGGCTGTTTCGGGTTGCAAACCGGAGTGCTCGGAGATGAATAGTTCAATCTGTGCTTGCATAAGGGCGAGCGGGGTGCGAAGCTCGTGTGCGGCGTTGCCGGTAAACTGACGCTGTGCAGAGAACCCTTCGCCAAGACGAGCGATCATGTCGTTGAAAGAGGCGCTGCATCGTTGTAGCTCGGTGGGCACATCTTCATTGAGTCTGATTTCGCTTAGGTTGTCAGGCTGCACACGCTCAACCTGAGCTGCAAAAGCCCGTAGCGGTTTGAGTGCACGGCCGCTCACAAAGTATGCCAGCGCGCCGCCAAGGAGTGTGACTCCAGCCGTGATGTACCAGGCTGTCGTGCCAAAAGACTCCTGTGCGTCATTTACGACGATTGTGACCTTGTCATCGAGGGCCGCTTTCGTTGGGTCGAACGCCTGGAGCGAATCTTCGCCGGTTGCGTTAAAGGCCGAGATGTCGCTGCCGATGGCATCCATGTAGCGCATGCCCGTATAGCCGACCAAGCAGTTCGTCAGTACGCATGCCGCACACGTCAGCAGTGCCGTCATAATCGTTATGCGCCATTGCAGCGAAAGCCCTTTCATTCTCCATCCTCCATAACGTAGCCCTCTCCAATCCGATTGCGAATCGGGTCGTATCCCAAAGCGCTGCGTAGCTTTTTGCGGAGCGACGAGATATGAACGCGGGTTGCGTTGCTAAAGCTGTTGACGCTGCTGTCCCATACATGCTCGATAAGCTCTTCCTGGCTCACCGGCCGCCCCTGGTTAAGCATCAGGTATTCCAAGATGCCGGTCTCCTTGCGCGTGAGGGATAGGGTCTCGCCGCCCACGGAGGCGAGGCGCGCCTTGGTGTCAAAGCTCAACAATCCACAGGCTAGAACAACGTCGTTTTGCGTAAAGCGCCTGAGCGTGAGACTGCGTATGCGTGCCGCCAGCTCGTCAAGATGGAACGGCTTGGTGAGGTAGTCGTTGGCGCCCGCATCGAGCCCCGCTACCTTGTCGGAGACCTCGCCACGTGCCGAGAGCACAAGCACCTTGGTCTCACAATCAGTTGTCCTGAGTTGCCTGAGCACGGTCATGCCGTCGACATGGGGGAGATTGAGGTCGAGCACGACAAGATCAAAGGTCTCGACATCGAGCAGATCGAGGGCCTGCTGCCCGTCGTAGCAGCAGTCGACGCTATAGGCTAAGTTGCGCAGGCTGCGTGCGATCGCATCGCACAGCGCCCGCTCGTCCTCGACGACCAAGATGCGCATAACGTTCTCCTTGCATAGTCATTCGCGCTTAACACGGATTTTATAGTCGGTATGGTCCAATGGGTCGCGAAACGAAAGGAGTGGTCAGATTGTTCAAAGCGATTAAGCCTGTGGCGCAGGTGGCTTTGCTGATCGTTGGGGTAGCCATGGTTGGCTTTGGCATTATGCGCGGCGAGGCAGATGCCGTGCTGGCCAAGGCAATCAGGCTGTGCTTGGAGTGTATCGGAATTGGATAAAAGAAAAAACACTGCATCGCATCTTTTAGCGCGATTTCGTGGATTGATTCAGGCGGCGGCGACGCTTGCGACCAATATTCACCTGCCTAACTTTGCCAAGGGCGGCATCTACCAGGGAGCGGGCAAAGCCGTCTGCGTGCCGGGCCTCAACTGCTACTCGTGTCCAGCGGCCTCGGGTGCGTGCCCCATCGGGTCGTTTCAGTCGGTGGTGGGCTCGTCTAAGTTTAGCTTCTCGTATTACGTCACCGGAACGCTCATTCTGATCGGCGTGCTGCTGGGGCGTTTTGTATGCGGCTTTTTATGCCCGTTTGGATGGCTGCAAGAGCTTCTGCATAAGATTCCCGGCAAAAAGCTCTCGACGAAAAAGCTCAAGCTGCTCACGTACATCAAGTACGCCGTGCTGCTGTTTGCCGTGGTGCTGCTGCCCGTTCTGGTAGTCAACGATGTGGGCATGGGCGACCCGTTCTTTTGCAAGTACATCTGTCCGCAAGGCGTGCTCGAGGGCGCGATTCCGCTGTCCATCATGAATACGGGAATCCGTTCCGCGCTGGGAAAGCTCTTTACCTGGAAGCTCGCAATCCTCATTGTGGTTGCGGTGCTGAGCGTGCTGTTCTACCGCCCCTTCTGTAAATGGATTTGCCCCCTCGGTGCGTTTTATGCACTCATGAACAAGGTGTCTTTGCTGGGGATCCAGGTTGACCAGTGCAAATGCGTCTCGTGCGGCAAGTGCGCCAAGGTGTGTCAAATGGACGTGGACGTTACGCGTACGCCCAACCATGCCGAGTGCATTCGTTGCGGCAAATGCGTGGGCGCGTGCCCCGTCGATGCTATTAGCTTTCGCTATGGGCTGGGTGTGACGGGCGACAAACCCGCGCAGTCCACGCAAGCCTGCGAAAACAAATAGGTACCTATATAAGTTTCGATATAAACGGAGGAACCATGAAACTGTCAAAAATTGCGGCTCTGTTGATGCTGCCCGTGCTGGCGCTGACTCTCGCGGCGTGCTCTGCCCCCAAGGGCGACGCGAAGGGTGCTACGAGCGGCGATGCGCAGATTGCCGAGCTTGTGGCACAAAAGCCGTCGAGCGCCGAGGAGGCGGCCGAGCTGTACCAGCAGCTGCTGCAAAAGGAAAACGAGATCTTTGCGAGCGATAACGCCCTATGGGAAAAGGTGTTCCTTGCGGCCAACAAAGACACTCCCATGATTGAGGACGGCAAGAACTACGGTGACTTCTTGCTCGATACCATCGAGGGCGCCAAGGATCAGTTTGCGGCTGACGAGCTTAAGACGCTTAAGGCCGGCGCGCAGCAGGTCAAGGAGATCGAGGACAAGCTCATGGCGCTGGAGAAGGAGTTCCCCGGATGTGGCAGCACGCCCGGCGAGGGGGAGAGTGTTGATGCCTCGACCGCGGGCATGACCAACGGCGAGAGCGGGGAGACGAAGTTCCCCAGCTTTAAGGGCAAGGACTTGGACGGCAACGATGTAAACAGCGACGAGCTGTTCTCCAAGAACAAGGTCACCGTCATGAACTTCTGGTTTACCACCTGCAAGCCGTGCGTGGGAGAGCTGGGCGATCTGGAGAAGCTCAACAAGGAGCTTGCCGAGAAGGGCGGCCAGGTCGTGGGCGTTAATTCCTTTACGCTCGATGGCAACAAAGACGAGGTGGCCGATGCCAAGGACGTGCTTTCCAAGAAGGGCGTAACGTATAAGAACATCTGGTTTAAGTCGGACAGCGAGGCCGGAAAGTTCACCTCCAACCTGTACTCGTTCCCGACCACCTACGTGATCGACCAGAACGGTAACATTGTGGGAGAGCCGATCATGGGCGGCATCAACTCCGCTGAGCAGCGCGAGGCGCTCAACAAACTGATCGATCAGGCACTCGCGAAGAGCGAACAGTAAGTCCGTGGGACAGACAACTGAAGGGGAGTCGCTGGAAACAGCGACTCTTTTTTCTGCTTCGGGGTAGCATCATGGGTATACGTCGAAAGGGCACGCAGCTTTTCGTGCATTGCCTGAGCGGTGCGCGAAGCAACCAAGCTGTGAGTTTTCTTAAGCGTTCTGGGTATGGCAGTGTCAAGAATATCGGCGGCATAAGCGGCTACACGGGAAAGGTGGTGCGTTAGCTATGAAGGTGGTTATCGTTGGAGGCGTCGCGGGCGGCGCATCGGCGGCGGCACGTTTGCGCAGACTCGACGAGCAGGCCCAAATTGTCATCTTTGAGCGCACGGGTTTTGTATCGTATGCCAACTGTGGGCTTCCGTACTACATTGGCGGCGTGATAGAAGAAGAGAGCGCATTGACGCTGCAGTCTCCCAAGGGCTTTTGGGATCGCTTTCGCATTGCGGTCAAGACGAGTCACGAGGTGTTTGCCATCCATCCCGATTCGCATACGGTCGAGGTTCGCAATATGCTGACGGGCGAGGAATTTGTCGAGACGTATGACAAGCTCATCCTGTCGCCGGGTGCAAAGCCGATTCGCCCTGCGTTGCCGGGCATCGACTCGGATAAAATCTTTAGCCTACGCACCGTTGAGGACACGCTGCGTATTCACAGCTATGTTCGAGAGCGGCGACCGAGCAGTGCCGTCGTGATCGGCGGCGGCTTCATTGGCGTCGAGACGGCGGAGAATCTGTGCGAGCTGGGGCTCCAGGTGACCCTTCTGCAGCGTCCCGTCCAGCTTATGAACAACCTGGATTACGACATGGCGACCCTTTTGCATACCGAGGTGCGTGAGCACGGTATCGATCTGCGCCTCAAGGCCGATGTGACAGGTTTTGAGGAAGTTGATGGCCGCGTTGTCACCCATGTTGCGGGCGATGACCCTATCGGAGCCGATATGGTGCTGCTTGCCATTGGCGTGGCACCTGAGAGCCATCTGGCGCAAGAGGCGGGGCTCGAACTGGGCATCAAGGGGGCTATTGTGGTCAACGACCGCATGGAGACCTCTGCTGCCGACGTGTATGCCGTGGGCGATGCCGTGCAGGTCACGCATCAGGTGACCGGCGAGGACGCGGTCATTTCGCTCGCCGGCCCCGCCAACAAGCAGGGGCGTGTCGTCGCCGATGTCATAGCCGGCATGGACAGCTGCTACCTCGGATCGTTGGGCTCATCGGTTATCAAGGTATTCGACTTGACGGCGGCAAGCACGGGACTATCCGAAAAGGCGGCACACGCGGCGGGAGTTGACTGCGACAGCGTGGTCCTGTCGCCCGGTTCGCATGCGGGTTATTATCCGGGTGCAACGCCCATGACCATGAAGGTTGTCTTCGAGAAGCAGGGATTGCGCCTGCTGGGTGCGCAAATCGTGGGCATCGATGGTGTGGACAAGCGTATCGACGTTCTGGCGACTGCCATCCAGGCAGGCATGCGCGGCGATAGGCTTAAGGATTTGGACCTAGCATACGCGCCGCCGTATTCATCGGCGAAGGATCCCGTCAATATGGCGGGCTTTATGATCGAGAACCTCAATCGCGGCATACTGGCGCAGTGGCATTGGGAGGATGAGCCCAACTTGCCACGCGATGGCAGCGTGCAGCTGCTCGATGTTCGTACGGAAGGGGAGTATGAGCGCGGGCATATCGATGGTTTCGTAAACATTCCCGTCGATGATTTGCGCAATCGCCTGGGCGAGCTCGACCGGGCCAAGCCGGTTTACGTGATTTGCCAGAGCGGCATTCGCAGCTACATTGCTTGCCGCATTTTGGCGCAGCATGGCTTTGAGTGCTTTAACTTCTCGGGCGGCTATCGCTTCTTTGCAGCCGTGACTGAGGCTCGCCGCGGCAGCGCTAACGTTATGCCGTGCGGGCTCGAAAAGTAGCGCGCATTGGAATGTGACAAAGTGACAGCCTCTTTGTCGCATCGGGGATGTTATATGCGGGATGGTGCGCCATGCGGCGTGCTGTCCCGTTCGTTTTTTGGCGCGGTTCGTTACATTCTTCACTGGTATCGGCCAAAAATGAGGATAGAGTAGGACAAACGCGCCGAACGTGAACGGCGGGGGGAGCGGGCGAGCGCGCCCGCGCGAGAGAGGTTGCCGTCCATGCTGGATCTCAGAGTTATTTGCAAAAGGTACGTTACGCAGTCGTTTACGCAGGTAGCGCTCGACAGCGTAAGCCTGTCTTTTCGCGATAACGAGTTCGTAGCCATTCTGGGTCCCTCGGGTTCGGGTAAAACTACGATGCTCAACGTCATCGGTGGACTCGATCATTTCGATTCGGGCGATTTGCTGATCGACGGCATCTCGACCAAGGACTTCAACGACCGCGATTGGGATGCCTATCGCAATAATCGCATCGGCTTTGTGTTCCAGAGCTATAACCTCATTCCGCATCAGAGCATTTTGGAAAACGTGGAGTTGGCGCTTACGCTCACGGGCGTGGGGCATGCCGAGCGCCGCCAACGTGCGCGCAAGGCGCTCGAGGCAGTCGGTCTGGGCGAGCACGTTGACAAGCGCCCGAGCCAGCTTTCGGGCGGGCAGATGCAGCGCGTGGCCATTGCCCGCGCTCTGATCAATGACCCCGAGATTGTGCTGGCTGACGAGCCGACCGGCGCCTTGGACTCAACGACGTCCGTCCAGGTCATGGATTTGCTCAAGGACGTTGCGCGCGACCGTCTGGTCATCATGGTCACGCACAATCCTGAGCTGGCGTACAAGTACGCCACGCGCATTGTCAACCTGGCGGACGGCAAGGTCACCGACGATTCAGATCCCTTTGATGCTGCCGAGGCCGCGCGTCGCGAGGCCAAGCCCACGCGCAAAACCTCGATGAGCTTTGTGACGGCGCTGGGGCTTTCTGCCCGAAACCTCATGACCAAGAAGGGCCGCACGGTCATGACGGCCTTTGCGGGTTCGATTGGCATTATCGGCATTGCGGCAATCCTGGCGCTCTCCAACGGCGTAAACGACTACATCAAAAAGGTCGAGGAGGACACGCTCTCGAGCTACCCGCTCACGATTTCCAAACAAGACTACGACCTGTCGTCCATGATGGGCGGCCATGGGGCTACCGATGAGGAGGCGTCCAAGGGCGAGGGCTCGTCCGATGACGCTACCGGTGGCAAAGCTAAGGGAACCGACAAGATCCCTGTGGTCACAGCCGTAAAGGACATGTTCGCAAGTGTTAAATCTAACGATATGACAAGCTTTAAGGCATGGCTTGACGACGGCGGCGACGGTATCGACAAAGAGGTCAACGCTATCCAGTACGGCTACGGCGTGACGCCGGTTGTCTATCGTGCGGGCAAGGGCGATGAGAAGCCTGTCCGGCTGGTGCCCAACGCTATGACCGAGGCCATGAGCGGCGGCGCAAGTTCGGCGGCAACGGTGAGCATGGATTCCATGGGAACCTCGGTCTTTAACGAGATGATTGACGACCAGAGTCTGCTCGACAGCCAGTACGATGTCGTTGCCGGCCATTGGCCTACGTCTGCCAACGAGGCCGTGATGGTGCTTTCGAGCCGCGGAACAGTGGGCGACTACACGCTCTACAGTATCGGCGCGCTGGATATCGATGAGCTCAACGACCTGGTTAACAGTGCCATGACGGCCGACGGCAAGGTCAAGACGCCCAAGACCGGCAGCGACTTTACCTACGACGATGCACTGTCCACGACGTTTAAGGTGTTGTCGCCGGCCGATGCCTATCGCAAAAACGAAGAGACCGGCATGTGGACTGACATGTCTGGCGACGCCGACTTTATGAAAGCCAAGGTTGCCGACGGTATTGACGTGCGCATTGTGGGCGTGGTGCGACCCAACGAGACGGCAAACGCGAGCGCATTGTCCCCGGGCATTGCCTATACGCATGCGCTGACTCGCCAGCTTATGGAGCGTGCTGCCGATTCGCAGATTGTGCAGGAGCAGCTTGCCCACCCCGAGACGGATGTCTTTACGGGCAAAACCTTCGACGAGCTGCAGGGCGAGGCCAAGCAAGGCGTGGATTTGAGCAGCATGTTCAGTGTGGACGAGGCGGCGCTGAAGAGCGCGTTCTCACTCGATACGTCTGCGCTCTCGGGCGCAGCCGGCGGTATGGACCTTTCTGGTCTCGACTTGTCCGGCCTGGACATTGACCTTTCGGGTGTTGGGAAGGACATCGACTTCGGCGACATCATGGCCAAAGCGCCGGCCCCAGATTTCTCGGGCATCTTTGATGGTCTTGAGCTCACGCCTGAGCAAATGCAGCAGGTGGGAGCACTTGCCAACCAGCTGTTTGAGGGCTTTATGCGCTCTGATCAGTTTAAGGCGCTGTCACCCGAAGACCTTAAAGACGCGTCAAAGCTCGCTGCCGCATTCTCGGCATATCTTGAGAATGATGCCGCAGCCCAGCAATACCTGGCTCAGCTCAGGGCGCTCGGCGGCGATGTCCTGGCCGAGCGCCTGCAACAGGCGATGACCGACTATGTCCAAAAGCAGCTGGCTCCGTATCTGCAGCAGGCAATGGACCAGGTGACCAAGACAATCAGCGACCAGATTGCGACAACGGTATCGTCCCAGCTTAAAGCAGGCGCGGCGGGGCTCATGGGCCAGATGGCTACACAGATGTCGTCGAGTATTGCCAACCTGGCGAGCGCTATGCGTGTGGATGCGAGTGCCTTTGCTCGTGCCATCCATTTCAACATGGACGCCGAGGACCTGAGTTCGCTCATGATGAGTTACGCCAAGGCGTCGCAGCTCACCTACGATAACAATCTGACCACGTTGGGCTATGCGGATGAGGCGGACCCCATCTCGGTCAAGATTTTCCCGCGCGATTTTGAGGCCAAGGAGCGCGTGCTCGATCACATCGATGCTTATAACAAGCAGGTCAAAGCCGCCGGCCACGACGAGCAGGCAATCTCGTACACCGACTACATGGGCATCATCATGGGTTCGGTGACCGACATCGTGAATACTATCAGCTTGGTGCTCATTGCGTTTGTGAGCATTAGCCTAGTGGTGAGTTCCATCATGATCGGCATCATCACCTACATCAGCGTGCTGGAGCGCAAAAAGGAGATTGGCATCCTGCGCGCGATTGGCGCGTCAAAGCGCAACGTGGCCAACGTATTTAATGCCGAGACCTTTATCGAAGGTCTCATTGCCGGCGTCTTTGCCATTGTCGTCGTGGTGGCTGTGAGCCTTCCGGTTAATGCCTGGGCGCTTGCGGCCAAGCAGGTACCCAATCTGATGAGCCTGCCCGTGCAGGATGCGCTGGTGCTTATTGCAGTTTCGGTGCTGCTGACGGTCGTTGCCGGCCTGCTGCCGGCCCGCAGCGCATCCAAGAAAGACCCTGTGGAAGCCCTACGCTCCGAATAATGTGACAAAGGGACAGTCCCTTTGTCACATTGGATGAAAAGGCGCGGGAAGGGGGTGGCCCCTTCCCGCGCCTTCTAGTTTGTTTTGCCCATCAGCGTAATACGGACGCTTGGATGGGTGTACTCGTCAAACTCGTCCTCGGGATCCGTATCAAACGAGTAATACGTTTTGATGAGGTCGTCACTCGTCCTGATAGAGATTCTCTCGTAGAGTGAGCCGTTCAAAAATGCCTGCCTAAACTCTTCGGGGAGTTTCTGCGGTGCCAAGAGCTCGGGGCTCACCGTCTTGACGTCAACGGTTTGAACGGCAGAGGAAAGCTCGTCAAGCTCGCGTTCGATGCGGGCAAGGTTATCCTCGAGGCTCGCGCTGGGGTCGACCTCTGCCGCGTAGCTCACTTCCTTGAGCGTCCCCTTGTTGTCAAAGTCCAGATACGTATAGGTCTTCTGGGCGTCGGAGTCGCCTTCGTGCAGATAGCCGCGGACATGATAGCCGTAATCTTGATATCGCTCGTAGGGATCATCGGCGGACACGTGCTCGCATGCGGGCTCTAATGCCTTGCGGGCGATGGCGATCTGCTCGGCCGCGGCCGCGGCGTTCTGTTGCATCTCGATGTTTCCCTGCGCCAGCTGCGGGATATAGGCACCGCACACGATTGCGAGGGGCAGTGCCACAAGCGCGACGATCCACTTTTTTGCACGGGGGATAGGCACGCCGCAGGCCTCTGCCATGGCCTTTGCGTTAGCGAAGCTCTCGGTAAGCACGTCAGCTGCAGTGGCGACGGCGCCAACGGCAGCGGCGACTTCTGCCGCGCCGCCCAGGTTGCGCGCGGTCTCGTTGTCGCTGTTCTTGAGTAGGCGCGCGGCGGCCTGCGTGCCAATAACGCCCGCGATTTGTGCCGAGCGGTCTTTCTCGGACTGCTCGACGGCGAGTCGGCGCTGCATTTCTTTCCACTGCTTGCCGCGCATGCCAAAGCGCGGCGCGAGCGCGCAATAGCAGAAGATGACGAGCTCGACGGCGGTGAGCACCAGGGCGGCTATCATGCCCGTTTCTTGGAAGCCTTCGTGATGGAAGACGATATCGTCAATCATTTCGAAGGGAATGATCAAAAATGGCAGCACAAACGCCATGGCAAGCGCTGCACCGGCAACCTTGGGGTAGATGCAGTATCGCTGGATACGCTTGCGTTCTTGTTCGGAAAGTGTTGCCATGGCTGATCCTTGGTGTCGTAACGGTCGTTGCGGCGCATGGGGCGCGGGGCGCATCAGTTTGAGCTAGCGCTGGATAAGAACATAGAACAAGATGCTCATCGCGATGAGCAAGAAGCCTGCGATGTTAAACATCAGTGTGGCAAAGTTGCCCACGATGGGGCGTTCGACATAGCTTTTGTCTGGGTTGCTGGGGTTGTAGTACACGGTCATTTGGCTACCGAGGGGCCAAAGCTGCTCCGCGAGGGTGCCTAGGCGGGCGATGGGGCCTGTCTGCACGTGCAGCCAGCCCTTGGCGTCTTCGTAGGCGGTGGCTTGCGTGCGGATGGGGAGTCCCGACAAGCTTTTGGTCTTTATGCCACGGAATTGTTTTTTCGCGCGGTATTGCGTGCCGTCGACGGTGTATTCCAAAACGGGATTCATTCTGCCTTCACCCATAAAGCGATGGTCGATGACCGTCCCCATGGTCACGGCGGTACAGGCCTTGGCTTTCTTGCGGGCGGCGGCCTTCATGAGCATGCTCGCTCCGATAAACAGGATGCCGATGCCTCCAACCGAGATGAGCGCGAGCAGAGATATCTGCGAGGTGGTCATGGCGTTCTCCTTTGGCGCGATACCGTCATATGTGACCCAGTATAGAGAATCCCGCCATCGATGAGCTATTGCGGGGGGGGGTCAATTCTGAATGTGACAAATGGACTGTTCCTTTGTCACATCGGGGACTGCGGAATCGAGGTCTAATACTTTTCCCGAGAAGTGAACGAGTGAAAACGGACTCCCGAAGCATCGACACTTTTAGCGTGCAATTTCCTGCGGTTTTGCCAGTCAAATCCTGCGGTTTTGACGCCTAAAAATGTCAATGCTTCGGGGGTCCAAATACAGCCGTTCACTTCTCGGGAAAAGTATTAGACCTCGAAATATGGGCGGCGTTCGCGAACGGCAACTAGCTTGCGTCCGGTAGCCGGCACTTGGGGCAAAGGGACTGCCCTTTTGCCCCTTCACCATTGCATCGTATCTGGTGTGGAAAAAATATCGCCTGCGTTCTCGCGCCTGCGAAGAGTTCCTGAACCGCTTGAATGGGATGTGACAAAGGGACTGTCCCTTTGTCACATTGATTTGAGAGTGGATGTTGATGTATTTATCGCTGGCCCCCATGGAGGGGATTACCGGGCATGTGTTCCGTCGCGTGCATGCGGAGTGCTTTGGCGCGCTCGATTGTTATTACACGCCGTTTTTGCCGCCGCCGCGGGTGGGCAACCGCTTTGGTGGCAAGGCGTTTAAAGAGGTCGATCCTGCCAACAACCAGGGACTTAACGTGGTGCCCCAGCTGATGTCCAAGAATGCGGACGAGTTTGTGTGGGCGGCGCAGGTGCTTGCCGATATGGGTTACCGCGAGGTCAACCTCAACCTTGGCTGCCCTTCGGGTACGGTGGTCGCGAAAGGCAAGGGTTCGGGCTTTCTGCGCAATTTGGATGAGCTCGAGGTGTTCTTGAGCGACGTGTGCGAACGCTCGCCCTTGCCGGTGTCGGTCAAGACCAGGTTGGGGTTGGAAAGCGACGACGAGTACAAGCGCGTGCTCGACCTCTACTGTCGCATGCCGTTGGCGGAGCTGATTGTGCACCCGCGCGTGCAAAAGGACCGCTATACGGGATCGCCGCGCAAGGAGTTTTACGGCGAGACGTTGGAGCGGGCACCGTTTCCTGTGGCATACAACGGCGATATTTTTGATCTTGAGGACATGGATGCGCTGGTGGAGGCTTATCCCGGCACGCGCCATGTGATGTTGGGGCGTGGCCTGCTTGCGAACCCCGCGCTGCCTCGCATGGTTAAGGGCGGCCCTGCTGCCACGGCCGCTGAGCTGCAGCGCTTCCACGACATGCTGTTTGCGGCCTATGCGGACGAGATTGGGGGCAACGCGGTCTTTCGCATGAAGGAGTGGTGGTTCTACGCCAAATGCGCCTTCGCCGACCCCGCTACCGTTCACAAGCTCGTACGCAAGACTAAAAAGGTCGACGAATACCGTGCCGCCGTCGAGCGTGTCTTTCGCGAGCAGCCACTTGCGCCTATAGCCCGCTTCCACGGCTAGTTAGTTATCGGGGACGTTCTTTAACGACTGGTCATTTAAGAACGTCCCCGATGACTATGTTGCAAAAAAGCTGTACGCCAGCATTCAAAGATGTCGAAAAATGTCGACTTTGGATGCTGGCGTACATGTTTGGGTCGGCGGGAGAGTGGAGTCTAAGCAATCATTGCATCGAGCGTGATGAGCTCTCTGAGTCGCTCCGTGCGTGTTTGCCCATGGCGCTTTGCTTTTGCGTCAAAGGCTTCAAGAACAGACTTACCCACACGTGCCGATAAAACAACGCTTGGCTCATCAGAGATCGACGGCCTTCCCGGCTTGATGGTGCGACCCTTCGGCCATTCATCTTTTTCGTATGCCTCCGCGGCTTTCTCCAACTCTCCGGGGGCAAACCCCATCATCTTTTCAAGCTGCTTGGCGTCCATAGCGCCTCCTATCGATTGACATAATGTCGAGCGCTGGTTACCGGAATCTCTTTTTGTATACAGTTTTGTAGACAAAAATACAAGCAGTTTATCAAGCTAATTAGCGTGTATTGACTAGTTTTTTCGATAGGAAATGAGCATCGATGGCTTCGATATTTCTTCACTTGCTAGTCTGGAACATGAGCGCTCATTGAACCTGCAGAGGGGGCACTTTAACAAACTATCGAGATTCTGGCCAGGAGCTTTCACCGGTCTTCGGTGGTGAGAACAGCTCAATTCGCGACACAGTGTGTCGCGAATTGGAGTAGTCGCTGAGTGTTCTTTAACAACTAGTCATTCAAGAAGAGGGTGGCGCGCGCAGACGTGGTGTAAGAGCGTCCCGAGGTCCGTCGCTGCAAGTCCCGATATTACTCCTTCTTGAG
>NZ_QRJO01000021.1 GCF_003471585.1 Collinsella sp. AM18-10
GGGGCCCGTTCAGGCTGTTGCGTTGAGATTGAAAATCAACCTCCCTCTTTTTTCAAAATGTCGCGCACCTCGTTCTTAGTAATCGGCTTTTCAAACAACGAAAGCAAAGCGAACGAAAAATCATTAACCGCACACATTCTATGGGTGGCACAACTCAGCAGTACTCTTAACCCCTCTTTTGAGCGTCCGACTTCTTTAACAAACGAACTTTTAACCAATTGAAAACCGTTATCGTGCATTACATAATCGGCATCGATATTTGTATTCAGCAATCCATAATGCAACAGTTCTTCTATCGCCCTTGTCAGCTCGAGGTCGCCCTGATCAAGAATAAGAGAAATGCTACAATCGGCCTCCAATAAACGGGCCAACTTAAGGTATACCAACTGGGAAACAGCATAGACATGATGGTATTCAGAATTATAGAAGTAGGCAAATGGCTCAACGAGCACGACAGAGGTCTTGGAATCCAGCCAGATTCGATCAGCTGGATTTAGACTAGTTAGCCGTCGCTTTACTTTGGTCAAATGTCCCTTATACCTGACAGCGTGAATAGAATCTAGGATCCAGGTCACCTCTGAAATATGAAGCCGCTGGGGCAAGTCAATTGTGTCGCTACCGTTTATGACCTCTTGCATATAAAAATCAATATGATGCTCATCAGATAAGGATTTTGCTTCATTTAAAGTTAAACCAGTGCCTGAAACATAATCCACTTCGAGGCGCAAATCCTCATATTGGGACTTCGGCATTACAGAGACACCATACTTATCGGGATGATTCCAAACATCCGACCCCATAACGAGACCAAAATTCGTAAATCCTCTCGTGGAATATGGAACACCACATACCTGTTTTGAATAATTCAAAACATTCTCTGTATAAGCTAAGGTGTTCAGAGCCTCTTCTTTAGTTTCGGTCGGAAAGCCAATCATAAAAAATAGATGAACAGGAATACCCGCATTGAGACAATCATGGACATTGCGATCAATCCAATCAACTCTCGTGTTCTTCTTCATTAGATCAAGAACTCTTTGGTTGTATGACTCGAGGCCAAACTGAATCTGCCTACATCCACTTTGGAATATCTTGTTAAAAACTTCTGTACTTAGGGTTGGAGAGAACCTCGTTTCTCCATGCCAGAAAAACGTTTTTCCCGATGCGTTTATTTCATCCGCGAGTTGCTCCATTCTTTTGCCTTCGAATGTTTCATCCACAAAAGAGAAAACTCTCGTGCCGTATTTTTCATTTAACCGACACATTATTTCAAATACTCTCGATATAGGCATCTTTCGGTAACAACCACCGGTGGCACCGGGAATGGTGCAGAAGGCGCAATGATTAAAACACTGCCTAGAGGAATAAACCGGCAATATTAACTCAGGCATGAAGTATTTAGAAAGGGCGAAGCCATCGAAATCGGGAACTGTATCGTTGATAAATGTTTGCTCAATCCGATGGTTTTTATATATCTTTCCACCTTTAGCATGGCAAAGGTTTGGAACACAGTCGAGATTGTCATCACCAGAGTCAAGAGCCTCAAGAAGACGTGCAAGCGGCTCTTCGCCGTCATACATCATTATCGAATCAATGTATTCAAAAAAGGGATGCCATTCTTTCATGCAGTCATCTGCTAAACGAGTAATGTAATTGCCGCCCAATGAGACGTGTTTAACAGATGGACATTCTTCCTTAATCAGTTTCGCTAACGTAACTGCAGAAATCAATTGGAAACAGCCGCTCACCGAAATCCCAATAAACTCGAATTTTTCCCTCTGAATACGCTTAAGAAAGGCAGTTTCATAGAAGGAAATAAACGGATTATGCAAGGTATCCGCAAGCGATTTCATTATTTCTGGTGTCGAATAATAATCATAGGGCAGATCTATGGAGTTGAACGTGTATTTAACTCCATATGAGACGTGATTTATGATATAGAGTGCATTTCTAAAAATGTTTTCAGCATATTGTCTTTCTTTTAGATTAAAGTATCTCTTCGATCTGAAAATATCTTTTGCCTCGTCAACATTAAGTGCCGACTTTTGTATCAACTCGATTGTTAATTGAACATTCGAACTAAACGAATCCTTTGATTCCCGATACCTTTTACAGCACTCTTCGACATGTCTAAAAGATAGGAGGTCATCGTAAAATTCCACGTTTAAGTCAACAATGTCAACTTTGTATTGTTCAACCTCTTGAAGATATGACTTCAAAACAGGCAAGGCAAGGCAAGATACGGCCCCACTGGACTCCATCCTGGGGGAAATACTAAAAGCGTTTTAGGCATATCAACGTCACATCTTTCGCAAATAATTCAATTGAAACACAACTACCATCATAATTGAAAATACACCAAGTCCTGTAACGAGAATTGAGAACATCGCGATGCTCGTGAACAGCGAAACAAGAAGTGTTGAAATAACAACAGCAACCGATTGCAAAGACTCCCTAATTGAAAACAGGCTTATCGATTCAGATCCGTCTCTCGCCAAATCCTGCAGCGATGTTATGAGAAGCACATCTTGAATGGCGTTTCCGGCACCGACGATAAAAAGGGAAATAAACGATATCCCAGACGCATAGCGATAGCCAAACGCCAGATACGCACCGAGCGCAAGATACGTCACAAAACAATATGATTTAACGCAATCGGAACCACTGATTAAACGACCATATATTGTATTTCCGAACAACAGTCCGATTGTAAGACTACTCTGAAGGAATCCGTATTGTATCGATGACGAGTCAAATTGCAATTGCGCTATAGCTGGCAAAAGAGAATTCAGAGAGCCGAATGCCACGCCACTAGAAATATCGATTAATAGGAAACCAATTGCCAAGTGCTTCGCGCTAAGATCACTAAATGCAGTCCTGTTTTTTTCATTTTTGCTTATTCCCTCTTTATCATTAACCTCGATAACCGACGGAACATCTCGCAGCAACCAGAACGACGCGGCAAAAGAAAGCGCGTCTAATGCAAGAACAGCCTCCGCCCCAAATTGAGCGACAACAAAACCGCCGGCAACTGGCCCCAGAACCATCATCAAATTCTGCAGGAACCCAAACGAATTATTAATTACGTCGCGATTGATACTATTCGTATTGGCTCTTAACAACGAGTAAAAGCAGGGCATTTCTACCGTTCGGCAAAGCGATACCGCGCACGTAATAGCAAACATACTCCATTTACTATCAACAAAAATATAGCAAACGAATAATCCCGCGCGAATTAAGTCTGCCAATCTCATGGCCTGCAGTGTCCCGATACCCATCTTCTGAGGCAGCTGCGCGAGCGCAACTGAAAACAGAGAGGGGGCAAATCTGCAGCAGACCATCAAAGCAGTTGCAGAAACATCGTGAGTTACCTCGTAAATCAGCATTGGCAAAGCAATATTCGCACACCAATTGCCTATTTCGCTTATCCCTCTAGCAATATATAGGACCCGAACCGGACGGCTAGCTCTCAATACCGTGAACATCACGATTAACCTCGTATTTCAGGCCTCGTTCATCCCTTAATAGGAATCCATAATCAACCAAGTACCGCCTCAACACGGCATAATCAGGATAGAGCTGTGACAGCACACGATTAACCTGAAGCTCCGTATAACTTGTATTTAATTCAAAGAAAGAGACGGCCCATAGCAGCATGATTCTTTTATAGCTTTCCTTTTTTGGAATTGAAACCAGCTCGCCATTCTTGAGAAATCGTTTTTTAAAGTCTATTAGCTCATCCATTCACATCCTCCATTTCATACGCATCTAATACTAAAAATGCATACGCTTTAGGTCATCGCATTCAGCTTCTTTATTCGAACTAAACTCGAACTAATCTAAATTATTTGCTCAGACACTCTTCGAAAGCTCGTTTTTCACTCTGAGTAAAATGCCCTTCCCAGTCAGTCCACGAACAGGAAGGCAACTCACAACGAGCGGAGTCGAAGCCCTCTGCCGTCGGTCGCTCAAAATGCACGATAACCTTTTCAATATCGCCATCTGTAATCAGGTCAGAATGAATGACCTCGGTTCCATCTTCGAATGTCATATACGGGTACATCACGTAAACCACCTCGCAAACATAAATCCAGTTTAGCATCAAGCTATTGCACCAAAGACAGCAGGCCCCCTTGATGAGTTGATGGTATCTGTTAAATGTCACGTATGATTCACATCTGGTGGGTACCCTGATGGCTACACGAAACGAAGCAGATTTACACCGGGAGGACCCCGTATGACAACCAAGTACACCGACGCGCCGCGCACGCGCGTCATGACGCCGGCATCGCTCAACAACGGCGTGCACGAGAACCATTCCATCGGACAGACCATGGCCATCGCGCCCAAAAAGGGCCTGTTCGATGACATTTCCATTCCCCAGATCATCGCCGGCGCCGCAGCTGCCGCCACGAGCGTGGCGCTTGCCTCCAAGATTGGTATCGCTGGTTCAGTAATTGGTGCCGCCGTGAGCTCGGTCATCACCGTTGTGTCCTCGCAGGTCTACCGCCACTTTATCTCTGCCAGCGCCGAAGCCCTCAAAGGTACGCACGCCGCCGTCGACTACCCCGCCGGCGCCTATGAGCCCGTTGAGCTTAATGCCGAGGAGCACCTGGGCGGCGCCGCGACTACGCAGGAGATGCGTCAGGTCGCGGGACGCGCGACCACGGCGCGCGTCGCCCCCAACAGCCTGCGCGCCAAGGCGGCGGAAGAGCGCAGCCAGACGCAAAAGAAGGTCATCATCTTCTCGATCGCCATCGCCATCGTCGCGGTTATCGCCTGCGCCGGCGCCATCCTTATAACCACCGCCGGTGAGGGTCTGGGCGAGCGCCCCGAGCCAATCCTTTCGTCGCGCACGACCGAGCAAGACGCGGACAGCGCCGGCCAATCGCAAAGCCAGCAGAACGACTCACAGGCCAACTCCGCACCCACCGATTCTTCCTCGACCACCCCTGATCAGTCGCAAGGCACCGATTCCTCTTCGAACAGCGGCGGCACACAATCCGGAACGACCGACTCCAGCCAAACGACCGACGGCTCTCAGCAGAGCACGGGTGACCAGACGAGCGGCAATGCATCGGGCACGGGCTCAACCGACAACAGCAACACAAACAGCTCGAGCGGAACCGCATCCGGCACGGCATCCGACAGCTCGAGCCAAGGCACGACATCGGGCAACTAAGCACGATCGCCTCTCACAGATAACCGACCTGTATAACGGGCGCGAACCGGCAACGGTCGCGCCCGTTTGCTTTGGGCGCCGAGGTGGCAAGCCCTGCGCGATGGTAAGATGCTTTGGTGTGTAAAGAGGAGATTTGCCATGAGCAAGACAATAGTTAAGCCCACGCTATCGCTGGGCAACCACATCTATCTGTATCGCCTGCTGCGCGATGCGATTGGATGCGGCAAGCAAACGTTTATGACACAGGTCGAGGAGACACTCGCCGCTGGCGATATGACCGCTTATGACCTGGGCTTCGAGTCCACGCGCGAGCTGCTCGAGGAACTCGACGACTGCATTAAGCTGACCGTCTTTAAGGGCGGACGTCTGTATGCCACCGTCATCGCCAATGAGGCCTGGGATGCTGCCCTTGCCAAGGGCGAGGACAAGCCCAAGGCCGCCAAGGGCGCCAAGCAGTCCTACAAAAAGAAAAAGCGCGGCGAGAAGGACCTGAAGGCCGTGCGTCCCAAGCACGTTAAGCGTCCCGAGCCCGAGTCCGTGGCCGAAGTCGCTCCGGAGCCCGAGCCCGAGGTAGAGGCTGAAGTCACTGCTGAAGTAACGGCAGAGGTCGAAACTGAAATCGCTGCCACGACCGAGCCCGAAGTCATGGCTGAGCAGGAAGCCGCCGTTGAGCTCAACGAGGTTCCCAAGTCGAAAGCCGAAGAAACCGCCGGCCAACCCGAGACGCCTGCGTTCCAAAACAGCGATGTCTTTGGCGACAACGCCGAGGACGACCAGTCCGACGAGCCCGCGAATCAAGACGCTACCGAGGCGACGCCGGAACCCGAGACGCCGCAGCCCGCCATCTCGCTCACGGTTGTCTATGACCCCGAGAACGCCAACGCCGGCATCACCACCATGGTATCCACGCCGGTCGAGGCCAAGCCGAACGTCGAGGCAGAGGACACTCCGCAGGCCGGTGCCAAAACCGGGACCGAAGACACGTCCATCTCCGTGGAACCGACAGATTCCATAGCTAAGCCAGAAGCGGCATCTGAGTCTGCACCTGTCATTGAGTCCGCATCCGCACCCGCCTGTGACCAGGCTCCCACACCTGCACCGACTCCGGTCCCCAATTCAGCACCGGCCCCCGCTCCCGCAGCACCGACCATCCCCGGGGACTTCCCCATCGATTTCGCGACCGAGGTCTTCTGCCCTAGTCCGCTGCTGCACCAGCTGTCGACTTATCTCCCCTACGGCGCCGACACCCTCGGCATCGTCGGCGAGTACTACTGGATCGCTCGCGAGCGCGGTACCATCGAGGCTGGCCGTAACCGCGCGAGCTTCCCCCTGCGCTACACACAGGCCGGCAAACGCCACGAAGTCACCGTACGCATTCGCCGCAACACCACCGGCGGCCTCGGAGCCACCTGGGCCATCGACAAGGTCGAAGCCCCGGTCGAGTAAAAAACGGCCTCGGATAGCCAATTGACCATCCGAGGCCGTTTGAATTCAGGCCTTTTAGTTGTCATCGGCGCATATAGACACCAGAGAAGCAAGCTCATCCTCAAGTTGCGGAGCAAAGTATCTAAAAGAAACCTGCGCTCCAGTCGGTATCGACTCAATCATATTCGCAGCATTATCTGAAACTCGGTACGATGCAGTTTCACCTGTCTTCAAATCCTCTATTGAGCAGACAGCGTCTTCAGCATCAATCGACCTAAGCACGCCTTCTCCTTGTAACATCACATCGGCATGCCCGCCAGCTATTTCTAATGAACCTGAGTCTGTCGCAGTCACTTCTCCGGAACCTCCGCGCGATATCTCTTCCTTTGTTGAACAGCCCACCAATGAAGCCATCAGCACCAAAGACAGAGCTAGACGAATCGCCCTACTTCGAAAAAGTCGTTCCATAAGTCCACGCATAATAGCTCTGATCATACTTCAGGAAGGATAAAGATGAATTCCAGCCGTCCGCTATGCCAATCATCTGCCTTGTCTCTCCAGTTTTCTTACCAGTAAGTGTGGCGTAAGCCTCCGCTGTTACAGAATGGGCTGATCCGTTGTACAAACTCGCATGTAAAACATTCGGTCTATTAGAGTTAATCTCATTTTGAATGCTCGCGATAGCCGGAGAGGAGACAGTGCGGGCGATAAGAGTACTTCCTCTGCTTGCGCAGTAATTTGTAAACCCCGTTGCACAGGTTGATATCGGCGTTCCGCCCAAAACAACGCCGGGAACAGTCTGTTCTTCATCGGAAAGAGCATGGGTATTGGTGTAATTCCATATCTGCATATATTGCGAAGGGTCGCTATATAAATTGGCAATGCCATACAGTTCCGCAACGTTCGAAAAAGCTGTCACCATACAAGCATAGTGGGCAGTAAGCCTCTTAATCTCGCTTTCATCATATGACATAAACTGAGAAATGGAACGAAATCCAGATACTGTGTAATCCTGCATTTGAGTTGCGTAAATTACGACATCGTTCCAGCTTGAAGGTTTATTCGATAAAACGACAGGCCGTCCTTCTATGGAAACAGCCGGGATTGTTCTTCCGCAATTTGTTGTTATTGAACCGTCCAAAGATTGCACACCGAATTCGAATGGATTGATCATTACGACTGGGTTATTGAAAGAATAAGACTCAACACCAAGATCTCCTCCCCGATCCATAGGGCTGACTAAGCCGTCTCCAAAACGATATCCCGTAAGTATTTCATCATCTGAAGCATCTAAAACCAAATAGCCCGCGGCTCTATTGAATGTCACAACCGGAACAATGTAGCCAAGCGGGGACCCATCAACGTCTACAAAAGGAATAGGGTCAGAGGGCGTATACGAAGAGCCGAGGAGTCCCTTTATATATTTATCGGCAAGCTCTTGCGCAATTTCTGAAGTAAATTGTATCTGCTCACCATCAATATTGCCCGTCGAAGCAAAAACCTCTTTCGGACGTGCGGCTAAGGCGACAATTGAAGACGCGACAAGTTGCAGAAAACGACGACGCGAAAGCATATGTTCTTCTTTCTAGAGGAGCGACTTATAAGATACTCCTATTCTATAACCTTTTTTGTAACGTTACAGCACTGGTTATATTTCAATTCGATTTGCTTATGTCCTTGTAGCCCAATACGTCTTTACGTTTTAAACGGAATTAGAAAATCACTCATAGCAAAAACGGGCTTTAATCCCAAAGAGATGACTTTGATTATGAATCAAACCAGCAGCCAGGGCATAGCTGCAGTGCAATTGCTACAAGAAAGGCCGCCCTTGCTGGCGGCCTTTCTACTTGCTACTAATCGCGCGTCAGCTTGCGGTGAATACGATGCGGCTGGGCTGCGTCCTCGCCCAGGCGCTCGATGCGGTTGGCCTGATAGGCCTCGAAGTTGCCCTCGAACCAATACCAGTTGCCCGGATTCTCGTCGGTGCCCTCCCACGCCAGAATGTGCGTGGCGACGCGGTCCAGGAACATACGGTCGTGGCTAATAACCACCGAGCAGCCCGGGAACTCGAGCAGCGCCGCCTCGAGTGAGGACAGCGTCTCGACGTCGAGATCGTTCGTGGGCTCGTCGAGGAGCAGCAGGTTGCCGCCCTGCTTGAGCGTGAGCGCCAGGTTCAGACGGTTGCGCTCGCCACCGGAGAGTACGCCAGCGCGCTTCTGCTGGTCCTGGCCCTTAAAGCCAAAGCTCGCCACATAAGCACGGCTCGGAACCTCGGTCTCGCCGACCATCATGTGGTCCAGGCCGTCCGAGACGACCTCCCACAGGTTCTTATCGGGGTCGATGCCAGAACGGTTCTGATCGACATAGGAGATCTTGACGGTCTCGCCCACCTCGAGCTCGCCCGAAGTCAGCGGCTCCAGGCCCACGATGGTCTTGAACAGCGTGGTCTTACCGACACCGTTGGGACCGATGACGCCCACGATGCCGTTGCGCGGCAGGGTGAACGAAAGGTCGTCGATGAGCACGCGACCGTCGAATTCCTTGTGCAGGTGATGGGCCTCGAGCACCTTGTTACCCAAACGCGGTCCAACGGGAATGCGGATATCGGTCCAGTCGAGCTTCTGGCTTGCGCGGGCCTCGGCCTCCATCTCCTCGTAGCGAGCCAGACGAGCCTTGTTCTTGGCCTGGCGAGCCTTGGGCGAGCTGCGTACCCACTCGAGCTCGGCCTCCATGCGCTTGGCGAGCTTGGCGTCGCGGTTGCCCTGCGCCTCGATACGGGCGGCCTTGGTCTCCAGATACGTGGAGTAGTTGCCCTTGTAGGGATAAAGGTGACCGCGGTCGACCTCGCAGATCCACTCGGCAACGTTATCCAGGAAGTAGCGATCGTGCGTGACGGCAAGCACCGCGCCCTGGTAGTTGTGAAGGAAGTGCTCGAGCCACAGGATCGACTCAGCGTCTAGGTGGTTTGTGGGCTCGTCAAGCAGCAGCAGGTCGGGAGCCTCGAGCAGCAGCTTGCACAGGGCCACGCGACGGCGCTCGCCGCCGGAAAGCACGTTGACCGGCATGTCGGAATCGGGCAGCTGCAGGGCGTCCATGGCCTGGCCGAGCTTGGAATCGATATCCCAGCCATCAGCGGCGTCGATCTCGTCCTGGAGCTTGCCCATCTCGGCCATAAGGGCGTCCATGTCGCAATCCGGGTCGCACATCTCCTCGCCGATCTTATTGAAGCGATCGACCTTGGCGATCATATCGCCAAACGCCATGCGCACGTTCTCGATGACGGTCTTGTCGTCATCGAGCGGCGGCTCCTGCTGCAGGATGCCCACGGTGTAGCCGGGGGTAAGTCTGGCATCGCCGTTGGAGACTTCCTCGATACCGGCCATGATCTTGAGCAGGGTCGACTTACCCATGCCGTTGGGGCCCACGACGCCGATCTTGGCACCGGGGTAGAAGCTCAGGGTCACGTCGTCAAGGATTACCTTGTCGCCATGGGCCTTACGAGCCTGATACATCTGGTAGATAAACTCAGCCATTTGCCTGTTTTATCCTTTCTACCTTCTGTTTCCCTATTCTTGATTCGCTTTAGTGGAAACGAAATGAGGAAACCAGCTCTGAAACTAAACGAAAAAGGGGCATGGTTGCCCACACCCCTTAATACTACCTGGGAAAAATCCCCCGGAACATACTATGAACTGCGTACGCTAGTTTTCCGCAACCTTAACGAGCGGCTCGCTGCGATTTGCGCCACAGCAGATACGAATAGACGTAGGCAGCTCCAGCTGAACCAAACGCCAGAACCGCAATCACCGCGGCGACGACTTCACTCGAAAGCACGCTACCCGCCACGCCCATCACAATCAGGCCAACGCCCAGCACCATAAAGCAGGCACCGCCAAAACGCTGCGTACGGCGCCAGTTCTCGGGATCGGCAAGCGCCCAGGGCGTCTTGATACCGAGCGTGTAGTTCTGCTTTACGCGCGGTAAGTAGTTGCCCATACCAATAAAGAGCAAGCCGATAGCGCCTGATACCAGCAAATTGACCGTTCCTACCACCGGCACGATGCCCCACACCGTTAGCTCCCCCAGCCAGCTTATGGCACACATGAGCAGCGTGAAGGCGATTACGAAGCCCTGATAGAACTTACCCGAGGTCCGATACGCCTCGCCCTTGGGGTCAATGCGTGGCACGACGTAGAACATCGCGAGAAGTGCCAGAGGCAACACGCCGAGCGCGGAGGCCATCCAGCTAGGGCCCCAACCGTCGACGGCGCCATTCGCGCCCCAGTGCGTGGGAATCTGCGCCGGCAGGCTCGGCATCACTATCAGATGCGCTGCGACATTGGCAACGCACAGAGCGACCAGTGCAATCCACACGCGCGACGATACCCCCGTGGCGTGAATGCCCTTGTTTTCGTTATTCATCCTTATCACCTTCAGTGTTTGTAAAGCCCATAAACCAGCCAATCAAGTCCTGCATGACGGTGGTATTTAAGCTGTAAACGATGTTTTGGCCATGGCGCTCATCGGTCACCAGCCCGGCGTTTTTAAGCGTTGCCAGATGATGGCTGAGCGACGGTTTGCTTATGTCGAAATGCTCGGCGAGCTCCCCCGCCGTGCAATTGCCCTCGCGCAGCAGTTCTAAAATGCGCCGCCGCGTTGGATCCGCCAGCGCCTTAAAACCTTCTCCCGGCATAGAACCTCCTCTCGCTATCTCTCGCGACGTGCACACTATACTCGATATTTAGATGTTTGTCTAATTATCTAATAGCAATGTTATATATAGAACATTCGTTCGTTTTTAGATACAATGGGTCCAGAAGCAGATGGGCCAGCTCCCTCTTCCCAAGAAGGAGATGGACTATGAGTATTAACGATGTCCTGACGTTGTTGTTGCTTGTAATCGCGGCTGTGGAGCTCGGCATCCACATTGGAGGTCGAATGAAATAGCCGCCCCCGCGTAATGCGAAGACGGCCACTTCTCACGCTACAAACGTGTTTGGGAGTTGGCCAACCCGCTGCAACGGGTGCCATCTGCTTCATCTTATGCGAATCACTGCCTCATTTCAACAAGCCCCTAGGGCTCAAATGGAATCGCGATAATACCTATAATGGCGATAGCTAAAACACGATTCGCTTCCCCATCGGAGGATGTCTATGACCGAAACCACAGCCGCAACTCCCAACGAGACGCGCGATGCCAAGCTCGAGATCATCATGGGCCGCGAGGCACTCGACAAGCTCGCCGATGCCACGGTGCTGGTACTCGGCTGCGGAGGTGTGGGCTCCAACTGCTGCGAGGCACTCGCCCGCGGCGGCATTGGTCATTTTGTAATTCTGGACAAGGACATCATCGCGCCCAGCAATATCAATCGCCAGGCCATCGCCTTTCACAGCACCATCGGCAAGCGCAAGGTCGATGTTATGGAAGCCATGATCCACGATATCAATCCTGCCGCCACCGTTATCAAACGTACCGAATACCTGCTGAGCGACAACATCGATGATTTCTTCGCGAGCGTTTTGGAGCAGACGGGCGGCAAGCTCGACTACGTCGTCGACGCCATCGACACCATCTCGGCCAAGCTCACCATTGCCAAATATGCTCAGGACCACGGCATTCGTTTGGTTAGTTCCATGGGCGGGGCCAACAAGCTCCATCCCGAGTGCCTCCGCTTTGCCGACATCTTCGATACGGTACGTGACCCCATGAGCCGCATTATGCGCAAAGAATGTAAGAAGCGCGGAATCAAGAGCCTACATGTACTGTTTAGCTGCGAGGAATCGGTTAAGACACAGCCCCGCGACCCTTCCAACATCCACGAGCGCACCGAGCTGGGAACTGCGAGCTTTATGCCGCCCATCATGGGCCAGATGATCGCTGGCGAGGTTATCCGCCAGATCAGCGGGCGCGGGTGCGAACGCGTGCGCGCCGATGGCCAGCGCCTAAATTAACGAGACGCACCGCGATGACACCGCAATTATTTGATGCGCATTGCCATCTTGATTTAATGGCTCGCCCGGACGCCGTTGCCGATGAGGCAACGGCGCTGGGCCTGGTCCTATTTGACTGCGGCGTCGATCCGCACGACTTTGCACGCGCCAAGAAGCGCGCCTGCGGCCGGTCAAATATCTTTGCCGGCATCGGCCTCCATCCCTGGTGGCTCGCCGACGGCCGCTGCGGTCCTGCCGAAGTCAATCTGCTTTGCGAAGTTGCCGCCCAAGAGCGCTACATCGGCGAGGTGGGACTCGACTTTTCCGCGCGTTTTGCCGGAAGCAAACCGCTTCAAATACAGGCACTTGACCGGCTCTGCGATGCGCTCGTGCAGAGCCCTCTTGCCGGGCGTGTGATATCAATTCACGCCGTTCGTTCGGCAGGAACCGTGCTAGACATCCTCGAGTCGCATGGATTACTCACGCCAAGCCCCGACTCCCCCGTTATCATCTTCCACTGGTTTAGCGGTACTTCGGACGAACTCGCCCGCGCGCGTAATGCGGGCTGTTATTTTTCCGTCAACGAACGCATGCTCGCGTCCAAACGAGGACGCGAATACGCACGACAGATTCCACTCGACCGTCTACTGCTCGAGACCGATGCGCCGGCCGAGCCAAACACAGAAACAAGCGCGCAGTCGCTCATCAAATCGCTCGCAAGGACCTCGATGCGCATTGCCTCACTCAAAAACTGTGACGCAAAGCGCATCGAGTCGGTAGTTTTAGCAAATGCGCACTCTGTTTTTGACCTTCGCTAACCACTGTGGGCAAAAATGCCAAGGGACATGCGAATCGCACAACGCAGTCCCTATTTTGGAAGGCAGTACAATTCGGCAGCATTACACCAATTCGTGCATGAGATCACGGTTGCGTGCATACAATTCGTCAAAGATATGACGACGCGACGCATATAGCTCGTGGGCAGCCATATCGGGCACGATTGTTTGTGCAACGCCAAGGACTTGGGCGAGTTCATCCCATGATGCATAGGCGCCACCTGCGAGAGCTGCCATGATGGCATCACCGAAGCATGCGCCCACCGTAACCTTGGCAACCGAGACCTCGCGCCCGCATACGTCGGCGATAGCCTGCATCCAAACTGGATTCTTGGTTCCACCTCCGACAAGCATAATGCGCCCAATTGGCAGTCCATGCTCTCGCTCGATAATGTCGACATGGGATGCAACGGTATACGCGACGCCTTCCAAGGCGGCGCGAACCATATGGGCTCGCGTATGCCTTCCGGTCAGGCCAAAGAAGACGCCACGTGCCTCGGGATCGTTGAGCGGAGTACGCTCCCCCGCAAAGTACGGCAGGCACAGGAGCCCATCGGCACCCGGCGCCACATCGGCGGCATCATGCGCCATGACCGAATATGCATCGGGGCCACCGTGGCCCTCGGCCTCCACGGCGTCGCGATACAGCTCTTGGCGCAGCCACGATGTGAGTGCACCCGCCGTATTGGTCCCCGCGCAGATCCCGTAAGTTCCGGGAATGATAAACGTCCCTGGCCACAGGCGGGCATCATCGACCATATGATCAGCTAGGTAGATGAAATACGCCGTGCTCCCCAACTGAACCATCATATCGCCGGGACGAAATACACCCGTCGAAATGGCCTCGGCACCAGAGTCGCCCGTTCCCACTAAGACAGGTGTCCCTGCCGCGAGCCCTGTCGCCTCAGCCGCGCGCTGCGTAATCACCCCGGCAATATCGGTAGCCGACATTACCTCCGTCATCTGGTCAGGCCGGCAGAAACGAGCACATTCCCGAGCATCAACCCTCCAAGTGTAGCGGTCGTATAGGGGAAGAAAATCCTCCGCCAAGTAACGGTCCACCGTAAAACGCCCCGTCAACTTTGCGCATAGAAACGATGATGCCGTCAGGAACTTCGCGGCACGTTCGTGCACCTCGGGCATATTCTCCTTAAACCATAAGATCTTAGGAGCAATATCTGATGAGCAGGGATCGTGCCCGAAAAGCTCGCGTGCGCGATCTGACCCATATTCGGAAAGGAGCTCGTCAATCTGCGGCTTCGAACGTGCATCGACTCCATACAAAATCGCGGGCGCCAGCGCGTTGCACTCGGTATCGACCGGCACACAGTCGCAACCCAATGCGGAAAGGCCCACGCATCCGATCTGCGCCGCGTTAACCCCCGATCGCATCACCAGCTCGCGCGACAAGCGGCAAAAATCGCCCCACCAAACTGCCTCAGCATCATGCTGGTACCATCCATCACACGGGTTGTCCGTCTCATGTCCACAAGAGGCTTGGCAAACGATGTTGCATCGATCATCGATTAAAACGCCTTTAGAGGCGCTTGTCCCAATATCAATACCCAGATAGAGCGCCATAGGTGCCTACTCCCCTCGCGCCGTACGAGCGGCAGCCATAAAACGAACCACCCGCTCAACATCAACCGGGGCATCCAGCTTTCCGTCGCGCTTTAAGCACGTGCCGACAAACGCGCCATCGTAGTGAGCAAATACGTCAGCCACGGTATTTTCGCGACAACCGGTGCCACATACCACGGGCACTTCGCCAACACGCTCGCGGACCTCGTCGGCAAGCTCGCCCGAAGCGCCACGACCGGCAGCCGAACCGCCGATGACTATCGCATCCGGTAGGCAATTAAAGAGAAGTGAATCGGCAATGTCCGCGGTCGTGCGGTCGTTGAGATAAACCTCGCCCTCGCTCGTGATGAAGTGAAAAAGCTTGAGGTCGTCCAAGCGCAGCGCCGCCTTGCGACGCATGGTGTGAGCGAAATCTCGGTTAATCAGCCCGAGATCACCGGCCCAGGCACCGCAAAAATTGCAGCGCGTGAACTGCGCGTCGACGGCAGCGCACAGCTCGATTGTGGCATCACCATCGTAAATTGCCTCAGCTCCCCAAGGAGTCGACAGATCATGGGACAGAGCCCCGATTACATAGCCCATCGATGCAAGGGTTGAGGGAGAAACATGCTGCTCATAGGGCATCGAGAGCTCATTGGTAATCAAAATGCCATCGACACCGCCCTGCTGCAACGCCTCGAGATCGCGCTTGGCGGCTTCCACGACCTGCGATACGCTTCCGCCCGGGTAATACAGCGGATCGCCCGGCAGAGGACGCAGGTGCAGCATTCCGATAACCGGCTTTTCGTTCTTGAACATCGAAGTTAGAAACGACATAACGTGCTCCTTCATAGGGTTATTGCAGGGACGTTACTCCCCCAGCACCTCGACGTACACTTTTCGCTTCTGCGGACCGTCAAACTCCGCAAGATAGATGTTCTGGGCACTTCCGCACACGATGTGGCCATCTTGGACGGGAAAGAAGCAACTGTTTCCACAAATCATGCTCTTGATATGCCCACAGGAGTTGTTACCGGTGGCTCCATAGCTCGGCAGGAAGTGTGCATGCGCATAGGGGGCATCGAGTGGGGCGATGCGATCAAGCGTCTCCATAAGATCCGTCTCCACGCAGGGCAGCCCCTCGTTTACCACGATTCCGCAGGTCGTATGCGACAAAATAATCGCCGCCAAGCCATTGGTCACCGAGCTGCGTTCGATGGCAGCGTGCACGTCCTCGGTAATATCGATGAACTGGTCCGGAGCAGTCGATAGATAGCTCAATGTCTCGAGCGTCACCATGTTCACTCATCCCCTTCAAGAAAACGCAGGGCATTACCCCAGTAGAGCCTTTCTCGCGCATCATCGCGCATGGGCACGGTATCGAGCGCCCGCTTGAGTTTGAATGCACGGAAGCGCGGCGTATTGCTGGCGAACATCACTTGGTGCGATAGCGCGCGCTCATACCACAGCGGCCCCATATCGACCGTGAAAAGACGCTGCATCATCTCCTCGGGCGAATCGATGTAAGTGATAGAGGTGTCCGCGTAGCAGTTGGGATACTTGAGCAGCATCGCCACGGTCTCGCGCACCCAGGGCCAGCCAAAATGGGTCAAACTAAAACGCACATTTGGATGCGTTGCGATTGTGTGCTCAAATGCAAGCGGGTTACTGCGCGAGAGCTCTGCGCCCGGCTCCCAAGACATACCGGCATGGAAAACCACCGGCTTGTTATAGCGCTCGCACAGTTCGTAAAGCGGCTCGGCCACAGCATCATCGGGGGCAAAACCCTGCTTTGCAGGATGCAGGCAAAGCCCCTTTGCCCCCAACTCGGTAAAGGCGCGCTCCAATTCGTCTGCGGCACCGCTCACCTGCGGGTCTACGCTCGCAAATCCCCACAGACGATCGGGATGTGCGGCAACCAGCATGGCAATCTGGTCATTGGTGCCAAAGTGCCCTCCGCATGCCGTGGTTACATCGAGCGGCATGAGCACGCTCTTCTGCACATCGCAGACGTCCATCTCGACTTGAAGCTCATCCCAATCCATGGGGCCCATATGCCCCATACCAAATTCTCGTGACCAAAAACCGAATCCATCAGGCTCATCACCCGGCGTACAGATCTCGCCGTAGAGCATAGGATGGACCAACATGTCGATAACCATTTCGTACTCCTTTCCAGGCATTTGACCCTAGTACGGCTCAAACGAACCGATCACTCGGGACGACAGCTCAGCGCCCGCCTTCATACACGCCGGAATATCAAGGCCATCGATCACGCCCTTGGTAAACCCGGCGATATACGAGTCGCCGGCACCCACGGTATTAACGACCTTCTCCGCCGGCACGATCCCGCACTCATAGAAGCGCTCACCGTCATAGGCAATGCTTCCCTTCTCGCCAAGCGTGGCAACCGCAACGCGCGGCCCCAATTCCTGCGCGTGACGTACCCAGTCCCGCAGCTCCGGAGTGTCATCTTCAAACGACATAAATGCGTAGTCAACGTAGGGAAAATGATTCTCGCAGGCATATTCGGGATCCTGGCTGAACACCGAGAAGTCCATAACCACCGTCTTGCCCGCATCATGCCACTCGGGCAGGAGGTCCAAACAATTGCCAAACAGGTCGGTATGAATGATGTCATGCTCTAGGATAAACGCCCGGTCATCTTCATTCGGACGATATGTCTCCATTACGCCATCGATTGCCTCGAGATGCACGCGATCGACGCCGTCTTTCAATGCTATGAGCATCACCGAGGTGTCGCCATCCTCCACCCGCAGATGAGAGATATCAAACCCCTCGGCGGCCAGCGCCTCTCTCATCTTGTCTCCGTACTCGTCCTTGCCGACAACCGACACGGCGGATACCGAAACGCCCATTCGTGCAAGATGGATACCCCAGTCAATGCCATTACCAGTCGGATAGAACACGCCGATGTTTTGATAGACGTCCGCACAGCAAAAACCAGCCGCACACGCTTTAATACCCATGGTCTTCTCCAATGTTCAAAAGGGGACCCACCACATGGCGAGCCCCCTTTTCGCGTTTCGCTTATTGTTTTGCATCGGCTGTCCAAGGCCTCATAGCCAGACCGCCGTACGCTTTCTTAAGCTATTCGACGATTGGTGCTCCGTGGCCCCAAGAACCTTCCATGCCGCACACGGTCGAGGCAAACCCGGCAGCAAAGTCGAGCGCGCGCTCGATGGCCTCGGCGCCACCCTCACCACGCTTGGCGGAATCGAGATAGCACATCAAAAACGAGGTGAGGAACGAGTCGCCCGCCCCCATGGTGTCCTTCATGTCCGTTACCGGTTTAGCCAGCTGGCGGTAATAACGCTCGCCGTCGTAAGCGATGCAGCCCTCGGCGCCCGCCGTAGCCGACACAAAACGCGGACCCAGATCCTTCACCCATGCCAGACGCTCGCGAATCTCGTCCTCACTCGCGGCATCCGCCGCACTAAAGAAAGCAAAATCGACATAGGGCGCAATCTGCTCGTAGTACTCGTCGGTGGAGTCGTCCGAAAAGTCAAAAGAGACCGTGACGCCCGCAGCCTTCAACTTGGGCAGCTCGCGCTCGGTGAAGCAATAGTTGCCCGAATGAACCACATCGAACTGCTTCATGTACGAAAGGTCAAAGCGATCGAGAACATAGCGCGCATCGCCACGGATACCGCCCTCGTTGGAGCCGAGGAAGACACGGTCACCGTCAACGACGGTCACGCGAGCCGCTCCGTTCTCGCCAATCATCTGCTCGCACTTGTCAAGCTCGATACCCTCATCCTCGAGGCTTGTAATGACATGCTCGGCAGCGGCGTCATTGCCAAAAATGCCCATGTATGCAGAGCGTGCGGCACCGCATTTCTTGGCATAAACGGCGAAGTTCACCGCATTGCCGCCGGGATACATGGTGTGGATATGCTCGTAGCGATCGACGACGTTGTCGCCAAATCCGAGCGCGTTAACGTTAAATGCCATGGCCTTTGCCCCTTCTAGTACTCGACAACACCCATATAGCGACGGAAATCGGGATCGTGATCAAACACCTTGCCGCGTGCAGCACGCAGCTCGCAGTTCATGGCGTAGAACAGCACCGGGTCCAGATAGGCACGGACGCTCGCCGGCACGGCT
Organism: Collinsella sp. AM18-10; assembly: GCF_003471585.1. Taxonomy (GTDB): domain Bacteria; phylum Actinomycetota; class Coriobacteriia; order Coriobacteriales; family Coriobacteriaceae; genus Collinsella. The sequence goes on from NZ_QRJO01000021.1 coordinate 19,060, forward strand.
TCCATACCGTACTCCTTGGCATCGAGCACCATCAGCGTATCGGTATGCGTCTTAAGGAACGCAAGGGCGCGCTCGTCCATGGCACGGCACTCGCTGGAGCCCATCTGCAGGAAGTAAAAAACGCCATCCTGAGTAGCCTCGAAGGGGCCGTGGAAGTACTCGGCAGAGTGGATGTAGCTGCAGTGCTGCCACTGCATCTCCATAAGAGAGCAGATAGCGAAACCGTAGGTCTGGCTAAAGTTGGGACCGCTGCCCAGAATGTAGAAGAACTCGTGCTCCTGGCAAAGCTTGGCAAAACGATCGCCTAGCTCGGCATTTACCTTCTCACGTGCCGGGGGAAGAATCTTATCCATCTCGGCGATACCGGCATACATATCGGCAAGATCGGCGTAGCCCTCCTGCTGATCGAGCAGCTCGGCCGCAAGCGACAGCGAAATGCCAGCGGGGACCTCGGCCTGCGGCACGCCCTCGCCCCACGGGTAGACCCACGTGGTCCACTTGCCGGAGTCAATCTTGGATCCAGCGTTGTCGGTCTGGGCGATCACCGTAGCGCCGGCAGCAAGGGCAATCTCACAGCCCTCGACGACCTCGGGGGTGTTGCCACTGTGGCTGCAAGCAATGACCAGGGATTTCTCACCCAAGCGGCGCGGGCGCATGATATCAAACTCGCGAGCCGTATAGATATACGAAGTGAAGGTGGTTGCCTCGCGCTGCAGAAGCTCATGAGCCGGGATCAAATCGATCATGGAGCCACCGCAAGCAATCCAGTAGACGCTGTCGAACTTGCCCTTCTCGGCAATTGCCTCTTTGATCAGATCGTGTGCGTTCATATCCAGTTCCTTTCTTGTTTGGTCCGCAATCAATGACGTTGGCTGCGTGGCCGATAGTTGGTTTAGTCAATCAGATATTTCTCGAATGCGGCCATGTTCTTGGCATCTGCCGCCGCCGGGTCATCGTAGTAACGCCCGTCCGTGATTTCCTGGCCCAGCATGCCATCGAAACCATGGGCATTAAGCGTAGCGACGAAGGCGTCCATATCGTGCTTGCCATCGCCCCACACCAGATGGCCATACGGGTCACCGTCGATAAAGTGCATCTCGTGAATTGCCCCATCACCAAAGGCGGCAAACCAGTCCTCGAGCGTCTCGCCCGCAACGCCCATCGCGGTTGTATCAACCATGGGCTGTAAGTACGGGCTCGCGACCTCGTCAATCATGCGCTTCGCATCGGAAACCGTCGTTACAAGGTTGCTCTCCTCGGGACGCAGGCTTTCCATCGTAAGCACCAGACCGTGCTCACCGGCATACTCCGCCAGAATGGACAAGTGCTCGCGGCTGCGCTTCCAGGCTTCCTCGCGGTCCTCGTCCCAGTCGCCCCAGCCCGAGTTGACGGACATACGGTCGCACCCAAGTACCTCGGCAAGCTCAATGCCGTGCTTAAAGTACGCCAGGCTGCGCTGTTCATGCAGCGGTTTGCGTGCGCAGTACTGCCAAGGATAGACAACATTCTCGGGGCACAGAGTACGATACCTAAGCCCACGGTCTGCAGCCTTTTTCGCCAGGACCTCAGCCTCAAAGTAGCCCGTGTGGTCGAGCGTCACATGCGGCTCCGCACACCACAGCTCAATGGACTCAAAGCCCAAACGCTGCTGCACATCAAGGAAGTAATCGAGCGACCACATGATGTAGTGGATATTCATGCCCGCAATCTGTTCGCGGCGCAGCGTCGGTTTGGATTCAGACATCTTATGCCTCCTTATTTCGATCGAACACGATTTGTCCGTCCGACATCGTCATATCAACCGAAAGATCGCGTGCGTCGCGATAATCGAGGTCGAACACATCCCGATCGAGCACGCAGATATCGGCAAGCTTGCCGACCTCAAGCGTACCCAGTTCGTCTTCGCGCATCAGATCGTACGCGCCCCCGGCAGTCCAAGCACGCAAGAGCTCGACAAGCGTCAGCGCGTTGGCCTCATTCACGGGCAGCCCATCGTCGAAGTATCCACCGCACGCGCTGTAGATTGACTCGCCCAGGCTCGGAATCAGCAGTGGCAAATCCGTACCACAGCACACCGTGCATCCGGAATCTTCCATGCCGCGGCGATTCCAGCTGTGCAAAAGTCGCGTCTCGCCAATTTGTCGACGCATCATCGACAGGCAATCCTCGCGCCGGTCCAGCGTCAAAATCTGCGGATAGACCTCGCAAATTCCACCTAACTTGCCAAACTCGACAAGATCGGTCGGATCAGAGTTCTCGAGATCGGTAATCGCATGGCGGCGAAGCAACCGTCCATGCTCGTCTCGAGGCAGCGAGGCATAGAGCGCCACGGTGCGACGAACGGCGCCATCGCCCTGGCAATGCAAGGAATATCGGAAGCCGTCAGCATCAATTGCGCGCAGCTCGTTCTCAATCAGATCCCACTCGGGCTCCTCGACAACCGTCTTGCCGGCAGCTCCCGCATCGGCCGTGTCCTCATAGGGGTCAATCATCTCGGCAAGCCCCGCCCATACGCCGCGATCGGTCATACGGTTGAAGCCAGAAAAACGAACGAACGGTCCCCGAAAGCGCTCTCGTGCCTCGCGAGCATACGACAGATTTGCACCGGCACCCACCGGCTGCGACATCATAGAGACGCGAACCGTCAGCTCACCAGATTCTTCACGGCGAGCCATTTCGTCGGCAAAACCGTAGTAGTCATCAAACGCCATCTCCTTGATGGCGGTAACGCCGCGCTCGTTAAGCATGCTCATGTAGTCCGAATACCCCGCACGTACCTCGGGCAGCGCGAGGAAATCGCTCATCATGCGCCAGATCTTCTCGGCATAGCACGCCTGGGGTGTGAAGCCGTATCGCGCACTGGCGGCAGCATTGAGAACGCAGGTCTCCGCACCCGGTGTAAAGCAGACGACAGGGATATCGCCAAAACAATCGTCAAACACAGCCGCCGTATTTGCGTTCTCGGCATCCGATGCCAACGTTTCGGGTAGGTTGTGGCCAAAAGCCGCCGCGCAATCCGGATGATCTTCTTTCCATGCACGCAAGAGCGACACGGCCTCTTTGGCATCAGCGATGCCGGACAGATCAGGCCCCAACGTCCGCAGCGCCCAGCCTGTATAGAAGGTATGCACATCGATCAGGCCAGGCATGACGGTGCGGTCGCCCAGGTCAACTACCTCGTCCGCCTGGGTCAAATACGAAGCTAGCTCACACTTGGTGCCAACAGCCTCAATTCGATTGCCACGGACCGCTACGAAACCTTCAAACGGCAGGTCCCCCGTACCGGTAAAGACGCTCTTAGACGTCAGGACCGTCAAACGATCAGACATCACAACCACCTACGCCGGAAGCATGCCAGAAATTGCCGTTACGATCAGGCCAAAGACGACCATGAAGATGAAGAACTTCCAAATGGTCTTCCACCATTGGCCAAACGAAATCTTAGCCACGCCAAGGCCGGCAACCGTCATGCCCGCCACGGGACTGATGGTGTTGATGGTCTGGTTGGCAAACTGGAGCGCGGTAACGGCCGCCTCGGGATTGAGGCCCATGAGCTCGGTCAGGGGGCCCATAACGGGCATGGTGAGTGCCGCCAGGCCAGAACTCGAGGGAACCAGCAAAGAGAGCAGGCCAAGGACGATATACATAAACGTGGTGTAGACGGCGGCGGGCGCACCGGCGAGCGCAGTAGCGAGCGCCTGGAGGATGGTGTCGATGATCATGCCGCCCTCGGCGATGACCAGAATACCGCGAGCGATACCGATAACGATGGCGGCGTACGCAAAGTCGGCGAGACCTTTAACGAACTCCTCAGCAATCGTCTGCTGGTCAAGACCGCCCAGGATACCGGCAAGCAAGCCCATGCCAAGGAACACGGCGGAAATCTCATTCATGTACCAACCCTGGGTAACAAGACCCCAGACGATAATGCCCATACCGCAAGCAAAATCGATAAGCACGAGCTTCTGACGGGTAGTGAACTCTTCCTCGATGGAGGCATCGGTCACGGAAAACTCGATACGCTTGAGCTTATCGTCCTCGTACGTAATGGACGACTCGGGGTTTTTCTTGACGCGCATGGCGTAGCGCATGGCCCATGCGATACCGACGGCAGTGAAGATGACCCAAGAAACGGCGCGCAGCCACAGTTGCGGATTGCCCTCGATGCCAATGATGCCCTGGGCGATCAAAACATTAAACGGATCGATGGTCGAAGCGCAATATCCCAGGTTAGGACCAAGGAAGCAGATGATGAATGCCGTCATCGAGTCATAACCGATACCCATCATGATGGGAATGAAGATGGCATAGAACGGCAGGGCTTCCTCAGACATACCAAACGTGGTGCCGCAAATGGACAGCAACGTCATCGTGATGGGAATGATGAGGATGTCCTTGTTCTTGAGCTTTTTAATCACGCGGCTCATGCCGGCATTCAAAGCGTTGGTCTTGGTGATGATTGCGAACGACCCGCCAATCAATAAGACGAACGCAACGACGTCGGCAGCCTCCTGGATGCCCTTAGTGGGCGCTTGCAGGACCGCGAAGATATCCTGCCCCAGATTGATGGTCTCGCCGGTCTCGGAATCGGTGTAGTTCTTATCGACCTGTTCATAGGTTCCAGCAACGGCGACTTCACGCTCGCCCGCCGCTGTCGAAATCGTCTTGCGCTGATACTGACCAGAGGGAACGATCCAAGTCAAGACCGCAAAGACAACGATCAGCAAGAACATGATCGTATAGACATGCGGTAATTTGAACTTAAAACGTCTGTTTGTCTTCTTCGCCTTGATCGCGTCGAAAATGTTGGTGTAAGGGTGGCACCCTAGCG
>NZ_QRJO01000022.1 GCF_003471585.1 Collinsella sp. AM18-10
GGGGCCCGTTCAGGCTGTTGCGTTGAGATTGAAAATCAACCCTAATTGTAGTTTCAGGTTAGTCCGAGTTTTGACTATCGTCAAGGGCGGCCGTGCAAGACGTGCGACCTATATAACATATCGACAAAAAAGACCGCCGGCGCGGGGCGGCGCCGACGGTTGCGAGAGAATAACGATTGTTGGCTGTTAAGCAGCGACGGCCTCGTAGACCGTGGCGCCCGAGAAGCTGTCGTGCAGGCTCTTGCCGCAGATCCAAGGCAGCTCGACGACCTCGCAGACCGTGTTGACCAGCTCGGAGCAGTCAGTAAAGTGCCCCTTATCGTTGAGGGCCTCGCAATCCTGAACACGCCAATAGCCATCGGTGTGCGTAATGTAGTACTCGTGATCGTTGATCGACACGAAAGCGCGCGTCTTGGAACGCAACAGCTTCAGAAATCCTTCGAAGTCGGTCTCGACGACATCTCCAGCCTGGAACATGGTGTTACCTCCTGGCCCGGCGCCACCATGGCGCGTTGATAAACGTTGGTACTCCTTTAGTAAAACCTTTATCAGAGCTTATGCGCGCATCATTTAGGCAAATGGTAAAAATCGCAGGGTAGACGGGATAAAACGTTTAATCATCCCACCGGTCTGTCACATTCTGGCTGAAGTTTTATGCAAACCAGCTTTTCCACTCGGTCGCTTGCATTGTTTGGGGCCGACGGCGCGATTACGGTTTTGGTTCGGCGGGTAAGAACGAGGCATCGAAACCAACGTCAGGAGGACACATGGAGACCATCGAGGCACTCATCCACCGCCGCAGCTGCCGCAAATACAGCGATCGCCCTGTCGAGGCCGAGAAGCTCGCACGCATTATCGAAGCCGGCCAGTATGCGCCGAGCGGCATGGGACGCCAGCCGGTCACGTTCGTCGCCGTCACCGACCCCGCAACCGTCGAGCGCCTCTCGCAGCTCAACGCCCAGGCTATGGGTAGCGAGGGAGATCCCTTCTACGGCGCCAAGACCGTTGTGGTGGTACTCGTCGACCGCAGCGTGCCCACGCACCTGGAAGACGGCTCACTCGCCATGGGCAACCTGCTCAACGCAGCCTATGCGCTGGGCGTCGATTCGTGTTGGATCCACCGCGCGCACGAGGTCTTTGACTCACCCGAGGGATTGGAACTGCTGGCCAAGTGGGGTCTGCCCGCCGACGGAAGCCTGCGCGGTGTGGGCAACTGTATTCTGGGCTATGCCGAAGACGTGCTTCCCCAGGCCAAACCCCGCCGCGACAACGTCGTGTACGTCAGGTAATTAGTTCCGCCGTTCTAACGAACGGCGGCCCCGCTGACGCTGCGCGGGCCGCATTCACGCCAATCTGACGTTCAATTTCGAGGGCGCGACCAAAAGGTCAGCGCCCTCTCATTTCACGTCACCTTGGCACAAATGCGGCCCGCTCGCTGTTGGCGACTGACATCGAATGAACCGTTGTTGGCATTCGACACTTGGGCAGCTAAAAAGCCCGTCCCAAATTAGCCACCCCACTCGCAACTTATCTTGCCGATGGGGTTGTCGTCATTTCGTTCGTCTGGGTCGCTTCGGCTTCGCTGCCTTGTTCATCCTCGCCCTTTTGGGCATCGGCGATCGTTGCGGCAGCGGCAACAACGCCGCGCTGAGGCGCCACGCCCGTCTGGGCCTGAGCGCCCTCGACAAGCTCCGTGCCGGCATGCGCGAGCTCAGCAGACCCGAACATCGCACTCAGGTCGGCCCCGCCGCCGGCGTAACCAAGCGCCGCGAGCGCGATGGCGACTATCGCGGCAACGACCACGATCGGCACATAGCGATGCCAGCCTGCGGGATTGAGGCCGCTACGGCGAGCAGCGCCACGGCTAATGAAGCCGAGCGTTCCATCGTGCTTGAGCTTTGACCCCACCACACGCTTACGGCCCCACAGCGACGATTCGGCCTGCATGGCCAAGCGAGCGCTTGCCGAAGGATAGCCATATCTAGTGCGTTTGAACGAGCCGTCGAAGCCTGAGGCGCTTTTGCCCCACGTCCGCGAAGTCGTGCGACGGTTGACCGGCGCCGTGGGCTTTCGAGCCCGATTTGGTTTTGAAGTCTCCGTCATACGCCCCCGCACGCCATAACGCAATCGAAACATTACCGCTTTGGACTGTAGCACACGCGCTGCATGCGGTCACGAGCGCCTCGCTCAGCGGTCATCGTCCTTCAGCAAGCGCCACAGGGTCGTGCGGCTTATTCCTAGCACCTCGGCAGCGCGGGTCCGGTTGCCCTGAAGGTAGCCTACGACCAGCCGCGCGATGTCGCGTTCGGTATCGGCCAGTGGACGCAGGATATACAGGTCGCTGTCGAGCGTCGGAGTGCCAAAGGTTGCGGTTTTGATGACGTCTTCCTGGGCGAGCACCTCCTCCGCCACCGTGCGCTCCGCCACGCCCGGCCCTACTAATATATAGAGTCGTTCCGAGACCTCGCGAAGCTGCAGATAGTTGCGTGGCCAGCGATAGCCGTTGAGTGTCGAGGCAGCCTCCTCAGACATACTCGGAGCGGCAGTTCCAAAGACATCTGACAGATACGACAAATACTGCGCAACCTTTTTCGATGCGCCACCCTGCTCGGCAATCGCAGGCGCCACACTCACTGCGCACGCCAAGCGCTCGGTTACAAAAGCGGCCTGATCGCTTTCGCCACCACCCGGCATATCGTTTGCCGTCAGAACCACATGGCAACGCGCGGCCAGCGCCGTGTCGGTCATCGTAGAGACAAGCTCGCGCAGACGCTGCGGCGAAAGTGCATGCCAGCCGCCAATACAAAGGGTCAGCCTTGCCTGGAACAGCGGCGATTCCGAGCTTTTGAGCAGATGGCGCCAGCCGCGATCTGTGAGCTCGTCAAGCGCCACGGACACAAAGGGTTCGTCAGCATAAGGCCCATCCAGATAGAGGCGTTTTGCAATCTCTGCCTGGCCAGCACCCAGCTCGCCCTCCAACATGAGGGGCACGCCGCGAGCATAGCTTTCGCAGACGGGGCCAGAGACCGCAGCGGCACCCTCGACAATGCCGTACGCGCTTGCCTCGTAGCGCGCCTCGACCTCATCTGCGTTAAGCCACTCAATGCCCGCGTGTGCCGCCACACCGCGCACCTCGCGGATCACGACCACCCAAAGCGCGCCGTATTCCTTGGCGACCGGACGCACCGTGAGGCTCAAGCGCCCTCCCGCATGCCCCATCACCAGGCGCGTGCCGTTGCCCACGCGCCCCAGGCGCTCGGCGACAAATGCCGCGACATCTTGCTCGAGCGCGACATCATCCATGGTCGAAATCGCTACGTGTCCGTGCCCATCGATTGCCAACGCCGAGGCCCCGGCAGCGGCCAAGGCCTCGATCAAGATTTGTAGCTTGGCGTCACTGTTCATATTGCGCCCCGTCCTCGACGCCACGCCGCCACCGACGGCCGCGCGGGCGAGTGTTTCAAAATTGAACGATATTGCCCACCAAACACTATAGGGCAGAAGCCGCCGTCCTGCGAATATATGAGTTGCCCCGCATCGCCATCCTGGCGGGGCGATAAGAGCTCTTCGGGACCTATAAACCTGCGGACAAGCCATACCCGCAAGAGCTCCTATCGCTCCACCGCGAGGATGCGCTCACCAACATGCAGCACGCAAATAAGCTACTTCTCTACCAGATTCCCAGCACGTGCTGCATTCCCAAACTCATGCACGCAATGCCAATCCAGCAGCAAAAGCCCAGCGCGATGGGCTTGCCGCCCTTTTTGACCAGCTCGACGATATCGGTATTAAAGCCAATAGCCGCCATGGCCATCACGATAAAGAACTTCGACAGCTCCTTGATGGGCGCCGTGATGGACACGGGAAGCTGAAGCACCGTGGTGATTACACTCGCCAGCACAAAGAACAGCACAAACATGGGAAACGCGCGTTTAAGCGAGAACGTGCTTTTGGCGTCGCCGCCGGCCTTGCGCGCCAGATGCATCTGCCAGCATGCGAGGACCAACGTGATGGGAATAATGGCCAGCGTCCTGGTGAGCTTGACCACCGTGGCGCTCTCGAGCACATTGGCGCCGGGATGCATGCTGTCCCAAGCGCTCGCCGCAGCCGTTACGGACGAAGTGTCGTTGATGGCGGTGCCGGCAAACAGGCCAAAGCCCTCGTTGGTCAGCCCGAGCATACCGCCGAGCGTCGGAAACACGAGCGCCGCGATAACGTTAAACAGGAAGATGACCGAAATAGCCTGGGCAATCTCACGATCGTCGGCATCGATGACGGGCGCGGTCGCGGCGATGGCAGAACCGCCGCAAATCGACGAACCCACACCCACAAGCGTCGCGATCTTACCCGGCACGTTCATGACGCGGCAGAGCACAAAGGCGACGACAAGCGAGGTCGAGATCGTCGCCACGATAATCGGCAGCGACTGGGCGCCCTTGGACAGAATCTGGGAGAGGTTCATGCCAAAGCCAAGCAGGATAACCGCGTACTGCAAGACTTTTTTAGACGTATAGGTGACACCGGCGGCGAGCTGTTCGCGATGATTCTTGGGAAAGACGAGCGCCAGAACCATGCCAAAGAGGATGGCGAATACCGGCCCACCGACCACCTCAATCTGTTTGCCGAGCAGCGTTGCGGGGATAGCGATGATCAGGCAGAACAAGACACCCTTCCAGCGCTCGCGTACGATATTCGCCAGTTGCATATGGGATTCCTTCTTTCTCTTTCACGTTTGCGACGGCTTATGATACGGCAACATTGAGCGCAGCCTTGCGTAAACAAAGACTAAGATGCCGCAATAGTTCTTGGGCAACAGCCGAATTACCCACCGCGGAAAGCTGATTCGCGGCATAATTAACAACTGACATATGAGTTTGATAGAACAGTTGCGAGGCGCTATGGAAGAATCGATGCACGTCGGCGAGCAGGAAACGAGCCTACAGGACCAGTCCTACCACACCATTCGACGCAAAATCGTCTACCTGGACTACAAGCCGGGCGAAAAGCTGGGCGTCAAGCAACTTTGCGACGACCTGGATATGGGGCGCACGCCCGTGCGCGAGGCTTTGGTTCGCTTGGCGCAGGAAGGCCTGGTGCGCACCGTGCCCCAGAGCGGCACCTACGTCTCACCCATCAACCTCACCCTTGCCGAGAGTGCCTGTTACATCCGCGAGCATCTGGAAAAGCAGGTGATTGTGGAGTGCTGTGCGCGCGCCACGTCGGCCGGCATCGAGCAGCTCGACCGCGCCATCGTGCTGCAGGAAAAGGCCATGGCCGAAGAGGATCGCATCGGCTTCTTTTTAAGCGACAACCTCATGCATCACATGATTTTTAGCATCGCATGTCGCAGCACCGTGTGGTCGTGGCTCGAAGAGACCAATGCCGACCTGGAGCGCTTCCGCTGGCTGCGCGCCGCCACGCAGGTTCTCGACAATCGGGACATCGTGAACGAGCACAAGCAGATTCGCCGCGCTATCGCCGGTCGCGACCCCATCGAAGCGAGCTTTTTGGTCAGCAAGCACCTGCACATGATGTTCCGCAACCAAACCGAGGTTCTGGACCAGTTCCCCGAGTACTTCGAGACCAGCAAGCTCCGCTAACCTGCCAAAAAGGGACAGGTTTATTTTGGCAGGTTTTATCTGGGCAAATGCAACAAGGCCCGGCTCCGCTGCAACGGAGCCGGGCCTCGGTCACTAGAACGGCGGAACCAACTACTCTACCGTGACGCTTTTCGCCAGGTTGCGAGGTTGGTCAACGTCGCAACCGCGCAGGATGGCCACCTCGCGAGCGAGCAACTGCAGCGGGACGCTCGCCGTGATGGGGCTGAACACGTCGCGGACTGCCGGCACGCGGATGATGCAGTCGGCGATCTTGTTGATCTCCTCGTCGCCCTCAGTGGCAACGACGATGACCTTGGCGCCGCGCGCCTTGCACTCCATAAGGTTCGACACGGTCTTGTCGTAGGTGGCACTCTTGGTAGCCACGGCGATGACGGGGAAGCCCGGGTCGATCAGGGCAATGGGGCCGTGCTTCATCTCGCCGGCGGCGTAGGCCTCGGCGTGCAGGTAGCTGACCTCTTTGAGCTTGAGCGCGCCCTCGTAGGAAATAGCGGCACCCATGCCACGGCCCACGAACAGCGCCGACTGCGCGTCCTTGCACAGCAGGGCGGCCTCATGAACGGCTTCGGTCTGGGTATCCAAAATCCACTGGATCTGCTCGGCCGTATCGGAAAGCTCGCGGAACAGCATGCGCGCCTGCTTGGTGGTCAGGCGGTACTTGACCTGCGCTAGCAGCAGAGCCAGCAGCGTCAGGCTCACGACCTGGCCGATGAAGCTCTTGGTCGAGGCGACCGCGATCTCCTTGTTGGCCTTGGTGTAGATGACGCCGTCGCTCTCACGCGCCACGGGGCTGCCCACCACGTTGGTGATGCCGAAGACCTTGGCGCCCTTGATGCGCGCGTCGCGAATGGCGGCAAGGGTATCGGCTGTCTCGCCCGACTGGGACACGGCAACGACAAGCGTCGTCGGCGTAATGATGGGATTGCGATAACGGAACTCGCTGGCCGCCTCAACCTCGGTGGGAATGCGAGCCCAGCCCTCGATGAGATTCTTGGCAATGAGGCCAGCGTGATAGCTGGTTCCGCAAGCGATCACGTAGACGCGGTCGATGTCGTTGAGTTCCTCGAGCGAAAGGCCCAGCTCGTCGATGTCGAGCTCGCCGGCCGGCGTCATACGACCGACCAGCGTGTCGCGCACGACGCGCGGCTGCTCGTGGATTTCCTTGAGCATAAAGTCGGGATAACCGCCCTTTTCGGCCATGTCCAGGTCCCAGTCGATGTGGGTGACCTTGGGCTCGATAACGTTGCCGGCCTCGTCGGTGTACTCGACGCCTGCGAGCGTGAGCTTGGCAAACTGACCGTCCTCGAGCACCACGACATCGCGGGTGGCGTCGATGAGCGCGATGACATCGGAGGCGACATAGGCGCCGGTCTCGCCCGCGCCGACCACAATCGGGGAATCCTTGCGGGCTACGGCGATCACGCCGGGCTCGTCAGCGCACACGGCGGCCAGACCATAGGCACCGACCACGTGGGTGCAAGCCTCGCGCACGGAGGCCATCAGGTCGTGCGTCTCGGCATAGGCCTCTTCGATCAGATGCGCGAAGACCTCGGTATCGGTCTCGCTCTTAAAGTGGTGGCCGCGACCCTCCAGCTCTTCGCGCAGCTCGGCGAAGTTCTCGATGATGCCGTTGTGGACGATGGCGATACGACCGTCGCAGCTGGTGTGGGGATGGGCGTTAACGACGGAGGGCTTGCCGTGGGTGGCCCAACGGGTGTGGCCGATACCGCAGGTAGCGTCACTGTCGATGTTGGAAAGCTCGCTCTCCAGGCCCGCGACCTTGCCCACGCGGCGGATGACGTCGAGGTGCGCCGCGGCGCCCTCGCCCACCTCGAGCGCAACGCCCGAGGAGTCATAGCCGCGATACTCCATACGCTTGAGGCCCGTGACCAGGATGTTCTTTGCAATATCAGAGCCGGTGTAGCCGACAATTCCGCACATAGGATAAATCCCTTCGTTCGCGTGACTGCAAGACGTCCACGCACAAGGGGCGCTGAGACGTACGACGTTCGAGTATTGTACTCACGCAAACGCAAGCTGATATACCAGAAGTGGTATCTCAACTTAGATACCACCCGATGCACACATGCCCAGCCGGTCCAAACCACCACAATGGGGACAGGCACCTTTGTGGTGGTCGCGCTGGCGACGGCGTTTCCCCAGATAAAACCTGCCAAAATAAACCTGTCCCTTTTTGGTAGGTTTGGGATGCTACAATCTGCCTTGTACTTGAAACGCATCAAAGGGGCCGCTATGGCAAAGGTAAAAATCAGCGACGTCGCGCGCGAGGCGGGGGTCTCGCTGGGCACGGTATCCAACGCGCTCAACCACCCCGAAAAGCTGCGCCCCGAGACCCTCAAGCTCATCAACGAGACCATCAATCGCCTTGGCTACCTGCCCAACCAAAGCGCTCGCCAGCTGGCCGGCGGCACCACTAAGTCCTTTGGCCTTGTCCTCCCCCGTCTCGACCACGGCTTTTCGCTCCAGATTGCCAGCGGTGCCCACAACGAGGCACGCAAGCACGGCTATGACTTGCTCATCGCCAATGCCGATAACGACGACATTCTCGAGGATCATTACCTGCGCTATTTTATGGGCACGCAGATGTCCGGCGTCATGGTTCAGCCCATGGCGTCCCCCGACTGGCACCCCGCCATGGCCAAGATGCCCGTGCCGATCGTCCATCTGGACATCCACTGCTCCGAGCCCGGTTATTACGTGGCTGCCGACAACGAGGCACAAGGCCGCATTATCGCCGAGCTCGCCGTTGCCCGTGGCGCACGCCATATCACCGTTGTGGGCAGAGCGGCATTTATGCAGCTCACCTTGCGCGTACTTGGCATCCACAAGGCCCTCGCCCTGCATCCCGATATCAAGATCGAAGTCATCGACGCCGGCGAATGGAATACCGCTGCCGACGGCTACAGCATCGGTGCCCAGCTTGCCGAGCGCCCTGATGACAAGCGCCCCGATTTTGTCATCGGCCTGACCGACGTATTGGCCTCGGGCGTTATCGCAGCGCTGACCGACAAAGGCATCTCCGTCCCTGAGCAGGTCCGCGTGGCCGGCTGCGACGGCAACCCCCTTGCATGGAGCGGATCGGTCCCGCTCACTACGGTAGCGCCCCCGGGCTACGAGATTGGCCGCAAGGGCGTTCAATTGCTCATAGAGCAAATCGAGGATAAACCTGCCGCCAAGACCAAACGAGTCCGCATCGGCTCCGCCGCGCGCACCGTCACCACGGTCACGGCCAGCGAGGACATTAACCGTCAGGAGCTCGTGCGTCCCTTCTTGCTCGAGCGCGTAAGCACCCAAAATGCCAAGCCGCACCCGACGGGCCAACCCATGGTCCCAACAACCGACATCAACCTAGGCGCCTACTTGTGACAAAAAAACGCCGCAACGGAAACAGGCCCGCTGCGGCGTTTTTTACTGGCCCCATGTGCCCTCCCCGTTTAGCCGGACCTGCGGCTACGGATATTTATGGAATGTAATCCATTTTTCATTAGCTTTTTTGTTAAAATAGACTCAATTCCATATTTTTAGATATTTCCTATAAGTATTGATTTTGCTCCAGTTTTTTCTCGCCAAGAAAGGGGTTTCATGAATCTGATTGATCGCAAACAGTACCTCGACTGGCTCATTTCGTGGAAAGACTCACACGTCATCAAGGTCGTTTCGGGCGTGCGAAGGTCCGGCAAATCAAAGCTATTCGAAATCTACCGTAGCTACCTGCGCGATCATGGAATCACAGGCGACCAGGTTATATCCCTCAACTTTGAAGACCTGGAGTTCGAGTCGCTTACGTCGTATAGAGCGCTCTACGACTACATTTCCGCCAGACTCGTCCCCGATAAGATGAACTACGTTTTTCTGGACGAGATACAGCACGTCGAGCATTTCGAAAAAGCCGTCGACAGTCTTTTTATCAAGGACAATGTCGACCTCCACATAACCGGTTCCAACGCTTATCTGCTCTCGAGCGAGCTGGCAACTTTGCTCTCCGGCCGCTACGTAGAGCTCAAGATGCTGCCCCTATCCTTTAAAGAGTTTTGCTCGGCAAAAACCAATGACGGAAAGGCTCCCGCGCAGTTGTTTGACGAGTACATAACCAGGGGCTCTTTTCCCTTTATCGCCGAGACGGGTATTCAGGGACCCCAGGCGCGCGATTATCTTATGAGCCTCTACGATGCCATCGTCATACGCGACGTTATCGAACGCCTGAAGGTCTCGGACGTCCCGACCCTGCGCGATATCACCAAGTTCCTACTCCATAGCATTGGAAACCGGATCTCGATTAAAAAAATCTCCGACACGCTCTCGTCCAACGGCAACAAAACCGACCAGAAAACCGTAGCCAAGTACCTCAAAGGCTTAACAGACAGCCTTGTGCTGTACTTTGCTCCGCGCTATAACGTGCGCGGTCGGCAGCTTCTTTCAACAAACGGCAAATACTACGCCGTTGACCTTGGACTTAGAGGCGCTCTCGTCAAAACCCAAAGCAGCGATATCGGTCATATCCTCGAAAATGTTGTTTATCTCGAGCTCCTACGCCGTGGATACGACGTCTACGTGGGCGATATCGACGGCGGGGAAATTGATTTTGTTGCCCTAAAGTCAGACGAGACAGCCTATTTTCAGGTTTCAGCCACAACGCTCGACGAAACTACCCTCGATCGAGAGTTGGCCCCCTTTAAGAAAGTCCGAGACAACTACCCCAAGACGCTTCTTACGCTCGACACGCTGTTTGCGCTTGCGAACTACGAAGGAGTCCGCAAGCGCAACGTGATCGACTGGCTCCTGGAGTAACTTGTAACGTCATAACCCTCCGCCAGCTCCTTACCAAGGCCGCAGCCCCAGTCGCTTAAAGCACAATGCCCCTCTTATCGGCCAAAACAGCAATCTTGGCGTGATAAGAGGGGCTGACTGCGTCAGCGCCTCCACGCAGGCGCCGTTACCGTCACCGTCCTGCGGGATCGGGCGCGGGGCATGGCGACTCGCGTGCAAACGCTAGCGCACGGCCTTGACCGCGGCCGGCAGATCGAACAGCGTATCGAGAACGGCCTCGCAGCCATCCACCACGTCCTGCGGCAGCGGCACGATATCGGGAACGGCAAAGACGTGGCAGCCGGCCGTGATGCCCGAGACGCAGCCGTTGCGGGAATCCTCGACCACGGCACACTCCTCGGGCGCAAAGCCCGCGCGCTCGCAGGCGAGCAGGTACATCTCGGGATCGGGCTTGCCGTGTGCGACGTCCTCGCCGCAGGTCACCGTCTCAAACTTGTCAAAGAGGCCGACCGTCTTAAGGTTGCGCTCGGCGGTAACATGGCGCGACGACGTCGCAAGACCCACGTGATAGCCCGCGGTCAGCAGCTCGTCTAGGCACTCGGCGGCGCCGGCCTTAAGCTCCAGGTCGGTCTTGACCATCTCGTCGCGAATCTCCTTGTGACGACGATAGATCGCCTCAGCGGTTTCGCTGCTGTTGTAATGCTCCTCAAGGATGCCCATGACATCGGGCAGCGTACGACCGATAAACTGATGGATCAGCGCATCATCAATCGCGAATCCCAGCTCGGCCGCTCCCGCCTTCCACGCCTTGATACCCAAACGCTCGGTATCGACCAGCGTTCCGTCCATATCAAAAATAACAGCCTTGATCATATCGGTCCCCCATCGCTTCGCGCTGCTGTACTCCCGCAACTTTACCGCACCTGTAAACTTGTATATAACGTATATAGCATATTGCACTTTCGTTACATAGATAGAAGTCTTATGACAAGTGGCTCGGTAGGATTATAGTTTTCGACCGAGTACTCAACGGCAAGGATCGATTCATGCTTTCAGACACCACCGCACCTGCAGAGGGGCTTCAGGACAAACTCGCAGCGCTCGAGCAGCTGCTTTTGGCATACGGACGCGTCGCCATCGGCTTTTCCGGTGGCGTCGACAGCAGCTTTTTGGCCGCGGTCTGCGCCCGCATCATGCCCGCCAGCACGCTTCTCGTTCACCTCACCACGCCGCTCATCGGCACGCCCGAGCAGGCTTCGTTTGAGCGGTCCGTTGACGGGCAGGCCAATGAAGGGCCGCATTTTAAGCTCCCCGTGCTCAATCTTTCGGTCGATCAGCTGCGGCTCCCCCAAGTAGCCTGCAACGATGCCGACCGCTGCTACCACTGCAAGCGCGCCGGCTTTACCGCCATCGTCAACCACGCCAGGTCGCTGGGTTTTCCCACCGTCATCGACGGCAGCAACGCAAGCGACCGCGGCGACTACCGCCCCGGCATGCGCGCCGCCCAGGAGCTCGGCGTGCGCTCGCCCCTCATGGAGGTCGGCTTTACCAAGGACGAAGAGCGCGAGCTGCTGCGCGCCTGGGGCTATCCCGTTTGGAACCTGCCGGCAGGAGCCTGCCTGGCCACGCGTGTCCCCACGGGCGAGGAGCTCACGCGCGAGAAGGTCGATGTAATCCGCGCCTGTGAGGACTACCTGCACGACCTTGGCCTGGACCAGGTCCGCGCACGCCTCGTCGGCGGCTGCATGCATATCGAGGCCGCGCCGGCAGACGTCGCCAAGATCGCCGCCCTCGGCAGGACCGCGGTCAACGACGAGGGCAAGGCCCCGCTTCCCGCCGCCATCGAATCTGCCCTGCGCAACCTAGGCTGCGGCCATATCTCCCCCGAGGTCACCCCCTACATCCACGGCAACATGAACCTTTAAGTTACGCCGTTTTACAAACGGCGTAACCGCTCGGCGCTGCGCGGGTTCCGGGCACGGCAAACTGACGTTCAACTTCACGGGCGCGACCAAAAGGTCAGCGCCCGCTTGTTTCACGTCACCTTGCCGCACCCGGAACCCGCTCGCTCGCTTATGCTCAACCTGGGCTACATAAATTGTCGCCAACCTACCAAAAGAGAACAGGTTTATTTTGGCAGGTTTTATCTGGGAAAACGCAAGCGGGGCCACGCCGAAGCTACCGTCATCAACCTCGGCGCATGCCTTTAGCGCACTGCCCTGACCGCTGCCGGCAGCTCAAAGAGCGTATCGAGCACGGCCTCGCAGCCGTCCGCCACGTCCTGCGGCAGCGGCAAGATATCGGGCACGGCAAAGACATGGCAGCCGGCCGTGATGCCTGAGACGCAGCCATTGCGTGAGTCCTCGACCACCGCACATTCCTCGGGAGCAAAGCCCGCGCGCTCGCAGGCGAGCAGGTAGATCTCGGGATCGGGCTTGCCGTTCAGGGTATCCTCGTTGCAGGTCACCGTCTCAAACCTATCAAAGAGGCCGACCGTCTTAAGGTTGCGCTCGGCCGCAACGCGGCGCGACGACGTCGCAAGACCCACGTGATAGCCCGCAGCCAGCAGCTCGTCCAGGCACTCGGCGGCGCCGGCCTTAAGCTCCAGATCGGTCTTGACCATCTCGTCGAGAGCATCCCTGTAGTGGGCTTCGACCGTCTCGACGATTTCGCGGCTGCCGTAATGCTCCTCAAGGATGTCCCTGACATCAGGCATCGAGCGACCGATAAACTGGTGGACCAGCGCATCATCAATCGCAACCCCCAGCTCGGCAGCGCCCACCTTCCATGCCCTCATGTCCAAGCGCTCGGTATCGATCAACGTTCCGTCCATGTCAAAAATGACAGCCTTGATCATATCGGCCCCCTTCGCCGGCTTGCGTTACCGCAACCCCACCCCACTTTGCAACTTGTATATAACGTATATATCATATCGCGCCAAGCTGCTGAAAAGGGACAGGTTTATTTTGGCAGGTTTTATCTGGGGAAACGCCGAATAGCTCCATATGCACAACCGTCGCAGCTCCATATGAGGCAAATGAATCAGTAACGTCTATCCCAAATCTTGAGTATTTGTTCGATAGAACGGCCCCTGCCGGCACCTGCTAGACTGGTAGATTCCCAACCATCTAGCCAGGAGCCGCAATGTCGCGCAAGTCCGCCTACAAGCAAGTACTTTCCATCGGCACCGCCGTGGTGCTGGGCTTTGCGCTGTTTACGGGATCGCTCGACGGGGCGCCCAAGCTGCTCTCGCCGCAAAGCGATGAGCAGGCGGCGGCTCTAGCCGAGAAGCAAAGCGAGAGCCCCAACCGCACCGACGACGAAGCGGACTTGGTCGCCCGGCTCGAATCGGGAACAGCGAGCTCCGAGGACTCCGGCGATGGCTCCGAATCCGCCACGACCGGCACCGCTGACGATGTCTCTTCGAACGCCACCCCCGTCGACGAAGTGGAAAACCCCGACCTCAACCGCGCCCGCGGCGTATATCTCAGCAGCATTCCCGACTACGCCGGCAACCCCTACGTTGCCCTCCGCGCCGACGGCACGCATCCGCTCGGCACGCCGTCGTTCACGCTCGATGAATACGAACGGGCCACCGAAGAGGGCTGCTTTAAGAAGTTCTCTAAACTCGACAGCCTGGGCCGTACCCGCAAAGCGCTCGCCTGCATAGGACCCGAATCGCTCGGCCAAGGCAAGCGCGGCGACATCTCGCGCATCCATCCCGCCGGTTGGCACCAGCAGCGCTACGACTTTATTCCAGGCCAGAGCCTCTACAACCGCTGTCACCTTATCGCCTGGTCGCTCTGCGGCGAAAACGCCAACCGCAAAAATCTCCTCACCGGTACTAGCTATCTCAACGAGACAGGCATGTTGCCCTTCGAAGAGCAGATTCTCGGCTACATCCACGACACGGGCAACCACGTGCTCTATCGCGTCACACCCATGTATAACGAAGAGGAACTTGTCTGCCGTGGCGTGCGCCTTGAGGCACAGTCGGTCGAGGACCACGGCAAAACGCTGTGCTTCCACGTGTACTGCTACAACCTGCAACCGCATGTGCAGATTGACTACGCCACCGGCCGCAACCAGGCCTCGGGGGACTAGCCCTAACCACGACAAGAACCGATTTGCATCCCCCAGGGATCAAAAAGGGCCGCTCCGGATTACCCAGAGCGGCCCTTGCATCGGCATGCATGTTGCAGACAAAGCCACACGCTACTTGGCGCGGCCCTCCTCATAGCGCTCGACCAGCTTGGCCTGAACGTCATAAGGCACCTGCTCATAGCCTGCGGGCTTCATGGTAAAGTCGCCCGTGCCGCGCGTGATAGAGCGCAGGCGCGTCGAATAATCCGTCAGCTCGGCCAGCGGCGCCTGGGCAATGACCACGGTATCGCCGCGCTCGTCGGTCTCCATGCCTGTCACGCGACCGCGCGAGGCCGAGATGTCGCCCATCACGGCGCCGGCATAGCTCTCGGGGATCGTCACCGTAATTTCCTCGATGGGCTCCAGCACCACCGGGTCGGCATCGGCGCACGCCTTGCGCAGGCCGATGCGGGCCGCCGCGCGGAACGCCATCTCGTTGGAGTCGACGCTGTGATACGAGCCGTCGTACACCGCGACGCGAATGCCCGTGAGCGGATAGCCGGCAATAATGCCGTCCTTCATGGTCTCCTGGACGCCCTTGTCCACGGCGGGGATCAGCGAGCGCGGAATGCGGCCGCCCACGACCTCATCCACAAACTCGTAGCCGTCGCTCGTGCCGTCGGGCCCAATAAGCGGCCCCACACGCAGCCAGCAGTCACCATACTGACCGGCACCACCGGTCTGCTTCTTATGACGACCCTGGGCACTTGCCGTGCGGCGGATGGTCTCGCGATACGGAATGCGGATCGGCACGCTCTTTGCCACAACCTTGGTACGGTCCTCCAAACGGTTGAGCAGCACCGAAACCTGCGCCTCGCCCACCGCCGAGATGATGGTCTGCCCGGTCTCCTCGTCGCGGTCGATACTCATGGTCGGATCGGCCTTGCAGGCCTTCTCGATAAACGTGTAGAGCTTCTCTTCGTCGCCGCGATTCTCGGCCTCAATGGCGATGCGGTACTGCGAGTTGGGGAACTTAAACGCCGCCGCCTCGACCTTACCGGTAATCGAGAGCGTATCGCCCGTCTCGGCCGCCAGCTTGGGCGCCACGATGATGTCGCCAGCATACGCGTGCCCGACCTCGGTCATGTCGCGGCCGCACATCACATACAGGTGAGCCAGACGGTCGCTCTTGCGCGTGCGGGCGTTGACCAGCTCAAGGCCCGGCTCAAGCGTGCCCGTCAGCACCTTGATAAAGCTGATGCGACCCTGCTGCGGATCGGCCAGGGTCTTAAACACAAACGCCACCGGACGATCATCGTCGCTCGAAATCTTGAGCGAATCGCCGTCGATAAGCGGCATCTCGCCGTAGTCGGTCGGCGCCGGGAAGTACGTCGCGATGTCGTCCATCAGCGAGTTGACGCCCTGTTCCTTAATGCAATCGCCCGCAAAGACCGGCACAAATATGCGCTCGGCAATCGCCTTCGACAGCAGGCCTTCAAGCTCCTCCTGCGTCAGCGTCTCCTCGCCTTCCAAGTACTTCATCATCAGCTCATCGTCGGCCTCGGCCACCAACTCGCACAGATGGTCATGGGCCTCCTCGGCCTGGGCACGATACTCCTCGGGAATCTCCGACTCAACGGCTTCGGCTCCGTTGCAATGGCGCGCCTTCATGCGCACCAGGTCGATGATGCCGTCAAAGTCCTCGCCCTCGCCCCAGGGAAGGGTCACGGCGCCCAGGCGCGTGCCAAAGCGCTCCTGCAGCAGGTCCATCGTGGTCGCAAAGCTGGCCTCGGAGCGCGACAGGCGGTTTACGAACACCGCACGCGCCAGACGCAGGTCCTCGGCGGCATACCAGAGCTTAACCGTCGTAGGCTGTGGGCCGGCCTCGGCGTCGACCACAAACAGAGCCGTCTCGCAGACGCTCATCGCGGCAAAGGCGTCGCCGATAAAATCGGGGTAGCACGGGGCATCAAGCACATTGATGCGCGCGCCCTTCCAGTCGATCGGCGCGATGGTCGTCGAGATGGAAAATGCACGCTTGACCTCTTCGGGGTCATAGTCGAGCGTAGGCTTGGTGCCGTCGTGGCCGCCCAGGCGGGCGGTCTTGCCGGAAAGGTGGAGCATGGCTTCGGCGAGTGAAGTCTTGCCCACCCCGCCTTGGCCTACGAGCACCACGTTCCTTACGTTACCGGTCTTGGGAGCACCCATGATGACCTCCTTGCAGGGCCGCGCGCAATGCGCGACGCCAACGGGGAGAGTTCGCGGTCGGTGCCATCCCGGGAGCAGCATGGTCGGCAGCCGAGCCGACTCACCCTCCAAATGTCCTATGCCACCACCCTACCCTCACGGGCGGCTGTCCATGCATACCTTTCGGCACACGTATGAATACAGGCGGCGAGAGGAAGAGACAAGCTTGTGAGGCGATTATTGAACCCCGTCGATGCAAACAAAAAGCCGCCACAGACCGTAAGACCTGCGGCGGCTTCGCCTCAATTAATGGTTGAGTAAATACCTGAGCCTATCCCTCGATACGGCTCAAGAACTCACGGGTGCGCTGCTCGCGTGGATGGTCGATGACCTGCTCGGCAGAACCCTCTTCGACAATGCGGCCGCCGTCCATAAAGACCACGCGGTCGGCAACATCGCGCGCAAACTGCATTGCGTGGGTTACAATCACCATCGTCATATTCTGCGCGGCAAGGTCTTTAATGACACGCAGTACCTCGGCCGTCAGCTCGGGATCGAGCGCCGAAGTCGGCTCGTCAAAGAATAAGATTTCCGGGTCGAGTGCCAGGGCGCGGGCAATACTCACGCGCTGCTGCTGACCGCCCGAAAGCTCACACGGCACTTTGTTCTCGTTGCCCGTCAGCCCCATTTGCGCAATCAGCTCACGCGCGCGTGCCTCCGCCTGCTCGCGCGGGCGCTTGAGCACGCGGACCGGAGCGTCGGTGATGTTTTTCATCACGGTATAGTGCGGAAACAGATTGTAGTTCTGGAACACCAGGCCAAACCGCGAGCGCGCCTGCTTGGGCACATCGCCCTTCGCATAGACCGCGCCCGATCCCGCATCCGTCACAACCGCAAGATCGCCAAACGAAAGCGAGCCGCCGTCGAGCGTCTCGAGCAGCGTGGCGCAGCGCAGCAGCGTGGACTTGCCGCCACCCGAAGGCCCGATAATCGCCACGACCTCGCCACGCTTGACCTCGAGCGAGATATCCTTGAGCACCTCATTGCCGCCAAACGCCTTACGCGCGTTCGATATATTCATTACCGAATTAGTCATGGTAGTAATCCAATTTTTTCTCCGCGGCGCCCAACAGCATCTCGACCACGAAGTTGAAAACCCAGTAGATCAGCGCCGCAATCGCAAACGGCACCATGCTCACCTGCGAGGCAACCAGCGCCTTGGCCGTCGAGAACATCTCGCCCACGCCAATGGCAAATGCCAGCGATGTGTCCTTGACCAACGTGATGATCTCATTGCCCATCGCCGGCAAAATGCGCTTGGCGACTTGCGGCATCACAATGTACAAAAATGTCTGCAGACGCGAATAGCCCAGCACCTCGGCTGCCTCGTATTGACCGCGCGGAATGGACTGCAAGCCCGAGCGATAGATCTCGGCAAAGTAGCCGGCGTAGTTGATGATGAACGCCACAACGCACGCCGTCCACTTGGAATCGGGCGTGAGCGAAATGCCAAACACGTAGTACGGGGCAAAGTAGATGGCAAACATCTGCAGCATGAGCGGCGTGCCGCGCATCACCGAAATATAGATGCGCGCAATCCAGCGGAGCGGCGCGATTTTGCTCATGCGCATAAACGCCACGGGGATTCCCAGCGGAATCGACCCCAGCAGCGTCAGCACAAACAACTGCAAACTGACCAAGAATCCCTGGCCAAGCATCTGCATCATGACCTGAATAGACAACCTAAGCTCTCTTTCGCGACAACAGAACAGCAAACCCAATGCTAAAGCGGGTTTTCCAGGTGCTCGAGTTTGCCGTGAAAGAGGAGCGCCGCGTACTAAATGTACGCAAGCGACGGTTTGAACGGCAAAATCGAGTGCCTGGGAAAGCCGCTATTTCAGAACCCAGTTGTCGAAGGAAAGACCGTAATCTGCATACTTATCGCACAGGTCCTTGACCGTGCCGCCCTCGTAGAGCGCCTTGAGTGACTCGGTTACAGCATCGGCCGACTTGGTGTCGCCCTTCTTAAAGCCGACGGCGTAGTGCTCGCTGGACAGCGGCTTGTCGAGCTGCGTATAGGCATCGGGCTTGGCGGCCAGCTGATACTGAGCGATCGAGAGGTCACAGGCAACGGCATCGACCGCACCACTCTCGAGCTGCATAAACGCCGTGTTGTACTCACCGATGGTATCGAGCGTGGCAAACGTCGCGGCCAGATCCTTCTGGTCGCCCTCGAGCACATCCTGCGCAGCGGAATCAGTCTGGGTAATCACGGTCTTGCCGGCAAGATCCTCCCAGCTCTTGATACCCGCGTCCTTCTTGACCACGAGCACCTGCTCATTGAGCATGTACGGCTCGGAGAACGTGTAGTCGTCCTCGCGACCCTCCATGGTAAAGCCGTTCCAGATGCAGTTGATGGCGCCTGAGTTGAGCAGCGTGTCCTTGGCATCCCAATCGATGGCCTCGTAATCGACATCCCAGCCCTGCTTATCGGCAACGGCCTTGGCAAGGTCAAGGTCAAAGCCCGTGTACTCGCCGTCATCGCCCACAAAGCCGTACGGAGGGTAGGACTTGTCAAAGCCCACCACGAGCTTCTTGGACTCCGCGGCGCCCTTCACATCCTTGGCCGCGGCAGAACCAGCAGCGGAGCCCTTGCCAGCACCACCGCCGCAGCCGACAAGACCAAGGCCAAGCACCGTGGCGAGCGAGCCGGCTAGACCAACAAACTGACGACGAGACATATCGGTATTCATGGTATTCCCCCTCGATAGCACTTTAGTTAGGTAAAGTGAGTCATGTAACGTTCAGAATCATACACTTTAGTGGGATAGAGTACAAGGGAGTACCTGCCCGGCGCGGGCGGGGAGCGGCGCGGAATTAAGTTTCCTGCTCTACAGTCCTGCGCAAGACGGAAAGCACATTAAGTGCTTTCCTTTGCGTGCGGAACTCGCGATAAACTTAATTCCGCGCCGCTCCCCGCCCGCGCCGGGCAAACGTCGTTGGACTTATCGCTGACATGAAATGGCCGCTTGCATATCGTCCACTAGCTTGGCACGGTACAATGCTTGCAGCTTTTAATTCATGAATTAGTGGAGTTATTGATGGCAGAATCTCGTGCGGAGCGTAAGGCTCGTCGTGCTTTGATCGAGGCGGCTGAGGGGTCGGAGGAGAAAAAATCTTCTACGAAATCCAAGTCGTCTCAGGATGCGAAGGGTAAGTCGGCCAAGGGCAAGGCTAAGGCCAAGCGCCCCAGTTCTCGTCGGAGCGAGGATAAGGCATCTCAGACTCGCTCCAAGCGCTCGCATAAAGATCCGGTTTCGTCTGCGCGTAAGGTTGTGGACTCCAAGTCTCCCTGTTCGATCATGAAAGCTTGCGGTGGGTGCACGGCGCTCAATCGTCCTTATAAGAAGCAGTTGGCGGCCAAACAGGCTGCTATGGAGGAGCTGTTTGCTGAGCTCTGCGAGCGCGAGGGCATTAGCGTCGACCCCATTCGCGGTATGGGAGTCACCCTGGGAGACCCGGGCAAATATCCTGCGCCGCGTGGTTTTCGTCATAAGGCTGCCACTCCGTTTGCTCCCGGCAAAGGGGGCGCTGTCCGCTGCGGCTTTTTTGAACGTGGGACACACAGAATCGTTGCTGTTCCTGAATGCCCTGTCGAGGCGCCGGGCGCTCGTCAGATTCTCAACGGCATCGCTCGCGAGGCCGAACGTCTGCATATTCCCGCCTTTAACGAAGACAAGCATCTGGGGCTGCTTCGCTATGCCGTCGTTCGCTGCGGCTGGCGCACCGACCAGATTATGGTCACCCTCGTGACCGCTCAACGCGACCTGCCGCATGCGCAGGAGTTCTTTGAAGCCGTCGCGGCGCTTGATCCGCATATCGTCACCGTCGCTCAGAACATCAACGGTCGCCCCGGAAATGCCATCTTGAGCGAGGAGACCCGTATCGTCTATGGCGCCGAATGCATGCGCGACCAGCTGCTCGGTTGTGAATTCGACATCTCACCTACCGCGTTCTATCAGACCAATCCGCAGCAAACCGAGCTGCTCTATCGACTTGCCATTGACGGCATGGACCTGCAGCAGGGTGACATTCTTATGGACGCTTACTGCGGCAGCGGAACCATCGGCCTGTGCGCCGCGAAGGATGTCCAGGACAAGGGCATCGGCATTATGCTGCTCGGCGTGGAGCGCAACCCGGCGGGCATTGCCGACGCACGTCGCAATGCCGAGCTCAACGGCCTCACCCGCAGCGCTTGGTTTATGGCCGACGACGCCACCGATTACATCCTGGACGCCGCCGACAACAACGAGCGGATCGATGTCCTTTCCATCGACCCGCCGCGCGCCGGCTCCACCCCCGAGTTCCTCGAAGCCGCCTGCGCACTCAAGCCGCGCCGCATCACCTATATCAGCTGCAACCCCGTGACCCAAGAGCGCGACCTGCACCAGCTTCTCGACGGAGGCTATCGCCTGCTCAAGATCACGCCCGTCGACATGTTCCCCCATACCGACCACACCGAGACCGTCGCGGTCCTCGAGCGCCGCTAACCAACACCGGTAGATTTTTGGGACAAGAAGGGGGCGGCCCGTTTGAACCGCCCCCTTTCGTTGGGCATATGAGTCTCGTTACATCCCCTTGCGCAGGTCGCACACGCCGGCTGCCGCCATCTCGCGCAGCAGCGTCTCGCGGTCGCGCGTCACGATCAAATCCAGCGGGAAGTGAATCTCGTCAAGCATCTTGCGCGCGTGATCGAGTTTGCCAATGGCCATGCCAATGTGGGCATCGGTCGACACGCCAATACCCACGCCCAGCTCGGCGCAGCGCTCGGCGATCTTGCGGCATACGGCCCAATGCTCAGTGTCGACACCGTGTTCAAGACTATGGTTGTTGATCTCGATAATCTTGTGCTTGGCCTTGGCCGCCAGCAGCACCTCATCGATATCGAACGGCACGCCCGAGCGCCCCGTATGCCCCAGCATGAACACCTTGGGGTGATCCAGGGCATTGATGTACATCTCGGTTGTCTGGGCGAGCGTCGCGCCTTCGGCAAACTGCGGGTTATGCACGCTTGCCACCAAATAATCCAAATTACGCGTCACCAAATCGAACAGCGAATGCTGGTGACTGTACGAATCGCCGGCAATATCGAGCGAAACGGGAATGTCCTCGCCAAACAGGCCTCCATCCAGCGAAACGATATCGGCCTCGGCACCACGCAGCACCAGCACGCCGCTCCAAATGCGCGGCCAGATATCCTGGTTAATAAAGAATTGGAAACTGCGCAGGTCATTGGGACAAGGCGTAACCATCGAGCTTAAATGATCGGCGGAACCGAGCACCTGAAGGCCGCGCTCTGCCGCCCAATAGATGTTCTCCTCGATGGTTGAGTACGCATGCGCAGAGAACATCGTATGAGTATGAATATCACAAGAAAGAAGGTAGGGCATCGGGTCTCCTTGTCCAGTATGGCCGTCGCGTATATTCATTGTACGCATAGCTTTCGGCAGTCGTAAAACTGCTTCATCCCAATCACACAACGGCATAGACAACGGGGTCTGGCTTAAAACCAAACCCCGTTTCACGTAAAACATTGTAAGCAGAGCGCTTTACTTTCGACGATATTCGTCGGCCAGCTGCTTCCAGGCAGGCAGCGAGTTGACGATTGTCTCGTAGCTCACACAGTAGCCAAGGCGGAACCAGCCCGGCATGCCAAAACTATCCGAAGGCACCGCGAGCAGTTCGTACTTCTTCGCGCACTCGCAGAACGCATTCGCATCGGGCTCCAGCGCCTTCACCCACAAGTAGAATGCACCATCCGGCTCAACATAGGTGTAGCCGTACTCCGCTAGTGCATCGGTAAGCGCGGTGCGGTTGCGCGCATAGGCCTCGACATCGCTCGGTTCATCAATGCAGTCGATGATTACACGCTGGAAGAGGGCCGGTGTGCACACGAAGCCCAGCGTGCGGGCGGCACCGGCAACGGCCGGCATCAGGCGAGCAGCCTGCGGATTGGTATTGGGAACCAAAATCCAGCCCACGCGCTCGCCCGGCAGCGAAAGCGACTTGGAATACGAGTAGCACACCACGGTGTTCTCGTAGATCGAGGGCACCCAAGGCACCCCGGCACCGTACACGATCTCGCGGTACGGCTCATCAGAGATGAGCGTGATTGGGTTCTCGGAATCGCGCTTGGCGTTGACCTCGCGTAAAACATTGGCCAGTCGCGTCAGTGTATCGCGCGTATACACTGCACCGGTCGGGTTGTTGGGTGAGTCGATAATGACGGCAGCGGTCTTATCGGTAATCGCCTTGAGCACGTTATCCACGCTCAGCTGGAACGTATCTTCATCGGCGAGCGCCTCAACACACGTGCAGCCGGCCTTCTCAATCCACACGCGATACTCCGGAAAGTACGGGGCGATAACAACAACCTCATCGCCCGGGTTCGTAACGGCATTGAGCGTGCAGGTGAGCGAAGCCGCGGCACCCACCGTCATAAAGACGTCCTTGCCCTCATAGCTCGTGCCAAAGCGACGGTTGAGCGAGTCGGCGACGGCTGCTCGACATTGCGGCAGACCCGGCGCAGGCGTGTATCCATGCAGCTGGTCGCTCGGCAGCTCCAAGGCCTTCTTAATGGACTCAGCCACGGCGGCAGGTGCCGGAACGCTCGGGTTACCCAGCGAAAAATCGAATACGTTCTCCGCGCCGATCTGTGCCTTGCGCTCAAGGCCATAGCTAAAGATCTCACGGATGATGGAGCTTTCCGCACCGCGAGCATACATAGTTTCGTTGATCATCTGTTCCCCTTTCGCATAGGCGCTATTGTACGCTTTAGCCAACTAGAGCGCCACAATGTTGATTGGGGACAGACTTAAATGCGTGAAAACGCTCATTTAAGTCTGTCCCCAATCAACATATCGCTCAAAAGAAAAGGCTCTGTTAGACCAGGATTGACATACATGTGTCCCC
>NZ_QRJO01000023.1 GCF_003471585.1 Collinsella sp. AM18-10
CCCGCTGTCGCGGGCGCGCCCGAGGCCCCGCTCGACCGAACCGCCCTGGCGCGAGCCGCCGCGAACCTCGTGGCCAACGCCGCCGAGCACGCGCGCTCGCGCGTGGCGGTCTCCTGCGACGTCGCGGGCGGACACCTCGTCATCGAGGTGGCCGACGACGGACCGGGCTTCTCTCCCGCCGCCCTCGAACGCGGCTGCGAGCGCCTCTTCACAGACGACTCGTCCCGCTCCTCGCGCGACGGAGGCCGCCACTACGGGCTCGGCCTCCATGTCGCCTCCGAGGCCGCGAGCGCCCACGGGGGCTCTGTCTCGCTCGCCAACAGCCCCTCGGGCGGCGCGGTGGTCACCATCGCGGTCCCCCTGTGCGGGATCTGACGACTTCCTCGATGTCTACCTCGACTGCGATATGTCGCTCGCCGAGGCCGCGACGAGATGGTGTTGCGTCTGCCCCGCTTGGTGCTTCTAGCTCAAATTTGATCTGATGTAAGGCTCGTGCAATCCTGCATGGGCCGTTCTTTTGGCAATTGCTCGACCGATTCGTGGCTTGAAACACAAATTATCGAGTTAAGGAGACATGGGGTCACACAGCGGCTCTCAGAGCGCCCGCCGCACTCCCCCGCCATTACCCTGCGGCGTCCTCGTATAGAGCCCATCCTGCTTGGCGTTTCGTTGCAACAGCCCACTTGTCCACCGATCAAGTGAACTACTGGAATAAATACAGCGACACGCTTGTCCGTTATAGTCGCTATATCTGTGTTAATCGCCGCGATAAATACAGCCTGTACTCGGCTGCATACCAGCTACGCGTATGTAGATTCATATCGCGTTAATAAATCGGCTCAAGCGTGTGCAAAACGCGCAAGTAGCCGCAAAAGGCGATTATCGCGCAGGTAGATTTTTGGCACCCTGTTGCTTAAACAAAATTAAGCAATTGCTTAAAACAAAAAAGGTCAGGCACAAGGTGCCTGACCTGCAAACTTCTGGTCGGGACGACTGGATTCGAACCAGCGACCCCTTGACCCCCAGTCAAGTGCGCTACCAAGCTGCGCCACGTCCCGAAGCTTTTGTTTGTTGCTCTGCTCTCGCTCGCAACAGGGAGTATATTAACCCGAAACTTTAGACTTGTGCAAGAACTTTTTTACAAATTTTGAAGCAAGTCCAAAATTGTATCTGCGAGCTGGGGTTTTGTTAGAACGGGAAGTTCTTGCGTACCCGTTGTGCTCACAATCCAGGCCTTGTTGGTATCGGTTCCAAAGCCCGAATCGGCGCGTGAGACATCGTTGGCGATAATGGCATCGCAACCCTTGCGGTCGAGCTTTCGCTGTGCGTACTCCAGGACGTTATCGGTCTCGGCCGCAAAGCCGATCACGCACCGCTCCCCCTTCTGGCGCGAAAGCTCAGCCAAAATATCGACCGTCTCGACCAGTTTGATGCGATCCAAGCGCTCGTTGGCCTTTTTGAGCTTATGGTCCGCAGGGGATACGGGGGTGTAGTCGGCGACAGCGGCCGCACAAATGGCCACATCGGCCGTCTGAAAGGCGCTGAGCGCTGCCTTCAGCATTTCAGCGGCGGTCTGCACGCGCACGCACTCCACGCCGTGGGGAACGTCGAGCGATGTCGGTCCCAGCACGAGCGTGACGGCGGCACCGCGACGTGCGGCCTCCCCCGCCAGGGCGATACCCATCTTGCCCGAAGAACGGTTGCCAATGAAGCGCACGGGGTCAATCGGCTCATGCGTGGGGCCGGCGGTAATGACGATGCGCTTGCCCGCCAGGTCTTGTTGCACGGGATTGAGCACCTCGCAGACGGCCTCGACGATGTCCTCGGGTTCGCTCATGCGTCCCGTGTCCACGTCGCCGCAGGCAAGGTAGCCGCTGCCGGGTCCCACCACGTGAACACCGCGCTCGCGCAGCGTGTCCATGTTGGCCTGCGTTGCCGGCGCCTTCCACATGCCGTTATTCATGGCGGGGGCGATCACGATGGGTCGCGGCGTGGCAAGCAGCGTGGTGGAGATGAGGTCATCGGCGATACCGTTTGCCATCTTGGCGATGATATTGGCCGTCGCGGGCGCCACGAGCACCAGATCGGGCTCCTGCGCCAGCGAAATATGGTGGATGGGGTCGGAGGGGTCGTCGAACAGACCAACGGCAACGGGCTCGTTGGTGAGCGCACGGAAGGTGAGCGGCCCCACGAACTCCGTGGCATGCTCGCTCATAACGACCTTGACGCGTGCGCCGCGCTTTTGCAGCAGGCGTACGATATTGCACGACTTATAGGCGGCGATCCCGCCGGTAATACCCAGCAGGATCGTTTTTCCCTCAAGTTGCATTGAATTGTTGGGTACCGCCGTCATCGCTAGGCTTCCTTGCTCGGGAGTACCAGGAGGCGGTGACAGTACGGGCAGTGCGTAATCTCGTTACCGTCGTGGTTGAGGTCGCTCATGGACGATGCCTGCAGCGCGGTGTGGCAGACCGTGGGGATGTTGCCCTGGATGGTCTCGACGGCCAGGCCGCGGAACTGCTTGAGTAGACGCTCGTAGTCGGTGAGCACGTCGGCCGGCAGCGTGGCAGCAAGCGCGGTGCGCTCCTTCGTGGCGGTGTCAATCTGAGCCTGCAGGTCGGC
Organism: Collinsella sp. AM18-10; assembly: GCF_003471585.1. Lineage (GTDB taxonomy): Bacteria > Actinomycetota > Coriobacteriia > Coriobacteriales > Coriobacteriaceae > Collinsella. The sequence goes on from NZ_QRJO01000023.1 coordinate 2,623, forward strand.
GGCCTTGGCGCGGGCGGTCTTGGTATCGGCCTTCACGCCCTCCTCGAACTTGGCGATGATCGCCTGCGCGCGGGCCTCGCGGTCGAGCGCCTCCTTATGGGCGACAACGACGTCCTTGCGGGTGTGCTCAATCTTGTCCAGACGCTTGGCCAGGGTGGCGAGTTCATTCTCCAGGTCCTGAACCTCGCGGTAGTCAGAGCCGTCGACGTGGCGCTTCTTGGCGGCCTCGATGGCGTTGTTGGTCTGAATCTCGGTGGTGTTGAGATCGTCGAGCTCAATGTCCAGGTCCTTGCGTTGGGCGTAGAGCTTGGTCATCTCGGACTTGAGCTTTACATAGGTCTTACGCTTGGAAGCGAGCTCCTTGAGCTCCGGCATATTGGCAAGTTCGCTCTTGTTGCGGGCGAGCTCCAAATCGATCTGTTGCAGCTTGAGTAGCGTAGCGCCGGCGCTCATAAGTTCTCTCCTTTTGTCACAGTCCACCATTGGCAAGGGTTCAGTATTTTAATCGCATGACGGGGGTCGACCCCGGCGTCAACTGCAGAGTTCATCAATATATCAACGAACGGCTCCTCGGAGCGGTCGTGGCCGAGCAAGATCACCGGCAGCCCGCGCAAGGCAAGGTCCTGTGCCACGTGGTAGCCTGCCTCGCCCGTCACGATAACATCTGCGCCCGCGGCGATGGCGAGCTCTCCAAAGTCGCCTAAGGAGCCGCCCAGAATGGCGACGGTGCGGCACGGGTGCTCGGCTGCGCCCCATACGCGTGGGTCGCTGACAAACGCCGTGGCGGCACGGGTGGCGAGATCGCGCAGGCTGTAGACGTCGTGGAGGGTCGCGAGTGCGCCCAGACCGGTGAGCTCAGGCTCGTCCACATGCTCCAGCGAGCTCATGGGCTCAGCGCCCAGCAACTCACTCAGGCGAACGCGCGCCTCGTGCGATCGGTCCAGGTTGGTGTGAAGCGAGATGATGCTCACGCCGCAACGAGCTGCCTCGTACAACACAGCGCTGCATTGGGGACGCGATACATCCGCCGGGCAAAACGCCTCGGGCGCCTTGATATAAATGGGATGATGCGTCAGCAGCACGTTGGCGCCGGCCTCGAGAGCACGGTGCACGTTGGCCTCGGTAGCGTCGAGTGCGCAGGCGACGCCGGTGATCTTTGCAGCGGGATCTCCCACAGATAGCCCTACATGATCCCAGCCCTCGGCGTCCGCCTTGGGGTAGCGCGCCAGCAGCGCACGTTCAAGCTCGGAGACGATCATGCGGCACCTACGATCGAGAGCAGCGTCTGGGCGAACTCATCCAGGTCGGAAGGGTTCACGCGGTCATCAAACGAGATACGCAGCGAGCCCAATGCTTGCTCGCGACCAATGCCCATGGCGCTGAGCACGTGGCTCGGGTCCATGCTGCCGCTTGAGCAAGCCGATCCGGCCGAAACCTCAAAACCGGCGGCATCGAGCTTGATGATGAGCTCCTCGGAGTCCATGCCGTCAACGTAGATCGACACCATGCCCGGCAGGCGATCGGCCTGTGCGTAGTCGCCCATCGTGGCATGAATACGCGGATGAGCCGTAAGCGTGGCGTAGAGCTTGTCGGATAAGGCCTGCAGCGTTGTGCGCTCCTGGGCAACATTCGGCAAAAGCGCGGAAGCGGCAGCGGCAAAAGCCAGCTGCGTGCGCAGGTCCTGCGTGCCAGCACGGCGTCCGGCTTCCTGTCCGCCGCCAAAGATGCGGGGTTGCAGCGGCGTGCGGGTCTTAACGTAGAGTGCGCCAGATGCTACGGGACCGCCAATTTTGTGGGCGGCGACGGACATGGCGTCGACGCCCAGCTCGACGGCATCGAGCGGAATATGCAGATACCCCTGGATGGCATCGGTGTGGAACAGGGCGCCAACGGTATGCGTGGCCGCGGCAAGCTCGCGGATGGGCTGCACCACGCCGGTCTCGTTGTTGGCAACCATGATGCTCACGAGCGCCACGTCGTCGCCTAGCAGCTCGACAAGCGTGGCAGGCTCAATGTAGCCCATGCGGCAGGGCTGCACCAGGTCGACGGTAAAGCCGGCGGCACGCAGCAGCGGCAGGTTGTCCAGGATCGAATCGTGCTCGATGGCAGATACGATCACGCGGTTGCGCTTTCGGTCGCGCTGACGAGCGCCCTCGGCAAGGCCAAGGAGCGCCAGCTGGTTGGCCTCGGTGCCGCCGTTGGTCAGGATGATCTCGGACGGGCGGACGCGCGCGCCAAAGCTGTGGGCGATCTCGCGGCGTGCGACCTCCAGGCGCGCGGCGGCCTTGCGGCCGAGCGAGTGCAGGGAGTTGGGGTTGACGCCCGCAAGTTCACTCTCGTCGTACTCACGCTGCGCAATAAGCGCCTCGGCGCGCATGGGCGTCGAGGCGGCATAGTCAAGATTCACGGGTATGCGGTTTTGACCTGCGGTCATAAGGGTTTATGCCTCCTGTGCGGCCTCGTTGCCCAGCTTCTGCAGCAGCGCAACCTCGGCGGCGGGATCTTCGGACTTAAATACGGCGGAGCCTGCCACTAAGACATCGGCGCCGGCCTTGACGACCTCGGCGATATTCTTAGAAGAGATGCCGCCGTCGACCTCGATCAGGGGCGACACGCCGTGGCGCTCGCACATGGCCTTGAGCTCGTGCAGTTTGGCGATGGTGCCCGGGATAAAGCTCTGGCCGCCAAAACCGGGGTTCACGCTCATCAGCAGCACGATATCGACGACCTCGATGATGCTCTCGAGCACGCAAACGGACGTTGCGGGGTTGAGCACCACGCCGGCCTTGACGCCGCGCTGCTGCAGGTGCGTGAGCGTGCGGTGCAGGTGCGTAGAGGCCTCGTAGTGCACGGTAATCATATCGGCGCCGGCATCGGCATACCAATCGACGGTCTCGTCGGGGTTCGAAACCATGAGGTGAGCGTCGACCGGCACGTCGGTGGAGCGCTTGACGGCCTTGAGGATGTCGACGCCAAAGGTGAGATTGCCGGTAAAGTGACCGTCCATGACGTCGAAGTGCACATAGTCGGCACCGGCGATCTTGTCGAGGTCGCCCTTGAGGTTGGCCATGTCGGCCGAAAGGACGGACGGAGCGATTTTAATGGTACCCATGGTAGTAGCCTTTCTGCGCTAGTCGTTGAGCCCGTAGAACTCTTGCGATGGGACGCGGTCAGTGAGAATCTCGAGCGCCCTATCCAAAGTAACACCGTTGTAGAGCGTTTGCTCCACGGCAAAGGTGAGCGGAATGTCTACGCCCAGTGAACGGGCGAGCTCGCTCACGCTGCGGGCCGCGACGGCGCCCTCGACCACCATATGCGTGCGCGCCTGGTACTCGTCGAGCGACACGCCATGAGCGAACTCGAAGCCAAAGGTGCGGTTACGCGAATGCTCGGAAGTGCAGGTGGCGATAAGGTCGCCCATGCCGGCGAGTCCCATGCAGGTCATGGCCTGACCGCCGCGAGCGTGTACCAGGCGGCTGATCTCGGCCAGACCGCGCGTCATGATGAGGGCAAGCGTGTTGTCGCCCGCGCCCGAGCCGGCGGAGATGCCGCACACGATGGCGATGACGTTTTTCATGGCGCCGCAGACCTCGACGCCAGTCATGTCCTGCGACAGGTAGATGCGGAAGGCCGTGGAAAGCAGCAGCTCCTTGAAGGTCTCCCCCACCTGCTGGTCTTTACTGGCGATGACGGCGGCCGAAAGCCCGCCGCGGCAGATCTCCTCGGCATGGTTGGGGCCCGAGAGGGCCGCCACACGCCGCTCGTTGCCGATCTCGCTGGCGATGACCTCGCTCATGAGCAGGCCGGACTCGGGCTCAATTCCCTTGGTGAGGCACAGAACCGGCGTCTCGTCCTCGATGAACGGCGCCGCCTGATGGCACACGTCGCGCAGGTGCGTGGAGGGCACGGCAAAGATGATGGCCTCGGCGCCGTCGAGCGCCTGGGCCAAGTCCGTCGTGGCGACAACGTTTTCCGGCAGCACGTAGTCCACCAGATAGCGGGGATTACGGTTCTCGCCGTTAATGCCGGCGGCCGTCTGCTCACTATGGGCCCACATGGTCACGCGCTCGGCTCGCGCGGCGGCAAGGCCGGCGACGGCGGTTCCCCAGGAGCCGGAGCCAATCAGCGCAACATTCATGACTCTCTCCTACTTATCGTCGGGCTCGGTGACGCGCTTGGTAAACGAGAGCTTGGACTCCTTACCGGCCATGAGCTTTTTGATGTTCGCGCGATGGGCCCACACCACGGTGATGCCGATCAGCGCCATGCAAAACTTGAGGCCCAGGCTGCTGTACGGAAAGACCGCACAAGAGGCGATGGGAAGACCGATGGCGGCGGCAAGTGAGCCCACCGACACGTATTTGGTGATGGCAACGGCCACGATAAACATGCCCAGTAGCGACAAGCCAATGGGCCAGTACCAGGCGAGGATGACACCCAGGCCCACAGCAATACCCTTGCCACCATGGAAGTTGAGGTAGGGCGAGAAGATGTGTCCCCACACGGCAGAAAGGCATATGACGCCGAGCATCCAGTCGCCGGCGGCACCGGGAGCCATGATGCTCACAGGGAAGCCATAGCCCACGCTCGCAATGAGCGGACGCGCGATAAGGACGCAGATGGCGCCCTTAAGGCAGTCGAGCAGCAGGGTGAGCGCGGCGACCTTGGGGCCGGCCACGCGCAGCGCATTGGTGGTGCCGATGTTGCCGGAGCCCGCCTTGCGAATGTCCGTGTGGTTGAACACGCGGCCCAGGATCAGGCCAAACGGAATCGCTCCGATAAAGAACGAGACCACGGCGCAGATGGCGGTCAGCAGAATCGGATTATGCATCCTTTTGCTCCTTCTTCCTAAAGAAGAGTCGAATGGGCGTGCCGGCAAAATCGAAGGTCGAGCGCATGCGGTTCTCCACGTAGCGCTGGTAGGTGTCGTTGACCAGGTCGCTGTGGTTGACGAAGAACGTAAACGTCGGCGGGTTGATGCCCGTCTGGGTCACGTAGTGCATGCGCAGGCGGCGCTTGCCGTCCACCACGGTGTGGCCGAACTCGCGCAGGTCGGTGAGGAACGTGTTGAGGCGCGAGGTGGTGATCTTTTGCGAACGCGTCTTCTCGGCTGCGTCGACCATCGCCCAGATCTTCTCGACGCTGCGGCCAGTGAGGGCAGAGATGCGCAGGTACTGGGCCCAGGGAGCCATGACGCCCAGACGGCGGTCGATGGTCTCCATGCAGGCCTCGCGCTTACGGTCGTCGTCGAGCAGGTCCCACTTGTTGAGCAGCACAACGATGGCACAGCCGCGCTCGATGGCAAGACCCATGACCTTCTGGTCCTGTTCGGTAACGCCCACGGAGGCGTCGACGACGAGCAGCGCCACGTCGGCGCGGTCGATGGCGCGCAGGCCGCGGACCATCGAGTAGTACTCGATGTTCTCGTACACGGTGCTCTTCTTGCGGATGCCCGCGGTGTCGACCATGCGGTAGTGCTTGCCGTTGCGCTCCACGACGGTGTCGATGGCGTCGCGCGTGGTGCCGGCAATGTTGGACACGATAGAGCGGTCGGCGCCCAGGATGCGGTTGAACAGCGAGGACTTACCGGCGTTGGGGCGGCCGATGATGGCCACGTTCAGCGCATCGGGGAACTCATCGGCGACCTCGTCCTCCTCCTCGGGCAACAGGGCCACGATGTCGTCGAGCAGGTCGCCCGTGCCATGACCATGCAGGGCCGAGAGCGGCGTGGGCTCGCCGATGCCGAGCGAATAGAATTCCCAGATGCTGTCGTTCTCGCGATCGGGGTTGTCGAGCTTGTTCACCAGCAGAAAGACCGGCTTGTCGCAGCGCTTGAGCATGCGAGCGACCGATTCGTCCTCCTCGGTGACGCCGGTGCGGCCGTCGACCACAAACAGGATGACGGCGGCTTCCTCGGCGGCGGCGAGGGCCTGGTCGCGGATAGACGTGGCAAAGACGTCGTCGCTCTTGAGCGGCTCGATACCGCCCGTGTCGACGATGGTGAACTCGCGGCCGTTCCAATCGGCCGTGTGGTATGAGCGATCGCGCGTGACGCCGCGGGACTCATGGACGATGGCGTCCGAGGTTTGGGCCAGGCGGTTAACGAGCGTGGACTTGCCCACGTTGGGGCGTCCGACGACGGCGACGATAGGTTTCATCTGCTCTCCTTTAATGGATAGGGTCAGCGGAATTAGTAGAGTCTGCGGGCACAATGCCAAGGATATGCTCCAGGGTATCGAGCAGCTCATGCGGCATGGTCGACACCACATGAACCTCGGCGCCGCGACTGGTAAGGCTTGCGAGTAAATCGTCACGATGATACTCGTCAAGCGTCATGCCGTCAGCGTTGAACATGAGCTTAGGCACAAAGAGCATAACCCCCGACAGATCTTGGGGCAGCTGCTCCAAGATGTCACACGCGACGATGAGGCCGGTCACGTCCACGTTGCCGCCAAAGTAGCGGTTCTTGATGGCCGTGACAGTGCCGGCGAGTCCCTGGGGCGACTCCACAAAGCGGGCCACCGTGTCGCGTGCGCTGGCGCCCGAGAGGCACAGCAGGTGCTGGCTGCGGGCGGCGATGGCCTCGCGGACGCGGGCCAGACGCTCGGTATCGGCGGCAAGCACGTCGTCGGTCTCGTCTAGATACGAGCGGATCATGCCGATGCCGTCGTAGTACTGCGGGTAACCGTCGTAAAAGTCCGCCTCGGGAGGATCGATGCCGGCGTCCAGATAGAACTCGTCGCTCATCTGGAAGGTGTGGCGGCCAAAGCGCTCGAAGGCACGGTCCTGGTAGGGACGGATCATGGCAATGGTCTCGCGCGCCAGCTCGGGCTTGTCGCTGTAGGACCAGCTAAAACGGTTCTGATGCTTGGTAAAGCCGAGCGGCACGATGCCCAGGCTTGTGATTTGCTCGTGCTCCTCGCAAAAGCGCAGGGTCTTTTCCAGCTCCTCGCCGTCGTTCATGCCGGGGCACAGCACAATCTGCGCGTGAATCTCGATGCCGGCGGCCATGATGGTCTCGAGTACGTCCATGCCTCGCTGAGCGTTACGGCCCATCATACGACGGCGGACGTCGGGGCTCACAGCGTGGACCGACACGTTCATGGGACTCATGTTGCGCTGGATGACGTTTTGCACGTCCTCGTCGGTGAGGTTCGTAAGCGTGACAAAGTTGCCTTGCAAAAAGCTTAGGCGATAGTCGTCGTCGCGAATATAGAGCGTGGAGCGGCCGCCCTTGGGGAGCATGGTCATAAAGCAGAACACGCAGGCGTTGACGCAGGTACGCATGCCGTCGAAGATGGGGCCATCGAACTCCAAACCCCAATCCTCGCCGGGAAAGCGGTCGAGCTCGACGGGGGTGACGGTGCCGTCGCGCGGGTCGAAAACCTCGAGCTCGACGGTATCATCGTCGGCCTCCCAGAGCCACACAATCATGTCGGTAAGCTGCTCACCGTTGACCGTGAGCACGCGCATGCCCGGCTCGATACCCACATCCCACGCGGGCGATTCGGGACGCACGTTCTTGACGAGCGCGCCCTCACCCGGCTCGGGGTCGCGGCTGCGCCCGTAATCGGCCACCTCGGCGGCGTATGCGGGTACGGTCTGGTCCATGGTTAGCGGCAAAGCTCCTTGATGCGCGTGACGGCGCGTTCGATGTGTTCTTGCGGGGTGGAGGCTCCGGCGGTGATGCCGATGTGGTGAGCGTCGGCAAACCACGCGGCCTGGAGCTCGGAAGCTTCCTCGATGTGATGCGTGCGCTCGCAGGCGTCGGCGCAAATCTGTGCCAGGCGGCGGGTGTTGCCCGAGTTCTTGCCGCCCACCACGACCATGCAGTCGCAGCGGTTGGCAAGTGCGGCGGCGGCCTGCTGTCGCTCGCTCGTGGCGGCGCAGATCGTGTTGATCACACGCAGCTCCTGCACACGCGGGGTGATGGCAGCCACGACCTCGGCGAGGTTCTGCGCGGTCTGGGTGGTCTGCACAACCAGGCCCACCTTGCCCTTGAGCGACAGCGCGTCCGCATCGGCAGCGCAGCTCACGACCTGCGCGTCATCGCCGGCGTGGCCCAGGATGCCCTCGACTTCGGGGTGGCCCGGCTCTCCCACGACGATCACGCGGTAGCCCTCGCGCACCAGACGCTCGGCCGCCACGTGGACCTTCTTTACGTAGGGGCAGGTGGCGTCGACCACATCGAGGCCGCGCTCGCGAGCGGCATCGATGACCTGCGGCACCACGCCGTGCGCGCGGATGATCACGGTGCCCGACGCGGCGTCGTCCAAGGTCTCGGCCAGACCGACGCCCGCCTCGGCGAGCTCGCGCACCACGATGGGGTTATGGATGAGCGGGCCCAGCGTGTGGACCTGAGCGTTCCCCCCTGCCTGCGGCGCGGCGGCCAGCGCCATGTCGAGCGCGCGCTGCACGCCGTAGCAAGTGCCCGCGTGGGCAGCGATCTCGATGGTGGGGACGACCTCCTCAGCGGCGGCCGCAGCGGTATTCATGACGTTCTCGCTCATGGCTAGAACCTGCCCGGGTGCTCGGCGCACAGGTCGTCGCGCATGGCGTAAACGCGGCTCATGGCCTCGGACTCAAACCATGCCAGGCGCTCCTTGCGCTTGAGCTCGGCCGGAGCATCGGATAGCGAGATGGCCTTGCCGGCACGGATCCAGCACTTTTTGGGGCGCATGAGCTTTTTGCCTTTGGGCGTGATGTCGGACCAGCCACAAATGGCGAGCGGGTTGACGGGTGCCTTACCCATCTGGGCGATGAGCGCAAAGCCGCCATGGACCTCGGGCTTGATCTCGCGCGAGCGGATGCGCGTGCCCTCGGGGAAGATCAGGACGTCCTCACCGCGCTGCAGTGCATGCTGGGCGGCACGCAGACACTTCATGTCGGCGGTGCCACGCTCGACGGGAATGCCACCCACGCGGCTAAAGGCCCAGCGCACAATCTTGCTCTTGGCGAACTCGGACTTAAAGATGGGGCGGATGCGGCGGCCGCCAAAGAACAGCGCCGTCTCCACGGCCAAGAGTTCGGCCATCGAAGTGTGGTTGCAGATGACCACGCTACCGCGGCCTTCCTGGCGCTCAAACAGCAGGTCGGCGTCCTCGACCTTCCAGCGCCACATGAGCTTGGAGAAGGCCCACAGAATAGCCATGACCACCACGACGACGGCGCGGATGAGCGCCGGGAACTCGGCGTAGGGAGCGTTGTAGTAATCCTCGGGCGTCTGCTTAAACAGGCGCATGGGCTACCTCCTTTGGTTGATGAGGTCCTCGATAATGCGTACGACCTCGTCGATGGTGTGGGCGGTGGAGTCGACGTGCACGGCGTCCTCGGCGGGCACGAGCGGTGCGACCTCGCGGCTGCTGTCGAGCTTGTCGCGCTGCTTGAGGGCGTCGAGGGTCTCATCGACCTCGGCCTCGAGCTGCTCGGCAGTAAGCGGCTGGGCGTCGTTTTGGTGGCGCTGCAGCACGCGGCGGCGGGCGCGCTCACGCGGGTCGGCGGTCAGGAAGACCTTGACCTGCGCGTTGGGGAACACGACGGTGCCGATGTCGCGACCCTCGGCGACGATATCGCGGTCCTCGGCGGCGCGGCGCTGGTGGATGAGCATGGCGGCGCGTACGCCCGGGTAGGCCGAGACCTTGGACACGTTGGCGTCCACCTGCGGGGTGCGGATGGCAGCCGATGCGTCCTTGCCGTCGATGGTCAGGCGCGTGTCCTCGCCGGTGCCGTTGGTAAAGCGAATCTCGATCTGCTCGGCGAGGGCATCGATGGCAGCCTCGTCGTCCAGGTCGATTCCGCGGTCGAGCGCGGCGAAGGTGACGGCGCGATACATGGCGCCCGTGTCGAGCTTGTTAAAGCCCAGCTGGCGGGCGATCTCCTTGGCGATAGTGGACTTGCCGGAACCGGCGGGGCCGTCGATGGCGACGATCATGCAATGCTTCCTTTCGGTTGTTGACGTGCTGGTATGGTTCGCGGGCATTGGGGCGCGGCGAATTGCTTAGCCCGTGTAGCGCTCGCGGTAGGTGTTGCGCTTGGGCGCGGAGCCGTGGCTACCGTGGTGACGCGTGCGGCTGGCGGTGTTAGTCGCCGGCGCGGCGGCGCGTTTGGAGTTGGCCTGCTTGGGAGGGATACCGCCGGCCTTAAGGATCTGCACCTCGCGGTCGGTGAGTTCGCGCCACGAGCCTTTGGCCACGTCCTTGAGCTCCAGGCCGGAAAAGTTACAGCGGTGCAGGCGGATCACCGGATGGTGGATCTTGCTCAGCATGCGCTTGACCTGGTTTTTGCGGCCCTCGCGGATGATGACCTCCACGGCGGTGGTGCCGGGCTTGACGCCTTGGGGAGCTACGGCCGCGGCCTCGCGAGCGGTGATGACGCGGCAGATCGCCGGCTGGCACAGGCCGTCGTCGAGCTCGATGCCGCGGCGGAGCGGCTCCAAGTCGCGATCGGTCAGGTGGCCGTCCACGAGCGCCTGATAGGTCTTGTAGACGTGCTTGCTGGGGTGCAGCAGATCCTGCGACAGGTCGCCGTCGGTGGTAAAGAGCAAAAGGCCCGTGGTGTCGCGGTCCAGGCGGCCCACCGGGAACAGGCCCGGAAATCGGTCGCGGGGAACCAGATCTGCCACGCAGGGGCGCTCCTGAGGATCGCTCATGGTGGTGAGGTAGCCGGTCGGCTTGTAGAGCATCAGGTACACGGCGCCCTGGTTGAGCTTGACGGGCACGCCGTCGACCTCGATATGGTCGCGATCGACGTCGACCTTGGTGCCCAGTTCGGTCGCGACCTGGCCGTTGACGGTCACGCGGCCGGCGGTCATCAGGTCCTCCGAGCCGCGGCGGCTTGCCACGCCCGCGCGCGCCAAAAAGCGCTGTAGGCGCATCGTGTGTGGGTAGACGGGCTGGGTGCCGCCTGTGGGCGCCGTAGCGCCCGCGACGCGTGCGGTGCGCGTCTCCCCTGCTTCGTTAGTCCTCGTCATGCAAATCCTCCGAGGTGTCACCGGTGGGCAGAAGCTCTGCGTCATCGGTGTCCTCAACATCGGTATCGATCAGTTCGCGCTCTTCGTCCAGGTCCTCAGCCTGCTCCTCGAGCGTGGACTGAATGCTGCGGCCGCTCAGGCGCTCGCGGATAAACTGGCGCGATTGCTCGTCGGGCGCAAACTGTTCCAGATCGGGCAGGTCGCGGGTGGAGCGCAGGCCGAACTTTTCCAAGAAAGCGTTGGTCGTGCCGTAGATGATGGCCTGACCGCGCTCGGGGTCGCGACCGAGCTCGCGCACCAGACCCTTGTCCACGAGCGACGCGATGACGCCGTCGGAGTTGACGCCGCGGATGCCCTTGACCACCTCGCGCGTGACGGGCTGGTGGTAGGCGATGACGGCCAGGGTCTCGAGCGCCGCCTGCGACAGTTTTTGTGTGTCCCAGCTCAGCACGTAGGCCTCGACCACGTCGTGGTAGGCGGGGTGCGTAAACAGGCGCCAGCCGCCGGCGACCTCGCGGAGCTGAAAGCCGCGGTTGGCCTCCTCGTACTCAACCTTGAGCTCGGCCAACAGCGACGCGCACTCGCCCGGGGCGATATCCAGCGCACCAGCCAGCGCGGGTGCGCTCACGGGGTCGCTCGACACCAGCAGCAGCGCCTCGAGGGCGCCTTTGAGGCTGTTTGCCTCCAGCGTGGAAAGGGTTGACATGGTTGGTCGCTCCTATTCGGTGAGCTCGGGGCCCTCGCCGGGCACATAGGCCTCGGCGCCCTCGACGCGGTTGATGCAGATGGTTCCAAAGATCTCGTCCTGGCTCAGCGTGAGCGAACCGCGCTTGGCGAGCTCCAGCATGGCCAGGAAGGTGACGACGAGCTGCTCGGTGGTGGCATCGCCGTCCAGCAGCTCACGGAAGGTACAGGTTTGGTGCGCCATGGTAAAGCGGTCGACCGAGGCCACCGTCAGATCGAGCGGCACGCGATGCGGCGCCACGTGCTCGGCCTCCAGCAGGAAGGTCTGGCGCTTGCCGTCCAGGTCGGCGCAGATGACGGCGAGGCCGCGCAGGGTAATACCGGCAAGGTAGTCGGGCATAAGGCCCAGAAACTCGGGGTCGGGGCCGGCCACGCGCGGATGCATGCGGCTCTCGGCCTGCATGCGCGCGCCAAGGGCCGCTGCCGCGCCCTTAAACTGCTTGTAGGCAATCAGACGCTGAATCAGGACCTCGCGCAGGGCGTCGCCGTCGAGCGCGCTGAGTTCCTCGAGGTCGTCGTCGTCCTCGTAATCGTCGTCGGTGTTGCGCGGTGCCTCCTGGGGCACCAGCGAGGCGGCCTTAATGTCCAGAAGGGTTGCCGCGACCAGCAAGAAGTCGCTCGCCACGTCTAGGTCCAGCGTCTCGATGCGCTCGGCTTCGGCAAGGTATTGCTCGGCCACCTCGCTAATGGAGATAGCGCCGATATCTACTTTTTGGCGAGTTACCAGCTGCAGCAGCAGGTCGAACGGTCCGCTGTAGACCTGCGTCGACACGCGATACGACATCTTCGACCTCCTTTGACGGCGCCTTCGCGGCGCGGTTTGGGTGCAAGTTGCGACCGTTTTGCACGGTCGACCTGTAAGTTTACCCTAGATGCCGGCGATTGCGAAGTCGAGCAGCCGCTCAGCCAGCGGATACACGGTAACGTCGAAATAGCGGCCGATCACATCGATGCCGGTCCACATAGGCAGCAGATACAGCACGATGATGAGTATGGGCATGGCGTATTGCTGCAGATGGTAGTAGTTGGTGAGCGCCTTGCCTTTGAGGAATGGGACGATGATCGACGAGCCATCGAGCGGCGGGATCGGGATGAGGTTAAAGAACGCGAGCGACAGGTTGACCACGATAAAGGTGGCGCCGAAGTTCATGATTTGGGACGCCACGGCAAAGGACATGCTTGCGTAGAGGTTGCCATACGCTGCGTGCATGAGGGCGGCCGCGAGGCACGCGAGCGCGATGTTCGATGCGGGGCCGGCCGCGCTCACCAGGACCTCGTCGCGCTTGGGGTGCTTGAGGTTGTTGAGGTAGACGGGCACGGGCTTGGCGAAGGCGAATACCGGGCCGCCGGCCGCGAGCATAAGCAGCGGCAGGAGGATGGTGCCAAACGGGTCGATGTGGTTAAGCGGGTTGAGCGAGACACGGCCGCGCGAACGGGCCGTCTTGTCGCCGAGCGCCCAGGCCGCGGCGGCGTGCGCGCTCTCGTGGATGACAATACCCACGATGACGGCAACGGCGCTGGCGAGCAGGTTCATGAGGTAGCTGCTGGTCATGGCACTCCCCTAGCGGACGCGGCGCGAGGCGCGCGTGAGCAGGTAGTCGATCACAAACAAAATGACGGCCACGATGGCGTAATCCAAGCGGAACACGCCGCCAAAGGGTGAGGTGATGACGCCATAGCCGGCGATGGCGCTCGGCAGTGCGCGCGAAAGCTCGACGACGAAGCCCACAATCTGCAGCTTGGCGGTCAGGCCGCTAAAGCACAGCAGCACGGTCATCGCGCTCATAAAGATGCCACAGATGCGACAGACGATGGCGATGATGCTCATCGTCACGGCGGCGGCTTTACGAGAGTTCACGCGCGGTCTCCTCTTCGATCTGGGTGGAAAGCTCGAGCCATTCGTCCTCGAGCTTGGGCAGCTCTTGCTTAAGGCCGTTATATTCCCCCAGCGCGGCGTTGAACTTGTCCTGATCGGCATAAAGCTCTTCGCTTGCCATCAATTCCATAAGCTCGTCATAGCGGGCGCGCTTTTTGTCAAGCTCGGTCTCGATCTTCTTGAGCTGGTTGCGCACGCCCTTGAGTTTTTTGTTGAGCGCGGCGCGGGCCTGGGCCTCGGCGCGCTTTTGCTCCTTGGTCTTTTTGCCCTCGGCAGGTTTAGGCGCCGCGGCGGGGGTGTCGGCCTGGGCGGCGCTGGCTTTGGTGGACTTGGCCGCCGGAGGCGCGCTCTCCGTGGACGCCTCGGCGGCGGCGCGGGCTGCGAGGTCCTCGCGCTTGTAGAGGTAGTAGTCGTAGTCGCCGTCGTAGACCGTGACCTTGCCGTCGCGGATATCGATGACGCGGTTGGCCACGGCGCGCACCAGGTGCTCGTCATGGCTGATCAGCACGATGGTGCCGGGGAAGTTTTGCAGGGCGTTCTCGAGCATGTCCACCGAGTCGATGTCCAGGTGGTTGGTGGGCTCGTCCAGGCACAGGAGCGCCTCGGGGGCCACGAGCATCTTTGCCAGGGCCAGACGCGCCTTTTCACCGCCGGAGAGGACGCGTACCTGCTTTTCGATTGCGTCGTTGTCGCTAAACAGGAAGGCACCCAGCAGGCTGCGCTGCTGCGGCACGGTCCACTTGGGCGTGACGGTGTCGATCTCTTGCAGGACGGTGTTGGACTCGGTCATGCCCTCGAGCGCGTGCTGGGCATAGTAGGCGACGCCCACGTTGGTGCCCAAGTCGCGCGTGCCGGCGGTGGGCGGCTCCAGGCCGGCGAGGATCTTCATGAGCGTGGACTTGCCGGCGCCGTTGGGGCCGACGAGCGCCACATGCTCGCCGCGGTAGAGCTTGAGGTCGACGTCGCTGTAGATGTGCTTGTCGCCGTAGGACTTGGATACGCCCTCGAGGCCGACGACCATGTCGCCGGAGCGCGGCGGGTCGGGGAACTTGAAGTCGATGCGCTTGTGGCCTTCGGGCAGGATGACGAGCTCCTTTTTGATCTGCTCGATCTTGCGGATGCGCTCCTGCGCCTGGGCGGCCTTAGTGGGCTTGTAGCGGAACTTGTCGACGAAGACCTGCATATGGGCGATATCGCGCTCCTGGGCGGCACGCTTGGCGCGCATTTGCTCCAGGTTGTCCTCGCGCTGCTTGAGATAACTGCTGTAGTTGCCGGTGTAGGTGGTCACGCGGCGGTTCTCGAGCGCGGCCACGTGGTCGACGCAGGCGTCCATGAAGGCGCGGTCGTGGCTGACGATGAGCACAGCGCCGTCATAGTTGGCGATAAAGCCGCGCAGCCACTGAACGCTTTCGAGGTCCAGGTGGTTGGTGGGCTCGTCCAGAAGGAGCAGGTCGGGATGGCGCAAGAAGAGCTTGGCCAGCGCGATGCGCATCTGCCAGCCGCCCGAGAACTCGGAGCACGGGCGCTCAAAGTCGGTGACCTTAAAGCCCAGGCCGGACAGGATCTTGCGGGCGTTGCTCTCGAGCTCGTAGCCGCCCAGGTGTTCAAAGCGGTCTTGGACCTGGCCGTACTCGTTAAGGAGTGCGTCGACGTCCTTGCCCTGCTCGGAGAGCTCGGTGATCTGGGCCTGCAGCTCGTTGGCGCGCTCGCCCATGCGGCGGATTTCCTTGGCCGCGGCCATGACCTCGGCAAGGATGGTCGTGTCCTTGTGCTCCAGGTTGGTTTCCTGCTCTAGGTAGCCCACCTGGCAGTCCTTGGCGTACTGGACCTGTCCGGCGTCGGGGCTGTCGATGCCCATGATTATCTTGAGCATGGTGGTTTTGCCGGCGCCGTTGGGGCCCACGAGCGCGAAGCGCTCGCCGGGGTTGATCTGGAAGGACGCGCCGCTAAAGAGGACGCGCGCGCCGAAGCTTTTTTCGATCTTGTCGACCAGGAGGATCATGGTGCCGCCTTTGACCTTGTGTGCCTATATGAA
>NZ_QRJO01000024.1:0-349 GCF_003471585.1 Collinsella sp. AM18-10
TCCTGCCGCAGCCCCGGCAGAGGTAGCGCTGCTCGCCGTTCTTCGATTTGCCCTTCTTCACGACCGCGACGGACCCGCAGCGCGGGCAGCGTCCGACTTCGTAGGCGGAGCCGGCCGCGTCGTCGAACGCCGCCGCGCGGATCACGTCCCTGACGGACTCGATAGCGCGGCGGCGCTCGGTCTTGCTGAGGTTCGCCATGTCCTTCTTGAAGTTGAGGACCAGGTCTTCGGCGTTCATGCTGCCCCCATCATCGCGGTCTACGGGGTCAACGATATGGCACCGTGGGGACACATGTATGTCAATCCTGGTCTAACAGAGCCTTACGTTTTTGCTGATCATCGCGGTTGA
>NZ_QRJO01000024.1:359-15301 GCF_003471585.1 Collinsella sp. AM18-10
TTAATCCCCGTCCCAGAAAAATCATCGGCGAGCGCACTACTTTGCGCTGGTAAGGACGCCGGTGGTATCGAAGGCTGGGGTGAAGCTCTCGTCTACCGCGCCGCCCTCTTGCCAGAACATCGTCGTAAAGCCCAGGTCGTCGGCATGGTCGAGCACCTGCTCATACTCCTCGCGCGTCACGGCGCGCGCCAGGTCGCCGCCTTGTTCGCGCATGAGCGCATTGGGCGTGTACTGGTTCATGACCGAGATCGGCACGTCGCCCACCGTCTGCCACACAAGGTCTAGCACGCGGCACGAGTCATCCGCATGCCCCGGCAGCACAAGGTGGCGCACGATCATGCCGCGCTTCATGAGCCCATTCTCGTCCACTAGCTCTCCCCCGCGGCGCTCGATCTCGCGTGCCATCTGCGCTAAGCCCGACACGGCCACACGCGGGTAGTCCTTAATGTGGGAGAGCGACTGCGCAAGCCCGGCATCGGCATATTTAAAGTCCGTAAGCCACACGTCGACCAGGTCGCCCAGCGCCGCCACGGCACTCGCGCGCTCGTAACCACTCGTGTTGTAGACAATTGGGATGACCAACCCGCGCGTCCGTGCCGCGGCAATCGCGGCAGGCAACAGGTGCGCATAGTGCGTCGCCGTCACCAGGTTGATGTTATTGGCGCTCTGGTCCTGCAGCTCCAGCATAATCTCGACCAAACGCTCGGGCGAAATCTCAAGACCGAAATTGCCCGTCGAGATCTCGTGGTTTTGGCAGTAGATACATTTGAGCGAACAGCCGCTAAAGAAAATCGTACCCGAGCCGGCCTCGCCCGAAATGGGCGGCTCCTCCCACATATGGAGCGCCGCGCGGGCGACCTTAAGCGTGTTGTCGGCGCCGCACACGCCACGCGCGCCCTCGTCGCGCGCCGCACCGCAACGGCGCGGACACAAATGGCAGGCGGGCGAAAAAAGTTCGGTCAACGACGTCGGCATAAAAACATGCTCCAAAACAATGATTCAGCAGCTCAAACGTAAAGGGACCAACCGCACAGACGGCTCGAGCCCAAGGCGCCGTAATCGTCCGACACGATTTTTATAATGTCAAGACTGGAATCGACAAAGTGCCGCTTTATGATGTAGGTATTCCGCCCCCCGCGGAGCAACTGGGTGAACCGTCGCGTTTATTTAGGGAGCCCACACAGTCGTACCTAGTACAGGTATCCTTCGTTGTTAAGGACGCTGGAACAGTCGATGAGGGCACCCACCTGTTTTAGGTGGGTTCATTTTCGTAACGTGGGGGGTGGTTTTCATTTGCCGAAAACCACCATTACAGCCCATATGGATCCCCGCCGGTATCCCGACAAGCTATCGACAATACCCTAATATCTGGTAAGCGCGTGATTATCGCTGCGTGCAATTCCATGCACCCCCCTTGGTCGAGTATCATGGTTCGGCTATGCCCTTTGCGCTTAGCAACCTTTGACCTTTTCCTTCGACGCTTGGCGGTTTTTAGATTCATGGCTTCATCCCCGAGCTACATACCGTATCTATGCGTGGCAGCAGCGGCCTTCATCACGACCTTCCTCACGGTGCCCCTGGTCAAGCGCTTGGCAATTAAGCTCGACGCCGTCGACTATCCTTCTAAGCGCCGCATCAACACCAAGCCCATCCCGCGTTTGGGCGGAACGGCGGTGTTTTTGGGCCTGGTCGTTGCCTGTATTGTGCAAATCCTAGGCACCTGGTACCTGGGTTGGCCGCCCGTTTTGGTGCCCCACCCCCGTCTGCACATCAGCTACCCCATACTTGCGCTTTCTTTTACCGTCATCTTTGCGACCGGCGCTATCGACGACGTCTTCCAGCTCAAGCCCAAGCAAAAGCTGGCCGGACAGGTCCTCGCCGCGCTTATCGCCTGTATCGGCGGCCTACGGATCGGCGTCATCGTCAACCCGTTTGCCCCCGGCGAGATCATGCTCGGATGGCTCGCCTACCCCATCACCGTGATCTATCTGGTGGCATTCACCAACATCATTAACCTCATCGACGGCCTCGACGGCTTGGCCACGGGCATCTGCGGCATCGCGTCGTTCACCATGTTTTCGATGGCCGTTCTCTCGGGCCGCATCGACGCCGCCGCGCTCTCCATTGCGCTCTTTGGCGCCTGTCTGGCCTTTTTGCGCTACAACTTCAACCCCGCAAGCATCTTCTTGGGCGACTCGGGGTCGCTGCTTCTGGGCTTTGCGCTGGGCTCCATCTCGCTGCTCAACGTGAGCCGCACCGCCGCGCTCACCTCGCTTATCATTCCGCTCATCGTTGCCGGCGTGCCCATCATCGACACGTTTAGCGCCATCGTGCGCCGCAAGCGCGCCCACATTAGCATCGGGCAGGCCGACAAGGGCCACATCCACCACCGCCTGATCCAAGAAGGCTACAACCAAAAACAGGCAGTGCTCCTCATCTACGCCTGGTGCATCATGCTTTCGGCCGGCGCCGCCGCGATTAACCAGGTCGAGGTGCCCATGCGCGTGCTCATCTTTACCGTGCTCGCCATTGGTTCGGCGGCCTTTGCCAAGCATCTACATCTGTTTGAGCCCGTGCTGCGCCACCATTACAACAAGCGCACACACGAGGATGAGCTCGTCACCCCCGACGACCCCGCCTTTAAGCAGGAGGAGCAGGCAGCCGAGGAACGTAAGGAAGAGCGCCACCACAAGCTCTAGGGTAAGCTGCCGAGGAAGCGCCCAGGCGCCGCCGGCCAAACGCGCAGCCATGCCGCGCCCATCGCACATGCCGCCGATCTCCCGCCCCTCGCCTACTTACGACCCGCCCCTCCAATAAACGCGTTATCATCTTGACCAATGAACATACGTTAGGAGCAATCATGCCAAACGAGAACAGCTACGAAGTCGCGCTGCAAAAGAGCAACGCCATTCGCGAGGGCCTGACAAAAACGCCCGAGAAGTTCACCATGCTTACCGGCGACCGCCCCACCGGCCGCCTGCACCTGGGTCACTACTTCGGCACCCTCAAGGGCCGTGTGGAGCTGCAGAACATGGGTGCCAAGACCAACGTACTCATCGCCGACTACCAGGTCATCACCGACCGCGACACGACCGAGCACATCCAGGACAACGTGTACAACATGGTCATGGACTACCTTGCCTGCGGCATCGACCCCGACAAGACCATGATCTACGCGCACTCCGCCGTGCCCGCCGCCAACCAGCTCATGCTGCCGTTCCTGTCGCTGGTCTCCGAGGCCGAGCTGGCGCGCAACCCCACGGTCAAGGTCGAGATGGAGGCCTCGGGCCACGAGCTCACCGGCCTTCTGCTCACCTACCCGGTGCACCAGGCCTGCGACATCCTGTTCTGCAAGGGCAATGTGGTGCCCGTCGGTCGCGACCAGCTGCCGCACATCGAGCTCACCCGCACCATCGCCCGCCGCTTTAACAACCGCTACGGCAAAGTGTTCCCCGAGGTCGAAGCGCTGCTGTCCGAGACCCCGCTACTGCCGGGCCTGGACGGTCGCAAGATGAGCAAGAGCTACGGCAACGCCATCAACATCTCGATGACCGCCGAGGAGACGGCCAAGCGCATCAAGAAGAGCCAGACCGACTCCGAGCGCATGATCACATTCGATCCCGAGAACCGCCCCGGCGTGTCCGGTCTGCTTTCGACGGCCGCCATCTGCACTGGCCGTTCCGAGGTCGAGATTGCCGAAGAGATTGGCATGGGCGGCTCCGGCCAGCTCAAGAAGTACGTGACCGAGGCCGTCAACGAGTACTTCGCGCCGATCCGCGAGCGTCGTCAGCGCTACGAAAACGACCTGGACTATGTGAAGGACGTGCTGCACGAGGGCAACCGTCGCGCCAACGAGATTGCCGAGCAGACCCTGGCCGAGGTTCAGGACGCCATGGGCATGGTGTACTAGATCGATCTGCTGGCTAGAACTTTCGATTGCTATAGGGCGGGCGCTAGTGCGTCCGCCTTTTTTGGTGCCCGACCGGTTCGGCTCTGCCCATTGCACTCCCCCGAAAAACAGGAACAGGCCCGCTGGCAGTTAGTTGCCAGCGGGCCTGTTCCCGAAGTACACCGTTGAATCGCACAGAGGGGAGGAATGCGAATCAAACTCAACAGGGCAGGCTTTTTCATCGCCTATTGCCTGCTCCGTTGCTGAATACAATATAGTTCGCCGTGGTTTACTTTGTAGCGTCAATATGTTCCCCCATAGCTTCTCCATAAGTTAGCTCAGGTAAACTAGAACCACCACAAAGGGGACAGGCACCTTTGTGGTGGTTTTAACCACGGCAGAGCCGCTAGAGCCCTGCAGGCCAGCGACAGGCGGCCAAGTCGACGTGCATGTCGTCCTTAAACGCCACACCCTCCCCTAGCAAAAGCTCACGTTGAGCATCGGGACCGCCAAAAGCAAAACCATCGCATATGCGGCCATCGGCAAACACCACGCGGTGACAGGGAATCTCGCCGGGGCGCGGATTGCCATGCAGGGCATACCCCACGTACCGCGCACTTCGTGGACGTCCAGCAAGCAGCGCCACCTGACCATACGTGGCGACCATCCCCTCGGGAATCTGCTCGACCACCTCGTACACCCGCTCAAAAAAGCCCTCAGACGCCATTGCTCGCTCCCTTCCACCCGGAATAGCATAAACCACCACAAAGGTGCCTGTCCCCTTTGTGGTGGTTTTGGCAGGTGGGCTAGTTAACGGGCTGGAAGAAGGCTACGGCTACGGCGCCGGGGCCTACATGGGTGCCGATGGTGGCGCCGATGGTGTGAACGGGCAGTTCGCCCTCGGTGTGGCCAGCCCACAGTGCCGCGCTGTCCTCGATATACTTCTTGAGCACCGCATCCGAAAGGCCCGTATAGCCGAGCGCCAGCGGCATGGAAAAGTCGATGCCGCCCGCCTTTTCGACCTTCTGGTTGAGCAGGTTACGTCCGTTCTTGGAACCGCGCGCCTTGCCCAGCTGCACGATCAGACCGTCCTCGGCAGCCACCACGGGCTTTACGTTGAGCAGCGTACCCACGGCACCGGCCGCAGCAGACAGGCGACCGCCGCGCACCAGGTACTCCAACGTCTCGAGCAGGCCGATGACGACCACGCGGTCGCGCACGGCCTCGACAGCCGCCGCAACCTGAGCCGCGCCCTGGCCCTCGTCCACCAGGCGCAGCGCATACTCGACCAGCACGCGCTCGCCCAAGGTCACGTTATTGCTGTCCACGACGAACATGTCGCCGCCCGGCGCCTCGGCAAGTGCCGTACGAGCACTCTGGTTGGTGCCCGAGAGCTTGGCTCCCACGGTAATAATCACGGCCTCATCGCCGGCCTCACGCGCTTCGGCAATCGCCTGCGAAAAGGCGTACGGGTTGACCTGACCGGTCTTGGGCAGCTCATCGCGCTCCACAAGCATCTCGTAAAAGCGCTGGTGATCGATGTCGACGCCATCCATATACACATCGGTGCCAAAGGTGACGGACAGCGGCAGAACACGCAGAGTGGGGTGCTCCGCCGGCGACATATCGCTTGCGGAATCGGTAATAATGCGGACGGACATAACGAATCCTTTCTTGCGCAGGTCTCGCGCAGGGAATTTTGACAGCAATGTCCCGGCACGGCGTACGCGCTCAAACGGGACGATGCAGTTCTTGGCTGAAAGCTAGCGCCAGCGCGGTTCTAGATCTCGCGCAGGGTGTTGAGGATCGTGCGCAGCGATGCATACATCTGCTCGCGCTGCTCCACGCCCATGGCCTTGCCGGTGGTATCGAGCACCTCGCGAATGATGCGATCGGCCTCGCTCATGCTCTCGCCGCCCAGGGCAGTCAGGCGCACCGGAGCACGATACTTGACGGCCGCATCACCCGAGTCGTCAACCTCGACGTAGCCGCCCTCCTCCAGATGTGCCAGTGTGCGCGAAACGGCGGCACGAGTAACGCCGGCCATGCGGGCGAGGTCGGCGCCAGTCAGGCCGTCCTTGCTGCGCTCAAGATAGTACAGGCACATAACGTCGGAGCCCTTGAGGCCCAGCCTTGCGCCTTCGGACGTCTTGATACGCTGAATCTCCTTGTAGAGGCCGCTGATCAGTCCGACAAAGTCCTCAAAACGTGTCTCGTCGTTCTGCTGCATGGTGACGACCGCCTTTCGCTTACATGATGCTAACGGGTAAACATCTTAGCCGCACAAGGCAACACCCGTACCCAAATATCCCATTTGTTAACCCATCAACATAAAAACCACCACAAAGGGGACAGGCACCTTTGTGGTGGTTTGGGACATCAATAGGTTCTAGGCGCCGCTACAGCTCCACGCAGGGATTGTCGCGGGTCACAAGCGTTTTCACGACAACCGTCGCTCCCAGATAGCGCTCGAGCAGCTCGGCTAAGCGATCGATCGCGGCCTGGCAATCCCCCATCCGCTCGGGCTCCACGCACTCAATCGCCAGGAAAGCATCGGCCGAATCGTCGGACAGGGCCGTTCGAACGCCGTCGCGCCAGTTCCAGCAGCGGCATACGGCGCCCGCATCATCGATGTAGGCGAGCTCGCCGGGAAGCGTCGGGTCATCTGTCTCCTCGCCAAGCGGCAGAAATGAATCGCCACCGTCGGTCACCTTCAGGCAAAGGTCTCCCTCAATCGCGTGCAAATCCTCGCCGCCTACGGGCAGCGCGTAGGACAGCGACACCGTGTTGTAGATGTCCACCGCGGGCGTAATGTGGCCCACCGGCTTGCCTTTGAGCACGCGCTTGAGCAGGTTCTCAATTGAGCAACGCACGCCCTTCTTGGTCTTGAATAGGCGATATGCCTCGCGCCATGCCTTAACCGGCGCATTCTCGCTGATGGTATCACTCGTCAGGTGACGCTCCGCATCGATATTGACGCGGTCGAGCAACGCGGCAATCGCATCAACGTCCTCTTGAGGAATCTGAGCCGCGGGCTTCATGCCCTTTACGACCACAACACCGATAGCCGCCTGCGGAAATAGCTCCCAAAACGAATCCTCGGCAACGAAACTCTTCATGTGCTCTCCCTTCATAGCATGCGCCCGAGCCCGGGTGCCTAAACAAAAAGCGCCCTTACGACGGCCACCTTCAAAGTCCTACGGTGCCGCCACAAGAGCGCTTACGCTGCCCCCATCCGGAGAAGGGGGCGATATGTCAGGCGTATTGTAACCCGAGTCATTCGCCCAAGCAAAACCGCCACAAAGGTGCCTGTCCCCTTTGTGGCGGATATGGACTCGCGGCGACGCTAGTGGCGGAGTCCCAACAGGCCGCGGCCGCGATGACGGGCGTCGGCGTGCACCTGAGCGTGCGGACCGGCGGCCTTAACGGAATCGGGCAGGTGCGAGTACTTCTTCTCGAAGTTCTCCTCGAACATGACGGCCAGGTTGTGCGCGGCCTCGTCGTAGCGAGCGGTGCTCTGCCAGTACTGGCGCGGCACCAGGATGCCGTCGGGTACACCGTGGCACGTGGTGGGAATGTCGACGTTAAAGATATCGTCGTGGACGAATTCGCTGTCCTCGATGGTGCCGTCGAGGGCGCGCGCGACTAGGGCGCGCGTGTAGGCTAGCTCAATGCGATGGCCCACGCCGTAGCCGCCGCCGATCCAGCCGGTGTTGACCAGATAGACGCGGGTGCGACCGTCGGCGATGCGCTCGCCGAGCATCTTAGCGTAGACCATGGGGTCGAGTGGCATAAACGGCTCGCCAAACAGCGAAGAGAACGTGGGCGTGGGCTCGGTGACGCCGACCTCGGTGCCGGGGATCTTGGCCGTAAAGCCCGTCACAAAGTGATACATGGCGGCGTCGGCCGTCAGGCGCGAGATGGGCGGCAGCACGCCAAAGGCATCGCAGGTCAGGAAGAGCACGACGCTTGGAGTGGTGCCCATGCCCTTGGTCCACGCGTTGGGGATATGCTCGACGGGGTAGGCCACGCGCGTGTTGTGCGTGATCGAGACGTCGTCGTAGTTGGGCTTGCGGTTCTCGTCGAGCACCACGTTTTCGCAGATGGCACCAAAGCGGACGGCGTTGAAGATCTCGGGCTCGTGGAACGCGTCCAGGCCCTCGCATTTGGCGTAGCAGCCACCCTCGATGTTGAAGATGCCCATGTCGGACCAACCGTGCTCGTCGTCGCCGATCAGCAGCCGCGTGGGGTTGGCCGAAAGCGTGGTCTTGCCGGTGCCGGACAGGCCAAAGAACACGGCGGTCTCGTGCGTGACAGGATCCATGCTGGCCGAGCAGTGCATGGGCAGCACGTCGTCCTCGACGGGCAGCAGGTAGTTCATGACGCTGAAGATCGACTTTTTGATCTCACCGGAGTAGCCGGTGCCGGCGACCAGAATCACGCGTTCCTGGAAGTTGATGACCACGGCGGCGCTGGAGTTGAGGCCCTTAATGGCAGGATCGCACTGGTAGCCGGGAGCGGCGAGCACGCAGAAGTCCGGCTCACCGGTGCGCGCAATTTCGCGAGCGAGCGGACGGGCAAGCATTTGCTTAATGAAGAGCGCCTGGCTGGCACGCTCGCAGGCAACGAGCAGTCGACGCGTGTGGTTGCGGTCGGCGCCTGCCATGCCACGGGTAACGAACACGTCGCGCTCGTTGAGATAGTCGACGATGCCGGCCTTGATGGCCTCATAGCTCTCGACGGACAGCGGGCGGTTGACGGCGCCCCAGGCAATCTTGTCGTGGACATCGGGGGTGTCGGCGATAAAACGGTCGTTGGGCGAGCGTCCGGTACGCTCCCCCGTCTCGATCACCAGTGCGCCGTTGGAGGCCATGCGGCCTTCTTCACGGCGGATGGCGTGCTCGATGAGCTCGGCTGCCGGCAGGTCAACCAGCAGGCGGGGCTGGTTCTCGGCGGGGTCTTCGACCAGCGTAATGCCAAAGTTGGACAGAACTTCTGCAGGGGTAACACCAGGCATGGGGCCTCCTTTAAAAACGCGACACGTGGACGCGGCGCGCACTTTACTCACGTAAAGCCCGTTGTACCCGATATGCAAAAACGTTTTTGCGGCAACGACGAAGCGCCCGCCCAACGGTCAAAAATCGCACGCAAGCGGCCTAGTTATTGGGGGCGTTCTTAAACGACTAGTCGTTGGGGACACTCTTGAACAGGCAGCAGCCAAGGAGTGTCCCTAGATGCCGGCACTCGGGGACGTTCCTAAAGTGCCGGCACATAAGGAACATCCCCAGGTGCCGACTACTGAATGGCACCGCCGAATATATTGAACAACCTGGTCAAAAACACGAATGGACACCACCGCGACTATACTAGAGCACAGCAATAGAAAGGAATCGCCTTGAGCATCACGCCCCTCGATAGCATCCGCCGCACCATCGCCCGCCGCAGCGGCGTCACCGACCCCACCGTATCGGGCGGGGCGCACGGGCAGGGCGGACGCATCGAGAACGGCCTGTTCCCCGCATCGCACACCGCCGAAGAGCTCGCGCGAATCCAAGAACTAAGCCAACGTAACGCCGGCGGTCCCGACAGCAGCCAGGCCACACGCCGTCGTCGCGAGCGCGATCGCCAACCCGGCCCCATCCACCGCATGGTTAACGCATGGTGGAACCGCCTGCTCGGAGCCGTCTACGGCGGCGGCTTCTCCACGCAAGAAGCCGAGTACGAAGATCACGCCACCCGTCGCGACTACCTTTGGAATACCCTGGGTACCGCCGTATGGGGTATGGCGTTTCCGCTGCTCACCATTGTGTCGACGCAACTCGTAGGCGCCGAGGAGGCTGGCAAGTTCTCCATCGCCTTTGTCACCGGCACGCTCATCATGATCGCGTGCAACTACGGCGTGCGCAACTTTCAGGTCTCGGACATCGACGAAAAAACCTCCTTCGCCTCCTACCAGCTCAACCGCTGGCTCTGCGGAGCGCTCGCCCTAGGCTGCGGCCTCATGTACAGCAGCGCCCGCGGCTACGATGCGCAGATGGCCACGATCGGCCTGGGCGTCTACCTGTATAAGGTGATCGACGGCATCGCCGACGTGTACGAGGGCCGCCTGCAGCAGGCCGACAAGCTCTATTTGGCCGGCATGAGCCAAACGCTACGCTCCGTCGGCGTCATCGCGGTCTTTAGCGTGGCACTGTTCCTCACGCGCAGCATGCCCATCGCCGCCATGGCCATGGGCATCGCCGCGATTGCCTCGCTCGTGCTGGTCACCGCCCCGCTCGCCCTGCTCGAAACCGAAAAATCGCGCCGCGTGAGCCTGCGCGAGGTCGGCCACCTGTTTGTCCAGTGCGCCCCGCTCTTTGGTGCGTTGTTCCTGTTCAACCTTATCGAGAGCATGCCCAAGTTCGTGATGGAGGGCACGCTGGCCTACAAGTATCAGCTGTACTTTAATGCACTGTTCTTTCCGGCGCAGGCAATTTTGTTGAGCATTGGATTTATCTATAAACCACAGCTCCTGCGCCTGTCGAGCATTTGGGCAAATCCGCGCAAGCGTCGCCGCTTTGACCTGATTATTGTTGCCGTTATGGCACTGATTGTGGTCATTACCGGAGCGTGCGCCGCATTTATGGCAGGCCCCGGCATCCCCATCATGAGCTTTATGTACGGCCTCAACTTTGAGCGCTACCGCACGCTGGCACTGCTAATGGTTGTCGCCGGCGGCATCACCGCGGCAATCGACTTTATCTACGCCATCATCACGGTGTTGCGCCACGCCGGCGATGTCACCAAGATCTACCTGATCTGCTTCGCCGTAAGCGTGGTGCTGCCGGTGATCCTGATTAAGCTGCTGGGTCTGATGGGCGCTGTGGTGAGCTACCTTGCGGTCATGGCCCTACTCCTGGTGCTGCTGATTATCGAGTACGCCCACATCCGCCAGCGCATCGAACGCGACCGCAACCCATACGGCGCCTAATTGGTGCAATGGGGGCAGCTAACTTACGATGGAATCACCCCGACTGGGGTCTCATTGCGGACAATATGCATCACGCAAAACTAAGTGAGTAGACTTTTGCCGAATCCCTGACCACTCCGGCAAAATACAAGTCAGTTACCTGCGGTTTTGTTGAGGCAAATTTGCCGTCTGCTCGGCATTTCCAAAAAAGCCTACTCACTTAGCCAGCGGGCAGCCAAAAAAGAACCGTCGCGACGTCGTTTGACTCCGTTGCGACGGTTTTTCGAGCATTTTCGCGCTGCCGAGGACGCAGACGCTCCTCATTTCTAGCGCTTACCGAGCAAGAAGGCGCTACTCTTCGAAAGTAGCCAAAAAAGCCCCGTCCCAAATTAGCTACCCTTTGCACCGATTATTCGCCCGGGTTGATGTTCGCGTAGAACTCCGCACCATCATCCAGGCGCAGGATGCCCACGCGGCCGAACTCGGAGCCGGTGGCGGCGGCGCAGTCGATATCGATGCGATCGGGCACGCCAGCGGTATCCTCGCCGCCCAGGCGCACAATCTGTCCGCGCCCCGACTCCTCGTCGAGCCCCGCCAGGCCGCCTACCTCGCAGTAACGCCCGAGCGACACCGTTGGCGTGTGGCCGCTCACCACGACCGGACCCTTGCCCTCGGCAGAAAGCAACCCCGTCGGCGCATCCCAATAGCCGTGACGAATCCACAGCAGGTCATCGGACGACTGCACGGCAAGCATCTGCTTCAGCAGTTCGCGATCAGCATTCACCGCCCCCGCACCATCGGCACAATCAACCCCATGTTCAAGCAAAAACGCCCGCGCCGCCTCGGTCTGGATGCCGGCATGTACCAGCAGGTACGGACGCTCATCAGTCTCGGCCACTGCGTAGAGCGGCAGCGTCGCCATCCAACGCACGAGCTCCTCGTACGCCTCGAATTCCATATCGTTGAGCTGCTGACGGGTAGTCCAACCGCCGTTGATATCCCATGTCTCGGCATCGAGCGGATCTTGGCCAATGATGGCGTCGAGCATGATCTGCTCGTGATTGCCCTTGAGCACGCGAGCGTTGGGCAGCGAGCGCACGAGCTTAATAACGCCAACCGGATCGGGCCCGCGATCGATCATGTCGCCCAGCACGTACAGCGTATCGTCGGACGCCAGCGAAATCTTGGACAGGGCCTCGTCAAGCGCACGCACGTGCCCGTGAGCATCAGATGTCACATAGATCGCCATGGAACGCCTCTCTTTACTTGCGGCCGAAGCCCGGAGCCGCAACTAAACTTTCAAGTTGAACTTAAACGTTACCCATTGTACTCCGTTGCAATAAAGCTGGGAAGGGTTGCATACCGTCAACGGTCGCCAGCGCACGCCTGTCAACCCGCACCGCTCACGCCACGCCGTCTGGCCCAGCGCCCCGACCAGCGACGCTCGCATCGCAGCCTCGTGTCGAAAATGCGCATGCCCGCAATCCAGGCCCATAAACCCACCATCTTTGGGTACAAATAACCGCAGATAACTGACCGTGCCACGCCAACCACCCAGGAGCGGACACCATCCATGAACCAGATACTTCTCTTTATCGGCCTCGTCATTATTCTGTGCCTGACCATCAAACCCGTCGGCAAAAAGCTCCCCTTCCCCACCCTGCTCATCTTTATCGCACTCGGCATGCTGCTGGGCGTCAACGGTCCGGCGCACATCGACTTTAGCGACTACGCGCTCACCGAAACCGTCTGCAGCACAGCGCTGCTGTTCATCATGTTCTACGGCGGCTTTAACACCAACATCGACCGTGCCAAACCCGTCGCCGTGCCCGCGGTGCTACTGAGCACGCTCGGCGTCGTCATCACCGCCGGCGTCACCGGTGCGTTCGCGCATTTTGTACTGGGCTTCGACTGGATCGGCGGCCTGCTGCTGGGATCAGTCGTGGCATCCACCGACGCGGCCAGCGTCTTTAGCGTGCTGCGCGAGCACAACCTGTCGCTAAAGGGCGGCACCGACTCGCTGCTCGAGGTCGAATCGGGCTCCAACGATCCCGTCGCCTACATGCTCACCGCGGTACTCGCCACCCTCGCAGCTGGCGGCGACATCAACATTCCCATACTGCTGGCCAAGCAAATCATCCTGGGTGTGGGCCTGGGCCTTGTCATCGGCTGGACATCCAGCCGCCTGATTGAGCGCGCGCACGCAACGGCTGAGGGTGCGCAGACCATCTTCTTGTTCGCCGTGGCAATCGTCGCCTACGCGCTGCCGAGCTATCTGGGCGGCAACGGCTTTTTGGCCGTGTACCTTGCCGGCATCGTGCTAGGCGCGAGCGACATCACCGGCAAGGTCGAGATGGCGCACTTCTTTGACACCCTCACCGAAATGGCCGAGATGACCATCTTCTTTTTGCTGGGCCTGCTCGTCACGCCCGCGCGCCTGCCGCAAATGCTACTACCGGGCCTGGCGCTCATGGCGTTTATGCTCTTCGTGAGCCGCCCCATTGCCGTTGGCGTGCTACTGGCGCCCTTTAAGACGAACCCTCGCCAGGTCGCGCTCGTAAGCTGGGCAGGCCTGCGCGGCGCGGCTTCGGTCGTATTTAGCCTCTTTGCCGTGGTGGCCGGTGTTCCCGGCGGTCACGATCTGTTTGACCTTGTGTTTGTGATTGCTGTGTCGAGCATTGTGGTGCAGGGCTCGCTGCTGCCGGCGGTGGCAAAGAAGCTCGACATGATCGACGCGGAAGGCGATGTGCGCCGCACCTTTAACGATTACCGCGACGAGGACGGTATGTCGTTCGTCAAGCTCAAGGTGGGCGCGGGCCATCCGTTTGCCGGACGCTCGCTCGCGGATATTGGCAGTGCGACGGATATGCTCGTGGTCCTGGTGCTGCGCGACGGCGCGCACCCGGTGCTGCCCAACGGGGATACCGTGATCGAAGAAGGCGACCTTCTGGTTATGGCCGCACCGACGTTTGAGGAACGTGCCGAGGTTACGCTGCGCGAGGTCACCGTGACGCCCCATGGACGCCTGGCCGGTCAGCGCCTGCGCGACGTGCCGCAAGGCAAGCACCCCTTTATCGTCGTGATGCTCAAGCGCGACGGCCAAACGATCATCCCCGACGGCAACACCCAAGTCCACGCCGGCGACGAAGCCGTCATCGCCACGCTGGCGTCGTAGTGGCCATGGGGTAGCTAAAAGAGACACATCCCGAATTGGCTACATTTGAGCATCAATCGCCCCGACAGGGGTCTCGTTGAGGACAGTTAGTGTCTCTCAAGACTAAGTGAGTAGGCTTTTGTCGAATCGCCGACCACATCACCAAAGCACAAGTCTGTGACCTGCGGGTTTGTTGAAGAAAAGACTTCGGGTGCTCAGCATTTCCAAAAAAGCCTACTCACTTAGCCGGCGGGTGGCCATAATAGAACCGCCGCGACGTCGTTGGACTCCGTTGCGACGGTTTATCATGCATTTTCGCACAGCCGTGGGCACAAACACCCCGTCGCCCCATATGACAAAGGGGCAGTCCCTTTGTCACATTAAATAGAACTTCAGCAAGAAGCTGAGGAAAAAGAAGACCGAATGAGCCACCGCTCGCATCGCAACCATGGTATAAATGGATTGCGCTCCTTTATGGAGGGCAGTCAGGGGCCGGGGGATCCCCCCGGCATTTTTGTTTTTAGGTCAACAGGAAATCGAGCGAAATGTCTCGTGTAGACCCGACATGCGGTTTCTGTTATAAAGATGTCGGTACCCTCGAACAGAGGGGCCTCCAAGAGCCGGGGTCTTACCTCCGGCATTTTTTATGCAATACGAGGCCTGCCCATTAGACGACAGCCTTCTTTCTTATTTCTTTTAGTAAGCCTTTTTTAAACGCAGTACTACCACCAAAATACTTCTGGTCAGTATTAGTCTGCTTATTTGCCTGATATTTCAGACTCGTGAACTCAATGGTACAGACATAGTCCGCGGCCTGAGCCAAATAGTAATCCGATGAAGTTGTCGGCTTATAGATAACTGCATTTTTAGCCAAAGCGTAATCGATTGCCTTGTGAAGCGCACTCGAAAGATCGCGTCGAAAATGTTGGTGTAAGGGTGGCACCCTAGCG
>NZ_QRJO01000025.1:0-13023 GCF_003471585.1 Collinsella sp. AM18-10
ATGATGGGGCGGAATGTCAATCCTGGTCTAACAGAGCCTTATTTAATCATTTGATCCCCGCGCCCGCTGCGAGCGAGGGGCGATTCGAACGCTTTCGTTCGCGAACAGTTCTGTCACCTTAATGCCGCGCGAGGCGCGCACCGGCGACTTCGCGGTAATAATGGCAGTAAGGCAACCAAGAGGGGGGAACGGAATCCATGGCGCTGATCTATATCGTTGAGGACGACGAGCCCATTCGTCGCGAGCTTGCCGACATCCTTGCCCGTGCCGGTTTTGAGGTCGAGGCCTGCGAATCGTTCGAGCACGTCTCGCGCGATATTCTCGCTGCCGCGCCCGATCTGGTACTGCTCGACCTCACGCTTCCTGTCAAAGACGGCCAACACATCTGCCACGAAGTCCGTCGCGAATCCGAGGTCCCCATCATCGTCCTCACGTCGCGCACGACCGAGATCGACGAGGTCATGGCCATGACGCTCGGCGCGGACGATTTTATTTCCAAGCCCTATAGCGCCCGCGTCCTCGTGGCGCGCATCAACGCGCTGATGCGCCGCACCACGGCGGCAGGCGAGCGTAGCACCATGGTCCACAAGGGGCTGGAACTCGACCTCGCCCGCTCCGCGGTCACCAACACGGCAACCGGCGACAGCACCGAGCTCACCAAAAACGAGCTGCGCATCCTCTCTCTGCTCCTGAGTCGCGCGGGCAAGATTGTCTCGCGCTCGGCCATCATGCAGGACCTGTGGGACTCCGATGCCTTCGTGGACGACAACACGCTCACCGTCAACATCAACCGCCTGCGCACCACGCTCGACAAGATCGGCGTCAAGGGGTATCTGACCACGCATCGCGGCCAGGGCTATTCGGTCTAGGTGCCAGCTATGTCGTTTGGCAAGTTCTTTAAAGATGCGCTGTTGCCCGTCGCCGTGTGGACGTGCGGCGTGCTGCTGAGCTGCTTTGTGCTGACGGTTGCCGGGGCCCCGGCATCTATCGTGGTCGTGGCGGTCGGTGTGTCCTTTATCTTTGGCATGCTCGGCATCGTGATCGAGTACGCGCGCCGTCGTCGATTTTTGCACCAGTTGGAGCGTGCAGCCGAGGAGCTGGAAAGTCCCGCGTGGGTACAGGAGATGGTGCAATGCCCAACCTATGCCGAGGGCGAGCTCGAGTACGAGGTCCTGCGCCGGGTGGGCAAGGCTGCCTGCGACGAGGTTGCGGAAGGCCGACGTCAGACCGATGACTATCGCGACTATATCGAGAGCTGGGTCCACGAGGCCAAGCTGCCCCTGGCGGCAGCTCATCTGATTTTGGAAAACCTGGACGGCAGCGAAGGTGACCTCTCGCGTGTGGATGACCTGGGTCGCGAGCTGGCTCGCGTTGAGCGCTATATCGACCAGGCACTGTACTATGCGCGCTCGGAAGTCGTGGAGCGCGATTACCTGATTCGCCGCTGGGATCTTAAGACCTTGGTGACGGGCGCGATTAAGGCCAACGCGCGCGAACTCATTGCAGCGCACGTGGCTCCGGTGTGCGAGAACCTTGACTTCGAGGTCTTTACCGACGAAAAATGGCTCGAATTTATCCTGGGCCAGCTCATTCAGAACAGCATTAAATATGCGCGCGAGGACGGCGCGAAGATCGTGTTTTCGGGCGCGTTGTTGGACGAGGGCCTGGCGAGCGAACGCATCGAGCTCACCGTTGCCGACAACGGCTGTGGCGTGAGCGCGGCCGACCTGCCGCGCGTGTTCGAGAAGGGCTTTACCGGCGACAACGGCCGCACCACCAAGCGCGCAACGGGCATCGGCCTCTACCTGGTGGCGCGTCTGTGCTCCAAGATGGGCATCGACGTCACCGCAGCATCCGATCCCGGCGAAGGCTTCGTCGTAACATTCGCGTTTTCAACGAATAAGTTTCAATATTTCGAGTAACGCACGCGGCAGACGCCCACCCAAACAAAAACGTGCAGCCCAAACAAAACGTGCCGCCCCAAACGGGGGGGCACGCCATCTTTTATCAGCCAACTCGCTGAAGTAAGGCTGCGAAGGCCGCGAGGCCGGGAGGGGTTTCCTAAGGGCACATCCCGCAGCCGCAACGCGGCGAGGACGTGCCCGTGGAAACCCCGCAGGCCCCGCGGCCGGTGGGAGCAACGCTACTTTACGACCAAAATGTCGCAGTCGGTATTGCGCAGCAGGAACGTCGAAATCGAACCCAGAAGCGCATACTTGATCGAGGACAGGCCGCGAGCGCCGCAGAGCACCAGGTCGGGCTTGACCACGTCGAGCATCTCGTCTTTGAGCGTCTCGCGAATACGACCGGCACGTATCATGACCTCGACCTCGGGAATATCGGGATTGGCCTTGGCCTCTTCGAGCTGCTTTTCGATGGAGTTCTTAAAGGCCTCCTCCAGACCGTTGACCAAATCGACCGGATAGGAGCCGGCGCTCTCGAGCGCCGTGGAATCGATAACGTGGCCGATAATCAGCTTGGCGCCGTTGTTCGCGGCGACCTTGATGGCGCGTGCGAGCACAAAATCCTGCTGCTCAGTACCGTCGAGTGAAACAAATACCTTGGTGTAACCCTCGTTCATGGTTTCCTCCTTGGTCTATCGCACGGGCGCGGGGCTCGTGCGTCGGGCGGGCGCGGGTGCGTTGACCGCCGGACACTTTATCTTGTTGCAGTTATACCCAAGGATTTCGGTTTAACTGCTCGCAATTCTGTGAACGGGCGAGTTTTTTGGTAAGGGTAGGCGCGGTCGCACCGCCAACGGTTGATAATGGGACATCGCCCGCATCGTCCGCAGAACATCTACCGGCGGGTGTCTAACGAGGGGGTCCCTTTGGATATTATCGAGCTTCTAAAATCTGCCTTCATGGGCCTGGTCGAGGGCATCACCGAATGGCTGCCCGTTTCGTCGACGGGCCACATGATCTTGGTGGACGAGTTCGTCAAGATGAACGTGAGCGAGACGTTCTGGAATATGTTCCTGGTCGTGATTCAGCTCGGCGCCATTCTGGCCGTCTGCGTGCTGTTTTTCCACGAGCTCAACCCGTTCTCGCCCAGCAAGGGCAAGGAGGGCCGTCGCGACACCTGGGTGCTGTGGGGCAAGATTGTGCTCGGTTGCATTCCTGCGGCGGCGATCGGCCTGCCGCTCAACGACTGGATGGAGGAGCATTTCTACAACGCTCCCGTCGTGGCGCTGGCGCTCATTGTGTACGGCGTGCTGTTTATCGTGATCGAGAACTGGCGCGCGAGCAAGCGCGAGGAAATGGCCGTTGCCGGTTCGTTTGGTTCGCGTGCTGTGGTGTCGGGTGGACGTCCCGCCGGTGCGCACTTTGCGGCGCCCCCCACGGCTACCGCTGAGGATGGGGACGATGACGAGAATCTGGACTTTGGTTCCATCGCCACGCTCGAGGACCTCAGCTGGAAGACTGCGCTGGGTATCGGCTGCTTCCAGGTGCTTTCGCTGGTGCCTGGTACGTCTCGCTCCGGTTCTACCATCATCGGCGGCCTGCTTTTGGGCTGCACGCGCTCGGTGGCGTCTAAGTTCACGTTCTTCCTGGCTATTCCTGTTATGTTTGGCGCGAGTGCGCTCAAGCTGGTCAAGTACTTCATCAAGGGCGGCACGTTCGGCACCAACGAGATCGCCATCTTGGGCGTGGGCTGCGTTGTGGCCTTTGTGGTTTCGCTCATCGCCATCAAGTGGCTCATGGGCTTCGTCCGCCGTCACGACTTCAAGTGCTTCGGCGTCTACCGCATCATCCTGGGCATCGTAGTGCTCGCGTACTTCTTCGTTCTGGAGCCTATGCTCGGCCTGTAACTTGGTTGACGCTGCGCGGCGGCCAGAGCGACAACTTGTCATTCAAAGAGGACGGCATGACCAAAAGGTCTATGCCGTCCTCTTTTTTGGGCGATGGGGCGGGCTTGACGGTGGCGCACGGAGTCGTGGTGTGATTTGCGTCGGTGTCCGCGCGGCTCGGTATACTGGTACGGCTCAAACTATGGCGCTGCCCGCAGGCGCGCCGTCTGTCAGATGAGGAGTCGCCCATGACCCAGCCCTTGCCCTGGGAAAAGAACGCTGCGGTACCCGTGCCGCCCGCGCCGGAGCCCGTGCCGCTCGATGCATACACCGTCCCCGCCGCGCCGGAACCCGAGCTCGTTCCGCTCGACATCTACGACGCCCCGGCTCCGGCGCCCAAGCCCGCCAAGCCGTTCGTCGATATCGATAGCCTGAACCCCGCCCAGCGCGAGGCGGTCCTGACCACCGAGGGCCCGCTGCTGGTCCTTGCCGGCGCCGGCTCGGGCAAGACCCGCGTCCTGACCTTCCGCATCGTACATATGCTTGGCGACCTGGGCGTTAGGCCCTGGCAGGTCCTGGCCATCACGTTTACCAACAAGGCCGCGGCCGAGATGCGCGAGCGTCTGGCAGCACTCATCCCCAGTGGCACCCGCGGCATGTGGGTGTGCACCTTCCACGCCATGTGCGTGCGCATGCTGCGCGAGGACGCCGACCTGCTGGGCTACACCGGTCAGTTCACCATCTATGACGACGATGACTCAAAGCGCATGGTGCGTGACATTATGCAGGCGCTCGGCATTGAGCAAAAGCAGTTCCCCATCAACATGATCCGCAGCAAGATCAGCTCGGCCAAAAACGCCATGATTGGGCCCGAGGACATGCTCAAGAGCGCCGATAGCCCCAACGACAAAAAGGCCGCGCAGGTCTACCTGGAGCTGGAGCGCCGCCTGCGCGCCGCCAACGCGATGGACTTTGACGACCTGCTCGTGCGCGCTCTCGAGCTGCTGCGCACCCGCCCCGAGGTGCTCGATAAGTACCAGGAGCGCTTCCGCTACATTAGCGTCGACGAGTATCAGGACACCAACCACGTCCAATACGAGATCGCCAACCTGTTGGCCGCCAAGTACCAAAACCTTATGGTCGTGGGCGACGACGACCAGTCCATTTATAGCTGGCGTGGCGCCGACATCACCAATATCCTGGACTTTGAGAAGGACTTTAAAAACTGCAAGACCGTCAAGCTGGAGCAGAACTACCGCTCCACGGGTCATATCCTGAGCGCCGCCAACGCCGTGGTGCGCCACAACTCGCAGCGCAAGGACAAGCGCCTGTTTACGGCCGAAGGCGATGGCGAGAAGATTCAGGCCTTCCAGGCGAGCGACGAGCGCGACGAGGGCCGCTGGATTGCCGGTGAGATCGAAAAGCTGCACTCCAAGGGCACGAGCTACGACGATATCGCCGTGTTCTACCGCACCAACGCCCAGTCGCGTATCCTCGAAGATATGTTCCTGCGCGCGGGCGTGCCCTACAAGATCGTGGGCGGCACGCGATTCTTCGACCGTGCCGAGATCCGCGACGTCATGGCCTACCTCAAGATGATCGTGAACCCGGCCGACGAGATGAGCGTCAAGCGCGTCATCAACACGCCGCGCCGCGGCATCGGCTCCACCTCGATCCAAAAGATCGAGCAGCTGGCGCGCGGCAACCGCTGCTCGTTCTTCCAGGCCTGCGAGATCGCAACAGCCGAGACGGGCATGTTTAGTGCCAAGGTGCGCAACGGCCTGTCGAGTTTTGTGGCGCTGGTGCGCGAGGGCCGCCGCATGGACGGCGAGCTCAAGGACGTCGTCGAGATGATTGTCGATAAGACGGGCCTGCTGCAGGCGTTTCGCGCCGAGGGCACCATGGAGTCCGAGAGCCGCGCCGAGAACATCCAGGAATTCCTGGGCGTCGCCGCCGAATTTGAGGAGACGCACGAGGATATCGAGGGTACGCTCGAGAGCTTGGAAGAGCTGCGCGCGGCCGGTGTTGCCGACGTGCCTGCCGGCGCCGAGTCCGAGCCCGTCGTGGTGAGTGCGCCCGCGCCCGAGCCGGGACCGTCCGCTCCGGCATCCTCGTTTGAGGCACTCGTCGGCGCGCGCGATGCCGCAGGTTCCAATCCGCTCGATAACCTAGCCGCCCCGGCGCTCTCGCCGCAGGATGCCTTGGCCGCCGCCATCGCGGGCAACGCGTATGCCGCGCCGACGGAGATGCCGGCGGGTGCCGTGCATGCCGACGAGATCGAGCGCACCTACGGTCCGCTCACCTGTAAGGCACTGCCGGCACTCATGGAGTGGCTGGCCCTGCGCTCCGACTTGGATTCCCTGGCCGGCGAGACGCATGCCATTACCATGATGACCATCCACTCCGCCAAGGGCCTGGA
The DNA here is from genome assembly GCF_003471585.1 of Collinsella sp. AM18-10. Classification (GTDB taxonomy): domain Bacteria; phylum Actinomycetota; class Coriobacteriia; order Coriobacteriales; family Coriobacteriaceae; genus Collinsella. Next base: position 6,210 of record NZ_QRJO01000025.1, read on the forward strand.
GTTCCCGGCGGTGTTCGTGGCCGGCATGGAGGAGGGTATCTTCCCGCACGTGCACGACTTTGGCGGCAGCGATGACCCGGGCAAGCTCGAGGAGGAGCGTCGCCTGGCCTACGTTGCCATCACGCGTGCCCGTAAGCGCCTGTTCCTGACCTATGCGGCCACGCGTCGCACCTACGGCTCGACCTCTGCCAACCCGCGCTCTCGCTTCCTCAACGAGATTCCGTTCGAGGATATCGAGTTTAGCGGTATCGGTTCTGCTGGTTTTGAGGGCACGGGCTGGGAGAAGCGCGGCGACCGTCACGGCACCTTTGGCTCGGGCATGGGCTCGGATATGTATGGCGGCAAGGTGTTCGGTTCGCATACGCGCTCGACCGGCGGTTCCGGTTCGCGCGGCGGATCGAGCTTCGACGATTTCTTTGGTGGCAGCATCTATGGCACCGAGCGCCATCGCGGGGTTTCGCCCGATGCCGGCCGTGTTGCCTCGACCTTTGGTTCGGGCGCGCCGCGAGCTAAAAAGCCGTCGTTCAAGGTGTCGCCGACGGTGGAGCGCAAGGTCGATCGCGCCAGCGCGTCGCAGGACTTTGCCGCGGGCGATACCGTGAGCCACAAGACCTTTGGCACCGGTACCGTGATCTCGGTCGCCGGAGACATGATCGAGGTTCAATTCGAAAAAACCGGCCAGACTAAAAAGCTCATGAAAGGTTTTGCACCGATCGTCAAGCTGTCGTAATCCCGGCGGACCTGGGAGGGCGTATAGGGCAACATCGCCTGCTCGGGCAGTCCTGCGCAAGACGGAGAGCACATTAAGTGCTCTCCTTTGCGTGCGGAACTCGCGATCGATGTTGCCCCATACGCCCTCCCAGGTCCTTTGATAACGCCGCTTGCGAACGTCGCTTTGCTCGTTCGTTTTTTGGTCTGGAGAGCCGGGTGGGCTGATAAATAGATGTGAGTAGGGGCTCTCCCGTTTGATGAGCGGGGGAGCCCCTTGTTTCGTTTTGGTTGTTGTTGCGACCTAGAGGTGGCTGATGATCAATTCCATTTTGCCTTCGAGGTCGATGGAGCTGACGGTGCTCGGGGCTAGCAGGTGGCTTCCCTTGTGGACGGGGTCGCCGCAGACGGTGCCTTCGCCGTCGATGACCGACAGACACATGAAGGGCCAGCGCTGGTCGAGGGTCTTGCTGCCGTCGACACGCACGCGATCGACGGTGTAGCAGGAGTTAGACTCGAGCTTGGTCACGCCGTCGACCTCGGGCGCGGTCACCGTGCCGTCGGTCGGAGCTTGAGCATCAAAGTCGATGCAGTCGAGGCTCTGCTCAATGTGCAGGGGACGCAGTTTGCCGTCGGTGCCGGGACGGTCGTAGTCGTACAGGCGATACGTCACGTCGCTCGACTGCTGCGTCTCCAAAATGAGCGTGCCGGTCTTGATGGCGTGGACGGTACCGGAATCAATCTGGAAAAAGTCGCCCTTGTGAATCGGCAGCACGTTGAGCATGTCGTCCCAGCGGCCGTCCTCGATCATACGCGCGGCCTCGGCGCGGTCGTGCGCGCGCTGTCCGACGATGATCGTGGCGCCGGGCTCGCAGTCCAGTACATACCAGCACTCGGTTTTGCCCAGGCTGCCGTTCTCGTGCTCGGCGGCGTACTCGTCATTGGGATGGATCTGGATCGAAAGGTCGTCCTTGGCGTCTAGAATCTTAATGAGCAGCGGGAACTCCTTGCCCTCGCAGTTGCCAAAGAGCTCGCGGTGCTCGGCCCACAGCCATGACAGCGTGTGACCGGCGTACGGGCCCTCAGCGATCTGGCAGTCGCCGTTGGGGTGTGCCGAGATGGCCCAGCACTCACCGATGGGACCCTCGGGAATGTCATAACCAAATACGGTTTCGAGCTGGCGGCCGCCCCAGATCTTCTCGTGAAAGATCGGCGTCAGTTTAATCAAATCGGACATGTTCATACCCCCATGGTGTTGCGCGGCCGCCCACTCTAAACGAGCCGTAACGAGCGCCCGCATGACTACAAAAACCTATGCCAACGTTACGTTGTGCAGCTCAAAGCGGTCACCAACGTTGCGCGAGATCGAATGCTCAAAGGCGGTGCCGCTATCCAAAAAGCCAATCTGGTTGAGCTCGAGCAGGGGAGAGCCGGGTTTGGTATCCAGGCGCTCAGCCTCTTCCTCAGTTGCCGCGACAGCGCGAATGGTGCGATGGAAGCTCGAAATCTTCAGCCCGCATTGCTCGCGGATAAAGCCGTAGACCGATCCGTACAGGTCCTTCTTTTTAAGACCCGGGATCAGTTCGAGCGGCATATAGGTGTACTCGATGACGATGGGCTTCTCGTCGACCTGGCGCACGCGCACGATGTGATAGGCGAAGTCATCCTCGGCCATTCCCAGCTGGGTCGCAACCTCTGCCGGCGGATTGACGATCGAGAAATCGTAGACCACCGAGGTCACCTTTTCCCCGCGGTGCTCATACGAAAAGCCCTGGGCACGGTCGTTCTTGCCTTGAAAAAACACCTGGCCGGGAAGCCCCGCCGTGTCCTTGACGTAGGTGCCCGATCCGCGCCGGCTGGTAATAAGGCCTTCCTCGGTGATCTGCTCAATCGCTCGTTTGACGGTGATTTTGGAAACGCCATAGAGCTCACAGAACTCAACGACGGTGGGCAACTTATCGCCCGGTTTAAGTGCGCCGTCCTCGATGCTTCGACGGATATCTGCAGCTATTGCCTCGTATTTGGGAATCATGGAACCTCCTTTCCGGCTTGATTGAGTACAAACGAAAGTATAGTCCACGCCCAAGCATCCCTATTGCGTTTTGAAAAGTTCGAGAAAGATATAATCAAAAAACGCTTTTCTATATTAACTAGAGCGCTCTAAATGAATATGCATTCGAATAATGTGGTATTGAGCAAATTGATCGGCTCGAAGATGGGGTTGGGCCGTTTTGCCGCCCAGCGAACCGAATCTCATGCCTTGCGTTTTCCCAGATAAAACCTGCCAAAACAAACCTGTCCCTTTTTGACAGGTTTTTGCCTGGGGAGCGGTACCATACAGGCAATGTTTAAACGAGAAAGGTGGGCTCCCATGGAACCTAAGCAGTACTACATCGGCATCGACGTTGGCGGCACTTCGGTTAAGGAAGGCCTGTTCGACGAGGACGGCAACCTGCTTGCCAAGGCCAGCGTGCCCACGCCTCCTATCGTTGACGCCGCGGGCTTTGCCGCGGTGACCGAGGCTATCGACCAGGTGATCGCCAAGGCACAGATTCCGCGCGCCTTTGTGGCGGGCATTGGTCTGGCCGTTCCGTGCCCCATCCCGGCATCGGGCGATGCCAAGGTCAAGGCCAACATTGCCATTAACCTGCCCGAGCTGAGAGTCGCCATTCAGGAGCACTGCCCCGACGCGGTCGTTAAGTACGAGAACGATGCCAACGCCGCTGCCATGGGCGAGGCCTGGCTCGGCTCTGCCAAGGGCGTGCAGAACGTGGTGATGGTCACCATCGGTACCGGCGTGGGCGGCGGCGTTATCGTTAACGGCGACGTGGTATCGGGTGTTGTGGGCGCCGGCGGCGAGATTGGCCACATGTGCCTGAACCCGGCCGAGGAGCGCACCTGTGGCTGTGGCGGCCATGGCCACCTGGAGCAGTATTCCAGCGCCACCGGCGTGGTGAGCAACTACCTTGCCGAGTGCAAGAAGGCGGGCGTCGAGCCCATCGAGCTCACCGGCCCCTCCGATTCCAAGGACGTGTTCCAGGCCTGCCGCGAGGGCGACAAGCTCGCGCTGGCAGCTGCCGATACCATGGCCGACTATCTCGGCCGTGCCCTGGCGCTTATTGCCAACGTGGTCGACCCCGAGATGTTCCTGATCGGCGGCGGTGCCTCCGCTTCGGCCGATGTCTACCTCGACGCAGTCCGCGAGCACTTTAAGCAGTATGCGCTCTCTGCCTCGCGCGAGACGCCCATTAATGTCGCTTCGCTCGGAAACGACGCCGGCATCATCGGTGCCGCCTACGTAGCCCTGCGCGCCGCCGGTAAATAGCTGGTGCAAGGGGGACAGGTTACTTTGCACCAACATGGTGCAGAGGGGACAGACTTTGCCCCAGCGCCTGCCCCAATTTGTGCCGCGGCCCTTCCATCTCATAGGGTTCGGCGTCAGCGTGCTACCATAACTACGTCCAAGTACACATATCAAGTGGAGGATATCCATGGCAAACGTTCTTGTCTTTGGTCACCAGAACCCCGATAACGACGCCATCATGAGCGCCGTCGTCCTGTCTCAGCTGCTCAACCAGGTCGAGTATGCCGGCAACACTTATGAGGCCTGCGCTCTTGGCCAGCTTCCGGCCGAGTCCGCCAAGCTGCTTGCCGACGCCGGCATTGCCGAGCCCCGCGTGATCGAGTCCGTCGAGGCCGGTCAGCTCGTCGTCCTCACCGACCACAACGAGTCCACCCAGTCCGTCGCCGGTCTTAAGGGCGCCACGGTCTTTGGCGTCGTCGACCATCACCGCATCGGCGACTTCGAGACCGCTGGCCCGCTGCACTACATCTGCCTGCCTTGGGGCTCCAGCTGCACCATCGTCACCAAGCTCGCCGGCGTGCTCGGCGTTGAGCTTTCCGATGTTCAGGCCAAGCTGCTGCTCTCGGCCATGATGACCGACACGCTGATGCTCAAGAGCCCCACCACCACCGATGTCGACCGCGCCGTCGCCGCCAAGCTCGGCGAGCAGGTGGGCGTCGACCCGGTCAAGTTTGGCATGGATGTCTTCCTTACCCGTCCGTCCGGCTCCTTCACTGCAGCCGAGATGGTCGGCAACGACATCAAGATGTTCGAGCCCGCCGGCAAGAAGCTGCTCATCGGCCAGTACGAGACCGTCGACAAGAGCCGTGCGCTCGGTATGATCGACGAGATTCGCGAGGCCATGCGCGCCTACGCCGCCGATAAGGGTGCTGACGGCATCGTCCTGTGCATCACCGACATCATGGAGGAGGGCTCGCAGGTCCTGCTCGAGGGCGAGACCGAGGCTGCTCAGAAGGGCCTGGGCATTGCCGACGAGCACGACGGCGTCTGGATGCCGGGCGTCCTCTCCCGTAAGAAGCAGGTCGCTGCCCCCATCATGGCCGCCTGCTAGGTTTAGTTGACCAAACGCCCCGACCGGATCGCGGACGCCCCGCGCTCCGGTCGTTTTTTGTGCACGTCGCCGCGTCGTCTCTTGGACAGGCGTGCCTGTGCCGTTGAGCAAATAATGTTCAACCTGTGGTTCCGCTTTTCGGCCACGCTTGCGCGCTTGTCGCGCAGGGTAGGCTAGATGCAAGCGTAATACGTTAGAGCGCGGCGCCGCCATCTGGGCGGGCCGTGCTTTTTTAAGACGGGAGCTTTCCCGTGAAAGGAGCCGCCCATGGCAGCAACTGAGCAGCTGTTCAATGTTCGTGAGCGCAAGCGCTTTGAACGTCACGACATCTGGGAGCGCATTGCCGAGAACGGCACCATTTCTGCCGCCGTCATGGTGATCGCCGCTATCGCCGCCGTCATCTGCGCCAATACCGATGCCTACGAGGCCATCCATCACTTTTTGGAGACCCCGCTGTATATGGGTCTGGGCAACCTTACGGCTGGTCTCACCGTTGAGCTTTTCGTCAACGACTTCCTCATGGCGATTTTCTTTTTGTTGGTGGGCATTGAGCTTAAGTACGAGATGACGGTCGGCGAGCTCAAGAATCCGCGTCAGGCCATGCTTCCCATGTTGGCGGCGGTGGGCGGCGTCGTCGTTCCCGCCTGCATCTACCTGATCTTTAACCATGCCGGCGCCCGCAACGGTTGGGCCATCCCCATGGCAACCGATATTGCCTTTGCGCTGGGCGTGCTGTCGCTTTTGGGCAACCGCGTTCCCAACGGCGTGCGCGTGTTCTTCTCGACGCTCGCTATCGCCGACGACCTGATCTCCATCGCCGCCATCGCCATCTTCTACGGTCAGAGCCCCAATCCGTTTTGGTTGGGCGCCGCCGCGCTTGTGACCTGCGCGCTCGTGTGGCTCAACAAGACGCAGCATTACCGCCTTGCCCCGTATTCGGTACTGGGGCTGCTGTTGTGGTTCTGCATGTTCAAGAGCGGCGTACATGCCACGCTTGCTGGCGTCATCCTGGCCTTCACCATTCCGGCCAAGTGCGGCGTCAAGCTCGATAGTCTCACCGATTGGCTGGGCGAGTGCCTGCCGCTGCTCGATGACCGCTACGACGACGAGGCACACATCCTGGGCCAGCATGACTTTACCGTCTCGACTACCAAGGTCGAGCGCGTCATGCACCGCGTGACCCCGCCGCTTATCCGTATGGAGCGTCTGATCTCCACGCCGGTCAACTTTGTGATCCTGCCGATCTTTGCGTTCGTAAACGCTCAGGTTCGCTTAGTGGGCGTGGACATGAGCACGCTGCTCACCGATCCGGTGACGCTCGGCGTGTACTTTGGCATGCTGCTGGGCAAGCCGATCGGCATCTTTGGTATGACGTTTGCCCTGGTTAAGCTCAAGATCTCCGAGCTGCCGCGCAACGTTAACTGGCACATGATTGCCGGTGTGGGCATTCTGGGCGGCATCGGCTTTACCATGTCGATTCTCATCAGCGGCCTTGCCTTCCCGACGGCCCAGTTTGAGGTTCTTGCAGCCAAGGCCGCTATTCTCGCCGGTTCGGTCACCGCAGCCGTGCTCGGCATGATCTACATGAGCGTGGTCTGCAAGCATCCCGCGCCCAAGGACGAGTAAGAGCGCGAAAACCGGCTCCAGAACCGATTCGGGCGCGTTCAAAATGCGGATTCGGGCGGTGCTTG
>NZ_QRJO01000025.1:13033-13302 GCF_003471585.1 Collinsella sp. AM18-10
ACCGATTCGGGCGCGTTCAAAATGCGGATTCGGGCGGTGCTTGCCGCCTGCCAGACACGCCAGTGGTCAAAAAACGCCGTTTGTGAGTACTGTCACAAACGGCGTATCATTTTAGGTGCGGAAAATAATGAACAAAGTTATAAGAACTGTACGTTAATGAGTGACCATCGACTTCCAATTTGGCGCTAGCTGACGGTGATTAGGAAGTTTCAAGGTAGCGCACAGAGATGTGGTGTAAGAGGCGGGGCATGCCCCGCCTCCGCCCTTTC
>NZ_QRJO01000025.1:13312-14775 GCF_003471585.1 Collinsella sp. AM18-10
CAGAGATGTGGTGTAAGAGGCGGGGCATGCCCCGCCTCCGCCCTTTCTTGAAAGGGAGGGGACACCGCCTAGAATTCGTCGTTGGAGTAATGAAGGTGACGAATGGAAGGAAAGGCGATGCCCCAAGAAGAGAGTGTACTGCGCCTCGGCCGCGACGAGGCCCTCGAGGCGGCGAGGCTTTGGCAGGAGTGCGGCGACGCGCGCGAGTTCGCGTGCAGGGTGCTGGGCAGCGTGATGAACGCACCGATGGACTCCGAGGCCCAGCAGATGTGCGGCGCGAGCCGCAACGAGCGCAGCGGCGGCAGGGAGAACAGCCGCAACGGCTACCGCCCCAGGTCGCTCAAGACCGCCGTGGGCGACGTGGAGCTCGAGATACCCAAGCTCAGGCACGGCACCTACTACCCCGAGCGCATGCTCGCGCGATGGTCGCGCGTCGACACCTCGGTGGCCGCCATCGTGCAGGAGATGTACGTATGCGGCGTGTCCACCCGCAAGGTCGAGCGCGTGGCGTCCAGGCTGGGCATATCCTCGCTGTCGAGCTCGGAGGTCTCGAGCCTCTGCTCCGACCTCGACGCCGAGGTGGCGGAGTTCCGCCGCCGCGACCTGTCGGGCACGCCGTGCTGCTACCTGTGGCTCGACGCCACCTACATGAGCTGCAGGGTCGGCTCGTCGGTCGTCTCGCAGGGCGTCGTGACCGCGATCGGGCTGGGCGCCGACGGGCGCAAGCACTTCCTGGGCTGCGACGTGGTCGACACCGAGAGCGAGGACTCCTGGGCGGCATTCCTCGGCGGGCTGCGCGAGCGCGGGCTGGCCGGCGTTCGCCTCGTGGTCTCCGACAGCCACGCCGGGCTCGTGGCCGCCGTCTCGCGCCTGTTCCAGGGCTGCGCCTGGCAGCGCTGCGTGACGCACCTGCAGCGCAACCTCCAGAGCGCCTGCTCGGGCAGGCCCGAGGACTCCAAGGCGGCCGTCAGGGACCTCGTGCACGCCGCGGTCTACCAGGACGACCCCGACCTCGCGCGCTGCGTGTGGGCCGAGGCGGCGCCCTGGGTGGCGTCGGTGTCCGCCAGGGCCGGCGAGGTCTTCGAGCAGGCCGAGGACTCCGCGCTGGCGTTCACGGCCTTCCCCAGGGCGCACTGGGCCAAGCTCCGCACCAACAACGTCCAGGAGCGCGCCAACCGCGAGATCAAGCGCCGCTACAGGGTCGTGCAGTCCTTCCCCTCGAGGGAGTCGATGCTGCGCCTGACGTGCGCGAGCCTCATGGAGACCGAGGGGCAGTGGTCCCAGCAGCGCGTGTTCTCCGAGGCCTCGGCCGCCGAGGGCTTCGCCGAGCCCGCGGACAGGCCGGCCCCGACAGAGGGGAGGCGCCGCGCGCTCGGGCGGCGCGCCAGGGAGATAGTGGACGAGATAGTCGAGAGGCGCGGTCTCAAGAAGGAGTAATATCGGGACTTGCAGCGACGGACCTC
>NZ_QRJO01000026.1 GCF_003471585.1 Collinsella sp. AM18-10
AGATGATGGGGCGGAATGTCAATCCTGGTCTAACAGAGCCTAAAATAATGCACACGTGATTACGCGTTACGCGAATTGTTTTGACCGGTATGACAGTGGGATTGTTAGATGGCAAAGTTCGATGTAATTGAAGAGCTGGCGGCGCGCTTTGAACAGCCGCTGCCCGATTGCCGTGAGCGCCGCGTGGTGGTGTGGCACGACGCGGAAGGTGAGTTTGCCGCCACGTTTGCCGAGCTCGCCGAGAGCGGCTTTGGCGAAGCGGTGGAGCAGCGCTTGCCGCGTCCGGTGTGCTTTGTGGAGGCTTGCGATGGGCATATGTTTGAGGTCAAACGCCTTATTGCCCGCGAGGACACCACGAGCGATATGCTGGTGTATCGCCAGCAGGGGCGCGGTGGCCTTGAGGGCGATTGGCTGGCCGATGTTGAGCTGTATGCCGATCAGTTCTCGGCGGACTATCTGTCGCTGCTGGCCGATCAGTTGGGGGCTTCGAGTGCGAGGGATATTCGCAAGGCTCTGCAGGCTCACAAGTCGTTCTTTGCCGCCAAGGGCCGCGTCGCTAAGTTTTCTAAGTGCATGCCCGCGCCTGCATGCGCGACCGATGTCGAGCTGGGCCTGCTGGCCGCCATGTTTGGCGGCTCCGACCCCAGCGCCTCCACCATGCCGTTTATTGTGCGCTCGTGCCTGACCATGCTGTTGCACGAAGGCCCGGAGGCGCTGGCGGAGCTGGCTCATAAGTTTGAGGCTGGCGATAGCCTTGCTGCCTTTGTGCGTCAGCGCACGGGCTTTGAGGGTGCGCTGTTCGAGCGTGATTCGCTGCAGGATTTTGCCGCCCATGTGTTGCTGACGGCCTCGGCATCGCTGGTGCCGGCTGCTGCGCTGCAAAAGCTCTCCAACCATATTGCGCCTGCCTATGCGCCGTATTGCATTGCCATCGTTCGCGAGTGGGCGAGCGATGCCGCGGCTGCTGACGACCTGCGCGAGATTTGCGAGTCGGTCCAGGACGCATGCGGCCTGCGCCATGTGTTTGGCGGGCTGCCTGCCGCCGACTTGCTGCGACTCGATGTGTTCCCGTGCGTGGACGAGGCCATTCTGAGTGACTTGCTCACCTCGCTGGCACAGGGTGCCGATCGTGTTGACGAGGCCCGTCGTGTTGCCTCGGCCCGTCGCGATCTGTGCTGGTACGACGATGTTGCCTGCTATTACCAGGTTCTTTTGGCGCTGGCCGATATGGCGGCCTTTAAGCGCGACCATGCGGGCGGATTCCATATTGCCCAGGCGGCCGAGGTGTGGGAGGCCTACACCATGGATTGGTGGCGCATGGATGCGGCCTATCGTGCGTTGCGCCAGGCCAATGAGTGCTGCAAGTTGCGTGGCGTCGATCTGCTGGAGGACCCCGAGCGCCGCGCCGTCGAATGGGCCGAGAACAACTACGTTAACTGGTATCTGACCGAGAGCAATGCGTGCTGGGCCAATGCCGCCCAGGCGCAGTGGCGCGATGCCGGCTATGTTGAGGGCGTCGCTCGCCAAGACCTGTTCTATTGGGAGACGCTGCCCACGTATGTTGGCAGCGCCAAGGCCAAAGTCGTTCTGATTAGCGATGCGCTGCGCTACGAAGTAGCGCAGGACGTGGCCGCCGCATTGGAGCGCGAACGCGGCGGCGAGGTGCGTATGGGCAGCGTGCAGGCGATGTTCCCCTCTATTACCGAGATGGGCATGCCGGCGCTGTTGCCGCATCAGGCCATGACGCTCAATATGGAAACGGGCGCCGTGCTGCTCGACGGTATGCCGACGGGCACTACGGCTGAGCGCCAGGCGGTGCTGCAGAAGGCCGCGCCTTCGGGTCGTGCCTTGAGCGCTGCGGCGTATTTGGATATGCCTGCCGCCGACCGCAAGGAGCTGCTCAAGTCCAGCGAGATCGTGTACCTGTATCACAACAAGATCGACGCGACGGGGGAGAAGCTCGCCACCGAAAGTGACGTGTTTGACGCGTGTGCCGAGAGCGTGGACGAGCTGGTCTCGATTGCCAAGCGCGTGTGCACCGACGCGCCGAGCGCCCGCGTGACGATTACATCCGATCATGGCTTTTTGTATACGGCCAACGAGCTGCCGGAATGCCTGTTCCTGGGTAAGAACGATCTGCCGGACGACCCGGTGCTGTTTGGCAAGCGCCATGCGGTGGTCGCTCAGGGCGATGCCTTGGCCGATATTACCAACGGTGCGGGTGGCAGCCCGTATTTGGCCATGAACATGGACCATGTGGTGCCGGGCGGCGGTTATGTTGGCTTGGCCCCGCGCGGAATCGTGCACTACAAGCGACCCGGCGGTACCAAGCGCTACGTGCATGGCGGCGTGAGCCTGCAGGAGCTCGTGGTGCCGGTGATCGGGTATCGCCGCCTGAGCGCCTCCTCAAAGGAATTTGTCGACACGCAGACGGCGCAGCTGCGCGTGCTCAACGAGAGCCGCCGCGTTACCAACTCGCTGTTTGGCATTAAGCTGCTACAGGACGAGGCCGCTGTGGGCAAGGTGCTGCCGTGCGAGTACGAGCTGGTGTTTACCGACGAGACCGGCAACGAGGTGAGCGATGTGGTTCGCGTGCATGCGGACATGACCTCGCCCAACCCGCAGGACCGTGTGGTCGAGGCCCGCTTTACGCTTAAGACCGGTGTGTCGTTTGGATCTGGCGCGTCTCATTTGCTGGTTTGCCGCGATGCCCAGACGGGCAAGATCGTTTGGCGCGAGACGTACACCATCGCTGTTTCGTTTGCCCCTGTTGCTGACTTTGGTTTTTAGGAGTGTGCCCTATGTTTGATAGTCACGACGACGATCTGTGGGAAGTTCCCTCGATTGATGTGAATGTGCCGGTGGAGGCTGTGCCCGCGGTGGAGGCTGTGCCTGCCCCAGAGGCCGTGGCTGCTGCGCCCGTCGAGGCTGTGGCGCCTGCCGAGGACGAGCCCTCGACCGATGACTATGTCCAGGCCGTGGCCGAGGCTCCCGAGGACGACGGTTACGACATGGATGGACTGGACGGCAAGCTGCTCGAGCACTTTGGTGGCAAAATCGTGCGCAAGGACCTCACGGCCCTTATGAAGCGTGGTGCCAACGTGCCCACCTTTGTGCTGGAGTACCTGCTGGGCATGTACTGCTCAACCGATGACGAGGACGCCGTGGCGGAGGGCCTGGAGCGCATCCGCAAGATCCTCACCGATAACTACGTGCGTCCCGACGAGTCCGAGCGCATCAAGTCCAAGATTCGCGAGCTGGGTCGCTTTACCATTATCGATAAGGTGACGGCCAAGCTCGACGAATACAAAGACATCTACGTGGCGTCGTTTGCCAATCTGACTATTGAGCCGTTTGTGATGCCGGCCGAGTACGTGCGTGACTATTCCAAGATTCTCCAGGGTGGTATTTGGTGCATTATGAGCATCGAGTACCGTCATCCCATGGAAGAGGAAGACGAGTTTGGCATGGAGGTCTTTGGCGACGATGCGCCGCGCCGCTCCAAGGCCAAGCGCAAAAAGCGCGGGCCCGAGGACTCTCCGTTTAGCGTGGCGTCGCTCACGCCTATCCAGATGCCCAACCTGGACCTGGAGGCCATGATCGACGAGCGCCAGTATTTCTCGCGCGACGAGTGGCTCAACATGCTGCTGCGCTCTGCCGGCTATGAGCCCAGCGAGCTTTCGGAGAAGGAGCGCCTGCACTTTATCGAGCGTATGGTGCCGCTGATCGAGCGCAACTACAACCTGTGCGAGCTTGGCCCCCGTGGCACCGGCAAGAGCCATATCTACAAAGAGGTTTCGCCCTACGCCATCTTGCTTTCGGGCGGGCAGACCACCACGGCCAACCTGTTCGGCCGTATGAACTCCATGCGCGCCGATCGCGTGGGCCTGGTGGGCCATTGGGATTGCGTGACGTTTGACGAGGTCGCCGGCATGCGCTTTAAGGACACCAACGCCGTGCAGATCATGAAGGACTATATGGCGAGTGGCAGCTATGCGCGTGGCCGCGACCAGATCAATGCCGATGCCTCCATGGTCTTTGAGGGCAACATCAACGACACCGTGCAAAACGTTCTTAAGACCACGCACCTGTTTGACCCGTTCCCGCCGGAGTTTAACAACGATTCGGCCTTCTTCGACCGTATCCACTATTACCTGCCGGGCTGGGAGATTCCCAAGATGCGCTCGAGCCTGCTGACCGGGCATTACGGCTTGATCACCGACTGCCTGTCGGAGTTTTGCAAGGAGATGCGCCGCAAGGACTTTACGCATCATATCGACCGTTATTTCCGCTTTAACAGCGACTTTAACAAGCGTGACGAGATTGCCGTGCGCAAGTCCTTTAGCGGCCTCGCCAAGCTGCTGTTCCCCGACGAGGCTATGGACAAGGACGACGTTCGTTGGCTGCTGGACTACGCCATCGAGGGCCGTCGCCGCGTAAAGGAGCAGCTCAAGATTATGGCGGGCGTCGAGTTTATCGACGTCAACCTGGGCTATATGGATGCCGACAACCCGCAGGACGTGCATGTGGTACGCGTGCCCGAGCAGAGCGAGGACACGCTGATTCCCGACGGGCCGCTGCTGTCCGGTCACGTGTTTGGCGTGGGCAGGTCGCAGGGCGGCGAGGTTGCCGTGTACAAGCTGGAGAACAAGGCCGTTGCCGGCGAGTGCAAGTTTAAGCACGAGGGCGTGGCCTTTAACAAGCCGGTGCGCGATACGCTGGAGGCCGCGTTCGACAACTTTGTGAACCTGGCGAACCGTGTGGCGCCGGGCATGCACATTGGCTCCAAGGATTATCTGCTGTTCTATAACGACCTGCAGAGCAAGGGCCTGTCCGAGGAAGTTTCGCTTGCCGAGTTTGTGGGCCTGTGCTCCGCGGCGTGCAACCGCCCAGTGATGCCTGCGCTGGCGGTCCCGGGCATCTTGCGCATGTCGGGCTCTATGGACGAGATCCGCGGGCTCGAGGACATTATGCGCGTGGCCAAAAACGCCGGTGCCAAGCGTGTGATTTTGCCGCTGAGCGCCATCGCGGGCCTGCAGAGCGTTTCGTCCGAGATCATTTCGGGCTTGAGCCCGGTGTTCTACATGGATGGCGATCCGGTCGACGCCGCGAAGAAGGCGCTGGATTTGTAGGGGTGCGGGCGAGCGGGGCGTCCGGTGCTCGTGCGTTCCGCGAACATGTTGGTGCGTAGTGCGTGAGGAGGCCTGCCATGGCGGACGAGCGTTCTGTTGGTGAGCTGCTCGACGAGCTGTTTGGCTTTGAATCGGTGGCCAAACGCCAGGCGACGCTTGAGCAGTACGATCGCGGGGAGTTGGTGCGCAAGGCGCGCTCCCGCGAACTGCTGGGTGTGCTTAGGGATGTCGAGGCTGCCGAGCACGCTGCGCGCGAATCTGCCGTGCGGGCTGTTGATACGTACGTGCGCCGTGTTGAGGGCGCGGCCCTTGCGCGCGCTCGCAAGCAGGCGGGTGTTGTGGGCTCGCTGCAGATGGAGCGCCGCTATGCTGCCTTTTTGCGCATGGAGGACAAGGCCGAGCTGCTGACGCGCCTGGAGCAGACGCTTGCGTTTATCGAGGTAAAGCTGCGTGCGAATACGGCGGACAGGGTGCGCGCAGCGTACGATGCTGCCGGCGCTTTAGTGCTGCAGGACGTGGCGCGTCTGGGTGACGTGCGCGTTGTGGATGCTGTGCCCCTGGATGCCGACCTGCTGTGCACGCAGCTGGAGCAACTTCGTTGTGCCGCCGACGCAACGGACCTTGCGGGTATGATCACGGCGACGTTTGAGTCCGAGCTGAGTGCGACTGGGCCGCAGCACGCTGATGGGTTTACGGGTGATTTGGCTGGCGATGTTGCTGGTGACGTGGCGCTGGAGCGTGAACTTACGAACGTGCGCGGTGCTGCGCAGCGAGCGCGCTTAGCGGCGCAGGCGTATCGGGCCGAGCGCGCCGTCCGCGTTGTGGGGAGCACGGTGGAGCCAGTATCGTTGCCCGAGCCTGTGTGCGTTGCGTGCGAGACGACGTGCGATGCCGGGGAGCTTTCCGAGTTGCTCGTTCAGGTTAAGAAGTCGTTTGAGACCTACCGTCGTGTTGTTGCCTACGGCGGGTTGTTCTGTGCGTTTGGCTCTGGCTCGCCGCATGGGATTTGCCGGGGCTCGAGCTATTTAGACTACGATTCTCGGCTTGACGAAGACGTGCTGGTGGGCGAGTACGATGGCGCTACCAGGCATGATGTTCGCCGAGAGGTTGCGATTCCCGAGCTTGTGGATGAGGCTTCGGCCGATGGTGGCGACTCGCTCGAGGTTGCTGTGGCGCGCATACGTAAGTTTAACGGACGCCGCTACGATGGTGTGCTGGACGAGGATTCTGCGCGCCATGTGAATGCGTTTTGGTATGGGCTCAAAAAGCTCAGTCAGTATTGTGAGGCTGCCGTGCGCGTGGATGAGCGTGCTTGGGATTGCTTTATCGATAAGGTGCAGTTCGCCTACGATGAGCCCGTGGGGCGCCTGGCCACGCAGATGGACGACAAGCAGGTTGCGGCTTTTGTTGCTGCCGTGGAAGTGCTTGGCGCTGACGAGTAAGGGCCTGGTTTGGCGGGAGGTTTCACCATGAAGATCGAAGTTGATGTAGATCAGCTGCGCGAGAGCCTGCTCGACCGCGCGGGGAGTGCAGCAGGCGTGGGCTTTCCGGCCGCCATGCTCGACGTAGTGGATATCGAGGATGAGTCGCCCCAAGAGCTCCTGACCCGTGCCGAACGCGAAGGCCTCGACCTCCGCGACTTTGCCGTCGACGATGACGCTGAATGATGGCCATCTTTGTTATTGACGAACATATGTTTGTATTTTATACTCATGCTTGAACATACGTCCAACTTCATGGTATAAACTAGGTGGTCATCTCTTAAGAGAGGGCTTCCAAGTGCCGGGGACGTTTTCCCCGGCTTTTTTATTAAGGATTGCCCATGCGAGAGCTGAGTATCTTTATTGATGAATCTGGAAGCGATGATCTTCGTGAAAGATACTATCTTGTGGCCTTTGTTTTTCATGAACAAGATATTCCCATCGCTGAGGGAATAGAGAAATATGAAAGGGCGGTAGCCGAAAGCGGATTGCCGCTTCTTCCGTTCCATGCTTCTCCTCTCATGAATGGAAAAGATCAGTTCAAGGACTTGGGCATCAGCGAGAGAAAAAGGCTGTTCTCACTATTTCGAGTTATGTTTCGACATTTGCCCATCTCGTACAAGGTGTTTGTATTCAAGACGCATCGGTACCGAACTCTTAAACAGATTGCTGATGCGATGCGGCGTGAAATCATCGATTTCATATTCGACAATTTGAGTTGGTTTCAGCAGTTTGATGCTGTAAAGATTTACTACGACGGAGGACAGGGTTCGGTTTCGAGTGGTAGTGTCGAGAAAGTTGGTGTAGCGCCCGATTCGAAGC
>NZ_QRJO01000027.1 GCF_003471585.1 Collinsella sp. AM18-10
GACACATGTATGTCAATCCTGGTCTAACAGAGCCTTAAATATTCGTTGTTGCCATACCACTTTCGATAATTTCCACCTTTGTTGTATGGAACCCATTTACCCTTTGCGTCAACATCTTCCAGAGATTTTGCACCTTCAACCACATCGGATTTACTAGGTTCCCACCAAAACCTGAGGAAGTAATCATTGTTGGCAGTATGAATACCCTCCCGAAACGCCAGAGAGCTATCGAACTCGGGACACTTTTCGAATACATTCTGTATTTTTTTGCTTGACCAATAAGCGATCGGTTGTCCAGGAATTACCTGAAAATCTTCTGTGCAGCACCGATAGAACCACCCGCACTCAGGGTCCGCAAGGGCCTCCAAGGACCCTGTACATTACCTACCGCGGCAAGAGGTACCGAATGGAGCGGCTTTGGCCTCCGTTGGATATTAGAGCGCCTAATTCCACGAGCTTCTTGATGCGTCGGTTCGCAGTCGCTCGCGATACTCCAAGCATCTCCGAAATCTCAGACGATGCCGCCGATCCATTTGCCCGGATGTAATCCAAGATAGGGTCAGATTCGCCTTCCGCCACGTCTTCACGATGTTTCAAGGAAGATGGGGCCGCACCGGCATCGGCCTTCTTTCTCATGGTCAGCACGAAGAGGGAGATGCTGTCAACCGGCTCGGCTGGACTCATCCCCCGATCCTTAAGCGCGGCCTGGATCTGGGCGAAGCCCGTCCCCTTGTTCTCGACGACGTAGCCGCGCTCCGGGTAACCTTCCGGATAGGGGGTGCTCTCCAGGATTCGCGAGAGGAATTGGTTCCTGCTTGAAGAAGAGCCGTATTCCCCCATGTTGTCGACGGTCACGGTCCCGTAGAGCCCGCCGGGGCTCACTACTTCGATACGGTCGTCGAACATGTTCACCTGGACCTGGGACGCCACGCCCTCCTGTGAATAGTCGCGGTGCATCAGCGCATTAGCCACGGCTTCGCGGATCGCGACTTCCGGGTATTCGGCAACGTCCCGGCGCGATCCTCCTTCGACGTAGGACACAACGCGCATGTTGCGACGCACCGAGGATAGCGTCTCGGACACCATGACGGGTATGGGGCCTATGATCGTCCTCGAGTCAAGGAAGCGGGCGCCGTCCTGGGCGAGCTCCTCCTTCGAATTCCCCGGGAAGACCGCGAAGGTCACGTTTGCCCTGGGGAAATGCTTCTGGGGGTGCCTGCCGAGCGCCATGAGGCCGGCGAGCGTCGGTCTCGTCTCCCCGTCAGATGCGCGAGCGGTCACCCCCATGGTGAGAAGCGCGTCCTCATCGGAGAGACCGGCGAACACGCGGGGCGATGCGGCGCGCTCTCGCCTGAGAAAGCCGTCGACGAGCTCCGAGTCAAGCTCCGACACGTCAGCGCCTTCCACCACCTGGGCATCGTATCGGGGCTGCTGGCGCTCCTCCATAAGGCGATCGACCTCATAGCGGGAAAGCTTCCTGTCGCCTTCGCCCGTCCTGATAAACGACCCGTCGTAAGGGCCGCGCGCCTTGATGTAGCAGGGCTTTCTGAACGGCTCGGTTTCAGGAATGTGCGCAACGACCAGAAGCGAGCTCTCAAACTCCTCAATCTGGATGTTCGCGCGTACAGGAGGTTCCATCTTGTCGGCGCACGCTTGGGAAAGCGCTTCGGAGATCCTCTTTGCGTCAAAGCCCTCGACCGGAACGAACCCCTCTTTCTCGGAAAGGCCGCACACCACGGTTCCGCCCGAGCAGTTTGCGAAAGCGGAAAGCGTCTCCACGATGTCTTTGGGAAGTGCCATCGACGCCGTCTTAACTTCGACATCGGCCGTATCGCTGTTAACCCTCCTTGCGAACCTGACGAATTCGTCGATATTAAATCTGCTGACGCTCATGATTCCTCCCATCGTTTTGACTCATTTTAACTGAACCGACTCATAATCGCATCAATTTGAGCAGATTTGATTCGAAAAGCGTTTTGAATGAGCAGATAATGATTAGATTTGAGTAGCTACGATGTGACTTTATCCACTGGATACTTGGAGGCCCTTGCGGACCCTGAATGCGGGTGGTTCTACCGCCCCGGCGCCGACGCCTTCAAGCAGATCCCCGGCACTCTCATAGCCTACTGGGCCAGCGATGGGCTAATCGAGTCTTTTCGCCTTGGAGTGTCTTTGGGAAAGCTGGGGCGGACATCTAAGGGGTTAATTACTGGGGACAACGACTTTTCTTTAAGGCTGTGGTGGGAATGTACCCAGGCTGAGTTTTGTGCTCATGCGGCTTCAGATGAAGAAGCAACTCTATCTGGTAAAAAATGGTTTCCATGTAATAAGGGTGGGATATTTCGCAAATGGGATGGTAACCACGATTATGTAGTTCTTTGGGGCGATGGTGGTGCTGCCATATTCGACCATGCGAAGAGCACCGGACACCATTCTCAAGACTACAGCGTAGAATTGAAATTCCAGCCTAATATTTCATGGTCCGATATTAGTAGTAGCGCGCCGTCTTTTCGTTTTAGGGATAATGAGATTGCCGAACATTGCGGAATGCCGTATTTTCCTCGCCAGGCCTCACTGCTCTATTGTCTTGGTCTGCTGAATTCTTCCGTTTCAAAAGAACTGTTCTCATTCCTTAGCCCTACGCTTCATCTGAATATCGGAGAGCTTGAAAAAGTGCCATTAATAGATTCGACTAATGACACACATTCTGAAATAGAGAATATTGTTACTGAATGTGTGTCATTATCAAAACTCGATTGGAACCGGCTCGAAAATTCATGGCAGTTCCTGCGTCATCCCTTGATTTAGGCGCTGGCTATGTCCGAGACGTATAAATGGGAATTCTTTTCAAAACACAAGTGCCTAACCCACAGTTGATGCTGTGGCTTTACAAACGATTTGTTTTAATTTGCCCTGAAGAGTTGGTTTCCACCCGAGGAAAGGCATTTACTTCCCTCGGGTGGAGGAATAGTGGATTCCTTGCGGCGCGGTCGCGCAGGCGGTCGGCCATGCTGTAAGGCCTCATGCGGGCCTCGACGCCGGCGATGGGCTCGTTACGGGCCCAGGCGTAGTAGTTCCTGATGGCGGTATCGTTCATGGCTATCAATCCTGGAATAAATAGGCGAGTCAAACAATAATGGCCTTATTCAACCATTGGCCCCTATTAAACAAAGCTCCCCGTATCAAAATAACTACCGAAGTAGCAGTTCTCAGCATAGAGAGCCATTTCGCCCAACTTCGAACCATCCTTAGCAATAACTATCGAATCCCTGTCGCTATACGTTGTATCCGTGCTTGCCAGATAATATGAGCAAGGCCCGACAATAATCTCTTCCGCAGATCGGTAAACAGTCAGAACCTCGGACACGCTCAAATAGACGGGAGAGTAGCACCTATCACCGCTCGCATCGGCCACAGCTTTTTGGAGTTCCAAAGAATACGGTGCGATACTTTGCTCCCCGTCCAAGACGCCACCAATCAACAACGCAAAGCAGTGGTTCTTCTCAAATGAGTGAACCGCGTTGAGCTCAAGGCGGAAATCAGAGACCTTGAGGTCCAGTCGGCCAAGTATACTTTCATCCGCCTTATTTATAAATTTGTCGAAGTCACCAGAAATAAATGGCATCTCGGAATCATCCCTAGGATGAAGAAGGGACACAAACAGTTCCTTGACCCTAGATTCGTTTTCAAGACTGACAGTGATGGCAGAAGCCGCCTTTAAAGCGCACATTATAGGCTCCTTTCAATGAAGGCTAGATAAGCGGATGACGTTTGAAATCCCAGGAGGTTTCAAACGAATCCCAGTCAACTTTAGATTCAGACCTCAAAGCTCTTACATAATTGATTATTTCATCCTGTTGAGCATAGTCGAAAGGCTTCGCTATCGGTATGCGCGCAACATCTCCTACATTAAAATTAAGTGATGGGGAGAGCAGTGCCATGAAAAACATTGCAATTGAGCTATTTGCAACCCCCTGAATTAACGCAAGCATCGACTCATTCGCGTAGAAACAATTTCCGGCATGTTCGGGCAAATAGCCAGCAGAAACGTATCTAGTTGAGAAGACACCACTTGATATGGAGCTCCAGGTCACAGCCGGCAAAAAGTAAAACTGCCTATTTTTTATATGTGGCCCTGAAAAAGCGATTAATTCAGCACCATCATGTTCCCAAAAAATAACGCTCTCGTTATTTCCAAACCATTTGCGAAACTGACCGCCAGAAGTACAGGGGAGCCATTTTGCCCTACTCTCTCTTGCCTCCTCGTGCGATTGAATAGCGTCATCAAAGTCTATAAGCTCAATCTCCCACCAGAGACGCATGAAACGCATGTTATCTCTAGTTACCATCCCTTGCTTAGGCTGAGCACAGCACGATAGACCAGGCAAGAAAGCCATGTTCTTGATTGCTGCATCCGAAAGCCAGTAGGCTATGGGTGTACCGGGGATTTGATTGAAAGTGTCGGCGTCGCGGCGGTAGAACCACCCACAGTCAGGGTCCGCAAGGGCCTCCAAGATTCCTGCTGATTTTCCTTCTTCGGACCCCATGACGACGAACCTGAAGTAGGCCCCTTCATCATCATTTCTAGCATTGCTGAATACGGCGACAGTTGTTGATGTGACTTCACCGCCAATGGCGCCAAGCGCTCTTGCTCCCAGGCACGCCATGGAGAAGATTGAATAGTTGCGTTGGATCTTTCCACGCAATGGTACCCACGCAATTTGTCGGGGCTGCCAGGTTCCCGCAACTGCGAGAATTCTGACAGCCCCGTCTTTTGATGCAAGTCGCTTATTCTTCGCAGAACAGAGTCGAGTCGAGCGAAATGGCAGCTGCTCCGTCAGAGAGCGGAATGGCATGCGCATAACAGCTCATCGTGATGTCCGCAGACGAATGTCCAAGCCTCATTTGAACCGTCTTGATGTCCACTCCGCGAGAGATGAGCAGTGTGGCATGGGTGTGCCTCAGTTCGTGGAATCGCAGCTTCTCGAAGCCATTTCTATCCGCCCATTTCCTCCACCAGTGCTCGAAGGAGTCCATGCTGGGACGGGAGCCATCGCTATCGCATAGGATGCTTCTTGACAAAGGGGCTTCAGTATTGAGCAGCTGGGATCGCTGCCATTCTTTGAACTCTGCCAGAAGGTTCGAGAGACTGTATCCCACCGCGACGCTGCGAATACCGCTCGCGGTCTTGGGCGCGCCGATGATACCGTCTGCCTTAACGGCCTTGGCGATGCTCAGCCTGAAGACGCCTTCATCGAAGTCATCCCACGTGAGGGCGAAAATCTCGCCGCGGCGAAGTCCCGTCGAAAGCGCGATGCACACTGCAAGCGAGAACGATGCCCGTCGCATGTTTCCTTTGGTGATCTCCCTTTTGAAGTTGTCCACCATGAGCTTTGTCAGTTTAGTTGCCTGTGGCATGGTGAGGAAGCGCGACTGACGGTAGTTCGCCTTGGGCCGGGGAACTTTCGAGAATGGATTGCTCGAGACTGCGCCCAGGCTGATTCCCCAGCTGTAAGCCTGGCTTCCCGCCAGATGCGCTGCCCTGAGGGTCGCCGATGACAGCCCGGTGCCCTTTCTGCCGCCGCTTCTTCCCAACTCGCAGAGAGCGAGCGTTATCTGCCTCGAGTCGACCTCATCCGGCACCAAGGTGCCTATCCAGCGCCCGAAGAGCATCGCCTTCTGTGCGGATTTCCTTGCGGTGCAGGGCGCAACCTCCCTTAAGAGTTCCCGTTCTTGTGCCCACGTTGCAACGAGCTCTCCATAGGTTCCGAACGTTTTCTCGCGCACATTCGGCGCTGTTTCGTCATCCATCTTTTGCATGTTGTCTCCTGTGTCTATTTGCTATTGGCGGCTAAACTGTCTCCCATTTCTTGGGCATGAGAAATGGGAGACCTTCTTTATGCACGTTGATTTGAGGGTGAAGCAAATGGCGACGGTAATCGCTCTTCTGGCCACGCTCGCACTTGTTGCTCAACAAATGGGGGAGCTAGTGGAGTAAGTTAATACATGTCGACGGCTAAACGGGGTTTGCCCGCAGCGGGTGGGTTCTCAAAATGGTGCTTATGAATGCTCTGCATGGGGCGCCATAAGCCCTGCTGTCGGGTATGCTTGTCTATGTTGACGTAACTACGCTTGGTCGGGTTTTAATCGACTCGGATTGGATGGGATAGAGATATGGCAACGTTGCTCGCCGATAAATACGAGGCTCGCAAGGCCGAGGTCAATGCTCGCTTTGAGCAGCTTCGCGCTAACGAGGAGGAGCTCAACCGAATCTTTGCCAAGATCTACAACATGGAGGGCGAGGTGCCCATCGAGGTCGAGGATAAGTATGTCTCGGTGGCGCGCATCTTCGATACCGTCGACGAGATCCCCGAGAGTTACAAGGGCAACAAGTATGTGCGCACCAAGCGCGACGAGATTACCTCGCTTATAAGCTATGCCGTGGGCTGCATGTTTGGCCGTTATTCGCTGGACGTGGACGGTCTGGTCTTGGCCGATCAGGGTGCCACGGTCAACGACTATCTGGCCAAGATGCCCGACCCCGATCACGTGACCTTTATGCCCGACGGCGACAACGTGCTGCCCATTACCGATGACGAGTACTTTGACGACGACATCGTGCGTTACTTTATCGACTTTGTGCGTACCGTGTACGGCGAGGAGACGCTCGAGCAGAACCTGGCCTTTATTGCCGAGGCGCTCGGCGGCAAGGGCACTTCGCGCGAGGTCATCCGCACCTACTTTTTGAAGGACTTCTTTAAGGACCACTGCCAGACCTACAAGAAACGTCCCATCTACTGGCTGTTCGACTCGGGTAAAAAGAACGGCTTTATGGCTCTGGTGTACATGCACCGCTACACGCCCGATTTGCTGGCGCGCATTCGCACCGACTACGTGCACGAGCAGCAGGAGCGCTATCGTTCGCAGATCGCCGACGCCGAGGACGCGCTGGCCACGGCCGAGCGCGGCGAGAAGGTCGCGCTGACCAAGCGCATCAAAAAGCTCAAGGATCAGCTGACCGAGACCGTTGCCTACGAGGAAAAGCTGCATCACCTGGCCGACCAGATGATCAAGATCGACCTGGATGACGGCGTCAAGGTCAACTATGCCAAGTTCCAGGATGTGCTAGCAAAGATAAAATAAGGCTCTGTTAGACCAGGATTGACATACATGTGTCC
>NZ_QRJO01000028.1 GCF_003471585.1 Collinsella sp. AM18-10
AAGAAGGGGGAGGCCTCGCGGCCTCCCCCTTTTTTGCGTTTACGGGGTGTAAATGACTCAATTACACCAGACGATCTTGTTGTTTTTGGTATTGAGCCTTTATTTAAAGAAAATAAATCGTATAACAAGGGCAACTGCTATGGCCGCAATGATCAAAAGCAGAATTGTCAGCTGATGCTGCTTGCGTCGTTTACTTGACGAAACGAAGATTGATTTTCCC
This sequence comes from Collinsella sp. AM18-10, assembly GCF_003471585.1. GTDB lineage: Bacteria > Actinomycetota > Coriobacteriia > Coriobacteriales > Coriobacteriaceae > Collinsella. The sequence continues at coordinate 221 of NZ_QRJO01000028.1, forward strand.
TGTTTTGGCGTTTCGAGATAGCGAGCCGAATGCGTCAAGGTTTGCTTGGGTCGAGGCCCTCTTTGTTGATGAGCGGCGGATGCTTTCATCGGCTCATCGCTAGCTGCGCTGTTTTTAGATAATGGTGCGTCTTTCAGATATACAGGGTCTCCCGAGGCAACGCCCATATGTTTACGTCCCGTTTGGGCATCCTCGAGCGTTTGATATCGATTTCTCGTCACATAATCGGGCTCAGGATCATTAATGGGCTCTTGCGAGATGTGGGGGCGATGGAACCGTGGCGGCTGCGTAGAAGTATCTTCGCCCTGCGTCGGCATAAACATATTGTTCTGGTTTTGGTCGTCCATGATGCCCTTTAGCTCGTTACCAACAACGTGTACGCGCTCATTGTAAGCCCCTTGTTATTTGTAGCTGCGAACATACTTCTTATTTAAGCTCTGGTTCAAAGAACCTTAACCTTACTAAGACCTGAGTCATACACACTTAGATATGCTTATAGTACTGGACTCAAAAAACTTTATAGTCGATGTATATATGAGCACTGGGTGGGCATATATAAGAGCGTCAAAAGAAGTCCCAGTCACCTAGAAGATGACTCGGCAGTCCTTAAAAGGAGTGGTAAACATGGCAAGCATGGTTCCTTATCGTTCGGTTTTTGGCGTTCGTCCTTCTGCTAGCTCGCTGTTCGATTTGTTTGATGATATGACCGATCTTGCAAACAACTCGATTGCTTCCAAGGCGTTCCCCGTTGATGTCGAGGACAAGGGCGATGGTTATGAGGTCAAGGCCTATCTGACCGGCGTCGCTAAGGATGATATCGACGTTGAGCTTAACGAGGGTCGCCTGTCGATTAGCGTGAACGTTGTGGAGGACGAGGAGAACGAGGGCAAGAACTTCCTGCAGAAGGAGTTTAGCTCGTACAGCGCGACGCGCGGCGTGTATCTGAAGGACGCTTCGAGCGAGGGCCTTTCGGCTAAGTATGCTGACGGCATCCTGACCGTTACGGTTCCCAAGATTGTCGAGAAGAAGAACGTTACGAAGATCTCCATCGACTAACGATGGCTCTGCTTCAATCGAGAGTATGAGTTAAGGGGGGCTGGGAAGTGATTCCCAGCCCCCCTTTGTTGTCTTGAGGGGCTATTGAATGGTTGTCGGTTGATACTGGCTTGCAGGGCGTATCGAGAGCTTCCGTGGCCCTTGAAGACGGGTGGCAGAACTGCCGAGTTCATCATCGAGACTTGCATCAAGCGCGTTGGCATAGCTTTTGACGGTAAGGCTTGGACGATTATTGTCCTGGCTGATGTGCATGGCGATGAGTTGTTCGGTGCGATCGGTAACAAGTTCGCGCGCGGCTTCGGCGGCCTGGTTGTTGGAGAGGTGCCCCTTTGTGGACAGGATGCGCTCCTGAAGAAAGCGGGGGTACGCTCCTTCGCGCAACATAGTTACATCGTGGTTACTTTCGAGCGCGAGAACTCGACAGTCTTTGAGGATGCCTATGGCCTTGCTCGATAACTCTCCGGTGTCGGTGGCAAACCCAATGGAATCATCGAGAGCATTAAATCGATAGCCGACAGGATTGATGACATCGTGCGATGTTGAGTAGGTTTGCACGTGGATGCCGGCAATGGGGAGCGTGTCGCCGGGGTCAAATTCCTCTACGGGCAGGCGCGCGAGGTTTTCTTTGCATGAAAGGGTGTCCCTGCTGGCAAAGAGGGGACCATGCCAGTGCTTGCACCATACATCGAGCCCCTTGATATGGTCACCATGCTCATGGGTGATTACAAGAGCGGCGACGTCGTCTGCCGAGAGGCCAAGCTCCGCCATGCGTTTAAGTGTCTCGCGGCGGGACAGGCCGTTGTCGATCATGATGAGCCCCTGAGGTCCCTCGACGAGTGCGCAGTTGCCTTTTGAGCCGCTGCCGAGGATATGAAGGTGCAGGCGAGACATAAGATTCCAAAGGATACAATGAGTGCGGACGAATAGAGGAGGAAGCGAATGCCAACGGTATCTCAGCACTATGGACATCATGCCGCGCCGAGGACGGATAAGAGCGCCCTGGCAACGCGGCAGGCCGCTGCCCCCGTAGTGCTTATGGTATCAGGCGGTGCGGACTCGACGGCGCTGCTCCTTATGGCTTGCACATCAAAGCTGGATATCCAGGACGGGCGCGGCGTCGCTCCCATTGCGCGCGAGCGATTGCACGTGCTGCATGTAAACCATCATCTGCGCGGGGAGGCATCCGATGGCGACGAGGCCTTTGTACGTGACCTGTGCGCACAATACGGTTTGCCGCTGTGTGTTGAGCATGCCTATATTGATGACGAATCGGGCAATATCGAGGCTGCGGCTCGCGAGGTGCGCTATGCCGCGGCACGGAGATACGTTCGCGAACTTTGTGCCGAATCGGGCGCACCGCGGACGGCGGCTCGTATCTGTACCGCGCATACTTCGTCGGACCGCGCGGAAACATTTTTGATGAATGCCATTAAAGGGTCGGGTCCCGCGGGTCTATCGAGCATTCCGCGCCGTCGGAACATTGTGGTTCGCCCCTTGCTCGACCTCACGCACGATGAACTCGTGGGCTATCTGCAGGTGCACGGTCAGCCATGGCGGGAAGATGAAAGCAACGAGGACGTTTCGTACCTGCGCAACTATGTGCGCCATCGAGTGATGCCGGTGGTGGCGCAGCGCAACGCGAGTGTCTGTAAGACGATTGGCGCCGCCTGCGAGATCTTGGGCGATGAGGATGCCTTTCTTTCCCAGCTTTCCGCACAGGCGTTTCGAAGCTGCCTGCGTAAGGAGGCGGCGGGTGCACTGGTTCTTGACGCTCGCCGACTGGCCGCGGCCGAGGTGGTGATTGCTCGGCGCATGGTGCGACTGGCAATTAAGCGTATCGACCCCGACGCTCGCCCGGAGATGCGGCATGTGGAGCGCGTGCTCGCCTGTGTCGCCGAAGGCTCGGGTTCGGTCACGCTGCCGGCGGGAATCGATGCGCGCGTGGAGTTTGGCATGCTGTCATTCAAGGCTCCGGCGGCGCGCGAGGGATTAGTTGCCGATTGGGTCACCATTCCCGGTCGATTGCCGCTGGGGGCGGGCCGCATTCTTGTGGCAGAGCCGATGGCCGTCGAGCCGGGGTGTGATATTGTGCGCCGTGCCCGCGAACTCGCGGGTGCCGGAGGGGTGGTCGCGATGGTGGATGCTGCGACGCTGGGCTTTGCCGATCGCGATAACGAACGGATGCTCGCCGGCTCGCGCGGGGAGATTCCCGCCGAGGCGCGTTTGGCGCGTCTGTGGGTAGACGGTCCCGCGCCGGGGGATGTGATGTGTCCGTTGGGCATGAGTGGGCGAAGTAAGAAGGTATCCGACCTGCTCAACGAGGCTCGTATTCCCGTATCTGAGCGCTCTGGCGTACCCGTGGTAAGAACGGCTCCGGGAGGTGCCGTAGTATGGGTCGCAGGCGTTCGCACGGACGAGCGTTTTAAATGCACGGCCGCAACGCGCGTGGCGTATCTGCTTCGTGTGGTCGATGCGGAATAGCGTCCCACGCCAGCTATTCTGTGCGACGTTGACGGTATTCCCGCGCTGATGGCGCACGGGCTGGTAAATATACCCCGTGCGCTGCTAGAATGTGTAGTTCGCGTCCATACGGCGGTGTGTGGGCGATAAGCACAAGAAAGGGTTGTCATGGCTTCTCAACATCCGGATATCGAGAAGGTTCTGTTTACGCAGGAGGATATCGACGGTATCGTCTCTCGCCTAGGCGAGCAGATTACTCGCGACTACGCGGGTAAGGATCTGGTGCTGATTGCGGTCTTGCGCGGCGCCGTGGTCTTTATGGGCGACCTGATGCGCAAGATCGAGCTGCCGACCAACATCGATTTCATGGCTGTTTCGAGCTATGGCGACGGTGTGAAGTCCTCGGGCATCGTGCGTATCATTAAGGACCTGGATATCGACATCCGCGGTCGCGACGTGCTGATCGTCGAGGACATTCTGGACTCGGGCCTGACGCTCAAGTATCTGATGAAGAACCTCGAGAGCCGCAAGCCCGCCTCGCTGGAGGTCGCCGCCTTCCTGTGGAAGGACGTTGAGGACCGTACCTCGGCCGTCACGCCCAAGTATGTTGGAACCCATTGCCCCGATGCCTTTGTGGTGGGCTACGGCCTCGACTATGCCGAGCGCTATCGTAACCTTCCGTATCTGGGCATTTTGAAACCGGAGGTTTATTCGTAAGATGCCCGATGACCGTAACGATAACAATTCCCAGACTCCCCGGGAGCCTAAGATCCCGGGGATGCCCGGAGGCAAGAAGCCCACGCGTACGGGCTGGCTGTATTTTATTTTGGCTTGCGCGCTTCTGGGCTACGCCTTCTTTAACATGGGCTCCGGCTTTGCCAACTCCAGCAATACCGTTAAGCTCGCGACGAGCGAGATGGTCAACGCCATTAAGCAGGACCGTGTCGAAGATTTGACCTATACGGTTCAAGACGGAAGCGTGGCGGGTCATTACTGGAAGACAAAAAAGGACAAGGGCGATACGAGCGAGCTCAAGAGCTTCTCCTCGACCTATGTCGGCTCCGATTCGCTTGCCGAGCTTATGGCGGAGCACCCCGATACCAAGTACATCGTCAACACCAATGACCCCGATTTTTGGGGCGACCTGGCGATGAGCGTGCTGCCGACGATCGCCCTGATCGCCATCATGTTCTACTTTATGCGCCAGATGATGGGCGCCAACAACAGGAACATGCAGTTTGGCAAGACTAACGCCAAGACCAACGAGGCCACGCGCCCCAAGGTCAAGTTTGAGGATGTTGCCGGTGTGGACGAGGCAGTCGAGGAGCTCGAGGAGATCCGCGACTTTTTGAGCGATCCGGACCGCTATCGCAAGCTGGGCGCCAAGATCCCGCGTGGCGTGTTGCTGGTTGGCCCTCCGGGTACTGGTAAGACCCTGCTGGCCAAGGCCGTTGCCGGCGAGGCGGGCGTGCCGTTCTTTAGCATCTCGGGTTCTGACTTTGTCGAGATGTTCGTGGGTGTCGGCGCCAGCCGCGTGCGTGACCTCTTTAAGGAGGCCAAGTCCCAGGCCCCGTCGATCATCTTTATCGACGAGATCGATGCCGTGGGGCGTCAGCGCGGAGCCGGTCTGGGCGGCGGTCACGACGAGCGCGAGCAGACGCTCAACCAGCTGCTGGTCGAGATGGACGGTTTTGAGGAAAGCGAGTCGGTCATCCTGATCGCCGCGACCAACCGTCCTGACATCCTGGATCCGGCATTGCTGCGTCCCGGTCGTTTTGACCGTCAGGTTACGGTCGACCGTCCGGATGTGAAGGGCCGCGAGCAGATCTTGCGCGTGCATGCCGAGAACAAGCCGATGGACGAGGACGTTAAGTTTGAGAAGCTCGCCCAGATGACCGTTGGCTTTACCGGCGCCGACCTGGCGAACTTGCTCAATGAGTCTGCACTGTTGGCTGCCCGCCGTCATCGTTCCGTGATCTCGATGGACGAGGTCGAGGAGTCGATGGAGCGCGTGATTGCCGGTCCGCAGCGCAAGGGTCGTGTGATGACCGAAGCCGAGCGCACCACGATTGCCTACCACGAAAGCGGTCACGCCCTGGTGGGCCACGTCCTGGAGCATTCCGATCCGGTTCACAAGATCTCGATCGTCAGCCGCGGCCAGGCGCTGGGCTACACGCTGCAGCTTCCGCAGGAGGGCCACTTCCTCAAGACCAAGAACGAGATGCTCGACGAGCTTGCCGTGTTCTTGGGCGGTCGCGTTGCCGAGGAGCTCATGTGCGACGACATCACATCGGGCGCGAGCAACGATCTGGAGCGCGCGACCAAGATGGCGCGCGAGATGGTCACGCGCCTGGGCATGAGCGAGGAGCTTGGAACGCAGGTGTTTGGTGAGGCACAGCATCAGGTATTCCTGGGCCGCGATTACGCCGATCACCAGGATTACTCCGAGGAGACGGCGCGCCGCATCGATATCGAGGTTCAGCGCATCATGCGCGAGGCCCATCGCCGTGCGGTCGAGATTTTGGATGCCCGTCGCGATCAGCTCGATCTGATGGCCAAGGTGCTGCTTGAGCGCGAGACCGTCGAAGGCGACGCCGTGAACGCCCTGCTCGACAACGAGTGGGATGCCTATCTTGAGCGCGAGGGCGATATCCTGGCGGCCAAGGAGGAGCGCAATGCCAAGGCGGCCGGCATGCCGACCAAGAAGCGTGCGCCTCGTATGAGCGAGGAGGAGCTTGCGGCGGACGCCGCGGCATTTGCGCAGGCGGCTATGCAGGAAGATGCAGAGATCGCATCCGATGATGCCGGCGATGACTGTGCCGTCAATGCCGGTGCCGACACCGACGACGACAAATAGTCTTTGTGGCGAAAGCCTCTGCGGGGAAACCTGCGGAGGCTTTTTCTTTGGCTCTGTTAGACCAGGATTGACATTCCGCCCCATCAT
>NZ_QRJO01000029.1:0-5163 GCF_003471585.1 Collinsella sp. AM18-10
ATTTTGGACGGAGAGTTCGATCCTGGCTCAGGATGAACGCTGGCGGCGCGCCTAACACATGCAAGTCGAACGGCACCCACCTCCGGGTGGAAGCGAGTGGCGAACGGCTGAGTAACACGTGGAGAACCTGCCCCCTCCCCCGGGATAGCCGCCCGAAAGGACGGGTAATACCGGATACCCCGGGGTGCCGCATGGCACCCCGGCTAAAGCCCCGACGGGAGGGGATGGCTCCGCGGCCCATCAGGTAGACGGCGGGGTGACGGCCCACCGTGCCGACAACGGGTAGCCGGGTTGAGAGACCGACCGGCCAGATTGGGACTGAGACACGGCCCAGACTCCTACGGGAGGCAGCAGTGGGGAATCTTGCGCAATGGGGGGAACCCTGACGCAGCGACGCCGCGTGCGGGACGGAGGCCTTCGGGTCGTAAACCGCTTTCAGCAGGGAAGAGTCAAGACTGTACCTGCAGAAGAAGCCCCGGCTAACTACGTGCCAGCAGCCGCGGTAATACGTAGGGGGCGAGCGTTATCCGGATTCATTGGGCGTAAAGCGCGCGTAGGCGGCCCGGCAGGCCGGGGGTCGAAGCGGGGGGCTCAACCCCCCGAAGCCCCCGGAACCTCCGCGGCTTGGGTCCGGTAGGGGAGGGTGGAACACCCGGTGTAGCGGTGGAATGCGCAGATATCGGGTGGAACACCGGTGGCGAAGGCGGCCCTCTGGGCCGAGACCGACGCTGAGGCGCGAAAGCTGGGGGAGCGAACAGGATTAGATACCCTGGTAGTCCCAGCCGTAAACGATGGACGCTAGGTGTGGGGGGACGATCCCCCCGTGCCGCAGCCAACGCATTAAGCGTCCCGCCTGGGGAGTACGGCCGCAAGGCTAAAACTCAAAGGAATTGACGGGGGCCCGCACAAGCAGCGGAGCATGTGGCTTAATTCGAAGCAACGCGAAGAACCTTACCAGGGCTTGACATATGGGTGAAGCGGGGGAGACCCCGTGGCCGAGAGGAGCCCATACAGGTGGTGCATGGCTGTCGTCAGCTCGTGTCGTGAGATGTTGGGTTAAGTCCCGCAACGAGCGCAACCCCCGCCGCGTGTTGCCATCGGGTGATGCCGGGAACCCACGCGGGACCGCCGCCGTCAAGGCGGAGGAGGGCGGGGACGACGTCAAGTCATCATGCCCCTTATGCCCTGGGCTGCACACGTGCTACAATGGCCGGTACAGAGGGATGCCACCCCGCGAGGGGGAGCGGATCCCGGAAAGCCGGCCCCAGTTCGGATTGGGGGCTGCAACCCGCCCCCATGAAGTCGGAGTTGCTAGTAATCGCGGATCAGCATGCCGCGGTGAATGCGTTCCCGGGCCTTGTACACACCGCCCGTCACACCACCCGAGTCGTCTGCACCCGAAGTCGCCGGCCCAACCGTCAAGGGGGGAGGCGCCGAAGGTGTGGAGGGTGAGGGGGGTGAAGTCGTAACAAGGTAGCCGTACCGGAAGGTGCGGCTGGATCACCTCCTTTCTAGGGAGATAAGTTCTTAGAGAGACAAACTTTAACTCGAATAGAGGGCAGGAGCCCGTCCGGTGGATGTCGCCCGGGGGAAGTCCCCGCAGCACCCGGTCCCCGGGGTCGCACCCGCGTACCTTGAGAGCCGCATAGCGATAGGAGAGAGATGGAAGATCATTCTTCCAGACTCGATTCTTTTCTGCGATTTATCAGACAGAATGATAGCAATCATTCATCCGATCCAAACAAGAAGAATTCACTTATTAATGAGTGAGGAGCATCTGATCGCGAGCACAGTCAACTACTGTGCCGCGGTATGAGATACCCGAATTGCGACATACGAGCGCTATTCATGATATCGATTAATTAATTTTAGCGACACGTGGATATCCCGCGGGCCCGAGAGCGGTCCCGCAAGATACCACGGGCGCACGGCGGATGCCTTGGCACAGGGAGCCGATGAAGGACGCGGCAAGCTGCGATAATCCCCGGCGAGGAGCACACATCCTTCGACCCGGGGGTCTCCGAATGGGCGAACCCATCCGTAGCAGTACGGATATCCCGGCCCTGAACGCATAGGGGCCGGGAGGACAACCCGGGGAACTGAAACATCTAAGTACCCGGAGGAGAGGAAATCAATCTCGAGACTCCCCGAGTAGCGGCGAGCGAAAGGGGACCGATGGCCAAACCGTCGAGCGGGCATACCCGGCAGGGGTTCCGCCGACGGGGTTGCAGGGCCGCGCATCCGGGGGCTGCCGCCCCCGGGCGCAGGTCCGGCTGGGGAGCGGAACGGCATGGGAGGGCCGGCCGCAGCGGGTGACAGCCCCGTACGCGAACCCAGACCGGACGGCGCGACGCGGTCCCTGAGTAGGGCCGGGCACGTGAAACCCGGTCCGAACCTGGGTGGACCACCATCCAAGCCTGAGTACTACCCTGTGACCGATAGCGCACCAGTACCGTGAGGGAAAGGTGAAAAGCACCCCGGGAGGGGAGTGAAACAGTACCTGAAACCGTGCGCCCACGAGCAGTCGGAGCAACTTTATGTTGTGACGGCGTGCCTTTTGTAGAATGAGCCAGCGAGTCGCTGGCGCGGGGCGAGGTTAACCGAAAGGGAGCCGGAGCGAAAGCGAGCCTTAACAGGGCGACTTGAGTCCCGCGCCGCGGACGCGAAGCCGGGTGAGCTATCCGTGGGCAGGCTGAAGCGGGGGTAAGACCCCGTGGAGGGCCGAACGCACGTCGGTTGAAAACGGCGGCGATGACCTGCGGATAGGGGTGAAAGGCCAATCAAACCCGGAGATATCTCGTTCTCCCCGAAATAGCTTTAGGGCTAGCGTCGCGCGTTCACCGCCGGAGGTAGAGCACCGGATGGACGAGGGGGCTTCGCCGCCTACCGAATCCAACCGAACTCCGAATGCCGGCGGCCCAGAGCGCGGCAGTCAGAGCATGTGGGCTAAGCTGTGTGCTCGAGAGGGAAACAGCCCGGACCGCCCGCTAAGGTCCCCAAGTTCCAGCCGAGTGGCAAAGGATGTGCGTCCGCCCAGACAACCAGGATGTTGGCTTAGAAGCAGCCATCCATTCAAAGAGTGCGTAACAGCTCACTGGTCGAGTGGACATGCGCCGACAATACACGGGGCTAAGCTGGACACCGAAGCGGCGGGATTTTGATTTTCAGAATCGGTAGGGGAGCTTCCCATGGGCGGTGAAGCCGCCGGGCGACCGGCGGTGGAGCGCATGGGAGTGAGAATGCTGGCATGAGTAGCGAGAGACGAGAGAGTAACTCGTCCGCCGTGAACCCGAGGTTTCCTGGGCAAGGCTAATCCTCCCAGGGTCAGTCGGGGGCTAAGGCGAGGCCGGGAGGCGTAGCCGACGCGCAGCAGGCAGACATTCCTGCACCGCGCACGCGGCGCTACGACCGACGGGGCGACGGATGGGGGTGGCTCGGCGGGGTTCTGGACGTCCCCGTGATGGAGCGCGGCCCGCGGACCAGGGAAATCCGGTCCGCACGAGGGCGAGGCTCCGGACGAAGCATCTGAGCGAAGCGAGTGAGCCCGAGGTCCCTAGAAAAACCCCTAGGCAGGCGCGTGCGCGCCCGTACCGCAAACCGACACAGGTGGGTGGGTAGAACATACCGAGGCGATCGGGTCAACCATGGTCAAGGAACTCGGCACAATGGCCCCGTAACTTCGGGAGAAGGGGTGCCCGCGCGTACGTGAACGGACTTGCTCCGGGAGCGGAGGCGGGCCGCAGTGGAGAGGCCCAAGCGACTGTTTACCAAAAACACAGGACTCTGCAGAAGCCGCAAGGCGACGTATAGGGTCTGACGCCTGCCCGGTGCCGGAAGGTCACGCGGAGGAGTTAGCGCATCGCGCGAAGCCCCGAAGCCAAGCCCCGGTAAACGGCGGCCGTAACTATAACGGTCCTAAGGTAGCGAAATTCCTTGTCGGGTAAGTTCCGACCTGCACGAAAGGCGCAACGACTTGGGCGCTGTCTCGACCATGGACCCGGTGAAATTGCACTGGTCGTGAAGATGCGACTTACCCGCGGAAGGACGGAAAGACCCCGTGAACCTTCACTGCAGCTTGGCATTGGCCGCTGGTCCCGCGTGTAGAGGATAGGCAGGAGGCACAGATCCGGAGGCGCCAGCCCCCGGGGAGCCGCCCTTGGAATACTGCCCTCGCGCGACCGGCGTCCTAACCCGAGGCCGTCGACCGGCTCGGGGACCGTGCCAGGCGGGCAGTTTGACTGGGGCGGTCGCCTCCTAAAGGGTAACGGAGGCGCGCGAAGGTCCGCTCGGGACGGTCGGCAACCGTCCTTTTGAATGCAAGAGTACAAGCGGGCTTGACTGCGAGGCCCACAAGCCGAGCAGGTGCGAAAGCAGGCTCTAGTGATCCGGCGGCCCCGAGTGGGTGGGCCGTCGCTCAACGGATAAAAGGTACTCCGGGGATAACAGGCTGATCTTGCCCAAGAGTCCACATCGACGGCAAGGTTTGGCACCTCGATGTCGGCTCATCGCATCCTGGGGCTGGAGCAGGTCCCAAGGGTACGGCTGTTCGCCGTTTAAAGCGGTACGCGAGCTGGGTTCAGAACGTCGTGAGACAGTTCGGTCCCTATCCTCCGTGGGCGCAGGAGAATCGATGGAGGCTGCCCCCAGTACGAGAGGACCGGGGTGGACGCACCTCCGGTGAACCGGTTGTCGACCAACGGCACGGCCGGGTAGCCGCGTGCGGCGCGGATAACCGCTGAAGGCATCTAAGCGGGAAGCCGTTCCAGGGATTAGTTCTCCTTCCGGTAAGGGCCCAGGTAGACTACCTGGTCGATAGACGGCAGGTGCAAGGCTGGCGACAGCCTCAGCCGAGCCGCACTAATCGCCCGAGCTCTTCCGGAACCGCACCTCGCGGCCCGCGGGACCCAGCGCTCATGCGCGCGGTCCGGGCACGAGGATGCCCCCGAGTCGTCTCCCCTATGCGCCATGCGGCCCCCAGGGCACGTGTATGCGATACCGGACACCGTAACGGTGGGCGCCGCCCACCGGTCAGCGGCCAGAGCATGGGGGGCACGCCCGGTCCCGTTCCGAACCCGGAAGCTAAGCCCCATCGCGCCGAGAGTACTGCGGGGCCAGCCCGTGGGAGGCCAGGGCGCCGCTGACCGGTGGACGGCACCGAGCCGT
>NZ_QRJO01000029.1:5173-5787 GCF_003471585.1 Collinsella sp. AM18-10
GGGAGGCCAGGGCGCCGCTGACCGGTGGACGGCACCGAGCCGTACGCTTGAACTGAGAAGGGGGAGGCCTCGCGGCCTCCCCCTTTTTTGCGTTTAAAGGGCAAATTGGGGCACTTGATCGCTTGGTCCTTCTGTTTTACGGAATGGCGTTTATCGTTGAGATGATCAGTCGCGTCTCTGGAAGTTGCAGACTGCTTTCAATTGCTTCGATTTGTTGTCGGGTGTTGCCTGGGCACCACATCTATTTCGACGACGAGTGAAATGGATCTACAATATTTGAACTCCAGTGAGGATTATCGTGTCTTCGCGGTATCCGATTCTGGCTTATGTTCAACGGGGCCCTATCGTTATCTGATAGGGCCCCGTTGCTATATAAGTGGTGTGAATAAGCAAAATCGCTTCTTGTGTTCAATAGCATGTGGCTCTTGCTTATTGGGGTATAAGGTCAGTACTTCTACATCAGACAGCAAGATCGCCGAGGTCATACGGTCTGTCTGCGATTTGTGACCGCCCATACGACCCTGGTTATTTCCAGGACATGTAGTTCATTTGTGAACAAAATATGGAGTGCTGGATTCCCGCCCCCGGGGGCCCTCCGGTCTGGCAATATATCT
>NZ_QRJO01000003.1 GCF_003471585.1 Collinsella sp. AM18-10
GCCGAGGGCCACTGCGTGTCCACCGTCGGCCTGAACGAGGCCGCGATCGCGAAGTACATCCGGGAGCAGGAGAAGGCTGACATCGCGCTCGACCGGCTGAGCGTCAAGGAGTACGAGGACCCCTTCGATAGGGGGCCGGGGCGCAAGTAGCGCCGGTTTGACCGGCCCGCCACGGGTCAACCTGCAGTGCGGCCCGAACCCCGTGAGGGCCGGCGCCTTTAGACGCGTGCCGGAAATATTAGGGTTATACCCTAAGAGCAAACCACCCCTTTTAGGGGTGGTTTTGATTTGGGGGTCTTACTACCTTCTTCAGCGGTGCAGATTTGCCAACAGGCCCATTGCCGGCGGCAAGGTTACTATTCGCAGTGCGCTTCAGCGGAGGAACTCGATGACTGCATATGAATGCTTATTCTAAATTGCTTTCGTCTGCACCCCGCAATCCCGCGCGCCGCGCTCAGCAACTCGTACTCCCCCTGGCTCCACTGGGGCAGCTTGGCCGCGCACACGGCGTCGCGGCACAGATCCAGAAACACTTCGGCTCCCTCGCAGAAGCACTCGCGGGCAAAGGTGCCCGAGCCGCTTGCGATGCACGCGCTGTCGGCGAAGAGCTATCGGCTAGACGATTCGCGCGGACAGCGGCTAAAGCGGGCGTGCGATATATCGATAATTGATGAGAACGAACACGTGTTCGTTTATATGGTAAGATATATGCCAGCGGGAGCGATTTCATTCGATATCGTTCTTGCCGGTACTTTTTACTTCCGCATGCTGTCGGCGCGGACTTCGAATTCAGAGAGGGTGATTGCAATGCTATACGATTTTAAATAGATCTCTAATGCTTGATTAAGACCATGTCTATGTCAAAAGACATACAAAAGTGTTAGTCTTTTGACATGAAACACTTTGATGAGATATTCGAACTGGCGGCAGATGGCTACGGCATCGTGACTGCTGCGCAGGCACGCGAGATTGGCGTAACCACTGGAGAACTGAGCCGATGGTGTGCCACTGGGAAATTGATGCGCCGAGGACATGGGGTGTACAAGCTCACCCAATGGGTTCCGACGCCCCGTGACGTCTTTGCGGAGGCAGTGGCTCTTGTTGGTGACGAGGGTTTCCTGTGGGGCGAATCAGTGCTGTCTATGCACGCACTTGCACTTGTTGATCCTCGTGCCGTGACCGTGGCAACACCAAAGCGTATTCGCCGCAAACTGCCAGCTTGGGTAAAAACAGTGCCCGCTCCAGAGAATGCGAAAACGACGTTCTATGAAGGAATCCCTTCTCAATGCGTTGCCGATGCGATTGAGGCTTGTAAGGGGTCCGTTATGACCGAACGCCTCATCGAGGCAACCAAGCACGCTCAAGCCGAGGGTCTTATTACCTCCAATGAGCATGAGAGACTGATGAAGGAGCTGTCGTGAAGGAAGTCAAGAAGCCAACAAGTAGACGTAACCTTGACATAGCGATAGACCGACTCTGCGCTGATTTGGACGAAGAACCGGGCCGCATTAAAAGGCTCATTGCGGCCGTTGTTGTTGGGCAGATGCTACCCGATGGAGCCGCAAAGGGTGGAAATGCCCTGAAGATTCGCTTTGGGAAGGATGTCACGCGGTTCTCGCGCGACCTCGATACCGCCAGGGCATCCTCACTGAACGATTACATGACGAAGCTTGAAGATTCGCTCACTATAGGCTGGAACGGATTCTCGGGTGCCATTGTTCCGAGGGAGCCCGCATCTCCGAAGGGAATTCCAACTGCTTACGTCATGCGTCCGTTCGAAATCAAGATTGCTTACAATGGTAAATCGTGGATGACGCTGCCGCTTGAGGTCGGTCATAACGAAATCGGCGACGCCGACGATCCCGATATGGTTTCCTCGCCTGAAGCTGCGGCAATATTGAAAGGTCTCGGGTTTCCCGAACCGGGGCCGGTTCCGTGCATGAGGCTCGAGCATCAGATTGCCCAAAAACTTCATGCTGCGAGCAGCCCCGGCAGCGAGCGCGCCCATGATCTGATAGATCTCCAGATTGCAATTTCCAACGGAGAAATTGATTACCTAAAAACTCGAGAGGTCTGTATCAGACTCTTTGCGTATCGTGCGGAGCAGGAGTGGCCTCCAATGATCTCGAGGGGAGTGGGCTGGGACTCACTGTATTTCTCCCAGGCGGAAGGACTTAACGTTTTGCCGACTGTCGATGATGCCGTGGCATGGGCGAACGACTTGATTGCAAAAATCGATTCTGCTCGTTAGTGACACTGCTGAGATCTCTCGCTTACGCCATAGCAACCCCACGCGCAGCACTCAGCAGCTCGTACTCCCTTTGACTCCAATGGCGCAGCTCGGCAGCCTCGACGGCATCTCGGCATAGGTCCAAAAACACCTCGGCCCCATCGTAGAAGCACTCGCGGGCAAAGTCACCCGAGCCGTTCGCGATGCACGTGCCGTCTGCAAACAGCTTCCAAGTCGACGGTTCGCGCAGGTTGTCCCCGGACAGCTTGATCTGCAGCACATGCGGATTGCCGGCAGCACAGAGCTCTTCCTCGAGCTTCTGTACCGTAAAGCGCATCTGGTGGGAGAGGCTGCTCTTGACCATGGCCGAGGCGTAGCCATTTGGCTTATCCAGAAGATGCATGTGATTCGGTTTGACGACCAGGTTGTGGAAATTGCGCTCGCTGCGCACGGAGAAATTGTCCATACGGACTCCTTTCATCGATGTTGGCAGGGCCACCGTACCTCTTGGCCGGTTGGCGTCGGGATCGTGGAGCCAACTCTCTACCCCGACTCTGGATAAAACGCGCCCGCTCCTTGCGGGCAAGAGGAAGTCTATCAACGTGTACGGACAGAAATCAAGCGCCATCCGCGAAATGACGAGCGGATGGCGTTGGTTTCCCAAGTGATTATTCGGCTTTCATCCGGAAAAGTGTCGAAATCAGCCGTTTAAAAGTACGGAAAAGTGTCGAAATAGGCACCTTAGAACTTCGGAAAAGTGTCAAATTCGATAGGCAAATTATCAGGAAAAGTGTAGCTGGATGACAAGACAGCACTTAGAAGCCGGTGCTGGATGCGAGATCCTGCGGCAGCCTTCAGCTCTCGCTACTCGTCGTCCCCGTCGTTGGGGTCGCCCTTGAGGGTGTTGATGTCTAGGTACTGGTTGTCGTCCTCTTTTTGCTGGGTCTCCGACTCCGCTTGGGTGGGGCCGCGGAACAGCTGGAATCCCTCAAACGCAATGACGCCGAGCAGGGCGATGATAATGGCGATAAAGGCAACCTTGACTGCCTGCGGAAATTCCGAGAAACGCAGCGCCTTTTCCTCGGCGTAATAATCGGCGAAGCGCTCTTCGCCCGTGCTTTTGGTATACGCCGGCGCGGACGCGGCCTCCGGGTCATATTCCGGTGCAGGCGCGGCAGCGTACGGATCGTTGAGATAATTGCTCGATGCGGTGCCATAATCCTCGGTCTCGATGCGACCGGTGCCAGTATAGCTATCGGAATAATCGGAATATGCCGCACCGCCCTCATAATCCGCGGCGCTCGTGTTGGCGGCAAAAAGCGGGTTAACTGGAACGTCGAGCACCGGCATGCCGGTTGAGGTCTCATCCAGATCGGCTGCAGCCCAGGAATCGTAGGCAACCTGATGGGCAACGGGCTCATCGAGCCTTGTGATCGGAGGCTTGCGTGCCGCAGGAACAGGCAACTGCTGGGCGCTGTACATAACGGTGCTGTCGGCCGATTTGCCCTGCGTCGCTGCAGCGAGAAATGCCGCCGTCTCGGACGGGTCGCTTGCGGGGCGGGGAGCGGGCGCGGGCGCCGAAATGGGTGCGGGCGTAGATGCGGGCGTCGAAACAGGCGGCTGCGCAGGAGTCGGCGCAGATGCGGGCTTAGGCGCAAGTGCGGGATTGGGGCTTGACGGGCGAGCCCCACCGCCCATGAGTTCGTCGGCGGTCCACGGGCGATCATCCATCACGTCGTCAAGGCTCAGCGAAAACAGGTCGTCTTCACCCTCATCGAACATGCGGTGCACATGTCCACCAATTGCCGGAATCAATCCGCGACCGGTGCATGATGCCTTGCTCAACGCCATTCTATTCCACCCTTTCGAAATACTAATGACATCGATTATATGGAACTTCCCAAGCGGCTCGGTCTTGGATTCGAGCTTTCCAGAACTCGCGCCCAAAAGGGGAGGGGCAATCTAGGCGAGTGCCTACTTGTCGTCGGCCGCCGCCTTGGCCTCATTGAGGTAGCTATAGAAGCTGTACTTGGAGATGCCAAAGAACTCGCAGGCGCGCTCGCTCGACTTGGAAATGAGGAAGGCGCCGCGACGGTCGAGGTAGCCAATGGCACGAATGCGCTCGTCTTTGGTCATGAGCGCCGCGGGCTTGCCCACAAACTGCTCGCACTCGTGCAGCAGGTCCTCGAGCAGGTCGCCGATGTTCTTGGTAATGGGCTCGGGCTCGGTGTAGCCCGTGCCGCCGGTGCCGGTAAAGGCGTCGAGCGAACGCTCAAAAGCCTTCATAAGCGTAATGTCAAAGTTGATGCCCAAAATGCCGACGGGCTTGCCCTCGTCGTTGCGGATAAAGATGGTCGAGGACTTGAGCAGCTTGCCATCGGTGGTTTTAGTGAGGTACGGCTCGCGGTCGTGTACGTCGGTGGTGCCCTCGTGCATGGACTCAAACACGATATGGCTGGGGCCGTCACCCAGTTTGCGCCCGCTGACGTGGCCATTTTCGATCACTACGATGGAGTGGTCCACGTCCTCGGTCTCCAGATCGTGGACGACGACTTCGCAGTTGGGGCCAAATTGGAGCGCCAGACCGTGTGCAAGGCGCTTGTAAAACTCAATCTGTGCGGGGGTCATGGGTGCCTTCCTAAAAATTAGTTTGGGCACACTTTGCCATAAACCACACTTGTTCGCAAATAACGAAAGCGTTGCTGCGTTATGTGACCGTTCGGCGGCGAAAAGGTACCGATTGCGGCAACTAACAATTTGTTAGGTTATCCAATCAAAAAGTGTGATAGAACATTGCTAACAAACTTTTTGTTTGGCATCCACATAAAAGTTCAGCCGTGTGAATGGGATCGGGCTGAAACGCGTATGCGGGGGCCGGCAAGAGAGGACTTAAGGAGTTCACCGTATGGCCGATAAGATCCAGTGGGCGAGCAACACGATGCCCAAGAGCGATGACAAGCACTTGGGAATCATGAGCCTCGACCACGTGAAGAAGGCCCGTGCCTTCCACCAGTCGTTCCCCCAGTACACCGTCACTCCGCTTGCCCGCCTGGACGGCCAGGCTGCGCGCCTGGGCCTGTCCAACCTGTGCGTTAAGGACGAGAGCTATCGCTTTGGCCTCAACGCCTTTAAGGTCCTGGGCGGTTCGTTTGCCATGGCCAACTACATTGCCGACGAGACCGGCAAGGACGTTGCCGACTGCACCTTCGATTACCTGACCTCCGATCAGCTTGCCAAGGACTTTGGCCAGGCCACCTTCTTTACCGCCACCGACGGCAACCATGGCCGCGGCGTGGCATGGGCTGCCAACAAGCTGGGCCAGAAGGCCGTCGTGCACATGCCTAAGGGTTCCACCAAGCCCCGCTTCGATAACATTGCCGCCGAGGGCGCCACGGTGACCATCGAAGAGGTCAACTACGACGAGTGCGTGCGCATGGCCGCCGCCGAGGCCGACGCCTGCGAGCGCGGCGTCATCGTTCAGGACACCGCCTGGGAGGGCTACGAGAAGATCCCGTCCTGGATCATGGAGGGCTACGGCACCATGGCTTCCGAGGCTGCCGAGCAGCTGCGCGAGATGGCCATCAACCGCCCGACGCACGTGTTTGTCCAGGCTGGCGTGGGTTCGCTCGCCGGCGCCGTGGTGGGCTACTTTACCAACCTGTATCCCGATAATCCGCCCATCTTCGTCGTGGTTGAGTGCGCACCTGCCGCCTGCCTGTACAAGGGCGCTGCCGCCGGCGACGGCGATCCGCGCATCGTGGACGGTGACATGCCCTCCATCATGGCCGGTCTGTGCTGCGGCGAGCCCAACATCCTGGGCTGGGATATCCTGCGCAACCACACCACCGCCTTCGTGTCCTGCCCCGACTGGGTCACCGCTCGCGGCATGCGCACCCTGGGCGCTCCCGAGAAGGGCGACCCGCGCGTCATCTCCGGCGAGTCCGGCGCGGTGACCACCGGCCTGGTCGAGACTCTCATGCTCGATCCCGAGTACGCCGAGCTCAAGGAGCTCATCGGCCTGGACAAGACGAGCTCCGTGCTCTGCTTCTCCACCGAGGGCGACACCGATCCTGATCAGTACCGTCGCATCGTCTGGGAGGGCGAGTACCCGACTTGCTAGCGGGTCTGACCTGTCCGGAGGCAGCCGGAGGACTTTACTCCCTGCTCGGACAGTCCTGCTCGCACGGAGAGCACATTAAGTGCTCTCCGGCTCGTGCGGAACTCGCGACGGAGCAAAGTCCTCCGTCCGCCTCCTATGGTTACTTGCTTGTGGGGTGCTCGACCTCACGCTGCTTGGCACAAGTGATCTATCTGAAATATCTACCTGTAGGTAAACCCTTGTAGAAAGGTTGACTGTTATGACTAAAGAACTCGATTTTGATGCCATTAAGGCTGCTGCGGAGTCTCATCGTGCTGATATGACTCGCTTCCTGCGCGCCATGATCTCTCACCCCTCTGAGTCCTGCGAGGAGGGTGAGGTTGTCGCCTGCATCAAGGCCGAGATGGAGAGCCTCGGCTATGACGAGGTCAAGGTCGACGGCCTGGGCAACGTTATGGGCTTTATGGGCGAGGGCGACAAGATCATTGCCATCGACTCCCACATCGACACCGTCGGCATCGGCAACATCGAGAACTGGGATGCCGATCCCTATGAGGGCTACGAGACCGACGAGATCATCTACGGCCGCGGCGGCTCCGACCAGGAGGGCGGCATGGCTTCTGCTACCTATGCTGCCAAGATGATGAAGGACATGGGCCTCATCCCCGAGGGCTACAAGATCATGGTCGTCGGCACCGTCCAGGAAGAGGACTGCGACGGCATGTGCTGGCAGTACATCTACAACAAGGACGGCATTAAGCCCGAGTTCGTTATTTCCACCGAGCCCACCGACGGCGGCATCTATCGCGGTCACCGCGGCCGCATGGAGATCCGCGTCGACGTTCACGGCACCTCCTGCCACGGTTCCGCTCCCGACCGCGGCGACAACGCCATCTACAAGATGGCCGACATCATCGCCGACGTCCGCGCCCTCAACAACAACGGCTGCGACGAGTCGACCGACATCAAGGGCCTCGTCAAGATGCTCGACCCCAAGTACAACCCCAAGCACTACGAGGATGCCCGCTTCCTGGGCCGCGGCACCTGCACCGTCAGCCAGATCTTCTACACCAGCCCCAGCCGCTGCGCCGTCGCTGACTCCTGCGCCATCTCCATCGACCGCCGCATGACCGCCGGTGAGACCTGGGAGTCCTGCCTGGACGAGATCCGCAACCTGCCGGCCGCCAAGAAGTACGGCGACGACGTGAAGGTCTCCATGTACATGTACGACCGTCCGTCCTGGACCGGCGAGGTCTACGAGACCGAGGCTTACTTCCCCACGTGGATCAACAAGGAGACCGCTCCGCACGTCAAGGCCCTCGTCGACGCCCACAAGGCCATGTTCGGTGACGAGCGCATCGGCTGCGAGCCCAGCATGGACAAGCGCACCGGTCGTCCGCTGTGCGACAAGTGGACCTTCTCCACGAACTGCGTCTCTATCCAGGGCCGCTATGGCATCCCCTGCGTCGGCTTTGGCCCGGGTGCCGAGTCTCAGGCTCACGCTCCCAACGAGGTCACCTACAAGGACGACCTGGTCACCGCTGCCGCCATGTATGTGGCTGCCCTGAACCTCTACGATCCGAGCCAGGCCGATGGCGACGCCACCGTCTTCCGCGCCGGTCTGACCAACAACAAGATCGACTAGTCCCATTCCTCGGTTTTGTTGAGCCGGGGACAGTTTATGCCCCCGGCACCTCCTGTTGACTTGGGGCCCGCGGTCGTTATCTCCCATGCTTCCTCGACGGTAGCGGGTCCTCGTCATAGCGCTCTGCATGTTCTAGCCACACGCGCATGCCGGAGCACATCTACTCATTGCGATCGTTTCATCTTTGGAAAGGATATTTACATGGACGCTAAGTTTACCGAGCTCGTCGAGCAGCTGAACGGCCTCGATTTTAAGGGTATGTACGGCAGCGACTTCCTGCACACCTGGGATAAGACCACCGATGAGCTCAAGGCGCTCTACATCGTCGCCGACGCCCTGCGCGAGCTGCGCGAGAATAACGTTTCGTCCAAGATCTTCGACTCGGGCCTGGCTGTCTCGCTGTTCCGTGACAACTCCACCCGTACGCGTTTCTCCTTCTCTAAGGCCGCCAACCTGCTCGGTCTTGAGCTGCAGGACCTGGACGAGAAGAAGTCCCAGATCGCTCACGGCGAGACCGTCCGCGAGACCGCTACCATGATCTCCTTCATGGCCGACGTCATCGGCATCCGCGACGACATGTACATCGGCAAGGGCGACGCCTACATGGCCGAGGTCTCCGAGTCCGTCCAGCAGGCTTACGAGGACGGCGTTCTGGATCACCGTCCCACGCTCATCTCCCTGCAGTCCGACTCCGATCACCCCACGCAGTCCTCTGCCGACATGCTCTACCTCATCAACGAGTTTGGCGGTCTCGAGAACCTCAAGGGTAAGAAGGTTGCCGTCACCTGGGCCTATTCGCCCTCTTACGGCAAGCCGCTGTCCTGCCCGCAGTCGCTGATCAGCCTGCTGCCCCGCTTTGGCATGGACGTCACCCTGGCCCACCCCGAGGGCTACGACCTCATGCCCGAGGTCGTCGAGCGCGCTAAGGGCTACACCGCCGAGTCCGGCACCACCTTTAAGCAGGTCAACACCATGGCCGAGGCCTTCGAGGGCGCCGACATCGTGATCCCCAAGAGCTGGGCTCCGTTTGCCGCCATGGAGAAGCGTACCAACCTGTACGCCGAGGGCGACGACGCCGGCATCGCAGCGCTCGAGAAGGAGCTACTCGCCCAGAACGCCACCCATCAGGACTGGTGCTCCACGACCGAGCTCATGGAGAAGACCGCCAACGGCCAGGACACCATCTTTATGCATCCGCTACCCGCCGACATCTCCGGTGTCTCCTGCGAACACGGCGAGGTCAACGCCGACGTCTTCGACATGCATCGTGTGGGCATGTACAAGGAGGCCAGTTACAAGCCGTACGCCATCGCAGCCATGATGTTCCTGCAGAAGGTTGCCGATCCCGCCGCTACCCTCAAGGCCCTCGACGAGCGCAACACCGCCCGTTGGTTCCAGGCCTAAAGCAGGGCTGAGGTAAGCCATGTAAAGGGGGCACTCTGCCAACCGGCGGGGTGCCCCTTTTTGCATCGTGGGCGTGAGGGATAAGCGCTTTCGATGTAGATGCCCCGCGACGCGAGTTATGGGTACGATGGCTTCAGGGGAGGTATCGCCATGAAACTTGGTTGCGTCATTATGGCTTCGGGCGAGGGTAAGCGGTTTGGCTCTAACAAGATGCTTGCCGATATCTATGGCGAGCCGTTGATTGCCCGGACCATCGATTCGGTTCCCCAGGGCTTTGACGTCGTGGTTTCGACGCGTTGGCCCGAGGTCGCCCAGATTTGCGAGGACAAGCATTGCCCGTGCGTGCTGCACGATGGCAAACTGCGCAGCGAAAGCGTCCGTGCGGGCCTTTCGTGGGGAGTCGAACGCAACTGGAAAGGCTGCCTCTTTTTGCCGGGCGACCAGCCGCTCGTGAGTTCGGATTCATTTGAGGCCATGGTTCGTGCGTTTGACGAGCGTGGTCGCGAGCATCCGGTGCGTCTTGCGTGCAACGGTGAGCCTTCGAGCCCGGTGCTCTTCCCAAGGCAACTGTTCCCTTCGCTCATGCTTCTCGAGGGCAAGGACGGTGGTGGGTCGATTCTCAAGGGCCGTACCGACGTCACGTTGGTCGATGCGCGTGCTTACGAGCTGTGGGACGTCGATACCGCCAAGGGACAGCGACGCATAACGGAGCATATCGCCGCCTGCTCGTATTTTGATCGCGTGGCCGACTGCATCAATCAATAAGGAGCAATTATGATCATCATCAAAAACGGCGCGCTCGTGACGCCCCAGGGGCTTCGCCGCGCCGATCTTGCCATGGATGGCGATAAGATCGTGCGGATCGCCGCGGCGATTGAGCCGGCCGAGGGCGATACCGTCGAGGATGCCGCGGGCTGCTGGGTGTTCCCGGGCTTTATCGATGGGCACACGCACATGCAGTGCTGGACTGGCATGGACTGGACGGCCGATAGCTTTGAGACCGGTACACGTGCGGCTGCCTGCGGCGGCACGACGACCATCGTCGACTACGCGACGGCCGATCGCGGCGTGACCATGCCCGATGCCTTGGCCGAGTGGCATCGCCGCGCCGACGGCACCTGCACGGCCAACTACGCCTTTCATATGGCACTCGCCGAGTGGAACGAGCGCAACCGCACCGATCTTTCGTCCATGCGCGAGGCGGGCGTATCGTCGTTCAAGACCTACTTTGCCTATGACCACCTGCGCTTGGACGATGCCGAGACGCTCGAGGTGCTGGAGGAGCTCAAGCGCGTGGGCGGTATCCTGTGCGTGCATTGCGAGAACGGCACGCTCGTGAACGAGCTGCAGAAGCGCGTGTACGAGCAGGGGATTCATGGACCCGAGGGACATGCGCTCAGCCGTCCGGATGTGTGCGAGGCCGAGGCCGTGAGCCGTCTGCTGTATCTGGCGCACCTGGCCGGCGACGCGCCGGTCAACGTGGTGCACCTTTCGACCAAGCTGGGGCTCGAGGCCATCCGTGCCGCCAAGGCGCGCGGGCAGAAGAATATCTATGTCGAGACCTGCCCTCAGTATCTGATGCTCGACGATACGTGCTACTTGGAGCAGGGTGAGGACGGCTTTGCGGGCGCCAAGTATGTGATGAGCCCGCCGCTGCGCCATGCGGGTGACCGTGCAGCACTGCGCGAGGCGCTTGTGGCCGGCGAGATCGATACGATTGCGACCGACCACTGCAGCTTTAACCTGCACGGGCAAAAGGACCGCGGGCGCGACGACTTCCGCGCGATTCCCAACGGCGGGCCCGGTGTGGAGCATCGCCCCGTCGCGATCGCTACGAGCTTTGAGGGACAGCTGGGCCCCGAGGACCTCTGCCGCCTGATGAGCGAGAACCCGGCGCGCGTCTTCGGCATGTATCCGCGCAAGGGCTGTCTTGCCGAGGGTGCCGATGCCGACGTGTGCGTGTGGGATCCAAAGGCGCGCTGGACCATTAGCGCGGCGACGCAGCATCAGGCCGTGGACTACACGCCGCTCGAGGGCTTTGAGGCGCACGGCCGCGCCAAGGCTGTGTTTGTGAACGGCGTGCTGGCCGCGCGCGACGGCGAGCCTACCGGAGCCCAGCCCGGTCGCTACGTGCCCCGCTAACGGGGGCTGCCGGACCCCCTTCGCAGTTGCGGTGGAATAGTTCCTGTTTAGCCGCCAAATAGGTCGTTTCAGGAACTATTCCACCGCAACTTATAGGCCTGCTGGGGCAGCGCCAGCTACTTGAGGCTGGTGGCGATGACGGGGCGGCCGAAGGTAGCCTCGAAGCGGTCGGCCATAGCCGGGTCGCTGAGCGTGTTGACTTGGTTGAGCATGACGCGTGCGGTGCTGAGCTTCAGTGCCTGCATCTCGGCATTGAGCACCTGGGCGACGCGCTCGGGCGTGGCGATGTCGGTGAGCTCGCAGCCGCAACGCTCGCAAAAGAGCTCGGGGCGGTGGACGGCTTCGTTGATGGGCTTGCCGAGCCCCGAGGCGCCGACGATCCAGACGATGTTGGCGGTGCCAGAGGGAATCACCGGCTCCCAGGCGGCGTGGGCCTTGAGCGGGAGTCGCTTGCTGCCGTCCGCCTCGGCCAACACATAGTCAAAGCGTTGTGCCAGCTCGTTGAGCGGCTCGGCGGGGGCGGAGAGCTTGCCTGCCTCCGGGTCCAAAACACCCGCCTGGCAGATGCTTCCGCGCGCAAGGCCCGCGCAGGCCTCGCAGGTACAACCGGGGACATGCGAGGCGCTCGGCTTCCAGGGCGCGGCGTCCAGGCGACGACTCGACCCGTCCCATGGCACGCCGGCAACGGGAAGCATATGCGTGGTGGTGCAGAGGAGCACGCGCCCGCCGCCGCGCATGAGCTCGAGACCCAGCATCTTCAGCAACGTCGACTTGCCGCCGCTGCCGATAATCGCGGTAATGCCCGGCTCGATCTTGAGCGCGGAGGCAAGGTTTCCGCTCGTCGTTTCCATCTGTTCACCGCCGTATAATACTGTGATAATAAATAATCATCAGAGCAGCGGTCGAACCGCTTTTGCTCTGCTCAAACCGTAGCACAGGGAGGTGCCCCGGGAATGCTCGTTTATGTTCGCGGCGCCGGCGATATCGCCACGGGCGTCGCTGCCCGTTTGGTACGCGCCGGCGTGTCGGTCGTTATGGCCGATATCGCGGTTCCCACGTGCATCCGCCGCACAATCAGTTTTTGCGAGGCCATTCGCCTGGGCGAGGTCGAGGTCGAGGGCATTCGCGCTCGCTTGGCGCAGACGTCGGCCGAGGCGCTTGAGATTACCGAGGCGGGGGATGTCGCCGTGGTGGTGGACCCCCAGGCCAAGATGCTCGATGAGCTTAAACCCGCGGCTGTGGTCGACGCGATTCTGGCCAAGCGCAATCTGGGCACCACGCGCGACATGGCGCCTGCCGTCATCGCCGTGGGGCCGGGCTTTACCGCGCCGGTTGACTGCGACGCCGTGGTCGAGACCATGCGCGGGCATTTTCTCGGACGTGTCATTACCCAAGGTTCGCCCCAGCCCAACACGGGCGTGCCGGGCATTATCGCCGGCTATGGCAAGGAGCGCGTTATCCACAGCCCCGCCGCCGGTGTGTTTCGGTCCGACCGCGCAATCGGCGACATCGTGAGCGCCGGAGACGTGATTGGCTACGCGGGCGATACACCCATGTGCACGCAGATCGATGGCTGTCTGCGCGGGCTTTTGGCGAACGGTGTGCAGGTGACTGAGGGCTTTAAATGCGCCGATGTCGATCCGCGCGGCGATGCCAGCTATATCAACTACATTTCGGACAAAGCGACGTCGGTCGGCGGCGGCGTGCTCGAGGCGCTCGCCATGCTCACCGGTGTATTCCAGGGATAGGAAATTGCAATGGAAAAGCTCGATGTGGTGAATGCTGCGCTTGGCGCTCTGAAGGCCGGTAAGACGTGCGAGCTGGTGGTAGTTGCCGGCACGGCAGGGTCATCGCCGCGCGGCGTGGGCGCCTGGATGGCCGTCTTTGCCGATGGCAGCCAAGCGGGCACCATCGGCGGCGGCAAGATTGAGCTCTTTGCGCTGGACGAGGCGCGCGAGCTGCTGGCCGCAGGGCAATCGCGTCTGGTCCGCTACACCATGGGCGGCGAGAACTCCGATACCGGCATGATCTGCGGCGGAGCCATCTGCCTGTGCTACCTGCATTTGGATGCGACTCAGGCACCGTTGTTCCAGGAAATAGCCGACGTCTTGGCCTATCGGCACATCGGCGACTTCGTCATCGACTTTGAGCCGTTTATCGCGAGCGCGCTCGAGGGCGATGTGGTTGAGTACCATGGCGAGACATCGCGCCATACCATTGCCGGCTGCCCCGAGCTTTCGCTGGTGGAGGAGGGGAGTAAGGTCACCTACACCAACGCGGCCTCCGAGATTCCCGCGGCGCACATCGAGACGCTCTGCCCCGAGGGCCTGACCTATATCTTTGGCTGCGGCCACGTGGGTGCTGCGACGGCGCGGGTGCTCACGGCGGCGGGCTTTGCCGTTGTGGCTTGCGACGACCGCCCCGGCACACTGACCCCCGAATGGGTGCCCGGTGTCTACGACCGTCGTCTGGTCGACTACAAGAGCCTGAGCAAGCAGTGCCCCATCGGCCCGCGTGACCTAGTGGTCGTCGCCACGGCGGGTCACAAGTCCGATATCGACGTGGTGATTCAGGCCATGCACGCCAAGCCCGCCTATCTGGGCTGTCTGGGTTCGCGCCGCAAGACGGCCTTTGTGCGCGCCCGCCTGGAGCAGGAGGGCTTTACGCAGGACCAGATCGACGAGCTGCACCTGCCGATCGGTGCCGCCATCGAGGCCGAGGACCCCGAGGAGATCGCCATCTCCATCGCTGCCGAGATGATTCACCTGCGCCGCACCAAGCTCGTCCCCCGCAAGCGCTAATCGCATCCCCATATATGAGTTGCGGTGAAATACGGACTGTTTAAGCTTGTTAAGCCATCAAGCAGTCTCTATTTCACCGCAATTGCCATTTTCCTCCGTCCTCTAGGGATCAATTTGTGCGGGGGAGTTGTGGAGTTGTGCAGGCAGACGAGGTTTTTCTGGAAATACGCTCCCGATGCGCGTATAGTACCGATTGTTTTGTCGGCTCCTGCTGCGTCGAGTCCAAACCGCGAAATGCCATGAGCGGCGCGGATGCAGCCAGGAGGCACGAGGACAACCCATCGTGGCCACGCCCCGTGCTTAAAACCCCAAGAAGGAGTGAACAATGGCAGAAGAGAAGTATGTGCCGCGTCTGAAGACCAAGTACAACAACGAGGTCAAGCAGCAGCTTCAGGACAAGTTCCAGTACGAGAACGTCATGATGATCCCCAAGTTTGAGAAGATCGTCGTGAACATGGGTGTCGGCGAGGCCGCTACCGATTCCAAGGCCATCGACGGTGCCGTGCGCGACCTGCGCGCCATCACCGGCCAGCAGCCGATGATCACCCGTGCCCGCAAGTCCATCGCTACCTTCCGCCTGCGCGCTGGTATGCCGATCGGCTGCAAGGTTACCCTGCGTGGCGACCGTATGTGGGAGTTCTTCGATCGTCTGACCTCCGTCGCGATCCCCCGTATCCGCGACTTCCGCGGCATCTCCGCCAAGAGCTTCGACGGCCGTGGTAACTTCTCCATGGGCGTTACCGAGCAGCTCATCTTCCCCGAGATCGACTTCGACTCCGTCGATCACCAGCGTGGTATGGACATCACTTTCGTGACCACCGCCAACACCGATGAGGAGGCCAAGGCCCTTCTGGACGCCTTCGGTTTCCCGTTCAAGAAATAGGTTCACCTGCCCTGTAAGCGCCGTTCCCACAAGGGGGCGGCGCTTGGGGCGAACAATACTCTATGTGAGGAGGATATAAGTGGCTAAGACATCGATGATCGTCAAGTGCAATCGCAAGCAGAAGTTCTCTACTCGTGAGTACACGCGCTGCCAGCGCTGCGGCCGTCCGCACTCTGTGTACCGCAAGTTCGGCCTGTGCCGTGTCTGCTTCCGCGAGCTTGCACTCAAGGGCGAGCTTCCCGGCGTTAAGAAGGCCAGCTGGTAAGTCACTACCAGCGTTTCAAGCATCCGTTTGGAACAGGGAAAACGCGCTAGTTAGGCTTTGCCGTTAAGGGCGGCGAAGAACCAAGAGCACGTGTTCATCAAGAACGAAGGAGAATCTGTATGAACCTTACAGACCCGATCGCAGATATGCTTACGCGCATCCGTAACGCTAACTCTGTGAACAAGGCCACGGTCTCCATGCCGAGCAGCAAGAAGCTCGTTGAGATCGCTCGTGTTCTGCACGAGGAGGGCTACATCGAGGGCTACGATGTCGAGGACACCGTTCCCCAGAAGACTCTGCACATCACGCTTAAGTATGGTCCCAAGAAGGCTAAGGTCATCAACGGCATCCGCCGCATTTCCAAGCCGGGCCTGCGTAAGTACACCGGCGTTGCCGACATGCCCCGCGTCCGCGGTGGCCTTGGTACCGCCATTATTTCCACCAGCCATGGCGTTATGACCGACCGCGATGCTCGCAAGCACAACGTCGGCGGCGAGATCATCGCTTACGTCTGGTAATTCGCTCGGTAGGTAGAAGGAAAGGAGATCACCGTGTCTCGTATCGGTAATAAGCCTGTCCAGATTCCCGCCGGAGTCGAAGTGGCAGTCAACGGCAACAACGTTGTCGTCAAGGGCCCCAAGGGCCAGCTCGAGCTCAATGTCTTTGAGAAGCTCGCTATCAACGTCGAGGACAACGTCCTCACCGTTTCCCGTCCCGACGACGAGCGTGAGACCCGTGCCCGCCACGGCCTCACCCGTGCCCTCATCCACAACATGGTTGTTGGCGTTTCCGAGGGCTTCGAGAAGAAGCTCGAGCTCGCCGGCGTCGGTTACCGCGTGCAGCAGAAGGGCAAGAACCTCGAGTTCTCCCTGGGCTTCTCGCACCCCGTGATCGTCGAGGCTCCCGAGGGCATCACCTTCGAGGTTCCCGACAACACCCACGTGAACGTCAAGGGTATCAACAAGCAGCAGGTCGGTCAGATCGCCGCTGAGATCCGCGGCCATCGTCCTCCCGAGCCTTACAAGGGCAAGGGTATCCACTACGTTGGCGAGCACATCCGCCGCAAGCTGGGTAAGGCCGCCAAGTAGTCGTAACCGACTCACTCGCATAAGACCAGCACCCCGTCAGGTGCTGGCAAGATCAACCTTTTTAGGAGTTTACGTATGAACAAGCATAAGGCGAAGCTGGAAGGCCTCAAGCGTCGTCAGCGTCGTGTTCGCGGCAAGGTCTCGGGTACCTCCGAGCGTCCGCGTCTTCGCGTGACCCGTACTAACGCCAACATCTATGCCCAGATCATCGACGACAGCAAGGGCTCCAGTCTGACGCTCGTCTCTGCCTCGACCCTCGAGGCCGAGTTCAAGGGCACCCACACCTCGAACAAGGAGGCTGCGGAGAAGGTCGGTCAGCTCGTTGGCAAGCGTGCCATCGAGGCCGGCATCACCAAGGTCGCCTTCGATCGCGGTGGCCGTATCTACCATGGCCGCGTCAAGGCCCTCGCCGACGGTGCTCGTGCCGCCGGTCTCGAGTTCTAGGAGGTATGTAGCACATGGCTCGTAATCAGAAGCAGCAGCGCGAGGCCTCCGAGTTCGAGGAGCGCGTCGTTTACATCAACCGCGTGTCGAAGACCGTCAAGGGTGGTCGTCGCATGAGCCTCGTCGCTCTCGTCGTCGTTGGCGACGGCAAGGGCAACGTCGGCGTTGGCATGGGCAAGTCCGCTGAGGTGCCCCTGGCCATCTCCAAGGCGTCTCTCGATGCCAAGAAGAACATGTTCCACGTGCCGGTGACCGAGCAGGGCACCATCCCGCACGAGGTTCTCGGCCACTTTGGTGCCGGCCGCATCATCATCAAGCCCGCTGTCGAGGGTACCGGCGTTATCGCCGGCGGCGCTGTGCGTCCCCTCTTCGAGCTTGCTGGCATCAAGAACGTCCTGTCCAAGTCCCTCGGTACCGACAACGGCCTCAACATCATCAAGGCTGCCGTCGAGGGCCTCAAGGAGCTCTCCAGCCCTGAGGACGTCGCGGCTCGCCGTGGCCTGACGGTCTCCGAGATGTTCGTCGGTAAGGAGAACTAAGCATGGCTGACACCATCAAGATCAAGCAGGTCCGCAGCACCAACGGTTGCAAGCAGGACCAGGTCCGTACTGTCCGTGCCCTCGGTCTCCACAGGATCCGCGAGGTTCGCGAGATTGCTGACAACGAGTCCGTCCGCGGCATGATCTTCAAGGTCAAGCACCTTGTCGAGATTGTAGAGGAGTAGCAAATGCAGCTTCACGATCTTACTCCCGCGCCCGGTTCCACCAAGAACCGTAAGCGCGTCGGCCGTGGCAATTCTTCGGGTCACGGCACCACTTCTGGCCGCGGCCAGAAGGGCCAGGGTTCCCGCTCTGGTGGCACCAAGGGTGCCGGCTTCGAGGGTGGCCAGACTCCGCTGGCTATGCGCCTGCCCAAGCTTCCGGGCTTCCGCAACCCCCGTCGTATCGAGTACACCGCTGTTAACGTTGAGCGTCTCGAGCGTAAGTTCGAGGACGGCGCTGTAATCGACGGTGCCGCTCTTAAGGCCGCTCGCATCACCAAGAGCGAGTTCGAGCCCGTCAAGGTGCTCGGCAATGGTGAGCTCACCAAGAAGTTCACGGTCAAGGTCGACAAGGTCAGCGCTTCTGCGCAGGCCAAGATCGAGGCCGCTGGCGGAAAGGTCGAGCTGCCGTGCTAAATGGTCTTAAGAATGCTTTCCGCATCAAAGAATTGCGCGAAAAGATTCTTTTTACCATAGCTATGCTCGTCGTGTACCGCATTGGTGCGCACGTTCCTGTGCCCGGCATTCCCTTCCAGGGGATGCTGGGCCTTTTCTCGACCGATAACAATTCGGTCGCCGCAGGTGCTATGGCCCTCCTGAATCTTTTCTCTGGCGGCGCGTTGAGCTATGTGTCGGTGTTTTCGCTGGGCATCATGCCTTACATCACCAGCTCGATCATCCTCCAGATGCTCCAGGCCGTCGTGCCTTCCCTGCATGAGCTTGCCCGCGAGGGCGAGGTCGGTCAGACCAAGATTACGCAGTATTCGCGTTACCTCACCCTGGCTCTGGCAATCCTCAACTCCGTGGGTTACCTCTTCCTCTTTAAGAGCTTCGGCATCAGCTTCAATGGCGCCGGCGCTCCCGAGATCATCTTCGACCTCATGATTGTCGGCACGCTCACCGCGGGCGCCATGCTGATCATGTGGATTGGTGAGCTCATCACCCAGCGCGGTATCGGCAATGGCATGTCGCTGATCATCTTTGCGAACATCATGGCCGGTCTGCCGCAGGCGATCTTCTCCAGCACCGAGGGCAATGCCGGTGGCATCATCACCATGGTGATCATCTGCGCCATCATCCTGCTGGTTATCCCGCTGATTGTTTTCCTTGAGCGTGGCCAGCGCCGCATCCCGGTCTCCTACGCCAAACGCGTCGTGGGCCGTCGCATGATGGGTGGCCAGACCACCTACCTGCCCATTAAGGTCAATACCGCGGGTGTCGTGCCGATCATCTTCGCTTCGGCGCTGCTGTACTTCCCGGCTCAGATTGCCGTGTTCTTCCCCGGCATCGGTTGGATTCAGGCAGTTGCCTCCGCGCTTTCGACCGGTTGGCTCAACTGGGTGCTTAACGTTGTCCTCATCGTGTTCTTCGCGTACTTCTACACCTCCATGGTGTTCAACCCCGATGACACGGCCGACAACCTTAAGAAGCAGGGCGGCTTTATTCCGGGCGTGCGTCCGGGTAGGGCTACCGCGGCCTACATCAAGAACGCGCTCAACAAGATCACGCTTCCCAGTGCTGTCTTTTTGGCGCTCATCGCCATCGTGCCTTCGATCATCTTCTCCTTCACTGGTAACCATCTGATCCAGGCATTTGGTGGCACGTCCATCCTCATCATGGTCGGCGTCGTGCTCGACACGGTCGATAAGCTCGAAGGCCAGATCAAGATGTATGATTACGATGGATTCTTTAAATAGGCTAGAGGAGGATTGCTCATGAACCTCGTATTGCTCGGAGCTCCGGGTGCCGGTAAGGGTACCGTCGCACAGGAGCTCGTCGCCGAGTTTGGCATCGCTCACATTTCCACGGGTGACCTGCTGCGTGCTGCCGTCAAGGGTGGCACCGAGCTTGGTATTCAGGCTAAGAAGTACATGGACGCTGGCGAGCTCGTTCCCGACCAGCTCGTGATCGACCTTGTCAAGGAGCGCCTTGCCGCCGACGATGCCCAGCAGGGCTTTATTCTCGACGGCTTCCCGCGCAACACCGCCCAGGCTGTGACGCTCGATTCCGAGCTCTCCGCCATGGGTCGCGAGATCGATTGCGCCCTTTTGGTCGATGTGGCCCCTGAGGTCATTATCGATCGTCTGTCTTCGCGTCGCACCTGCCGCGCCTGCGGTTACACCGGCACTGCTGCCGATGCCACCTGCCCCAAGTGCGGTGGCGAGATGTATCAGCGCGACGACGACAAGCCCGAGACCATCAAGAACCGTCTCGACGTCTACGAGAAGTCCACGAGCCCGCTCGTCGACTACTATCGTGGCCAGGGTCTGCTCAAGTCGGTCAACGGTGACCAGGCTCGCGAGACCGTGTACGGGGATGTCAAAGAGGCTCTCGGTCTATGATCAAGATTAAGTCTGCAACGCAAATCGAGCAGATGAAGAAGGCAGGAGCGCTATCTAAGATGGCGCTCCGCCACGTTGGAGCCATGGTGCGCCCTGGTGTTTCGACCTTTGAGCTCGATCAGCTCGCGGAGCAGATTATCCGCATGCATGGCGGCACCCCGGCCTTTAAGGGTTACGGCGGGTTCCCCGGTACCATTTGCGCATCGATTAACGATGCCGTGGTCCACGGTATTCCCAACCCCGACATGATTCTGCGCGATGGCGATATCATCTCCATCGATACGGGAGCCGTTGTCGACGGTTGGGTTGGCGATAATGCTTGGACGTTTTTCGTCGGCACCCCTACGCCCGAGGCCAAGGCCCTGTGCGAGGTCACGCGCGATTGCCTTAAGGCTGCCATCGAGCAGGCTGTTCCCGGTAACCATATCGGGGACGTCGGTTATGCCGTTCAGTCCCTCGCCGAGTCTCACGGTTACGGCGTGCTTCGTGATTATGTGGGCCATGGCATTGGCCGCGTGATGCACGAGGACCCCAACGTTCCTAACTATGGAAAGAAGGGGAGGGGCGTTCGCCTCCAGGCCGGCATGGTCATTGCCATCGAGCCGATGGTTACGATGGGTTCCAACCATGTGAGCACGGGCTCCGACGGTTGGATTGTTACGACCAACGACCACCTGCCCGCCGCGCACTACGAGAACACCGTCGCCATTACCAATGACGGTCCGGTGATTCTCACCACCGACGCGCAAGGTGCTTGGTGTTCCTTGCAGGGCGGTGAAATGTAGGGGCCGCGTTCAAACACGTCGGCATCTACATTTCTGAAAAGTAACAAGTTCCGCTTAGTTGTGGAGCCATTACGAAGATATTACGATACGTGCATGCGTATTGTAGAATACTCAATCGCTGTCGTTTTCTAGAGAAAGATGATTGCTTGTGAAGAAGGAAGACGCAATTGAGCTCGAGGGTACGGTAAAGGAGCCGCTGCCCAACGCCATGTTTAAGGTCGAGCTCGAGAACGGTCATTCGGTTCTGTGCAACATTTCTGGCAAGATTCGAATGAATTACATCCGTATTCTCCCCGGTGACAGGGTTGTCGTGGAGCTTTCCCCGTACGACCTGACCCGTGGCCGCATCACCTATCGCTACAAATAGCGGCACGCATACACGCACTCCATTTCCGGCTGCAGGCTTAGCTCAACCTACGGTCGGATTGTGTGTGAAGACCAGCCATAGTTTTAAACGCCTGCGGCTGGGCGAGTAGATAGTAGGGAAGTAGTTTGAGCGCTACCGAAAGGAAGAACGATGAAGGTACGTCCTTCGGTCAAGAAGATGTGCGATAAGTGCAAAATCATTAGGCGCCATGGCAAGGTCCTCGTCATTTGCGAGAACCCCCGTCATAAGCAGCGTCAGGGTTAAGAGAGGAGACTACGTTGGCCCGTATTAATGGTGTCGACCTCCCGCGTGAGAAGCGCGTTGAGATCGGTCTGACCTACATTTACGGCATCGGCCGCACCACTGCGACGAAGATCTGCGTCGAGTGCAACGTTAACGTGGATACGCGCGTTAAGGACCTCACCGAGGATGAGGTTAACGCCATCCGCGATTATATCGATAAGAACCAGATCATGGTTGAGGGCGACCTCCGCCGTGAGCGCAACCAGAACGTCAAGCGCCTTATGGACATCGGCTGCAACCGCGGCCTTCGTCACCGCAAGGGCCTCCCGGTCCGCGGCCAGCGCACCCACACTAACGCTCGTACCCGCAAGGGCCCGAAGCGTCAGATCGGTGCTAAGAAGAAGAAATAAGGAGCGCTAGATAGATGGCTACTGCTAAGAAGAACGTTCGCGCTGCCCGTCTGAAGCGCGCGGACCGTAAGAACATTTCCGTGGGCCAGGCTCACATTCGTTCTACGTTCAACAACACGATCGTTTCGATCACCGATCCCCAGGGCAACGTCATTTCCTGGAAGTCGGCTGGCCAGGTGGGCTTCAAGGGCTCCCGTAAGTCCACGCCGTTCGCTGCCCAGATGGCTGCCGAGGCTGCTGCCAAGCAGGCCATGGAGCACGGTATGAAGAAGGTTTCCGTCTTCGTCAAGGGCCCCGGCTCCGGTCGTGAGACCGCCATCCGCTCCCTCCAGGCTGCTGGCCTCGAGGTCTCGAGCATCCAGGACAAGACCCCCATTCCGCACAACGGCTGCCGCCCCAAGAAGCGTCGCCGCGTGTAACTGAAAGGATCGTATCAATATGGCAATCGACAGGACTCCTGTTCTTAAGCGCTGCCGTCAGCTCGGGATCGATCCCGCTGAGCTCGGTTACAGCAGCAAGAAGGAATCTATCCGTCAGCCCAAGCGCCGTCGCAAGGAATCTGAGTACGGCATGCAGCTGCGCGAGAAGCAGAAGGTCAAGTTCATCTATGGCGTTCTGGAGAAGCAGTTCCACGGCTACTTCAACAAGGCCCGTAAGATGAACGGCGTCACCGGTGAGAACCTCATGATCATCCTTGAGTCTCGCCTCGACAACGTCGTCTTCCGTCTTGGCTTCGCCCGCACCCGCAAAGAGGCTCGTCAGTCCGTCCGTCACGGTCACTTCACCGTGAACGGCAAGCGCGTGGACATCCCGTCCTACCGCGTCAAGGCCGGCGACGTCGTCGCTGTCGGCGAGAAGTTCCGTGACCTCCTCCCCATCAAGGAGGCCCTGATTTCCTCCGAGCGCTTTGAGGTCCCTGGCTGGCTCGAGGTCGATATCGAGAAGCTGTCTGGTAACGTGCTCGCTCTGCCGACGCGTGAGCAGATCAGCGGTGATATCAACGAGCAGCTCATCGTCGAGCTCTACTCTAAGTAGTCCATCCGGGCTGCTGAGGCTGGAGGTAATACATGTCAGAATTCATTAGGCCTCAGGTTCAGGTCGAAGAGATCAACGAGACGTCTGCTCGTGTCTCCGTCGAGCCGCTCGAGCGTGGTTACGGCGATACGCTGGGTAACTCCCTTCGTCGCGTTCTTCTGTCCTCGCTCGAGGGTGCCGCCGTCGAGGCTATTCAGATCGATGGTGCGCAGCACGAGTTCATGACCATCCCTAACATGGTCGAGGATGTCACCGACATCGTCCTGAATGTCAAGGGTCTTGTCTTCAGGGCTCTCGGCACGACCGACGAGGCGACCGCTACCATCTCGGTTGACGGCCCCTGTGAGGTCACCGGTGCGGACTTCTTTATTCCGTCCGAGTTTGAGCTGGTCAACCCCGAGCAGCACATCGCTACGCTCACCGAGGGTGGCCATCTCACCATGAGCATGCGCATCGGCTATGGCCGCGGCTATGTTTCTGGCGAGGCCAACAAGCGCGACAACGATCCCATCGGTGTGATCCATGTCGACTCGCTGTACTCGCCGGTTTCCCGTTGCGCCAAGCTCGTTGAGGCTTGCCGTGTCGGTCAGCACACCGACTACGACCGCCTTGTCCTCGAGATCGAGACCAACGGCTCCATCGCCCCGCGCGACGCCGTGGTCCAGGCTGCCAATATCATCAACCAGCATATGGCCGCCTTTATGAACCTTGCCGAGACCCCCGAGGTCGAGGAGGAGGCTTCGATCTTCGCTCCCGAGGTCACCAACGACAACGCCGAGCTGGACAAGCAGATCGAGGATCTGGACCTTTCCGTCCGTTCCTACAACTGCCTTAAGCGCGCCAGCATTCACTCGGTCCGTCAACTCGTTGAGTTCTCGGAGAACGATCTGCTCAACATCCGTAACTTCGGTGTTAAGTCGATCGAGGAAGTGAAGGACAAGCTTGAGTCCATGGGCCTGAGCCTGAAGGCTTAATGCTTCGCATATTTGAGGAGAAACTAGACCATGCGTCACAACGTTAAGAAGGGCCTGAAGCTCGGCACCGATGCGAGCCACACCAAGGCCATGAAGAAGAGCCTTGCTAAGGCCCTCTTCGAGAACGACCGCATCAAGACCACCGAGACCCGCGCTAAGGCGCTGCGTTCGGTCGTCGATCCGATCATCACCTGGGCCAAGAAGGGCGACCTGCACTCTCGTCGTCTGGCTATCGCCAAGCTCGGCGATAAGCAGCTCGTTGCCGAGATCTTCGACAAGGCTGCTCAGGGCATGTGGCAGGACCGCAACGGCGGTTACACCCGCATCATGAAGCTCGGTAACCGTAAGGGTGACAACGCTCCCATCGTTATCATGGAGCTCGTCACCGAGCCTTGCACGCCTAAGGCCAAGAAGGCTGCTCCGGCCCCCAAGAAGGCCGCTGCTCCCAAGAAGGTCGAGGCCGTCGAGGAGGCTCCTGCTGAGGAGACCGCTGAGTAGACAATCCGTCTGCATAGGCTATATTCGAGGGGTACGTTCGCGTACCCCTCTTTTTTTGTCGCGATACCGTTGATTGTTTGTTGGGAGCGCCCATGACCGCGCCGTCTGATCTCAATTCGATTCCTGAGCTCGATGCCACGCTTGTATTCCGTGTTGCCTATGATGGCTCGTCCTATAGCGGATTTGCCGAGCAGCCGGGCCAGACGACCGTTGCGGGCGAGTTACGCCGCGCTATCGAGACGCTGCTGCGCCGCCCGATCGATCTGACGTGTGCGGGTCGTACCGATGCCGGCGTGCATGCGGTGGCCCAGTACATTAGCGTGCCCGTAACGGACGCTGAGCTTGCTCTGACGCGCCGTAGGTGGCTGAGGGCTATGGATGCCCTCCTGCCCAAAGATATCGCCATAAACGAGGTCTACAAGGCCCGTAGGGGCTTTTCTGCCCGCTTTGACGCGCGGTCCCGTACGTATACGTACCGTATTGCCGATCGCGATGCGCGCCCCGTGCTCTCGCGCGGTGCGGTGTGGTGGCATCGCTATCCCCTCGACGTCGATGCGATGGCGGCCGCCTGCCCTGCGCTTTTGGGCGAGCAGGACTTTAAGAGCTTTTGCAAGGTTGCCTCTGCTGTGGGCAAGCCCACGCACCGCTGCGTGATGCGTGCGGAGTTTGGTCACGAGGTCGCTTTTGGCGAGGATATCCTGATCTTCACTATCGAGGGCAATGCGTTTTTGCACTCGATGGTGCGTACCATTGTAGGAACGCTCGTGGAGATTGGCATGCATCGTCGCGATCCTCAGTGGATGCGCGAGGTTATTGACGCCCGTGACCGAACCGCTGCGGGTCCCACGGCGCCTGCCTGCGGCCTTACGTTTATGGGTGTGGATTACGGCCCCGACGAGCTTGTCGTTCTCGACTAGGGGAGGGCTCGACGCGGCGTGCGTTGACACCTGTCATCTGTGGGCTGCACGTGTGCAACATCTGTTCTTGGCGTGCAATACAACCGGTATCTCATTGCTTTTATTGCCGGGGTGTACCATGAACCACGATTTGATTCATTGCTGTCGAGAGGACGGATAACTTGGTTCGACGTGGCTCGCATCCGCGACTTTCGGTGATCCTTGTGGTAGAAGGTTCGCCCAGCTATGCGATGCGTGCGCTCGAGAGTATCCAGAACCAAGACCTCTACGATTTGCAGATTGTCGTTGTTTGCCGCGATGCTGCGCCCGGTGTGCGCCATTCGCTTCAAGTTGCTGCCGACAGGGACATCCATATTGATTTGATTGACGTCGAGGACGCGAAGCGTGGCGCTTGTCTTCGCGCCGGTTTTGATGCCTCGCGCGGCTCTCAAATCATCGCCATGAACGCCGATGAGTGGTTTGCTCCGCAGACCCTTTCCAAGATGGTCGATATCGCGTGCGATACTGCGGCAGACATTGTGCTCCCCTCGGTGTCGCTCGATCGATACGATGCGCACCGCGAGCGTCATTCGCGCGTCTTGGATGCTGCCTCTATTGCCATAGAAGACGAGTCTTCTATGGTGACTGGGCTGCCCCAGTTGATTTTAGGCGGCCTAGTCGCTCAGACCTCTGGCGTGATGTATAGCCGTCCGCTGTTTGAGGCATGCCTGTCGCGCGGCAAGGCGTACCGTACGGTTGAGTTTATGGCTTATGCGCTCTCGCAGGCACGATTCGTGTCCGGCTGCGGCGACGCTTGTTTCCACGCGGTGGCACCTAAGCTTACAGATGCCTTTGATCCCACCATGTATGCCAGGATATCCGATGACACTCGAGCGCTCGACGAGCTTGCGGACTCACTCTCGGAAGCAGATAGCGGTGGTCGGCTCAAGCTGGCAAGCCAAAAGTTCTACTTTGCCGGACTGGTCGCCTGCATCGAGAATTTGTGTCTGAGCCCGCATGGAGTGTCGTCAATCGAGCGTTCCGCCCGCATGCGTGATATGCTCGAGGCGCCTCGAACCCGTCAGATGGTCGCCGCGCTCAAGGACAACCATCGGGGACTCGGTCTGTTGTTTGGGCCGATCGCCAGCGCCAAGCCTGCGCGCTGCGTGATGTGTACGCATCTGGCAGCTTTTCTTAACCGGACGGGCGCAAAAACCGCCTAAACGGCTCATTTCGAAACAAATTTGCATAGAATTGTTTCGAAATGCGTTCTTATACGCAAAAGCCTTCAAATAGCGTTAAACTATTCAATCACTGATTGATTGTCTCCGCCATCTTTTGGAGAGAGGGTTTGTATGGCTAAAAAACGCAATGGGCGCCAGGATGCCATTAGAGATATTGTGCGCAATAAGGACGTCCGCACGCAGCGCGTGCTGGTCGATGAGCTCCGCGCTATGGGCTTTGATTGCACGCAGGCGACTGTCTCTCGCGATATTGCCGATATGGGGCTGCGTAAGCTCCCTGAGGGCATCTATGTTCTGGCAGAGGACCTGCACCTGCAGCGTATGGTTTCCGAGCTCGTAACGGGCGTTCTGCGCACCGATAATCTGGTTATGATCAAGGCTCAGCCTGGCACGGCTTCCGGCATCGCCGCCGCTGTTGATGCGGCAGAGCTGCCCGATGTGCTTGGCTCGCTTGCCGGCAACGATACGATTTTGGTTATTGCCCAGACGGCCGAGGACGGCGAGCGTCTTGAGGCGCTGATCAATAAGCTGAGCAATTCTCGCAAGTAGGCGTGCGGGTCGTGCGCTCGGCACTGCGTGCGCTGACATAGCGGCTTGTAAGGGGTATCGACGTTGGTCGGTACCCCCTTTTTTGTCTGCCGGTATAAAGACCGCCCATCAGGTCGCTTCAAACTAAAAGGCCCCCGAGCAGTTCAATAGGCTGCTCGGGGGCCTTGTTGCTTATGGCCGGATGATTTCTAGCCGACCGTATCGTCAGGCGTGGGTGAGGGGTCGGGAGTGGGCGTAGGCGTAGGCGTAGGCGTAGGCGTAGGCGTGCCGCCATCGCCGCCGGTCGAACCACCAGTGGAGCCGCCCGTCGAGCCACCGGTCGTACCGGTGCCGCCGGTGGTGTCGCCGCCCGTGGTCTCGGTGGTCGTGGTCGTCGTGGTAGTCGTCGTGGTGGTTTCCTCTTCGTCCTCGTTCTCGTCCTTGTCGTCGTTCTCCGTCTTCTTGGTGTTGTTGGTGCCGTAGAACTTCCAGACGCTGTTGTTCTTGTAGGTGGGCGCCGTTCCGGTCGCAAACTCCTCGCGCTCGGTACCGGTCAGAACGGTGTTCATAAACCGCTTAAAGACAGGCAGGTTGGTGCTGTCGCCCAGCAGGTCCGTGCCGTACTTTTGGATGGGGATCTCGCCCGCGGAATAGCCGGTCCACAGGGCGCACGCCAGCTGCGGGGTATAGCCGCAGAACCAAAGGTTGGTGGTGTTGTCGGTGGTGCCCGTCTTGCCGGCATAGGGCTGGTTGACACTCAAGGCGCCGGCAGCACCCGTACCGCTGCCCTTCATGACGCCGGACAGAACATCGGTGACCGCGGCGGCCTCGCCCTCGGTAAGCACCTGTGAGGGATTGTCGGTGTGCTGGTACAGCACCGAACCGGTACGAGAATCAATCTCGGTGATGGCGATCGGCTGGCGATAGTAGCCGCCGTTGGCAAACGTCGCGTAGGCGGCGGCCATCTCGAGTGGCGAGATCGAGCCGGTGCCGAGCGTCATGACGGGAACGTCCTCGATGTTGTCCTGGGCGGGGTCGATGCCGAGCTTTTTGACGAGCGAGATGATCTTGCTGTTGCCGACGGCTTCCGCCACCTGGATGTAGCCGGTGTTGGAGGAGTATGCCGTCGCCTGCTTAAGCGTGATGTTGCCGTAGCTCTGGTTGGCGTAATTTTGGACCTCGGTCGTGGTGCCCTTGGCCTTGAGCGGCGAGTTGCAGTTGAGGGTGACGTTGGGGTTCATGCCGTTTTGGATGGCAGTTGCCAGCGTAAAGGCCTTAAAGGTGGAGCCGACGGGACGCTTGGCCGTGGCATGGTTTACGTGGTTCTCGTCGGCGTTGTAGTCGTAGCCGCCCACCATGCACTTGATGTAGCCGGTCTTGGGGTCGACGACGACCATGCCCATGTCCAGGCCGTCAAGCGAGAGCGTGTCGAGCTGCTCGCGGACGGCATTCTCTGCCACCTGCTGCATCGTGGGGTCGATGGTGGTCTTGACGGTTAGGCCGCCCTTAAAGAGCACGTCGGTCGAGAACTCCTGCTCCAGCAGCTGCTTGACGTAGGAGACAAAGTAGGGCTGCGAGTATACGTCGACGCCGCTGCCCGAGATTTCGGTCACATTGAGGGTGATGGGTTCGGCCTGTGCGGCATCGTGCTCCTCCTGGGTGATGTGGCCCAGGCGCAACATGTTGTCGAGGACCTTGTTGCGACGGGACAGCGCCAGGTCGGGGTTGACCGTGGGGTCGTACTGCGAGGGCGAGTTGGGAAGGCCGATCAACAGCGCGGCCTCGCTCAGGGTGAGGTCGGCGGCGCTCTTGGACAGATAGGTCTCGGCGGCGGCCTCGATACCGTAGGCGCCGTGGCCGTAATAGATGGTGTTGAGGTACATCATGAGGATCTCGTCTTTGGAGTACATGTCCTCCATCTTGATGGCGATGTAGGCCTCGCGCACCTTACGCTCGATGGTCGAGTCGAACTGCTCCTCCTGCAGGATGGTGTTGCGCACAAGCTGCTGGGTGATCGTCGAGGCGCCTTCGTGTCCGCCGCCGAGGGTTGCCACCGCAGCACGCGCGATACCCCACAGGTCGATACCGCCGTGCTCGTAGAAGCGCTCGTCCTCGACGTCAACGGTGCCTTGCAGCACGTAGGGGGAGACCTCGTCCTTGGTGATAGACTTGCGGTTTTGCGTGTAGAAGCTCGCGATCTTGTTGCCGTTGCAGTCGACGATCTCGGTGGGCTCGCTCACCAGATACGCGTTGGCGTCGGTGTAGTCGGGCAGATCGGACAGCCAGCGGTTGACGTTGCCGACCATGCCGATGCCAAATGCCACGCCCGCAATCAGCAGAAAGCCCAAAAACGAGAGCAGGATTATGGGCAGAGCATGCGTCTTTGAACGGCTGCGTCCCTGTCGTTGGCGAGGACCCATATATTGACCTCCAGGTATGTCGTGCCGGACGGCGGATGTGCCGTCGGGGCAGGATGGACATAAGTTATTACACGATAAACCAATCGGGGCACGCAGGGCCTCGTGTATGCTGGTTGGCAGCAATTTTCAGAGTGAAAGCACACCTTGGCAAGGAGTTTACCGATGGCGATTCGGCCGATGGAACCGAGCGGACAATGCGAAAGCGAGTTGGCGGCGGCTGGAGTGGCGCTGCCCGAACTGCTGGCGCCTGCTGGCGGGCTCGACCAGATGCTCGCGGCGATTGCGGCGGGTGCCGATGCCATCTATGCGGGGCTGGACGGATTCAACGCTCGAGTGAGCGCACATGGCTTTAGCGATGATGAGTTCGCGCGCGGTTGTGCCGTGGCCCATGCCCATGGCGTGCGTGTGTACGTGACGCTCAACGTGTTCGTGTTCGATGATGAGCTTGCCGACGCCGTGGCGTTGGGGGCGCATGCACATGCGTTGGGTGCCGATGCGCTGATTGTGGCAGATGCCGGGCTGGCTTGCGCGCTTCGTGCGGCGATTCCGGGGGTCGAGATTCACCTGTCCACTCAGGCGGGCGCTCATAGCGAGGGTGCCGTGCAGTTGGCTGCCAAGGAGTTGGGCGTTGAGCGCGTGACGACGGCGCGCGAGCTGAGCGTGGCGGAGATTGGGGCGCTTTGCGCTACTGGCGTTCCCATCGAGGTGTTCTGTCACGGCGCTATTTGCATTGGATACTCGGGTGCGTGTGAGTTTTCGGCCCTTCGACGTGGCCGTTCTGCGATGCGCGGCGACTGCACGCAACCGTGCCGTCTATCCTATGACTTGGTGGACGAGGCGGGGCAGAGTGTTGTCTCTGTCGAAGGGGATCGCCTGCTTTGTCCGCGTGACTATCTGGGTATCGCGCATCTGCCCGAGCTTGTTGCCGCCGGCGTGGCATCGCTCAAGATCGAGGGCCGCATGAAGAATCCCGACTACGTCTTTAACGTGGTGAGGGTGTGGCGTCGGGCGCTCGATATGCTGCGCGACGGCGCATGGGATGCCGATGCGGTGCCGGCGCTTGAGCGCGAGCTGGGAAGGTCGTTCAACCGCGGCTTTACCGATGCGTATCTGCGGGGCCGTTCGGGCGCCGGGCTCATGAGCTTTGAGCGCGCGATCAACCAGGGCGTGCGCGTGGGCCACTTGGTGGCGGTGGGTCACGAAGAGGTGACGGTTGAGCTTGATGCCGCCGTGGCGGCGGGCGATACGCTCGAGATCCGATTTTACCCGGGTGCCGACGCGCGTCCCGATGTGCCCAAGCGCTGGCCGCAGGTGCCTTGCCCCGTGGATGCCGCGGCGGGAGAGCGCATCGTCGTGCATTGCAAACGCAAGGTGGACGCGGGCTGCGAGGTCTATTTGATTCGTAGCGCCGGCGTGCTGGGGCAGACGGCAACGGTGTTGGAGCGCATGCGGGCCGAGGCAGATGCGGTCGCGCCTGTTGAGCGCTCCGTTGAGGTGTTGCCGTTTGAGGGCGTTCTGGCAGATGGCGATGTACCGACGGAGTTGGCGGAGTCGGCGGAGCCGGCAAAGCGTGAGGCTTTTGCCCGTATGGTCTTTGCCTGGGAGCTGATGGATGTGGATCCGCGCGATGAGCGGGATCTGTCCGATGCGACGGTGGTGCTCGACGAAGTGTGCCGCGCAGGTGACGCCGAGCGGACTCGAGCGCTCATGCAACGTGCCGGGCGCGTTGTCTGCCGCAACCTGGGGCAGGTGGCGATGGCCCGCGAGTTGGGCACGGCGTTTGACGTGGCGGCGCCGGTGTTCTGTGCCAATCGGGCCACGCTTGCTTGGCTGCGCGGGCTTGGTGCGGGGTGGATATACTTGCCTGCCGAGTTGCTCGGCAATGATAGGGAGCGTATTGCCGAGCTGGCTGCTGAACCCGGCGTCTTGGGTCCGGTCGACGCCGACCGTCCCGAGCTCATGGTGTGCGAGCACTGCCTGCTGACCGCCGAGGGCGTCTGCGCCACCGATGCGACGGGACAGGTCCGTTGCCGCGGCTGCTTGCGTCGTCGGCAGGTGCGCTATCTGGTCGAGCGTGACGGCACGCGTCTGCCAGTTGCCATCGACGCATGCGGCAGGACGAGGATTTTCCTGTCGTAGGTGCCGCGTCGCGTCAGTTTGTTATCATAAGAGAGTTTATGGACTTCCAGCACCGCCGTTTTCGGCGAGGGTGCTATAGCAAAAGGAGGATACCCAATGCTGTCTGTTGACGAGCAAATGCGTATCATCACCTCGGGCGCCGCGCAGATCGTCCCCGAGGCCGACCTTCGCAAGAAGCTTGAGAAGGGCGAGCCCCTCAACATCAAGCTCGGCGTCGATCCCACCAGCCCCGACCTGCATCTGGGCCATGCCGTGCCGCTGCGCAAGATGCGTCAGTTCCAGGACCTGGGCCACAACGTCACCCTCATCATCGGCAACGGTACCGCGCTGATTGGCGACCCTTCGGGCAAGAATTCCACCCGTCCGCAGCTTTCGCAGGAGCAGATCGAGGCCAATGCCGAGACCTACGTGAGCCAGGCCATGAAGATCCTGGATCCCGAGAAGACCACCATCGTGCACAACGGCGACTGGATCTTGTCGATGGATCTGGCCGGTCTGCTGCAGGTGTGCTCCAAGTTCACCGTCGCCCGTATTCTTGAGCGCGATGACTTTACCAAGCGCTACCAGTCTCAGACGCCGATCGCCCTGCATGAGTTCCTGTATCCCGTGATGCAGGCATACGATTCGGTCATGATTAAGGCTGACGTGGAGATGGGCGGCACCGATCAGCTCTTCAACCTGCTCGCCGGCCGTGAGCTCATGGAGAAGATGGGCATGGAGCCCCAGATCGCGCTCACCATGCCGCTGCTCGAGGGTACCGATGGCGTCCGTAAGATGTCCAAGTCCTACGGTAACTACATCGGCCTGACCGACGCGCCCAAGGATATGTTCGGCAAGACCATGTCCATCCCCGACGAGATGATCGGCAAGTACTATCGTCTGGCGAGCTCGCTCACCCCGGCCGAGGTCGACAAGATCGACGCTGCTCTGGCCGACGGCTCTG
Source organism: Collinsella sp. AM18-10 (assembly GCF_003471585.1). Classification (GTDB taxonomy): domain Bacteria; phylum Actinomycetota; class Coriobacteriia; order Coriobacteriales; family Coriobacteriaceae; genus Collinsella. The sequence goes on from NZ_QRJO01000003.1 coordinate 32,586, forward strand.
CCGATCCCTATGAGCTCAAGCGCGCTCTGGGCCGCGACCTGTGCGACACCTACCACGGCGCCGGTGCCGGCGACGAGGCTCAGGCCGAGTTCGACCGCGTGTTCAAGGAGGGCCAGCTCGCCGACTTTCCCGAGAAGCATGTTGAGCTGACTGTTAACGACGAGGGCCAGATCTATCTCGCCGGCCTGCTCAAGGACCTGGGTCTTTCGGCCAGCGCCGGCCAGGCCCGTCGCGACATCGACGGCGGCGGCGTCAAGATTAACGGCAAGGCCGTGGCTCCCAAGAGCTACAACATCGACCCCAGCGCCCTCAAGCTGGGCGACACCCTCTCCGTGGGCAAGCGCAAGGGCTTCAAGCTTATTTAGTTACGCGGTTTTACCAAACCGCGTAACCGGCCGACGCTGCGCGGGCCGCATTTGGACAATCTGACGTTCAACTTCAAGGGCGCGACCAGAAGGTCAGCGCCCTTTCGTTTCACGTCACCTTGTCTCGGCACTCATTGGGGACAGACTTAAATGAGTGCCCGCGGAATGAGAGTGGATAATCTCCCGTTTTTGGCCTGTTTGCGGGCTCAAAGTGGGAGATTATCCACTCTCGTCATTTGCAAGGGGTGTATTCCCGACCTTCCGTTTGGGCATACAATGGCTATTGGCTTACTGCGGTGAAGGCTCGTCCGCTCCGCAGCTTTTTTCTACAGTTAAAGGAGTATGTATGTCCGTTGAGGTCATGAGGTCTGTGATCGCCGCCGCCGAGGGCCGTGTACCCGTCGACACGCTGTTTGCCAACGCACAGATCGTCGATGTGTACGGCCAGCGCGTAGCGCCCGGTAGCGTTGCCGTCAAGGATGGCGTGATCGTCGGTGTGCTCTACGACGGTCGCGACGATGCCGCCGGTACGTATGAGGCTGCCGAGGTCATCGATTGCCAGGGCCGCTATCTTGCCCCCGGTTTTATTGACGGACATCTGCACATTGAGTCCTCGAACATCCGTCCCGCCGAGTATGCGCGCATGGCGGCGACGCGCGGCACCACCACTGCCATTGCCGACAGCCACGAGATCGCCAACGTTTCTGGCCTGGACGGCCTGCGCTTTATGGTCGAGGACGGCCGTCGCGCTCCTATTTCCATCAAGTACATGATGCCCTCGTGTGTGCCCGCACTGCCCGACGAGCAGGCCGGCGCCGTCATCACCGCCGCCGATATGCAGGCGTTTTTTGCCGAGCATCCGGGTGATGTCTTTGGTCTGGGCGAGATGATGAACCTGCCGGGCGTCTTTATGGCCGATCCCGAGACCTGTGCTCGCATTGACGCTGCCAGTCAGACGCCGTCCAAACAGGTCGACGGTCACGCCCCGCTCGTTGCCGGCAAGGACCTCAATGCCTATGCCGCGGCTGGCATTATCGCTGACCATGAGTCGACGATTCCCGAGGAGGCACTCGACAAGCTATCCCGCGGCATGTATGTGATGCTGCGCGAAGGCACGTGCAGCCATGACCTAGCCAACCTGTCTCCGATGCTGCTGGAAAACCCCGCCCGTGCCCGCCGCTGCTGCTTTGCGACCGACGATCGTGCTCCCTCCGACGCGCTTTCGACCGGTATGATCGACAACGCCTGCCGCGTGGCGATTGAGGCCGGCATCGACCCGGTGGTCGCCATCTCCATGGCGTCCCTTTCCACGGCTGAGGCATTTGGCTTGGACCACGGCTGTCGCGACCCGCATGAGCTCCGCGGCGCCATCGCCCCGGGCAAGCGCGCCGACCTGCTGGTGCTCGATGACCTGACGTTTGCCAAGGCTCCGCATCGCGTATATGCCGCCGGTGCTCTGGTGGCGCAGGACGGCACCTTTGTGGGCGAGATCGCACCCGAGATGGCCGAGGTTGCGGCCCTTGCCGATGAGCTGCGCGCCTCCGTTAAGCTGCCGAAGCTTTCGCTCGACGTATTCGACTATGCCTTTAAGCCGGGTGAGGCCGTGATTGACGTGGTGCCGGGTAAGGCCATCACGGGCATGGCTCGCCCCGAGAGCGCCGAGGGCCTGCGCCGCATTATGCTGATCGAGCGTCACGGCCGCGGTGTGTCACTGCAGGCCGAGGGCGCCGACGGCGACGGCCCCGCTGGCCTGGGCCTGGTCGGCAAGCACATCGGTCGCGGCTGGGTGCGCGGCTTTACCATCACCGGTGGCGCCATCGCCTCGACGATCGGCCACGACTCGCACAACGTGTGCGTCGTGGGCGATAACGCTGCCGATATGATGGCGGCTGTTGAAGCCGTGGGCCAGGGTGGTCACGTGCTGGTGCGCAACGGCGAGGTCGTGGCGCGCATTCCGCTGGCGCTTGGTGGTCTGATGAGCGAGGGCACGGCCGAGGATGTCGCCGCGCAGCACGACGACTTTATGGTCAAGGCGCGCGCCATGGGTATTGAGCCGCCGCTCGACCCCATCATGGGCATCATCTTCCTGCCCCTGCCGGTTATCCCGACGCTCCGCATCCGCCCCGAGGGCATGTTCGACGTCACGACCTTCACCTACGCCGACTAGTCATCGGGGACGTTCTTAAACGACTAGCCGTCGGGGTGGCGTGTCGCCTGACGCCGCGACCGTGAGGCCTCTGGCATGTGTGAACTATTTGCCAGGTCCTTGTAACGTTTACGCCCGCGGAGTCTTATTTGGGCTCCCTTTGGGTACGTTGGAATCGGATACACGTTCGATTCCATCAAGCCCGAAGGGAGCTTTTCTATGTTTAAACTGATTGCATCCGATATGGACGGCACGCTGCTTGACGAAAACGGCCAGGTGCCTCCCAAGACCTACGAACTGATTCTGGCGCTACGCGAGCATGGTGTGCATTTTGCTGCATCGTCAGGTCGCCGCTACGATCGCCTGTGCGAGTTCTTTGCGCCTGTTCGCGACAAGATGGACTTTGTCGCAGCTAACGGTGCCCAGGTCTACGCCGACGGCAAAATGGTAGACCGTGAGGTGTATTCCCACCTGGCGATTCGAAGGCTCGCCCAAGCCGTCAGGACGTTTCCCAATCTGCATCTTGCGCTCTTTGACCGAACCAAGTCCTTCCTGCTCGATGACGAGTGCAAGTTCGTGCGCGAGGTCGATAAGGACCTTCCCAATGCCGAGCGTATTTGGGAGCTGCCCGATCCCAGCGTAAATATCATCAAAGCGAGTATCTTTTGCGACGACAGTGCGGTTATGGACAGTGCGTACGTGCTACAGCGCGAACTTGGTCAGCTCTTTACTTTTGCGCCTTCGGGCAACGCGTGGATCGATGCCATGCAGCCTGGTGTGTCGAAGGCCTCGGGTATCGCGCAGCTCGCGGAGCATTACGGCATTGGACGCGACGAGGTCATGGCGTTTGGCGACTCGATGAACGACTACGAGATCATTCGCTTTGTCGGCACGGGCTGCGCGATGGAAAACGCGCGCCCCGCGCTTAAGGCGGTGGCCGATCGCGTGGTGGGTTGTAACCGCGACCACGCCGTCCAGCAGGAGCTCCGTCGCGTGCTGGAGAGTCTCTCCTAATCCGGCAGATGGGGACGTTCCTTTTCTGCCGACAGTGGGGGACAGTCCTTGCAGCTTTTTGCGAAGAGTGTCCCCAGTGACTAGTCGTTTAAGAACGTCCCCAATGACTGGCCGATGACTAGGCGAGGGCGGCCATGATGGTGCGGGCGACGCCGTCGTGGTCGTTGTCGTATTCGGTGATGGCGTCGGCGGCCTCGCGATCTTCGGGCTCGGCGTTGATCATGGCCATGCCGTGGCCCGCTGCCTGCAGCATGGGGATGTCGTTGATGTTGTCGCCGAACGCCCAGGCGTTGGCGAGACGCTCGCCCAGGTGCTCGCATAGCCACGTGAGGGCCGTACCCTTGGTGGCGCCTTCACCCATGACTTCGATATTCATGGCGTACGAACGCGTGACCTCAATGCCTCCGAGCGTGTCGAGCTCCGCCGCGATGGCGTCGCGATCGGCCTGGTCGTGCCAGTACATGGCGATGCGTTCGAGTGTTTCGACTTCGTCGATTTTGCTGTCGATATCCATGTCGATCGGTGTTCGTGTACGCTTGAGCGAAGCCGCGATGTGGGGGTCTCCGCCGCAGAATTCGTCTAGGCGCGTGTAGAGCGAGCGGGGGAGGAAGCACTGCCCGTCCGCGAAGATATCGAAGGTCACATCGTGGCCGGCGGCGATGCGGTGGACGCGATGGGCAATGCCACGGTCGAGCGGACGGCTCAAGATGCACGTGGCGCGCGAGGCGTCGGTGGGCGTATCCTCGTCGAGCTGCCAGACGCTGGCGCCGTTGGCACAGACCGCGTAATGCACGGCGGGATGGGCGAGAATGGGCTCAAAGATGCCCGACAGTGGACGTCCCGTGCAGGGAACAAACTCGATGCCACGACGTGCGAGCTCGTCGAGCATCGCCCAGGTGGCATCGCTCATTTGCTTATCGCTCGTCAGCAGCGTCCCATCCATATCGGAAAACACAATCATTTGATGCAGCCCCTTCTACTGGCATAAAAAGCGTGGCCGAGGGCTTGGGTCCCTGGCCACGCTCGAGTTCTATAACGGTCCGCGTCCTAGCGGTCGGCGAGCGGCTTGTACTCCAGCGGCTCGATCACCGGACGATAGGCGGGGCGGATGATACGGTGCGCGCAGAAGAGCTCTTCCATGCGGTGTGCCGACCAGCCGGCCATGCGGGCGACGGCGAATAGCGGCGTAAAGAGCGTTTCGGGCACGCCGAGCATCTTGTAGATAAAGCCCGTGTACAGGTCGATGTTGGCGCAGATGGGCTTGGTCATGCCGTGGTCGCGCATGACCTGGGGTGCCAGGCGCTCGATGCGCTCGATGAGCGCGAACTCATCGCCCAGGTTCTTCTTGGCGGCAAGTGTGCGCGCGTAACGACGGCAGACCTCGGCGCGCGGGTCGCTGAGCGTATAGACGGCGTGGCCCATGCCGTAGATGAGGCCCGTGCCGTCGAAGGCCTGCTTGTCGAGGATCTTGCCCAGGTAGGCCGCGACCTCGTCCTCGTCCTCCCAGTTGGAGACATGCGCGCGGATGTCCTCGTGCATAGACACGACCTTGGCATTGGCACCACCGTGGCGCGGGCCCTTGAGCGAGCCGATAGCCGCGGCGTAGGCGGAATACGGGTCGGTGGCCGAAGACGACAGCACGCGGCAAGCGAAGGTGGAGTTGTTGCCGCCGCCGTGCTCGGCATGCAGCATGAGCATAACGTCGAGCAGCATCGCCTCATCGCGGGTGAACGCCATGCCGCCGCGCAGGACCTGTAGGATGGTCTCGGCGGTGGAGAGACCGGGCGTAGGGTGCGGCACGTGAACCTCGGAGCCGCGAAGCTTGGCGACCGAGGCCATGTGTGCGAAGGCGGCGATGCGCGGGAGACGTGCGAGCATGGAAATGGCGACGTCGATTTCGTGCTCGGGCGTGATCACGTCTGGTTCGGCATCGAAGGCGTAGAGCAGCAGTACGGCGCGCTGGAGCACGTTCATGATGCTCGACGACACCGTGGTCATAGGGAACTCTTTAACGTACTCGTCGCTCAGGTGCCTAAAAGCACCCAGACGTTCGCAAAAACCGTCAAGCTCTTCCTTGGTGGGCAGAGAGCCCGTAATGAGCAGATAAGCGACCTCTTCGTAGCCGTAGCGATTCTCGGCCTGGGCGTTGTTGACCAGATCCTCGATGCTGTAGCCACGAAGCGTGAGTTTGCCCTGATCGGGCACGACCTTACCGTCGACCTTGTTGTAGCCATGCACATCCGAGATGCGAGTGAGGCCCGCGACCACGCCCGAACCGTCTGCATTGCGCAGGCCGCGCTTGACATTGTGCTCGACAAACAGGTCCTCGTCATAAGGGTCGGTCGGCAGGCCGTGGTAGAGGTTTTCGCTTTCGGGCGAAATCTGACGGCTCGCCTCGTAATCCAGAACCAGGCGGCTCAAGTGGTCATCGAAGCGGTAATAGATTTTCTTGGCGTCGTAGGCCATGCGCGCTCCTCTCCGGGCCGCATCGGGGTGACTTGCATGGGCATGCGCGCGTCAGGCTATCCCCAGCGGCTTGCTCGCTACAGGCGGTACATAAAGTTAAAGACGTCCTCGCGCTGGATGGACACGTTGACGCCCGAAAGCTCGCCGGCCTCGGCCAGGGCCTTCTGCAGCTCGGCGAAATCGAGCTTGGACTCGGCGGTGTCGGCCAGCATGGTCATGGTGAAGATGTCCTCGATAATGGACTGCGTAATGTCGCGGATGTCGACGTTGGCCTCGCCCAGGACACGGGTGACGCCGGCGACGATGCCGGGGCGGTTCTTGCCAAGGACGGTGATGACGATACGGGAGGACGAGATCTCGGCCATGGGAAACCCTTTCGCGTGATTGCGGCGCGCGCGGGGCGCTCCGCTACGGTACAGTGTTCATCATTGTACCTGTCTGGCGCAAAAAAGGCGCGCTCGCTGCGGCGTTACATGCCTGCAACATGAGCGTAAGGGGGAAGGCCGTACGGGGAAGAGCCGTCTGGCGCGTGTCCGGCTCGTGTTGGGTTGATTTCCGATCTCAGCCGAACACATTGAGCGGACAGGCCGTTCCCGCAGTCAGCCGAACGCCTCCGACGGCTGATTCCGAACTGGAAGCGGAGGGCATCCCCGCCCTTCGGTAGGGGATACCGCTCCGCGGCGCATGCCGCGGGCGGCGCCCCTATCGGACCACCGTGACCTCAGTTGGGATGGGCCCAGCACTGCCGCGTACTCGGTGAGCTAGAGCCAACTGTTCGTCTTCACGTCGCGTATGGCGATATTTCGGTCGTCCGGCTCGGTGATGCCGTAGCCGAACGCCTGGAGCGTCTCGATGGACTCCTGGATCCTCTGTTGGAACATGGGACCCGGATCGACCCTCGGCCCGAGGTGCCCGCGCCAAAGGCACGGCGTGGCGCGCAGCATGTTATGGATTTTGGAGATGGGCTCGATGTCGGCGTAGACGTTGAGCGTCGCCATGGCGTCCTTGTGGCCGAGGATCGATTGGAGCGCCTTGATATCGCCGCCTTGGCGGATCCACTGCGTTGCGAACGTGTAGCGAAGGCCGTGGAACGTGATCAGCTCGTCGTTGGTGCCCATGAGGCCGTTGGTCTCCGAGAACGTCTTGAACGCCCTGCGGATATAGCCTGTCGTCGCGAAGGTCGCGCCCGGCTCCGACAGGATGTAGCAGTCCCCGATCTCGACCGCCCCGGTAAGGCCGCGCAAGCGCAGCTTTCCGCAGTCGATCTCGTGGGTCTCCTTCAGGAAGGGGAGTAGGCCGACCGGGTCGATGGGGATACCCCTGGCGTCATGGGTCTTGGTGTCCTTGATGAACGAACCCATTCCCTTCGCGTACGCCACCGAGTGTCTGATCGAGATCAGGCCCGTCTCGAAATCCACATCGCACCACCGAAGGCCGCAGACCTCGCCGATTCGCATCCCCGTGTGCAGGGCGAGTACGACCGCCCTCTAATCCTCGGCGGACCAATCGAGTCCGAACTCCTTTCGGGCATCCTCTTCGCTCATGACTTCGAGAAGGTCTCCGGGTTGGCAACGAAGGGCGAGGCATAGCTGCTCGAGTGTGTTGAAGCGAATGCCGCGAATATGCCCTTTTTTAATACGGGACAGGTTCACGGGCGTGGTTCCAATCCTTTCGGCAAGTTCGTTCGAGGAAATCTTTCGCTCGGCCATGATCTTGTCGAGGCGAACAATTACGGGCATGGCGTTTCCTTACGCAATCTCGTCGGAGTCGAGGTACAGCTCTCGGGCGTACAAGAAGAGCTGGGAAAGCATGAACAGGACGATGCCGAGAACCAGAGAGGTCCAATCGAATGATGAAGCGATCTCTTGGGCGCCGACGGCCCCCTCGCCGCCAAACATCGAAACGGAGGTTTTGAGTGAGCCGGCGTAGAGGCTGGTGGCAGCTTGAACAACGAAGAGAATGCCGAGCACCTTCAAGCATGTCGCAGACCCTTTCTTGAAGGGGTCTCCGCTCTTGATCGTCCACACGAGAACGGCGCTGAGGATGGTCGTAGCGATACCGATGACGGCAGGGACCAATGTCGAGATCGCAAGGGCTGGATACGCGGGGGAGTCTGCAATTACAGGGTTGTCGAGCACTTCGATTGCTGGCTTTAAGGAGAACGCCACTTGTGCGATGGCGGTGGCGCAAAGGGTCGCAGAGGCTATCGCACATGCGATGCGGAAGGAATGAAGCCGGGGAGTGCGATTGTCGGAACTCATAATAACCTCCGAAGAATTTAAAAAACTCAGGTTACTTTTTAACAGTTTATGTTAAATTGACTTTGCCGGCAAGTAATAAGGGCCGAGCATTTTGTTCGGCCCCTCTGTTCCGACTGGATGAGGTTAAGGTTGGCGATGAATATGCTCAAAATCTCGAAGGCGATCTTTAGGTCGCTTCTCTCCTCCAGGTCGCTCTGTGTTGTCGTTGTTGCGTTGATGGTTCTTTGTGCTCTGCCCGTCTTCAGGAGCGCGGCTGGCATCGACGGACGGGTCGAATACCTCGAGTCGGGAATAACCCGTGTTGAGCAGGAATTGTCAGCATCCTATGCGGATGCGCTTGTGAATGCGGGGGAGGACGGTGTCTATACCTCTTCATCAAGCATGCCCGCGCTTCTGTACCCTCTTGCCGCGGGACGTCTTATCTTGGCACCGCTCTCTCCCCTACTTCCGTTTCTGCAGATATCGGATGGAGAGTACACCTATTATGACGGATCGAAGGAGTACTTGCTATGGGTCGCAACGGCCGTTGCCGTCTCGTTCCTTGCCGCGCGTCTTAACAAACGTGAAAAGCTCATCATCCAGGCACCGATGGGCGAGCTGGGTAGACTTGTTGCATCGAGCGTATGGGCGAGTGTTTTTGCAATGCTTGCCGTCCTCGCCATCAATCTTCCAGGGATAATCGCCGCGCTTGTGAAGAATGGCCCGGGCTCGCCGTTCTATCCGATAGGCTACATTCAATATGCGACTCCGGTTATCAAACCGGCTTGGCTGGTGTTCGCGCAGACGGCCATCTTGCAATTCTTGGTGGCAGCGTTCATCTCGCTTGTCGTTCACCTTGCCGTGAAGATTGCCAATAACCCTACGCTTGGAATCGTGTTCGTATGTGCCCTGATGGGGGTGACGATGGTTCCCGGGTATTACGGAAGATCCATCGCTTTACGTGAGTTCGCCCTGTTGAATCCCCTTACGTATGCGAACACTGAGTTGACCGTCGGCGCCTATAGCCCGTACCCGACAACGCAGATAGTGAATCTGCCTGGACTTTGCTTCGAGCGTGGCGCGATTGCCCTCGTATGCGCAATCGGGATCGAGGTGCTGGCAATTAGCCTGCTTTGCGTTGCTGGAAAGAGCGGCTGCGCGTGCCCGATATCCCCGATTTGTCTTGAGAGAGGTTCCTTCACTGCATCGAGAACGGCAACTCGTTCGAGCGCTTGTGCCTCCGCCGTTGCATACGTAAGAACGATGGGGAAACTGCTCCTGCGTTCTCCTACCCTCGCCGTATGCGCGATTGCAATGTCGACGACGATGCTGGCCCCGGCTCTGGTCGAGATGTTTCCTGACGCTGATAACGTTTCCGCTGTTCGGTATAGGGATGGGGAGCTCCGTTCAATAGATCGGTATCTAGAGCAGAACGCTGCGAATATGGACGTCGAGGGCAAAGCGGCCCTGGAAGACATGCGGGATGCTCTTTCGGGTTTCGTGTACGCGCCTATGCCTGCGGAGGGGTTTCGAAGCCTTGCGACGTACGAGCGCGCTCGAGGTGAGCTGGGCGCGGCAGATGCGACTCTCCTGCAATCGATCGGAATCGAGCCTGAGACTCCTTCTCGTGCGGAGGCGCGCGCCCTTCTGCTTGAGTCGATCGCGAGCTTGCCGGACCCCAAGGTTTACGAGTTAAGTACGAAGATGCCCCCATTAATCCTCCTTTCGTATCTCCAGGCAGTACTTCCCTCCTTATTTTTGCTGTTGCCCGTGGTTGTCACATCGCTCGCGTGCACCCACCTGCAGTGTCGTTCCCTTCTGGTTCTCCAGATCCCCGCAACAGCGCATGTGCGTTTTCTGACGGCTGTTGCGCTGGCTCTCCTGCTTGGCTTGGTGCTGCTTTTGGTGTCGATGGTTCCCGCTGTCGTTGTGTCCGTGATTAAGAACGGTGCGGGTGGATCGGAGTATCCCGTCGCTCTCATTCGGGCGGGAGCTTCGACAACGTCCACGGTGGGGGAGGCGGTGTTGTGCAGTATTCCGTTGCTGGTCATGGCATACGGCGTGATTTCCGTCGTCGCTGCGTTGACAGCAGCGATTAGCCGCAACCCCGTTGTCACCGGAATGGTTTGCGCGGTTCTCTTGGTGTTGGGTTCGTTGAGCGCTCATGTTGAAAGCGTGGGCATGGGCGTCGCGCTGCTGGCTCCATTCGCCTCGTTTGATCCCGCTTCCCAGGTGGGGACGATTGGGTTCCTTGGGCGAGGGACGAACGCGATGCCTTTTGGAGAGGTCGTCGGCGCATCGGGCGCTCTGCTGGTGGTCTTGGGCGCCGTATCTCCGTTGATGGTGCGCCTGAGTGTTCCAAAGATCGAAAGGGGATGATCTCGATGATTGACCTTCAAACGCTGACGATCTCTTATGGAAAGAAGGTGCTCGTAGATTCGGTGAACGCTGAGTTTGCCCCGGGTACGGTCTACGGTCTCGTCGCTCCGAACGGGCATGGAAAGACGACGTTGCTGCGTGCGATGGCAGGTTTGCCGGGTCCTCGCGTGGACGGGAGCATCGTTCTGGATGAGGTGCAGGGTACGGGTGCGAGAGAGGTCCGTTCTATGATCTTCTATGCACCTGGTGAGGGGACGCTGCTGTATCCCGGATTGCGTGCGGAAGATCACCTCAAGATGGTTTGCGATATGTGGCCGCATGCTCGCGATATCGAAGAGATAGTGGAACAAACGCAGATAGGCGAGTTCGCGAAGATGAGGATCCGCACTCTGAGCCAGGGCATGAAGCAGCAGCTTACCCTGGCGATTGCGTATGCGACGGGCGCGCGGTACCTTCTATTAGATGAGCCCATGAACGCGCTCGACCCCAGCAGGGTGGACTTGCATTCCGAGATTCTCAGGAAGCTGGCCGATTCTGGTACGTGCATCATCATGTCATCCCACATCTTGGATTCGGTCGATAGGCTGTGCGATGAGATTCTGTTTTTGAAGGATGGGAGGCTCATTAGAAGCATTCCGCAAGATGATGCTGCGCCGAAGTCTCCTGGATCCCATTTCGCAAAGCCTGCCGGACGCGCCGAGGGTGCGCTAAGCACGTATCGGCGACTCTACGAAAAGGGCGGGTAGAAATGCAAGTTGAAAATCTATGTGGCCAATGTGATACCGTTGAACCCGCATATCGATACCGCTCAGCCATTCGCCTCGCCCCCGTCGCACGTATCTTCATCCGGTCTGTTACTTTTAATCTAACAATTCTTTGAGGAACGTAGGTGCTTCTAAATGTACTGTCGACTTCTTCTCAAACTAATCCTAAGAGACAAGGCCGTATGGATCTCTACGCTCGTTCTCGCTGCAGCCTTCTCCATCCCCATTGCGTTCAATTCACCCATTTACGGCCCCTTCTTTATGAAGCAGGGCATGCAGGGCTTTGTCGACGCATTCAATACGCGCGCGCCCCAGGCCAGCGGCACAGACCTATCTCCAGAGCAGCAAAATGACGCGGAGCTTGCAAGATACGCGAACGCCGCCCTTGCCGCTCAAACCGACGCCGCCTTTCTCGATTCTGCCGAGAGCTACTACGCGCTCATGGGCGAAGGCTTCCAATCCGGGTCCATCGTGGGAGACCGAGAGACCAATGACGCAGCGCTCGCATATTGCCGTGCCCTGAGCAGCTCCGGCATCACGGATATCCCGGCCTCCGCAAACGACCTGCCATTCCTTTCCTTCCTGCCTTACGCCATTGCCACGGCGCCGTCTTTCCTTCCCTTCATCCCCTTCCTTCTCTCGTCGATACTCGTGCTCGGCGCCACAAGGCCCGGGACCCTGGCGGCAAAGGCGCCCGTGCCCAAATTCCGGCGCCTTATCCAGATCGTGTTTTCGATAATCGCCGCGGGGGCCGCGATGCTCCTCGCCGGCCTCGCACCCGGGGGCATTTACGCCTTGGCCCTAAACGGCTTCGGGCAAATTGGGTACCCGATCGCCTTCTTCCATGACGGCGCGCTTACCACCACGACCGCGGGAAACGTCTTCACAGCCCTGCTTCTCGCGCTTCTTGCGGGCGGAACCTTGATATCCGTTTGCTCCGCCGTCCTATCGACCGCAACGAGGCGCGTCCTCGCAGGCCCCCTTGCCTCCGCGCTGCTTGTCGCGGCCCCGGTATTCCCGCTACTGTCCGATTCGGCACTGGGGCATAACGCCGCGCTCAATCTCCTGCCGCTGGCCGTGTTCTCGCCTATCGAGGCAACGGGTTACGTAGGATGCTTCCCGACAGAATTCATTGACTCCGGTTCAGGCAGCGCATCGATGCTTGCCGTGGCCCTGATATACGTCGCAGTCTTTTTTGCGGTCGGCGCCGTTGCGACACGTTCCCCCAAACAGCCTGGACCCGCGAAAAAGCACCATGGGCTCGAGCTTCTGGACGTGAGCGTGGGATACGGAAGCACGACGATACTTTCAATCGGATCGCTTTTCCTGAGCCCGGGAACGGCGGCGGGCCTCATTGCTCCCAACGGCTCGGGGAAAACCACCCTTCTTGAAGCGCTGTCGGGCCAATTTCCCACCCGCATCCGCTCGGGAAGCCTGGCGGCAGACGGAATCTGCCAACGTCGATCAGCCGAATTTGCAGAACTCGTCTACCTGAGCTCTTCGGGCAGCGCGGATCTCTATCCCACGCTATCGGCCATCGAGCACCTTGCTTTCGTTAGGGAGGCGTGGAAATCGGCCGCCGACATCGACTCGCTCTGCAGCTCCCTCGGAATCTCCCCATATCTCGACAAGCCGACCCGTAAACTCTCGACAGGAATGAAGCAGCAGGTAAAGCTTGCCATGGCGATATCGACCGATTGCCCGTACCTTATCCTCGATGAACCGCTGAACGGCCTCGATCCGGGAAAGCGGAAAACCTCCTGCGACGCGATGCGCAGCGAGGTGGCGCGGGGACGAAGCGTGCTCATTTCAAGCCATCTGCTCGACGACCTGGCAGACCTCACCAACTCGTTCTACTTCATCGAGGCCGGCACGCTCGTGGAAAAGATCAAGTCGTCCTCGCAGACGCTCAAGCAGGAATACCTCGATACATACGAGCGAGGTGAATGACATGAAACTATTTGAACAGCTGAAGTCCAATGCGTCGCGCATGGCTGTCTACGCCATCCTCGTGGCAACGGCTTTATGCGGAATCGCGGCACCCGTCTATGCGCTCAACGGGGAGAAAGGCGATGTCGAACCCGCGTACATGGCTTCGACGGTTAAGGACCGGTACAAAGCCTTCTCTGGAGACACGTTTTACGTAGCAGAGTACGACACGATCTACCGTCAGCTTCGCTACAACAAGGGCTACGACTATCTAGGCGCAGAGGCAATCAGCTATACGTCGGGTTGGTACCGCTCCAACTATGGACACATAACCCAGTTCAAGTGTAACTACCGTGTGTACAACTAAAGCAACCGGCCGGGACGAGGGGTGACGCAAAAGCGTCGCCCCTCGTTTTTAACCATGTCAACTGAACCTAGTTCAGTTTGGTTGATTTCCGATCTCAGCCGAACACATTGAGCGGAAAGGCCGTTCCCGCAGTCAGTCGAACGTCCCCGGGGCCCTTCTCAGGCCCCGGGGACGGCATTTTCCCAGTTGAAGGAACGGTGGAGATGTGTTTCGATGGGTCAGATTCGTGTCGTTCCGAAAAGACCGTGAACCTTTTGTGGGACACGCGGCGCCGTGGTACCATAGCCGAGTTTGTTGTCTTGGTCGGAAACCAAGACGCCTTATGCGCTGATCGGTAACCAGCGCCTGACCAATAAGGAGTCCTACCATGAAGCAGGGTATCCATCCCCAGTATGTCGAGTGCACGGTGACGTGCTCCTGCGGCAACACCTTCAAGACGCACGCTACCGTGTCCGAGATGAAGGTCGAGCTTTGCAACGAGTGCCACCCGTTCTACACCGGCCAGCAGAAGTTCGTCGACACCGGTGGACGCGTCCAGCGCTTCGCCGACAAGTTCGGTGGCGCCGCTGCCGCCCAGCTCAAGAAGGCCGAGGAGGCCAAGGCTGCCAAGGCTGCCAAGGCTGCTGAGGCCGAGGCCGCTCGCAAGGCCGCCGCTGAGGCTAAGGCTGCCGAGAAGGCCAAGCGTGCTGCTAAGTTTGCCGAGGAGGCTGCCAAGCAGGCCGCCGAGGCTCCCGCAGAGGCTCCCGTCGAGGAGGCCGCTGCCGAGGCCGAGACCACCGAGGCTGCTGAGTAAATAGCTCGCCGAGGAATCGCTCGCATTCATGGCATAAGGGCCGTGCATCCGTTTGGGTGCGCGGCCCTTTTCTTTTTATTGGTGCAAGCTAGCTCGTCCCCATTGCACCAGATTGGTGCGGAGGGGACAGGTTGGTTTGCACCAAATGGCAGAGAGACGGCGTTTTCCCAGATAAAAGCTGCCAAAATAAACCAGTCCCTTTTTGGCAGGTTGGTCGTAGTTATTACGTGGCGGTTGAGGTCGACCGCATAGGGTGCGTCCTGTTTGGCTAAAGTACAACTATCTGTGTTTAACTCGCTCGGAGCTGCATGGCACGGGCGATGGCCAAAAAGGAAACAACATGGGATTCATGTCAAAGCTGCTGTCCTTTGGATCCGATAAGGACCTTAAGCGCTACTACAAGATCGTCGACCAGATCAACGGTCTTGAGCCCCAGTTTGAGAAGATGACCGAGGACCAACTCCGCGGCCAGACCGATAAGTTCCGCGAGCGTTACGCCAACGGCGAGTCGCTCGACGACATGCTCCCCGAGGCCTTTGCCACCGTGCGTGAGGCTTCCAAGCGCACCATGGGTATGCGCCACTTTGACGTGCAGCTCATTGGCGCCATGGCACTGCACGAGGGCCACATCGCCGAGATGAAGACCGGCGAAGGTAAGACCCTCGTCTCCACGTTGGCCGGCTATCTCAACGCTATTGCTGGCAAGGGCGTGCACGTCGTTACTGTCAATGATTACCTTGCCAAGCGTGACTCCGAGTGGATGGGCCGCATCTATAAGTACCTGGGCATGACCGTCGGTCTGCTCCAGAACAACATGCCGCTCGAGCTCAAGCGCCCGGCCTACCAGGCCGACGTCACCTACGGCACCAACTCCGAGTTCGGCTTTGATTACCTGCGCGACAACATGGTTACCCGTCCCGAGCAGCGCGTGCAGCGCGGCCACAACTACGCCATCGTCGACGAGGTTGACTCCATCCTGATCGATGAGGCCCGCACCCCGCTGATCATCTCGGGCGCCGGCACTAAGTCCGCCAGTACCTACAAGGACTTCGCGCGTGCCGTGCGTGGCCTTGAGCGCGGCGAGGACGTGTCGCACGACATGCTTACCGCCACCGAGGACGTTGAACCCACGGGCGACTACGTCATGGACGAGGCCAAGCATACCATCGCCGCCACCGAGCGCGGTCTTAAGAAGATCGAGCGCCGCCTGGGTATCGATGACATCTACGCCGACCTTTCGGGTCAGCTGGTCAACCACCTGCAACAGGCGCTGAAGGCCCAGTACATGTTCCACCGCGATAAGCAGTACGTGGTCACCAACGGCGAGGTCAAGATCGTCGACGAGTTCACCGGCCGCATTATGGAAGGCCGCCGTTACTCCGAGGGCCTGCACCAGGCCATCGAGGCCAAAGAGGGCGTGCTCGTACGCGAGGAGAACCAGACCCTGGCCACCATTACTCTGCAGAACTACTTCCGTCTGTATGACAAGCTCTCCGGCATGACCGGTACGGCACTCACCGAGGACGCCGAGTTCCGCGAGATCTACAAGCTGCCCGTCGAGGTCATCCCCTCCAACAAGCCCGTGCAGCGCGTGGACCACGAGGACCTGGTCTACCGCACCATTCAGGCTAAGTACAACGCCGTCGCCGACGATGTCGAGCAGCGTCACGCCAAGGGCCAGCCGGTCCTGGTGGGCACCGTCTCCATCGAGAGCTCCGAGAAGCTGTCCGCCGCCCTTACCAAGCGCGGCATCGCTCACGAGGTCCTCAACGCCAAGCACCATGAGCGCGAGGCCCACATCGTTGCCCAGGCCGGACGCTACGGCGCCGTGACCATCGCCACCAACATGGCCGGCCGCGGTACCGACATCCTGCTGGGCGGCAACCCCGACGAGCTGGTGCGCGAGCGCCTGGAGTACGAGGGCCTGACCATGGAGGACGTGACGCCCGAGCAGCTCGAGCAGTTTAACGCCGAGGCCAAGGAGACCTGCAAGGCCGAGCGCGAGCGCGTGCTTGCCGCCGGTGGCCTGACCGTTATCGGCACCGAGCGCCACGAGTCCCGTCGTATCGACAACCAGCTGCGCGGCCGCTCCGGCCGTCAGGGCGATCCGGGCGAGACCCAGTTCTACCTGTCGCTCGAGGACGACCTCATGCGCCTGTTCGGCGGCGACAAGATGGACCGCGTCTCCAAGATGATGGTCACGGCCGACATGGGCGACGACATGCCCATCCAGCACAAGATCATCTCCAAGGCTGTCGAGAGCGCACAGCACAAGGTCGAGAGCATCAACTTCTCCATGCGTAAGAGCGTCCTTGAGTACGACGACGTCATGAACAAGCAGCGCCAGGTCATCTACGCCGAGCGCAATAAGATTCTGGACGGCAAGGACCTGACCGACCACATCACCGAGGTCATGCACGACACCGTGTACCGCTGCGTGCAGGAGTTCTGCACCAAGGACAGTCACGATGGCGAGCGCGACCTGGAGGGCCTGCGCAAGTGGGTTGTGGAGCTCACCGGCCACATCGATACGCCGAAGTTCCCCGACGAGGATTATGAGGCCCTGGCTGCCGATGTCCTGGCTTACGTAGAGAAGTGCTACAACATGAAGGCCGAGCGCTTGGGCGAGGACCTGATGCGCGAGCTCAACACCCAGGTCATGCTGCGCGTCATCGATACCCGCTGGATGAACTACCTGCAGGAGATGGACTACCTCAAGACCGGCATCGGGCTGCGCGGCTTTGGCCAGCGCGACCCGCTGGTTGAGTACAAGACCGAGGCCTACGGCGCGTTCCAGATACTCGTCGATACCATGTATGAGGATTACCTGCGCACGGTTCTGCGCATCGAGATCAAGGCTGCCCCGCGTGCCGTGGAGCACAAGGAGGAGCCCGCGCTCGAGGGCGCGCGCTTCTCCGGTCCTGCCGAGGTCGATGGTGATAACGGCGACTCGGTGCTGCGCAAGCAGGCGCAGGTGCAGGCCCGCACGGCTGTCCAGGGCGGACCGGCTGCCGTCAACAACGGTGGCAAGGTGACCACCTATCGCAAGTCCGAGAGCGACGATCCGTACGTCAACGTGGGCCGCAACGACCCGTGCCCCTGCGGTAGCGGCAAGAAGTTTAAGTACTGCCACGGCAGGAATCGTTAATGGCTGAGGCTTTAGAGGTAACGCCCGCCGAGCTGGACGCGTTTGCGGACCGGCTCGGCGAGGTCGAGTCGTATCTCCACTTGGACGAAAAGCGCACGCGCGTGACCGAGCTCGAGGCCAAAAGCGTGGCCCCCGGCTTTTGGGATGACGCCGACGCCGCCCGTGTCACCATGGAGGAAATCGCGCGCACCAAGGAAGATATCGCTGCCGTAGACAACGCGCGCGGCGAGCTTTCCGATGCCCGCGCCGCGCTGGAGCTTGCCGAGGAGATGGGGGATGACCCCGATGCCGCCGCCCTTCGCGAGGAGGCTACAGCCACGGCTGAGCGCCTGGCCCGTGCCATCGATGAGCTTGAGCTTTCGAGCTGGTTTACCGGTGAGTTCGATCACGGCGATGCCATTGTGACCATCAAGCCCGGACAGGGTGGTCTGGAGGCCCAGGACTGGACCTTCATGCTCTTTAAGATGTACATGAAGTACTGCCAGCGTCGCGGCTGGAAGGTCACGATTAACGACTGCCCCGCTGCTGAGGTCATCGGCATCGACCGCGCGACCTTTACCGTCGAGGGCAAGGACGCATTTGGCATGCTGCGCGCCGAGGCCGGCGTCCACCGCTTGGTTCGCATTAGCCCCACCGACGACAAGAAGCGCCGCCAGACCACGTTTGCCGGCGTCGAGGTCATTCCCGTGCTACCCGATGATATCGACATCGAAATCAGTCCCGATGACATCCGCGTGGACGTGTACCACGCGAGCGGCCCGGGCGGTCAGGGCGTTAACACCACCGACTCCGCCGTGCGCGTGACGCATTTCCCCAGCGGCATTGTGGTCACCTGCCAAAACGAGCGCAGCCAGATCCAGAACAAGGCCGCGTGCATGCAGATCCTCAAGGCTCGCCTGTACGAGATTGAGCTCGAGAAGCGCGCCGAGGCCCTGGATGAGATTCGCGGACCCAAAACCACGATTGGTTTTGGCAACCAGATCCGCAGCTACGTGCTCTACCCGTATCAGATGGTTAAGGACCTACGCACGGGCGTTGAGACCAGCAACGTCGAGGCAGTTCTTGACGATGGCGACCTGGACCCGTTTGTTATTGGCTACCATCGCTGGGCCACTGGCAACGCTGACGCAGAGATCCCATCTGCATAAACCGCCCGGTTTATGTGGAAATGGATAAAACCCTCCGAGCAGGGTGGTTTTGTATCCAAAGCAAACCCTGCGCAGGGGTGGTTTTTGTTCGGCGAATCGGTAGAATCGAATACAGCAAGAAGTTCGAAGCGCATCCGTTTGGGTGCGCTTTTTTGAGGGAGGTAGCATGGCATATCGTCTGGACATCAAGCGCATTCTATCGATGAACTTCTTTCACGACCTGCCCCAGATTATGTTGGGGTGCGCTCTGGCCGCTATTGCGACCGACCTGTTTTTGATTCCCAACGGCCTTGCTGCCGGTGGTGTTACGGGCCTTGCCACCATTATCCAGGCGGTCGGCGCATCGCGCGGCATATCGCTTCCCGTTGGTATTCAGACGATCGTGATGAACGCCTTGCTGTTGCTGGTCGTTATGCGCGAGGGCGGCATGTTCTACGTGGTGCAGACCGCGACGGGCTTTGTGCTGCTGGGCTTCTTTACCGATCTGTTCGCCCCGTTTGTAGCACCTCTGGCGGATGCGGACCTGATGCTCCCTGCCATGTGGGGCGGCATTATTACAGGCATCGGTTACGGCATGGTGCTGCGCGCCGGCGCCAACACCGGCGGCTCGGACACGATTGGCCAAATCATCTCGCGTAATACCTCGCTGCCCGTGGGATCGACCGTCATGGCGATCGATGTTGCCGTATGCGCGCTGTCGGCTCCGGTCTTTTCAATCGAAAATGCACTATATGCAGGCCTTTCGATGGTCATTAGCGGCTACGTGATCGATGCCGTGGTCGATGGTGGCAACAAACGCCGTATGGTACTCATCATCTCGGACAAGTTCCCTGATATCGCTGCCGATATCATGTATGGCCTGGGTCGTGGTTGTACCAAGTTTAAGGCGACTGGCATGTATTCGGGTGCCGAGAAGCCGGTGATCATGGTCATCGTGAACCGTCGAGAGCTCAATACCCTCAAGACGATCGTGCGCGAGCGCGATCCTCACGCCATTGTGACGGTCGCCGACGTTACGGAAGCTTTCGGCGAGGGATTCAAGGACATTAGCGCGTAGGGCCGACCGCGTCCCATCCAAAAGACGTTCACATTGATAAACCGTTTCATCAGCGGTTCTGCCTGCTAAATTGTTCAAATAATGATAAAAACTCTGGTAAAGCCATCAGTTTCCAGCATAATGAATGACGTACGTGCATTGCGGCTGTGTTGGGATTACCTTCGGTGCCGTGCGCATTTTGTCTAATGAGGATGAAAGGAAGGCACAATGAGCGACGAAGAGCTCAAAAAGGTTGCCAACGAGGTAAGGAAGGGCATCGTCACCGGCGTGCACGCTGCCAAGTCCGGCCATCCGGGCGGTTCGCTCGGCGCTGCCGACATCATGACCTATCTGTACTTTGAGGAAATGAACGTCGACCCGGCCGATCCCCGCAAGGCCGACCGCGATCGCTTTGTGCTTTCCAAGGGCCATTGCGCTCCGGGTCTGTACGCCGTGCTCGCCGAGCGCGGGTTCTTCCCCAAGGAGGATCTTGAGACGCTGCGCCACATCGGCAGCCACCTGCAGGGCCATCCCAACATGAACGACACTCCGGGCGTTGACATGTCCACCGGTTCACTCGGCCAGGGCATCTCCGCCGCCGTGGGCATGGCCGTTGCCGCCAAGCACTGGGGCGACGACTATCGCACCTACGCCCTGCTGGGCGATGGCGAGAGCGAGGAGGGCCAGGTCTGGGAGGCCGCCATGTTTGCCGGCAACCAGCAGCTCGACAACCTCTGCGTGATCGTCGACCACAACGGCCTGCAGATCGACGGTCCCGTCGAGGAAGTCAACGACCCCATGCCGCTCGCCGATAAGTTCCGCGCCTTCAAGTTCCACGTGGTGGAGCTTGCCGACGGCAACGATTTCGACCAGATCCGCGCCGCCTTTGCCGAGGCTCGCGCCACCAAGGGGCAGCCGACCGCCATTATCGCCGAGACCCTGAAGGGCAAGGGCGTGTCCTTTATGGAGAACCAGGTTGGTTGGCACGGCAAGGCCCCCAACGATGAACAGTTTGAGCAGGCCATGGCAGAGCTCACGGCCGCCGGAGAGGAGCTCTAGGATGGCAGACGTCAAGAAAATTGCCACGCGTGTAAGCTACGGCGAGGCCCTCGTCGAGCTCGCCAACGAGCACGATGACTTTGTGGTCCTCGACGCCGACCTGGCCGCCGCCACGCAGACCGGTAAGTTTAAGGCCGCCTGCCCCGACCGTTTCTTCGATGTGGGTATCGCCGAGAGCAACCTGATGGGTGTTGCCGCCGGTATCGCAACCACCGGTCGCGTTGCCTTCGCGAGCACCTTTGCCATGTTCGCCGCCGGCCGCGCCTTTGAGCAGGTCCGTAACTCCATCGGCTACCCGCACCTCAACGTTAAGATCGGTGCCACGCACGCTGGTATCTCGGTGGGCGAGGACGGTGCCACACACCAGTGCTGCGAGGATATCGCCCTGATGCGCGTCATCCCCGGCATGACCGTTATCGTTCCTGCCGACGACGTCGAGGCCCGCGCCGTGACGCGCGCCGCCTACGAGTGCGACGGTCCGGTGTACATGCGCTTCGCCCGTCTGGCCTCGCCGGTTATTAACGACCCCGAGACCTACAAGTTCGAGTTGGGTAAGGGCATTGTCATGCGCGAGGGCGCCGACGTCACCATCATCGCCTGCGGCCTGATGGTCGGCGAGGCTCTCGAGGCCGCCGAGCAGCTTGCTGCCAAGGGCATCGATGCCGAGGTCATCAACATGCACACCATCAAGCCCATCGATGCCGACCTGATCGTCAAGAGCGCCACCAAGACCGGCCACGTCGTGACCGTCGAGGAGCACTCTGTGATCGGTGGCCTGGGCAGCGCCGTTGCTGATGTCCTGTGCGAGCAGTGCCCGACGCCGCTCAAGAAGATTGGCGTCAACGATACCTTTGGCGAGTCCGGCCCGGGCGCCGAGCTCTTGCACAAGTATGGCCTGGACGCCGCCAACATCGTGGCGACCACCAAGGAGTTCTTGGCATAAGGCAAGACGAGGTAAAGTATCGTCTCAACAACCACATCCAAGCCAGAACAGGGGCATCCCCAAAGAGGGCGCCCCTGTTTTTGTTGAATTTAAATTAGAGTCCTGCCAAGCAAAGTTCCCATGGGGAAACGGGCCCATCCCAACAAAGTGCAATTCAGACCCTTCCAACTTTGTATGCGCAGCATCTCAAGTTGGTGCGTCGGCCCCATAGTAGCCGCAGGCCGGGCGCAGGGTTACCTCCCAAATCTTTCCGCAGCGCAGTCCGGCGTTTGTCCGCAGCTCCGCAGGAGCAGGACAAATGCCGGCCATGCGCGAGGACGATTTGGGAGGTAGCCCTGCGCCCGGCCGGTGGGATCCCAAAGCCCGCCATGCTTCTTATGTGCAGCAAAGCTAATGCTGCTAAAATGTAAAGCTCTCATGTAGTTTAAACGCACGACGATAAGGAGCACCAGTGGGTAACCACTTCCGTACCTCCGGTGCGGGCGATGATGCCCCCAAGACGCAGACAGGCGTCCAGGGCAGTCGTTTCGCCACTCCGGATTCAGAGGGCCAGCCTGTTGCTCAGGCCCCCACTCAGCCGGCAGATCAGGCACAGCCGGCATCCGATCCCTTTGCCTACAATCCCACCAGCGATGTCGCGCTTTCCGGCACGGCGGGTTTTGAGCCCGTTCAGGCCGTGACCGCTCGCGTGGAGCAGCCTCAGGCTGGCGCCGCCACACCGCAGCCTACCATGGCCGGCATTCCCGACCCCATGGCCCCTGCGACGCCGGTTCCTCAGCCTGCGCAGTCCGGTCTCTTTGCCGCCATTCCCGATCCCACGCAGCCTGCTGCCCCGGTGGTCGAGAGCGATCAGGCAGCCGAGGTCGCAAGCCTCGATAACGCGCTCAACAACCCCGATTTTACGTCGGTGTTTGCGCCCATCGATCCGCAGGCCAGCCGCAAGAAGATGGCCAAGCAGGCCGGTGTCGAGCCCGTCATCCTTATGGAGCATGTCACCAAGATCTATCCGGCACAGCCCAACAAGCCTGCACTTGACGACATCAACATCGAGATCTATCCGGGCGAGTTCGTCTTCCTGGTCGGTCACTCCGGCTCGGGTAAGACCACGCTGCTGTCGACGCTCAACCGCGACGTCAAGCCGACGAGCGGTCGCATCCTGGTTGCCGGTCAGGACCTCATGAAGATCAAGAACCGCAAGGTTCCGTTCCTGCGTCGCCAGATCGGTGCCGTGTTCCAGGACTTTAAGCTTCTGCCGCAAAAGACCGCCTACGAAAACGTGGCGTTTGCCCTGCAGTGCATCGGCAAGCCCAAGGGCGTCATTCGCAGCCAGGTGCCCGAGGTGCTGCGTCTGGTCGGTCTGGCCGATCAGATGGACTCGCTGCCCGACCAGCTTTCCGGTGGCGAGCAGCAGCGCGTCGCCGTCGCCCGCGCTATGGTCAACCGTCCGCCGCTGCTGATCTGCGACGAGCCCACGGGTAACCTCGACCCGGCGATCTCGCTGGGCATCATGAAGCTGCTCGAGCGT
The DNA here is from genome assembly GCF_003471585.1 of Collinsella sp. AM18-10. Lineage (GTDB taxonomy): Bacteria > Actinomycetota > Coriobacteriia > Coriobacteriales > Coriobacteriaceae > Collinsella. The sequence goes on from NZ_QRJO01000003.1 coordinate 55,908, forward strand.
ATTAACCGTACCGGCACCACCGTGATCGTCGCCACGCACGACCGCGAGATGGTCGATAGCATGCACCGTCGCGTGATCGCCCTCGAGGGCGGCCACGTTATCCGCGACCAGGAGAGGGGAGGTTACGGCAACTATGGCACCAACTAACGTGGGCTACTCCTTCAAAGAGGCAATCAGTCACTTCTTCCGTAACTGGACTACCTCGCTCGGCGCCGTCATCACGATCTTCCTTTCGCTGTTTATCATCGGCCTGTTCATCATGGGCTCCGCGATGCTGAACTCCGTGATCGGCACCGTCGAGGATCAGGTTGTCATCAACGCGTTCATTAGCGATGACGCCGATCAGGCCGATGTCCAGGCTTTTGAGGCCGAGCTTAAGACGTGGAATAACGTCAAGTCCGTGACCTATAAGGACAAGGACGACGCGCTGGCCGAGTATACGAGCAAGATGTCGGGCAACGCCGACGCCACCATGAGCGCGCTCGATGGCCAGAACCCGCTGCCGGCTTCGTTTGCAATTGAGATGGACGATCCGTCCAAGGTCGAGAGCACGGCAGAGAAGCTCAAGAAGAACGCCGATTTCCAGAAGATCGCGGATGACGGCGACGTCAACGCGAGCGTACTGTATGGCCAGGAGGAAGTGAGCCGCCTGTTCCAGGTGACCAACTACATCCGCATCGCCGCCGTGGTGCTCGTTGGCCTTCTGACCTTTATCGCATTCATCTTCATCAACAACACGATTCGCCTGTCCATCACGGCGCGTCGTCGTGAGATTGCGATTATGCGTCTGGTCGGCGCCAGCAACGGCTTCATTCGTGGCCCGTTTATCACCGAGGGCGTACTGCAGGCCATTTTGGGCTCGCTGCTTTCCATCGGCGTTCTGGAGCTGCTGCGTAATCTGATGATTCCGCGTCTGCAGGAGAGCATCGGCTGGATGTCGTTTGCCCTGCCGATGCAGTACTACCTTGTGACCTATGCTGCGCTGATTCTGGTCGGCGTGATTATCGGTCTCTTTGGTTCTGCCATCGCCATGCGCCGCTACCTGCGCGTGTAGGCATGCCTGGAATTCACCCCTTCCAACGGGTCGTCTCTTATGGGGCGGCCCGTTTTTTTGATCCCTAGGGGACGGCAGGATTGCGGATCATCGTGGCGCTGGTCTATCTATGTGATTCGTTTTCCTCCGTCCCCTAAGGACCATTTGGGTAGACTCTTGGGGTGTAAACGACCATCGATAGTTAGGAGGCGCCATGGGGCGCAATAACAAGCATAAGCGTGGAGCTCGCAATAAGCGCGGGCCGGTGCGCAGCGAGCGCCGTCCGAGCCTGACCGGACGCGTGCAGCTCCATGAGCATAGCGCCTATGTCATAACCGAGAATGGCGACTACAAGGTCATGGGCCGCGGTAAGCGCGAGATCATGGACGGCGATACCGTTGCCGTGAGCATTAAGAACAGCCCGCATGGCGAGCGTCGCGCCGTGATCGAGGGCGTGGTTGAGCGCGCAGCTATAAGCGTGGTGGGCACGTACCAGACCGCCGGTCCGCTCGGTGTGATTGAGCCGCTCGATTCGCGCCTGAAGGCCGACTTCTTCATTTTGCCCGAGGATACCTCGGCGGATCGTCTGGGTGTCCACCCGGGTGATGCCGTTGTCGCGCGCATTTTGACCTACCCGACGCGCCTGGAATCGGGCACTGTGACGATCGAACGCCGCATTGGCGGAGATGACGCGCCCGATTTGGGCGTTCAATATGTGATGGCGCGTTACGGCTATACCGATAGCTATCCCGAGGCCGCGCTAGACGAGGCCGAGGGGCTTTCGCTCGATGTGTCCGCGGCGCTTAAGGACCCGCTCCGCCGCGATCTGCGCGACCGCTTTGTCATCACGATCGACCCTGTCGACGCGCGCGACTTTGACGATGCCATTTCGCTGGAGCGCACACCCGAGGGCGGCTACAAGCTGGGTGTGCATATCGCCGACGTTTCGCACTATGTGGCTTGGGACGGGCATATCGATCTTGAGGCTCGCCATCGTACGACATCGGTGTATCTGGCCGATCGCGTGCTTCCCATGCTGCCCGAACGCCTGTCCTGTGACCTGTGCTCGCTTCGCTCTGACGAGGACCGTCTTGCGTTTACCGTCGATATCGAGCTCGATGCGCAGGGTCGCGTGCGGCATTACGATCCGTACCCCAGTGTGATTCGCTCGCGTGTGCGTATGGACTATGACGGCGCCGAGGCGCTGCTGGTGCGTGCCGGTGCGGTTGAGTATTCGGTGCTGGAGGGTGCGGCCGAGGATGTTGCGGCTGCCGAGACCTCGCGCGAGGAAGCGCTTGAGCGCGGTCTTGCGTGCGAGGAGGCCGCCCGCGGCTACAACATCGACCTCGACGACTTCCTTGTCGCCGCTAACGAACTCGCCGAACTTCGCCGTCGTATTCGTCGCGCCCGCGGCTCGGTCGATTTTGACACGGCCGAGATTCGCGCTCTATTGGATGAGGACGGAGTACCCGTGCAGATTGTGGCGCGTGAACGTTCGTGTGCCACGTCGCTTATCGAGGAAGCTATGCTGCTCGCCAACGAGTGCGTTGCAGAGTGGCTGGCAGACCGTGATATCGAGGCCTGCTATCGCGTGCATGAGGATCCGAGCCCCGATAGCCTGCACGGTGCCGCCGTTGCGCTGGCTCAGCTAGGCATCATCGACGATCGCCGTGCTGCCGGTATTGCCCTGGGGAGTCCCGATGAGCTGCAGGCTGCAGTCGATGCTGCCGCCGGTACGGCCAACGCACCGCTCGTCAACACGCTGCTTCTGCGCAGCATGCAGCGCGCGCTGTACAAGCCGCGCAACGAGGGCCACTTTGCGCTCGCCGCGCCGTGCTACTGTCACTTTACGAGTCCCATCCGTCGCTACCCCGATCTGGTGGTGCACCGCGTACTCAAGCTGCAGTTGGCCTATGAGCAGCTCGGCGGCAAGGACGCCCTGGTCCGTACGCCGCGGCTGATCGGCAAGGGGCGCGAGTCGCTGCCGCGCATTCTGCCGCAGATCTGCCGCGCATGCAGCGATGCCGAGCGCGCGGCAGATGCCGCCAGCCATGCGACGCAAAAGATCAAGATTGCCCAGTACTATGAGGACCGTCTGGGCGAGCGCTATGCCGGAACCGTCTCGTGGGTTAGCAGCATGGGCCTCTTTGTGCGCTTGGACCTAACGCAGGTCGAAGGCTTGGTTTCGATCAAGAGCCTGGGCAACGAGTGGTTCGAGTTCGACGAGGATGCACTTACGCTGACGGGCGCCGACACGGGGGCTCGTTACGAGCTGGGGCAGCGCGTGATCATCGAGGTCTCGCGCGTCAATACCACGCGTGGGCACTTGGACTTTAAGCTTATCCATTAGCCAAATCCCGACTCATGGTGGGGGAGCGGAGGGCGGCCTTTCGGGACCGCCCTCCGCATTTGAATCGTGGCTACCTTGCCGTCTGCTCGGCCGCCCGCTTACCTGCTATTTGAGAGGTAAAACCTACCAAAATAAACCTGTCCCTTTTTGGCAGGTTTACAAGAAAGCGGGGATGAGATGGCGACGGTGTATGGTTATGCGCGGGTGAGTTCGCGCGATCAGAATCTGAATCGGCAGCTGGATGCGCTGGGCGCCTATGGCGTGGGCTCGGCGAATATTTATGCCGACCATGCGAGCGGCAAGGACTTCGATCGCCCGAGGTATCGCGAGCTGCTGCACGTCCTGGGAGACGGGGACGTGCTGGTGGTGCTTTCTATCGACCGACTTGGCCGTAATTACTCTGAGATTCTTGAGGAATGGCGACGCATTACCAAGGAGCTCGGGGTTGCCATTGTGGTGTTGGACATGCCATTGCTTGACACGCGCGTCAGGGCCAGCGGCGCGCCGGATGTGACCAACACCCTGATTGCCGATATTGTGCTGCAACTGCTGAGCTACGTGGCGCAGATGGAGCGCGAGAATATCCATCGGCGCCAAGCGGAGGGAATTGCAGCGGCGCGGGCGCGAGGGGTCCGTTTCGGTCGACCTCGCAAGCCGTGCCCTCCTCAGTTTGAGCTGGTGCGCGATAGCTATGAGGCGGGCGATATTACCCGCAGCCAGGCAGCAAAGTGCCTGGGCGTGTGCGTGGGGACGTTCGATCGCTGGATGCGCGAGGCGGGGTAGAGGTTTGCGGCACGTCCGATTGGCGCCCACGCGAGGCGGTATCGGTAACAGCCCTGTTACCGATAATGCGACCTTGTTGAATTATTTTGTGTCGCGCGTATTTCCGAGCGGTCGGATTTGAGGGGCGAGCGGTAGAACGCTCTCCCTTTGTGCGCCACGATGCGGCACAATGTACCGTAAAAGCTGTTTGTATCCGGTACGAATCGTTCGTTGGTCTTTAATTCTTCTCAACGGAGGTGTTTGAGATGGCAAACGGATTGCTTTTGCGGCTTCGCGAGCGTGAGCTCAGCGCGAGCCCGGCGGAACGCAATGTCATCGCATATGTGAGCGCTCATCCGCACGAGGTGGTCGGGCTGTCCGTCCGCGGTCTTGCCGATGCCACGTTCTCCTCGCCCTCGAGCATTTTGCGCTTTTGCAAGCGTTTGGGTTTTGCGGGCTACAAGGAGTTCCAGCGCGAACTGATTGCCGAGCTGGCGCTCTTAGGTGACAAGAAAGACGTAGCCCTCGAGGACATCTCCATGGATGACAGCGTCGAACGTATCGTGGGGAAGGTGATGAAAAGCAACGTGCGCACGATCGAAGCGACGGCGCGAACGCTCGATTACACCGTCTTGGAGCGATGCGCGGCCTATCTTAAGCGGGCGCGCGCAGTCAATCTGTTCGGTATCGGTGCCTCTCGTTTGGTCGCGCACGATCTGGCGCAAAAGCTCATGCGTGTCGACAAAGAGTGCCATCTGTACGACGACTGGCATGATCAGCTCTTGTGTGCCAAGAACATGCATGAGGGCGATATGGCAATCGCCTTTAGCTACTCGGGCTTGACGCAAGAGGTGCTGGACTGCACCGCCGAGGCCCAACGTCACAACTGTCCCGTTGTGGCCGTGACCAAAGTAGATGGATCATCCAAGCTTGCCACCATGGCCGATGCCGTGCTCGGCGTCGCTGCGAGTGAGCCCTTGGTCCGCAGCGGTGCCATGGCTTCGCGTATGGCCCAGCTTATGGTTGTCGATGCCCTGTACGCTGCTTACGTTGCCAGCGACTACGAACGGGCGACGCATGTCATTAAGCAAAACTACATCGAGAAACAGGAAAGATGAGGTGAATGAAATGCTCGATTTAACAAAATTCACGACCGAACAGCGTAATCAAAGGTCTATGGACCTCGATACGATGACATCGCTGCAAATCGTTACGACGATGAACGATGAGGATCTTCGTGCCGTCCAGTCGGTCACAAAAGTGCTGCCCCAGGTTGCCACAGCAATCGACTGGGCTGCTGAGGCACTCGAGCGCGGCGGGCGCGTCTTTTACATGGGCGCAGGCACCAGCGGTCGTCTGGGCGTACTCGACGCTTCGGAGTGTCCGCCCACGTTTGGCGTGTCACCCGATCTGATTGTCGGGCTCATTGCCGGAGGCGAGACGGCGTTTATCAAGGCTGTCGAAGGTGCCGAAGACAGCGAGGAGCTTGGCGCGAGCGACCTGCGGGGGCGTGGACTCTCGGACAAGGATCTTGTCGTTGGCCTGGCGGCAAGCGGTCGTACTCCCTATGTGGTGGGCGGCCTTATGTACGCCAAGGCAACTGGGTGCAAGACCATTGCAATTGCCTGCAACCAAGGGTCGAAGATCGGGGAGAGCGCAGATCTTGCCATTGAACCCGTGCCCGGTCCCGAGGTACTGACCGGCTCAACGAGGCTCAAAGCGGGAACGGTTCAAAAGCTCATTCTCAACATGATTTCGACCGGTGCCATGGTCAAGATCGGCAAGGTATACCAAAACCTGATGGTCGATGTGCAGCAGACGAACGAGAAGTTGGTGGTGCGCGGCCAGAACATCGTGATGGAGGCGACCGGCTGCACGCGCGAGCGCGCTATTCAGGCGCTTGCAGATGCCGGCGGCCACGTAAAAACCGCTATTGTCTCGGTACTGCTGGACTGCGATGCCGAGCAGGCTGCGGTAGCTCTTGAGCGAGCGCGAGGCCATGTCCGTGCTGCGGTGAGTGGCCATGAGAAGAGCAATGCCGATGCCCAATAGGTGCGCGGCGTGAGCTGATATGACATCCAGACGAGATACCCAATACAAGGAGGAGTTATGACGAACAAAGAGCTGGCTCAAAAGCTGCTGGACCTTTTGGGCGGTAAAGACAACGTGCTCGCAAACGCGGCGTGCATGACGCGCCTGCGCGTGACCGTCAAAGACACGGGCAGCGTCGACACGGAGGGTATTAAGGCACTCGACGGCGTGATGGGCTTGGTCGAGGACGACACGATGCAGATCGTGCTGGGGCCGGGCAAGGTGAATAAGGTGCTCGAGGAGTTCTCCAAGCTCACCGGCCTTGCGAAAGGCGTTGCTGACGAGAGCGTGGTTGACGCTGCGGCCACAAACAAGGCCGCGCAGAAGGCCAAGTACGAGTCCAAGCCGGTTCAGGCCTTCCTCAAGAAGATTTCCAATGTCTTCGTCGCCCTGCTTCCCGGCATCATTGCGGCTGGCCTCATCAACGGCATCTGCAACGTCATTAACGTCTCGACGGCAGGCGCGCTTGCAGGCGAGTGGTGGTACCAGGGCATTCGTTCCATGGGCTGGGCCCTGTTTGCCTATCTGCCCATCTTGGTGGGCTATAACGCGGCACGTGAGTTTGGTGGCTCCGCTGCGCTGGGCGGCATCGCCGGCATGATGTGTATTGCCAACAGTGCCATGCCCCTGCTTGCGCCTGGCGCGGCCGATCCTGCCACTGCCATTCTGCTGCCGCTCACCAATGCACAGTACAACCCCGCAGCGGGCGGCATGATCGCGGCTCTTATCGCCGGCGCATTTTTTGCCTGGATGGAGCGTCAGATTCGCAAGGTTATGCCCAACGCACTCGACACGTTTTTGTCCCCGCTGCTGGTGCTCATCATCGGCGCCTTTGCTCTGATGCTCGTCATCCAGCCGGTTGGCGCATGGCTGACGACTGCCATCTTTAGCGTTTTGACCTTTATCTTCGAGAAGCTGGGCGTCCTGGGCGGTTATATCCTGTCGGCAGGCTTCTTGCCGCTGGTTTCCGTCGGCCTGCATCAGGCGCTCACGCCGATCCACGCTATGCTCAACGATCCCGACGGCGCTACCAAGGGCATCAATTACCTGCTTCCCATCCTTATGATGGCTGGCGGCGGTCAGGTCGGTGCCGGTCTGGCGCTGTACTTTAAGACCAAGAACGCCAAGCTCAAGAAGTACGTCGCAGAGTCCATTCCCGTTGGAATCCTGGGTGTGGGCGAGCCTCTGATGTATGCTGTTACGCTGCCGCTCGTTCGTCCGTTTGTGACGGCCTGCCTGGGTGCCGGATTTGGCGGCGCGCTCGCGGCGCTGCTTCACATCGGCACGGTTTCTCAGGGCGTTTCCGGTCTGTTTGGCCTGCTGATCGTCGTTCCTGGCCAGCAGCTCGGTTACGTTGCCGCTATGCTGCTTGCCTATGCCGCCGGCTTTGTCCTGACGTGGTTCTTTGGCGTCGACGAGCAGAAGATCAACGAGTTCTTTGGCGAGTAGTTTGATATCGCGAGCCGTGTTGCTTAGGGCTCGCGGCGCGCGGCAGATTTCTTGATGCTATGGTTGTGCCGGCGGGGCTAACTGCTCCGCCGGCCTTTTTTAAAGGAGTGTTGAAGCGTGAAAACGGGTATTTCGATTTATCTTTCCAGCCCTCTGCAGGATATTGAGCGGACGATTGAACACGGTGCCGCGGCGGGTGCGCGCTATGCGTTCACCTCGCTGCATATTCCCGAGGATGGGGGAGCGGCGTATGCCGATAAGGTCCGTCATGTGCTGTCGCTGCTTTCCGCCCGCGGCATTGCGCTCATTGCCGATGTGGGGCCGCGCACGTGCGATTTGCTCGGGCTTGAGCGCATCGAGGACCTGCGCGATCTGGGGTTGGAATACCTTCGTTTGGACTATGGCTTTAGCGCCCGGCGGGTCGCGGAGCTGTCCGGTGTATTTCGCATTGTGGTCAATGCATCGACGGTGAGTTCTGATGAAATCGCATCGTGGCGTGAGGCCGGTGCCGATGTGACTCGTTTTGCCGCCTGCCACAATTTTTACCCCAAGCCTTATACCGGTTTAGCTCTGGAGGACATTGCTCGGGTGAATCTTCGTCTTGCGGAGCTTGGATTCGAAATCATGGCTTTTGTGCCGGGTGATGCTAACGTTCGCGGGCCGGTATTCGAGGGACTGCCGACGGTCGAGGCGCAGCGCGGTCGCGCGTCAAAGGTTGCTCTCAATATGCTTGAGCTTGCACATGGCGCCGATTGCGACATTGTGTTGGTCGGCGACCCCGATCTTTCCGATGCGGGCTGGACGCAGTTTGCTCATGTTTCCACCGGATACGTGGACCTGCAATGCGAGCTTGAGCCCGGTTATGCCTATGTACGTGGGCAGATTCATCACGACCGACCCGATTCGAGCACCCTCATCTTTAGGTCTCAGGAGTCGCGTACGACGCTTAAGCCGGATTCCGTGCCGATGGATGCCGGTGCCGGCCTGTCACGAAAGACGGGGTCGATCGCTGTGAGCAATAGCGGCTATGGGCGCTACGAAGGCGAGCTTGAGATTGCGCGGGTCGATCTTCCCGGTGACGAGCGCATGAACGTTGCGGGTCATATCACGCCCGAGGCAATGGAGCTGCTGCCGTTCATCAAACGCGGATTCGGGGTACGGTTCGTTTAGCGTGTGACCCGTGGGCTACAATTGGCCCATCATGCGAAGGCGCCTCGTGTGGCGTGTGTCTGCGTTGGCCGATCTATATTCGGAGGATTTCCATGACCGTACTGTTTGTTGAATATCCCAAGTGCTCGACCTGTAAGAAGGCCAAGGCATGGCTGGACGAACACGGGGTAGAGTATATCGACCGCGATATCGTTTTGGACAATCCCACGGCTGATGAGCTTGCGACCTGGATTGCTCGTTCGGGACTGCCGGTGCGGCGCTTCTTTAATTCGTCGGGCATGAAATATCGAGAGCTGGGCCTGAAGGCGCGTCTAGATGCGGGCATGACGGATCGGGAGTGCTACGAGCTGCTGGCGACCGACGGCATGCTGGTTAAGCGTCCGCTGTTGGTGGGCGACGACTTTGCGATTCCCGGCTTTAGGGAATCGGCTTGGGTCGAGGCGTTGCTGTAGCGGCTGCGGAAAGTGCGACCCGTTTTGAGTGCTCAGGGTGGGACGTGTTTTCCATCGGCGGGCTCGCTCGGCTCAATCATCGAGCTGTGCCCATTCGTGCGGATCGTAGACCTTTACGTGCTTGTTGGGCTTGCCGCTCCAGTACTCCTCGTCCATAAAGGGCAGATATACCTGAACGCCGGGGCAGATAAAGGGAATCCGCTGCTGTTGCAGTCGCTCGCGCTGTCGCTGCTCCAGGTGCGCCTCGGATATGACAGTCGGCATACCGGACAGCTCGACGAGGCTTGCCTGGATTCGCTTAAGGTCGGGGAGTCCCGCGTGCCATGACATCCGCATGATCAAAAAGGATGCACGGCGGTAGTTTGCCTGCATCACCGTGATGGCGGGGCGCAGAGTGGGATGGATTTTGTCCCGTTCGGGCCAAAGGTCAGCAGTGATCTCGAGGCCCAGGGTCTCCCATAGGTAATCAAGCTCTTCGTCCATGGCGCCTCGATATCCGTGCAATGATGACGGTTCGATTGTGCCATCAGCCGTGAGTGCTGCATTGTTGTAATCTACCAGCGGTAGATGCGGGATGTTTTACGGGCTTTGGCGCCGTACGTGTCGCTGGCGCTTCACAGGTCCTTCACGTGTCGGCCGTATTTGACTGAATTTCAAAAAAGTCAAAATTGGGGCTTGCGTCACGGCCGGACTTCCCGTATATTTCTTTCTTGCGCAAAGGCACAGCCGAGCGCAGCGATGCAGTCATTGGGATGTCGTCTAATGGCAGGACAGCGGATTCTGGTTCCGTCAATGGGGGTTCGACTCCCTCCATCCCAGCCATTGCATTTGCTACATATGGCCCGTTCGTCTAGCGGTTTAGGACGCCGCCCTCTCAAGGCGGAGATCACCAGTTCGAATCTGGTACGGGCTACCAAAATTGAACGCCCGGGCCTCGTAAGAGACCCGGGTTTTGTGTATTGACCGATATTTAAGGCGCGCGTTGAGTCTGCCGCCCGGACCGAGGAGTTGTCATGGACCTGCCTATCAGCTTGGAAGACATCACGTATGCCGAGAACTATCTGGCGCAGGGCGACCTGGCTACGGCGACGCCGCTGCTGGAGCGTCTGGTGGAGCTTGCCGAGGAGTATATCGACGCTGAATGCAAGACGGAGGAGAAGCGCCAGTACTTTAGCTTCGACAGCAAGTTTGAGCGCCTGGCCTATCGCCGCGTGGAGAAGGATCCGCGCGAGCTGGTGCAGGTCGAGGTTCCCTTTGACCGCCTGTACTCCGACATGGCGTTTGCCTACATTCGCCAGCAGGATTATGTGAGTGCTCGGAATGCCCTGATGCAGGCCGTGCGTTGGGATCCCATGAACTGCAACTATCGCTTGGACTTGGCCGAGCTGTTCCGCGCGCTCGAGGACAAGCAGGAGTGGGCATCGCTCTCGTTCTCGGTGCTGGAGCGCGCGAGCGACGGTAAGTGCGCCGCACGTGCCTACACCAACTTGGGTCAGTACTTCTTGGAGCCCGAGACCGAGAACATTTCGGCAGCCGTGGGCTGCGCGCGTCTGGCGCTGCGCCTGGCGCCCAATGATGCGCATACGACGCGCCTGCTCAACAAGATCCATACCACCTATCCGGATGCCGCGGACGAGAGTGACGACCATGTGATGGGTGAGCTCGCCCTGCAGGGCGTGCCGACCTCGCCTTCGGCTGAGATTGCCATTTGCCTGATCATGTGTGCGACCGATGCTGCAAGCGACGGCGACAAGCAGGAGGCGACGCGCCTGACGGTGCGTGCTCGCGATTTGGTGGGCGAGGAGGCCTGCGCGGCGATTATCAAACTGGTGCGCGAGAGCGACGCCGAGCTCAATGCTGAGCGCAAGGCAAAGCGCGACGCCGCGGGCTCAAACGCCGATGGCGCCAAGGAGGCTGGCGATGCCCAGTAAGCGCGAACGCAAGCTCATTTCCAAGAATCGCTCGGCACATCACGAGTACTTTATCGATGAGACCTTTGAGTGCGGCATTGAGCTGAGTGGCACCGAGGTCAAGTCGATTCGCGAGCGCGCGTGCCAGATCACCGACACCTTTGCACTGATCCGTGGCGGCGAGTGCTGGCTCGTGGGTTTGCATATTCACCCTTATAGCCATGGTGGCGTGTGGAATCGCGACCCTGATCGCCGTCGTCGTCTGCTGCTGCACCGCAAGGAGATTGACTTTCTCGACGGTAAGCTACATAATCGCGGCTATGCCCTGGTGCCGTTGGAGCTCTACTTTAATACCGACGGCCGCGTAAAGCTGCTGCTGGGCCTGGGCCGTGGTAAGAAGCTCTACGACAAGCGCGAGGATATGGCCAAGCGCGATGTCCAGCGCGAGATTGACCGCGCCCTCAAGGAGCGCAACCGTTGACCACCCTTCATAAGTTGCGGTGGAATACGGACTGTTTTGCCTGTTTGAGGAGCTATTCAGTCCCTATTTCACCGCAACTGCGGGTGTCTCATCTTGCTTATACTGTTTTGACACATATGTCTCAAAGGTGGTGTCCGCTATGGGCGCCGCCTTTTTTGTGGGTACATACATCCATGAGGTTCCAACCCGGGTTAGGGGAGTGATCGTTATGGACAAAACTGCGTTCTTTACCATGCCGAGCGGTCTGTACGTGGTAAGCGCCGCGGCAGACGGGCTGCGCGCCGGCTGCGTCATCAACACGGCGGTGCAGGTGACGTCCGCGCCGCCGCGCATCTCGGTTGCCGTGAACAAGGACAACGTCACCTCGGGCGTCATCGTATCGGCCAAAGCGTTCGCGCTGACCGTGATCGATCGGACCGCCGACATGCTCTACATCGGTAACTTTGGGTTCCGCACCAGCAGCGATTACGACAAGTTTGCCAAATACGAGACCCGCGAGACGGCTCTGGGCATGCCCTATGTGCCCGAGCACGCGGCGGCCCTGTTTAGCTGCCGTTTGATCGACACTGTGGATGTGGGCACGCATCTACTGTTTATCGGCGAGGTCGAGGATGCCGAACGCCTGAGTGACGAGACGCCACTCACCTACGATTACTACCATAAGGTCCTGAAGGGCAAGACGCCTCCGAAGGCGTCCTCGTATCAAGGCTAGAAATGTTTTAAAAATACTTGCATTATATTATTGAGAATCTATACTGATAAATGAAGTACATCACCAGTCACGTTCGAGAGGAGAACATCATGGCTGAGGAGAAGAAGACGTATAAGTTCGTGTGCGTCGTTTGCGGTTACGAGGTTGAGGTCGATACGCCCGAGCTGCCCGAGGATTATGTGTGCCCGGTGTGCGGCGTCGGTCCCGATCAGTTTGAGCTCGTCGAGGAGTAGCTCGCAGGCACACGACTTGCAGCAACACATAGCTCTGTCCAAGGGCCCCGGTCGAATTCTCGGCCGGGGCCCTTTTCTTCCGTCCCTAAGGGATCACGGCTGCTGTTAGCCGATCCTGCCTGTCGTGAGTCCGGCCGACCGTTTGTCTCAATCTGTAACATGTGGCGGCTCAAAACGGGCCTATCTGTTACAGATTGAGACAAAAGGTTGGAGCTGAAGAAATGTCTCGATCTGTAACATCTAGAAGCGGAAATTGGGTCCACTTGTTACAGATCAAGACAAACCAAACCCGTTCGGCAGAAGATCTCAATCTGTAACATCTAACGGCGAAAACGGGGTCTATCTGTTACAGATCGAGACAAACGGAGCTGTCCCTCGGAATGGTCTCGATCTGTAACATCTAGACATCAAAAGCGGGTCTAGATGTTACAGATTTAGACGTTTGCCTGGGTAGGTGCCCCGCCCCATTACATCCCTGTCAACAACACGACATCGAGAATCGTCACGATGGCACCGATCCCTACGAGCAGCGCGTTGAGCGGGCGCGAGTTGGCGTGTTTGCCCATGACGCGGGGCGAACTGGTGAGCCGTATGAGCACAAAGACCGTAATCGGCAGCTGAAGCGACAGCAGTGCCTGGCTCCAGATGAGACCTTCAAAAGGATTTGGGACGACCAGGCACGCCGCCACTGCGCCGGCGAAACAGGCCACCACCCCGACCGAGGAATGTCGGTCGTGGATGTCGTATTCCTCGTCGAACATGCCCGCAGTGATGGTTCCCGCCGCCATGCCCGCTGTCACGCTGCTCGATAATCCCGCGAACAGCAGCGCTACCGCAAAGATGGCCGAGCTCGCCGGGCCCAAGATGGGGGAGAGCGTGGCCGCTGCGACGGCGAGGTCGTCTACGACAATGCCGTGCGCAAAGAAGGTCGTTGCGGCCAGGATGACCATGGCCGAGTTGATTGCCCAGCCCACGCCCATCGAAAAGAGCGTGTCGAAGAGTTCGTAGCGCAGACGCTCTTCGATAACCTGCTCGCCTTGGCCTTCGAAGTGCATGGATTGGATGACCTCGGAGTGCAGAAAAAGGTTGTGGGGCATAACGACCGCGCCCAGGACACTCACGATAATCGCGGCAGAGCCAGTGGGCATACTGGGCGTGATCCAGCTTGCGGCGGCTTGCGGCCAGTCGACCTTGACCAGTGCAAGCTCGGCCAAAAACGAGAGTCCTACCACGCCTACGAAGGCGATGATCCAGCGTTCGGCACGCTTGTAGGAGTTGGTCATGAGCATCGCCATCGATACTGCCGCCACGATGACGCAGCCCGCGCGCACGGGCAGCCCAAAGAGCATTTGAAGGGCAATCGCGCCGCCCAGGACTTCGGCCATGGTGGTGGCGATGGTCGCGAGATAGGCGCTGCCGAGCACCGCGCGTCCCACGATGCGGGGGAGAAAGCGGGTCGTGGCCTCGGCAAGACAGGCGCCCGTGGCGATACCCAGGTGTGCCGCGTTGTGCTGCAGCGCAATGAGCATAATCGTGGACAGCGTGACGATCCACAGCAGCGCGTAGCCAAACTGCGAGCCCGCGGCCATATTGGAGGCCCAGTTGCCCGGATCGATAAAGCCGATGGTCACGAGCAGCCCGGGGCCGATATGCCGCGCAATGTCTAGGCCTCCGTGACCACCGGTGCGTCGGGAGCCAAAGCGTTGTTTGAGATGGTTGAGCATGGTGCGCTCCTGTGTGCCGTTTGCTTGACGCCACAAAAGATACCCGTTTTAGGCCAAAAAGTTAACCGAGACTAACAAAATTGTTGTATTTGAATAGGATGGTGAGGGGGGGCTGCCGAAATGTCTCGATCTGTAACAACTAGGGATGGAAATTGGGCCTAGGTGTTACAGATCGAGACAGGAAGAAATGGTCCTATGTAATCTCTCGATCTGTAACAGTTTGCCGCCAAAACCGGCCCTTCGTGTTACAGATCGAGACAAACCAAAACCGTCCCGCAGAAAATCTCAATCTGTAACATCTAGGCGCCAAAATCGGTTCCTCCTGTTACAGATTGAGATGTTTGAAGCGGTGAGCTTACAAGCCGAACTTGGGCGCCTTGTTGCCGCCTTGAGATCTGCGGTGTCGAGTCGCATCATGCAAAAGTCTGCGTGGCCCTCGTTTCCAGAATAATTCAAAGGGTTTGGATGCATATGTGCCGGCTGTCCCTGCACTAAAACGTGTACGTCAGCCTCCAAAGATGTCGTTTTTTGACATGTTTGGAGGCTGATGTACGCGTTTGATGGCAAGACGTAGATGTCCCGCGTGCGTTACGCGATTGTTTCGAAACGGGCGGGAAACACAACGGGCCGGCGATGCTCCTAGTATGCCTATTCAACTGACTGTCTCATATCTAGGGGAGGATCGCGATGCAGGCAGATTCCGCTCAGCAGCAGGGCCTTTATCGCCCCGAATTCGACCACGATGCATGTGGCATCGGCGCGCTTGCCGATATCAACGGTGAGCGCCATCACCAGATTCTGGACGACGCGCTGTCCATTCTGGTCAACTTGGAGCACCGCGGCGGCACGGGACTCGAGAAGAACACCGGCGATGGCGCTGGCATCCTGTTCCAGGTTCCGCATCACTTTTTTCGTAAAGAGGCTCAAAAGTGCGGCCAGATTCTGCCGGCAGAGGGCGACTATGGCGTGGCCATGCTGTTCTTTCCGCAGGACGACAAGGGCGTAGAGGATGCCCGCCGCGTGTTTGAGGAGGGCTGCGCCGAGGCCGGTGTGCCGCTGCTCTTTTGGCGCGAGGTGCCGGTCGACCCGCACGACCTGGGCGAGACGGCCCGCGCCTGCATGCCTACTATCCTGCAGGCCTTCCTGGGCCGTCCGGACGACACACTCGCCGGCGATGCCTTTGAGCGTCGCCTGTACGTGTGCCGCCGCACCATCGAAAAGAAGGCCGATGCCGAGTTTGCCCTGCGCGACAAGATCTTCTATGTGTGCTCCATGAGCTCGCGCACCATCGTGTACAAGGGCATGCTGGTCGCCACGCAGATGCGCCGCTTCTTCATCGACCTCAACGACGCCGCCGTCAAGACGGCCGTGGCGCTCGTCCACTCGCGCTACTCCACCAACACCACGCCCAGCTGGGAGCGTGCGCACCCCAACCGCTTTATCATTCACAACGGCGAGATCAATACCCTTAAGGGCAACGTCAACTGGATTCGCGCCCGCGAGCCCAACCTGTACAGCCCCGTGCTGCAGCACGATCTTGAGCGCGTGATGCCCATCATCAACCGCGAGGGTTCCGACTCCGCGATTCTGGACAATGTGCTTGAGTTTTTGGTCATGAACGGTCGCCCGCTTACGCGTGCCGCGTCCATGTTGCTGCCCGAGCCGTGGGACCACAACGACAGTCTGAGTGAGGAGCGCCGCGCCTACGACGCTTACCAGTCCATGCTCATGGAGCCATGGGATGGCCCGGCGGCCATCGCCTTTACCGACGGTCGCACCCTGGGCGCTGCCCTCGACCGTAACGGCCTGCGTCCGGCTCGCTACTACGTGACGCGCGACGGTCGCTTTATGCTGGCAAGCGAGGTGGGCACCATCGAGGTGAGCCCCGAGAACATCCTGACGAGCGGCTGTCTGGGGCCGGGCCAGATGCTCGAGGTCGACTTTGCCCGCGGGCGCGTCATCTACAACGATGAGTTGCGCGCCCGCTATGCCAAGGAAAAGCCCTACCGTGATTGGATTGCCGAGGAGACGCTGACCGTTGACGCGCTCGATGAGCCCGTTGCGGCAACGCCCGCCGAGGACGCCGAGGTGCCCGCCGCCGTGCGTATGGCCAAGCTCGGCTACCACTGGGATGACGTCGACGAGGTCGTGCGCCCTATGGCCCAGCAGGGCAAGGCCCCGCTCGCCTCGATGGGCATCGATGCGCCGCTGGCCTGCCTGTCCAAGAAGACGCGCTCCTTCTACGACTATTTCTATCAGCTGTTTGCTCAGGTCACGAACCCGCCCATCGACGCCCTGCGCGAGCATATGGTCACCTCGACCACGCTCTACCTGGGCAACCACGGCAACCTGCTCGAGGACTCCCGTACAGCCTGCCAGCTGGTGCGCTTGGAGCGTCCGCTGCTGAGCGAGGAAGACCTTGACCGCATCTGCGCCATCGACCGCGTGGGCTTTAAGACCCGCCGTTTCCGTGCCGTCTACCGCCGCGATGCCGGCGAGGGCGCGCTGCAGGCTGCGCTCAAGCAGCTTGCAGAGAACGTTGAGGCCGCGGTCCGCGACGGCGTGAACATCGTGGTGTTGAGCGATCGTGCCGCTGCGGGCGAGGTGCCCGTGCCGTCGCTGCTCGCTGTGGGCTGCGTGCACAACCACCTGATCCGCGCCGGCGTGCGTACCTTTGCCGACATCGTGGTGGAGTGCGGCGACGCCGTGTCCCCGCATGACTTTGCGGCACTGGTGGGCTACTCCGCGAGCGGCATCTATCCGTACAACGCACATGCGTGCATCCGTGATCTGGCGGCACGCGGCGACCTGGACGTGACGGCCGAGCAGGGCATCGCCAACTACAACAAGGCTGCGACCGCCGGTATCGTCTCCATCATGTCCAAGATGGGCATCTCCACGGTGCAGAGCTACCATTCGGCGCAGATCTTCGAGGCCGTGGGCTTTACGCCGGAGTTCATCAACGCGTACTTCGCCGGCACGGTGAGCCGTGTGGGCGGTATGGGTGTCGAGGACGTCGAGCGCGAGCAAAACGAGCGCTACGACGCCGCGCTCGCTATCCTTAAGAGCCCGGCTCCCGATCAGCTGCCCACGCTGGGTCTGACCAAGTGGCGCCCGCTCGGCGGCGAGGATCACCTGATCGACCCTCAGACTGTCTACCTGCTGCAGACCGCCTGCCGCGAGGACAGCTACGAAACCTTTAAGGAGTACAGCGCCCGCCTGCACCGCACCGGCCGTGCCGTGCGCCTGCGCGACTTGCTCGACTTTAATGCCAGCGGCCGCACGCCGGTTTCGCTCGACGAGGTGGAGCCCGCGCTCAACATCGTCCGCCGCTTTAACACCGGCGCCATGTCGTATGGCTCCATCAGCAAAGAGGCGCATGAGTGCATGGCCATCGCCATGAACCGCCTGCATGGACGCTCCAACTCGGGCGAGGGTGGTGAGGATCCGCGTCGCGAGACCCCGCTGGCTAACGGTGACTCCAAGAACTCCGCCATCAAGCAGGTGGCAAGTGCGCGCTTTGGCGTGACGAGCCGCTACCTGTGCAGCGCCTTCGAGATTCAGATCAAGATGGCCCAGGGCGCCAAGCCCGGCGAGGGCGGACACCTCCCCGGCAAGAAGGTCTACCCCTGGATCGCTGAGGTCCGTCAGTCCACGCCCGGCATCGGCCTGATCTCGCCTCCGCCGCACCACGACATTTACTCCATCGAGGACCTGGCAGAGCTGATCTTTGACCTTAAGAACGCCAACCCCGGCGCGCGCGTGTCGGTCAAGCTGGTCAGCGAGGCCGGCGTCGGCACCATCGCCACCGGTGTGGCCAAGGGTGCTGCCGACAAGATCTTGATCAGCGGCCACAATGGCGGCTCGGGTGCCGCTGCGCGCGATTCCATTTGGCACGCCGGCCTGCCGCTGGAGCTCGGCCTTGCCGAGGCCCAACAGACGCTGCTGCAAAACGGCCTGCGCTCACGCGTGGTGCTCGAGGCCGACGGCAAGCTCATGGACGGCACCGACGTTGCCGTCGCCTGCTTGCTGGGTGCCGAGGAGTTTGGCTTTGCGACCATGCCGCTCATCTCCATGGGTTGCCTCATGCAGCGCGACTGCCAACAGGACACCTGCCCGGCCGGCATCGCTACGCAAAACTGCCGCCTGCGTCGCGGCTTCCGCGGCAAGCCCGAGCACGTCGAGCACTTTATGCTCTTTGTTGCCGAGCAGCTGCGCGAGGTCATGGCGAGCTTGGGCTTCCGCACCGTCGACGAGATGGTCGGCCATCCCGAGTGCCTGCGCCAGATCGAGGTCCCGGGCAACCGCAAGGCCAACCTGCTCGATCTGTCGCCCGTGCTGGCGAGCGCGACCTGCGAGTTCGGTGCCCATATTCCGGGCGCCGACGGTCGCCACTTCCTGCCGCAGATGGCCGCGGACAGCGAGCTCGACAAGACGCTCGACTCCACGTTGTTTGTGCCCTATACGGCCGATGCCCGTGCGCACCTGCGTCCGATTCGTTTCCGCGCCGATATCGCCAACGTCAACCGCTGCGTGGGCACCATCCTGGGCAACGCGGTGACCAAGGCGCATCCCGAAGGTCTGCCCGCTGGCTCCATCACCATCGATTGCGATGGTTCGGCCGGTCAGAGCTTTGGCGCCTTCTTGCCGCGCGGCATTACGCTCAACGTGTGCGGCGACGCCAACGACTACTTTGGTAAGGGCCTTTCGGGCGGCGAGGTGTCGGTGCGCCCCAACCCGCATGCGACCTACAAGTTCGACGAGAACATCATCGTGGGCAACGTTGCGTTCTTTGGTGCCACGAGCGGCCGCGGCTTCATTAACGGTCTTGCCGGCCAGCGTTTTGCCGTGCGCAACTCCGGTGCCACCGTGGTGGTCGAGGGCTGCGGCAACCATGGCTGCGAGTACATGACGGGCGGTCTGGCGCTCATCCTGGGCGAGGTCGGGCAGAACTTCGCCGCCGGCATGACAGGTGGCGTGGCCTATGTCTTTGACCAGTACGGCACGCTCGATGCCCGTGTGAACCACGAGAGCGTTGAGCTCAAGGTCCCGACGGCCGGCGAGCTGGCGCAGATTCGCGAGCTCATCCAGGAGCACGTGGACGCGACGCAGAGCCCGCGCGGCATTAAGTTGCTCTACAGCTTTGAGACGATGAGCAAGCACTTTGTGAAGGTCATTCCGACCGAGTACGAGCGCGTGCTGACGATTGTCTCCGCGGGCGAGGCTGCCGGCAAGACGCATGCGCAGGCCGAGGAGCTGGCGTTTGACATCGTGACCGGTCGTGCGAGTGCCGCGGATGTCGCTCGCTTTGATGCTGCGGGCGGTGCTGCGGGCGCTGCGTCCGTGGCTGCCAGCTCTGCTGCTTCGACCAAGAAGGAGGCGTAAGTGCCATGGGTAAGCCCGGTGCTTTTCTTGATATCGATCGCGTGACCCACGAGCTTCGCCCCGTGGAGGAGCGCAGCCATGATTTTGATCCGCTGTACGTGGAGCTCGATGACGATGCACGTCGCGCCCAGGCGAGCCGCTGCATGATGTGCGGCGTGGCGTTTTGCCAGATGGGCGCGAGTTTTGGCAAGGCGCGCCCGAGCGGCTGCCCGCTGCACAACCTGATTCCCGAGTGGAATGAGCTGGTGTACCGCGGCCGCTGGGACGAGGCTGCCGAGCGTCTGTCGCTCACCTCGCCCATGCCCGAGTTCACGAGTCGCGTGTGCCCGGCGCTGTGCGAGGCCGCGTGCAACCTGGGTTCGGTCGATGGCCAGCCCACGACGATCCATGACAACGAGCGTGCGATCAGCGACCATGAGTGGGCAAATGGCGGTCCGCACCGCTTTGAGCCGGCGGGGGAGGGTGCACCCACGGTTGCCGTGGTGGGCTCCGGTCCCGCTGGTCTGGTGGCAGCATGGGAGCTTGCGCGTCGTGGCGCCCGCGTGACGGTGTTTGAGCGTGACGACCGCCCGGGCGGTCTGCTCATGTACGGCATTCCCAACATGAAGCTCGAGAAGTCCGTGGTCGAGCGTCGCGTGGCGCTCATGCGCGAGCTGGGCATTGTGTTTGAGCTGGGTGCCGATGTGAACGATCCCAAGGTTGCCGCCAAGCTCGATGACTTTGACGCTGTCGTGGTGGCTGTCGGCGCTCGTGCGCCCCGTGGTCTTTCGGCTGCGAACGTGGATGCTCCCGGCGTGGTGTACGCCGTGGACTACCTGACGGCTTTGACCGTCTCGGTGCTCGACGGCGGCGAGCCTGCGGTGAACGCGCGCGGCCTGGACGTCGTGGTCATTGGCGGTGGCGATACGGGCAACGACTGCGTGGGTACCGCGGTGCGCCAGGGGGCGCGCAGCGTGCGCCAGTTTGAGTTCTTGCCGGCTGCGCCCGATAAGCGCGCGGCGAGCAACCCCTGGCCGCAGTGGCCCAATGTGAAGAAGACCGACTATGGCCAGCAGGAGGCCATTGCCGCCATGGGTGGCGAGATGCGTGCCTGGGGCGTGGATACCCTCGAGGTGCTGCTGGACAAGAAGGGCGCGGCTGCGGGTCTGCGCGTGGTCGATCTGGACTGGTCGGCGGGAAAGCCCGAGCGCATCGCGGGTTCCGAGCGCGAGGTGCCGGTGCAGCTGGTGCTCATCGCCTGTGGCTTTACGGGTCCGGAGCACAGCGTGTTCGACGCTGTCGGCGTGCCTGTTGCCACCGCCGGTCGTCCGCTGCCGGTGATGGCTGCCGAGGGCTCGCACCTTGCGGCCCGTGTCGACGGCGTCGCCGCGGATGCCGCGCCGGTGTATGTGGCGGGTGATGCTCGCAACGGCAGCTCGCTCGTGGTGAGTGCCATGGCCGATGCCCTGGCCTGCGTTGCCGAAGTCGCAGACGCGCTGGAGCTGTAAGGTAGTCATTCAAGAACGTCCCCAATGACTAGTCATTGGGGACGTTCTTTTTTGTCTAGTCGTTGGGGACACTCTTTGCGAGCGATTTGCTCGTTTGTCGACGTGTGGGTGCTCATTTGCCGACTTCTTGGGCTGTGGCCACCTGTTATTTCTGTGGTGGCAGCGGGCGTTTGGCTTAAAATGGCGGGTCGGCTGTCTATATCTACCTGCCGTTTCTTTGCGGCGTGCATATTCGGTCAAGTGTCCCGCCAAGTGTTTGGTTAGCATCTGGTTTGCAGCCGGAGGCCTATTTTACCCGTGCCGACAGTGGCTGCCCACCCTCCTCGTAAGCTCAAATTGAGGTCCATCAGTTTGAGGAGGATGCCATGACTGACCAAGTTTTTGACCGAGCAGAGCTGGCTGAAGCCGTCGGCAACGATATTGCCGACATGGCCCATTTTTGGATGCTGCGGAAGTTTCAGTTTCTGGAGCCGGCGCGCGAGCAGTTCGAGATTATCGTCGATCCGTGGCTCAGCTATTGCGAGGAACCTTCTCAAAACGAAATCATGGCCTACAACATGGCATTTACCGATTGGCTGCTCTTTGAGCGCCCCTATCGCCATGGCAAGACGCTGCTCGAGCTGTATGTTGAAGAGCCGCCGACATCGCTTTCGCCTGCCTCGCTCAAGCGGCTCGAGCAGGTACGCGACACGCAGTATTTCTCGCGCTTTGGCATTTTGGACAAGGATCCTGCGACTGGTATGGTCGCGCTGAAGGACACGCGCACCGACCGTCGCTTTGATGTCTACGACCCGCATATCGTGCAAAAGGAGCATTGGAGCGACGGAGCGATTGCGGTGCGCCTCGCCTGCGTCGACGATGTCTGGCTGACGGCGGGACAACTCTATCTGTATGACATCGCACGCCTGAGCGACACGGCGGTCGACGGGCCGGGCGTGGTGCATCCCGAGGACCTGGAGGACGGTTTCGACACCTCGTGCATCAGCTTCTTTTTGCGCCTGGTCCGCGACATCATGGGTGCCCAGGGGCGGTATGTGAAGTCGCTCAACATCTACGAACAGGAATGGGAGTAGGGGATGGACGGTTGTCGCCTGCCTTGCCTTCTGCCTTTATGTCTCGATCTGTAACGTTTAGGGACAAAAAACCGGTCTACCTGTTACAGATCGAGACGAATACCTGGGCGCCGCTGGTTTGTCTAAATCTGTAACGTTTAGGGGCCTGGAGAACGTCTAACTGTTACAGATCGAGACGTTTGGCACCTGGCTGGGGGAATGTCTCAATCTGTAACATCTACAGTCCAAAAATCGGTCTTCTTGTTACAGATCAAGACGTTTGTCGGTGGAGGCAACGGTGACGATGGTCCATTTGTCCGATGTGGTGGTGATGGAAGTGTCTAATACCGTTTTCAAGCACAAGCATACGACTCGCAACACGTTGGCGCGGAATAGGATGCTCGCGCGACTCACGGAGGCGACCGAGCAAGGTGCGCTGCTCGCAACGCATGACAATGCCGAGCTCATGTGGCTGCGGCGTCATGTTGGAACCGACGATATCGCGGAACCCGAGCCGTATTTGTTCTGCTTTCAACATGATTGGGATGCGCTGACGCCGACGGAGCGAGCGCTGCGGGCCATCAAAGGGCTTGCGGAGTTTCATCCCGATTGGGCGTTTTGGGGCTATGACGCGGCACTTTTGTGGGGTCTGGAGGTGCCGAATGATCTGCTTGGGCCACGATATCTTGTTAAGACAGGTTGCTCGGTGCCGCTGAGTGCAGGATGTCGGCTGTTGCGTCCGCAGGCGGCGGGTGCGCTTGAGCGCGTCGACGGCGTGCGAGTGACGCCGTTTTGGCGCACGGTGAAGGATTGTCTGCTGCGTGCGCCGTTTTCGTATGGTCTGGCGATCGCCGATTCTGCGCTGCGGGCGAAGGGCATATCGCGCGACGACCTCTGCGAACGGCTCCAGGCCGATTGCGAGGGCAGACGCGGGTATCGCAGAGCTCAGGTGATTGCGTCGCATGCGGACGGGCTGTCCGAAAACGGTGGCGAGTCTCGTTTTCGGGCGTTCTTTATTGCATACGGTTTTCCGGTGCCAGAGTTGCAAGTGGAGTTTCGTGACCCGCTTGATTCGAGCCAAGTGTTTCGCGTTGATTATTTCTGGAGGCTCGAGGACGGGACGTGCGTGATTGGCGAGCTCGATGGAAAGGGAAAGTATGCCTTACAGAACGACGAGGGTCGGGAGTCGGTCGACCCATTCGTGGCAGAACGTCAGCGAGAGTCCCATCTGACGATGCTCGGACATAAAGTACTGAGGTTTACGTTTGATGAGCTCAAGAATCCGGGGAAGCTGGCTGAAAAGATGAGACTGGCGGGAATTCCACAGCGGGCCGATTTGGCTGAGGAATGGAGACGCCAGTGGTATGGGCGCTGAGGGGTGCAACTGACGCGGATGTGGTTGTTCCTGCCGAGTTTGTCTCGATCTGTAACAACAAGGGGCCGTTTGGCCTCGTAACTGTTACAGATCAAGACAGAAGGTTGGCTGCCGCTAAAAGATCTCAATCTGTAACATCTAGAGGCCGAAAACCTGTCTACCTGTTACAGATTTAGACGTTTGACGACGGGGCTGGAGAATATCTCGATCTGTAACATCTAACGGCCAAAATTCGACCCAACTGTTACAGATTGAGACAAAGGTCGGACGCAGTGCCGAAAGATCTCGATCTGTAACACTTGGAAGGTTAAAGACGGTCTATCTGTTACAGATCAAGACATTTCCCGGATGTCGCTGGGGTGGGACTGCAGTGCATTCCATTCCCCGCATCTCCTCCTTTCTCCGTTAACCGATATGTCTGCAGCAATCCTGCCGTGCTGGGTAATAATGGACAAATGTTCAAGTTAATCGTGAGGGAGGAGCTCGATATGGCGTCTGCTGATCGTCCCACGTTGTTTATCAATGCGACCGTTCTGGATGGTTCGGAGCATATGGAGCCGCAGCCCGATATGGCCGTGGCCGTCGAGCGTGGCATCATCACCTGGATGGGGCCGAGTGCTGTCGCGCAGGCGCCGGCGGGTGCCGAGGTCATCGACCTGGCAGGGGCGTATCTCATGCCGGGTCTCATCAACATGCACGTGCATCTGTGCGGTTCGGGCAAGCCAGTCTCAGCGGGCGATGCGGGCGCGCTGATGAAGAAGCTTGATAATCCGGTGGGCCGCGCCGTCGTGCGCCATATCCTCAAGGGCAGTGCCCAGCAGCAGCTGGCAAGCGGCGTGACCACGGTGCGCGGCGCGGGCGACCCGCTGTTTGCCGACATTGCCGTGCGTGACGCTATCGATGCCGGCAAGTATCAGGGTCCGCGCCTGGTAGCGCCGGGAACGGGCGTCACGGTGCCGGGCGGCCATGGCGCGGGCTTGTTCGCCCAGGTGGCCAACAGCCCCGTCGAGGCAGCCGAGCAGGTGCGCGATCTGTATGCGCGCGGCGCCGACGTCATCAAGCTGTTCGTGACGGGCGGCGTGTTCGACGCGACCGAAGTAGGTGAGCCGGGCGTGCTGCGCATGCCGCTCGATGTCGCCGCGGCAGCGTGCAAGGCGGCGCACGAGGTTGGCCTTCCGGTCATGGCCCATGTCGAGAGCACCGAAGGTGTGAAGGCCGCGCTTCAGGCCGGCGTCGACACAATCGAGCACGGCGCTCCGATGACCTCCGAGATTCTGGAGCTGTACCGCGGCGCCGCGGGAACACAGCTCGAGGGACGTGCGCCGAGTGTGACCTGCACGATTAGTCCGGCGCTGCCGTTTGTACTGCTCGATCCGGGAAAGACCCATTCGACCGACACGCAAAAGAAGAACGGCGACATCGTGTGCTCGGGCATTATCGAGAGCGCTCGTGCGGCGCTGGAAGCCGGCGTTAAGGTGGGCCTGGGCACGGACTCGAGCTGCCCGTTCGTGACCCAGTACGACATGTGGCGCGAGGTGGCCTATTATGCCAAGTACGTGGGCGTGAGCAACGCGTTTGCGCTGCATACGGCCACGCAAGTCAATGCTGAGCTACTGGGCCTGGGTGACGAGACCGGCACGATCGAGTGCGGTAAGGCGGCCGACATTTTGGTGACGCACGAGAACCCGCTCGATGACCTGTGCGCTCTGCGTGAGCCAATGCACGTGATGTGCCGCGGCAACCTGGTGCGAAAGCTCAAGGTGAAGCGCATACCCGAGGTGGACGCTGAGCTCGACGCGATTATGGCCATGCCTGCCGAAGCGCTGGCCGAGGAGCTCGCCCGCGACGGCGTGGCATAGGTGTGACAAAGGGGCGGCCCCTATGCCGCGTTCAAAAAAGCCGAGGTCTCAACACGAGGCCTCGGCTTTTATTTTTCCTATGGTGTAGCTGCTAGGAGCGTGTTTCCATCTTGGCGTGGCACTTGGGGCAGGTGACGCGGATCTTGCCCTTGCCCTTGGGGACGGACAGCATCTGGCCGCAGTTGGGGCACTTGAGGTAGGCCGTGGTCTTGCGACCCTTCCACATCTTCTTGGCCGTGCGCTTGGCACGCTCAAAGTCTTCCTTGCTGGTGCCGGCCGTGCGCGAGGCGTTGGCAGCTGCAGCCCCGCCGCCCAAGCTGGCGACGAACTTGCCCAGGCCTGGGACGTTTGCGGTCGCCGTGACAAAGGCATCGTTCTCCTTGCGGCGCGCGTCGATGTTTTTGGACAGGCCGCGCAGCACGCCGAGCACGATCACGGCGATGGCGATCCAGCTGAGCCACTGAATACGGGCCATCGATCCGATCATCGCGATGATGATGCCGGCAAAACCCATTACGATGGTGAGTTCATCGGCGCCATTGCGACCCTTCATAAAGTCATTCATGCAAATTGCCTTTCGTTCGATATGCTGCACGCCTTTATACCCGATTTAGAGCAAGGGGGACAAGTTCATCTGCACCAATGTGGTGCAAACGTACCTGTCCCCATTGCACCAATTACTTGGCGAGTTTGTCGACGACGCGTTCGATCTCGGCGAGCTTGGCGGCTTTGAGCTCCTCGTCGCCCGATTCGATGGCCGAGGCGACGCAGCCCTCAATGTGGGCCTTGAGCACGTCGGCGTTAATGCGCGCGAGGAGCGCCTGCGTTGCCATGAGCTGCGTGGAAATATCGACGCAGTAGCGGTCCTCCTCGACCATCCGCAGGATGCCGTCGATCTGACCGCGTGCCGTCTTGAGCATGCGGGTCACCGATTTATGGTCTGCCATCATGGCGGGTCCTCGTTTCTGGTCGATGGGGTCGAATGTCTCTGGTAACTGCTACGCGGCAGTCACGGACAGGGCGTGGAACTTCTCACCCGCGGTCTCGACGGCGGCGGCGAGCTGCTCGGCAGTCACGGTGTCGGCGCACTCTACCTGGACGGTCTGGGTCTCATGGTCGGCGTCGGCGTCGGTCACGCCGACCACGTTGAGCAACGCCGTCTCGACGGTGGCGTCGCAGTGGCCGCACATAAGGCCGGAAGTCTTAATCGTGTAACGCATGGGTATTCCTCTCTGTTATGTCGGCTTTCCCAGGCACCCGACCTTGACCTTCAAGCCGTCGCTCGCGTACCAAAGTACGCGTCGCTCCTCTTTCAGGTCAATCTCGGGCACCTGGAAAACCCGTTCTAAATGGACTTAATGGTGAGCCTATTTTGCCACTTTAGGCTTAAAGGATTTCAGGCGCAGCGCATTGCTTACGACGCACACGCTCGATAAGCTCATGGCTGCAGCGCCAAACATCGGCGAGAGTTGCCAGCCGGTGAGCGGGAAGAACACGCCCGCGGCGAGCGGAATGCCGATGCCGTTGTAGAACAGTGCCCAGAACAGGTCCTGCTTGATGTTGCGGATCGTGGCGCGCGAAAGCTCGATGGCGCGGGCGACGTCCATGAGGTCGCTGCGCATGAGCACCACGTCGGCGCCCTCCTTGGCGATGTCGGCGCCGGTGCCAATGGCAAGGCCCACGTCGGCGCGCGCCAGGGCGGGGGAGTCATTGATGCCGTCGCCCACCATGGCGACCTTGCCGCCCGCATCTTGCAGTTCGCGCACGTGGCGTTCCTTGTCGGCGGGGAGGACGTCGGCGATAACCTGTTCGCTGGTGAGTCCCACGCGGCGGGCGATGGCCTCGGCCGTCACGCGGTTGTCGCCGGTGAGCATGCGCACGTCGACGCCGAGCTTGCGGAGCGCGGCGACGGCCTCGGCGCTCGTTTCTTTGACCTCGTCAGCCACGGCGATGGTACCAACGAGCTCGCCGTTCTTGGCAAAGAACAGCGGCGTCTTGCCCTCGGTGGCAAATTGCTCGGCAAGGTCCGTAGGCACGGCGGCGCCCAACTCGTCCATGAAGCGCACGTTGCCGGCAGCGATGACATTCTGTCCCTCGCGCGCCGTAACGCCTCGCCCGGGCACGGCAGCAAAGTCCTCGACCATGCGCGCCACGATTCCGCGCGACTCGCACTCGGCCATAATCGCCTCGGCCAGCGGGTGCTCGCTCGAGCGCTCCAGTGCGGCAGCAAGCTTCAGCAACGCCTTTTCGCTCATGGCGGGCGAGCCGTCAGCGCGCGTCGCTACCACAATGTCCGTCACGGAGGGCTTACCGCGGGTGACCGTACCCGTCTTGTCGAGCACCACGGTGCCCACACTGCGCAGGTTCTCCAGTGCCTCGGCGCTCTTGAACAGGATGCCCATCTCGGCGCCCTTGCCGGTGCCCACCATAATGGCGACGGGTGTGGCCAGGCCGAGTGCGCACGGGCAGCTAATCACCAACACGGCCACGGCGGAGGTGAGCGCCTCGTTTATGCTGCCGGTCAGTGCCGTCCATACCGCAAAGGTCACGGCCGAAATCACGAACACCACGGGCACGAACACGCCGGCGACCTTGTCGGCCAGGCGGGCGATAGGCGCCTTGGTGGCATTGGCGTCCTCGACGAGCTGGATGATCTTGGCAAGCGACGTGTCGGCGCCCACGCGTGTGGCACGGAAGGTAAACGATCCGGTGCGGTTGACCGTGGCGGCGTTGACGGTGTCACCGGCGGCCTTTTCCACGGGGATGGACTCGCCGGTTAGCGCACTCTCGTCCACGGCCGAGCAGCCCTCGAGCACCACGCCATCGACGGGGATGGACTCGCCGGGGCGCACGCGCAGGACCTGGCCGGGCAGAATGGCGTCGACGTCGACGGTGGTTTCGGTACCGTCGTCGGCAACGACGGTCGCGGTCTTGGGCGCCAAGTCGATGAGCGCCTCGATGGCGCCGCCGGTCTTGGATTTGCTGCGCGTCTCGAGATATTTGCCCACGGTGACGAGCGACAGAATCGTGCCCGCGCTCTCAAAATACAGATTGTCCATGCTCGTCATCATGGCCTCGTGCACCTGACCTGCGGCTAGCTGGTCGGCCATGATAAACATGGCGTAGAGCGACCAGGCAATGGAAGCGGTGGCACCGACGGCGATGAGGGCGTCCATGGTGGGCGCGCCGTGAACGAGCGATTTAAACCCGTTGATAAAGTACGCGTCGTTGACATAGATGATGGGGATGAGCAGGACGAGCTCGGTGAGGGCGAGCGTCATGCTATGGGTGTGATCGGTGAAGACACCGGGCAGCGGCCAGCCGAACATGTGTCCCATGCCTATGTAGAACAGCGGAATGAGGAATGCGATCGAGACGATGAGGCGGGTGCGCATGGCAGAGGCGGCGGCCTCCAGCTTTTTGGTCGGCGACTCCATATGGGCGGCGCCGGACCTGGCTTGCGCGTTGCCGCTTGAGCTGGCGCCATCGGTGCCCGAGCTAACGGGCGAGGCCGAATAGCCCGCGCGATCGACGGCGGTGCAGATGTCATCGGGGCTGACCTGCGCGGGGTCGTAGTCGACCAGCATGGAGCCGGCGAGCAGGTTGACCGCAACGCTTTGGACGCCGTCGAGCTTGCTTACGGCACGGTCCACATGCGCCTGGCAGGCGGCGCATGTCATGCCGCCCACGTCGAACTTATCTTGAGCCATGGCTTCTCCTTTCTGTGGCGTAGTGTTGGAAATGTTAACCTGCCGATACTATACACCCATACCCCCAGGGGGTGTCCAGTACAGAAAGAAATGTATGACATTTCGTTACAGATGGGGATTGTTGCGTGGTCGAAGGACCGTCCCTGCCAACCATCTCGATCTGTAACATCTAGCCCCAGTTTTGCCGAGTTACTGTTACAAATCAAGACAAACAATTCGGCGGTTGCTTAACATCTCAATCTGTAACAGTTAGACCGGTTTTTGGGCTCCAGGTGTTACAGATCGAGACAATCGGCCCAGACCCACCCCGTCATCTGTGGTTTACGTGGGGGCATGCGGAGTACGGGTATACTAACCGGCGGCGAATCTGCTCCATCGCTTAGAGCTGCTGCGTCTGGACGGCGCGTGATAGGGCTGCCAAAGCGATCGCCAGCGTGCTGAGCAACGTCCTCTCTGTGCGCACCTGTTTTTGTATGTATTAGCGCACTACCAAGCACGCTCGCGCGGCCGCATGCCGTGCCCATAACGCGTGCAGATAAGGAACAACAACATATGCGTAATTCTGTATCCGATGTCACGGACGCCGAGATTCTGGACGAGACCCGCGAGGCCATGACCCAGGCTGCCTTCGATGCTGCCGACGAGGCCAGCGCCGCCGAGACCGTCGAGTCCGCGACCGAGAACCTGCCCGCCTTTGACGAGCTGGGACTTTCGGACGAGATGCTTCGTGCCATCGAGAACCTGGGCTACACGGCGCCCACGCCTGTCCAGGCTGGCTCGATCCCCGTGGTGCTCGAGGGCCGCGACCTGCTTGCCGCCGCTCAGACCGGCACCGGCAAGACGGCCGCCTTCTTGCTGCCGACCATGAACAATCTGGAGCACATTGCTCCGCCCAAGCCCGTGCGCGAGCACGGCGGCCGCAACCGTCGTCGCGGTGCTAAAAAGCCCGAGGGCAACGGTCGCGGTCCCGTGATGCTCGTCATCACCCCCACGCGCGAGCTTGCCCAGCAGATTGACGAGGTCGCGAGTAAGATCGCCGACGTCACCGGCCATGTTGCCGTGACTGTCGTGGGCGGCGTGAGCTACAAGCCCCAGACCGCGGCGCTCAAGTACGGCTGCGACATTCTGGTCGCCACGCCGGGCCGTCTGGTCGATCTGATCGAGCAGGGCGCTTGCCACCTGGACGAGGTCAAGGTGCTGGTGCTCGACGAGGCCGACCGCATGCTCGACATGGGCTTTTTGCCCGCCGTTCGCCGCATTGTGCGCGAGACGCCGGCCGAGCGCCAGACGCTGTTGTTCTCGGCCACGCTTGACGAGGAGGCCGTGGGCGAGATCACCGACCTGGTGAGCGACCCGGCCCGCGTGGAGATCGCGCCTGCCACGTCGACCGCCGACACCGTCGACCAGTTTGTGTTCCCGGTGTCCATCGAGGCCAAGAACAACCTGCTGCCCGAGTTCCTCAAAAAGGAGGGCCCGGAGCGCACGATCGTCTTTATGCGCACCAAGCACCGCGCCGACAGCTGCTGCCGTCGTC
This sequence comes from Collinsella sp. AM18-10, assembly GCF_003471585.1. Classification (GTDB taxonomy): domain Bacteria; phylum Actinomycetota; class Coriobacteriia; order Coriobacteriales; family Coriobacteriaceae; genus Collinsella. The sequence continues at coordinate 86,677 of NZ_QRJO01000003.1, forward strand.
TGGAGCGTAAGGGCATCAAGGCCGCCGCGATTCACGGCAACCGTAGCCAGGCCCAGCGCGAGCGCGCGCTCTCGGCCTTCCGCGACGGCACCGTCGACGTGCTGGTGGCAACCGACGTTCTCGCTCGCGGCATCGACATCAGCGACGTGCGCTATGTCGTGAACTTTGACGTGCCGGCCGAGCCGACTGATTACATCCACCGCATCGGCCGCACGGGCCGTGCCGGTGAGCTGGGCTGGGCCATCACGTTTGTGACCGAGCAGGACGTCGATGAGTTCTACGAGATTGAGAAGCTCATGGACAAGACCGCCGACATCTACGAGGCTGGCGACCTACATGTGGGTCCCAACCCACCCGCCGTTGACCCCGAGCGCGACCCTGCGGCCTTTAAGGTGAAGAAGAAGACCAAGCGCGGCAAGTCCAAGAGCAAGAAGAAGCTCGAGCAGGCACGTCGCGACGGCAAACGCAACGGCGACGATTACGGCGATGTTGCCGGTCGTTCCAACCGCGGTCGCGATGAGCGTCGCGGCGACGGCGAGCGTCCGAGCCGTCCCAAGCGCGGCGGCAAGACCCGCGTGCGCGAGGGCGTTCAGGCTCGCGTGGACGAGGCTGTGGAGAGCGTGGCTCGCGAGGTGGCCGCCGAGGAGCGCGGGGGTGCTGCTGCTGTCGAGCAGACCCCGCGCGGCAACCGTGCCGAGCGCCGTGCCAAGCAGTTCCAGGGCGAAGCGCACCGCCGTCGTCGTGAAGACGAGGACCGTGGCGGTCGTCGCCGTGTTGAGCGCGAAGACGAGGGCCGCGGTTCGCGCGGTGGCAAGCGCGGTTCGGGTGACCGTCGTCGCTCCGGTCGCGATGGCGAGCGCGGCGGGCGCGATGAGCGCCGTGGCGGCGAAGGCCGTGGCTCGCGTGACGAGCGTGGTACCCGCGGTGGCGAGTCCCGCGGCGGCAAGCGCTTTGACGAGCGCGGAGGCCGCGAGGGTGGCCGCGGTGGCGAGCGTCGCGAGGGCGCTCGTGGCAACGGTGGTCGCAGCGGCGCCGGTCGTTCGAATGAGTCGCGTGATCGTCGCGATCCGCGTGCCAGCCGCGATCGTCGCGATGACTGGCGCAACTACGACGACACCCGCGAGGAGCGCCGTGGCGGCTATCGCGGCGGGCGCGGCGGCAACCAGGCCGGCTCCCGCGGCGGTCGTGCCGGCGGTCGCGATAACCGTGGCAGCTATGGCAACAATCGTGGCGGCAAGCGCGGCGGTAGCTCCCGTCGCCCCGGTGACGGCGGCGGCAAGCGCAAGTAACACACGTGTCGCGCGGTAAGGCGAGATGAATTTGGGCCCCGAGCAGACTATGCTCGGGGCCCTTTTTAGTGAGCGCAGTTTGAGGTGGGCCGGCTCCCTAACGAAAATGCACGGAGACGGTCGCGGCGAGAGATGTGGGCTATCGGCTTAGTTGGAGATTCGCGTATGCGGGGTTCTGGCATCGACGGAGAACGTGAAACTCCCCACTGACACGCGGCGGCTGCGGTGCCTGGGCGGACACGCCAGGGATTCCGCTCGCCGTCTGGCGCCCCTGCTGCCATCTGGCTTTCACGCTCGCATTCTTTTGGATGTGAGCGTGTCTTTTCACGGCATGCACGGGTCCCCTCGGGTGCACCGTGCATTTTTGGGAGTATTCAGCAGGCCGGGGCGGCTGCATACGCACCGGAAGCGTTTTTTGGGCCAGCGAGATCCTTCGACAGACTATTTGGGTTGGCGGACGGGGTCCGGCGCGGCAATATCACGCGTTTCGCGTCGCGCCGGGCCCCAAAATGACGCCGATCGCGCGGCTTCCCCGATTCGCGGCGTCGCCGACGGGGACCGCGATGCTGAATACTCCGGTTTTTGCACGGTCCAAGTGAGGGTACGTTGGGACGGGAAGGGGTACCCCCGCCTTTTTATGCATGACGCAAGCGAAATTATGCAAGACAATAGGGCACCATGCACCGGATACCCAGATTGGGGGGGCGACATGCGCCGCGATACGGGGTCGGGTGCCTCACCGGGAATAGCCGCGAGGGTTACAAAACTATAGAGACATCCAAATATCGCCTAAAAACCGTTTATCGAAGAAAAAATACCGCTCACCGGTCATAATGATTGTTCTGGCTTTGGGCTTGTCTACAATAGCTCCCGTAAAAAGAAATGCGGAAGGTTACCGAGTCCCTCGGACGTGGGCCTAACCAAAGTCTTTGAACGGATGTGTCTCTATGGACGCATTCGCTTGATTTTGGTTGGGCTATATTTATGAAGGGACATGCCACCATGGGTTTCTTTTCTCGCCTGATGGGCGGTTCGGATGAGCAGAAGACTGCATCTTCCGAGTTCGAAATCCTCGCTCCCGTTTCCGGCGAGCTTGTTCATCTGGAAAAAACCAATGACCCCGCTTTTAGCAGCCGCGCCGTGGGCGATGGCGTTGCCGTGGTTCCCCAAGAGGGAACGGTGTGCGCTCCTGTTTCCGGCACCGTCGCGGCGTTGTTTCCGACTGAGCACGCGCTGGGCATCATGTCCGACGACAGCTCTGCTCAGGTGATGCTGCATATCGGAATCGACACTGTTAAACTTGAGGGCAAGGGCTTCCATGCGCTTGTTGCTCAGGGTGACCATGTCGACGCGGGCCAGCCCCTCGTCGAGGTCGATTTCGACGCGGTCCGCGCCGCCGGCTTCGATCCCACGGTCTTCGTTATCGTGTGCGAGCGTTCGGAGAACTCGACTCTTCGTGAGCACGCTTCCGGCCCTGTTGCTGTTAAAGAGCCTGTCGTCTGGCTTTCCGAGTAAATTCTTGTGGTGGGTACCGTGGTTATCAAGCGAGTTTTCAACAATAACGTCGCAATGGTCACTTCGGACGATGGCTCCGAGCTCATTGTCATCGGTCGAGGCCTCTGCTTTGGCCGTCATGCCGGCGACGCTGTCGATGAAGCATCGGTCGAAAAGACCTATGCACTGCAGGAGGGCACTTCTCAGGATTCGCGTACGATTGACCGCTTGGCACATCTTTTGGAGTCCATTCCCACCGTCAACCTCGTGATTGCCGAGGACATTGTTCAGATGCTCCGTCGAGAGCTCAATGTTGATGTCAACGACAAGATTCTCATTGCTCTTGCAGACCATATCAGCCTTGCTTTGGAGCGTGAGCGCAAGGGCGTCTCCTGTGAGAATCCGTTGCTGCTCGAGATCCAGCAGTTCTATCGCAAGGAGTATGCGCTTGCGGGCCGTGCGCTGCAGATTATCAAGGAGTATATGGGCTTCCAGATGAGCGAAGAAGAGCAGGGTTTTATTACGCTGCATATCGTCAACGCCACCATGCCGCAGCGCTCTGACCGTCTGATTGTTTCGGTCCAGCTTGTTCGCGACGTGCTCGCGATTGTTTCCGAGCACTATGCCACGACCCTTGACGTCACCTCGTTGCCGTACGAGCGTTTCGTTCGCCATCTGCAGTTTTTTGCGCAGCGAGCGCTCGATCCCGCGGCGGGGCAGGTCAATGGCGACGCGCTGTTCCGTATCGATGAAACGGCGTATCCGAGGGCGTTCTCGTGCGCGGAGTCAATTGCCGACCACTTGGCGTCTACCTATAACGTTGTCGTTGCCGATGCCGAGAAGAGTTATCTCGCATATCACATTGTTAACCTGCTTGGAGAACCTGGTCTCTAGGCATAACGTGCCCACACATCGATTGATATAAGGCAAGGCTCACGGTCTTGTCCAGGGCACACCTATCTCAATTTGCGGAAAAGGAAGGGGAGTACCGCTATGACCGCAAAAAAGAAGTTCAATTTCAAAGCGCCGTTGGAGGTGTTCGCGAAGTCGATCGTTCAGCCGATGATGTATCTCTCGGTTGCCGGCATCCTGCTCATCGTGGGCATTATTCTGACCAACAAGACCATCTGCGCCGTGATTCCTGTGCTGGGCTCCGGTCCGTTCCAGCTTGTGGGCGCCGTTGTCTATCAGTCGCTGATGTTTATCATCAACAACCTCTCGATTTTGTTCTGCGTGGGCATCGCCGGCGCCATGGCAAAGAAGAACAAGGGCCATGCTTCGCTGATCGCCCTGATGTCGTTCTTCCTGTTCCTGCAGGCTAATAACATCGTGCTCAACGCCACTGGTTCTCTTGCCGAAGCGAGCGGCATGCTCGGCCTTACCGGAACCGGCCAGGCCACCGTTATGGGCATTCAGGTCCTCGATACCGGCGTGTTTGGCGGCATCATTCTTGGTTGCATCACCGGTGCCGTGTTCAACAAGTACTCGAACAAGCAGTTCCCCATTGCCCTTTCGATGTTCTCGGGCGTTCGCTTTCCGTTCCTGATCATGATCATCATTTCCTGGATCATGGGCGCTGGCTTCTGCATCGTTTGGCCTCCGGTTCAGGGTGCCATCTCCTCCGTTGCCGGCATCATTAAGGAGTCGGGCAACATCGGTCTGTTTATCTACGGCATGCTCAACAAGCTGCTCGTTCCCACCGGCCTGCACCACCTCATCTACACCCCGTTCCAGTTCTCCGATGTGGGCGGCACCCTTACGCTGGGTGATCAGGTTATCGCCGGCGCCTATCCCATCCGTGTTGCCGAGATGGCGATGACGGGCCAGCCCTTCTCCGATAGCACCTACTTCAACAGCTACACCTTCAACAACCTGTGGCCCTACATCGGTATCGGTCTCGCCTTTATCTTCACCGCTTACAAGGGGAACAAGGATAAGACCAAGGCCGTTATCATCCCGCTGATCATCACCGCCGTGCTCTCCTGCGTGACCGAGCCCATGGACTTCCTCTTTGTCTTTGCCGCTCCCGTGCTCTTTGTCGTTCACTCGATTCTTTCCGGCATCTTCCTGGTTCTGCTCAAGGTCCTCTCCGTGCCCGCTTCGACTGCAGGCGGCATCATCAACATCGTGGTTTCCAACCTGGTCCTCGGTGTCGACAAGACCAACTGGCCGGTTATGCTGGTGCTTGGAGTCGTCAACGCCGCTCTGTACTTCTTCCTCTTCACCTTCCTTATTAAGAAGCTCAACCTTCACACGCCTGGTCGCGAGGAAGAGTCCGAGCTCGCCGAGTCCGTTGCCGAGGGCGAGGCCGCCGCGTCTGTCGCGGTGAAGCAGGGCGCTGTTGCCGCGGCCCCCGCAGAGGGCGTCGATGCAGGTATTGCCGACCTGGTCGCAGGTCTTGGTGGCAAGGACAACATCGAGGAGCTCGAGAACTGCTTTACGCGTCTCCGCGTGAACGTTAAGAACCCGGACCTCATCAATGAGGACCTCATCAACCACGTGCCCAACAGCGGCATCAACCGCAACGGCAACAATATCCAGATCATCTTTGGCATGAAGGTCGCCGAGATGCGCGACAAGGTCGAAAACGCAATTGAGAAGGAGCAGTAAACAATGATCATTACTCTGTGTGGTGGCGGATCCACCTTTACCCCCGGCATCGTCAAGTCCATCGCTCTGCGCAAGGACGAGCTCGACGTTGACGAGATTCGTCTGTACGACATCAACGAGGAGCGTCAGCGCAAGATCGGCGTGCTCGTGGACTGGATTTTGCACGAGGACCTTGGCCTGGACATCAAGCTTACGGTGACCACCGACAAAAAGACGGCTTTTACCGACGCGAGCTTCGTGTTTGCCCAGATGCGCGTGGGCGGCTACGCCATGCGCGAGCAGGACGAGAAGATTCCGCTGCGTCACGGCTGCGTGGGTCAGGAGACCTGCGGCTGCGGCGGCCTTGCCTACGGCATGCGCACCATCTTCCCCATGGTCGAGCTGATCGATGACGTTGAGAAGTACGCCAAGAAGGACTACTGGATTCTTAACTACTCCAACCCTGCCGCCATCGTCTCCGAGGGCTGCCGCGTGCTGCGTCCCAATGCTCGCATCATCAACATCTGCGACATGCCGATCGCGATCATCGACGTGGTTTGCGCCGCGCTCGATATCGACAAGAAGGATGTCGAGTACGATTACTTTGGCCTCAACCACTTTGGCTGGTTCACCTCGATCCGCCACAAGGGCGAGGAGGTGCTCCCGCAGTTGCGCGAGTACATCAAGGAGCATGAGATTCTACTGCCCGATTCTTACCTCAAGGGCATGGGCTCGCTCATGGCAAAGAAGCCCGAGGAGACCGCCGACGAGCACCCCGAGCAGAACCGTCACACCAAGGGCAGCTGGTACTACGTCTGGAAGGGCGAGTACGAGATCATGGAGTGCTTCCCGGAGTACCTGCCCAACACGTATCTGAACTACTACCTGCAGCAGAAGGAGTTCGTCGAGCATTCCAACCCCGAGCGCACCCGTGCTAACGAGGTCGAGGAGACGCGCGAGAAGAACCTCTTCGACGGCATCGACCATTACGAGAAGACGGGCGAGATCGACGAGAGCACGTTCTACGCGGGCAGCCACGGCGACTGGATTGCCGATCTGGCTATCGCTCTGAAGAACGACACCAAGCAGCGCTTCCTGGTCATTTGCGAGAACAAGGGCGCTATCCCCAACATGCCCTATGACGCTATGGTCGAGCTGCCTGCCTACATTGGCAAGAACGGCCCCGAGGTCATCAGCCGCGACAACATTCCTCTGTTCCAGCAGGGCCTCATGATGCAGCAGCTGAACTCTGAGAAGCTCGTGGTCGAGGCTACGATCGAGGGTTCGTACGAGAAGGCGCTCAAGGCCTTTACGCTGAACAAGACCGTGCCTTCGATGAAGGTCGCCAAGGAGGTTCTCGACGACATGATCGAGGCCAACAAGGGTTACTGGCCTGAGCTTAAGTAAAGACAGAAAGTCACTGGCGTAAAAGGCCGCTGGCTGCATAGCTTGAGCAATGCCCCGTTCGCGTATTTGCGCGGACGGGGCATTGCCGTTTGGTGCGAAGGGTTGATATGGGGGTGGGCAGCGCCGTCGCGTCGAGATCGCTCGGGCCCTGCTGTGCCCGGGCGGCGCGGTGATTCTGGACGAGCCCTTTACCGGCTTGGATGCCGCTGCGCGCGATGCGTGCGCCGAGGTCGTGCTCGACTTGCTCGATGGCCGCACGCTCCTTCTCGCCGCGCACGACGCCACCGACGCTCATGCCCTCGATATCTCGGATACCATCACGTTCTAAGTTCTAGCTCAGCAACAAAATGATCCGTTTTCCTCCGTCCCCAAGGGATCAGGTGTGCTATTCTATCTGCGGGGTAATACTTAGGAATACCAAGTAATACCAACGCCGTAGAAACAAACTCCAGATGCGGGCCAATCGGGTTGCCTTCACAGCCCGTCGCCCAGCCGCGTGGCCCGCATCTATCCGCACCACCGTCGTTTCAAAAAGGAAGCGCCATGGCAGAACACATGACCCCGGTTGTAGCGAAGGTCTTGCCTGAGGAAAAGGCGGCCTTCGCGGCGGCAACCCAGCTCGTAGGCACCACGCCGTCCAACGCCATCCGCATGTTCATCGCCGCCTTCAATCACTGCGGCACCTTTCCGTTCGACATTTCGCCCAGCGGGGCCTTTGGCACTGTGCCCGATTCTCATCAATAAGTGATCCGTTTTCCTCCGTCCCCATGGGATCAGCTCTCTGCCGAGTTGTGGTAGAACTAAGGAACGGTTTTGAGGAGGTTGGCATGCTCAATGCGATGGCGTGGGCGCTTGCATGTTTTGGCGTTGTCGCTGCCGATATAGCCCTGAGCGTGGTTCTGTTTTCGGTTCTCGATGCCGTATCGGTGCTGACGGGCTATCCGATCGACAATCTCGATATCCAATGGTTCCAGGCTGCCGCTCAGACGGCGTCGTTTTTGATGGCGCTGCTGTGGTGGCGTTATCTGTGGCCCCGCTCCTTCATGGCGCGCCGGCAAGGTGAACGTCCGCTCGGCGGGGGAGCAAGTGCTGCATGGAAGCGCATCGCTTGCGTTGTCGTGATTGGCCTTGCCCTGCAGGTGCTCGTTGGCTACGTGACCGACGCCGTGCTGTCGCTGTTGCCCGACGCCGCGGCCGACTACAGCGAGCTTATCGAGGAAACAGGTATGGGCGACACCAGCTATCTCGCCGTCCTGACTACGGTGCTCGGCGCCCCATTTTGTGAAGAGCTGCTGGTACGCGGCATTATTTTTGAGTTTTCGCTCCGAGCGTTTAATCCGCAGTGCCGCCCACTTTGGAAGCGCCGGCGTCGTGCGGGTGCGCAGGACGGCGCCATGGTGCCCTGGGCGGCCCCGAGCACGTGGGGTATCACCGCGGCGATTGTGCTGCAGGCGGCAATCTTCGGTTTTATGCACATGAATTGGGTGCAAGGTTGCTACGCGGGTGCCGCTGGCCTCATCTTTGGTTGGGTGCTCGTGACGACCGGAAAGCTCCGCTACACGATCCTGCTGCACTTTGCCTTTAATGCCGGGTCGTATCTCATGACGTTGCTCTGGTTTGTGAACACGCCGTTCGACGTGGTAATCACGGTCACCATCGCCGGCATCATCCTCGTGGAGGCGATGCGCTCACTGCGCCACGCATGCGAGATGGGCATAGCGACAGCACCGCTGCCCTAATTGCGGCGTCCGCCTCCGTTGGCGCCCTGACGCCCCTGAGCTGCACGGTTGCGGCCGGCGGTGTTCTGCGCACGCGACATGCCGCCGTGCCCCTTGCTGCCCTTGGGGCCCTTGCCGGCGCCACCGTGGGCCTTGCCGCCCTTCTTGCCGGTGCCATGCCCGCCGCCGGCAGAGGTCTCGCCCGGGCGTGGCGGCACGGGGCGAATCAGGCAATGCTTGGTGTAGCCGATCAGATCGCGACGGCCAGCCTTTTCCAGTGCCTCGCGCACGAGCTTGTAGTTCTCGGGCTTGCGATATTGGATGAGCGCGCGCTGCATAGCCTTCTCGTGCGGGTCGCGCGCCACATAGATCGACTGCATGGTGCGCGGGTCAACGCCGGTGTAGTACATGCAGGTGCTCATCGTGGACGGGGTGGGGTAGAAGTCCTGTACCTGCTCGGGCATGTAGCCCATGTCGCGCACAGCCTCGGCAAGCTCCACCGCTTCCTTCATCGTCGAGCCGGGGTGGCTCGAGATCAGGTACGGAACCACGTACTGCTTGAGTCCGTATTCACGGTTCAAGCGCTCAAATTTGCGACAGAACGCGTCGTAGACGGCGCGGCTCGGCTTGCCCATTACGGAGAGCACGGCGTCGCTCACATGCTCGGGTGCTACGCGCAGCTGGCCCGAGACATGGTGTTCCAAAAGCTCGCGCAAAAACTCGTCCGAGGTATCGGCCATGGTGTAGTCAAAACGGATGCCGCTGCGCACGAAGACCTTCTTGACGCCTGGCAGCTGGCGCAGGTCGCGCAGCAGCTGCGTGTAGCCGCCCTCATCGACCACCATGTTCTTGCATACGCTCGGCCACAGACAGCGCTTGTTCTTGCACACGCCGTGCTTGAGCTGTTTGTCGCAGGCGGGACGGCTAAAGTTGGCCGTCGGTCCGCCCACGTCGTTGATGTAGCCCTTAAACTCGGGGTCGCGCGTGAGCAGCTCGGCCTCGCGCATGATCGAGTCGTGGCTGCGCATCTGCAGCACGCGGCCCTGGTGGAAGGTGAGCGCGCAAAACGAGCACTCGCCAAAACAGCCGCGGTTGGAGCTAATGGAAAATTTGATCTCGGCAAAGGCCGGCACGCCGCCCGTGGCGTCGTAGTCGGGGTGCCAATCGCGTGCGTAGGGGAGTTCGGCGACCTCGTCCATCTCCTCGGTGGTGAGGGTGGCGCTCGGCGGGTTCTGCACCACATAGACGCTGTTGGGGTAGGGTTCTACCAGGCGATGCCCGGTGATGGGGTCCATATTCTGCTGCTGCACGTTAAAGCTGCGCGCGTAGTTGAGCTTGTCGGCGGTAAGGTCGTCCCAGCTGGGCAGCAGGTCGTAGTCGTAGACATCGTCGAGCGAACCCGTGCGGTAGACGGTGCCGTTGATATAGGTGATCTGGTCGACGGGCAGTCCCGCGTCGAGCGCGTCGGCGATCTCGACAATCGCGTGCTCGCCCATGCCGTAGATGAGGATGTCGGCGCCCGAGTCGAGCAGTACCGAGCGCTTGAACTTGTCCTGCCAGTAGTCGTAGTGGGCCAGACGGCGCAGGCTCGCCTCGATGCCGCCGATAATGATGGGGGCGTCCTTGAACGTCTGGCGGATGAGGTTGCCGTAGACCGTGACGGCACGATTGGGACGGCGCCCCTCCTCGCCGCCAGGGGTATAGGCGTCGGTGTGGCGGCGGTGCTTGGTCACCGAATAGTGGTTGACCATGGAGTCCATGTTGCCGGCGCTGACGAGAAAGCCCAAGCGCGGCTCGCCGAGCACGCTGATGCTGGCGGGATCGGTCCAGTCGGGCTGACAGATAATGCCCACTTTGTAGCCATGCGCGTCGAGTACGCGGCTGATGATGGCCATACCAAAGCTGGGGTGGTCCACGTAGGCGTCGCCGCAGATATAGACGAAGTCGCACTGGTCCCAGCCACGCGCATCCATGTCGGCGCGGCTGACGGGGAGGAACTTGTCGCGGCCCGGACGCCAGGGGCGGACGGGTGTCGCCTTGACGGTTGTGGCCTGTGCCTTACCGCCGCGCTTTCGCTGCTGGCCCTGTTTGCCCTGCTGACTGCGCTGGTTGTTCTGAGCGTGCTGAGGCTTTTTTGCCACGATCCCTCCCGGTGTTTGTATGCTGCACGTAATTGTAACCAGTCTTTTTAGGACGGGGCTAAAAAGACTGGTGGAGTACACGAGGTCTCGGGTGTCGGTGCCGCGCCCGCCGTTTGTTTCCAGACTGTGTATCTGCGCGTTGGAGAACCCGTCTCGCGCGCACGCCATGTTGTCAATGGGTTACAGTATGAACGGCGGCTATGTCTCCGCCAACGCACGAGAGGGTCGTCAACAAGGAGGATGCACGACGATGCAGCGTGCCAAACAGATATCGGAGTCCATTGAGCTGGGCATCATCTTGGCGCTCGCCGGTGGCTTTATGGATGTGTATTCGTACATTGGGCGCGACCATGTTTTCGCCAACGCGCAGACGGGCAACATCCTGCTGGTGGGCGTGAGCATCTCGGAGGGCAATTGGGCACTTGCGGGACGCTATTTCTTCCCCGTGGTGTCGTTTGCCGTGGGCATTATGCTTGCCGACCTGGTACACGAGCGGTTTGGCAGCGTGATTCACTGGCGCCAGGTGACGGTGTTTTTTGAAGCCGTCATCTTGCTGGGCGTGAGCTTTATTCCCGGCGGCGATTTCAACCTGCTCGCCAACTGCCTCACCTCGTTTGCCTGCGGCATGCAGGTCGAGAGCTTCCGCAAGATTCACGGTCACGGCATCGCTACGACCATGTGCATCGGCAACTTGCGCAACGCGCTACAAAACGTGGACGACTACATCATCACCCACAAGCGTGGCTTTTTGGAAAACGGCCTGCTGTACTTTGGCGTGATCTTTACCTTTGTGTTTGGCGCCGTGCTGGGCAACTGGTGTATTGAGCGCATGGGCCTGCACGCCATCGTCGTGGCGAGCGTGCTGCTGTTTGTCGCGTTTGCCATCATGTTCATCGACCGCGAGCGCGACTTGCGTTTTCGCTGGAAGGTTGCGGCCGAGGCTTGGAAAGAGGGCTGTCGAAAGTAGAGGAATGCGGCAAAGGGACAGCCCCTTTGCCGCAATATATTTTCATCTCTATGTAGTACAACATTCAGGAGCCAGAAAAACTATCTAGCTCCTGAATGTTGTTACGAACTGCTTTTTGCGATTTATTCGAGATGCTCTTCAATCCGAGCCCTAAGAAGGGCAATGGCTGTAGGTATTCCAATTGCGGCGGCTAATTCGGCTTTATCCAAAACCTGTATGCTAAAGCACGATTGTTTATCACATTGAAGGACGATAACTGAAGATAGCTTCACTTCCTGTTGGCTGAATATATCGTAATCTCCAAATAGGAAGTTACCTTTTATTACGTAATTCGGTATGTTCGTTACGCACTTCATCTCAAGTCTGTTTAGACCATAATCGAACACCGCAACTTCCTTGTGTTCGATGATGAGCGCAACCCTGGGCATGTTGCTAAAGCCACCGTCGACGACAGTGAAGAGTTTTTCATTCGCATCGTCATAAACGGTATATTTAAGACTCGATAGCTGTCCTAGTGGACCCGTGAACCCATGTCTTTTGATGTTGAGGTTGTCTCCCGCTGGGTTGATGAGAGCCAGAGTATGCGGATAAGGATTACCTTCAATTGAGATTCGATATTCGTTTGTAGCCGTCTTGCTCGATTTAGGACCAGTAGCCATCACGCGTCATCGCCTCGATCGAATTGGAACCGTCTTCTACTTCGTGCGGAGAATTGCGCTGTACGTTGCGGTACATGCAGCTGCAATAACCGCATGGGCAATTTCTAACAAAATGAATGACGCTATTTGCTGCATGCATTTTGTTTACTATAAAGTATCCTTTTATAAACGTATTGTCAAACATATATTGCCAAAACAGAAACAATTTATAGACTGAGTCGGTCGTATTCTTTGGGCGATTGCTCCTATAATCTAGCCTTCGCTGCTGTCGGGAGGGAAGGACTGGGGCTCCGTTATTATGTTGAAACGCTTTAACAATTTTGATGTTCTCACGTGTTTTTTGTTTCAAAAGCGTTAGGATGGGACTCATAGCGTGGGGCGTAATGGGTGCCCCGCACACGATGGGAGGCTATCAATGGCTAATCGTTTCGTTCTCAATACCATTTCTTATCATGGTTCCGGCGCCATCAAGGAGATCCCCGGCGAGCTCCAGCGTCGCGGCTACAAGAAGATCTTCGTCTGCTCTGATCCCGACCTGGTCAAGTTTGGCGTTACCGCTAAGGTGACCGACGAGCTCGACGCCGCCGGCATCGCTTGGAGCCTCTACTCCGAGATCAAGCCCAACCCCACCATCCAGAACGTCAAGGACGGCGTCGAGGCCTTCAAGGCCGCCGAGGCTGACGCTATCGTGACCATCGGTGGCGGCTCTTCCATGGACACCGCCAAGGCCATCGGCATCATCATCAACAACCCTGAGTTCGCCGATGTCCGCAGCCTCGAGGGCGTTGCTCCCACCAAGAACCATGCCGTGTTCACTATCGCCGTGCCGACGACCGCCGGTACCGCTGCTGAGGTGACCATCAACTACGTCATCACCGACCCCGAGAAGGTCCGCAAGTTCGTGTGCGTCGACACCAACGACGCCCCCGAGGTCGCCGTCGTCGACCCCGACATGATGGCTTCCATGCCCGCCGGCCTTACCGCTTCCACTGGCATGGACGCCCTGACCCACGCCATCGAGGGCTACACCACCAAGGGCGCTTGGGAGCTCTCCGACATGTTCCACTTTGAGGCCATTAAGCTGATCAGCGAGAACCTGCGCGACTCTGTCGCCGAGGCCAAGTCCGGTCAGCCCGGCTCCGGCCGCGAGGGTATGGCTCTTGGCCAGTATGTCGCCGGCATGGGCTTCTCCAACGTCGGCCTGGGCATCGACCATGCCATGGCTCACACCCTGTCTGCCCACTACGACACCCCGCACGGCGTCGCTTGCGCCATGCTGCTGCCGATCGCTATGGAGTTCAACAAGCCGGTTTGCGCCGAGCGCCTGGCCAAGGTTGCCGTTGCCATGGGTGTTGACACCACGGGCATGAGCACCGACGAGGCTGCCGACGCCGCCATCGCCGCCGTCAAGCAGCTCTCTGCCGACGTGAACATTCCGCACGTCTGCGAGGCCATGAAGGCTGACGAGATCGAGGTCCTGGCCAAGGACGCCATGGCTGACGCCTGCTTCCCGGGTAACCCGCGCGAGGCGACGCTCGACGACGTCATCGAGCTCTTCAAGAAGATCTGCCCGGCTGAGTAAATTACTCCCGTCGGCGGTCCCGGGCTTCCCTCCGGGCGCGTCCTCGGACATGTAAAAGGCCCCGCTGCGCGCGTTGCGCGGCGGGGTCTTTTACGTCCTGCGGAATGCGCCCGGAGGGAAGCCCGGGATCGCCTGCGTTCTTTTCTCAAATGCCGGGGTGCCGGAAAGGCGGGATGTGAGGGGCGCATTGTTGGATGGCGCCTTGTATCTGCTTATCGTGGCGGGCGCAGTTCTGGGGAGCTCGATGGGTCATCTCGCTAGGTAAAAAGATGGTTCGCGGTGGTATTGTTGCTGTGAGTTTAATTCGATATGAAAGGGTGACTTTGGTGTCCAAGATGGATTCTACGCTCTCCTATATTACTGACCAGTTGAAGGCGCTTACCTCGATTGCTTCGCCTACGGGCTATACCCGTGCGGCGACTGATTATCTGATGGAGACCCTGCGCGATATGGGCTTTGGGCCCGAGCGTTCTAATAAGGGTAACGTGCTCGTTGAGCTTGGTGGCGAGGGCGAGCCGCTCGTGTTGGCGAGCCATGTCGATACTCTGGGCGCTATGGTGCGCTCCATTAAGGACAATGGTCGCCTGCGCCCCACGACGCTCGGCGGGCATCAGTGGTCTACGGCCGATGGCGAGAACTGCACCGTTTACACGCGCGACGGCAATGTTTACACGGGCGTGGTCCTCAACACCGAGCCCTCGGCGCATGTGGCCGATGAGCCGGTCAAGACCATCGAGAAGAATATGGAAATCCTGCTCGATGAGAATGTCGACAGCAAGGACGACGTACTTGAGCTGGGCATTCAGACCGGCGACATCATCGCTATGGATCCGCGCACCACGGTGACGGAGAGCGGCTACATCAAGAGTCGTTTCCTTGACGACAAGCTGTCCGCGTCGATTCTGCTGGGTTTGGCCCGCGCCGTTGCTGGCGGCGAGGTGACGCTTTCGCGCAAGGTATCGCTGCTCTTTACCGTGTACGAGGAGGTCGGTCACGGCGGCGCTTTCGTGTCGGCCGATACGTGCGAGATGATCAGCGTTGACATGGGCTGCGTGGGCGACGACCTGGGCTGCACCGAGCGCATGGTGTCGATTTGCGCCAAGGATTCGGGTGGCCCCTACAACTACGATCTGGTAACCACGCTGTCCAATATCGCGCGCGAGCTGGAGCTCGATTACGCCATCGATGTGTACCCGCACTACGGCTCCGACGTCGAGGCCACGCTCTCTGCCGGCTACGACATTCGCCATGGTCTGATCGGCCCCGGCGTGTATGCGAGCCACAACTACGAGCGCAGCCACATCGACGGCGTGCGCAATACCTACGAGCTCGTCCGCGCCTACGTTCAGCGCTAGACGCATCGACAATGCTCATCGAGCCTGCCGCCCCGGTTGTTGCAGCGATGCCAGCCGGGGCGTCCTCTATAACTTGCGGTGGCGGGGAGCTGTTATTTGATGGCTGACGTAACGGTGCCGCCGCCCAAGACGATGTCGCCGCGGTAGACGACGACTGCCTGGCCGGGGGCGATGGCTCGCTGTGGCTCGTCAAAAGTTAGCAGCATTTGCCCGTCTTCGCCACGTGTAAGGGTTGCTGCCTGGTCCTTTTGACGGTAGCGGTACTTGGCGCCCACGTGAATGCCGCCGGCGTCGAGCTCTGCCTCCATGCGGTCAGCAGGGGCGCTCCAGATCCAGTCGTTGGCCGTGAGTGCTGCGGCCGTCAGGTCCTCGGCCTCGCCCAGATGCACGGTGTTGTTGGCGGCGTCGACGCCCGTCACATACACGGGATGCGCCATTGCGACGCCCAGGCCCTTGCGCTGGCCGATGGTGTAGCGCAGCGCGCCGTTGTGGCGTCCGACCACGCTGCCGTCGCGCCACACAATGTCGCCCGGTGCAGCGGGATGTCCGCAGCGGCGCTCGATATAGCCCGCGTAGTTACCGTCTGGAATAAAGCAGATATCCTCGCTTTCGGCCTTCTTGGCGTTGATGAAGCCCTGCTCGGCGGCAATCCGGCGCACGTCGCGCTCCTTGTCCAGACCCGCCAGCGGAAAAATCGTGCGCGCCAGACGCTCCTGCGTAAGCGAATACAAAAAGTAACTCTGGTCCTTTTTGGGGTCCTCGCCGCGATGCAGCTGCCAGGTGCCGTCTGCCGCCTGGCTTGTTTTGGCGTAATGGCCCGTGGCGATGTAGTCGCAGCCCATGTCCAGCGCTGCATCGAGCAGCGCGCCAAACTTAATGTGGCGGTTGCAGATAATGCACGGATTGGGCGTCAGCCCCTCCTGGTAGGCGTTCACAAAGCGCTCGATTACGTTACGGTCGAAGGTTTGCTGCAAGTCGAGCACATGGTGGGGAATGCCTATGCGCTCGGCGACGGCCTTTGCATCGGCGATGTCGCGGTCGAACTTACTCATGCCCGTGGTGGGATCGGGCGCGGGGCAGGTGAGGCGCATGGTGGCACCGACACATTCGTAACCCTGACTTTTGAGCAGATACGCGGTCACGCTGGAATCGACGCCGCCGCTCATGGCGACGAGCACGCGCTTGTTGTGCATGGGGAGGTTCTCCTTGGTGGCATGTGGCCAAAAAAGAAAAGCGGCGCGGGAGGCTGGTTCCGCGCCGCAGACATTGTAGCAAGTTCGGGCGTCCTGTGGGACACCCTGTTGGGATGAGCTCAGGCTGCCAGAAGAGAGGGGAGACCGGCGTGCCTTGGACTCGTTCTAGGAACGAGAGCTCTAGTCCTGGAAGAGTGCCGTGGACAGGTAGCGCTCGCCGGTGTCGGCGAGCAGCGCCACGATGGTCTTGCCCTCGTTCTCGGGGCGCTTGGCCAGCTGCAGTGCGGCCCACACGGCGGCGCCGGACGAAATGCCCACGAGCACGCCCTCCTTGTGGCCCACGGCGCGGCCGGTGGCAAAGGCGTCGTCGTTCTCGACGGGGATGATCTCGTCGTAGACCTGGGTGTCGAGGACGTCGGGCACAAAGCCGGCACCGATACCCTGGATCTTGTGCGGGCCGGCCTGGCCTTTAGAGAGCACCGGGGAGGTGGCGGGCTCGACGGCGACGACCTGAATCTCGGGGTTTTGCTCCTTGAGGAACTCGCCCACGCCGGTCACGGTGCCGCCGGTGCCGACGCCGGCGACGAAGATGTCGACCTTGCCGTCGGTGTCGTCCCAGATCTCGGGGCCGGTCGTGGCCTTGTGAATGGCCGGGTTCGCGGGGTTCACAAACTGGCCGGCGATGATGCTGTTGGGGGTCTCCTTCTGCAACTCTTCGGCCTTGGCGATAGCGCCCTTCATGCCTTTGGAGCCGTCGGTGAGCACGAGCTGCGCACCGTATGCCTGCATCAGCTTGCGGCGCTCGACGGACATGGTCTCGGGCATGGTGATGATCACCTTGTAGCCGCGGGCGGCCGCCACCGAGGCGATGCCGACGCCGGTGTTGCCGCTCGTGGGCTCGATGATGGTGTAGTCGCCGCCACGCACGAGCTTGCCTGCCTTCTCGGCCTCGTCAATCATGTTCTTGGCGACGCGGTCTTTAACGGATCCGGCGGGGTTGAAGTATTCCAGCTTGACGAGCACGCGGGCCTTGAGGTCCTCATCGGCCTCAAAGTGAGTGAGCTCCAGAAGCGGAGTGTGGCCGATAAGCTGATCGATGGATGTGTACACATTGCTCATGGTGAACCTCCAAAGTGTTCAAATGACTGGATACCGTGTGGCTTCACGGCGCGTGTGGCAGCTAAACCCATAAACCTTATAGGTTGTTCGTTTAGCTGTTGGGAAGCATACTAGACACTAAAGCCTAGTAATGCAATAGGAAATAGAAGATTATTGCGAGTCGATTAACCATCTTGACCGGAACGGGTATTTTCAAAACTATTTTTCGGCTAGAATTTCTACGGACTAAATGACCGAAAGGCAGCACTATACATGTTGGTTTCTACTAAGGGCAGATATGCCCTGCGCGTTATGGTCGATCTGGCCGAGCACCAGGCGGCCGGTCGCATTCCGCTCAAAGAGATCGCCGCGCGACAGGGGATTTCCGAGAAATATCTCGAGAACATCTTGGCTACGCTCGTGCGCGCCAATATGCTCTCGGGCATGCGCGGCAAGGGCGGCGGCTATGTGCTCACGCGCCCGCCCGAGCAGTACACGGTGGGCGAAATCTTGCGCCTGACCGAGGGCAGTCTGGCGCCGGTCGCCTGCCTGGATGGCGACTGCAAGGGCTGCTCGCGATCTGATAAGTGTCCCACGCTCGACGTGTGGAAGAACCTGGACAAGCTCATCAACAATTACCTCGACGGCGTGACGCTCGACCAGCTCGTCGCCCCCAACGAAGGCTACGACTACATCATCTAACCCCACTTGCCATGTGGGGGCAGGGTGGGAATGGTAGATTTTCTTGCCCTCTGAGACTTGGCAAATAAGAAGGCCGCCCATTTTTGCGATGGGCGGCCTTTGATTTGGTCCGATGCGTCTGTGTCGGGGGCGTTCTACTCTTCGGCAATGCTATCGAGGATGCTGCGCATGATGGACACTAGGATGCTGCCCATAAAGGCCGAGCCAAAGCCGGCGATGGAGATGCCGACGCCCAACAGGTTGACCGACAGGTAGCTGGCGAGCTCCAGCATAAAGCTGTTGAGCACGAGCTGGAAAATGCCGAGCGTAATGATCGTGAGCGGCAGCGAGATGACCGTGAGGAACGGCTTGACGAACGAATCGACGATGTTGAGGAACAGTCCCACAAAGGCAAAGCAGACCCAGGCCTCGGCAAAGCCGAAAGGTTGGATACCGGGGACGAGGAACGTGGCGATCGCGATGGCGATCGAGGTGAAGAGCCAGTTAAGCATAAAGCGCATGGCGTGAATCCTTTCTTGCGCCGGGGTTGCTGGCGTCGCGTGAAGCGGCTTGCGGCGGCGACATGGATGGTTGCGCGCGCCGCGGTGTTTGGGCGCCCATTGTCTCAAATATTCGTGGAGCTTACGTGCGCATTCGGCTTCTAAGCGGCGTTCGTCCTGAAAAACGTGCCGCTGACAGAGAGTCTTGTCGCTTTAGTTTAGTGGTGTGCTACACTGCTACGGGCAAATGCCCCATGCATTGTTTTATTGCATAGAACGGGCGAACGATGCCCGATGTCAGTATCAACTTCGATGCCTTTTGGCGGGTTTGGCGGTGATCGATGAATATCGAGAACATGTTTGACAAGCCTGATGTCAAGCAGCTGGTCCACGCATTTAGTCTTTTGGACGACGAGAACGATATCCAGGCGTTTTTAACCGATATCTGTACACCGCGCGAGATCTGCGATCTTTCTCAGCGCCTGCAGGTTGCGCGTTATCTGGATGAGGGCGAGCCCTATGTTGAGGTTCAGGCCCGCACCGGCGCTTCGTCCACCACGGTGAGCCGCGTGTCCAAGGCACTTAATGGCGAGTACGGTGGCTATCGCAAGATCCTCATCAAACTGGAGGATGGCGAGTAGGCCAGCGGCAAAAACGAATTGCGCAGAACCGTCCCTTCGGGGGCGGTTTTTTGATCCCTTGGGGACGGAGGAAATCTGCTGGCGTGGGGCAAATCTGTCCGCGTGGGCGGGTAGGATGGATGCATTGATTATTACGAACGGTTTGAGTGGAGGACCATGCCTGTTCGAATCTATACCACCCATACCGGTACGGACTTGAGCGATGCCGAGGCGGCGTTGCTCGCCGACCTGGTTGCCCGCCACGGGCGTGCCGTTTTGCTGGCGCCCTCGTTTGGCGAGCTCGACCTGTGCCGTCATGATGCTGCGGTTGCTGGCGCCTCGCTGGGCGTTGACTACAAAACCCCCGCGTCGTGGCTTCGTTCGCTGTGGGAGCTTATGGGCGATGGCCGCAGCTTCGTCGACAACATGCAGCGCCAGATGCTGTTCTCGGACATGATCGCCCGTCGCGGCGATGCCGACCTGCAGCCGCTTTCGCACAGTCAGGGCACGGTGCGCATGCTCGCGCGCATGGCCCGCGATGTGCTGCCGGGCGTAGCGGGAACGGGTGCCGAGCGCTGCTGCGGCGACGTTTGCCGGCCCAATCCCAAGAGCGACGCCGAGGCTCGCGTGTTCGAGCTGTTGAGTGCCTATGCGAGCGGCTTGGACCGTCGAGACATGGTCGAGCCCTGCGAGGCGGCTGACCTTATGGCCGAGGTGCTGGCCGACAACCTTCCGGCGTGCGCCCGCGCGGTATGTGTGCGCGGCATCACAACGTTTACGCACGGCCTGCTCGAGCTGCTGTCGGCCGTGGCGAACAATGGGGGAGAGGTCGTTGTGCTGCTTGCCCGCGAGCAGGCGGCAATGCGCGAGGAACTTGCCGCGGCATTTGTTGCCCGCGGTGTGCTGTTTGAGGCCGCGCCGCTGGGCGAGGGTGCCGCCGCGCCCCAGACTGCCTCCAAGTCCGCCGCTCAGCCTACCTTTGTAGAGGTTGCCGGCCCTCACGCCCGCGCCCACGCCTATGTGGATGCGATCGATGAGCTGGTAAAAACGTGTGAGGACGCCGCGGTCGACGGCGGTGTCGCGGCGTCCGCGGACCCCGTGCGCGTGCTCGTGGTGTCTGCCCGGGCGCCCCAGCTGTTTGGTGAACTCGCTGCCCGTTTGGCGGCGCGTCATATTGCGGCCGAGACAACCGAGTTCACGGCATTTTCCCAATCCATCGCGGGCAGGCAGTTCACGGCGCTCGCCAATCTGATTGAGCGCATGAAGGCCGCCGACGAGGGCACCGCCTCCAAGACCGAGTGGTGGCCCGCGCCGGAGCTTACCGACTGGATTTACAGTCCGCTTTCGGGTGCCGATGCCGCCAGCGCGCGCACCTTCGACAAGAACATGCGCCTGTCGCGCGGCAAGACCACCTCGGCCGTCAAGAGCCTGCTGCAGAGCGTGCAGGGCCAGGTCAGGGGCACGCGCAAGGCTGCCAGTGATGAGAACTGGTTTAAGAACGTGCCGTGCGTGGCCTCGGACGTGTTCCAGGCTCTGTGGCGCGACAAACCCGTGACGGCGCTCAAGGCAATGCTCGCCGTCGCCGAGGCGTTGCCCGATCGCGCTCTAGGCGGCCTTGACGGCCAGGCCCGTCGCCAGGCAGAGACGGCTCTGCTGCGCCATGCCATCGACATCCTTATGAACGACGCCCGCGCGCTCGACGTGTCGCAGGCCGCGACCGTGCCCGTGCTCGACGGCGTTCGTACCAAGGTGGACAAGCGCAGCACCGCATACGATTACGGGACCTACGAGGTCGACCGCGCGCCGCGCGCCCAGGTGTGCTTTGCGTC
This sequence comes from Collinsella sp. AM18-10, assembly GCF_003471585.1. Classification (GTDB taxonomy): domain Bacteria; phylum Actinomycetota; class Coriobacteriia; order Coriobacteriales; family Coriobacteriaceae; genus Collinsella. Next base: position 107,799 of record NZ_QRJO01000003.1, read on the forward strand.
GCTTGCCGATGCGGCAGCCCTGCGCCCCGACAGCTACGATGCCGTGCTGTTTGCCGACGTCGATCTGGACAGTTACCCGCTCTCACATGAGGAGGGCCCGCTAGCTACGCTGACGGCCGAGCTGGGGCGCAGCGGCGTGACGCTTGAGCCCACGGCCCTGCTGCGCGTGCGCTTTGACCGTGCGATGCAGGCGGCACGCGGCCCCGTTGTGCTCGCCCGCGTGACCCACGATCGCCAGGCGCGCGAGTGCTATCCGGCTGCCGTGTGGACCGAGTTGCGGGCGCATGCCGAGGCCGCTGGCGCCGTCAAGGTTGCGCGCGTGGGCGAGGGCGGTATCGTCGCCGATTTTGATCCAGCGGCCGGCGAGGGCATCGAGTGCAAGCGCGTCGCGTGTGAGGCTCCTCAGCATTTGAGTGAGGCGGCTGTGCCGTACCTGATCCTGCGCCACCGCGATGGCGAGGGCGAGGATGCGCCGCTGGTGCCGCGCCTGACGTCTGCCTCGCAGATCGAGGCCTATTCGACCTGCCCGCTATGCTGGTTCGTCTCGTACCGCGTGAAGCCCCAGTCGATCGACGCTGGCTTTGGCAATATGGAGAAGGGCAACTTTGTCCACGACGTGCTGGAACACTTGCATGCCCGTCTGCCCCAGGAGGGCATGGAGCGCGTGACACCCATGAATCTGCCACGCGCGAAGGAGCTGCTGCGCGAGGTCTTTGACGAGACCTTGGCCGAGCATGCGGGCAAGCGCGGTACCGAGGGCCCGCTCGTGCCGCTCTCCCCGGTGGAGGAGCGCCAGGTGGCCGAGATTTTGCCGCAGCTGGAGGGCGTTCTTGCCTACGAGTCCGAGGCGCTCGCGCCCTTCGCGCCGCGCTACCTGGAGTTTGCGTTCAACGAGCTCCAGGTCGAGTATGCCGGCTGGCCGCTCGGCGGGCGCATCGACCGCGTGGATGTGGATGCCGAGAATCGCGCCGTGGTAATCGACTACAAGCATCGCACGGGCGTTGAGGAGTTTAAACTCGCCGACCCCACGGTGCGCGACGAGGAATCGGGCGAGGCCGCCATCGACGACCCGCGGTGGCTGCCGCCCCATACCCAGACGCTTATCTATGCGCAGGCCATGCGCCGGGCGCTGGATCTGGATGCCCGTGCGGCGCTCTATTTTTCGACCAAGGGCGGCAAACCGGCGCTGCGCGGCGCCGCGAGTGCCGAGCTGCTCGAGGAGGAGCGTGGTGACGGCCGCATCCCGGGGCTTAAGAAGGGCTTTCCCGGCGAGGGTGGCAGCATGGACTTCGACGCCCTGCTCGATCGCGTGGAGGCCGGCATCGCCGAGCGCCTGCACGAACTCGAGGCAGGCGACGTTGCCGCCGTCGACCCGACGTCGGCTCAGGCCGCGCATGCGCGCTGCTCGTATAACCACGAAGGAACGTTTGTAAGGAGGGACGTGTAGACCATGGATCTTTCGACTTTGATGCCGCAACAGCTGCAGATCGTCAAAACGCTCGACCGTCCGCTGTTTGTCTCGGCGGGTGCCGGTTCGGGCAAGACCTTTACCCTCACGCGCCGCATCGTCTACGCGCTCTCGCCCGAATCCGGTCCGTTCGTTGAGCATCTGGATCAGGTGCTCGCCATTACCTTTACCAAAGACGCCGCGGCCGAGATCCGTGACCGTGTGCGCCGCGCGCTCATCGACGAGGGCATGGACGAGGAAGCCCTGACCGTCGACGATGCGTGGATCTCGACCATTCACGGCATGTGCTCGCGTATCCTGCGCGCACATGCGTTGGAGCTGGGCATCGATCCCGAGTTCACGGTGCTCACCGATACCGACGAGCTTATGGACCAGGCTGTTGAGCATGTGCTGGCCCGCGCGACGGCGCCCGATGCCGCCCCCGAGCTCGCCGCTTCGCTTAAGGCCCTCTACGCTTGGTATCCCATGGCGGGCGAGGGTGGGCCGTTTGGCGCCGGTACCACCATTAAAGGACTGGTGCGCGACCTGCTGGAGCTATCGAGCCAGCTGCCGGGCGGCATGGACGATGTGTGCGTGGCGCGCGGCCAGGCTGACACCTCGGCGCTTGCCGACGCCTATCGCGCGGCGTTGGGTGCGAGCAAGGCCGCGACCGAAAAGGCACAGGTGGCACTCGACGCCATCGACGCGTTTGAGGCGAGTGGCAAAACCATGGAGGATGCGGCGCGACTCATGATGTCGTGCAGCATGCCTCGGGCGAGCAAGGCGTTTTCTAAGGAGCAGGTGGAGCTACTCAAGGCCGAGGCTGCCGATGCGTTTATCAATATCGTGCTGGCCTGCGGTGCCCCCGCGCTCGATGCGCTGGTGGGCCTGGCCCGTTCCGTGGAGGCTGAGTATCGCGCACTGAAGGCCGGCCAGTCCGCGCTCGATAACAACGACCTACTGCGTATGGCGTACGAGGCGCTGCGCGACTACCCGGCTATTCGAGCAGCCTATGAGGGCCGCTTTAAGATGGTCATGATCGATGAGTTCCAGGATACCGACCAGATGCAGGTTGACCTGATCCGTTACCTGACCGGCGCGGGTGAGCGTGCGCTGTGTACCGTGGGCGATGCGCAGCAGTCGATTTATCGTTTCCGCGGCGCCGAGGTCGAGGTGTTCCGTCGCCAAGAGCGCAAGGTGGGCTCGACGGCGGCGTCCGAGACGGTCGACACGCTGGATGTCCCCGCCGGCGAGCTCGTCAAGCTCGTGCGCAACTTCCGCAGCCACGACGAGGTGCTGCGCTACGTGGCACGCGTCTTCGACGGCGATGACGGCGGCCTGATGCAGGGCTTTTTGGACCTTGAGGCGAGTGACGGCCGCAAGGACACGCTGGTGGCAGACGCCTCGCGTCGCCAGGCGCTCTTTGTTGCCGGCGGCAGTACGCAGGAGCGCACACAGGCCAAGGCCCGCGCGATCGCGGAGCGGTTCCGCGCGCTTGCCGATGCCGGTCAGCCCCAGGGCGGCATGGTGCTGCTGCTGGGCCGCATGACCAATGCCGATGTTTACGCACAGGCGTTTCGCGACCAGGGGCTCGACTGCGTCATCGCGGGCGGCTCGGTCTTTGCCCAGGCTGCCGAGGTCCAAACGGTGCGTGCCCTGGTGTGCGCGCTTGCTAACCCGGCCGATACGGCGCAGGGTCTTATGCCGCTGCTGGCCTCGCCGATGTTTGCGCTCGGCGCTCAGGAGTTCCTGGCGCTGGCGACCAAGCTGGACGACCAGACGGGGGAAACCTCGCGCCGCAACATCGACGTGGGCATCATGAGCGATTCCGATGTGCCGGGTTTGCAAGACTTGCCGCTCGTGACGCGCGCCCGCGAGGTGCTGCGGTATGCGCTCCGTCGCGTGGGCCGCGATTCGTTCGCCGCCATCGCGCGCGACGTGGTCAACGCCTCCGGCTGGTTTGTGCGTCTGGCACAGCGTGGTCCCGAGGGCAAGGCCATTGCCGCCAACGTGCTCAAGGCGCTCGACGCCGTGGCCGAGGCAGAGGCCGAGCTCGGCAACTCGCCGCGCTCCATTGCGCTCGCCTTCGACCGCTTCTTGGCGGGCAAGGAGGCCCCGGGCGCGCTCAACGAGGAGGGCGACGGCGCGGTACGCATCATGACGGTGCATGCGTCCAAGGGTCTGGAGTATCCGGTCGTAGCGGTTGCCGAGTGTTTTGGCGTTCGTAAGTCCTCGGGTGCGGCACAGATGGGTCGCGTCGAGGGCGGAGCGCAGATCGTGGCGCTGCCGGCACGCTTCGACGGCGTTAAGCTCGCCGACGGAACCTTTGTGAAGGGCGACGACGTCAAAAAGCAGTTTGAGCATGCGTTTAAGGGCAAGGGCACGTCGTTGTGGCTGCCGCCAGAGCTCATGGAGGACGTCTGTGCGACGGGCTCTCCCGCCGAGGCATTTGCCCGCCTGCGCGACGACGACCTGCAGCTTTCGCTCGAGGAGCGGGCCCGCTTGCTCTATGTTGCCATGACGCGTGCGCGCGAGCTGGTCATTCTGGCGATGGATGCCGGCGTGAGCCGTGGCAAGGTGACGGCGCCGACCTTCGACGTCGAGACCGATCTGACCTACGACGTGCTGCGTCGTATTCTGCCGACGGACGGCCTGGACATGCCGCAGCTCGATGCCGACCGTTTGGTGTTCGACAACTCCCAGCCGGGCGACTACGAGCTCATCTCGCTGGCTGACTTTGCTTTTGGTGAGCAGTCGTTTGAGGCCAATGCTTCTCTGGATGCCGAGGGCAGGCTTGTCCGCGGCGATGCCGATGCCGCCGATAATGCTGCGCACTCAACTGTGCCCGGTCCTGCCGACCCCGAGCCCGATGCGTTTGAGCTCGTGTATCCCCAGGCGGTGGGCGTGCGCATGGGCACCTGCCCGTATCCGGCGCGCGATTCGTACAGCTACTCGTCAATTGCCGCGGCGCTGCATGCCGAGACGGAAGACCGTGCCGCCGAGACTCGTGTTCCCATGGACGAGGCAGGCGATGATGCAGAGTCGGATGGCTCGGAGATGGCCGATGCAGACGTGGCTGCTGTCGAGCCCGCCGGCAACCCCATGGCGCTGGGCTCGGCGTTCCATGCCGCCTGCCAGTGGCTGATCGAGGTGGGTGCCGATGCGCTGCCCGCTGAGCGTGCCGATGCGCTGACGCGCCTGTGGCACCTGACGCCGGAGCAGCGCGAGCGCTTCGACGTTGCCCTGGACCGCTGGCTCAAGTCGGCGGTCCGTGCCGAGCTGCTTGCCTGGCCGTGCATCCGTGCCGAGGTGCCGTTCTTCTCGCTGGGCTGCGAGGACGAGGACATCGCCCGCTACGGTGCCTATGCCGAGGGCGCCATTGATGCACTGGCGACGAACCCGGCGGATTCGTCACGCGCGCTGGTCATCGACTACAAGACGGGCGGCACACCGGACGAGACGCCGGAACAGCTGCAGGAGAAGCACGCCCTGCAGGCGCGCGTCTACGCCGATGTGTTGCACAAGGCGGGCTTTGAGGCCGTGACCGTCAAGTTCGTCCGCGTGGAGCAAGTCGACCCCGCCAACCCCTGCGAGCCCCAAGTGGTCACCTACAGCCTCTAGCCACCTCAGGCTTTATGGTGCTATTTGGTTGGTTTTGCGGCCGTAAGGCCCTCAATCGTCCAAATGGCACCGCAACGCATGGGAGAGCTTGGGGCGGTACAATGGCCCGAACGGTTCAAACGAATAAGGGGCCATCATGCAGCTCACCAAAACGCTTAAGGTGACGCCGGAGGAGCTTTTTGACGCTCTCGCGGGGTCCATCATGCAGGATATCGAGAACGTCACGGGCAAACGTCCTAGCCGCAATAAGCTCAACGGCTATAAGTACGAGAAGCGCGCCCAGTCCGCAAAAGGCAAGACCAAGGGCACGGCGATCAAGGTTAAGATCAAGCACTTTGACTACCCGTGCCTCTATGAGGTCCGTTTTCAGTATGCGGCGGGCATCAATACCATGCGCTATGAGACTGCACCTGCTGGCGATGGTGCTTGCGAGCTCACCTATACCGAGGATTTTCAGGGTGCGGGTGGCAACACGTCTGGCATGCGCGGCAAGCTCGGCCTCTTCTTCTACGAGCGCAAGCTCAAGAGCCACGCCAAACAGACGATTGATCAAATCGTCAAATACATCGAGGGTGAGCGCCGCGTAAAGGCTAATCCCGCCTTCGCCGATGATACTGCCGAAAACGCTTCGGATGTATTCCATTGATACCCTGTGCAAAAGCTTTACCGCTCTTCACATCAACTGTGAACACTTCAGGCTTCGAGTCAGTAGCGAGCGGCCCGACAAAATTAGTTGATGGAAGTGCCGAATGAATAAGAATGCCGCTACGCAACTGCACATCTATTCCACCTTTTTCGTTCTCGCGGGATTTGTTTTAAATCGGGGAGTGTTTCTACTTTTCCTTGCGGAGAAAGGAATGTCTGTCACGGAAATCGCGCTTTATCAAGCCCTGTTTAACATTGCAACGGTCGTCCTCGAGCTGCCAACAGGGCTGATAGGCGATTTCTTTGGAAAGAAGTTTTCGATTCAAGTGGGCGTGCTGCTGCTTTTCTTCCATACGGCTGGCATGCTGTTGCTCTCAGGCCCCTTTCTTGTCGTGCTTTCCCTTGTTGAGGCACTCGCCTACTCCCTTCAATCGGGATCCGAACAAGCACTTTTATATGAAATTGCCCGGAATGCCGGTCAAGGAGAGCGCTTCCTCACCATCAATGCTCGGCTGCTTGCCGCACAATCAATCGCTACGGGAATGGCAATTGTGCTCGGATCTTTCATTGCCCAAGTATCTTGGAGCGCCCTCTACGTATGTGTCTCCGTTTTCTATCTCCTGCAGCTTTTCCTTCTGTATCCCATTGAGAGGACGGAAGCGACCCGTTCTGAAAGCTCTGAAAAGGGAAGGTTTGACGCGGCCAAGATGTTCAGACGCGAAACCTGGCGTGTTGGAGAATCCGCTTTTGCGGTATTGCTTCTTCTAATCGGCACAAGCATGCTCGATGGATTCTATGGGAGTTATTACAACTTGAATCAGTTGGTATTCGACGCATTTGATGCTCCCGTCTCCATAATAGGAATCTTTTTCGGTGCATCCTATGCAGTAAATGCGACGGCCTACATTGCAGCAGATTTCTTCTCATTGCGTTTCGGGAAAAGAAATACCATGCTCGGCTCGATGCTAATCGAGGCTGGCCTTTTCATGATTCTTCCGTGGTTCGCTTCAAATCCGCTGTGTTTGTTTGGCCTTAGCATGGTGCTTTGTTTTCTCCCAGAAGTGGTGTACATCACTTCGGAAAACTTAATCCAAGACGCGATAGCGGACGATCTCCGCGCGACGATCCTTTCCGTCGCGTCTCTGGTAAGGGCTCTCTTTTCTGCAGTGTTTTTCTCCATATTTGGACATGTGTTGGGGTTATATCCCATTCAGATAGCGCTCGGTATTATTGGTGCAATCGCGATAGCAATTACCGCCGTTGTTTCATTAAAAATGGTTGGAATACAGGTCTCCAAGAATTGATATATCGATTGACGAGCTATCTGAAGCGTCGAGCCTTCTTGATGGACATGACTATTCGTCACAAATCATTCCGCGCATCGCCGGGGTTCCAGTAATACTCGATATATCTGGATGCCCTCATTCCCCTTTTTGAAGGTCCCAAATTGACTACCCGTGTTGGTTTGGCTAGGTTCGGGTGCTATCCGCGCCGTGCGGTAAAATCGTTCAGTCAGAACACGAACCCGCATCGGAGCTCATCACATGGCATTCGTCCATCTGCACAACCACACCGTTTTCTCCATGCTCGACGGCGCAACCCGTATCCAGGATATGGTCAACCGTGCCGTTGAGCTTGGCATGCCCGCCGTGGCCATTACCGACCACGGCTACATGTATGGCGTGCCCGATCTGGCGCTGGCCTGCGACGCCGTCAACCACAACACGCCCGAGTACAAAACCTGGAGCCACGACAAGGCCTTCTTGGAAAAGGACCGCCGCGACGAGCTGGTGGAGCCCGATCCCGAGGAAAACCCGCGCGAGCATGCCCAGTATGTGAAGGACATGGCCATGTGGGACGAGAAGGGCAACATCGACGAGCTCAAGCCGCCCCTGGTCATCAAACCCATCTTTGGCTGCGAGGTCTACTTTACGCCGGACGAGACGCTCGCTCGCGACCATAAGCCCGAGCTCTACCACATGATCCTTCTGGCCAAGGACCAGGAGGGCTACGTCAACCTGATGCAGACGGTCTCCGAGGCCGCCGTGCAGGGCTTTTACTACAAGCCGCGTGTGACGCTCGACAACCTGCGCCGCCATGCCAAGGGCATGATCTGCACGAGCGCCTGCATCGCGGGCATCATTCCCAAATACATCGACCGCGGTGACATGGAGGGCGCCATCAAGTGGGCCGAGACCTTCCGCGACACCTTCGAACCTGGCGACTTCTACATCGAGATCCAGGAACACGGCATCACCACCGACAACGGCCTGACCGACGAGCAGATGGACCGCACGCTCATCGATATCGCCAAGCAGGTGGGCGTCAAGGTCATTGCCACCAACGACTTCCACTACCTGCGCCGCGAGGACGCGCCGGTGCAGGACGTCATCATGTGCATTGGCATGAACGCCAAGGTCGACGACCCCAACCGCATGCGCATGACCGGCTCGGAGTTTTATATGAAGACCGAGGAGGAGATGCGGGCGATGTTCCCGTATTGCCCCGAGGCCTGCGACAACACGCTCGAGATCGCCGACAAGTGCTACGTAGAGCTGGACTGGGACTCCATCATCCTGCCGCGCTTCCCGCTGCTCGACCCCGGTGAGACGCACGAGAGCCAGTTCCGCCGCGAGTGCGAGAAGGGCCTGCGCCAGCACTACGGTGACGACTGGGCCACGCGCGAGATCGGTGGCGTCAACATCAAAGAGCGCTTTGAGTACGAATACAAGGTCATCTGCGACAAGGGCTTTGCCGCCTACTTCTTGATCGTTGCCGAGTACGTGCAATGGGCCAAGGACAACGGCATCGGTGTCGGCCCTGGCCGTGGTTCGGCCGCCGGCGCTATCGTCGCCTACGCCATGAACATCACCGCGTTCGACCCGCTCGAGAACGGTCTGATGTTCGAGAGGTTCCTGTCCCCGCAGCGTACCGAGATGCCCGATATCGATATGGACTTCGACGATGAGCGGCGCCTCGAGGTCGTGGAGCACGTTCGCCAGCTCTACGGCCCCGAGAAGGTCACCCACGTCATCACCTACTCGACCATTAAGGCCAAGCAGGCCATCAACGACGCCGCGCGCGTCCTGGACTACCCGGTCTACATGGGCCAGCGCCTGTCCAAGATGGTCTCGAGCGACCCCAAGGTCAAACTCAAGCAGGTGCTCGACAAGCAACCCGGCAAAGAGGATCTGTTTAACCCCGATTTTGCCGAGGCATATAAAAAGGACGACGACGCCCGCCGCATCATCGACACGGCGCTCTCGATCGAGGGCCTTACCCGTGGCGAGGGCGTGCACGCTTGCGCCGTTCTGATCTGCCGTGACCCCGTCAACGAGCACGTGCCCACCAAGCTCGACACCAAGGGCGGCGTCGAGATTACCCAGTACGAGGGTCATACCGTCGCCGATATGGGCCTGCTCAAGATGGACTTCTTGGGCCTGCGCACGCTGACGGTTATCTCCAAGGCAAAGGCAAACATCAAAAAGAACTTCGGCATCGACATCAAAGAGGAAGAGATTCCCTTTGACGACCCCGAGATCTTTAAGCTCATGGGCTCCGGTCACACCGCCGGCGTCTTCCAGGTCGAGTCCGCCGGCATGACGGCCACGATCAAAAACATGAAGCCCACCGAGTACAAGCACGTCGTGGCATTGATCGCCCTGTACCGCCCGGGCCCGCTGGGCGCCGGCATGGTGTCGTCCTACATCAACCGTATGAACGGCAAGGAGCCGGCCGTCTCCTACGACGACCGTCTGGACGACATTCTGGGCGAAACCTACGGCACCATGGTCTACCAGGAGCAGGTCATGCTCATCTCCGTCGAGATGTGCGGCTTCTCCAAGGGCGAATCGGACTCGCGTATCCGTAAGCCCGTGGCTAAGAAAAAGATCAAGCTGCTCACCTCGACGGTGCTCCACTGGGAGGATGGTTCGGACGAGACCACCTACGACCACTGGATGAACGGCGCCATCAAGAACAACTACACGCGCGAGGTCGCCCAGAAGATTTGGGACGATGTTCTTGAGTTTGCGTCCTACGCCTTTAACAAGTCGCACTCTGCCGGCTACGCCATCCTGGTTATGCAGACGGCGTGGCTCAAGGCGCACTATCCGCACGAGTACATGGCGGCCGTTCTGACGTCCTACACGGGCAAGACCGACAAGATCGTGCACTACGTCTCGGCATGCCGCCACGACGGCATCCCCGTGCTTTCGCCAGATGTCAACGAGTCCGGTACCGAGTTCACGGCTACCAAGGAGGGCGTGCGCTTTGGTCTGGCCGGCATCCGCGGCGTGGGCACCGGCGTGGCGCAGGCGATTATCGCCGAGCGCGAGGCGGGCGGTCCGTTTAAGACGCTGCACGATTTTGTCGAGCGCGTGGACTCGAGCCAGGCCAACCGCCGCGTGATCGAATCGCTCATCAAGGCAGGCGCCTTCGACTCCACGGGGTATCCGCGTCGCCAGATGATGCACTTTGTGGACAAGAACAACCCCGAGAACATCATCGATGCCGCGGTAAAGCGCCAGAAGGATCGCGCGAGCGGCCAGACGTCGTTCTTCGATATGTTTGGCGACGTTGAGGGCTCGGGCTTCGAGGTCAGCGTGCCCGATCCGGACGGCCAGGAGTGGGATCGCCACCTTAAGCTGAGCCAGGAGAAGGAGGTTCTGGGCATCTATGTCTCGGACCACCCGCTGCGCCCGTTTGAGTATGCACTAGCCAAGGCGCGCGACTTCTCGTTCTCGCAGATCGATACCGGCTACGAAGTTCAGAATCCTACGGGCGGCACCATCAACCAGGAGATTCCCGAGGGCAAGGCGCTGTGGTGGGCCGGCATGGTCTCGAGCGTGTCCAAGCGCGTGACCAAAAACGGTGACCCCATGGGCATCGTGCAGCTCGAGGACATGGAAGGCGAGGCCACCGTCGTCGTGTTCCCCAAGACCTATAAAGAGGCCGAGGGGTACCTGTACGGCGAGGTCGATCCCGAGACCGGCGCGCAGCTGTCCGATGCCTTTGTGCGCATTAAGGGCAAACTCGAGCGCTCGGACCGCGGCGACCAGATCATCGCGCAGGAGATCGTGCCGCTCGAGCTCAACGAGGAGAACAACAAGCCCAAGGTGTTTGAGGTCATGGTGCCCAACAGCCGCTTTAGCCAGGGCAATATGGCGCGCCTGGCCACGGTGCTCACCGCCAACCCGGGCGGCGACCGCGTGGAGATCTTTATCGAGCAGGTGGACGGGCGCGTACTGCGTGCCGAGGTACCTGCCAAGGTCAACGCGCGTTCGATTCCGCTGCTGGCCGAGGCCAAGGCCATTGTGGGTAACCAGGGTCGCGTGACGGTGATCTAAGCTACCCCGGGTGAGATTGGAGGAAGTGATGGCGCAGGGGACGTTTGTGCAGGCGCTTCGCAAAGAGGCGGCGTTGAGCGGCACCTTTATGAAGGGGCGTTCGCTCATGCTCAACGGCGCCGTGCTGTCGATTGAGGACAGCGGCTCGCGCTTCTCCAAAAACGTGACGGTTGAGGGATCGGTGCGCGGCTCGCGCGGCGACCTGTACAAGACGCACGTGGCGCTCGATATGGACGAGCACGAGGTTATCGACTACGACTGCGACTGCCCCGCCGCATACCGCTATCCCGGTATGTGTAAGCACGCTATTGCCACGGCGCTGGCGTATTTGGATGCCAGCGGCGCCGAGCCCGTCGAAGGTTTGCGCACACCGGTTCGCACGTTTACGGCGCAGCCGAAACAGCCCGCGCGCACCGCGCCCAAAGCGCCGGCCGTCAACCCCAACTTTCCCTTCCCGGCGCCCGTCCCCACGAGCCCGAGCCTTATGGCGGCGCTCTCCGATCTTTCGGACGCGCGCATGAATGAGCTGGCGAGCATGCGCCGCAAGCTTGCCGGTGCCGTCGATCCCGACGCCCCCAAAGCGGCATTGGAGCCCTCGTTGGTGCCGTACTACAATCCGCTGTTCGCTGACCGCTTTAGCTGGGCGCTCGAGTTCCGCATTCGCTGTGGATCGGTCTCCTACGTGGTCAAGGACATCGACGGCATGGCCGATGCCTACGTGCGCGGCGGCACGTTCTCCTATGGCAAGAAGCTCACGTTTGTCCATTCACCTGAGGCCTTTGACGAAACATCGGCAAAGCTGCTCAACCTTGTTGTGACGACAGTTGCCTATCTCGATGACATCACAAGCTCACGTTCGGCGTCGTACGACTTTGCCCGCAGCGGTTTTGTTGCCGAGCGTCAGTTGCCTCTGTCCGAGCATAGCATCGTATATGTGCTGGACCTGCTGCGCGGCCAGACCATCTCCTTTGAGCCCGCCTGGTCGCGGGGGATGACGACGCATCGCACCTACGACGTGGCGGTTGAGCTGTCTCCGCAAGGGGAGGACGAGGCATCCGCTAAGCGCCCACCGCTGCTTGCCGCCAAAATCGCGCCGGCGGCTGGTGGTAGCTATGACCTGCGCCTGCCCGCCGATATGTACTGCTTTGCGTCGGGCGATGCCGCCTACTTGGTTGACACGCGCCGCGCGCGCCGTACCGACGCTGCATTTGCTCAGCATGCCGCACCTTTTTTGTCGCGCTTGCTGCCGTGCCGCACGCCCGCCCATATTGCCGCCGAGCAGGTGGGTGAGTTCTGCCGTATGGCGCTGCCCATTTTGCGCGACTACACCGACCTCACCGCGCCCGCCGCGCTCGATACCGTGGCACCCGAGCCGAGCTTTGCTATGGCGATCGGTGTCGACGATGGGCTCGTGACCTGCAAAATTACGGTTACCTACGGCGATTGGTCGGCGGATCTCTTTAGCCTGGGCGCTCCGGGCAGCCCCTTCGAAGAGCAGCGCCCCGGTGTGCCGCCCCGCGACGAGGTGGCGGAGTTTCGCGTTATGGATACGGCGGCCCTGTACTTCGATTTCTACGAGGGCGGTCTGGCGTTTGAGGAGCGCGATGACGCCCGCTTGTTCTGCCTGCTGACCGAGGGCCTGTCCGCCCTGTCCGAACTGGGTGAGGTCATGCTCAGCGACCGTCTGCGCCAGATCTCGGTCCGCCCCGCGCCCAAGCTCTCGGTTCGTGCGACCGTTAAGAGCAATCTGCTCGATGTCGAGCTGGGCGCGAGCGGGCTTTCGGCCGCGGACCTTGCCGTCTATCTCGATTCGTACAAGCGCCATCAAACGTTTGCGCGCCTTACGTCCGGCGACATCATTCGCCTGGACGAGGGGGCGCGCGCCGCGTTTGGCCTTGCCGAAGATCTTGGTGTCGATGCCGTCGACCTGCTCGACGGCGTGTCGCTTCCCGCGTCGAGCACCCTTTTTGTCGATAGCATGCTCGTGCGCACGCCGGCGCTCGAGGCCGATCGCGACGCTGCGTTCCGCCGCACCGTCGAGCGCCTGGACACGCTCGGCAAGATGGACTTTACGGTACCCGCCTCGCTCAAGGCCACGCTGCGTGGCTACCAGGTCGACGGATACCAGTGGCTCGGCTCGCTCGAACACCTGGGCCTTGGCGGCATCTTGGCCGACGACATGGGCCTGGGCAAAACGCTCCAGATGATCGCGCATATCCTGGCGCGCGTGGAGGCGGGGGACACCAAGCCCACGCTCGTGGTATGCCCGGCCTCACTCGTGTACAACTGGACCGCCGAGCTGGAGCGCTTTGCCCCGTCGCTCGATGTGTGCGCCATCGTGGGCGCCAAAGCTCAACGTCGTGTACAGATTTCCGGCGTGGCCGAGCATAGCGTGGTTGTGACGTCGTATGATCTTATGCGGCGCGATATCGACGAGTACGTCGAGCAGGATTTTGCCCGCGTGGTGCTCGATGAGGCCCAGTACATTAAAAACCCGCTCACGCAGGTGGCGCGCGCCGCAAAGCGCCTGCCTGCCGGCGCGCGCTTTGCCCTGACGGGCACGCCCATCGAAAACCGCTTGTCCGAGCTTTGGAGCATCTTCGACTTTTTGATGCCGGGCCTTTTGGGGACGCGCGAGTCGTTTGCCAAGCGCTTTGAGAGCCCCGTCGAGCATGCCGAGGGCGATAGCGCCGCTCGCCTGCAGGCGCTCGTGTCGCCGTTTGTGCTGCGCCGTGTTAAGGAAGACGTGGTGGCCGACCTGCCCGAGAAGATCGAGGACACCGTCATGGCACAGCTTACCGGCGAGCAACGCAAACTCTACCTGGCCAACCAGGACCGCATCGCCCAGCAGGTGCAGCACCGCGAGGCTGGGGAGTTTAAGAAGGACAAGCTCAAGGTGCTCGCCGAGCTCACCAAGCTGCGCCAGATCTGCTGCGACCCGCGTCTACACTACGAGGATTACAAGGCGGGGAGCGCCAAGCTCGATACGTGCATGGAGCTCGTGCACGGCGCACTCGACGGCGGGCATCGCATCCTGTTGTTCAGCCAGTTTACGGGTATGCTCGATATCATCGGTAAGCGCTTGGCCAAGGAGGACATCGCCTTCCTTAAGCTCACGGGCGCTTCGTCCAAGGAGAGCCGCGCCAAGATGGTCGCGCAGTTCCAAGCGGGCGAGGTTCCGGTCTTTTTGATTTCGCTCAAGGCGGGCGGCGTGGGCCTTAACCTGACGGCGGCCGACGTGGTCATCCACTACGACCCGTGGTGGAACGTGGCAGCGCAGGACCAGGCGACCGACCGCGCGCACCGTATTGGCCAGCAACATACCGTGACCGTGTACAAGCTCATCGCCAAGGACACGATCGAGGAGCGCATTATGCAGATGCAGGAGTCCAAGCGCGACCTGGTCAACAGCGTGCTCGGCGGCGACGGCATCTCGTCGGCGCTGTTTACCCGCGAAGATGTTCTGGCGCTGCTGGGCGGCGACGGGCGCTAACCCGCTCGGGTGGGGCCGCCAGGGCGGATAGCGCACGCTGCCCCATCGTCCCCGCCTGTTATGTGTTCATTTGCAATGCCGTGGATGGTTTGTCTGCCTTTGGGCATAAGAACCATCAAGAACATTGGCACGTCAGCAAAGGAGAACATCATGGCGAAATTCTTTAAGGACCCCGACGGTAAGCTCATTGCCGCCCTTGGCAACGACGTTGCAACCCCTGCCGGTTGCACGGAACTGACCGCAAACACTGAGGACGCGGCGCACGAGAAGCACGTGCCTGTTGTCGAGACCGAGCGCGACGGTCACGTGATTCGCGCACGCGTTGGCTCGGTCGAGCACCCCAGCCTGCCCGAGCACTATATTGAGTGGATCGCCCTTGAGGCCGAGGGCCGCTTAGAGGTCCATTACCTTGAGCCCGGCATGAAGCCCGCGACGTTTTTTGCCGGCGGTTCCAAGACCGGTACCGTCTATGCCTACTGCAACCTGCACGGGCTGTGGTCTGCGACGTTCTAGGAGCGCGCCCCCGCTCGGGGTATCATAGCTAGCATATGCACATGCGAGCGCCGACTGCATCATGCGGCCGGCGCTTTTACTACGATTTCGATGGTTTACGATGGAAAGGGCTGAGCCATGAAGCTCGCGCTTGCACAGATCGATATGCGCCTGGGTGATATTGAGGGCATTTGCGGCCGCATCGAGGACCAGGCTCGTCTGGCCCACGAGCGCGGGGCGCGCGTGCTGTGCGTTCCGGCTCCGCTCTTTATGGGCGCCATGCCCGGTGGCCTGGTGGGCGCTGCCGACTTTGAGCACGACATGCTTGCCGGCTTGACTGGTGTCGCCGAGCGCATCCAGGAGCTTGACATGATCTGCATCGTGCCCGCGGCGGTTTCGTTTGAGGGTCAGCCGCTGCTCGACTACATGATGCTCAAGGACGGTCATGTGGTGCCGGCGCGTTCGAGCATTGCCCTGCAGCGTGGCGAGAACAACGACACGCGTTGGGCGCCGCCGGTGTTCGACGTGGACGGCGTGCGCATCGCCGTGATTTTTGACTTGGACCGCGAACTCGAGATGTTGCCGACCGGTGTTGACCTCATTGCGTATTTCCAATTCAATGCGTTTGACATAACCGACCGCGAGACTGCCGCCATTGCCGCCGTTCGCAGCGGCGCCTACCGCAAGATCGCATCCAAGCGCAGCGTGTGGTTTGCCTGTATGGCGCCGGTCGGTGCCTATGACGAGTCGGTGTATACCGGCGGTTCGTTTGTGCTCGACGACTGCGGCCGCGTGGTGGCCCAAGCGCCGTGTTTTGAGGAGAGCCTGCTGGTTCAGGAGATTCAGCGCGGCGTGATGCTCGATGCCCTGGAAGATCACGAACTGCCCGAGTTCCGTTCCGAGGAGTGGCTGTGGCAGGCGCTGGTGCTCGCCGTGCGCGACAACGCCCGGGCCCACGGTGCGTCGCGCGCCGTGGTGGCACTCGAGGGCGACTTGCCGTCGTCCCTGCTGGCGGCGCTGGCCGTCGACGCTCTGGGCCCACGTAATGTGATTGGCCTGGTGCTGGGGCGCAACCGCATCTTTACGCCGGCGCAGGAGGAGGCCGAGGCTGCTCGCTGTGCCGCCGTTCGCGCCATTGCCGAGCGCCTGCATATTCGCACGGTTGAGCGCGATGCGCCGGATGCCGCGCGCGTGCTCGACCGCGATGTGTCGGCGGGCGACGCCGAGCGCCTGCGCTCTCGCACGCTGGGCCTCATGCTGGAGGATACGGCGCTCGAGCTGGGTGCGATGACGTTGAGTCCGCTGTCCAAAACCGAGTACGCGCTGGCGGCGCCGGCGCTTTGCGGCGGCTACCAGGGAGATTACGCGCCCTTTGGCGATGTGTACCTGTCGACGCTTGAGTTTGTGGCGCGTGTGCGCAACCGCGCGTCTGCCGTGGTGCCCCAAGAGCTCGTGACGCTCAACGCGGTGGAAGATTGTATGGAGCGCGTGCTGGCGCAGGCGCTCTCGACGCTCGACGGTCCGGTCGATATGCTCGACCGCGCGGCACAGCTGCTCGGCGGGGTCGAGCCGGGTGAGATCGATGGCGCGCTTGAGGCGCACGTGGACCGCAATCGATCTTTCGACGACATCCCGATGGCCGCTGGCAAGCCTGAGGCCTGCTCGCTGCTGCTGATGCTCGTTCGACAGGGTGAGGCTGCCCGCCGCATGTTGCCGACGGCGCCGATCGTTTCGTCCCGTTCGTTTGCCGAGCGCTCCTGGCCGTACATGCTTGCGTGGTCCGATCTGGGGCTCAACGGCAAGGAGCGCATGACGGTTGATTCGCTTGCGCGCGCCGAGGTGCGACGCTTTGCCGACGACGATACGAGTGACCGTATGCGCGGCGAGATGATGGGCCTGTTGGGCGAGCTGTTGGGTATTTCACCCGAGCAGATGGAAGAGCTGCGCTCCGAGGACGGTCAGCGTCGTCTGCATGAGGGCATGAAGCGGTTTGAGGGCGAGGTCCAGGACGCCATCGACAAGATGATGGGCGGCCAGGGCGGACCGCAGGGCGGGCCCCAGGGCACGCCGATGTCGCATCCACCGGTGGATCCGAGGCAGTTCCCGTTCTTCTCACAGAACTAGGTCGCTGCGCGCCCGCCAGAGCGGCAATCTGCCTTTCAATCGTCGGGCATGACCGCAAGGTCAATGCCCTCCTCTTTCAAGGCACCTTGCTCGCTCTGGCGGGCGCTCGCTTGCGTATGCTCAACCTACAATTCGATCTCGGCTGACTTATGGAGCTAGCGTTGTGTTATTCTAGAACAGACGTTCGTGAATGATGCGCGGGGCCTTGTCTTGCGCTGTGCTTGTGGCGAGGGGAGGTTGGCTTGGTCATTTTGGGTATCGACCCTGGTTTGGCCCATACGGGTTGGGGGATTATCGAGGAGCGGCGTGGCGAGGTTCGTTGCCGTGCCTACGGTTGCATCGAGACCAGCGCGGGCAGCCCGCTCGCGGTGCGCCTGTCGCATATCGCCCGCGACCTCAAGGGTGTCGTGGAGCGTTATCGACCCGATACCGCTGCTATCGAGAGCATTTACTTTGGCGCCAACGTTCGCTCGGCCATCCCCACGGCGCATGCCCGCGGTGCTGCGCTCGTGGCGCTTTCGGAGTGCGCGCTCGAGATTGGCGAATACACGCCCATGCAGATCAAACAGGCCGTGGTGGGCACCGGTGCCGCGGACAAGCGACAGGTCGCCTACATGGTGCGTACGCTCACACAGCTCGATCACGACCCGCATCCCGACCATGCCGCCGATGCTCTGGCTTGCGCCATCTGCCACGTTAACCTCAGCCGCACCCGGGCGCTTACCGGCGGCGAGTTCTATCAACAGAGAGGAACCGGATACTGATGATCTCCCAGCTCCATGGAACGCTTGTCGAGGCCACGATGAGCTCGGCCGTTGTCGATGTATCGGGCGTGGGCTTTGAGCTCGGCATTTCGGGCAGCACTGCCGCCACGTTGCCCACACCCGGCGGCGAAGTTCGCCTCTATACCCGTATGCAGGTGCGTGAGGACGCCATGACGCTCTTTGGCTTTGCCTCCAAGGACGAGCGCACGATGTTCGATCGGCTCGTGTCCGTCTCGGGTGTCGGTCCGCGCCTGGCGCTTGCCGTGCTCTCCACCTATACCGTGGGCCAGCTGTATTCCCTGGTAATGGCCGAGGACGACAAGGGTATGGCCAAGGTTCCCGGTGTGGGCAAAAAGACCGCGCAGCGTCTGATTCTGGAGCTCAAGAGCACCTTTGCCAAGGACAAGGGCTTTGTTCCGGTCGACGTGATTCCCGGACAGGTTGCGATGCCCGTGCCCGCCGCCGCTCCTTCGGCGATCGATGACGCCCGTGCAGCACTCCTTTCCATGGGCTTTAGCCCGCAGGAGACCGATGTTGCCCTGAGCGGGTATGATGGGCAGAATATGCGTGTCGAGGATCTGCTCGGCGCGGCGCTTAAGCGACTTGGAATGGATGCGTGATGTGGGAAGCCGATGACTCTCAGGACCTGTGGGCGACGCCCGGCAGCTCGCCGGCGGCATCCATGGCGCACGGTGAGCGCATGGTGGGCTCGGAGCTGACGCCCGAGGACCTCGATGTCGACCGTACCCTGCGCCCCCAGCGCTTGGATGACTACTGCGGTCAGGAGCACATCAAACAGAGCCTTCGCGTGCTGATTGAGGCCGCGCAGAGCCGTGGCGAGACGCTCGACCACGTGATCTTCTCGGGCCCTCCGGGTCTGGGTAAGACCACGCTGGCTACGGTTATCGCCAACGAGCTGGGCGCTCAGATCAAGACGACGAGCGGTCCGGCCATCGCGCGCACCGGCGACCTGGCGGCCATTCTGACTAACCTGCAGCCGGGTGACGTGCTGTTTATCGACGAGATCCACCGCCTTAACCGTTCGGTCGAGGAAGTTCTGTATCCCGCGATGGAGGACTTTGCGCTCGATATCGTGATCGGCAAGGGTCCGGCGGCGCGCTCGATTCGCCTGGATATCCCCAAGTTCACGCTGGTGGCGGCAACGACTCGCTCGGGCATGTTGACCGGCCCATTGCGCGACCGCTTTGGCATCTCGTATCGCCTGGATTACTACACGGTCGAGGAGCTCGCTCAGATCGTGACACGCTCGGCGACCATTCTGGGCGTGACGATCGACCATTCCAGCGCACTCGAGATCGGCTCGCGTTCGCGTGGTACGCCGCGTCTTGCCAACCGTCTTCTCAAGCGCGTGCGCGACTACGCGCAGGTGCGCGGCAACGGCCCCATCGAGCTCGATATCTGCCGTCAGGCGCTCGAGTTCTTTGAGATCGATGAGCTTGGTCTGGACTGGATGGATATTCGCATTTTGGAGACACTCGCCAAGACGTTCTCCGGCCGTGCCGTGGGCCTGACGACGCTTGCCAGCGCGGTGGGCGAGGACCCGGGGACGCTCGAGGATGTCTATGAGCCTTATCTGCTGCAGTGCGGCTTGATGATTCGTACACCGCAGGGTCGCCAGGCAACCCTGCGCACATTCGAGCATTTGGGTATTGAGCCAACCCTGTAGGAATGGGCTTGTTTTAGCGCATCTGTAGGCTATCGCTGAGCATTGGATAAACATATCGCCGTTTGTCGGTTGCGGGTGCTTTACTATTGCGCGCCCGTGCTATGCTGAATTGGTCTTTTTCTCATCCGGTAACGAAAGGACCGTCCATGCCTACTGACATCGAAATCGCACGTTCCGTCACACCGCTGCCCATTACCGAGGTGGCCAAGAACGCCGGTGTCGACGTAAAGCACCTGATTCCGTACGGCTTCGACAAGGCTAAGGTCGACTACTCTCTGCTCAACGAGCCGACCGATCACCAGGCCAAGCTCGTCCTCGTGACCGCTATCAATCCCACGCCCGCAGGCGAGGGCAAGACCACCACGACCATCGGCCTGGCCGACGGCCTGCGTCGCCGCGGCGTCAAGAGCGCCGTGGCCCTGCGCGAGCCTTCGCTCGGTCCCGTGTTTGGTGTGAAGGGCGGTGCCGCCGGTGGCGGTTGGGCCCAGGTCATCCCCATGGAGGACATCAACCTGCACTTTACCGGCGACTTCCATGCTATTGGTGCCGCCAACAACCTGCTGGCAGCCATGCTCGACAACCATATTCAGCAGGGCAACCAACTCGGTATCGATGTTAAGCGCATCACCTGGAAGCGCGTCGTCGACATGAACGACCGTCAGCTGCGCCATGTCATCGACGGTATTGGCGGCAAGGCCCAGGGCGTGCCGCGCGAGGACGGCTTCGATATCACCGTTGCCTCCGAGGTCATGGCGATCCTGTGCCTGTCCACGAGCATCAACGATCTTAAGGAGCGCTTGGGCGAGATTGTTGTCGGCTACAGCTATGCCGGCGAGCCCGTCCGCGCACGCGACCTTAAGGCCCAGGGAGCTATGGCCGCACTGCTCAAGGATGCGCTCAAGCCCAATCTGGTGCAGACGCTCGAGGGTACGCCCGCGTTTGTCCACGGCGGTCCCTTCGCCAATATCGCCCACGGCTGCAACTCTATCATGGCCACGCGTATGGCCATGCGTTTTGGCGATGTTGCCATTACCGAGGCCGGCTTCGGTGCCGATCTGGGCGCCGAGAAGTTCCTCGACATTAAGTGCCGCATGACGGGCGTTCGCCCCAGCGCCGTCGTGGTCGTCGCGACCGCTCGTGCGCTGAAGTACAACGGTGGCGTCGCCAAGGCCGACCTCAACGAGGAGAACCTCGAGGCACTCAAGGCTGGCATGCCCAACCTGCTGCGTCACGTCGACAACATCCAGAACGTCTACGGTCTGCCCTGTGTGGTCGCCATCAACCGCTTCCCGACGGACACCGAGGCCGAGCTCGAGCTCATCGAGTCCGAGTGCCAGAAGCTGGGCGTCAATGTGAAGCTGTCCGAGGTCTGGGCCAAGGGCGGCGAGGGCGCGCTCGATCTGGCCGATGAGGTCATGCGTCTGATTGAGCAGCCGAGCGAGCTCAAGTTTGCCTACGAGGACGGTGCCGATGTGGCCGACGCCCTCGAGGCCGTTGCTACCAAGGTCTACCGCGCCGACGGCGTTGACTTTACGCCGGCTGCCAGGCGCCAGCTCGCCGAGCTGCGCGAGAACGGCTTTGGCAACCTGCCGGTGTGCGTGGCCAAGACCCAGTACAGCTTTAGCGACAACGCCAAGGCGCTGGGCGCTCCCGAGGGCTTCCGCATCACGGTGCGCGAGCTCAAGGTTTCCGCCGGTGCCCACTTTGTGGTCGCGCTGACCGGTAGCGTTCTGACCATGCCGGGCCTGCCCAAGGTTCCCGCGGCCGAGAACATCGACGTCGATAACGACGGCAACATCACCGGCTTGTTCTAAGCCTGCTGCTCATAGCCGCTTGCCCGCCCCGTCGCGCCTACCAAGGCCCGGCGGGGCTTTTTGATCCTTAGGCCCGCGCATGTCTTGTAGATACCGACGGCCTTTGCCCATCACAGGCTTTTGCGCGGGTAGAATGCATGGATAACTTGATGCTCACGAGCGACGGAAAGGAATCGTTGCATGGATCAGGACAAGACAACCGTGATGGGCGGCTACGGTTCCGCGCAGGCTGGCGATAGCGCCGATGCGACCCGCGTTGTTCCTAACCCCGGTTATACCGACCCCGCCGCGACACAGCCTTCTGCCGAGCCCACCCGGGTTATGGGCTATGGCGACTCGGCGCAGGATTCTTGCGCTGCATCTTCGCAAGGCCCCTATGGCAACGCAGCTCCGGACCCGTTTGATTACGCGCCGCAGGATTCTTATGCCGCCTCGACACCGAATCCCTATGATGACCTGCCGCAGAATCCCATTCCGCAGCCTCAGCAGACGACGTATATGCCTCGCACGGCGCAGCCTCGCTACGAGTCGCGCGAGCCGTATCGCGAGTACCCCAAGTCGATACCGCAATATGGCGAGGACGAGGAGAAGAAGCCGTCGCGTTCGTCGAGCGTGATCAAGAAGATCCTCATCGTGTTGGCGATCTTCTTTGCTCTCTCGGTTGTGTTTGCCATTGTGTCGGGCATGCTCAACAAGCGAGGGAGTTCAACGGCCGATACCGCTGCCGAGCAAACCGAGTCCGCCTCGTCTAGCACCGTCGATCTGAGCGATATCCCGGGGCAGTACTGGTCCAACGCCAAGAAACTTCTCAAGTCGCGCGGCGCCAATCTTTCGAATGCCGTGGTCCTGACTGATGATGGCTCAACGCCCGTCATCGATGCCAACTGGGTCGTTACTTCTGCTTACTATAACGACAGCGGCAACCTCGAAATTCAACTCACGCACAAGAACAGCTCGGGCAACTCGTCCGACGGCCAAAGCGGTACCGACAGCTCGAGCTCCAATACGCTGGAGGACTTGAGCAACAAGGCACAGGAGTTGGGAGACAAGGCGCAAGAGCTGGGCGATACGGCGCAGAACCTAGGCGACACCGCTCAGAACCTGGGTGATATGGCGACGGATGCCTGGAACGCACTGCAAAACGGCATCTCGGGCGCGCAGGGAAACTAGCTGTTAAGCGGGCTACAGTTGCTCGGCCGGACGCTCGGGCGAGCTAAAGCCCGAATCAAACGTGACGACGCACGAGACGTCGGGCCGGCGCTCGTGCACGATGCGCGTGACGAGCTCCAGCAGCTCCTCGTCGGATATGTCAAAGCCGTCGGGACGCACCAGGTCAAGCGAAACGAACCCGTCGTGCTCGTGCAGGTCGTGGATGGAGAGCGCGGGGTCGATCTGCATGACGCCGCGCTTGACCCAGCCGCGTAGGTCGTCGCCGGTGGTGGCGATGGGGTCGCAGTGCAGCGTGATACCGATGCCCATCTGCCGTTTGATATCGTGCTCGATGGTGTCCAAAATCTCGTGGTGCTCAAATGCGTCGCCCTCGCCGGGCATCTCCACGTGGGCGCTGGCAAACTGACGACCGGGGCCGTAGTCGTGCACCATGAGGTCGTGTGTGCCCAAGACCTGGGGGTACGACATAATCCTGTCGCGGATTTCCTGGACGAGCTTGGGGTCGGGCGCTTGTCCTAACAGCGGGCTGATGGCGTCGCGCACCAGGCCCAGGCCGCTGATGCAGATGAAGATGCCCACACCCAGGCCTGCCCAGCCATCGAGGTCAAAGCCGGTCGTCTGCGAAATAAGCGCCGCCACCAGGACCGAGCCCGAGGTGATGACGTCGTTTTTGGAGTCCTGTGCTGTGGCGATGAGCGTCTCTGAGTCGATGCGGTCGCCCAACGTGCGGTTGAACGCGGCCATCCAGAGCTTAACGAGCATGGACAAGACGAGGGCGGCTAAGGAGAGCACCGAATATGCAGTGGGGGAAGGCTTGATGATCTTAGTGACCGACTCGAGGATCAGGTTGATGCCGACGGCGCAAACCAGGACGGCGACGAACAGACCGGCTAGGTACTCGTAGCGACCGTGGCCATAGGGGTGGCCTTCGTCTGCCGGGCGGCTGGCAAGGCGGAACCCGAGCAGGCTCACGATGTTGCTCGAGGCGTCGGAGAGGTTGTTGAAGGCGTCGGCGATGAGCGAGACAGAGCCGGCGAGCAGGCCCGCGATGCCCTTGGCCAGGCACAGAGTGACGTTGAGGCCAATGCAGATGAGGCTTGCGGCGAAGCCCGCGTTGGTGCGGCAGGAGGTATCGACCGGCTCGCCCTCGCTGCCGGGAACAAGCGTATGTACCAGCCGATTTACAAATAGCATAGCGGTCGTCCTCACAATCATGTTTAAGGGGATAGTGTAGCTCGCGCGGAGGCGCTGTGCACCGATGCTCAGAAAATGCAGTAATGGTCTGCCGGTGCTAACGAGCGGGCCTTCTCGTCTGCCTGGGTGGTCCATTTTGGGCCACATGGGTATGGGCATGTGCCTGTTTGCTCGACATACTTAACGTCGATAGCCCCTGTGCAAAGGAGGACGTTTCCATGGACGAGATGTTTGCCATTAAATGTCAAAACTGCGGCGGCCCTATGTACTCGCACCAGGCTAAGCGCAGCTTTGAGTGCGCCTATTGCGGCGCGGTCATTCCGTGGCAGGCGGACGCCGGAGAGCCCAAGAGCGCTTTGGGCATTCGCCATACGCCGTTGACGGTGGTGGATGGACTGCTCAAGCTCACGCATGTGTCGCAACTCGAGCGCCCGGAGGACCCGGACTGGTATTTCTTCAATTCGCACTGGCGCAATCAGTCGGTCCTGGAACATCTGCTGTGGGAGGATCGCGGCACGGCGCAGGAGTTCCAAGAGGCCACGCATGTGAGCATTCCTTGCCCCTTCTGCGGAGCGTCCTTTGAGGGCGAGTCAACGCAGCGTGTGTTTGAGTGCCCGTCCTGCGGCAACAAGATCGGCATTGCCGACCTGCTCAAGCCCGGTACGTTTAGCAAACGTCTGACCATGGGCGTGGGTGCGGAGTATGTGCCGGAGCAGGGTATTCCCTGCGAAATCTCACCGCAGCAGGCACGTGCCAACGCACTGCAGCTGGTGCGCCAGTACCCGGATGCCTTTGCCGGGCACGAGGTGGAAGACGCAATCCAAAACGACATGATGCTCTTCTATTTCCCCATGGCGCTGGCGGACCTGCGTATGATGGCGAGCTTCCCGGGCAAGGGCCTGAGCAAGGAAACCCTGGTGTACTACGAGGTGCTCGACTGGGCGTATCCGCGGGCAAACTATCTGGATGTTCGCCTTATGGGCATTTTGGAGCCGTGGGACTTTGCCAAGGTTGGGCCGTTTGACCCGGCCATGCAGGAAGGTGACTTTCGCGTTGTCTCCGTCGATGCGTCTACCAAGGACCAAGTGGTCATTGATAAGTTGGCGCTCGACATTGTCGGCAACGATGCCGAGGCAGTGCTTGGGCTCAATAAAAAGAGCATCCGAACCTGGGCGCGCAAGGCCCGCAAGCATAAGGACGGTCTGGTGATGGTGCCGGTCTACTTTGTCGATCGTCCGGCGACGGACAGCCGCGACGGCGAGCAAGTGCGCATCGCTGTGAACGGCCAGACGGGCCGCGCGGCCGCGGTGGTGTTTAGCGACAAGCGCGAGACGCATGTGGTGGCACCGCTCAACCCGAGCCTGCATCTGTCCGGCGAGAGCACCGTGCACGCCACGCCCATCGAGGTCAAATACGTTAAGTCGCCGTTTCTGTACCAGA
Source organism: Collinsella sp. AM18-10 (assembly GCF_003471585.1). Taxonomy (GTDB): domain Bacteria; phylum Actinomycetota; class Coriobacteriia; order Coriobacteriales; family Coriobacteriaceae; genus Collinsella. Next base: position 133,038 of record NZ_QRJO01000003.1, read on the forward strand.
TCGTGCGCCGTGGAGGCGGCGAGCAGCAGCATCAGGTGGCAGCGGTCGCCGAGGGTTCTTACCGAGAAGAAAAGCCCAAACGCAAGGGATTGTTCGCTGCGATTTTTGGTAAGTAGGGGAGTGGTGCCGGGGCGTCGGGCTGCATCGCAAGGTCATGAGACGAACTTAAGACTGCTGGGAACGTGCTACCATTGCCGATAGCCTTAATCTTGTAAGAAGCGGAGGCCAGATTATGGGTTTTGCGGATCAGCAGCTTCAGCTTCAGGTACCGTATTCTCCTGACGACACGTTTAATGCCTTGAAGGCAGCTATGGAAAAGCTGCCTAAAGTAAAAGTTGATAGTGCATCGCCCACAACAAGAACAGTTGCAGCCGAGATTGGTATGAGCCTTTGGTCTTGGGGCGAAAATATCAGTATTTCGGTTGTTCCAGTTGAAGGCGGATCTGGCGTTACTGTCAAGTCGTCATCTAAGGTCAGGGCAAACGTATTAAACGGGGGCAAAAATGCAAAGAATATTGCCGAGATAGTCGATGCCCTATCGAAGGAGCTCGAGCGGTATCCGCAGGTTTCACGGACTATTGAGACGCTGGCGGATAGTGGTTGATGTAGTTGCAAGGCTTGAGAGGCTTGCAGCACTGTGTGAGAGTGGAGTACTTACCGAGGAAGAGTTTGCTGCAGAAAAGGCAAAAATCCTTTCGTAATCAGACATGATGGTTGGATTTGCATTCTATTATTGAACTTGTTTATACCAGGCTGAAAACATCGTGTGTAATAAAGGTGCGTAGTAGTCTCGTCTTGATTGGCAGATGTAAATAAACGGTGGAACGGCTGTAAAAGAGCCTTGCCACTGGGTAAAATCAGGATGTGCCGCGGAACCCGCTCCTCAGTCGGTCAACTTTGGAAGCGCGGGCAACGCAGGTATTATCGTCTAAAGGGCCGGGTGCAACCGGCCCTTTGCATGACTCCCTTCGCTATCCGTTACTGCTTATATTCCCGCCAGATCGAGTAGAGGTTCCGGACGATGCCGGTTACATACATCGAGAGGCGCAGGATTTCAAGAAACAAGTTCATAGGCTTCACCCCAATCAGAGATTAGAGCGTTGCCCGCAGGCGGATTCCGCGGCAGGCATAATTCTACCTCACGGGCCGCGGTGGAGGATAGCCTGCCCCCTGGTTTTGAGCAGTGTCGATCTAACGGGCAATCAAGCCTCTAGTTCTCTTTGAATTGAGCAAGCATCTGCCCGAAGAAGCTTAGTTCGGATGGCTCATAAATGATCGAACCGCCGTCCGCGGTCCTGTAGACCCCGCAGGGGAGGTAACGCCCGTCGGGGAAGACATAGAGGCTGGCTTCCTCCTTCAGTCCTACTGGAAATAGCGGAATCCCGTTTTCGTCCACTTGGAACTCGTCTATATTTGCGATCTTCCTCTCCATGATGCCTCCTGCCTTATTTCTTGAATGGCGCCTTAAAACAGGCAGCTCTCAATCAGCTCTTTGCCGCGCAGAGTGTCGATCCACTCCTGTGGGATGGCTTTGAGACCGTATGCCGTGCCGGCGAGGGCGCCGGCGACGGCTGCGGTGGTGTCGGTGTCGTCGCCTAGGTTGACGGCGGCAAGCACGCAATCTTCGTAGCTGTTAGTGTTGACGAAACACCAGGTGGCTGCCTTAAGCGTGTCGCGCACGAAGCCACCCGACCTGATCTCCTGCTCAGGCACGCCTTTCAGATGGAGCGCCCACGAGGGGAGCACGTCGTTCATCACATCCCTCATCAGCTCGACAAATATGATGCATGCGTCGGTCGACGTTCTGTGGGCGTGCGTAATCGCGGAGACCTTGCTGACCTCTTCGTCTGTCGCATCGGTGAACGCCAGGGGAGCGATGCGCATGAGCGATCCGTTGCCGTTGTCGCGCTCGCCGGAGCCTCCTTTGCCGGTGCGCAGGGCGCGGGCGGTCGTACCGCCGTAATCGAAAACGCCGTCGATCGTATACTCGCCACGGGCAATCCAGCTTACGAACTTGTCGCGCATGTCCGCGGTGTCGATGTGCCCGAGCTCCCTAATCGAGTCGCAGGTAGCAAGCGTCATAGATGCGTCGTCGCTCCAGGTGCCGGCGGGTTGCCCATGCGTGCCGTAGCCGATCATGTCCGTGCATTCGAACGTACCGCGGGGCCTGAACTCGTAGGGAACGCCCAGCGCGTCACCGACGGCAAACCCATAGATGCAGTCGCGCAGTGTTGTTTTCGGTCTGTCTGTCATGGAAAGCTCCTCTTATCCCGGGTGATGTGGAGCGCCGTCGGGGGTATCGGTCGCAACGTGCCGCTACCCTTGCGCTTCGCCATTAGTCGCTTCGTTGATGGCGCGGTACTCGGCACTCAGCTCGCGCGCCAGCTCTTCCTTGCTTGGAAGATACGGCAGGTATTTGGCGGCAAACACTTGGTCGTTGTCTTCGGGCAGCGTGTACTCGACGATCGAATCGCTTTTGTCCGCGCAGAGCACGATGCCTATGGGCGGATTGTCGCCTTCGTTCATGAGCTCGCGCGTGTAGTAGTTCATATACATTTGCATCTGGCCCAGGTCCTGGTGCGTAAGATCGTCCGTCTTAAGGTCGATGAGCACGAAGCAGCGCATCAGATAGTTGTAAAACACAAGGTCAATATAGAAATGGCGCCCATCAAAGGTGATGCGCCTTTGGCGCGCCTCGAAAGCGAAACCACGGCCAAGCTCCAGCAGGAACTTCTGAAGATGCGTGATGAGCGCCTGCTCTAGATCGCTCTCGCGAAACGCAGTATCGTCCGAGAAACCTAAAAACTCCAGCACATATGGGTCGCGGATGATATCCTCGGGGCGACGAGCCGGGGCGCTCTTTTGGATTTCCTGGGTGACGGCCTCCTTGTCCTTGCTGACAAGCAGGCGCTCGCGGAACATGGTGTTGATCTGGCGCTCGAGCTGACGCGTGCTCCAGCGAGAATCGGCACATTCGTTCATGTACCATGTTCGAGCATCAGGGTCGGTTATACGCGATAACCTGCGGTAATGTGTCCAATTCAATTCGGAACGCAGCGCGTTCCGAATTGGGAACGCAAGATAAAACTGACGCATGTATCTTAAGCTTCTGGCGTTGAAGCCTCTGCCAAAATCCTTAGTCAATCTAACGGCAAGTTCGTCGATCAGTGCATCGCCATACTTGGCGCGCTCCTCTCCGCCCTGCTCATCAACAATGCTCTTGCCGATCTCCCAATATGCCTCAACCATCGCAAAGTTAACGGCGGTATAGGCCTTGTTGCGAGCGGCGTTGAGAATCGAGGAAACCTGCTTGTAAAGAACTTCTGGCACGATTGCCGATTCCCCGCGGTTTACCAGTTCATCCATCAATATCGCCCGACTTTCCTCTTGAGGAGTGCATCTTTATTGTCTTTAGTTTAAAGCCTCGTGCGGACACGGATTCCAGTGCTCTGAGCGCGATCGCGAAAAGGGTTTGCGGCGACTAGAATGTGATGGTGAAGGCAGTTTTAACTCTAACCATGAGAGCGATGCGTATGGACAACAACACGCTGCTGTTTCAGGACAAGGGTTCGGGTAGGTTTAAAGACGTCAAGATCTACCCTAACCGCATTGAGGTGCTCAAGAAGGGCTCTTTCGGCGGCAAGCACACCGAGATTGTCTATCTTAAGGACATTACGGGCGTCAATAGAATCAAAGGCCGCGACGTTTTCCTACGTAACAGGCTGTTGACTGCTTGTGTTTTTAGCCTAAGCAGTCGTGCGAAGGCCCAGGAGTTTGTTAACGCGCTGAATATGGTGATGTAGCCTATGGCGGCGTTCGGGCCAAGGTAAAAAATGGGGGGCGCAGAACGGTGTCCTGCGCCCCTCGTCGAGTCGATGTGTCAAAAGGGTCGGCTTGTCTATTCGCTATCGTCCTCAGCGTTTTCGCGGTCATTTGCAAGCATCGCTGCGCCAGCGACTGTCGTCGCCACGGCGGCGGCGGCGAGCCCGGCGGCGATGCCAGAGCCGTCGCCTGTGCCGGCAAGCTTTTCGCCTGAGCCCTTGCGCTTGTTGCCCTTGTCGTTCTTGTCGGCGCCGCCTGCGTTGGTGCCGTTGCCGTTGCCGTCGCCGGTGTCCGTAGCGCCTGCGTTGCCCGAAGCCGTCACGGTAAAGCTCGCGGCTCCGTCATTAGCGAGCTTGTAGTTTTGCGCCGCGTCGCCCAAAAGGCCTTTCGCGCGCACCCAGTACGTCCCTGCGGCAAATGTTTCGCCCTCGGCCATTGCCGTGCCCGGAGCGCCGTTCGCGTCGTGCACAAACTCGAGCTGGGCCGTGCAGGCATCGGTTTCGAGCTTGCCGTCGAGCAGCGCCGTGATCTTGGCGCGCACGTCCTCGCCGGCCTTAAGGCCCTCGAGCCCCTCAAAATGGGGCGTCAGCGCGCGCGGGTCGATATCGATGGGCACGGAACCCTGCAGCCCCGTAACGGTCTTGTTGCCCAAGGCGTCGACATCCACATATTCGATGGCAAACGCATGGCCCGAAGCCGCCACGTTGAGTACGTTGCTGCTGTCGACAAGGCGGAAATGGCCCTCGCCAACGGTCTTGCCATCCTGGAGCGAGGCATCGCTCAGCGAGTCGCCATACGTCATGCGCATGCGGGTCGGGAGATAGCACGAAACGGTCTGCTTGTGCTGCGCATCGTTGTAATTGCGCTGGTAGATGCTTCGTGCCAGTGCCGCATCAACAAAGTCGGATGCGATGATGCCAATGTGCTTACTGCAGTCCTCTTTTGTGCCCTCAACTCCGGTATTGTTTATATACGAGCTCTTGTACAGGTGCTCGTCGACCACTCGCGCTGCGGTAAAAGGGTTGTTTTGCGTGCAGCTCGTGTAGTTGATAAACCAGCAGCGCTCCGTTGCCTGCGCCGTTGTCCCGTCCGCGGCAGGGACATCTACGGAGTTACGTTTGAGTTCGGTCGCTGCCTTCAAGGCCATATCGACCCAGTCGATCTTACTGGATCCCGTGCAGCTGTAATGGTCTTGGGCATATACCTTGGTGCAATAGGGCTCTTTGTCGCCTGTATTGCCCGTAGCCTCAAAGCCTCGCGCGTCTTGGACGAGGCACATGGACTTTCCGGAATGCACCTTGATTTTGTCGTCCCATTCGGTGAGGTCGAGGCCCCACGTGTGGCCGTCTACGCTGTCGCCGGCGAGTTTAAATCGACGCAGCAGGACGATCTTTCCGCGCACCTCGTTCAGTGTGGGGACATGGCTCGACGTATAGAACAGATCGGAGTTATTGCCCATAACATTGGCGAAAGCCGTCGTAACGCTTTCGTCGGTAGCTTCGTCGTTGCCTCGTGACACAAGCATGATGAGCGCTTCTGACGGGTGTTCGTTCAAAAATGTTTTGAAGTAACCGATGACATTGGAGAGCTGCATATAGCCCCCGTCTTTTTTGAGCACGTAGCATATTCCATGATCGATGCCGGGGTCGCCGTTCTTGTCGTTCTTTCCAAGTCGGATATCAAAATAGCGAATGCCTTCGAGCAACTGCGTGGGGATGTAATCCTGCTGGCACTTTGCAAGCGAGGTTTGGGGCTCGGTGTCGTTGTCGACGCTGCAGGTGCCCGAATCGTGAGTTCCCGGGATGCTCAGCTCGTCGAGGTACTTGCTGCCATCGACGTGGCTCATCCAACATGGTCCGTCGACGTAGCTGCTATACGTGGTCCAGTCGATACTGCTAACTGTGGCATTGGTCTTGTCCATGCTGTAGCCGACAAGTTCGAGCTCCCACGGAATGCTCTTACTCTTATGGCAGATCTTATTGTTGTCCTGGTCTTTGCCGTCCTTTTCTATTGCCAGGTACTTAATGTCTTTTTTCTCGGTTTCTTTCTCGACCGTGCGGTCTCGGATGATGTAGGTTCCGTTTTGCTGGCGATCGAACGCAAAAGAGCGGCTGGGCTTGTCGTCATGCTCGCCACTCCATACGTGGATGACCTTTCCATCTTTGTCCGAGTCGCCATCGACCGACCAAATGCTGTAGCCCGTCTTCTTGTGCTCTTCGAAATTGAGCAGGGTGCGGATGGCATACCAATTTCTATTATCTGTATCGGTCCCTACGTGCTCAAGGATGAGCTTGCTGGACGTGCCGTCGTTAAACAGATGGCAGACGTTGCCCTTGAAGTTGCCGTCTTCGTTGACGCTCGCGGTGCGAAAATAGCCCGCGGGGCGAAGGCGAATGACGAACTTGTCGAGGTTGACCGCTGATGTGGGCGTGTCTTCTGCAAATGCCGCGCGCATGGGATGGCCCAATCCCGCGGTTTCGGGCAGGCTTGCAAGCGGCGACAACGCCGCGAGTCCAAGGCCCAGCGTAAATGCTCGACGACTGATGGCATGATGTTCGGTCATAACTCCTCCATTCGCAGGGTGCGGTTATGCACTCATTTTGGTAACTATACCGTCCAGATGTCTAAACGTGTTGGCTTAATTGTCTGCGCGGCGCTATAAATCGGCGGGCGGACATGTTGAGGCGCCTGTCTATTGGTGCTACTGGCGCGCTTGGGATAGTTTTGGAGTCCGGCATCCTCGCGTTCACCAGCTACCGGCATAAGAAAGGGAGGGCCGGTGAGCCGACCCTCCCTTGGTACGAAGCGCTGGGTCACTGTCGCTTGCTTGCGCTGCGCCCGTGTTTCCCGTTGCGCTCGCCAGTCGCTTAGCGCTTGATCTCGATATCGTCGAGCTTAACGTCCATGGCCTCAGTCTTGGCCTTGGCGATGTCATCGGCAAATTCCAGGGACTTCATCATGGCTTCGACGGCGTCCTTGTGCTCCTCGACGTTGTCGATGCGCACGTAGACGCTGCCGCCCTCAACGTCGGTGAAGTACTCGGTCGTCACGCCGCCCGAGTGCGTAAAGTAGGCGCTGCGCCAGGTCTTGCCGTTGTACTTAACGGGATCGCTCTCGGTCCATCCGGAGTTGGCCTTCCACTTTGCCTCGTAGTCGAAGAGCTCGTCGGCGTTCTTGTCAGAGTCGAAGACAGGGATGAAGCGGTCGCTGGCGTGCTCGCTCTCGGTGAACTTAAACTGGGCCCTGTCGGCGGTGTCGCCTGCGACGTCGGTGATCTCGACGCCCTCCGGGACCTCGACCTTAAACCAGATGAAGTCGGTCCTCATGTCCACGGCCGGCTTTTCTGCGCCGCCGCCCCCACCGCTGCCGGCAGCGCCGCCGCTTCCACCACAGCCTGCCAGGGCAACTGCGGCAAAGAGACTGATGCAGAGGGTGAGAATCGCAAAGGCCTTCTTTTTCATGGTCGTGTCCTCCTCGGTCTGTAACCGCCCATGGATTACCTGTCTTTACTGTACGCGCGAGCGGCTCGTTCGGGTGGGCCATGTGTCCCATTCTGGGGGCCGGATTTGCGCCGACAAGTGGCAATATGCCCGGGCGCAAAAGAGGGGAGGGCCGGTGCTGCCGGCTCTCCCCGGGATGAGGTGCCCGTTGTTTTAATGGGGTGCGTGTACGCGGGCGTGTGCGGGATTCAACTACTTGATCTCGATGTTCGAAATCTCAACTTCGCGTGCCTCGGAAACCGCCTTCGCCATGTCATCGGGGAATTCGATGGAGTTGAGGAGCGCCTCGGCTTCTTTCTTGTGCAGGTCGAAGTTTGAGATAAGGACGTAGACGCTTCCCGGCTCAACGTCGGTAAATAGGAGGGTCGAGACGCCGCTGTCATCCTCGTACGTTCCGACGAGCCACGTCCTGCCGTTATACTCGACGGACCCGCTGTCCTTCCACTGGAACGTATCACCTTTCTTTTCTGCCTGGTCGGCGTGGGATTCCTCGGCAGTCAGCGCTTTTTTCCAAACGGGGATAAAACGATCGGCCGAGGCGTTCTCGTCTTCGGGGAAGGTGAGCTGGACCCTGTCGGCATTCTTGCCGGCGGAGTCGCTTACGCCGACGCCCGCGGGCATCTCGACCTTAAACCAGATAAAGTCGGTCTTCTTGGCGACGGGGGCCTTTTCCTTGCTCTCGCTCTTGGTGCTGCCGCCTCCGCCCGATGCGCTCCCGCCGCAGCCGACAAGGGCAAACGCGGCAAAGAGGGCGATGCAAAGGGAAAGGATCGATAGGGTCTTTTTCTTCATGGTGGCGTCCTCCTTGTCTGCCAGGGACATCATGTGCCGCGGATCGCTGGGGCAGCGGTGACGCATGCACATGATGCCTTTGTTTACTGTGCGGTTATTCCTCCATTCGTCGTCCGGTGCCGTGATGAGCTTGCCCCAACATAGGGCTCCTTACCTATATGTATGCCCCAGTTGCCGCTGCCCGGAAGTCTCGAAAGGTGGGCCATGTGTCCCATGTTTGCGGTGCCGACGCCTATCGTTCGTCATAGTAATCCGCGATGGCCAGGTGCGCTGACGCTCGAGTACTTATGGGCTAGACTTAGCACCATTATGTGATCGATGCGGTCGGTCGGCGGTTGCCACCCGACCGATGTATATGACTTGAAGGTGCATGTGTATGAGCCAAGAGATGATGGACAAGACCTGCCGCGGGTTTGCCGAGGCGCTGGCCGCGCGCGAGCCGGTTCCCGGCGGTGGCAGCGCGAGCGCCTTTGTGGGCGCGCTGGGCGCCTCGCTGTGCGGAATGGTTGCCCGCTACGGTGCGACCAATCCCGCGCTTGCTGATCGTGCGGATGACCTGACGCGTGCGTTTGCCCATGCTGATGAGCTGGCCCAGGAGCTTGTCGAGTTGGTTGCCGAGGACGTTCGTGCCTATGGGCAGGTGTCCGCGGCGTACGGTATTCCGCGTGACGATCCGGCTCGAGCGATCGCGATTCAGGATGCGCTGCATGTGGCCGCTATGCCGCCGTATCGCATTATGGATGCCTGCGGGCGTGCACTGGCGCTGCTCGAGGACATGGCCGACAAGGGTTCGCGTCAGCTGCTGTCCGATGTGGCGTGCGGCGCCGTGTTCTGCCGTTCCGCTATGCAGGGCGCGAGCTTGACGCTCTTTGCGAACACCACGTCTATGAAGGATCGCGCTCGTGCTGAGGAGCTCGAGACGGCGTGTGATGAGTTGCTCGACACGTGGTTGCCGCGCGCCGATGCGCTGGCGCGCCGCGCCGCCGACGCTGCAAGGAAGAGAGGATAGCCATGGCTGAACTGCTGAAGGGTGCCCCCGTTGCTCGCGCTTTGACTGAGGAACTTGCTGCTCGCTGCGTGGCTTTGCGTGAGCGCGGCGTTGTGCCGACGCTGGCCATCGTTCGCGTGGGCGAGCGCGAGGACGACCTGTCCTACGAGCGCGGTGCGCTCAAGCGCTGCGAGAAGGTTGGCATTGAAGCTCGCCGCATTTTGCTTCCCGCCGATGTTTCGCAGGACGAGCTGTTGACGGCCATCGAGGACATCAATACCGATTCGTCTGTTCATGGCTGCCTGATGTTCCGCCCGCTGCCCGCCGGCCTTGACGAGGACGCGGTTGCCGCAGCGCTCGATCCTGGCAAGGACGTTGACTCTATGACGCCGGCTTCGCTGCTCACCACGCTTTCGGGGCGCGGCGAGGGTTTTGCCCCCTGCACAGCCGAAGCCGTGCTTGCTTTGCTGGATCATTACGGCGTTGAGCTGGATGGAGCTAAGGTTGCTGTGGTCGGGCGCTCGCTGGTGATCGGGCGTCCTGTTGCCGCCATGCTTACGGCGCGCAATGCGACCGTGACGACGTGCCATACGCATACGCGCGACCTTGCTGCCGAGTGCCGTGCTGCCGACATTGTGGTTGCCGCCGTTGGACGCGCGCGTACGATTGGCGTGGATGCGGTTCGCGAGGGCCAGACGATCATCGATGTTGGCATTAATTGGGACGAGGCCGCTGGCAAGCTGGTCGGGGACGTCGATTTTGATGCTGCGGAGCCGGTTGTTAACGCCATCACGCCCGTGCCGGGCGGCGTGGGCGCTGTGACGACGGCGATCCTCGCCAAACACGTGATCGAGGCGGCCGAGCGCGCATCGAAATAGGTTTTTGACCACAAGGGCTGCCGAGGCCGTGGTTTCGCCCTTTTTGTGCCGAAGCGATACACTGTTGCCGTTTGATTTCTTCGCTCAAGGAGGATGCGCATGCCGTGCACAACGATTTTGGTTGGTAAGAACGCGAGCTACGACGGGTCGACGTTGGTTGCCCGCAACGAGGACTCGTCCAACGGGGTGTTTGAGCCCAAGCGTATGCGCGTGGTGCATCCCGACGAGCAGCCGCGCGTCTACACGAGCGTCCTGAGTCACCTGACCGTTGAACTGCCCGATAATCCCATGCGCTACACGAGCGTCCCCGATGTTATTCCCGGTCACGGCATTTGGGCCGAGGCGGGCTTCAACGAGCTCAATGTGGGCATGTCCGCAACCGAGACGCTCACCACCAACGAGCGCGTTCGCGGCGCCGACCCGCTCGTGGACTACGTGCCCGCCAAGGGCAACGAGGGCGAGGACGGATACGTTCCGGCACAGCCCGGTGGCCTGGGCGAGGAGGACATGGTGACCCTGGTGCTGCCATATGCCAAATCCGCCCGCGACGGCGTACGCATTCTGGGTGACCTGCTCGAGCGTTATGGCACCTACGAGAACAACGGCATCGCCTTTAGCGACGTGGACGAGATCTGGTGGCTCGAGACCATCGGCGGCCACCACTGGATCGCCAAGCGCGTGCCCGATGACGCCTATGTGACCATGCCCAACCAGCTGGGTATCGACAGCTTTGACCTGGATGACGCCGAGGGCGCCCAGGCCGACCACATGTGCTCCGCCGACCTGCGTGCCTGGATGGCCGAGTGGCATCTGGACCTGACGCTGGGCGTCGATGGCGACGGCCCGGCTGCGATCTTTAACCCGCGCGAGGCCTTTGGCTCGCACAGCGACAGCGACCATGTCTACAACACGCCGCGCGCGTGGTACATGCAGCGCTGCCTTAACCCCAGCGATGTGTGGGACGGCCCCGACGCCGACTACACGCCCGAGAGCGATGACATCCCCTGGAGCCGCGTGCCCGAGCGTAAGGTGACCATCGAGGACATCAAGTACGTACTCTCGAGCCACTACCAGGGCACGGAGTACGACTGCTACGGCAGCAAGGGCACGCCCGCCACGCGTGGCGCTTATCGCCCCATCGGCATCAACCGCAACAGCCAGCTCGCCGTGTTGCAGCTGCGCCCCTATGCGCAGCCGGCCTATCGCGCCGTGCAGTGGATGGCCTTTGGTTCCAACTCGTTTAACGCGCTGATTCCGCTGTACGCCAACGTCGAGACCATGCCCGAGTACTATGCCGACACGCAGGCTCGCGTGACGTCCGAAAACTTCTACTGGGCCAACCGCCTGATCGGCGCGCTGGCTGACGTTCGCTTCCATGAGTGCGGCCGCGCCGTGGAGGACTATCAGGAGAAGGTCGGTGGCATGGGCCACAAGCAGATTCATGACGTCGACGCCGCCGTAGCTACCCTGCCCGAGGCCGAGGTGCCTGCCGAGCTCGCCCGCGCCAACGAGGAGTTTGCCGAGCGTGTTCGTGTAGAAACCGATGCCCTGTTGGGCAAGGTGCTCTACACCACGAGCTGCGCCATGAAGAACTCTTTCGCGATGAACGACAACGTGAGGTAGGGATTTCCCGTCGATCGTATAGCGCTAAAACGCTTTGTCGCTTTCGCTCAATCTTGGGTACAAGAACGCCAATGCAGTTGTTTGTGATTGGAGACAACCATGGTTATGAAACTCGATCAGCTTGTTAACGGCGCTATTAACGTTGGCTTTGGCGCTGCCGCCGTTGCCGTCGAAGGCGGCAAGAAGGTCCTCGACGACCTTAATACCAAGGGCGAACAGGTGCGCAAGGACACCGCCACCCCCGATATCGCCCGCAGTGTGTCCGACATGTTCGAGCAGGCCGGTGGCACCATCTCCGATCTGACCGAGCGCTTGGGCATGCAGGGCGAGACCGCGGCCCAGCGCGTGCTCGACGAGCTCATCCTTGCCCGCGTCCGCGTTATGACCGCTCCCGAGCGCACGGCCTTCCTGGCCCATGTGCGCGACATCGTCGATTCGGTCGAGGACAACGTGACCTCGGTGCCCGTCGAGTCCGTTGAGCCCGACGATGCGAAGGATACCGAAGAGGCCGAGTAGCAGCGCAGATGGCAGATTCCACCACCGATTACAACAATCTAGATCCCTTGGGTGACGAGGCGGCGGTTGTCGATGAGGTCGACGCCGCCGTCTCGGGCGCTCGCAAGAAGCCGCGCGCTGTCGATATGGTGCCAGAGGAGCCCGACGCGATGGCGCCGGACGAGGAATACCAGCTCACGCCGGCGGGTCGTCGCGAACGCATCGGGCAGATTGTTCGCCTGGTCAAAAAGTACCGTGTGTGGGATAACCTCACGCCGGTTCGTTTGCGCCGCCTGCTCGAGGAACTCGGCCCCATGTTCGTCAAGATGGGGCAGATTCTGGCCAACCGGTCCGAGATTCTGCCGCAACGCTTTTGCGACGAGCTGCGTCGTCTGCGCTCCGACGTGGAGCCGGTGCCGTACGAGGTCGTACTCAGTTGTCTGGAAGAAGAATACGGCCTGCGCCTGGGGGAGATGTTCGATGCGATCGACCCCAATCCGCTTGGTAGCGCATCGCTCGCGCAGGTGCACCGCGCTCGTCTGGTGACGGGCGAGGACGTGGCCGTCAAGGTGCAGCGCCCCGGTGCGCAGCAGGTTATGGCACAGGACATCGATATCATCCGCTCGGTGGTGCGTATCGTTTCCAAGTTCGTCAACACCGATCAATTTGTTGACCTGCACGGCGTAGTCGAGGAGTTGTGGACCTCGTTTCGCGAGGAGACCAACTTTTTGGCCGAGGCCAAAAACCTCAACGACTTCTACGAGTTCCATAAGAGCGTTCATGGCGTGACGTGTCCTAAATCCTATCTGGACCTGTGCACCGAGCACGTGGTGGTTATGGACTACGTCGACGGCATTTCGATCGCCGATCCTGAACGCTTGGTGGCCGAGGGCTATGACTTGGAAAAGATCGGTGCCGCAATCGTCGAGGATTACTCGACGCAGGTGCTCGATGACGGCTTTTTCCATGCCGACCCGCATGCGGGAAACATTATTCTCAAGGACGGCATCGTTTACTTTATCGACTTGGGCATGGTCGGACGCATGTCGAGTCACGATCGCGGTATCGTCAAGGACATGATTTTCGCCGTGGCCGAGGGTGACGTGCCCAAGCTCAAGGATTCGCTCATGCGCTTCGCCGTGACGCGTGGCGACTCGGCTGAGCTCGATCATTCGGCCTTTTTGTCCGATTTGGACTTTATCGTGGCTGACTTTGCGGGCCTTGACCTGAAGGATCTGGATATCGGCGAGTTTTTGACCTCGCTGTTAAACCTGGCGCGCAAAAACGACGTTGAGCTGCCGAGCGTGGTAACGATGTTCGCCCGCGGCATGGTGACGCTCGAGGGCCTGTTGACCGAGTACATGCCCAACGTCAACATGATCCAGATCATTCAGACGCATATCAAAAACGAAAAAAGCACTTATGCGCGCGTGCGCGACATGGGACGCGATCTTGCCGCGAGCAGCTATCGCGCGGCAAAAGGCTCGCTCGAGGCGGCCGAGTATCTTGGCCTGGCTTCGCGCATGCTCACGCGCGGCCAGCTTAAGGTGAACACGCAGATCATGAGCAGCGATAAGGCGCTGCGACAGCTGGGTGGAATTATCGACCGCATGTCGATGGCAATTGTGATCGCCGGTCTGTTTATCGGTTCGTCGGTGGTGTACTACGCGCGCATCGAGCCGGTTGTCCTCGGCATTCCGGTCATCGGCTTCTTTGGCTACGTGAGCGCGCTGGTGCTGGCGCTTATGCTGGGTCGCAATATCTGGCTCAACAGCCACGGCGGCAAGCACTAGAGGCTGCGGCCGTCACCGCATTCTCCTATCGCAAACAATAGCTTTTACCTTGGGCTTCGCCTGCGTGCGAGGCCCTTTTGCGTGATACCATACTGACGGTAATAATCGATGGCCTAGATGGTGGTGCGGAGACGCATGAATGCGCGGTTTACCTGCGCGTTTGGGAGAATTGGGGTGCAAGTCCCCGGCTGTACCAGTAACCGTAATTCCTCTTGGCTCGGGATGTTCGCGTCGCAGATCGGACGACGTGCCCGAGTCGTTAAGGTTAAGTCGGATCGCCTCCCATCTTGCATGCGGCTGCGGCGTATGCTGCCGGTGTGCATAGGGCTCTGGAGGGAAGAGAGATCCCAATGGGGGAACTCGAGCGCAACATGCGCGATGACGTGGGGCAGCCTCAAGGCAACGCTCCAAGTACAGACAATGGGGGACAAATGGATATGTTTGAGGACGAGCGCGAGCGCGCCTCGTTGCATCGCCGTGGCGCGATTGCACGCGGTGTAGCCAAGCGCGGCCTGGTGGCATTCCTGACCTTCGCGATGGCCTTTGGCACCACGCCGGCTCAGTTGTGGGCCGAGGGCGCCGAGGGCATTGCCGAGGCTGTGGCTCAGGCTGCGACGTCGGGCGAGGACGCAGCGCTTGCGGGCGGTGCCGCTGAGCAGAGCGGCGCCGAGGTTTCGGATTCCGAGGACGCGCCTGCAGCTAGTGCAGCCATAACAGAGGCAGCAACTGGCGACGAAGGCTCGGCGACGGGGGAGAGCCCTGCTACGAGCGAGCAGTCTTCGACGGCATCCGCTGGCCAAGCAGGATCTGCCGCCGCGGCTGCCGTTCAGACGGAGAACCCGACAGAAACTGGCGATGTCGCCAAGAAGCAAGTCGAGGTCTCGTTCTCGATTATCGGCACCGATGCCGACGGCAAGGCTCAGACCTGGGTGGCACCTACGCAGCTTAAGCTCGACGAGGGCTCGACGGCTGCGGACGCCTTCGTTAAGCTGCAGGAGAAGACGGGCTTTAAGGCGAAATACGATCCGAACACGGCATACGGTTTCTACCTCGAAAGCATCACGTCCCCGAGCGATGGCCGCACGCTTGCCTTCGATCCGGCGACTTATGCCTACTGGCAGCTGTTTGTCGACGGCGCGTCTTCCTCGGTTGGTGCGAGCGGCGTCAAGCTCACCCAGGGGCAGAAGATTGAGTTTGCCTATACGGCTGGTAGCTCGTCCCCTGTCGTTAAGGACCAGGTTGCCGCAAATGTGACCGTCATTGGTCGCGATGCCCAGGGCAAGACTCAGACTTGGGTCGATAACGCGCAGTATGTGGTGACGTCCGGCTCGAACGCACTTGACCTTACGAAGGTCGCGCTCGAGGCGAATGATATTGACGCCGTTGTTGCGGGCTCCTTCATTCTGAGCCTTAAGTACAATGGCGTTGAGCTGGGTACGCCGCTCGATTATTCGACCTCTTGGCAGCTGTTCATCAACGGCAAGTCGAGCGACCGCACGGCGGACAATGTCACCATTCATGCCGGCGATACCGTTACGTGGTTCTACGGTGGCTGGGGCGACCAGTTGCCCTCTGATTCCGTCCATGCTTCCGTTCAGGTGCTTGGCAAGGACAAGGACGGCAAGCAGCAGGTGTGGGCCTCGACGGGCCAGACGAGTCTCAAGGCGGGCTCTACTGCCAAGGACCTGTTGGAGCAGACTGGTCTTGATCTCGTTACTAGTGAAGAGTCTTGGGGCTGGTACCTCAGCGGCATTAAATCGCCGCTTGACGGTAAGACCTATAAGTCTGATCCTGCGACCCGCAGTTATTGGCAATTCTATGTAAATGGCAAGTCCGCCACGGTCGGTGCCGGCAACTACGAACTCCAAGATGGTGACGCCGTCACCTTTATGTATGCTGGCGACAGCGATGCCCTTCCTGGTCAGGTTCTTGGGTCTGTCGATGTTATCGGTCCCGATGTCAACGGCAACAATACTTGCTGGGGCTCGGCAAGCAGTGTTTCTTTGCCCGAAGGCTCTACTGCCCAGAACCTTATTGAGACGGTCCTGAAGGCCAAGGGCGTTACGTACAACGGCTCCCAGAGTGGTGAGTACTGGTCCCTCAATTCCATCAACTCGCCGTTCGATCACAAGCCGTATGCCTGGGATGCTGCGACCAATAAATCTTGGCACCTGTATATCAATGGAGAGCCCTCCTTACTCTGCGCCAACCAGATTACGCTCAAGAGCGGCGATAAGGTCACGCTTGCCTATACCACCGACGATTCGCCCATGCCCGATCCCGACAAGATTGTCGTGGACCCGAGTGCGACGACTCCTGATTGGGATGCCGAGTGGGCCGGCTACGGTAACAGCGGCAACGGTACGTCCGTTACGGACGCCAAGACGCCTGCGCAGGCCGCCGGTCTTAAGTGGGCCTTCGATTGGAAGGCCGAGTCTGGTCAGCAGTATGCCAACTGCAGCGAGCCTGTCATTGCTAACGGTTTTGTGTACATCGCGACCGAGAACGAGCTCATTAAGATCGATTCGTCCACGGGCAAAAAGGTTGCCTCTGCGCCGCTTGCCTCCAAGGTGAGCTATACCTCTCGTCCGATCTATACCAATGGCCTTATCATCGTTCCGCTCAACGGCGGTGCGGTCCAGGCGATTACTGCAGACAAGCTGATCTGCAAGTGGCTGACGCCTGGTTTGACGGACTTGACGCAGAGCTCCTGCACCGTCGTTTCGGACGGCGAGTACGTCTATGTAGGCTCGGTCGATATTTCGTATGACGAGAATTACAACGCGACCTACGGCAACGGCTCCTTTGCGCGCATTAAGATTGCCACGGGCGAAGTTTCTTGGCAGAACATCGACCCTGCCGAGGGCTATTACTGGACTGGTGCGGCTTTGACGGATAAGTATGCCATCGTTCCTACGAGCGCGGGTACGCTTAAGTGCATTGATAAGACGACGGGCGATGTCGTTTCGACCATGAAGCTCGGCGCTCTCGCAAATGCCGATTGCATTGCCGATCCGTCCAATGGTTCGACCTTCTATCAGATGACGCACGACGGAAAGCTCCATGTGATTTCGCTTTCGGCGAAGGGCGTGTTGAGTGAACAGAAGACGGTTGATCTGGGCCTTACGAATAACATGAGCGCTCCGGCGGTGGCTGGTGAAAACTTGATTGTCGGCGGACAGACGGCTACTGGCTCTGCTCTGGTTCTCTATAACCTGAAGACGGGCAAGACCACGATGGTCGCTGCTGCCGACGGCAAGGCGCTGCCGGCTGGTCTCAACGGTATTGCTGCTACTCCGCTGGTGAGTGTTCAGGGCGGCAAGACCTATGTGTACTTCACCGTTAACAGCGCGGATAGCAAGGATTACGTCAACTACTCTGCTGGTGGTGGCGTGTATCGCTATACGCTTGGCGACGCAGAGGCGACGCAGATTTATGATGCGGCTGGCCATTACCAGTACTGTGACTCTCCGGTCATTGCCGATGCATCTGGCAACCTGTACTACATCAATGATTCGGGTACGCTGTTCAAGCTCGGGGCTGTTGAGTCTTGGACGGTTGCCTTTAATTCCAACGGCGGGTCTGCTTGCGACACTAAGTTTGTTGCTACGGCCGACGGCAAGCTGGTCAAGCCGGCCGATCCGACGCGCGATGGCTACACTTTCGGCGGTTGGTTCACCGATGAGGCTTGCACGCAGGCGTATGACTTCAGTACGCCGGTGACGGCCGATCTGACGCTGTATGCCAAGTGGACCAAGAATGCTGTTAACCCTGGCGGCAATGGCGGTTCTGGCACTAATGGTGGCAACGGTGGCGCTGGCAACGGTTCCGGTGCTGGCACGGGCACGGGCTCCGGCTCCGGCACGAAGGGCCAGCAGGCTGGCGGCGCTGTCGCCCCGGGTCAGAAGCCGGTGACCAAGACGACGGTGTCGACCAAGACCGAGACCAAGGACAACAAGTCCGACAAGAAGGACTCCGATAAGTCCGATAAGAAGGACGAGAAGAAGCCTGACAAGAAGGACGGCAAGTCCGACAAGAAGTCCGATTCCAAGTCCGATACGGGTGCTGCTTCCACGACCACTGCTAAGAAGTCCTCTAGTGCTTCCGAGCAGGAGATTGGCACCAACCCGCTCGCCATTGTTGGCGTTGCCGCCGGCGTCATCGGTCTCGCCATCGTCGGCGTGTTCGTGTTCACCAAACGTCGGTAGGTGAGGGCTGTGTCCAATAAATCCAAGGACGCTGAACCCAAGCAACCAAATTCCTCGTTCATTCAGTTCGACGATGCAAAGCAACAGGGCGCCGCTTCGGCGGCGTCCGCCCCTCGACGGAAGGCGCTTCTTGGCGTTCTGATTGCCGCGTGCGTTGCGCTGATTGTCATATCGCTGGGCTTCGTCCATCCTTCCGAGAGCGGCGCCTGGTCCGTTGATTGGATCATTCAGACCGTGACGGGGGAGAGCGTCGTCGCGAAGGACGCCAAGGGGTCTGAATCGACTACGACTTCGGGCGAGGCCAGTTCCAAGGATTCCAAGTCATCGAATGACGCAAAAGATGGGTCCAAGTCCAAGGACGATTCCGAGTCTTCAAACAAGGAATCGGATAAAAGCGCGGATGGCAAGAAGTTCGATAGTCAGGACGGCAAGAAGTCTGGAGATAAATCCGCTGCCCAGAATACGGGAGCCGGCGATACTTCCAATGTGTCTGGCGGTGCTTCTTCGGGCGGCGGTCAGTCGTCTGATGGAGCCTCCAGCTCTAATGGCGGAAGCGCTCCCTCGGGCGGCCAGGGCGGCTCGCAGGAGTCCAACTACGTAACGGTGACGGTTTCGGTCACATCGAGCGCCGTGGGCAATCCTGTGTCTTCTGGCGGCACTTTTACCTTTAACGAAGGCGCTACCGTTTACGATGCCCTGTGCGCGCTGGGCCTTTCTGTCAACGCACACGGCTCATCGTACGGCACGTATGTTTCTGCGATTGGTGGTTTGGCCGAGAAACAGTACGGCGGCACGAGCGGCTGGATGTACTCCGTCAACGGCGCAACGCCCATGACGGCCTGCAGTAACTACGTTCTCTCCAATGGCGACAACGTGGTCTGGTATTACGTAACAGGCTAGAAGCCTCGACATAGCGCGCCAGACGGGCGGTTCGGACAAACATCCGGGGCCGCCCGTTTTTCATGCGAATTGGACTGGGTCACCGGGTCTCTCGGCAAACAAAAAACCGGTTGGAACGGGAATTCCAACCGGTTATACATTCAAGCAAATAGTGAATCGACTACGACCGTGCGCCCTCGAGGAAGAAGCGGCGGCTGAAGTAGTTGTACCAGGTGACGAGGAACGTAGCGATCGCTTTCATGGCCTGGTAGCCGATGCTCAAAAACGTGACGCCCACAAACATGTACAGGTCGTTGAGGCCCAGGCCGATCACCGACAGGATGGTGAAGATCGTGAACTCGCGCTTGCGGCTCATGCCCTCGCGATGGTCGAACACGTACTTCATGCTGAGCCAGTAGTTAACCACGACGGACGTGATGAACGAGACCGTGGTGCTCATCAAAAAGTCGAGGTGGAACAGCTCGACAAGCGCAATGAGCATACCCCAGTCGATGCCAAAGGAGATAAGACCTACGACAGCGAACTTGAGGAACTGCTTAGTATGAGGTTGTGCCAGTGCCTTGCGCACGTAATCACATCCAATGCGTTGATGAATCGAGCAGAGGATACTTTAGAGCTTTTGCAAGGGAAACGTAAGGTCTTTGCCAAGAACTATACGAACTCGCCAAATTTTCAAGAGCTAATCCGCAAACGTTGAAAATTTGCCCGTAAACGAGCAAAGCCCACGAACAACACAGCGCTCGACGCGCGTCATCCGTGGGCATCGTAAAGCTGTAAGGTTGCGAGTTACTTGGTCTCGTCGCCTTCCAGGAAGATCTTTCGGGTCACAAAGTTGTAGACCATGACAAGCGCGGTGGCGCAGATCTTGGCGATATTGGCCTCGAGTCCCAGGCCGGCGTTGAGTGTCAACACGATACCGTCGTTGAGTGCCAGGCCGATCACGGACAGCACGACAAAGATAATGAACTCGCGGCGGCGGCTTATGCCTTCCTTGTGCGCAAACACGTATTTCATGCTTGCGAGGTAGTTAAAGATGAGTGAGATGATAAAGCCGCTGGTGTTGGCGATTAGGATGTTAAGGCCCAGACCGTAGTGGAGCAGATTCATAATGCCAAAGTCGATGACCGTGGCAATGACACCGACGACGCCAAATTTCATGATCTGCGCAAGGAGCTTTTGCATGGTACCTGCCTTAAGCTGGCGCCGAAGCGCCGCGGGGATGACAAACTCAGCAAGTTTAGCCAATCCCCACGGGTGGAGCTAGGCGCGCTCCTCGATAGCACCGTTTCTATATGCATCGAGCAGCTGGCGCAGGTCCTGGATCTGGCTGCGGATCTTGACACCGGAATCGGTGTCGCTCACCATGCGGCGACGGTCTGCTTGGTCAAAACGATTGGTCTCGCTCTCGATGTCCACGTTGCGTGTGAGTGCCTCGGCAACCGTCGTAAAGGCCCGGTGCGACTTGAGGCGGCAGCCGCGCGAGCTCGAGATGAGCGTATAGCCGGCGATACCCGTCTTGGGATGGTAAGCGCGGCAGAAGCCGCCATCGATGACCAGCAGCTTGCCCTCGGCGCGGATGGGCTGCTCGCCCTTGGTGGTTTTAACGGGCGTGTGGCCGTTGATGATGTGGCCGGTCGGTGAACATGCCATGGGCGCGACACCAAACTCGTGCATGATGTCGTCGCAGACCGAGGGCGACTTGGTAAGCGTAAAGTACGGGTCCATCGGCTCGACCCAGGTGCTCTTATCGGCGATATAGGCGCGCTCAAAGGTGCGCACCAGGCGTCCGCTGGCGGGTGAGTTAAAGCCAATCCACAGGTACCACATCCAGTCGAGAGCGTCGCGGTCGCCCACGCGCCAGGCGCGGCGGGCGATGTGGTCGCAAAAATCGAGATAATCGCGGCCAGCGTGCCAGGTGCCCAGGCATTTCATGCTGCTAAAGGTGCCGTCTTCGTTGAGTGGCACGCAGCCATGGAACAGCAGGTTGCCGTTGGCGACCTTGTACATCGAGCCGTGGGAATAGAGGAAATCGATATGGCGATGCAGGTGATCGGCGGTGATAAACTCGGACACGAGCTTGTCGATGATGTGCTGCTCCTGAGACGTGAGCGTATAGGGGTCCGTCGGGTCGACGGTGGGGAAGTCGTTGGTCGTGAGCGGCCACACGCTGCCGTCGGCGAGCGTGACCGTGCCGGCGTCGTGGTCGATCTTGTCGAGTAGCAGGCGGTCGGTCATGTCGAACTCGGGGTGGCGCTGGATAATCTGACCCTCGAGCTTAAAGAGCAGCACGTTGATGGCCTTGATCAGCGGGGTGATGGACTCACCGGCGGTGTAGGTGGCATCGGCAAAGGCGACAAGCTCACGCAGCGAGATGCCGTAGTCGTTCTCCAGGATCTCGTAGTTGTCGTAGCGTAGGTTGTTGCGCAGCACCGTGGCGATGCAGGCGGGCTCACCGGCCGCAGCGCCCATCCACAGCAGGTCGTGGTTGCCCCACTGGATGTCGAGCGAATGGTAGGTGAGCAGGCGGTCCATAATCTTGGCCGCGCCGCCGCCGCGGTCGAAGATGTCGCCCACCAGGTGCAGGTGGTCGACGGCCAGGCGCTTGATGAGCGAGGCAAGCGACTCGATAAAGTCGTCGGCGCTGGCGGTCTCCAGAATGGACTCCACGATGCGCTCGTGATAGCGCACGCGATAGTTGTTCTCGTCCGGATGCGTGTGCAGCAGCTCGTCGATGATGTAGGCGTAATCGCGCGGGATGGCCTTACGCACCTTGGAGCGCGTATAGCGGCTCGAAAGCGAGCGGGCGACCATGATGAGCTGGTCAAGCATCGTCCTGTACCAGGTGGGCGAGTCTTCGCGCCGGCTGCGGACCAGGTCGATCTTCTCGCGCGGGTAGTAGATGAGCGTGCACAGCTCGCCCTTCTCATCGAAGGAGAGCGTGTCGCCATAGATTTCGTCGACATGCTCGCGCACGACGCCCGAGCAGTTGTTGAGGATGTGCATGAAGGCTTCGTATTCGCCATGCAGGTCGCTCATGAAGTGCTCGGTGCCCTTGGGCAGGTTGAGGATGGCCGAGAGATTGATGATCTCGGTAAACGCGGATTGCTCGGTGGGGAATTGTCTCGACAGCAGGCGCAGATACTTGAAGTCTTGCGGATTGCGATCGAATGCGACCATGAAACACCTTCCGATGGGGTTGGTAAAACTGATAAACAGCGTCAAACGTTTATCAGTATGCGCCGCTTTTGTTTCGATTGGGTATGGGCGGCCGAATTGTTGGCCGAACGGTTTGGTAAATCGATTTAGTTGAGGTAGATATGGCGGTTGGGTGGAGACGACAGAGGGTGTTTTCTCAGATATTTATGCGTGGGGTCGGTGGAGACGATGGTGGTAAAGATGTTCGCTATTATTGGTTCGATTTGGTAAATAGTGGACATATGTACCGTATGTAGGCTCACTGTGCGATAATTTGCGCAGCAATGAGTAAGGAGTCTCATATGAGTGATTTTGTCCTGACCTGTGAATCCGCCGCCGACCGAACCCGTGAGTTCTTTGCGTCGCGCAATATCCCTGTCGTGTGTTTTCATTACGAGATCGACGATGTTGTCTATACGGACGATCTGTATCAGTCGATTGCGCCGGACGAGTTTTTTGCCCAGATTGCCGCAGGCGCCATGCCTAAGACGTCTCAGGTGAGCGTGGGTGAGTACGAGGAGTTTTGGGAGCCGCTTGTTGTCGAGGGTAAAGACGTGCTGCACCTGACGTTGTCGTCGGGTATTTCGGGTACGTATGGCTCGGCTTGCGTTGCGGCGCAGATGCTCGTGGATCGCTATCCCCAGGGCGGCAAGGTGCGCGTCATCGATTCGCTGGCGGCGTCTTCGGGCTTTGGCCTGCTGGCGGAATGTGCCGCCGACGTGCGCGATAGCGGGGCTTCACTCGACGAGACGGCTGCCTGGATCGAGGAGCACAAGCTCAACCTGCACCACTGGTTCTTCTCGACCGATCTGTCGAGCTACCTGCGCGGCGGTCGCATTTCGGCTGCGAGCGCGATCATCGGCACGGCGCTTAAGATTTGCCCGCTTATGACGGTCGATTGCGACGGCAAGCTGTCGCCACGTGAGAAGATTCGCACTAAGAAGCGCGCGATTTCCGAGATGGCTAAGACCATGATGGCACACGTGCAGGACGGTGCGGATTATTCGGGTAAGTGCGTCATGTCGCACTCGGCGTGCCGCGAGGATGCCGAGGCAGTTGCGGCACTGATCGAGGAACAGATTCCGCAGCTTAAAGGCAAGATTGAGATCAATAACATCGGTACTCTGATTGGCTCGCATACCGGACCTGGTACGGTGGCGCTCTTCTTTATGGGCGACAAGCGCGTGGATTAGTTTGCCCCATCACATCGCTGCATGATTGCTCAAACGAAAACGGCCCGCCTCACGTTTGTGGGGCGGGCCTTGCTGTTGGGGTTAGCGTTTCTTTCCGCGGAAGAAGAAACCGTGCAGTGACGGCTTGAGGCCGCGGTTGGCGCGACGCTCCTCGACGCGCTCGTGGATCGAAGCGACGCGCTCGATGACCTCGTCGGGAATCGGCACGTCGGGATTCATGTTCTCGACCTGGCTGACCTCGGCGGCGGCGACCTGGTCGATAATGGGCACATCGTCGTGCGAGATGACAGGTGTGGCGTCTTCCTTCATCTTGCGGTAGCGCTGCATCATGTCGGTCTGCAGCTGCTGGGCCGAAGGCGGCGTCCAGATGATGGCGTTGGCGCCGGCGGCGATGGTCTCGCGGATGCTCTCGGGCGTCTTGCCGCCCGGCGCGATGAGCGGCAGGTTGGGATAGTGCTCGCGCAGTTCACGCAGGACCTGCGGCGTGTTTTTGCCAGCGGCGATGTTAAGAATCTTGGCGCCGGCGCGCACCTTTGCGTGAGCATCGTCGTCGCAACGTACGACCGTGGCGATGACGGGGATGTCGGCGATGTTGGTGATGTGCTCGACCATCTCGGCGGTGGCGGGGGAGTTGACCACACAGCCCGCCGCGCCCTGCATCTCGGAGACGGCTGCCATCTGAACGGAGCGCTTGCCGGTGGTGGTGCCACCGCCCACGCCTACGAAGACCGGGCACTCGGCGACGGTCAGCAGCGCCTGCGTAATGGCGGGCTGCGGCGTGAAGGGGTAAACGGCAAAGACGGCATCGGCGTTGGAGTTGCGGATGACCGCGACGTCGGTGGTGTAGATGAGCGATTTGATACGACGGCCGAAGAGCGTAAAGCCGCTGGCTTCCTCGATCTCGTCGGGCATTCGGAGGGCCGCCTTTCGCAGACGCCCGTCGATGGGCAGCGGCTCCATGGGGAGCAGTCCGTTGGGGGTCACGGCTACCTGGGGCTCGGTGAACTCGTCTGCGAGCTCGACCTCGGAAAAATCGACCGACGCGACGATGTCCTCGTGAACCTCGGCGGGAACATCGATGGGGGCTTGGTCGTTTGCCGTGACCGGCGTGTCGAAGGAGCTGGTGCCGACAAAGGCGTCGACGCGCTCGTTTAGGTCGTTGAGGGTATCCATGGACGCTCGATTCTATGCGATGGTGGTCGGCAGGGTGCCGGCAGCGTTGTGCTTGCTAAATCGTTTGACGAGTTGATTTTTCCCCGCCGCGCCATCCGTTAGACCGAAGGGCCGGCGAACGTGAAGGAGCTGTGGTGGCGGGTATTGAGGTGCTATCTTGAATGTCCCGTTTAAAAGAGAGGTGACGCGGAATGGAATTCACAGCAATGTTGGTCTCGATTGGCCTGTGTGTGGGCGCAATCGTTGCCGCCGCGGTCATCTACTTGGTGGTCACGGCCATTAAGGGCAAAAGAGCCGAGCGCAAGGAACGCGAGGCACTTAAGCAGCACCGTGACCAGCAGGACAAGCGCGCACAGAGATAGCTTGTTGAGTTTTGAATCCGTGCGCTAGCTGCGTTTTCGGATCAAGGCGATGTAGAAGCCCTCAAAGTCGCGGCTGGGCGGAATGGTCAGCGTGCCGGGCATACCGTTGGTGACGGACGAGACGTGGCCGGCGGCGATGGCCACGGTAAGGGCGTTGCTCTCGACGCGTGGCTCTTCGCCAGCTTCCTGGGCGCGGCGCTTTTCACTTTCGCTCGGCGTGCCATCGAGGGGGATAAGCTCGCAGTCCATGTGCTTGTCGAGGGCCTCTTGCAAGGCGTCCTCGTTTTCCTGCGGCATAATCGAACAAGTGGAATAGACGAGCGTGCCGCCCGGTTTGAGGGCACCCATGGCGCGGTCCAGAAGTGCTCGCTGCGAGCGGGCGCACTTGTTGAGCAGCTGCTCGGTCAGGCCACGCAGGCTCTTCTCGTTGCCGCTGATGACGGTGCCCGTGCCGGTGCAGGGAGCGTCGAGCAGGATACGGTCAAAGCGGAAGAACTCGTCGAGCTCGCGTGCGTCAATACGCATGACGGGCACGTTTTTTGCGCCTTGGCGGTGGAGGTTGGCTTCGAGCTTTTCGGCGCGGGGAATACTCATCTCGCAGGCGGTAAGGTGCGCCTGGCCCTGCGTGAGGGCGGCGATCTGCGTCGTCTTGCCACCGGGGGCTGCGCACATGTCCAGGATGTCCTCGCCGGCCTGGGCGCCCAGGACCAACGGCGGCATCATGGACGACAGGCTTTGCAAGTAGATCTTGCCGTCGCGGTAGATGTCGAGGTCCCACAGATCGGTCACCTGGGCCTCGGGCAGGATGAAGGCGTCCGGATACCAGGTAACGGTTTGGTGCGCGATGCCGGCCTCGTCGAGTGCGGCGGCGATGTCCTCGGCGGTCTCCTTGAGCGTGTTGGCGCGTAGTGTGACTGGGCGTGTGGCCGCGGCGCCAAAGCCTTCGATCATGAGCTGAGCATCAGTGGGGGCATAGGCGCCGGCGACCGTGTCGACCATAAAGCGCGGCAGGTCGGCGGCGGAGGGTTGGGCGGCAAGCTGGTCGGAAAGCTCGGTGGCGGCAAACTGCCTGAGCTTGAGCTCGGCCTTAACCTGCTTTTTCTGCTTACGACGACGCGGCTTGGACATCCGTCTTTCCTTCCCATTCCATTACATGTCGAGTGTTTAGTACTGGCTCTCGTGCTTGCTGAAGAAGTCGAAGCGCGGGGGCAGCGGCTTCACGCGGTGCTCGCCGGGCTTCTCGCCCAGGCTCTCCACAAACTCGTCCGTGGAGGCAAAGATGTTATCCCAGCTAAAGAAGGCGACCGGATCGACGTCGAAGTACTCGCAGATGAGCTCGCAGCCGGCCGGGACAATGCCGTGCATGAGCACGGTCGCCACGCGCAGCTCGGTAAAGGCGTCGACGAGGGCCTGCGTCATCGCGGCATTGGCCGGCTCGCCCTCGAGCTTGTTGGCGGCCTTGGAGGCATCGCTCCAGCGCTTGTTGGCGGCACGCAGGTAGTCGTCGCACACGGCAAGCGCGCGGTGCGTCTCGAACTTGTACATGGCCTGCTCAAAGGCAAGGGCGGCCTGCTCGGCGGCCTCGACCACGGCGGCAGAGGCCGCACCGGCGGGGATGCAGCCGTTGCGATAGGGGCTCTCGTCGCCCTCCTTGACGGCGACGCCGTAGAAGCAGCTGCGGGCCAAGCGGTTGAACACGCCGGTCAAAAGGGCGCTCTCCTTAAGGGCCGGATCGATGACGCGCTTGTCGTCGCAGGCGCGCACCTCGTTGCCGTCCTTGTCCTTGCCGGTCACGCGCGTGTCGTATGCCTTGGGACTAAAGCTCACCGGCTTCTCGGACAGGCCGAGCGACAGCCAATGCGCACGCATCTGCTCGCAGGTGTAGTGGTTGAGCAGGTCGTCTGCCGGCGGGGGAGGCGTCTGCGAGGACGAGCTCGCCTTTTTGCCCATGTAGAGCAGGTGATAGCAGGCGCTGACGGTGCTCTGCGTAAGGTCCCAGCCCAGGGCCTCCCACATGGCGGTTTGCGCGATGCAGTAGAAATAGATGTTGTCCTGACCGATGAACTGATAGATCTGCGCGTCGTCAGAGCACCACCAGTCGCGCCAGTCGAGCGAGCTGTGCTGGTAGGTGGGCGCGGGGACCTGCGTGGAATCGGCGGCGGGCTCGCCCATGAGGGCGGCATCCTGGGCGGCGACGCCCTCGGTCACGCCGGCGGCACGGGCGTCGCGGGCGAGTACGGTGCGGGTGTAGCTGATGGGCGCCCACAGGCTCTCGGGCCAGCACCAGCAGGTGACGTCGGTCACGCCGTCGACCTCGGGCACCGGAACGCCCCAGTCGATGTTGCCGGTGATGCGGAAGGGCACGAGCGCCTTGCCGCTGCGGAAGCGCACGCCGCCGTTGGCGAGCACCGCGTGGGCGTCGTCGCGCTCTTTCCAGCTGGGGAAGGTGACGGTAAAGCTGCTCTTGTTGCCCTCGGGCTCCAGCACGGTGTGTTCGGGGAGCTGGTCCTCGACGGCATCGAAGGCCTCGCGGAACTTATTCTGGATGTAGAGCTGAGCCGGCAGCAGCCACTCCTCCATGGTCTTGGAGACCACGGAGCGAACCTGCGGGTTCTGGGCGAGCTTGGCGGTGTAGGTCTTCATAAAGTCGAGGTAGGCCGGCAGGTCGAAGTAGAGGTTGTCGACCGGGCGCAGCTCGGGCACCTCGCCGGTGAGCTGGCTCTTGGGTGCGATAAGCTCCTCGGGCTCAAACTGGTGACCCAAGTCGCACTCGTCGGCGTACGCCTTCTCGGACTTGCAGCCCTGGATGGGGCAGCGGCCAATCACCTGGCGGCCGTTGAGGAATGTGCCGGCCTTGGCGTCGTAGAACTGCAGCGTGGAGCGCTTGGAGATGGTGCCCTGCTCGTGCAGGCGCTCGATAATCTCGGCGGTAACCTCGTTGTGAATCTGCGCAGCCGGCTCAAGGCCCGAGCCGCCGTAGATATCGCAGCTGATGTTGTAGTTGTTGAGGGTCGCGGCCTGGCGGGAGTGGTTGGACTCGACGTACTCGCTAATGGACTTGTCGTAGTCCTCGTTCTCCTTGAGCTTGCGGTAGCTCTCCATGATGGGCGAGCCGTAGCAATCGGTGCCCGAGGTGAAGATGACGTTCTCGCGGCCCAGACGGTCGCGCAGGAAGCGGGCGAAGAAGTCGGCCGGGACAAAGACGCCGCCAACGTGGCCAAAGTGAAGGCCCTTGTTGCCGTAGGGCTCGCCGGCGGTAACGATGGCGCGGCGAGGCCAGCTGGGACGGTCGTTCATGGAGTATTTGGATGCCATGGGACTCCTTCGCATATGGTGAGAGCGCGTCCGGGCGCAAGGCCTGGCGACGCGGTGGTCAATTCGTGCATATCGTTCGACATTATCGCACATGCGGGCGGGTGCGTGACGGGGGCGCTATCCTAAGATGCTATGAATGAGATTTCCAACATACATGCGTTTGAAGACGAGGATTTTCTGCACGCTTGCTTCGTGTGGGGGATGGCCGTGCTTGTGGTGTTTGCCGTGTGCCTGGTGCCGGTGTTTATGCTGCTGGGCGGGCCCGCAGACCTGGATGCGGCCGACGCGGGCGGCTGGATGGCGGTCTTGGGCTGGATAGTCGGCTTGGCGGTCGTCTCTGCGGCGTCGTTTGTCGTGCACGAGCTGGTGCACGCGGTGTTCTTTAAGTTGTTTGCGCCCGCCGGTGCGCATGTGACCTTTGGGGCAAATCTCGAAACTTGCATGATTTATGCCTGCGCCGAGGGCGTTGTGTATTCGCGCCGGCGGTACATGGTCATTTGCCTGGCGCCGACGGTTGTTTTGACGGCGGCGTTTGCCTTGGGGTTTGCATGCTCGGGTTATCCGCTGCTGTGCTACTTGGCAGCTGGTCTGCACTTGTCGGGCTGTGTGGGCGACTGGCATTACGTGCGGACCATCCTGCGCGACCGCCGCATTGTCGCCTGTGAGGACACATCCTTTGGCGTCCGCTTTTTTGGTCAGTAGTCTTTTTGGGACGGGGCTATTTTGACTACTTTTCTGTTGAGATAGGCATTGCGACTGCTTTACGTCAAAAGTAGTCAAAATAGCCCCGTCCCAAAAAGACTACTTATTGCGGGGGAGGAGATGTTGATGAAGCCGTTGCTGCTGCATGCTTGCTGTGCGCCGTGCTCGCTTGAGCCGGTTCGCCTGCTGCGCGAGGAAGGGTTTGAGCCCACGATTTGCTGGACCAACCCCAATATTCAACCGCGCGATGAATGGCAGCGGCGCTTGGACGAGCTGCGCCGGTGGTGTGCCGATGGCGACATCGAGCTTATCGAGGCAGGCGAGGACCGCGAGCGCTGGGAGGCCGGTGTGGCCCCGTTGGGCGCCGATCGACCCCGTCGCTGTCGTGCGTGCTATGCCTTGCGCTTGGCCGAAGCGTGCCGCGTGGCCCAGGATCGCGGGTTCGAATATGTGGGTACGACGCTCGCCGTCTCGCCGTATCAGCTGTTCGAGACCTGTAATGACGTGCTTGAGCGCTTGGCAGCGGCACATGGGCTCACCCCGGTCATTCGCGATTTTCGCCCGTATTACCCCGAGGCCACGCGTCGTTCGCGCGAGCTTGGCATGTATCGGCAGAACTACTGTGGTTGCCGCTTCTCGGCCGTCGAGGCGGCCATGGACCGCGCCCGCATCCGCGACGAGCGCAAAGCTGCCAAAAAGTAGTTCATTTGGGACGTTAGCCTGCTAGGATGTAGAGCGGACTTTAGCTATATAAGGAGAATCCGACGTGTCTATGCGTACCGATGATTTTGACTATAACCTTCCTGAGGAACTGATTGCCCAGGCTCCTGCCGAGCCGCGTGACTCCTGCCGCCTGCTGGTGGTGGATCGCAAAGGCTCCCAGGCAGGAACGCCGCTGGAGCATGGCGGCACCGTCGAGCACCGCATCTTCCGCGACATCATCGACTATATCGAGCCGGGCGATGTGCTCGTCATCAACAAGACGCGCGTGATGCCGGCCCGCCTGATCGGTCGCAAAGCCGGCTCGGGTGGCGTGGTCGAGACGCTGCTGCTCAAGCGTCGCGAGGATGTTGACCCGCTGGGTCACGTTTGGGAGTGTCTGGTCAAGCCGGGCAAGCGTCTGAAGCCCGGTGCTCAGATTGAGTATCGAGCCGGTGGCGCCCATGCGCCCGAGGGGGCTCCCGTGGTGCTGACGGCCGAGGTCATCGACTTTGTCACCGATAGCCGTGGTGGCCGTCTGGTGCGCTTTGAGCCGGCCGGTTGCAATGCCGCCGGCGACCCGCGCACGCTCGACGAGGCCATCCATGCTGCCGGCCACGTGCCGCTGCCGCCCTACATTACCGATTACGAGGGCGATCCCGAGAAGTACCAGACCGTCTACGCCATGAAGGAGGAGCACTCGGCTGCCGCTCCTACGGCGGGTCTGCACTTTACCCCCGAGCTCATGGCCGCTATCGAGGCCAAGGGCGCGAAGTTTGCCGCCGTCGAGCTCGAGGTGGGTATTGATACCTTCCGTCTGGTGGAGGAGGACGACCCCACGCAGCACGTCATGCACACCGAGCGCTACCACGTGTCACAGGAGGTTGTCGACGCCGTGCATAAGGCGAAGGCCGAGGGGCACCGCGTGATCGCCGTCGGCACCACCGCAGTACGCTCGCTCGAAAGCGCGTTTGACGCTGAGGCACCGGTGTCCAATCCGGCCGTGACAGCGCGCTATTTTGAAGGCCGCGAGGACGGCGCTGACACGCTCGGCCGCGGTGACATCGTGGTGCGCGAGAACGCCACGACGCAGCTCTACCTCATGCCCGGCTCGACCTATCACGTGGTCGACGCGCTGATTACGAACTTCCACGTGCCGCGCTCCACGCTCATGATGCTCGTAAGCGCGCTTGCCACCCGCGACCAGATCATGGATGCCTATGCCGCCGCCATCGAGGAGCGCTACCGCTTCTTCAGCTTTGGCGACGCGATGCTCATTTGTTAGTTACGCGGTTCTACGAACCGCGTAACGGCTCGACGCTGCAAACCCGCCAGAGCGGCAATCTGCCTTTCAACTTCGGCGGCATGACCAGAAGGTCAATGCCGCCTCGTTTCAAGGCACCTTGCTCGCTCTGGCGGGTTTTCGCTGACTTTGCCAAGGCATCGGCGTCGCCTTTGTTGGCACTTGGGGACGTTCCTTTTGTGTCGGCACTTGGGGACAGTCCTTATGTCAAGAGATTGGTGCAAGAGGGATAGGTTGCCTTGCGTCGATTTAAATAGGTTGCGGTGAGATAGTTCTTGAATTGGCCTTATTGAGGACTAAACAGGAACTATCTCACCGCAACTGCGTTGAACGTTTTTTGGCAACTGGTTTACTTGCTCGCGAACAGCCAGATTAGGATGATCACGAGGACTACGGCGACAATGCAGACGATGGCGCCGGTGAATTTGATGCGTGAGTCGCGGGTACGCTCGCGCACCGCGTCCTCGGTGGCCTCCAGCTGGGCGACTTCTCGCTCGGTCTCGGCGTGTTCGGCTTTGTCTCGGGCCAAGGATCCTGCAAGCGACTCAGTGATCTCTGGGTGGTCGTGTACCTCGGTCGCCTGTTCGATGATCGACTGCGCATGTGCGGCATCTGCTTGGGCGTTGGCGATGGTCTGCTCCTGCTCGCGGCGTGCCTTGTCCTCCGCGGCGATCTTCTCGCGCAGTTCGCGCTGACGAGTCGCGGCGGCGGTCTTCGCCGTCTGCAGCTCGTCGCGCGCGGCATCGGCTTCGGTCGTCACGGCTTGGTGCGCGCGTTTTGCGTCGGCGATAGGGGCTTGAGCCTGCTCGACGGCCTGCTCGGCTGCGGCAAGCGAGTGCTCAAGGTCGGCGGTGATGCGCGGGACATCTTCTTCGGCTTTACGCAGGGCATCTGCCGTGTCGGAGATCTGCATCGAGAGCTCGCTGGTGCGCACCGTATAGTTGGCGGGATTTGCCGAGGGATTGCGTTGCAGCTCGGCATACTCATGGCGCAGCGTCTCGAGCTGGGCGCGCGTGGCGTCGACGGTTTGTTGTGCGGCGGCAATGCCGGCGTCTCGCTCTGCCTTCACCTTGTCGCGGATGCGCTTGGAATCCTCAAGACGTCGAACGAGGCGGTTGCCGGTCTCGCGCGAGCTCGCCTCGCGGGCCTCCACGGCATCGAGCGCGGCCTTCAGACGGAGCTCAGTCGCGTTATCCTCTGTCTTCATTTGTTCGAGCTGACCCTTGAGCTTTGTCGCTTTGGAGGCGTGGGCATCACGGTCAATCTCGGCGGCCGCTGCAGTCTTTTGGGCCGTGGCAATCGCCTGGCGCTGGTCGGCGACGATCTGGTCGTAGCGGCCTGCGATATCCTGGCGCGTCTCGAGTTCCTCGGCCTGATCGGCAATGCGCTGCTCAAGTTCGGCCAGGTGGGCGCGGGCATCGGCAAGTGCCTTTTTCGCGGCGTTCATCTCGCGCATGGCCGAGGCGCCCTGGGCGATAAAGGTGCCCACGGCGTTCGCAGTGTTCGAGACAGCGGTCCCCAGATCGCGGCTCGCGGCGGGGGAGTGCGGGGCAGTCGGGCGAGCGGTGTCGGCAGCGTCCGTATCGGCAGCCTGCGGCACGGCGATATTGCCGGTACCGCCCTCGATCACAGAAAAGCCTGCTGCGTGCGGGTCGACCGCATCGGCGCCAATCGTGGGATGCTCGAGCTGCAGAAACGAGGGCATGGTGCTGCCCTGGTCGGCAACCGGAGTCTCGCCGGGTACGAAGGTCGAGGCTGCCTCGGCGGCCTCCTCTTCCTCGGCGTCAACATCAGCGTCGGCCACGGCGTCTTTCATCGCTTTGACGGCATCCATCATGGAGTCCATGACGGCGTCGAGCTCTTCTTCCGAAGAAACCTCGATGGGGCCCGCAGCTTGCGGAGCGGCATCCTGTACGGGGTCGTCGTCCTGAGCGGGCGCATCGTCGTTTTGCTCGCCTGCATCTTCGGCGCCGGGGGTTTCCGCCGTAGCGCTTTCGTCTAAGATGGGGTCGTCGAGGCCAATATCATCGCAGGTCACAGCGTCAGCATCTGCAGTGACGTCTGCGGAATCATCAATATGCTGTTGAGTCTGGGGGTCCAGCTCGTCTGTCATAGGCATGTGCTCCTCATCGTTGTTTGTCACCCTATGATAAAGTCTCGCGCCGACATCCCGCGCGCTGCAGCAAAGTTTCAAAACGTGTTCGATGGCTCGCGTCGATAGCAAAAACTCGGCCACTTTATCCAGTTTGTACTTGACAATCCCTTCGCCGAAAGACGTTATGCCGTTCGCCTGCCGAGGCCTTTTCTTTTCACTTGAACCCGTTAAAGTTGCATTTCAGCTTTTGTCGCGTTTATTTGGATGCGCGCAGTCGGCGGGTGCGCCCGTCGCGATTTGAAAGGACTTTATATGGGACTTTTCACTGGTAAGACCGTGATCGTCACCGGCGGTGGCAAGGCCACGCTCAAGGACGGCTCCGCTGGCTCCATCGGCTACGGTATCGATATCGCTTTTGCCAAGGAGGGCGCAAACCTCGTCATTACCGGCCGCAACGTTGCCAAGCTCGAGGCTGCCAAGGAATCCCTCGAGGCCGAGTACGGCGTCAAGGTTCTGCCTGTTCAGGCCGATGTCTCGGCTGGTCAGGACAACGAGGCCGTCGTCCAGAACGTCATCGACAAGGCTATTGAGGAGTTCGGCCGCATCGACGCCGTCGTCAACAACGCTCAGGCCAGCGCCTCGGGCGTGACCATTGCCGATCACACCATGGATCAGTTCAACCTCGCCATTTACTCTGGCCTGTATGCCACCTACCTGTACATGCAGAAGGCCTATCCGCACCTGAAGGAGACCAAGGGCTCCGTGGTCAACTTTGCTTCGGGCGCCGGCCTGTTTGGCAACTACGGCCAGTGCAGCTATGCCGCCGCCAAGGAAGGCATCCGTGGTCTGACTCGCGTTGCCGCCAACGAGTGGGGCAAGGACGGCATCAACGTCAATATCGTTTGCCCGCTTGCTTGGACCGCCGCGCTCGAGAACTTCCAGGATGCCTATCCCGAGGCGTTCAAGGCCAACGTCCACATGCCGCCGGCTGGCCACTACGGCGACGTCGAGAAGGAAATCGGCCGCGTTGTCGTTCAGCTCTGCGGTCCCGACTTTAAGTATATGAACGGCGAGACCGTCACCCTCGAGGGTGGCATGGGCCAGCGTCCGTAGGAGTTACGGCGTTTTACCAAACGCCGTAACGGGCCGACGCTGCGCGGGCCGCATTTGGACAATCTGCCGTTCAATTTCAAGGGCGCGACCAGAAGGTCAGCGCCCTTTCATTTCACGGCACCTTGTCTCAAATGCGACCCGCTCGCTGACGTTGCCAAAATATCGGCGTTGCCGTGGCTGGTAAATAGCTCCACTCATCGGGGACGTACTTAAATGAGTGCCCGCAGAATGAAAGTGGATAATCTCCCGTTTTTGGGCTGTGCTTTGGGCAAAAGTGGGAGATTATCCACGCTCATCCGGTAAGCGTCCAAAAATCCACGCTCACTTGCCGTGTCCCTGCCGTATCCTCCTCGCGCCAGTTTCTGTCGAGTCGGTGCTTCTTGCGGGTTGCCCGTATAATGGTTTGCGTATGAACCGCAACCAAGGAGTTCCAGTTTATGGACCAGAACCTTTTTAAATTCGACCTGATTACCGAGGATCCGACGACGCACGCGCGCGCCGGCGTACTGCACACCCCGCACGGCGACATCGAGACGCCGATCTTTATGCCCGTGGGCACTAAGGCAAACGTCAAGGGCATTCCTACCGAGACTGTCAAGCAGCTCGGCGCCCAGATCGTGCTCGCCAATACCTATCATCTGTCCATGCGTCCCGGCGAGGATACCATCGCCGAGCTGGGCGGCCTGCACAAGTTCATGAACTGGCACGGCCCCATCCTCACCGACTCGGGCGGTTTCCAGGTCTTCAGCCACAACGATGCCGTCAAGCTCACCGATGAGGGCGTGCGCTTTATCGTCAACGATTACGACGGCCGCCACGTGTTCTGGACGCCCGAGGATAACATGGAAATCGCTATGAAGCTCGGCTCCGACATCTGCATGCAGCTCGATCAGTGCCCCGGCTATCCCGCCACGCGTGCCTATGTCGAGCGCGCCGTGGAGCTGTCGAGTATGTGGGCCGAGCGCTGCTACAAGGCACACACCCGCGATGACCAGGCACTCTTTGGCATCGTCCAAGGTGGCATGCATCTGGACCTGCGCCTGCGCTCGTTGCGCCATCTGGAGGAGTGCGGCGACTTCCCCGGCTACGGCATCGGCGGCTACTCGGTGGGCGAGGACCACGAGACCATGTTCGAGACGCTGGCGCCGCTGGCTTCCGAGTACATGCCTAAGCACAAGCCGCGCTACCTGATGGGCGTCGGCAACCCCACCACCCTCGTGCGCGGCGTGGGCGTGGGCATCGACATGTTCGACTGCGTGCTGCCGACGCGTACCGGCCGCATGGGCACGGCGTTTTCGAGCGAGGGTCGCCTCAACTTCCGCAACGCCCGCTTTGCGCACGACGACGGCCCCATCGATCCCACCTGCACCTGCCCGGTGTGCACGGGCGGCTACAGCCGCGCGCTCATTCGTCACATGGTCACGCAAAAGGAGATGCTCGGCGGCATTTTGCTCTCGATGCACAACATCTACTACCTGCTCAACCTTATGCAGCAGGCTCGTCAGGCCATTATCGAGGGCCGTTACGGTGCATTCGTGAGCGACTGGATGAACAGCCCTGCGGCGGTGGATTACTAAGAGCTGCGCGGGCGCTTGCAGAGCGCGGGCAACGGCAAGGGGCGAGCGCCGGCCGGTCATCACGTTCGCTAACACCGTCTGCGCGACCGATGACCGATAGCTTGCAAGCACTTGATGCATCGTGGGTACCATACCGAATAGTTGATGCTCGGGCGGGTGTTTGGCGCATGGCGTCGACCCCGCCCGTTTTTCTTTTTCTCGATAGGAGTACCCATGATTAAGAACGAGAATGTCGAGGGCGAGCCTGCCTACGACGAGACGTACCGCCGCGGCCCCGTGGTCATGCGCGGCCCCATGATTCCCAAGGACAATACCTACGCCAACCTGCTGGCGCCCGAGGATTCAACCGACTGGCTGCATGCTGATCCGTGGCGCGTGCTGCGCATCCAGGCAGAGTTTGTCGATGGTTTTGGCGCGCTTGCCGAGCTTGGTCCTGCGGTGACCATCTTCGGTAGCGCCCGCACGCCCAAGACCGATCCGCTCTACAAGGCGGCGCGTACCGTCGGGCGCAAGATCGCGCAACGTGGCGTGGCGGTCATCACCGGCGGCGGCCCCGGCATCATGGAAGCGGCCAACAGGGGAGCGGCGAGTGTCAACGGCAAGTCGGTCGGCTTGGGTATCGAGCTGCCGCACGAGCACGGGCTCAACAAATACGTGAACCTTGGCATGGACTTCCGTTACTTCTTTGTGCGCAAGACCATGTTCGTCAAATACAGCTCGGGCGCCATCGTGTTTCCTGGTGGCTTTGGTACGCTCGACGAGATGTTCGAGGTGCTCACGCTGGTACAGACGCACAAGGTCAAGCGCATGCCGCTCGTTTTGGTGGGAACCGAGTACTGGCAGGGCCTGTTCGACTGGCTCAACGGCCCGGTGATGGACGCCGGTATGATTAGCCCGCTCGATCCGGAGCTGGTGCACATCACCGACGACCTCAACGAGGCCGTTGACATTGCCCTGAGCGGGCTGATGTAGGGTGCTGTGACTGTTGTTATAGCAATGTGAACGGCATACTGATGCTATTTAACATCAGTATGCCATCTAAACTGGGTATACTGATGTAAAAGACGAGGCGAGGAGGTCGCGTATGTCTACTGCAACGGTTAAGCCTACGACGGTTCGCATCGAAGAGGGGCTCAAGGAACAGGCGACTGAGTTCTTGGATACGGTTGGTCTGAGTCTCAATTCGTATCTCAACCTTGCTGTTCGGCAGCTGGTAAATCAACGAAAGATTCCTTTTGAGATCGTAGGAAGGGCGGAGGTGCCCAACGAGGCAACGAGGCGTGCCATGGTGATCGCCGAAGCTCATGAGTTGGGGATTCTGCCGGACGACAGCCCGTCATTCAATAACGCTGATGAGCTTATATCATTCCTCGATGAGGACTAGCGATGTTTGAGATTAAGGTCGAGGCTCAGTTTAAGGCGGATTACAAACGGACGATGCGCATCCATCCGCAGCTAAAAACCGAGTTTAAGGCGGCGGTCGCAGAGCTTGCGGCTCACGGCTCGCTTCCCGCGGAATATGGTGCCCACGAGCTTTCAAACCCGGGCGGCAACTACAACGGCCACATCGATTTCCATCTATCCGATGGCTTGGTCGATGTGGTCGTTCTCTACTTGCCGCATAAGACTAATCCTGTGATCCGGCTGGTCAGAATGGGCTCGCATGAGGAACTATTCCAGGGCCCGCAGGGCTGATTGCTCGCTTATGAATCGCGGTGGAATAGGGATTGATTTGCGGCCGATTGGCCAAAAACGGCCCCTATTCCACCGTAACTGTTGGAGACGTCCCGTTCGTGGCTGCGACCTCCGGTTCTCCTCTTCGCTGGATTTCGCTTAAAAGCTCGGCTGCAACTTCACTGCTTTTGAAACGGATGCTGCAGTCCTCTTTCTTAGGAAAGGCCAGTAATGGAATAGTTCCGTACCAGACGGTTTCCTCGTCAATTACTGACGCGCACAGGCGTCTTTCGGCTTTGATGGAATAGTCGACGTTCATCTCGGTTAAAATCGCTTTCACGTCATTGTGCGGAGTCGAGGCAATTGAAATCTCAAGGGCAATCCCACGGGCGGCTGCGCCTGTGAGTACGGCAGCGAGCTTTGCGAGGCATGCAGCGGATGCGTAGGGCGCGGCAATAAAAATGTTTTTCGTTGCGCGCGCGATGTCATCTGCTAAGGCCTCCACGGCCCTTGCCGGCCTAACGAGGATGTTTTGATCGGCCCGTTTGTTGTCATTTGCTGCAAAGACTTCATACCCCAGCTTGGCGTAGGTCTTGAGTCTCTTCTGGTACATGCGCGCGAGCATGGGTATCGACAAATCAACATAGTCGAATATCTCAACCCGCTGCTTGCCCTCGTGACTTCTATGTAGCCTGCCTGCCTGCTGCGTTATACTGCCGTCCCAAGATATCGGTGTGGCAATGAGCAGAGTGTCAAGGTAAGACAGGTCGAAACCCTCGCCCAGAAGGCCTTCGGTTGCGATGATAATTCGATGCTCATGCTCGAAGCCGGGAAGGCTGTTCAGTATTGCCTTTCTTTCTTTGGCGTCGATTTCTCCGGTTAAGAGTATAGGTTCGTGTCCGCGGCTTTGAAGCAGCCTACATAGCTCTTCGGCATGTTTTTTCCTTTTGGATAGCACAAGCGGATGTCGACCGTTTGACGCGGTCTCGAGGGCATCATCGACAATTGCTTCGTTTCTCGCTGTGTGCGCACACAGGAGATCGAGAACTTGATTAAAGGACGCCCCTGGTTCGTAGGCGGGTAGCCGAACTCCGGTAAAACGCGGCCTAACAACGCGCTGAATTCCCTGTTGGATTGCTTGCGTTTTTGGATCAATGACATGGCGAAGCGGGCCGCAGAGCATTGAGAGTGCTCGCGTGAGTCCGTCCGAGCGTTCGGGCGTCGCGGAAAGGCCGTATACATATTTGGCTGGAGCGGACTTGAGGACGAGCTCAAGCTGTGGTGCGGCTGCATGGTGACATTCATCACAGATGATGAGGCCGTAATCACGAACGAACTCCTTGGCTATTGGTTCTCCGGTCTGGGGGTCCTTGCTGGACAGAGACTGGAATGAAGCAATGTCGATGAGATGGCTTATGGTGGTTTTGCCTCCTCCGATTTGGCCAATGAGCGGAGGCTGCCTTTTACTGATTCGTCCTTTTGGGGTTCGAACTGGCTTTCTGTTATCCGTAATGTCGATAAACCGTTCGAGCTGGGATTTCCATTGGGCAATGAGCGCAGTCTTGGGAACGATGACAAGCGTTGGAAGACCGATGGCAGCAATAAGATAGGCCCCAATGACGGTTTTCCCGAAACCCGTCGGCGCGGACATGATTCCGTCTTCATAGTTGAGCATCTGTTCGGTGGCAATTTGCTGTTCAGGGCGAAGAGCCCCTTTAAATGTCATCACAATTGGATTGCCCGACATGCGCTTGTCTGAATAGTGAGCAGAAGCGCCGGCTTCTTGAAGCAGCCGCTTGAGTTGAGCTTTACAGCCTCTGGGAATCGCAACGCAGCCATCTCTAAGTTCGCTGAGGTCTATGTACCGCGGTTTGCCGAATACTGATTGGTGCATTGATTGGGCGCGGAAGAATTCCGGGTTGGCAAATGTTGCAAGCCTGCGAACCTCCATCTGGGCGGCCGGGCTCAGAGATTTTTCGGTTATGTAGAGCATATCGGCTTGCGTGACGGGTAGCGATGACGGGAAGTCCTGCGGCGTGAGCGGAAGCCGCTTTCGCGGCCTCTGAGAATGTGGCGCGGCGGTGTTTCCCGCCACTGCAGCTGATATTCCATGCGGTTTATTGTCGATGCTTTCGATTAGATTTTGCACCGTTGCATGTGGAACCAGCTGAATTTGCGAAAGGTAAAGCCATTGATCGGGAAAAGGCTCAAATTGCTCGTCAACAAATACACTGTTCCCTTTTCGCTGCGCTTTTCCTTGAAAAGGCAGTGCTATGAGATTTCCGAAGCCGCCCTCAGGAATGGTGGACTGTGCGGGCAGCATCCGGTCAAAAGCTTCAAAGGTGATTGTCTTGTTGAGCGCCGCCGCTTCGGTGATAAGGCTACTTCCAAATTCTCGTGCGATCTTTGCGCTGGTGAGCTCTAGGAAGAAAAACCAGACATGTGTGCCGTTACCTGATCTCGATCGCTCGACTGCAGCATCGATTCCATGGTTTTTTGCGACAAGCCGAATGGCGTTTGTCGCTTCTTTCCAATCGGCTCCGTCAAAGTCGATGACCAAGACTTTTGTGTTGCTGTCATTATCGAGAACATATTGACCTATGACGTCTCGGAGTCTGTCGTCACTGCCCTTGAAATGGGAGATGATCGCGGTATCGCTCAACTCGGGGAAGACGCGGTTGCCACATTCAGCGCATTTGGTTTTCTGACGATTTGCTTTGGGACAAATGCCTGACTTCCACTCGTTTGCGCAGACGGGCGTATAGCCGATTCCCCCGTCTTTTCTGCGGTACCCATGGGCGTAAACATCTTTGCGGCCAGTAAAGAGATTGCGAAAGAGCTCGAGTTTGTCGCGCGCTGGACTCGCACTGGTGACGATACCCTCGACCTGCGCCCATCTATCGAAAGATGTGCCAGCTTTCTCCCATTCTTCGAGCGTTGCGTAACGGATGTCTGGGCCATTGCTGCAGATGACGATTTGGCCGTGCAGCTCAGATACATGAACGACTGTTTCCTTGAATTGGAATACCGTGTCCCCGATGAGGGCGTATTGATGCGTAACGGTGCTCATGTAAATGCCGTTCTTGTTGGGGTTCATTAAAATGAGAGTACGTTATTTTGTTTTTTTGGGCATCCGATTCTGATTTTGGTTCGGTGATAGTGGAGTGCGGCTCCGTGAGTGGTGTTTGGCTAGTGCCAAAATGTGTGGTAGCTGTTGTTGAATGGGTTTGAGTGGCTATGAGACGGGCTGGAGATCCTGGGAACTACCTCCGAATAGACCCGGTGGACAAAAAATGGCAAATATGAGTACTGTTGTTGTGGTGGTATCATATCATCTGGAAAGTATTTAAGACCAATCGAGTGAAATCGAATATAACCAACCCCTAACCACGGCGATTCGGGACTTTACGGCGCTCAAAATCGGCAGAAGAAAGCAAATTCAGCCAGATTTCGCTGCGACTAAATTGGTAACAGTACTCATATTTGCCATTTTTTGACCAAGGGGTATCGCAAGGGGGCTGGATAAAGCGTCGATGGCCTTCGAAATCTCGATTAGGTAGTTGAGCGGCAATGAAGTTGCGGCGTAATGGGAAGCGGTTCGCAGCTTTTCGGCCATAACGGCCCCTTTACCGCCGCCATTCCTAAAGAGATGCCGGCGCGCCTTGAGTTGGAGCACGCCGGCGTGATGGCTTTGCTGTGGCTGGGCGCACCTCGGTCGTTCGACTGACCGGCATGTCCGGTCTTGCCAAACGGGCTTTTGTTAGCGCTTAATGTTTGCCCAGATAAAACCTGCCAAAATAAACCTGTCCCTAATTGGCAGGTTGGTAGCGGGGGCAGTAGCTGATGGCTATGGCGTCGACGCCTACGTGGGTGGCGATGGTGCAGCCGATGGGGCCGGTGCCGGCGTCTACGAAGTTCTGGCCTGCGAGCGCTTGGTAGACGAGCTCCTGCTCCTCGGCAGCGCCGGTCGTGAGCACGCGCACGCTGGAGCCCGGATGTTCGGCCAAAAATGCGAGGCAATCGGCCATGGTGTTGGCAACGATGCGCTTGGCTCCGCGGCCCTTCTTGATGGCCTTGATCTCGCCCGACTGCCACTCCGGCGAAACGGCCAGGCGAATGTTGAGCATCTGCGTCAGCTGACCAGCGAGCTTGGGCGCGCGGCCGTTCTTGACCAAGTTCTCGAGCGTGCGGGGAATCAGCAGCAGGTGTGCGTCGGGCAGCGTCGCGCGGATCTGCGCCTCGGTCTCGTCCAAGCTGCGGCCGTCTTCGCGCATGGCCAGCGCGTACTCAACCAACAGGCCCTCGGCGCCCGAGCCGGTGCGCGAGTCGACGCAGCGCACGTCGAGCTCATGGGTGTCGGCTACCAGACATGCGTTGGCATAGCAGGCGGACCACTCGCTGCACAGCGAAATAAAGATGGCGCTGTCGTGGCCATCGGCGAGCACGCGGTCAAAGAGCGCCTTGAACTCGCCGGCGCTCGGCTGCGACGTGTGCGGCAGCTGCTCGGAGTCGGCCATGCGAGCGACGTACTCCTCGGCGGTAATCTGCGCCTGGTCGAGCAGGTCCTCGCCTTCGATAATCACGTGCAGCGGAATCACGTAAATACCGAGCTCTTGGGCGCGGGCGGGGGAGATGTCCGACGTGGAGTCGGTTATGATGGCAAAAGACATAGTTGCACCTTTCGTCGGGGCGCTTGTGCGCCGCCTTCTGAGAGCAAAATGCGACAAGTATAGTGGAGTCATTCCACATTACTAGGTTCAATTGTTGAATAGTCAACAGTTTGAAGTGACGGTGTGGAAATCATCAATTGGGGAAGAGGGGGTGCCGGTGGAGGCACTGGAGATAGGTAAGCGCCCGGTCGTGCTGTTCGATTTTGACGGTACGGTGGCCGATACGGGCCGGGCGGTGATGACCTCGACGCGCAAGACGCTTGCCGCGCGCGGGTTTTCGGAGGCGCAGATGGGCGACCTGCGACGCATGATCGGGCCGCCGCTGTGGAAGAGCTTTCACGACTTTTACGGCTTCTCCCGCGAGGAGTCGCTCGTGGTGGCAGACGAGTACCGCGCCTTTTTTGACGAGCTGGGACCGGAAGAGTATCCCGTGTTCGATGGAATTCCCGCGCTGCTCGATGGCCTTGCCACGCAGGGACATCACCTGGCTGTGGCGACCTCTCGCATGGAGGCGAAGTGCATTGACATGGTGGGCGAGCTTGGCCTTCGCCAGTTCGAAGCCGTGGTCGGCATGAATCCTCCGCAGGGCCGCGAGACCAAGGCCGATTCGATCCGCGATGCCCTGGCGGCACTTGGGGCGCGCGCCGACGATGCCGTGATGATCGGCGATCGCTTTAACGACGTGGAGGGCGCACACGCAATGGGCGTGCCGTGCATCGGCATTTATTCGGGTGCGGCGGCGCCGGGCGAGCACGAGGCGGCGGGTGCCGACGCAGTGGTGCACTCGGTGGCCGAGCTTGCTAAACTTTTCGCTATCTAGGGACTTAATGTGAGGGGCGGGCGCGCTCGTCGCTCATTGGTAAGGAGGTCGTTCATGAATCAGGTGGAGCAGAGTGTTGCCGAGTACGTTGACGAGGTCTGGGAGGACGTCGTCGCCGATATCGAGCAGCTGGTGAGCTACCCGTCTGTTGCCGTTGCCGCCGATGCAGAGCCCGGTGCGCCGTTTGGCCGCCCGGTCCGTGATGCGCTCGATTGCGCGCTCGGCATTGCGCAAAAGCTCGGCTACCAGACGAGCGATGACGAGGGCTATGTGGGCATCGCCGATATCCCGGGCCGCGGCGACAAGCAGCTCGCGACCATCTGCCACGTGGACGTGGTGCCCGCCGGTCCTGGCTGGAATACCGACCCCTTTGCGATGGAGCGTCGCGAGGGCTGGCTGCTCGGCCGCGGTGTGATCGACGACAAGGGCCCGGCCGTGCTGTCGCTCTACGCTGGCGCCTACCTGCTCAAGCACGGCATTGTGCCGCGCTATACCTTCCGCGCGCTGCTGGGCTGCGATGAGGAAGTGGGCATGTCCGACGTTCACCATTATCTTGAGAACCACGCGAACCCCGACTTTCTGTTTACGCCCGATGCCGAGTTCCCGGTCTGCAATGCCGAGAAAGGTCAGTTTGGGGCGACGTTTGTGAGCCCCAAGATCGACGGTGGGCGCATTGTGTCCTGGAGCGGCGCCGAGGCGAGCAACGCCATTCCATCGCAGTCTATCTGCGAACTTGCGATTGCCGCCGATGAGCTGCCAGCGCCCGTTGAGAACGCCGACCGCTTGGAGATCACGGCACTCGATAACGGGCATGCGCAGATTTTCGCCCATGGTATCGGCGGTCATGCCTCAATGCCCGAGGGAACGATCAATGCCGTCGGCCTCATCGTGGCGTATCTGCGCGAGGCCGAGGACGCGTTTGGTGCCCGTGACGAGTGCCTGTTGACGCCTGCCGAGCACGAGTTCGTTAAGTTCCTGGCCTTTGTGCATGCGGATGCCTATGGCCGCGGCCTGGGTATCGACGCGACGAGCCCGGCGTTTGGCCCGCTCACCTGCAACCCCGGCGTCATCCGTGTGGCGGACGGCCACATTGAGCAGGTCATCGACGTGCGCTTCCCGGATAGCACGAGCGCCGACACCATCTGCGAGCAGCTCGAGCCGCTCGTGGGCCGTTTTGGCGTGACGTGTCGTGTGGGTCGTGCGAAGGTGCCGTTCTCGGTTTCTGCCGACGATCCGGCCGTGAAGGCGCTTATCGATACCTATAACGAGTTTACGGGCAAGCATGCCGAGCCCTTTGCCATGGGCGGCGGCACGTACGCGCGCAACTTTGCCCGCGCTGTCTCGTTTGGTCCCGAGGAAACCGGCCTGGAGCTGCCCGCATGGGGCGGCCAGATGCACGGTCCCAACGAGTGCGCCAACGAAGAGCAGCTCA
This sequence comes from Collinsella sp. AM18-10, assembly GCF_003471585.1. Lineage (GTDB taxonomy): Bacteria > Actinomycetota > Coriobacteriia > Coriobacteriales > Coriobacteriaceae > Collinsella. The sequence goes on from NZ_QRJO01000003.1 coordinate 177,360, forward strand.
AGCAAGCGCTCAAGATCTATATTGTTGCGATCCTCCGTTTGAATGAACTAGAACTTTAAGGTTACGCGGTTTCCCAATCTAAGTTGCGGTGGAATAGTTCCTAGAATGGGCCATTTGATGGCCAAACAGGAACTATTTCACCGCAACTATGTTTTTATTGGTGTAAAAGGCTGGCCATGCTTGTCGGCGGGTTTGTTATCCGTTTGTAAAGGCTGGGCAGAGCTTGCGGTAAGGGTCTATCAAATGCCCGTAAGAAACAGCAGTTGGCGCGGGCGCTGCCCGGTCGAGGCCGTATCTTTCCAAACAGCAAAGCGGGCAGGGTGCCCGCGAGTCGCATGTATGAAAGGAAGATCATGCTCGATCAGGCTTATTCTCGTCGTCAGTTCCTCGGCCTCGCTGGTGGTCTTGCCGGCATCGTCGGTCTCGGCCTCGTTGGCTGCGGTGGCTCCAACGCCGCCAACACCGCTGCTGAGGGTAGCGCCGCTGCTGCCGAGTCCGTCTCCGGCGAGGTGACCTACGACGGCGCCTCCTCGTTCCAGGCTCTCGTCGAGGCTGCTGCCGAGAAGTTTATGGATGCCAACCCGGACGTCTCCATCTCCGGTTCGGGCAACGGTTCGGGCAAGGGCCTGACCGCTGTTGCCGCCGGCACCGTTACTATCGGTAACTCCGACGTCTTCGCCGAGACCAAGCTCGAGGCCGATCAGGTCAAGAACCTCGTCGATCACGAGGTCGCCGTCGTGGGCATGGGCCCTGTCGTCTCCAAGAACGTCAAGGTCGATGACCTGTCCCTCGAGCAGCTCAAGGGCATCTTCTCCGGCCAGATCACCAACTGGAAGGAGGTCGGCGGCGACGACGCCAAGATCGTCGTCCTCAACCGCAAGGCAGGCTCCGGCACCCGCGCCACCTTCGAGGCCGCCGTCTTTGGCGACGAGGCCGTCGACTTTAAGGGCGACGCCGAGCTCGATAAGTCCGGCGACGTCCAGACTCAGATGGGCAGCACCGACAATGCCATCTCCTACCTCGACTTCTCGCACTTCGACGACTCCAAGTTCAACGCCATCAAGGTCGAGGGCGTGGAGCCCAAGAGCGCAAACGTCACCGACGACTCCTTCAAGATCTGGGCTACCGAGCACATGTACTGCGCGAAGGACGCCGACGAGGCCACCAAGGCCTTCCTGGAGTTCATGCTTTCCGACGACGTCCAGGGCAAACTCGTCGAGGAGCAGGGCTTTATCCCCGTCTCTGCCATGAAGGTCGTCAAGGACGCCAGCGGTAAGGTCTCTGCTAAATAAGCAATCGCCCCGGAAAGGTTTGCAATGGCAAAACAGCTGCCAAAGCGCGAGCTTGAGAACGTGGGCCTGGGCGTCACGGGCGCGTGCGTAGCGCTCGTGACGCTTGTCGTTGCCGCGCTCATCTTTATGGTCGCCCAAAAGGGCCTCTCGGCTTTTCTCAAGGACGGCGTCTCGGTCGTCGAGTTTTTTACCGGTACCAAGTGGGACCTGGCCAACACGGCCGAAAACGGCCTGCCCTATACCGGCGCCCTGCCCCTGATCGTCACCTCGTTTGCGGTCATGGTGCTCTCCACGCTTATCGCGCTGCCCATCGCCATCGGCTCTGCCATCTTTGCGGTCGAGATCCAGCCTAAGTTTGGCTCCAAGGTCTTTCAGCCGCTTATTGAGCTTTTGACCGGCATTCCCTCGGTCGTCTTTGGCCTGATTGGCTTTCACGTGGTCGTCGGTCTTATGAAGAGCGTTTTCCACGTAAGCACGGGTCTGGGCATCTTGCCCGGCGCCATCGTACTGGCCGTCATGATTCTGCCGACGATGACTACGCTTTCGGTCGACGGCCTGCGCGCCGTGCCCGATAGCTACCGCCAGGGTTCGCTCGCGCTGGGCTACACCCGCTGGCAGACCATCTGGCACGTGGTGCTCAAGTCCGCCATGCCGTCGCTCATGACCGCAGTCATCCTTGGCATGACCCGCGCCTTTGGCGAGACGCTCGCCGTGCGCATGGTCATTGGCGGCATCGAGGCCATGCCGACGTCGCTGCTGTCGCCGGCGTCCACCATCACCACCACGCTCACCACGTCCATGGCGGTCTATGCCGAGGGCTCGGCCCAGGACGACGTCCTGTGGGCGCTCGGCCTGCTGCTGATGGGCATGAGCCTCATCTTTATCCTGATCATCCACCTTATCGGCCGCAAGGGGGCGAAGGCTCGTGGCTAGCACGCGCATCCACATCGACGAGGCGAGACTCGGGCGTGTCCAAAAGCAGGACCGCATCGCCACGGGCGTGCTGACGGCGATTGTCGCCATCGTCATGCTTATCGTCGTCTCCATGGTGGCCTACATCCTGTTCGAGGGTATCTCGACGCTGTTCCAGCCGGGCTTTCTCACGCAGCCCGCACGCGCCAACGGAACGCAGGGCGGCGTGCTCTACCAGCTGTTCGACTCGTTCTATCTGCTGCTGATCACCCTGATCATCTCGTTGCCCATTAGCCTGGGCGGCGCGGTCTTTTTGGTTGAGTACGCGCCCGATGGGCCTATTCGCGACATCGCCTCGACCGCCATCGAGACGCTGTCCTCGCTGCCCTCCATTGTCGTCGGCATGTTCGGCTTTCTGGTGTTCTCGGTGCAGCTGGGCTGGAAGTACTCCATCATCTCCGGCGCCGTCGCGCTCACCATGTTCAACATCCCCATCCTGGTGCGCGTGATTCAGCAGGCGCTCGAGGACGTGCCGCAGGCCCAGCGCGATGCGTGCCTGGCCATGGGACTCACCCGCTGGGAGGCCACGCTGCACATTCTGATTCCCGAGGCCATGCCCGCCATCGTGACCGGCATCGTGCTTTCGGCCGGCCGCGTGTTTGGCGAGGCCGCGGCGCTGCTCTTTACCTCGGGCATGAGCTCGCCGGTGCGTCTGAACTTCTTGAGCTTTAACCTGTCGAGTCCCACCTGCGCCTGGAACGTGTTCCGCCCCGGTGAGTCGCTCGCCGTGCACATCTACAAGATTTACGGTGAGGGCAGCCCCGAGGCCCAGCAGATCGTTTGGGGCACCGCGGCGCTGCTGATGATTTGCGTGCTGCTGTTTAACGTAGTCGCCCGTATCGTGGGCAAGCAACTGGCAAGGAGGATGACGGCCGAATGAGCGAGATGAATACAACGCCCGCAACCGAAGCGGCCACGTCCGAGACCCAGGACTTTCTGTCGAGCGTGGGACAAAGCGAAAAGCACGTGCGCGTGAGCGGCAAGGCCGTGAGCGACGAGGTCGTGCTCTCCACCAAGGACGTCAACGTGTACTATGGCGACCACCATGCGCTGCACGATACGTCGCTCGACTTTCACAAGGGCGAGATCACGGCGCTCATCGGGCCTTCGGGCTGTGGTAAGTCGACCTTTTTGCGCAGCCTTAACCTTATGAATCGCGAGATTCGCGGCTGCCGCGTAGAGGGCGAGATTAACTACCGCGGGCGCAACATCAACACGCGCCGTGAGAACACCTACGAGCTGCGTCGCTCCATTGGCATGGTGTTCCAGCAGCCCAACCCCTTCCGCAAGTCTATTCGCGACAACATCACGTTTGCGCCTAAGCGCCACGGCATCACCGACCGCGACGAGCTCGACCGCATGGTCGAGGAAAGCCTGCGCGGCGCGGCGCTTTGGGACGAGGTCAAGGACAAGCTCGACAAGAGTGCCTACGCGCTTTCGGGCGGCCAGCAGCAGCGTCTGTGCATTGCGCGCACGCTGGCGCTCAACCCCGACGTGATCCTGTTCGACGAGCCCTGCTCGGCGCTCGACCCCATCTCGACGTTGGCGATCGAGGACCTTATGTCGTCGATTGTGGCCGAGCGCGCCATCGTCATCGTGACGCACAACATGGAGCAGGCGTCGCGCGTGTCCAACCGCACGGCGTTCTTCTACATGGGCGATATGGTCGAGTACGACGAGACCGACGAGATTTTCCAACGGCCCAAGGATAAGCGGCTGAATGATTACCTCACCGGCATGTTCTCCTAGTCCGGGACATGCTTGAGGCCCGCGGCGGCCACGGTTGCCGCGGGACTGATTGGAGTGGCGGGTCATCTCTTGTGGGAGATGGCCCGCCTTTTTGTGTCGTGTGCGGCCCGCCTTTTCGCTGCTATCATGGACAACGTTGAATTTCTACGAAGGAGCAGGGCATATGGCGATTCTTTTGGGATGCGATTCCGTCAGCCTAGAGTTTCCCACCAAGCATATTTTCGATAGCGTTACGCTCGGCGTGGGCGAGGGCGACCGTATTGGTATTGTCGGTAAAAACGGCGACGGCAAGTCGACGCTGCTGAGCGTGCTCGCCGGCACGCTGGAGCCCGACGACGGCCGCGTGACGCACCGCCGCGGCATCACGATCGGTCTACTCGGCCAAAAGGACCAGCTTGTCGATACCGATACCGTGCATCATGCCGTTGTGGGTGACGCCCCCGAGTACGAGTGGGCGTCGAGCCCCCGTACGCGCCAGATCCTCGCCGGCCTCATTAGCGATGTGCCCTGGGAGGGCATGGTAGGCGAGCTCTCGGGCGGTCAGCGCCGCCGCGTGGACCTCGCGCGCCTGCTGATCGGCGACTATGACGTGCTCATGCTCGATGAGCCCACCAACCATCTGGACATGCGCACCATCAACTGGCTTGCGCGTCACTTAAAGGCCCGCTGGCAGCGCGGTCAGGGCGCGATGCTCGTGGTCACGCACGATCGCTGGTTCTTGGACGAGGTCTGCACCAGCATGTGGGAGGTTCACGACGGCCAGGTCGATCCCTTCGAGGGCGGCTATTCGGCATATATCCTGCAGCGCGTGGAACGCGACCGCATGGCCGCGGTTACCGAGGAGCGCCGTCGCAACATGGCGCGTAAGGAGCTCGCGTGGCTGAGCCGCGGTGCCCAGGCGCGCTCCACCAAGCCCAAGTTTCGCGTGGATGCCGCTCGCGAGCTGATCGCCGACGTGCCGCCCGTGCGTGACGAGCTGGAGCTCAAGCGCCTGGCCGTGAGCCGCCTGGGCAAGCAGGTTATCGATGTGGTCGACGTGGACGCCGGCTATGCGGATACCGATGGCGCGCCCAAGCAGGTGCTCAACGACGTGACCTGGCTCATTGGTGCGGGCGACCGCTATGGTCTTTTGGGCGAGAACGGCGCCGGCAAGTCGACTTTGCTCGACGTGATCCAGGGCAAGATCGCGCCCCTGCGCGGCCGCGTGAAGATCGGCCAGACGGTGCGCTTTGGCGTGCTGTCGCAGCAGCTCGAGGAGCTCGAACCCTACATGGGCGACACGATCCGCGAGGTGCTCAGCCACTATAAGAAGTACTACGTCATTGACGGCAAGGAGACTTCACCCGAGAAGCTCTGCGAGCGTCTGGGCTTTACGACGCAGCAGCTCTGGAGCCGCATCGGCGATCTTTCGGGCGGCCAGCGCCGTCGCCTGTCGCTGCTGCTGACGATCCTGGACGAGCCCAACGTGCTCATCCTGGACGAGCCCGGCAACGACCTGGATACCGACATGCTGGCGATTGTCGAGGACTTGCTGGACGGCTGGCCCGGCACGCTGATTCTGGTGACGCACGACCGCTTTTTGATGGAGCGCGTGACCGACCAGCAGTGGGCGCTGCTCGACGGCCACCTGACGCATATGCCCGGCGGCGTCGACCAGTACCTGCGCCTGTGCAACGCCACCGCCGAGGGCGAGCCCGTGGGTGCACCGAGCGCCAAGACCGGTACGTTCGACACCGGTGCCGCGGCGGCTGCGGCCGAAAAGCCCAAGTCGAGCGGTCAGCCCAACGGCCTTTCCAATGCCGAGCGCCAAAAGCTCCGTCGTGAGGTGAGCTCGCTCGAGCGCAAGATGGAAACGCAGCGCGCTCGCGTGGAGGAGGCCGAGGCCGCCATGGCCCAGGTCGATCCCACCAACTACACGGCGCTGGGCGAGCAGCAGGCAAAGATCGACGAGGCCCACGCCGCCATGGACGAGCTGGAGATGGCGTGGCTCGAGGCGAGTGAAAAGCTCGAGGGCGAGGAGTAGGCGAGGATGATCAAGGCCGCGTTTTTTGATATCGACGGCACGCTGCTGAGCTTTGAGACGCACCGGATTCCGGCGTCGGCGCAGCAGGTGCTCGACAGCTTTCACGAGCAGGGGATTGCGTGCGTCATTGCCACGGGTCGCCCGACCTACCAGATGCCCGATTGGCTGTTCGATCTTGGTTGGGATGCGTACATTACGCTTTCGGGCCAGCACTGCTTTGATGCCGAGGGGGTTTACCGCAGCTGCCCGATCGATCCGGACGACGTCGCGGTGATTGTGGACCAGGTGGCCGAGGGGTGCTACGACTCGCTGTGCATGCAGGGCGAGAACTCGTTTGTGAACCGCCTGTCCGAGCGCGTGGTGACGGCTGGCAGCAACGCGGGAATCGTCTACCACGAGGAGCCGTTTGAGCACGCCTTCGATGCGCCGGTTTACCAGTTCTGCGCCTTTGTGGACCCTGCCGACGAGCATATCGTGACCGACGCCGTGTCGCATTCGCTCACCACGCGCTGGTGCGATCTGTTCTGCGACATTATTCCCGCTAACGGCGGCAAGGACCTGGGTGTCGCGGCGACGCTGGAGCGCCTGGGTGTCGACGCGAGCGAGGCGATTGCCTTTGGCGACGGCGAGAACGACCTGTCGATGTTTGCGGCCGTGGGAACAAGCGTGGCCATGGGCAACGCACAGGACACGGTGAAAGCTGCGGCGACCTATGTGACGACCGCCGTGGACGACGACGGAATCTACAACGCCGCGAAGCACTTTGGATTGATGTAACTGCGGGCCGGCACCCGGCACCTGGGGACACTCCTTGCGGGGCGTCCCCATTTTGTTTTCGTCCCGCACGTTTTGTGAAACACGGCTAACTTTTAGGCAAAGTAGTAAGACATGGGCAACTTTTGCGGTAAAGTAAATCAAGCAAAAGTATCCAAAGGCTAACTAGAAGCCATCGCGAAAGGCGGCCCATGGCCCTGCGTGAATCCGGAGAAGACTATCTCGAATCGATCTACGTTCTATCGGAACGTCAGGGCATCGTGCGCTCGATCGACGTTGCCGAATACTTGGGCGTAACCAAAGCAAGCGTCTCTAAAGCCATGGCGGCCTTGGAGAGCACCGGCTACGTGGAGATGGGCAAACGCGACGTGCATCTGACGGAACGCGGTCTTGAGGTTGCCCGTCAAATGTGGGAGCGCCACTGCTTTTTTGTAGGTCTGCTAGAGGACGCAGGCGTAACGCCCGAGGTCGCGTTGCAAGAGGGCTGCCACATGGAGCACTGCCTGAGCGAGGAGAGCTTCGAGAAGCTAAGATCGATGCTGAGACGGGAAGATGTAGCGGGTCCAACAACAGAAGCCTAACTGACCCACAGTAGCGCGGAGTTCACGCAAAGCGCGAACCAGCGACCGGGACCAGCGGCCCTTTCGGCCAAGTCCATTTCAGCAAAGGAACCCCGCCAGCAAGCGATGCCCAAGAACCGCCAGCTGTGTCAATGCAGGCCGGGGCCGGGCTTGGTTTTGAAAACACTCCGCAGCGCGAGGCCCGCCTTTCCGTTGCTCCGCAGGAGCAAGAAAGACGGGCCTCATGCGCGAGGACGTTTTCAAAACCAAGCCCGGCCCCGGCCGGAGGGACCACGAGCGCTACAGGTTCTTGACACCCATCGCGCGCATGGCGTTCAGGATGGCGATGATCGCCACGCCCACGTCGCCAAAGACGGCAAGCCACATGTTGGCGATGCCCAGCGCTGCCAGCATAAGGATCAGCAGCTTAATACCCAGCGCAAAGATGATGTTCTGCCAAACAATCGACATGGTCTTGCGTGCTACGCGGATCGCACGGGAGATGTTGGACGGTTTGTCATCCATGAGCACCACGTCGGCGGCCTCAATCGCAGCGTCGGATCCCATGGCGCCCATGGCAATGCCCACATCGGCACGGGTGAGCACGGGCGCATCATTGATGCCGTCGCCCACAAAAGCGAGCTTGCCCTTGCCGCTTTCGGCCGCGAGCAGCGCTTCAACACGCTCGACCTTGTCGCTCGGCAGCAGCTGCGCGTGGAACTCGTCGAGCCCCAACTGTTCGGCTACGGACGCAGCTACTTCCTCGCGGTCGCCCGTGAGCATGACGGTGCGCTTGACGCCGGCGGCGTGCAGGTCGCGGATCGTCTGCTCGGCATCGGCCTTGACGGTGTCTGCAATCACGATGTGGCCGACATACACGCCGTTCACGAGCACGTGGAGGATTGTGCCGACAACCTCACAGTCCGGTGCTTCAACGCCGGCCGCGGCGAGCATCTTTGCGTTGCCAACGACGACGTGCTTGCCGTCGATGGTTGCCGTCACGCCGTGGCCCGCGTCATTAGTGGAATCCGTCACGCGCTTGGGATCGAGCTCGCCCTGGAAGGCGGTGCGTACCGACTGCGCGATGGGGTGGTCGGAGAATGACTCGGCGAGGGCTGCGACTTCAAGCAACGATTGCTCGGTATAGCCTGCCTCGGGGTGCACCGCGACCACCGAGAACGTGCCGTTGGTGAGCGTGCCGGTTTTGTCGAAGACGACGGTGTCCACGTCGGCGAGCGTCTCGAGGTAGTTGGAGCCCTTGATGAGAACGCCCAGCTTGGACGCGCCGCCAATGCCGCCAAAGAAGCTCAGCGGCACGCTGATCACGAGCGCGCACGGGCAACTGACGACCAGGAAGGTCAGGCCGCGCAGGATCCAATCGGACCAAGCGCCAGTCACCAGGCCGCCGCCAAGCGCGAGCACCGCGGCCGCGCCGGTGACGGCGGGCGTGTAGACGCGGGCAAAGCGCGTGATGAAGTTCTCGGTGCGCGCCTTCTTTTCGCTGGCATTCTCTACGAGTTCCAGGACGCGCGCGACGGTGGACTCGCCAAACGGCTTGGTGGTACGCACTCGGATGAGGCCCGTCATGTTGATGCAGCCGCTGATGATATCGTCGCCGGTCTTGGCGGGGCGGGGGACTGACTCGCCCGTGAGTGCGGCGGTGTCGAGCTGGGTTTCGCCCTCGACGATGACGCCGTCGATAGGCACGCGCTCGCCGGGCTTGACCACGATCACGGTGCCGACGGTGATGTCATCGGGGAAGACCTGCTCGAGCGTGCCGTCGGTCTGCTCGACGTTAGCGTAGTCGGGTGCGATGTCCATCATGGCACTGATCGACTTGCGGCTCTTGCCCACGGCGTATGTCTGGAACAGCTCGCCGACTTGGTAGAACAGCATGACAGCGGCGCCTTCGGCCATGTGCGGGTCGGTGTCGGGGAAGAGCACCATGGCAAATGCGCCGATGGTCGCGACGGCCATAAGGAAACTCTCGTCGAAGGCCTTGCCGCGGCGGATGTTATTGAATGCCTTTTGCAGTACGTCGTAGCCAGCAATCAAAAACGGCACGAGGAACAGCACAAAGCTGGCGTAGATGTCGCCCGGGGTGCCGAATGCGGCAGTAAGGGTACCGAGCTCGTCGAGGGCGTACACCACCGCAAAGATGCCTAGCGCTACCAGGATGCGGTTGCGCTTATGCTCGAGTGACTCTTTTTTCTTGCGCTTCTTCTTTTTCTTTTTGGGGTCGGCGGTGGCCATGACTCGTATCCTCCCATTTGAATGTATGAACACTCGCTCATATAACTTCGCGAGCAAAGGCCGCGGCAAGCGCGGCCTTGCAGGTTGGCGTAAACCTGGGCTAGAGAATGATCTCGCAGTCCGGCTCGGCGTCGGCCGTAAACTCTACAACGCGGTTGAGCACCTCGTCGAACTCGGCGTCGTCGGCCTCGAGCGTCAGCTTCTGGGTCATAAAGTTGACGGACACGGATTTGACGCCCTCGAGCTTGGCCAGTTCGTCCTGAAGCTCGCGCGCGCAGTTGGCGCAGTCGATCTCGTCGAGTTTAAACTGCTTTTTCATGGTGGGTTCCTTTCCCTGTTTTGCGGCTTGGGTGCAGGCCGCGCTGGTACCGCGGTTGGTTGCTATTCGCAGATATGGCTCATGCCCTGGTTGAGCATGGTGTAGACGTGATCGTCGGCGAGCGAGTAGAGAATGTTGCGGCCGTCGCGGCGGAACTTGACCAGGTGCGACTGCTTGAGCGTGCGCAGCTGGTGCGATACTGCCGACTGCGAGGTTGCGGTCGCCTCGGCGATGTCGGCCACGCAGAGCTCGCGGCCCATGAGGGCATAGAGGATCTTGATGCGTGTGGTGTCGCTGAAGACCTTGAACAGGTCGGCAAGGTCGTAGAGAAGCTCCTCGTCGGGAAGGTCCTCGGGCGAGCAGCTGGTGGGAATCACGGGCTCGGTGGCCTCGATGTCGGGTTTCGTTTCATCAACGCGGATGCTCATTGCAATATCCTTTCATATGAACATGCGCTCATATAATTTACTTCCGATTATATGAGCGCATGTTCATATGTCAATACAATTTGCGATAATTTCGATGACTGCTTGCCGCCTCTGCGGTTTTCTGTGGGTTGGGATGCATCGACGCAATGCTCGCCAACATATTTCGAGATGTTTGGCCAGCATGCTAAGAAAGCCGCCTTGAGAAGCATTAGAACTGTTCATATTTGTACTTTATCTTGTTAAATACCGGGAGAATCAGTTCTTTCTCTACGGGAGTTCCTGCAGAATCAGTTTTATCTAAAGTTATATTGAGCGTTGCAGCAGCCAATCAGGCACATCTGTGGCCGAATAAGTCGAAAAATGTAGGTGGACATCCGCAGAGACCGCCTTTAGAAGAGCGAATTCTCAATTAGATCAATAATCGTGTCGTCTTCCGCGCGGTTTTCATCGATTTTTGCGAACATGTCGCATTCCCAAGGCCCATTGATTTCCTCAGCAAGGGCCCCGACGTGTTGCATGTCGTTGGGTTCGGGCACATCGTTGATGCTCGGGTCATCAGCTTGCGGATATTGGCTTGCAATTTCGCGCTTGGCGGCCTCTTCTTCTTTGAGTGTCTCCAGGACGCGGCGACCGTATTCGAAGTAGCGCCGCAAGACAAATTGACGAAGAGTTTCTTGCAGGATGGCGAAGTTATCCGGGAGTCGACCGGGCCATATCTTCTCGCGAATGCGAATCGCTTCCATGACCCGTCTAAAAGCGGACTGCTTGAAAAACGAATGACGACTAACTGTGATAACGGCATATCCCATGTTTCGCAGCGTGTTTCGGCGCTCCTCGTCAATTGATTGCTGCTCGGGCTCGTCGTGGTAAAAGCCGTTGTATTCGATATCGGTCATCGAATTTTCGAGCAGCGCGTCGAGGTAGAAAACCGTCCGTCGCGTTAGGGCGGCGTATCTTTTGGGGACTGGGATCGGATAATCCGTTTTGATAGCGCGTATGGCTAAGCCACCCATTGACTTGGGCATTGTCAGCATCATGACAAACGCCGTTTCGAGTGGGGAGCGACAGCCTTCGCGTACATAAGAAAGTGCCTTAAGTGCTTTATTAGATCCACGATACCCCGATGCCTCTGAAAAGAAGGCTCTGAGCTCTTCAACGCTGGTTAGGGCTGGGCGCTCGCGATATTGAGTTTCGTCGGACGTTCCAAGCGCGTAGGAGCCGCAGATTTCAAAGTAATACTCAACGAGCTCCGAAAGGTTGAGGTCGGCTGTTGCTTCTAACGCGCACAGCTTGATTTCGACGATGTAGACGTTCGGCTCGAGTTCTAGGTAGCTTTCTGCATCAAACGTATAGCGCGTGCAGTGGCAGATGCAGCCCTTGCGGTGCCTTTTGGCATTATTGGAAAACGTCAGCACATGGATGCGTTCAGAATCGACATTCTTTCTGTTGAGCCATGCTCGTGCCGATTCCAGGTCGGACGAGGTCGGCGCAGACACCCTGATCTTTTCCATAGGTATGGGACCGGTCGCGTAGCTTGCGAGCGAGTTGGCTGTTTGGTATACAGCACGTGCCGTGGTATGTGACAGAATGATTCCCATACGCGCATGATGGCATAGCGGACGCCGCATACGCCCGAAACTTCGGGCAACGGTATTGGAGCGCGGCTTATCTTCTGCGAACGGTGGGTTTTTGAGCTGTCGTATTGAGGGAGCAGCTTCGGCTGGGGAGGTTTCTGCTGGCTGCCCCTTTTTGGCGAACTTTAGTTGCGGATTCGTAGCTTCTAAGCGTTTTGCCGACCGCTCAGATGCCTCACCAACATAATTTGAGTTATTAGGCCTTATCCTATACGAATGGTGCGATCGCAACGTCCTATTCGAATTGATTCAGGTAGATTTATGGGGCTTGGTTGCGAAATTGGGGCGACTATAGCGCTCGATTGCGGTTCAAGGGGCCTCGACTAGTGGTTCAGCTGGCCGAACAACTCGAAAAAAGTAGGTGGGCCAACCTGCCGACTATGTGAAGCACGCGAATTTGCTCGTTTTGATGCAAACTAGGGTGCAGCCATAAGACTGCGCCCTAGTTTACTGCGTGCCGGTGCCTCCAGACGGATTGCACTGTGCCTGGCAGGCGCTCCCGCAGATGGATCGGTTATTTCGCGAATAGGTTCTTGAGGTTGAACTCGGCCTGTACCGTGCGGAGCATGAGGTCGGTGTCGTCCAGACCCAGATGCTGCTCGTTGGCGTCGGGCGCGAGGGTGCCGCGACGGCGTGCCCAGTTCTCGAGCGCGGCGGGGGCGGACTCGCGGGGGAGCGAGCGCACGTCGGCGTCCAGGCTGCGGCAGATCTGGCGCGAGTCGATGACGATGATCTTACCCGCGCGGCGTGCCTCGGCGTAACCGTCCAGGTGAATCTTGAACCAGCTGTCCTCAAAGGCGGCGTTATGCGCCATGTACGGGTACTTCTTCATAAGCTTGAGCAGCTGCTTTTGCAGCTCCTTGTTCTCGCGGAAGGGCGTTTTGCCGTCGATGTCGTCCCAAGTAATGTGGTGGATATTCGACAGCGGCACATCTTCGCCGCGGTAGATGTCGGGCAGGCCGCAGTAGTGTGCCTCGGCGTCATGCGGGACGGCATCGCTGGTGAGCTCCATGATCTCCCAGCCCACGTTGATGATATAGCCGCGCTCGGGTGCACGGCCGGTGGTCTCGATGTCGATACCGAGCACGGTGCCCTGGATGGGCTTGCGGGCGTAGGCCACGCCGAGCGCGTCGCGGTCGCCGCGGATTTCGCGCATAACGGACGCGGCGGTGCGCTTTTGCATCTTGCCGATGGCGGCGCAGGTGTCGGCATCGGACAGGCCGCGCGAGAGCGTCGCGGGCGTCACGTTGCGCAGACGCGCCTCGCCAATCTGGTCGCACAGGTCGCGGTTGCGGTCGGCCAGGTCGCGCACGGTGGCAAAGTCGAAGCCGGGGTCGCCCTCGGCGGTAAAGTACTCGGTCTCGAGCACCTTGAGGGCCTCCTCGCCCTTCTGGCGCTCGGACTCCATGGCGCCGTGGTCGCCGTAGATAAACATGGGGATAAACGGCTGGCGCTCGTATTCGAGTGCTTGCGATACGTTCATATGCTACTCCTTGGACGGGCCGCGTTGTGCGGCTCGAGGTTACTGAGTTATGGCGAGATGATAGTTTACCATAGGCAACTATTGGCACCGCGCCCGGGACAACTACAATACCCTAGTTGACCGCTAGGACTTTTACAATGCTGCCGAAAGACACGAAAGGTTCCATCCGTCATGGATTTACTGATTGATATTCTGCTCGACGCCGGCAAGGACACGCTGTCGCTGCTGCCGTTTTTGTTGGTGACGTATCTTGCTCTCGAGACACTTGAGCACGTTGCGGGCGACCGCGTCAACGGCGCTATCAAGCGCGCCGGCGCTGCGGGTCCCGTGGTTGGCTCGCTGCTGGGCATGGTGCCGCAGTGCGGATTTTCGGCCATGGCAGCAACGCTGTACGCCGGCCGTGTCGTGACCTTGGGCACGTTGGTGGCGGTGTTCCTTTCGACCTCCGATGAGATGCTGCCGCTGTTGCTCGCCGAGCAGGTGCCCGTGCAGACCATGGCGATGCTTTTGGCTTCGAAGGCACTGATCGCGCTGGTCACGGGCTTTATCGTGGACGCCGCCATTCGCGGCCTGCGTCGTAACGCTCGCGCGCATGCGGCGATTCGCCGCACCGTGCTGGGAACCGCGGCCAACCCGGCCCACGTGAACTGCGCGCACGACGACCACAGCGGCGGCGACATCATCGACGAGGTGGCCGAGGCAGGCGTGAGCGCCGACCACATCCACGAGCTGTGCGAGCGCGACCATTGCGGTTGTGATGAAGACGAGGACGAGCACGAACACGGACATGGCCACGATCACGGTCATGAGGGCGAACATGAACACCATGATGGTCACGGTCACTCTCACTCCCACGAAGGGACGCCTGTCCTGTCGATCATCCGCAGTGCGATCTCGCACACCGTGCAGGTCTCGGTATTCATTTTTCTGGTGACGCTGATTCTGGTCGCCGTGCTCGAGACGTTCGGCGAGTCCGCGATCGAGCAGTTCCTGCGCGGCAACGAGACACTCGCTGTCCTGGGTTCGGCGCTTGTCGGGCTGATTCCCAATTGCTCGGCGAGCGTGGTCATTGCACAGCTGTTTCTGGAAGGCGCGCTGCAACTGGCGCCGATGCTCGCCGGCACGCTCATTTCCGCCGGCGTGGGTTATCTGGTGCTGTTCCGCACCAACCGCAGCGCCCGCGAAAATGCCGTGTTCCTGATCATGATGTACGTCATCGGCGCTGGCTGGGGCCTCATCCTCTCCGCCGTTGGGCTCTAAGTAGGCCTAGTAAAACGGGCTTCAGAATAGCCATGCTCGTCGCCTGCACAATGCGGCGGCGCATGGCATTTTGAAGCCCGTTTTTTTGTTGAGCCATGGATCCTGAGCGCTCACGCCACTAAAACAAAAAGGCAGATTTCCGGGCATATCCCAAAAATCTGCCTTGGTTAGCGCAGCAGCTCGGTGAGGTTGCGCTTAAAGCGGGCGCGGTCTTCGCTGGTGAAGGCTGCCGGCCCGCGGGTGCGACCGCCGGCGCGGCGCACCTTCTTTTCCTCGTGACGAATAAACAGCTGCATGTCGATGGTCGCCTTGTCGTACACGCGCCCGCGCACACCGGTTGCGGCGGCATCGCGGCCGAGCACCATGCTCGCCAGGCCAATGTCCTGCGTCACGACCACGTCGCCCGCCTGCAGACGTTCGACAATGGCAAAGTCGGCACTATCGGCGCCCACGCTCACATCGAGCGTGGTGACCCAAAAGCCGCGTCGCGCGTGCTCGGCATCGCGCGGATCGTCGCGGCGAATGTGGCGTTCCAGGTTTTGCGTGCTGTTTCCGGCGATTACCACGGCAACGCCCGCCCGCCGCGCGCAGTCGATCGACTCGCGCGTAACCGGGCAGGCGTCGGCATCAATAAAGAGCGTTTTTAGCATCTAGTGCACCAGTTTGCCAAACTGAATGGCGCGGACAATGAGCGTCACACCAAACACCAGGAGCGCAGCGCCGCTAAAGATGACGAGCATCTTTGCCGACCACAGCGGATAGATAAACACGAACACGCCGGCGATGATGGAGAGCGCGCCGCTCAGGATGGCGAGGGCGCGGTTAGACGAAAGCTCGGACTCCAGAATGGACATGACACCTTCGACGATCCAGCCAAAGCCGGCCACGACCACCACGAGCGTGGTGAGCGTCGCGGTCGAGAAGGCCTGATTGCGCAGGATTATGACGCCGCCCAGAATGATGAGCAGGTTGGAGATGATGCTCGTCACGCGCCAGCCGGCGGGCAGCAGCGGCTCAAAAACGGCGGTGAACAGCCTAATGGCTGCCGTGATAATAAAGTAGAAGCCCAAGACGGTCGTCAGGAAGATGAGGGACTTGGCGGGCGCAAACAGCAGCGCGATGCCGGCGATGAGCGCGATGACACCCGTGATGGCGTAGATCCAGCGCACGGCCTTGATTGCCTTGCCTGCCATGCTTTTCTCGTCAAATCCAAACAGGTCAGACTGCTGGCCATCGTTCTTAAAGATGCCCATAAGGTCTCCTTTCCGTGCGGCGTTTGCCGTGATTGTTGTTTTTTGCGGCGTATGCCGCAGTTGCTGCAACAAGTATCGCCCAAGGGTGCCGGCGCGTGGGGCGGGGAGGGCGAATTGCCGCCTCATCTTCCCGAATTGTTACTTTTGTCCCCATTTTGATAGGGAGTATTCAACAGCTGTGGAACATTATGCCGTTGAGTGTAATTGCCTACGTTTTGGGTTAGATTCTCCTAAGAACAATTGCCCGAAATGGGGGGGGTCCCTATGAACGAAACAGTTCCCGCGGCGCCGGTAAGCGCTGAGTCGATGGCAAAGCAGGGTTGCGAAAAGCTCGGCTTGAACGCGTTTGATGCACTGGTTCGTCGTGCCCGCACGTGCCGTCGCTTTGACGAGTCCATGCGCGTGCCGCGTGAGTTTTTGCTTGAGCTGGCGGAGCTTGCGCACCTGACCCCGTGTGGTGCCAATGCTCAGCGTCTTCGTTTTCATGTGGTGAGCGGTGCCGAGGACTGCGCGCGCGTGTTTGACGAGCTTGCATGGGCCGGCGCGCTTAAGGATTGGCCGGGTCCTGCCGAGGGCGAGCGTCCGACCGGCTACATCGCGATTCTTGCCGAGCGCGCTGTTCCGGGTAAGCCCGCCGCGCCCATCACCGAGGTCGACACGGGCATTGCCGCGCAGACGATGATGCTCGCCGCTCGCAGCGCCACGCCCGAGGTGGCAGCCTGCATGTTCAAGGCCTTTACGCCCCACGCGATCGATGCTATGGGGCTCGATAACGACAAGTATGAGCTCAAGCTGATCATGGCTTTTGGCGTGCCGGCCGAGACGCAGATGATCGATGCGATCGATTCCAACCCCGACGGCTCAATTAATTACTGGCGTGACGATGCGCAGGTGCACCACGTACCCAAGCGCCCGCTCGCCGACGTGCTGGTGTAGCTGAGCGTCACCGCGGCGTGATCAGACGGTAAACCACCACAAAGGTGCCTGTCCCCTTTGTGGTGGTACGAGGGGAGAGCGTGTGGCAGATCTGTATTTGGTGCGGCATGGGCAGACTGAGCTCAATGTGCAGAGCATTTTGCAGGGCTGGCACGATTCGCCGCTTACGGCGCGCGGGCGCGAGCAGGCGCTGACGGCGCGTACGGCGTTTGCGGCGCGTGGCGTGGCCTTTGATCATGTGTATTCCTCGCCGTTGGGCCGGGCGCGGCATACGGCCGAGCTTATCGTTGGCGAGGGCCGTTCCATTGAGCTGGTCGATGACCTGCGTGAGTGGCATTTTGGCTCGCTGGAGGGCACATCAAATCGCGAGATGCCGCCGCAGCCCTGGGGCGATTATCCGGTGGCCTTTGGCGGCGAGTCGGAAGTGCAGCTTCAGTCGCGCATGGTCGCGGCGCTGTCCCGTATTATGGCCCGGCCGCAGCACGACTGCGTGCTGGCGGTTTCCCACGGCTCAGCCTGCCAGGAGTTTCTTGAGTATGTGACTGGCGGGGGAGAGCTACCCGACAACGGTGCCGTGCTTCATTTTGGCTATTGCGACGGGGCGTTTTCGCTCTTGGGTTGGTAACGAACGAAAGGACCCCTATGAATAAAGATCTGTATCTGGTCCGTCATGGACAGACGATATTCAACCTTAAGCGTATCATTCAGGGGTGGAGTGACTCGCCGCTTACGCAGTTGGGTTGCGACCAGGCGGCGCGCGCCGGCATGTTTTTACGTGCGCGCGGCATTGAGCCCGATCATGCCTACACCTCTACGCTTCATCGCACCGAGCAGACTATCGCCAACTTGTGGCCGGGCTTGGCGTACGAGCGCCTGGACGGCCTGCGTGAGTGGTTCTTTGGCGACTTTGAGGCCGAGCGCGTGATGCTTATGCCCGAGCGCCCGTGGCGCGACTTCTATCGGCAGTTTGGCGGCGAGGGCCAGATCCAGGTGCGCACGCGCATGGTGGCGACGCTGACCGATCTTGTGCGACGCCCGGACCACGAGTGCGTCCTCGCGGTGAGCCATGGCTCGGCCATCAAGGAGTTTTTGGATCACGTGAGGGGAGCGGCGGCCGACGAGCACGAGCGCGTGCCGGGCAACTGCTCGGTGCTGCATTTCGTGTTTGACGATACGACCGATACGTTTGAACTGGTTGAGATCTTTACGCAGGAAGACTACGCGCGCGAGCTGGGGCTTGAGCCGCTCGTGGCTGCCGCGGGTCCGCAGCGCGGATAACGCGAGCGCGACGGCACGGGTCGCAGGCATACTTCTCGACGCAAAAGGGGCGGAGATGCATGTACCTGCTGCATCTCCGCCCCCTGTTTGTTGAGCTGCCGATTTTTGTGCTGGGCGGTCTGGTCTTGCTAGAACCGCGCGACCTGGTGCGTGAGCAGACCTGTCGGAACTTGCGGCGCGGCGCCGCTGACCTGCGCGGCGGGGAAGAGCACGGCAACGGTAAAGTTGAACGGCTCCTTGCCGGTGTACGTTCCGGCGGCACGGGCCTCATCGGCCAGCAGCTGCGACGCCCCGGTCAGAGCGGCGGCGTAGGCGGGGTCGTCGGTCAGTACCGGCTCCGGTGCTTGGTCGAGCATAGCGCGGATGGCCCCGACGGCGTCCTCGCGCTTGACTTCCCACGCGCGGTGCGTAATGCCCGCGGGGTCGGTGACGGCGTAGAGCGACGCGCCCTCTTTGGCGGCGCCCAGGATGATATCCATGACGGGCGAGGCCTCGTAGGCGAGCGACACGGGGCGCGGCTGCACCTTGAGCTCGGCGATCGCTCGCGCGGCGGCGGCCACGTCGGCGCTGGCATCGCCCTTGCCGTCCGCAAGTACACTCGTCGGGCAGATCGCCACGACACCCGTCACGCGACCCAGCTCGCCCGAGCATTCGTACACGTAATACGCCGCACCCGGGTCCTTGAGCATTAGGCCGTCAGCAATGGCGCCGCGCAGGGCGTCGTTGCCGCTCAGGATACCGCCCATCGCAGGCAGCGCCTCGAGCACACGGTCCTGAGCCGGGCGGATGCAGGGAAACGGAAGTGCTTTCATGGGCGGTCCTAACGCACGAGTCGGTTTGTTCGCGGCTTATTATGCCCCAACTTGGCCGCTCGCGTCCCAGAGCACGTTATCGGCGAGCGCGATTAGCACCTGCTGACAACGAACGATATCGGCATGGGGCACATATTCGTTGGGCTTGTGTGCGAGCGCGAGCGACCCGGGACCGTAGCTCATGCAATTGCGGTTGCCTGTCTTGCCGGCAATGACGGCGGTGTCGGTGTAGCCGGTAAAGAAGCCGACGGTCGTGTCCGCGTCCGTCACGTCATCGGCGGCACGCTTGAGCGCTGCTAGAAGGGGAGAGTTCGGGTCGCGCTCGATGGCGGGGCGGTCGCCCGTCACGGTGTAGCTGCCATGGCAACCGGGAACGGCGGCTTCGGCGACGGCGATGGCCTGCTCTACCATGCGCGTCGCGGCGGCCGTATCGGTCGGCGGGGTCAGACGCATGTCGACCCAGACTTTGGCGCGGTCGGGCACGACATAGGGGCGATATCCGCCCTCGATTTGGCCAAACGTGATGGTCGAAGACCCCAGCTCATCGTGCGCGGGCAGCGCCACAAACGCGCGACGGAGCGAACACACGACCTCGGCCATGGCGGCGACGGCATCCGCGCCCTTCCAGGGCTGGCTCGCATGCGCCGTCACGCCAGCCATTTCAATCTCGAACCACGTGCGTCCCTTGTGCGCCACCTGGATCTGTCCGTCGGTGGGCTCGGTGTCCAGCACCCATTCACGCGAGCCGACCCAGCCGGCATCGATCGCGGTCTCTGAGCCGCGCATAAAGTCTTCCTCGTCGACCGAGCAGATGAGCGAAAAGCCGCGGCGGGGCAGCTCGCCTTCTGCCGCCACGCGCTCGAGCGTATGGACCAGTGCGGCAATGGCGCAGGCCAGGCCACCCTTCATATCGCAGGCACCGCGGCCGTAGAGCTTGCCGTCGCGCACGACCGCCCCGAGCGGCGTAATGTCCGCGTCCCAGCCATCGCCCAGCGTAACGGTATCCATATGGCAGATATAGACCAGCCGCGGCTCGTCGCTCAAACCGGGTACGGTGACCATGAGATTGCGGCGTCCGGGCAGCACCTCGAGTTCCTCAACCTGCACGGCATGGAGCACCGGATGGCTCAACCGCCCCAGTTGAGCCTCAACCAACGCTTTGATATAGCGTCCAATCTCGCCCTCATACGCGCCCGGGTCTGAGCTGTCGATCCGCACGAGCTCCTGCGCAAGCCGCCAGGCAAAATCCTCATCAACCATATGCAACCTCACAATCAGTTTGCTTTCCAAACCGATTGTAAGCCTCCTGAGAGATCCGCGACGTGGGCGTGGCAGTATTTACCGTTCGCAGGCCGAGCCAGCGCGTTTGCCGTCCGAGCGGGTTCACAAGCGACGCAGCGGGTACGTACCCTTCATGGACGACATGCTGTGCGACATATCTGCCTTTCGGTATCACCGGATACCTCCACAGGTCTTGGCAATAATGCCGGACCTGCCCGATTCTGCGGACGATCCGCGCAGGGAGCACCTATGTGAGCATCCGCTCGTCACGCATTTCCTGGGCACCCCGTTACACGTGTTGGCGCAGGGCAGCTGCGGACGTAAGGGCGATCGCATTGTCAGGCATGTTTGGAACGGGGAGAGGCCGTTTGATTCCATGCGACAGACAGAGTTTGGCCTCGATGTCGCGTCCCCGCTCTTTACCCTGCTGACCCTGGCTTCCTCGGTCTCAAACGAGCGTCTGATCATGTGCATGTATGAGATGTGCGGCACCTTTGCCGTGTGCAAGATTGCGCCTCAGGTAAAGTCGGCACTTGAGCAGGCATACGGGGGCCGGTGGGGTGACGCACGGTCGGGCTGGGAAAACGTAAAGGATACCTCGGGGAATCCAACAGACTTGTGGAAACGACCTCCCTTGATTGAGCTCTCTGAACTTACCGAGTACGTCGATAAGATCCCGGGGCTCCGCGGCGCTAAATCGTTCACGCGTGCCGCGAAATGCATTACGGGGGTGGCGGCATCGCCGCTCGAGGTCCAGGCTTCGATGCTGTTTGGCCTTACGAGGTTGCGCGGCGGCGAAGGGCTGCGCCTTACCAATAACGTCGAGATTCGCTTGACGCGCAGTGCCCGCCTGATTTCGGGGCTTGATAGGCGCTATGCCGATATTTTGCTGGCAAATAAGGACGGCAGCCGAGAGTGCTTGGTTGAATGCCAAGGCAAAGCCATTCACGGATCCATTGAATCCAAGATCTCGGACTCCGATCGAACGACGGCCTTGCAAGCCATGGGATATCCCGTCGTTCTGATGACCTATGGCCAGCTGGCCGACTCCGATGCCTTTCGCGTGGTGATGGAGCTCATCATGTCCTATCTCGATATGCCGCTGAAAGACAAGACGACGCGGCAGCTGGAGCTCGAACGGCGGCTTCGTGAGGAGATTTTTATCGATTGGGCGGGAATGTAACCGCGCGGGTGGAAAACGGTCGCGCGAGCTAGAGTTTTGGCCGCGAAAAGGCTTCAGCTTCGCCTTGTAAGGGCTTTAAAAGTGCTACCCAAAACAAGTTATTTCGGAAAATGGACAGTCAACTTGAATATGGCATATAGAGATTGATTTTTACCTACTAAAACCCCTGATAAAACTGTTTATAAAAGCAATTGTAGTTAGCGACTTGGGCCTTACTGTCGATTATCCGAAACAACTTGTCCTGGGTAGCACTTCCGAAACCGTCCAGAGCATGAATTCGGCCCCCGTTTCGTGAAAACGGGGGCCGAATGAGCTTCGTGGCCTGTCTGACAGATTTGGCGCCGGTGCTATTTAATCACACGCACACGATACATCGATGGAATCTGCTTGAGCGCCTCGATGGTGCTGCTGTCCAGGTGCTCGTCGGTGTCGAACATGGTGTAGGCGTTCTCGCCAGCGGACTCGTTGGTCATACGCTGCACGTTGGCGTTGTCCTTGGCCAGGATCGCCGTGATCTGGCCGATCATGTTGGGCACGTTGGCGTGCAGGCAGGCGATGCGGCTCGCGGCGCGCGCCTTGCCCATGCTGCAGGCGGGGTAGTTGACGCTGTGCGCGATGTTCCCGTTCTCCAGGTAATCCTTGAGCTCGCTGATGGCCATATCGGCGCAGTTGGCCTCGGCCTCGCCAGTGCCGGCGCCCGAGTGCGTCGTGATAAACGTGTTGGGCATCTTGACGGTCTTGGGCGTGGCAAAGTCGCAGCTAAACCAGCTCAGCTTGCCTGCGCGCAGGGCAGCGTCGACGGCGTCCTCGTCAATGATGGTTTCGCGCGCGTAGTTGATGAGCACGGCGTCGGGTGCCAGCAGGTTAATCTGCTCGGTGCTGATCATGCCGATGGTGTCTGCCTTGCTGGGCACGTGCACGGTGAGGTAGTCGCAGCCGCGGCACAGATCCTCGAGCGTGCCCACGCGCTGCACCTCGCGGCTCAGCACCCACGCGTGCTCAACGGAAATGAACGGATCGTAGCCGTAGACGTCCATGCCCAAATCGACGCAGGCGTTGGCGACCTTGGAGCCTACGTTGCCCAGACCGATGACGCCGATGCGCTTGCCCTTGAGCTCGCGACCCACAAAGGCCTTCTTGGCTTTCTCGGCATCGACCTGGATTTCGGGGTCGTCGGCGTTGTCGCGCACCCAGTTCATCGACTGCACCACGCCGCGGCTCGAAAGCACTAGCATGCCCAGGACGAGCTCCTTGACGGCGTTGCTGTTGGCGCCGGGGGAGTTAAAGACGACGACGCCCTTCTTGGCGTACTCCTCGACGGGGATGTTGTTGACGCCGGCGCCGCAGCGGGCGATGGCGCGGATGCCCTCGGGCAGCTCGTAGCCGTGCAGGTCGGTCGAGCGCATCAGGATCGCGTCGGCCTCCTCGGCGGTGCTTACAAACTCGTAGCCCTCGCCAAACTCGACTTTGCCGTCTTTAGTGATGTCGTCGATGGTCTTAATCTTGCGCATGGAAAAACTCCTTAGCAGGTTTTGATCTAAGCAGGGTGGTCTGAGGTGGCTGGTCAGCCCGCGCGTTGCGGGCTAGTTAGATCGCGGACTCAAACTATGCTGCGCTTCGAAGTCCTTCATGTACGAGGCCAGTGCCTGCACGTCCTCCATGGTGACGGCGTTGTACACGCTGGCGCGCATGCCGCCGACGAGGCGATGGCCCTTGACGTTTTGGATCTGGTGATCGGTCGCACCTGCGACAAAGGCGGCGTCGAGGTCGGCATCGCCGGTACGGAAGGTGACGTTGGCGATGGAACGGCTGTCGGCCTGCGTGGTGCCAT
The DNA here is from genome assembly GCF_003471585.1 of Collinsella sp. AM18-10. Lineage (GTDB taxonomy): Bacteria > Actinomycetota > Coriobacteriia > Coriobacteriales > Coriobacteriaceae > Collinsella. The sequence goes on from NZ_QRJO01000003.1 coordinate 200,681, forward strand.
GGAACAGCTCGCTGTTCACGAGCAGGTCGTAGAGCAGGTTGGCCTTGGCCCAGTTGCGCTCGGCCATGGCGGCAAGTCCGCCGGTTTGCTCGACCCAACGGAACACCTTGCCGCACACGTAGATGCCAAAGGTGTTGGGCGTGTTGAGCATGGAGCCCTTGGCGGCCTGGGTCTTAAGGTCCATGTACTGCGGCGTCTGCGCAAAGGCGGGGCCATCTGCGATAAGGTCGTCGCGCACGATGACCACGGTCACGCCCGCAGCGCCGGCGTTTTTCTGTGCGCCGGCGTAAATGAGCCCGTAGCGCTCGACGTCGAGCGGCTGCGACAGGAAGCAGCTCGAGACATCGGCGACCAGCGGCACATCGCCGCAGTTGGGCAGCTCGTGGTACATGGTGCCAAAGATGGTGTTGTTCTGGCAGATGTAGACGTAGTCGAGCCCATCGCTCGCGGCCTCGGCGGCAATGCGCGCGTTGACGTCGGCCATGGTGGGAATGCGGTCGAAATTGGTGTCCTCGGAGCTTGCGAGCAGCACGGCCTCGCCGTACTTGGCGGCCTCCTTGTACGCCTTGTTGGCAAAGTTGCCGGTCACGACGTAGCCGGCGCGGCCGCGGCGCATGAGGTTCATGGGGATGCCCGCAAACTGCAGCGTGGCGCCGCCCTGCAAAAACAGGACGCGGTAGTTGTCGGGGATGCTCAGCAGGCGGCGCAGAGTTGCCTCGGCGTCGTCGATGATCTGCTGATACATGCTAGATCGATGGCTCATCTCGAGCACGGACATGCCGCAACCGCGGTAGTCCATCATCTCGTCGGCGATCTCGGCGAGCACGCTTGTGGGCAGTGCGGCCGGGCCAGCTGAGAAGTTGTGCACACGTGCCATCTTCTAGTTCTCCCTCGTAGTCGTTTGAACGTTCGGGATACTTTAGCACAGTGGAGCGCCAGGCGCGACCGCATCACGGTAAAACTCGAGTGCGCCGCTATGATTTACAGGATGGTTACATGGGGGAGGCTACTTGAGTAGTTCGAATCTACTCAAAGGGTTCTTTCGATGGTCCTCGATTGCCAGGATGCTGATGTTTCGCTGCTCAACATCCACGTGGTAGTACACGCCGTAGTGCGCGCAAAAGAAGACCCTGCAGTCAATGGGCGGAAAGGCCGCCTGATAGTAGGGGTCGTATTCTTCGCCAAAATAAGGATGCTCGGCTAGAAAGTCGATGAGGTTGCCGATTCTGGCGTAGACTCGCTCCGAAGGAATCTCGGCATAGGCATAGAGTGCCTCGTCAGTCATGACAACATCAAAAGGCTTATCAAGTTCGTCGAGCTCCGAGTAGAACTCGACGTCTGCGTTATCCAATTTCATGGCGAGCTGCCCTGATGCGATCTGCATCTGCTTTGGCCTGTTTCCAAGGCCGCACACGACCGTTCACTAAGTCGTCGTAGCCACGCGTGATGGCTCGCTGAATGCGTTCTTCGCGCTCCTGAATGGCGGATAGCGCGCGCGTCTGCTCGTCATAGGCTTCGGCATCCATGACGACAAGCGATGCCGACCCGTTTTTGGTTAGGTAGACGGGCTCTTTGGTTTGGTGGCAGCTATCTGCTATGGAACCAAAGTTGCGTTGCAGATCTGAAATAGGCTTTACGACAGGCATATGAAACTCCTTATATAGAATCATATGTATAACTCTATGTTGATTATAGCGTAAAGCCAAATGAGGACATGAGCGAGCAATCTTGCTTGTCCCATCTGGTGGTAGAAAGACGTGTATGACGTGCGGTACGTCCGCGCGGCAGGTTCATTTTAATTGCCGCAGAGCCGATGAAAGTCAAACGGGTTCCAAGTGTCCGTGATCGCCGTTCACCGATTAAAACTACCGCTCATCTACATATGCACAGTTGATTTGTTGCACAACAAAATGTTGCTAAACAAAAACGTTCGCAAGTGGCGTATGAAGTATTTATAAACAATCATCTTCCTTATTTCCCGACGTAGCCGGCGGGTTGCGGCGTGGATTCTTGGGGGTCGTTTCTGTATGAATTACAATGACACGAGTGCAACAAACGATTCGATGAACATAGACACGTATTTCGAGTCGCTCATTCTGGATGCGGTTGCGCCGGCCGATGCTCCGTTGCACGAGGCGTTGGTGCGCTCGAACGTGTATCGCACCATTAATGACTCATACGAGCGCGCGCTAGCCCAACTTGTTATAGATGGTAAACTTTTATATGCCAACGGCGAGTACAGCATGGCACCCGAAAAGGTCGAAGAGGTAGCGAAACCCGCGGAGCCCGAGGCCGTTGAATCCGTTACTCCTGAGGACCCTGCACCTGAGATTAGCGGCCCTATTTCGTTGCGTGCTGATTCGACTCTTGAGCAGCTGAAGGTTAATGAACGTAGCTGGCCCATCCCCGTTGCCGTGGGCGTTTCGTATGACAAGAAACCGGCCGACGGTTTGTCCCTCATGGGATTCGAACTGCCGGCGGAGTCTGTGGCGAACGCCGAACAGCCGGCCGAGCAGCAAGAGCCGGTGCAAGTGGAGCAGCAGGAGCCTGTCCAGCCCGGGCGTCCCGAGCTCACGCTGTCTTCCGAGCCGCAGCAGCTAGCCATTTCCTTCTCGGACGGTCCTGAGGCTGAGAAGGTTGTTGAGTCCGAGCCTTCCGCTGAGCCTGAGCTTACTTTCGTCGGAGAGGCCGAAGAACCCACTGCTGTCGATGAGGCACCGTTGTCAGCTCTCGTGGGCATCGGCTCCTCTGCAGAGGCCGCCCGCGGCGAGCTAAAGTGTCCACGGTATTTGAGTGGTTGGGATGACCCGCGGTGCGTGTTCAACAGCGATTACCAGATTGCGCTTCTCGATAAGCTGAACGTTCAGGATATATTTGGGCTTGTTCGCAAGTTGGGTCAATCGGATGCGGATGAATTGTCTTCGGTCTTCGACGAGTCTATGCTCCGCTCTCATGCTTTCCGTCTTACACCTCGATATAGGACTCAGATTCCTACTCTATGCAAGCTCTCCGGTAACAGCCGCTTCATATTTGACATGTTCGGAAATCTTCGCAGGGTAAAACCCGGTTTTGAAATCGATGAATCTGCGTGTCGTCAACAGGTTGAGTTGTTAAGCACTTTATATTCAAACCGTGGCGAGCCGTTGTCACTTTGGAACCTTCTCATTACGCAAACCGTACAACGGAAGCTAAAGTGGGAACTCGGCGTTCGCAGTCTTCCTAAACTAGTCGTTTTGAGTGCATCTGAATTGCGGCAAAAAGGCCTTACCACGAGTGAGGTACATTCGATTGTGTCTGCATTAAATGAATGGGATGCGGGTCCTATTTCGTTGGGAGTTGCTTCGGAAAAGGTCGAGCTAGCGCGGCAAGCTGCGGTGGGGGGTTGGTATCCAGAGGATAATGCCAATCCAAAGCGCGTCAAGATAGTTAATTCGGCTTCCGATGTGGCTCTTTCGGAATCGCTTTCAGATTCTCTTTCAGTATATGTGCCATCCTTCCGTGTGCTCTTTTGCATGAGATTGTACGAAAGGCTCGAGCTGTGTCAGGACGTTGATGAGTGCATAGCCGCTGTGCTTGCAGGATTGAAAGAGGAATATCTCGCAAATGATGCAGCGGCTTCATCATTTGAACGGCTTGGATTTGGGAAGTCTCGCGCTTACTCGGATATTAATCTATTAAATACAACTTCTACCTGCGAACATGTTAATGCGGACAGAGCGGTTATTGCACCGATTGATACAGATAGCTCGGAGGATTCGTCATGTGCTCAGGCGGGAGCGTGTGAGGCGGATTCTTCAGATGAGACTGGTTGGTATGAGCCCAAGGACCTTACTCTTGAGCAGGCCCTTGGGCTGGCTATTGGCCAGGACGCCGCTAACTTTAACGGGTGGTTTACGGGCCTTGCGTATCAGGATCGCGCTCTGATGGGCTATATGCTTGTCGAAAAAAATCCGGACAAATGGGCTGACAGGATTGGGAAGCCTGCTAATTATATTGAGGTACGCTACGACTTCCTCATGGAGGAACGTCCGTGTTTTGACATCGATGTTTTTGGCACGCTCTTTAAGGTGTACAAGATTTCTGAAGAGGTTTTTTGCGCCTTAACGCATGCTGTACAGCCTGCTTACCTGTATATGAAGCGTGTTTACGGGCAGGGCATTATTCCCCTTAAATATGCAGAGATTGATAAGGATCTTGAGCCGTCTGTCTGTCGGGTGGTTCGCGCGTACTTGGCGAGTGCGGCGACTGAAAATGCTGGCGGCCGGGCTGAGAAGAAGGCCGTGCCGGTGGAGCAAGCTGTCGCGCCGACACCGGAGCCCGAGCCAGCGACCGAGCCCGAGCCTGCGACCGAGCCCGAGCCAGACCAGATGCCTGACCCTGCCGCTCCCGAGCCAACTCCCGCCCCGGCCCCGGAGCGGCCGGCAAAGCCCTTTATCAGCAAAATCGAAGACCTCACCGGCAAAGGCCCTATGTCTATCGAGGCGTGGCTGGCGTTGCTGCCCGCCGATGATGCCGACCTACTGCGCTGGGTCTTTAGCGACAGGCCCCTTATGGATTACCCTCGCAAGCCGGCCGGACTCGGTCCTCTGCGTCGACGTCGTGATGACCTGATCAGCAGCCGTCCGCAATTGGACGAGGATCAATTTAGTTCGTTTTACACGTGTTACGATCTTACCGTGGAGACGTTTTGCGAGATAACGCAGGCGTCTCCGCTGGCCTTTGGCTATCTGAAGGCCATTAAAGTCTCGAACAGGTTTAGTCTTCGCCGCGCCGCCAATGATCCGACATTGCCGCAGGAGTGGCGTGATAGGATAGCGCAGCTGCACCGCCGTCCTGCCGCGGATACGCTTCGAGCGCCTATAAACATCGAAAAGGACAATGCCTCTCAGCTCGAGCAGATTGCGCGTAAAAAGCTGGGCAGCTTCTCCACTCGCTGCGCCGCGCTGCGTGCCTTTGCCGAGACCGGAGCTGTTGAGGAATATCACGCGCTCAAAGACATCCGCATCAAGTACCAGCGGTTTTTGAATGATAACAAGTGCGGCTTTAAACAGATGTTGGTGATGCCTTCCGAAGACACCAAGTGCCTTAACGAATTACGCGGCACCGGAAGATTTTTGGTGCCGCGTGGCAACAAGATACGCTCCTACAAGATTGACAACCGCCTTACGTCCGAGTTGCGTCGGGTCTTAACGCTCGCCGCCGGGCGCAATATCGAGTGCGGCGCGGGTCTTATCCTGCGCGAGAACAAGGAGTTGTGCGACCTATACGACGTGCGTGATGATGAGGAGCTCTACGAGATTATCCGCACGTACGTGCGCCCGGATACGGTGCACGGTTTGCGGACGGTTGTGTCCCCCGTGATACGCTTGGGCGAGACGGATCGCAAGCGTCAGATGCTCGATGTACTGCGCGACGCGGGCACCGAGCTGTCGCGCGAGGAGTTTGCCCAGCGCTACGCGGAAAAGTACTGCATAGACACGAAGACGGTTCGCAGCAACTACCTGCGCGACATGAACGCATATCTGCGCAACGATCGCTACTCGTATGTCGATGTCGACCTTTCTGCCGAGCAGCAACAATTCATCAAGGACATGGTGACCGAAGACTACGTTTCGCTGCCGTACGTCAGGGCGAGCTTTATCGCTAAGTTTGGCTCCACGTCCGGTCGTCTTATTAACGATCAGACGCTCGCGCCCCTGGGCTTGGAGGTCTCGAGGGACCTGATTGTTAAAAAGGGTGTTGACCTGCGGAAATCGTTTGAAAATCTGCTTATGTCGCGCGATAGCTTTGCCTATGGAGCGCCGGGGTTTGGTGATGAAGTCATTAACCACCAGGACTTTAGGCTGGCAATAGCTCAGCTGCTACGCAACTTCACCTTTATCGAGTGTAATCACGGTTCATTTATTTCGCTCAAGCACTTAGAGGAGTCGGTGGGAATTCGACGTATAGACCTAAGCTCATATGCATATGCCGTTTCTGGTCGTACGGAGCCGGGCGTGCCATTTACAGTGGCAAGCCTGCGCAATCAGGGCTTTGAGCACAAGCTCGATGCTGTGGCAGAGGAGTGTGGCTTTGACGATGCGTTTTTCGACTCGATTGTTGTGTACGGGCTGCCGCAAGAACAGATTAGGCGCACCCGCTTTGGCGGCACCTACATGTTCTGCCGAAAGGAAGGGAGTTTCTCCATTGCCGATGCGGTCGAATATGTCGCCAAGCAAAAGGGCCCCATAGAGGTGGGTGACCTTATCGATGCGTTCCAGGACGATTACGGCGTGGTCGTTACCGCTTACGACATCAACAGGGCGGTCAATGACAAAGACCTGTTCCACAACGAGGACCTTGACATGGTCATGCCCAACAAGGAAGCGAATGCAGCTTACCTGCGCGAGCTGTATATCAAAAACAACCAATAGGAGGAGTCAACATGAACCTGCTCGAGATGATTGGCGACGGCGTCAACATTAAGCCGACCGGTGCCAACCACAAGATCGTGATCGACGGCAAGCCCGAGATGTATCCCGTCTACAGCATTAAGCTCGAGTTCCTGCGCTATAACGTGCAAAACGACCGCATCGCTTCCTGGATCAGCCGCTACAAGGCCGAGCATGGCGAGGGCGGGTTTAACGAGCTGGACGTTGCCGCCTGCAATGACATCATCGAGGGCTTTATCGTCGACAGCAACAAGGATGCCATCGAAAAGACGCAGCGCAGCATTGCCCTGCGTTCGCAAGAGCGTCCCGGCGTGGTGTTGGCCGACGGCCTGATCGTCGACGGCAACCGTCGCTTTACCTGCCTGCGTCGTCTTGCCGCCGAAAACCCAAGTTATGGCTGGTTTGAGGCTGTCATTCTTCCCGAGAGCCTGGGCAACGACCCCAAGAAGATCAAGATGCTGGAGCTTTCGATCCAGCATGGCGAGGAAGAGAAGGTTGGCTACGACCCGGTCGACCGCCTGGTGGGCATCTACAACGACATCATCAGCTCCAACTTGCTCTCGAAGGAAGAGTACGCCCAGTGCATTGGCGTTGAGCCCAAGGAGCTCGAGAAGGAGATTGTAAAAGCCCGCTATATGAACGAGTTCCTGGAGTTTGCCAACGCCAAGGACCAGTTCCACCTGGCGCGCGAGCTCAAGGTTGCCGGCGTTATCAACGACCTGCAGGGCGTGCTAAAAAAGTGCAAGAGCGACGATCAGGAAGAGGACGTTAAGAACATCGTCTTTGCCAACATGATTGCCGAACCGCAGGGCGACATTGTGCGCTTTGTCCGCAAGATGAAGCCGATTCTGGAAGGCCCCGATGCGGACCGCTTTATCGAGCGCGAAAACGAACTGGCCTTTGAGGTTGCCGAGCGTCTGAAGAACAAAGAGGTCGTGACCTCGACCGACATCGCCGAGATTCGCGACGATGTTCAGCTGGCGACGGCCTTCCGCGAGGTTATGGAATCGGCAGAAAACACCACCAAGATGAATAAGGCCCTCAAGTCGCCTTCGCTTTCGATTGTCCGCGCCATCAAGGACCTCGATCAGGTGGAGGAGTCCACTTTTGGCCTGTTGCCCGCGGATGAGATCGCCAATATCGCTGCCGAGGTTGCCAAGCTCGAGGCCAGGGTGCATATGATCAAAGACAAGATTGCGTACAAGATGGGCGAGGAAGCCTAAATGAAACTCCGCCTCTCGTATAGCGACGGCATTTCCGTCGTGCCGCTCGACATGACGGTTGAGCAGCTGCGCCGCGAGCCGGTCTGGAAGATCCGGCTTTCGGCGCTGCGCCGCTATGCGCCGAGCTATCGAGAGGCGGACGTGCTCTTTTCTCTGGGGATTGACGATCCGGGCGCCAAGCGCATCGTCGAGCTGCTGCAGCAGGCGGCGAGCTTTGGCGTGGAGTGTCAGGTGGACCCGGACTTGCTGCGAGGCCTTACGGCGCGCGAGGACTATCTGCGCGAGAAGGCACGCGTGGGCCTGCTGATCAAGGCGCACGACGCGTCGGTGGCCGATCGCTTTGATGAGTTCTGTCGCGCCGAGGACGTCCTAATGCAGCGCCCGCTTAAGGACCGCCAGCTGTGGGACGCGTTCTTTATGAGTGCCATGGGCCGCAGCGCCAACTTCTCCGTTCCCGGTTCGGGCAAGACGGCGTCGGTCCTGGGTACGTTTGCGTACCTGCGCGAGCGCGACCTGGTCGACCGCATCATCGTGCTTTCGCCTAAGAATGCCTTTGGCTCGTGGCGTGATGAATGGGCGGCTTGCTTTGGAGCCGACCGCCCGTTGCGCTCGCTGTGCTTCCACGACCCCGAGTTTCGCGGTCGTTCCACGCGCGACAAATACAGCACTTTGCTGTTCGACTACAAGCGCTACGACATGATTCTGCTCAACTACGAGTCGGTCGCGCTGGGGGAGGCGGTCGCGCGCATTGCGGCCGATCGTGCCCTAGTGGTGTTTGATGAAGTCCACAAGGTGAAGCGTGTGGGCGGCAAGCGCGGTGCAGATTGCAGCGGCGGCGCCGTATTTTGTCGCGCTTACCGGTACGCCGATTCCCAACTCGTTTGAGGACCTGTACAACCTGCTCCATTGCCTGTGGCCGCGCGACTACAACTGGTACTTTGGCATGAGTGCCAATGCCCTTAAGTCGACGAGCGAGGATGACGTTGAGCACATCAACGAGTCCATCGCGCCGTTCTTTTGTCGTACGAACAAGCATCAGCTGGGCGTGCCCCAGGCCAACGAGGACCATCTGGTCGATGTGCCGGTGGAACGCTGGGAGCAGCAGCTGTTCCAAAAGGTGCTGCTCACGCTTTCGGGCGAGCCGTTCGAGATGATCATTCGCCTACTGCAACTTTCGTCCGACCCGCGCATGCTGGCCGAGGACCTGAGCGCCGGCGATTACGCCGACCTGTTTGACGGGGAGGTGCAGACGGGGGCGGGCAAGGCGCTGGAAGGGCTGCAGGTGGATGACCGGCTCACAGCCAAGATGAGCGCCTGCCTGGACTTGGTCGCGTCGCTGGTAGCCCAGGGCAAGTCGGTCATCGTGTGGTGCATCTTTAAGCGCAGCATTCGCAATGTGGTTCACGAGCTGCACGAGCGCGGCATTACGGCTCGCGCTATTAGCGGGTCGACGGACATGCCCGCGCGCGCCCGCGTCATCGATTCGTTTAAGGCGGGGGAGACGAGCGTGCTTGTCACCAACCCGCACACACTGGCCGAGTCGGTCTCGCTCCATGGAGTATGTCACGACGCCGTCTACTTTGAGTGCAGCTACAACCTGGTGCACTTGCTGCAGTCCAAGGATCGCATTCACCGCGTGGGTCTGTCGCAAGAGCAATACACGCAGTACCACTACCTGCGCGTCGTGTACGGGCGCCGCGACGGACCGTGGTCGCTCGACCGCAACATTTACGAGCGGCTGCAGTACAAGGAACGGGTCATGCTCGACTCGATCGACCGTGGCACGCTGGAGCCCGGCTATACTGACGAGCGCGATCTGGAGCTCGTGTTTAAGGGCCTGTTTGATGACGAGGAGCAGCGGATCGAGGTCAACGACCACGACGCCGCGGACGATACGCAAGAACGCAAGGAGATGTAAACGATGCAGAAAGCCTTTCCCATCTTTGCCATGGAGCTGTTTTGCGATGGCTGGCTGTTCTTAACGCATTCCGATGTGACGTGGGATGGGTCGTCGCACGCCGTTAAGCGCATCCGTATCAATGCTGACAAAAGTGAGCGGCTCCTGAGCCATGCGCGCGAGCACTTTACGGATGTTCCGAGCAACATCGATTTGTGCCAGTACGTCGGCACCACGCTCGTGGAGCTCGAGAAGCATGCCGAGCCAGTTGTTCCCCGCGACGTTGTTTCGCCCCATCTGCAGTTGCTGTTTGAGGGCGACTTGACGCCGATTACGCTAGTGCAGCTCATGTGTGTGGGCGACTGGCTTTCGGTACGTCAAGGCAATGAGGGCGAAATCCGCGTTACCTACGACGAGCGCTTGGCACAGCAGATTTCCGGGTTCGGCCTGTTTATGGCGAGCTTTGTCGAGTCGCTTTGCTCGCAGAGCACTATGTTGAGTGACGGATCGGTTGCCACGGTGTTTGAGGAGAGGCCAGCAACGGAGCCTGGCATATGCGCGTTTTTGGAGATGGACGAAGCGGCTTCCATGGAGCCTGAACCCGAGGAGGCGCTCGGTGTTGAACCGGAGCCCGAGCCCGTGTCCGAGACGGCGCCAGAGCTCGAGCCTGACATTGAGCCCGTGTCCGAGTTTGAGCCAGAGCCTGCACCGGAACCTGCTCTTGAGCCTTCTGCAAAAGAGCAGGAAAAGCTACGCATCGCCCGAGAGGTAAAGGCTGCGCGGGACAAGATGGATGAGCTCGACAAGGCACGTGTTGCTTTGCTCAACCAGCTGCTTGTCCTGCGCCATAAGCATGAGACGCTTTCCGATCAGCGCGGTTGGAGGACAATTGTCGAGATGGAGGAAGTCGGCAGGCAGGTCAAAGACCTCAGCGGCCAGGTCGACCAGATTGACAAGCAGCTGAGCGACGCGCGCCTTGCCTACGCCGAGACGCGCGCGGCGTCGCTGCAAGCGCTTAAGGAACTAGGTCAGTAAGGCAGCAACAGCCCCCACGACCCGGTACTTAAACGGTATGATTGGAAGGCATGTTTGCATCGCCCCGATGCGAATAAAAAGGCCCGAACCCTTGGAGTGTGTCCTGTGGATAGCACCGACAAAATATCGCTGGGAGGCGTGCTTACCCGCGAGCAGTTTTTGCTGCCCGAGATGCGCATCGTCGCCGCGTTGCGCCTGGAGGGCGTGAGCGACGACGAGATCATCGCGCGCGTTAAGCGCGACAACCTGTTTCAGTATCCCACCGAGCGCATGCTGGCCGACCGCGCCCGCGTGTGCCTGCGCCGCTTTGATGCCGTAGCGCTCGACGAGGCACAGTGCGCTGCCCGCGGTATCGACAAAGATGCTGCCGACCAAGCGGTCGCACGCATTATGGACCTGATCGCCAACGGCATGCCCGACCAGGCGGCCCAGGCCAACCTGTTTGTCATGATGTGCCGTTACACCATGGTTCGCGAGCTCATCCAGGTAGAGATTGGCGAGCGCATGGCCAGCTTCGACTACAACTTTACCGACATTGACCTCAACGCGTTTGTCACCCGTTTTCAGGTTGAGCATGCCGAGGCTGTCAAATGGTCCGATGCCACGCTGGGCCGTATAAAAAGCACCCTGCGCCAGATTCTGCGCAGCGCCGGTTTTAAAGCATCGCAGCGCACCGATACGCTCCAGCCCCTGCTGCTCGACCCCGACGTGGAGCAGGCCATCCGCGATCTGGGCGACATGGATGCCCTGGCCGCACTTACCGGGCAGGTGATGTAGCCCATGGCAATAAACCAGCCGCACATTCGCCCGCGCAACCGCGCCGAGCGCATCCATGAGGATTTTGACCATCGCCGCGAGGCGCTGCGCGAGCGCCTGCAAGACCAGGATTTCTTGGCCAACAAGGGCATCGGTAACGAGATCGGCTTCTACACGTTTTGCTACGATCCCTCGCTGGAGTTTGAGTGCCGTGCCTACGTGGACGAGCTCAAAGCGGACGCCCAGGCCGGCAAGCTCCCGTGTAATCTGGAGGTCTTTAACCTGTACGACGTGATGCTCGACATCTGCGAGCAGCGCCGCATCCTTCGTGCGATTCCCCGGCGTGAGGCAAAGGTCGGCTCGGAGGCCCAGATCAAAGAGCTCCAGAAGCCCTGCAGTTCCAAGAGCTTTGCCCAGTACCTCTTGGAGCACACCCAGCCTCACCAACCCGGCGACGTGATCATGGTCACGGGCGTGGGCGAGGTCTTTCCGCTGCTGCGCGTGCACAACCTACTCAACGACATGCTTGCCGATTTTGGCACCGTGCCCGTCGTTGTCATGTACCCCGGCAGCTTTGACGGCCGCCAGCTCAAGCTGTTCAACAAAGAGAACGCCAGCAACTATTACCGCGCGTTCGATATTTCTTAGGAGCGACAGATGATTATCCAAGACCTGTTTTCAAAGGACATCAACCGTTCCATCAACGGCGTCGTCAAGGTGCAAGACGCCAGCGACGAATCGGTGCGCCAGGAGCTCGACGAGTACGTGGTGACGCGTGAGCTGCAGGGTCATTTTGCGCACTTCTTCGAGGCGTACGATAAGGCGCTCGACGTTCCTACCGACAATATGGGCGTGTGGATCAGCGGCTTCTTTGGCTCCGGTAAATCGCACTTCCTCAAGATGCTCTCGTATCTGCTGCAAAACGATGAGATTGCCGGCAAGCCTGCCGTCGATTACTTTAAGGGCAAGATCTCCGATCCCATCGTGGCCGCTCGGGTTCGTCGCTGCTGCGAGGTTCCCACCGAGGCGATTCTGTTTAACATCGACAGCAAGGGTGGCCAGTGGAAAGAGGGCGACACCTCGCGCACGGCCCTGCTGCGTGCCTTTGAGCGCGTGTTCTTTGAGCACCTGGGCTTTTTTGGCGAGGATCTAAAGCTCGCACGCCTGGAGCAGCATATCGACAGCAAGGGTAAGACGCAGGAGTTCCGCGCTGCCTACGAGCGCATTGGCGGTGGCAACTGGCTCGAGGACCGCGAGAGCTATAGTTACTTTGAGGACGACATCGTCGAGGCCCTGCAAGAGGTGCTGGGCATGAGCGAGCAGGCCGCGCGCCATTGGTTCGACGGCACCGAGGACGACGCCATCGCTGCCGACACCTTTGCCAAGATGGTCAAGCAGTATGTCGATAAGCGCGCCGGGGAGTGCGACGGCGAGTTCCGCCTGCTGTTCATGGTCGACGAGGTGGGTCAGTTTATTGGCTCCGATGCCGACATGAGCACGAGCCTCATGTTGTCGCTACAGACGCTCGTCGAGGAACTGGGCAGCCGTTGCGGTGGCCGCGTGTGGGTCATGGTGACCAGCCAGGAGGCCATCGACGAGGTGGCCGTGATCGTGGGCGACGACTTCTCCAAGATTCAGGGCCGCTTTAACACGCGCCTTTCACTCTCCAGCTCCAGCGTAGACGAGGTCATCCAGCGCCGCGTGCTGCAAAAGAACGATGCCGCCACGGTAAAGCTCCAGCAGGACTACGAGACCCAGAGCACCGTGCTCAAAAACGTGTTCAGCTTCGATGGCTCGCGCAGCAACCTGATCGGCTACGCCAGCCGCAACGACTTTACGGCTAGTTACCCCTTTGTGGACTATCAGTTTAAGGTGCTGCCCGACGTTATGACCGAGGTGCGCAAGCACGGCGTTAAGGCCAAGCATATGTCTACGGGCGAGCGCTCTATGCTTTCGGCCTTCCAGGAATCGGCCCAGGCCATCCAGGATCAAGAGGTGGGCGCCCTGGTGCCGTTCTGGCGCTTCTTCGATACCATCGCCAAGGATCTGGAGCATGGCGTGATTCAGGTGGTCACGACTGCCGAGCGCGCGGCCGAGGACGGCCGTGGCCTTAAGGCCCAGGACGTTAAGGTCTTAAAGCTGCTGTACCTGATCCGCTATATCGACTACATTAAGTCCAACGTCGAGAACATCTCTATCCTTATGGTCGACGGCATGGACGTGGACAAGGCGGCCCTTAAGGATCGCGTTAAGGAGTCGCTCGACCGTCTGGTGCGCGAGAACTACGTGGCACGTCAGGGTGATGTATATAACTTCCTTACCGACGAGGAGCAGGATATCTCGCGCGCCATTAGCGAGACGCCGGTGGATGCTGCCTTGATTATCGAGGACATTAAAAAGTTGCTTTTTGGCGGAATTTATAAGACGACCAAGTTGCGCGTGGGCGAAAACGACTTTCCCTTTGACCGTTATGTTGACGACTCACTCTGCGGTGCTGCCCAGGGCGGTATGAAGCTCAACGTGGTCACGGTAGCCGATGACCTGTCGCGCGCTGACGATGCCGAGCTCGCCGTCAAGTCTGCCAATATCGCGCTGGTGGTGCTTGCAGACGACATCGACTACTTCGACGATCTGCAGAATGTGGCTAAGATCAGCAAGTACCGCAAGACCATCAACACCGAGGCTCTGCCGCCTTCGACCCAGCAGATTATCAAGAAAAAGAATGACGAAGCTACTTTCCTTAAGCGCGAGGCGACCAAACTGCTGGAGGAGGCCGTGCTGCGCGCCCGCGTGGCCGTGAACGGCTCCATGATCGCGATTCGCGCTACCAAGCCGGTAGATGTGTTTGACCAGGCCCTGTCCAAGTTGACGAATGCCATCTTTACCAAAGCCGACTGCATTGTCGACTCCGCCAAGACCGATGAGGACATTCGCGCCACGCTGCGCGGCGCCAACCAGATGGCGCTCGACCGCCAGAGCTCCCAGAACGCCCGCGCCGAGAAGGAGGTCGCGGACTTTTTGCATGCCCAGACGCGCCTGTCGCTGAATACGACCATGGGTGACCTGCAGCGTAAGTTCCAGGGTGCCCCCTATGGTTGGCGCGAAATCGACATTGCCAACGTGGTGGCGCAGCTGGTGGTTTCGCAGCGCGCAACCATCACGGCTGCCGGCGCCAATGTTGCCCCTGCCGATTCGCGTATGGTTGCCTTCCTGCGCAAGGACGCCGACAGGGCACAGGTGCGCGAGCGCGTCAAGATGAGCGACGAGCTCATCAAGAAGATCAACAGGGTGCTTCGCGAGACCTTCGATGCCAAGCGCGACATTTCCAACGAGGACGAGCTCACCGCCACGGTGGTCGAAACGCTTAAGGGCTTCAAGAACGAGTGCGTGGAGCTCACGAACAACAACTTTACGGGCCTGGCCCCGGCCTATCCGTATCCGGGCCTAAAGGTGCTGGAGGACGGCATTAAGCTGACCACGCGCCTGCTGGACAACCAGAACGACGCCCAGGCACTGTTCAACGCCGTTGTAAAAGCGCAAGACAATTTGGATGACTGGAAAGAGGACTACGACCAGGTCACGTTCTTCTTTGAGAGCCAAAAGCCCGTCTTTGATGGGGCCGTTGATTTTATGGGCCTTATGAAGGACGAGGGCTTCTACATGGACTCTAACGCCCAGGCGGTCGAGGCTAACAAGCGCATTGAGCAGATTCTTAAGAATCCGCGTCCGTACCGCGAGGTCCGCGAGTTCCACGAGCTGATGGAGCCGGTCATGGCTGCCCACAAGCAGATGGTCGATACCAAGCGTAAGGAGATGCTGGACGACATAACCGCACAGATGGCCCAGGTGCACGAATATGCCCAGAGCCAGGACGGCTATGCCAAGCTGGCCGAGCGCGCCATCGAGGACGTCGGCCGCATGGCTAAGTCGTTTGAGGGCCGTGCGCACAGCGCCACCAAGGCCAGCGAGCTTGCCGCGCTCAAGCAGCAGCTGATTGAGTATTGCGACCGCGCATGCGAAAAGATCGATACCGCCATCGATGAGGAGAAGGCCCGTCAGCAGCGCGAGAGCCGCCACAAGGAAGTCACGCCCAACGGCGAGATCGTTACCACGATCAATGAGCCCGGTAAGGACGCCCCGGAGACCGCAAAGCCCGCGCCTGCTCCCAAGAGGATTAAAAAGCTGCGCCTGGCCGATCTGGGCGAGCGCAAAAAGCTGGAGAGCGAAAGTGATATCGACGTTTATCTTGCCCAGCTCCGCGCACGTCTGCTCGCCGAGTTGCAGGGCAACGACGCCATCCGCCTGAGCTAACCAAGAACCACCGGGGAAGGGTAGACCGCCATGAACGATACCGCCATCAAGAACTACTGCATCTGGGCCCGCAACGAGCTCATCGCCGGTGTCGAGGCCCGCATGAGGCTCTACGGCGTGGCCGAGGGCGCCGAGCCTGCCGGCGCCACGGCGGTGGGCGGGCGCGCCCTCTCCCCGGAGGAGACCGAGTGGCGCGACGCCCTGCTGCGCGCCGGCGCCGAGGAGGGCTTCGCCCGCCTGCGCGACCGCGCCGCCTACACCTGGTTCAACCGCATCGCCGCCGTGCGCTACATGGAGGTCAACGACTTCCTGCCCTCCCGCGTACGTATGTTCACCCGCCCCGCGGCGGACGGCTCCTGGGAGCTGGGCAGCCAGGCCGCGGACGAGGCACTCGATGTCCAGATCGAGGGCGCAGACCCGGTGCGCGTCGCCGAGCTCAAACAGGCCGGCGAGGACGGGCCGCTGTTCCGCTACCTGTTCCTTGCCCAGTGCGCCGAGCTCTCCGGGTGCCTCCCCGGCGTGTTCCAGCCCGTGGACGCCTGCATGGCGCTGCTGCTGCCGGCCAACCTCATGGACGCCGACGGGGTCATCGGCCGCATGGTGGGCGACATCCCCGAGGAGGACTGGGAGAGGAACGTCCAGGTCCTGGGCTGGATGTACCAGTACTACAACTCCGAGGTCAAGGACGCCTTCTTCGCCTCCAAGGCAAAGGAGACCCCCGACACCATAGGTCCGGCCACCCAGCTGTTCACGCCCGACTGGATCGTGCGCTACATGGTGCAGAACTCGCTGGGGCGCCTGTGGATGCTCAACAACCCCGCGAGCCCCCTGCGCGACCAGATGGAGTACTACATCGAGCCCGATTCCGAGCACGAGGACTTCATCAGGATCGGCGGCCCCGAGGACATCTCCCTGTGCGACCCGGCCTGCGGCTCGGGCCACATCCTGGTCTACGCCTTCGAGCTGCTGGCCAAGATGTACCTGGAGCGCGGCTACCGCGAGCGCGAGATCCCCGGGCTCGTCCTGTCCAAGAACCTGCACGGCATGGAGATCGACCCCCGTGCCGCCCAGATCGCGCGCCTGGCCTTGGCCATGTGCGCCCGCGGCATGGACCGCCGCTTCTTCGGCCGCGGCGTGCGGGCCGACATCGCCGTGCTAGCCCCGGTCGCGCTGGGGGAGGGCGACGTGCCGCGGGGCAGCGCCCTCGCCAAGAGGAAGGACCTCCTCGGCGCCCTGGCGCACCTGGACGAGGTGGGCTCGCTGCTCGCCCCGGGCGAGGGCGACCTCGCCGCGATCCGCGAGGCGGTGGCGCTCGCCGGCGACGGCGGCCTGTTCGGCAGCAGCTCCAGGGAGAGGCTCCGGCGCGCCCTGGACACCTGCGAGACCCTGGCCCGCCGCCACGACTGCGTGGTGGCCAACCCGCCCTACATGGGCAGCTCCAGCTTCGGCCCCTTCATGTCCAGGTGGGTCAAGAAGAGCTACCCTGACTCGAAGAGCGACCTGTGCACTTGCTTCATCGAGCGCGGATTCAACCTTGCCAAAGACCGCGGCTACGCGGCCATGATTACCATGCAGTCATGGATGTTCCTGGGGAGCTATGAAAAGCTACGCGAAAAGATTCTGCGAAGCCATTCAATTTCTTCAATGGCTCATTTAGGGACCAGGGCATTTGGAGCAATTGGCGGTGAAGTAGTTTCGACGACGGTAACTGTGTTTAGCAACGCTAAAAATGATGTCGATGGAGTCTACTTCAGGCTCGTTGACATGGGGTCTGAAGAAGAAAAATCGGCAGGAATCTTGGAGGCCCTTGCGGACCCCGGTTGCGGGTGGTTCTTTCGACGCAACTCTGGTCTGTTCACCTATATCCCAGGAAGCCCGATAGCTTATTGGGCGAGCAAGGCGATGGCGCGAGCATTCGGGGAAAATCTGCCCATTTCTACCGCTGTTTCAGTTTTTCTAGGCATGACGACTTCTGACAATGAGTTGTTTGTTAGGTGCTGGTGGGAGGTATCTGAATCGCTCTTTACAAAAACCGCGAACAGCGTGGATCAAATTCGCAAATGGGCCCCATACAATAAAGGTGGTGACTTTAGACGCTGGTTTGGAAATCAGCAATTCGTAGTAAATTGGGAAAATGACGGATTTGCAATACGTAACAATAAAGATGGTAATGGTCGAATCCGATCAACCGTCCCCACGGCAGTAACAAGCTTAAAAGATTGCATCACTTGGTCGAAAATCTCGTCAGGTCGGATCGCCCTGAGATATTTCCCAAGAGGTTCTTTGTTTGATGTTGCGGGTGCATGTTGCTTTGGCCAAAGAAAAAACCTTTGTCTGGTTATGGGCTTCCTAAACTCTTCCGTCGCAATGGCTGCGCTATCGTTCATGTCTCCCACATTAAACTTCGAGGGAGGACAAGTACGCTCCCTTCCCCTTAGGCCACTTTCGGAAGAAGACGAAGAAAAAGTTGTCTCTTACGTTGAAAAGCAGATCATTGCTGCAAAAGCTGATTGGGATTCATTTGAGCAGTCGTGGGGGTTTGTCAGACATCCTCTGGGCTAATTGATTGGTTTGAACCACCATAACTAACGGCCAGGCCCAACCTCATCATTGGGGTTGGGCCTGGCCTGGAAATCAACCAATTAGCGGATGTTTTTTAAAATGGCTCGATGATTCAACGGAGTCCCAATCGTGCATCGATAACTGAATGCAATTTTGGGCAATAATTTCCGTTTCTTTTTCTCCCGTTCTGATATCAGGAAGAGTTTTAATCACGCCACATTTGTAGTTAAGCGTCGGCATTGTCAGTTCGGCAATTACGGAATACAAAGACGAATTTAGTGCGGCTATGGCTTCGATGCAGCCTGACCCAACAAGAACCTGGCCCCCCGCATCGAACAAGAATCCTTCAGGGTAATATCGAACACCTAGTTGTCCGGTGGAAATCGCTGTCCAAGTTCCGCCCTCTTTAAACCAAAGAGATTGACTAGGCCATACGCAGCCTTTGAGTTTCTTCATTTTCTCTCTAAAAGTTGAGCTGAACCCTATTAAATATGGCTCTGTTAGACCAGGATTGACATTCCGCCCCATCATC
>NZ_QRJO01000030.1 GCF_003471585.1 Collinsella sp. AM18-10
CGCTTCGAATCGGGCGCTACACCAACTTTCTCGACACTACCCCGTCTGGGCATATGTCAAAAAATTAGGCGAATCCGGCATGGCCCTCCCATCAACTATGGTGCATTGGGGTCAGGTTACTTTGCACCAAAAAGGCGCCCGGGCCGTGTGGACCCGGACGCCTTCATTGTAGCTTTTCGCTCTAGCGAGCTTGATTTAGCAGGAGAAGTCGACGCTGTCGATGATGTCCTTGAGGGCCTTGGCGGAGGCGGTGAGCTCATGCTGCTCGTCATCGTTCAGCGGCACGGGGACGCGACAGACGACGCCGTCGCGGCCAACGACCGTCGGCATGGAGATGGCAAGATCGGACAGGCCATACTCGCCCACCATGAGCGAGGAGACGGGCAGAACGGTCTGCTCATCGCGCATGACGGCGGTGCAGATGCGCTTGACGGCCATGGCGACGCCATAGTAGGTGGCGTGCTTCTTCTCGATGATGGTGTAGGCGGAGTTCTTGACGTCCTCGGCGATGCGCTTCTCGGCAGCCTCATGCTCCAGATGACCGTGAAGCTCGCAGAAAGTGTTCAGCGGCACGCCGGCAACCTGGGCGCTGGACCAAGCGACAAACTCAGAGTCGCCGTGCTCACCCATGACATAGGCCTGGACATCGCGCGGGTCAACCTCGACGTGGGCACCAAGCATCTGCTGCAGACGGCCAGTGTCGAGCACGGTGCCGGAGCCGATGACATGGCCCTCGGGCAGGCCGGACATCTTGATGGCGGCATAGGTCAGAACATCGACCGGGTTGGAGACAATGAGCAGAATGCCGTCGAAGCCAGACTTCTTAATTTCGGGAATGATGGACTTAAAGATGTTGACGTTCTTGTTGACCAGGTCCAGACGGGTCTCACCGGGCTTCTGGGCAGCGCCAGCGGTGACGACGATCATGGCGGCGTCGGCGACATCGGAATAATCGCCGGCGTAGATCTTCATCGGCTCGGCAAACGTCATGCCGTGCGCGATATCCAGGGCCTCACCCTCGGCGCGGTTCTTGTCCACGTCGATGAGGACCATCTCGGAGAACAGACCGCTCTGCATCAGCGCGAACGCCGAAGACGAACCGACGAAACCGCAGCCGACAATAGCGACCTTCTTCTCGTTAACCATTAGAAACTCCCATCTCTCTCCACAAACAAGCCACCCGGGAACGACCCGAGCGGCTTGTCGTAATCCCAATACATCCAATCGGGACTTTGATTATGCTCCTATTCGCAGCCAAAAATCGACCGTTTACCGAAATTGTTTGCAGGATTCGTAAAATAACTGCACGAAATCGGTTTCGAGCTATTGACGAGTCGAAACAGGTTTCTAATACAGACCCGCCTCGCGGATGGCCTCGACAGCCAAAGCAATCTGATCGGGCGGCAGGACCAGCGCCATGCGCACGTGTCCCTCGCCCGAAGGACCAAAGCTCGCGCCCGGCGTCACCACAACGCCGGCCTTCTCCATGAGCTCCTCGCAAAACGCCATGGAATCGGTGCGACCACCGGGAAGCTTGGCCCACACAAACATAGAGCCATGCGCGTTGGGACGCTCCCAGCCCAGGCCCTCAAGACCGTCGCACAGGGCATCGCGGCGCTCCTGGTACTTCAGACGCTGCGCCTCGACCTCATCGCGCGGACCGTTCAGGCAGGCGATAGCAGCCTTCTGGATCGGGAAGAACATACCAAAGTCGATCTGGCCGCGCAGCTTGGCAAAGGCCGAGACCACATCCTCGCGACCGACCAAAAAGCCGATACGCGCACCGGTGACGTTAAACGACTTGGAGAGCGAGAAGAACTCAACGCCCACCTCGAGCGCGCCGGGATACTGCAAGAAGCTGCCGCCCGGCTCGCCGTCGAACACGATGTCGGAGTATGCGTTGTCGTGAACGATGAGCAGGTCGTGCTCGCGGGCGAAAGCGATGACCTCCTCGTAGACCTCGGGCGTGCCCACCGAGCCCACCGGGTTGGCGGGCAGCGACACAATCATGTACTTGGCACGATCGGCCACCTCGGGATCGATACCCGCCACATAGGGCAGGTAATTGTGCTCCGCCACCAGCGGATAGTACTCGAGCTTGGCATCGGCGATCTTGGCACCCGCCTCAAAGACCGGGTAGCACGGATCGGGAACCAGGATGGTGTCACCCGGATCGAGCAGGGCCAGGCCCAAATGGCCCACGCCCTCCTGCGTGCCGTTGCACGACTGCACCATGGACGGTGTAATGCCCGAAACGCCAAAGCGACGCTCATAGTAATCGCACACGGCTTGTTTGAGTTCGGGCAGGTCGCGCAGGGCATACTTCCACATCTCGGGATCTTGGGCTGCATGCGTGAGCGCCTCGACCACATGGTCGTACGGCTTAAAGTCGGGCGTGCCCACGCTCATGTTGTAAATAGTCTTGCCCTGAGCCTTCAGCGCGAGAAGTTCGTTGTTGAGCGAGGCGAAGACCTCCGCGCCAAAGCGGTCGAGACGCTGCGATGCCTGCATGGTGCCACCTTTCGATATGAAAAACGCGGCGCTCCGACAAGAGCGCCGCGCGATACGGGCCATCAGATTGCAAAAGTGTAACGCTTGCAACCCCCGCATTGGTTCAATTTAGCCAACCTTAGTCAATTGCATTAAGCGCGTCGATCTGCGCAAGCCACAGTCGCGAGCTGGCGTCACTCGGCATACGCCAATCGCCGCGCGGACTGAGCGTCACCGAGCCCACCTTGGGACCATCGGGCAGGCAGCTGCGCTTAAACTGCTGGGCAAAGAAGCGACGATAGAACGTACGCAGCCACGTGTGAACGGTCTTGGCATCGTAGACGCCCTCGAAGCTCTTGAGCGCCATGCGGTAGATCTTGCCCGGCTCAAAGCCAAAACGCAGTAGGTAGTAGAGGAAGTAGTCGTGCAGCTCGTACGGGCCCACCAAATCCTCGGTCTTCTGCGCAATCTCGCCGTCGCCCGTGGGCGGCAGAAGCTCGGGGGACACCGGCGTATCGAGGATGTCGAGCAGCGTCTCGGCAATACGCCCGCCAAAGACATCAGCCGCATAACGCACCAGATGACGCACAAGCGTCTTGGGCACGCTCGCATTGACGGCATACATGCTCATGTGGTCTCCGTTATAGGTAGCCCAGCCGAGCGCCAGCTCCGACAGGTCACCGGTGCCGATGACAAAGCCGCCAGCCTGGTTGGCCAAGTCCATCAGAATCTGCGTACGCTCGCGGGCTTGGCTGTTCTCGTAAGTCACGTCCTGCACGGCCGAATCGTGCTCAATGTCCTTGAAGTGCTGCTCCACGGCCGCGTGGATCGAAACCTCGCGGAAGCTCACGCCAAGGTCGCGAGCGAGCGACTCGGCATTCGACTTGGTACGATGCGTCGTGCCAAAGCCGGGCATGGACACGGCAGTGATGCCTGTGCGCGGCAGCCCCAGCGCATCAAAGGCACGCACGGTCACAAGCAGTGCCAACGTGGAGTCCAGGCCGCCCGAAAGACCGATGACAGCCGCCTTGGTACCCGTATGGGCAAGGCGGGTCTTGAGGCCCGCAGTCTGCAGGTCGAGGATGGTCTCGCAGCGCTCGGCCAGGTCGCCATGGTCGGCCGGCACAAAGGGCGCGCGCGGGAAAACGCGGTCGATATCGCAGGCATCGCGCAGGACAGGCTCTTCGGCCAACACACCCTCAAACGAAAACTCAACGGTCGTGTCCTCCGGCGCATCGTCCGCGCGTGTCCACGTCGTCGAGCGGCGGCGCTCGGCAACCAGGCGGTCAAGGTCAACATCGGCGACGGCCATGTCGCAGGTAAGCAGTTTGGTGGCGGCCAGCTTAGAGCCGTTTTCGTAGATCAGGTTCTCGCCCGCAAAGACCATGTCGGTCGTGGACTCGCCCTCGCTCGCATCGGCGTAGACATAGGCGCAGTACAGGCGCGCACTCTGATTGGAGATAAGGCTGCGGCGGTAATCCGCCTTGCCGATAATCTCGTCCGAGGCCGACGGGTTGAGAATCACCGTCGCACCGGCAAGCGCCATCTCGGTCGAAGGGGGTGCCGGCACCCACAGGTCCTCACAGACTTCAACGCCCAGCACCAGGTCCTCGGCGCCTTCATCACAGCAACGGTAGACAAGCCCCGAACCCAGCGGGACCGGACCCTGACCGGCAAATTCAACCCACACGGGATCCGCAGGCGCCGGAGCAAACCAACGGCGCTCATAGAACTCGCCATAGTTGGGCAGATACTTCTTGGCCGTGAGGCCCAAAAGCTCGCCCGCGCAGCACACGGCGGCGCAGTTGTAGATATTCTCGGCAACTGCAACGGGAAGACCGATGGTAAAGACGACCGGCAACTCACGGGTTTCATCAAGGATGTGCACAAGTGCCGCCTCGCAGGCATGCAGCAGTGTGCGGTTATGGAACAGATCGGCCGCGGTATAGCCGCACAGATTAAGCTCGGGCAACACCAACGCGCGAATGCCGCGCTCGGCAGCTCTGCGAACAGCTGCCAGCGCAACCTCGGCATTACCCTCGACATCGGCCACGCGAATCTGCGGCGACGCCGCCGCCACACGCAAAAAGCCATCGTTCTTATTAGCCGAAACGCAGCATTGCCTTGTTGATCTGGACACTGGAGGCCCCTTCTACCCTGAGATTCAGTCTAACGGACGTTCACATATCTCTAACTAGCCAAAGCAACCTCTCAGTTTACTGAGACGCCAACCTGTGCTAAGAGCATGTATTCCAAAAATATCTTTAATTAAAAAAGGAGAAATCGATAATCGACTTCTCCTTTAAGCGAGGCAAGTTAATTCCGAAACTAATGGCAGAATTTATCCATGTAGTCCTCAAAGTCGAACACTTCTACCACGACGCCCTCTTCCTGAGACTCTTTCAGTTGCTCCAAGAGATCTTTGTTAATAACGTCCATGCAGAAACCTCCTCTATCTAATCAATTGTAGTATATCTGCTTTCATGCAATTATCAACCAACTTGTTTAATTGCTCCTCGTTTGTCGATAGTCCCTCCTTGATTCTCATTTTCATTGCAACAGCCTCAGGACTCAGC
>NZ_QRJO01000031.1 GCF_003471585.1 Collinsella sp. AM18-10
ATGATGGGGCGGAATGTCAATCCTGGTCTAACAGAGCCATGCAATTACCGCGGTGCTTCAAACTTAGCGATGGAAGAAACCGCGGCGCTCAAACTTGGGCTCGCAGCACACGTTGATGCCCAACTTGCGCAGTACCGTCTCGTCCGTCGGCGAGATAATCACGCTAAAGAAGGCATCGCAACCGCGCAGCTGCTCCAGGCCCGAAAGGACGCGAGCGGCCGTCTCACTCGTGGCCGAGGTGATTGACAGCGCCATAAGCGTCTCGTCGGTGTGGAGGCGCGGGTTTTTGCTGCCCAGGAAATGCGTCTTGAGCTTGCTGATGGGCTCGATCGCCTCATCGCTAATGACCTCGAGCTCAAGGTCGACGCCCGAGACATGCTTGAGGGCGTTCATAATGAGCGAACTTGCGGCGCCCAGGCGCGTGGAGGTCTTACCGGTCACCACGGAGCCATCGGGCATGACCATGGCACCCACGGGACCACCCGTCAGCTGCTCCCTGGTGAGGGCCGCCGAGCGCGCCGGTGAGTAGTTCTTATCGATGCCGGCTTTCTTCATAATAATCTTGAGACGGTCGACTTGCTCATCGCCCACGCCGGTACGGCGCACATTTTCGACCGCGGTAAAGTAGCGGCGGACGATCTCCATCTTGGAGGCGTCGCGGCAGGCATCGTCATCGGTGATGGCAAAACCGACCATATTGACGCCCATGTCCGTAGGGCTCTGGTAGGGGCTCTTGCCCAGGATCTTTTCCATCAGGGCACGGACTACCGGGAAGGCCTCGACGTCGCGGTTGTAGTTGACCGTGGTCTTGTTGTAGGCCTCCAGGTGGAAGGAGTCGATGATGTTGGCGTCATCGAGGTCTGCCGTGGCGGCCTCGTAGGCAATATTGACCGGATGCGTAAGGGGCAGATTCCAAACCGGGAAGGTCTCGAATTTGGCATAGCCGGCGGCCGTGCCATGCTTGTGCTCGTGATAGAGCTGAGACAGGCAAGTGGCGAGCTTGCCCGAGCCAGGGCCGGGCGCCGTCACGACAACGAGCGGTCGGGTGGTCTCGACAAACTCGTTCTTGCCATAGCCGTCGTCGGACACAATCAGATCGACATCGTGCGGATACCCCTCGATGGGATAGTGCAGCTTGGCGGGAATACCGAGCGCGTTCAGGCGGTTGCGGAACACATCGGCAGCGGGCTGTCCAGCGTACTGGGTGATGACCACGGCCGCGACAGCAAAGCCGTTGCCGCGGAACAGGTCAACCAGGCGCAGCACATCCTCGTCATAGGTAATGCCAAGGTCACCACGAGCCTTGTTTTTCTCGATGTGGTTCGCGTTGATCGCGATGATAACCTCGACATCGTCGGCGATGCTTTTGAGCATGCGGAACTTGCTGTCCGGCTCAAAACCCGGTAGCACGCGGCTGGCATGATAGTCATCGAACAGCTTGCCGCCAAACTCCAAATACAGCTTGCCGCCAAACTGCGAGATGCGCTCCTTAATGTGAGCAGCCTGCAGCTCGATATACTTCGCGTTGTCGAAACCCTGGCGCATGTATGGCTCCCGTCCCGTTTCGTAAATTAAGTTCCTACGCGATTATAACGGAGCCCGCCCTCCCCGATAACCAGACCATCAACAGGCACCAACCAAACACGCCATCGATAAGTTGCGGTGAAATAGCTCCTGTTTAACCCCTCAAGACGGCCAAACGGGAACTATTCCACCGCAACTTCCCCTTTTGGCGCAAATTAACCTGACCCCTTTGCACCAACAGCAGAAACGTCGTGGGCAGAGAACGGACAGCGAACAGGCGCCAGAGCGAGCAAGCCGCCCCCTGCGCCAACAATGGCAGCGCCGCAGGTTGAGCATAAGTCAGCGAAAGCCCGCCAGAGCGAGCAAGGTGACGTGAAAGAGGAGGGCATAGGCCTTTTGGCCATGCCCGACGATTGAACGTCAGATTGCCGCTCTGGCGGGCTTGCAGCGTCGAGTGGTTCCGGCGTTTGGTAAAACGCCGGAACACAAGAGCGCCCCCTCCCGCGCACGGAACGGGAGGGGGCCAAAGGTAGGAGTCTACCGGTGGGGTTACCCCACCGGACAGACGATGACCAGGTGATCCGTTATAGGATCGTCATGGTTTCCGTGGGGTACCCAAGGGGTACTTAGAGCATCACGCAAGCGACGGTCAGGATGATGGCGCAGACGACGGAGAGAGCGACGATGAGCTTAAGAGCAAACTTGAGCCAGGTCGTCCACTCGATCTTGGCCAGGGCAAGACCGCCCATGATGGCGCCGGAGGTCGGGGTGAACAGGTTCACGACGCCGATGGCGGCGGAGAAGATCATGACCATGACCTCGGGCGAGAAGCCGAGCTTAACAGCCAGCGGTCCCATGATGGGCATGGAGACAGTAGCCATACCGGAGGTCGAGGGGATCAGGAAGGACAGGCCGAAGTAGACCAGGAAGCTCATGGGAGCGAAGATCACGCCGGACAGGCCAGCCAGAGCATTGGCGGCAGCGTCGAGGACGTAGACGTCGAGGCCGGTGCTAGCCATGAGGACGGAGATACCACGGGCGAGGGCGATGACGAGGACAACGGACATCATGTCGGCAGCGCCGGTGATGAAGGTGTTGACGATCTGCTTCTCGGACAGGCCGCCGATAATACCGATCAGGACAGCCATGAGGAAGAACCAGGTGGAAGCCTCGTCGAAGTACCACTGACCAATGGGCAGGCCGGTGATCAGGGCAGACCAGCCCTGAACGATGGCGTTACCGTCGGCGTCATAGACAGCGCCAGCATCGAAGAAGTTGGCGACGCCCTCGTTAAGGTCGGCCAGCGGGATGAAGCCGACGATCATGACGACGAAGGTGAAGGCAAAGGCGATCAGAACACCCTTCTGACGACCGGTGAGCTTGACCTCCTTGTGAACCTCGGAAGCAGCCTTGCCGTGAGCCTCTTCGGCGTCCTTGAGCTCCTGCATCGAAAGGATGGTGGAGCCCTTGTCAGCCTTGACCTTCTTGGCATAGCTCATGACGAAGAAGATGGACATGGCGGTGGTAACAATCCACAGGACGGCACCGAGGCCGATGATGATGGACTGGTTGACCTCAATGCCAACGCCGGTCAGAGCGTCGACGGCAGCGCCGACGGCAAACGGGTTAACCGTGGAGCCGAGGCAGCCGCAGCCAGCGCCGAGCAGGACGGTTGCAGCGCCGACCATGGGGTCGAAGCCAGCAGCCATCATGGTAGCGGCGAGCAGGGCGTAGAAGGGAACGGTCTCCTCGCACATACCATAGGTGGTACCACCGAGGGAGAAGATGAGCATCAGCACGGGAATGAGCATGATCTCATTGCCCTTAAGCTTCTGCACCAGAACGGCAATGCCGTTGTCCAGGGCGCCGGTCTCGGTCATCATGCCGAGGAAGCCGCCGAGGATCATAACGAAGAGGCAGACGGGCAGAGCGTCAGCGAAGCCCTTGACCGGGGCGGTGCAGAAATCGCTCAAGCGGGCAGCGGTAACCGCGCCACCGGACGTACCGGAGACGATAACGGTAACAACCGCGACGATTGCCAGCAGAGCAAGAAGAATGGTGAACGATGAAGGCATACCGCGCTTTTTCTTAGCGGTCTCAGTCATAGTTCTCATCCCCCCTTCATAAATCATTTACTGATCTCGCCCGAAGCGGCTCTTCCGTGCCGTGCATGTCGTTCGGTGCGAGATTTTTACCAGACAAAAGTGCTCGGGGTGCGCAGCAATGCACCCCGAGCGAGATGCTAGATGCTCTTACTTGAGCGTAGCGTACATGACAGCCTTGATGGTGTGCATGCGGTTCTCGGCCTCGTCGAAGACCTTGGAAGCGGGGCTCTCGAAGACCTCGTCGGTGACCTCCTGCTCGGTGATGCCGAACTGCTCGCACTTCTCGGCGCCAATCGTGGTGTTGGTGTCGTGGAAGCTGGGCAGGCAGTGCAGGAAGATGGCACCCGGGTTGGCCATAGCCATGACCTCGGAGGTAACGCGATACGGGGTGAGCTGAGCGATGCGCTCGGCCCAGACCTCGTCGGGCTCGCCCATGGAGACCCAAACGTCGGTGTAGAGAACGTCGGCACCGGTGACGCCGTCCTTGACGTCGGTGGTCAGCTTGATGGTGCAGCCGTTGGCCTCGGCGATGGGCTTGCAGGCCTCGATGACGTCGTCAGCGGGCATGCACTCCTCGGGGCCGCAGGCCACGAAGTTCATGCCGAGCTTGGAGCAGACAACCATGAGGGAGCGAGCGACGTTGTTCTTGCAGTCGCCCATGAAGACGAGGGTCTTGCCCTTGATGTCGTAGTTGAAGTTCTCCTGGACGGTCAGGATGTCGGCGAGCATCTGGGTGGGGTGCCACTCAGTGGTCAGGCCGTTCCACACGGGCACGCCGGACTTAGCGGCGAGCTCCTCGACGTCGTCCTGGGCAAAGCCGCGGAACTCGATGCCGTCATACATGCGGCCGAGAACGCGAGCGGTGTCCTCGATGGACTCCTTCTTGCCCATCTGCGACGAACCGGGATCGAGGTAGGTGACGCCCATGCCCAGATCCATGCCGCCGACCTCGAAGGCGCAGCGGGTACGAGTGGAGGTCTTCTGGAAGAGCAGAACGATGTTCTTGCCCTCGAGATAGCGGTGCGGAACGCCAGCGCGCTTCATATCCTTGAAGTTCTTGGAGAGCTTGAGCAGGTACTCGATCTCCTCAGTGGTGAGGTCGAGAAGCTTGAGGAAGCTACGGCCGGAGAGGTTAACACCCATGGTTCGTTTCCTTTCGAAAAAATGAATTACGTAAGTATTAGTGTTGCCCGTTTGACGGGCGAAACCGGTGCGGTTGTAGGGGGACCGCACCGGAAACGGAAAGACTTAGAGGTCCTCGCGCCAGAAGGGCATGCTCATGCAGCGC
>NZ_QRJO01000032.1 GCF_003471585.1 Collinsella sp. AM18-10
TGCAGACCTTTCGTCATGGCCTCCTACCTTTCTTTCGGGCCTTACTGGCCGAATGTATCAGCGCCCCTCCATATGAGACGCTGCTTGCTGACAGCTCTAGTTATATCCAAAAATCACCCGCAATTCCACCTCGCCCCCGAACGGTCAACAAAGTGCGATGAACGGTATATCGCATGTGATTCCCCCATGATGTACTTCGGCGTTCTAAAGTAACTTTTCTAAGGTAAACGCTCTTTTTTCTCAAAAATCATTCGCAATTACAACTCCAATCTTTCGATTAGGAATTGCATATCTAAAACGGTTTTATGTATATAAATGACGCTTGTTCGTGTTTCTGTCTGTATTCGATGATATTCAGCTACCTATCATTCTTATTCACACATACTCACCAGTTGAGTGAGGATATAGACCGTTTTTCACAACGCGACGGGCGTCAGCTCTATGGTCTGTCAGCGTAAGAAGTAGGTAAAGATACCGTTCACGCGATACGTCCGTGCCATAGGTCGACTAAATTGAGACAATAGTGAATAGTGTTAGGCAACCGTCCCCTGCGGGGACTGAACGGACAGATGCATATGCCGAGCAAAATCGAAAAAAAGCAAGCCGCCGCAAAGCTGCGCAAACCGCCGCGCGACTTCTCGTACACGCAGAACCGAGAGCTCAGCTGGCTACGCTTTGACAACCGTGTGCTTGACGAAGCCTTCGACGAGACCGTTCCGCTGTTCGAGCGTCTAAAGTTCGTGTCGATTTTCGAGTCCAACCTCGACGAGTTTCTCATGGTGCGCGTGGGCGGCCTGTCCGATCTGGCAGAGCTCAAAAAACAGCCTGTCGACAACAAGAGCAATATGACCGCCTCCGAACAGGTCGATGCCGTCATGGCCGAAATGCCCGGGCTCCTTACCCGATGGGAGTCCATCTTTAAGAGCATCGAGGGCAAGCTCGACGCCCTGGACGTTCACCGCGCGCGTGTCGATTCGCTTACGCCCGAGGAGCGCACCTTTGTAACCCGCTACTTCCAGGCCTACGTGTCGCCGGTCATCTCACCGCTGGTGATTGACCCGCGCCACCCCTTCCCCAACCTGCGCAACGGCGCACTCTACCTGGCCTGCGGCCTGGACGGCGTCACCGACGAGGAAAGTCTGCTGGGCCTAATCGAGATTCCCGCCTCGATGAACCGCGTGGTCGAGATCCCCTCGCCCGCCGGCACCTACTCCTACATTCTGCTCGAGGACGTCATCCTCGCCTGCCTGGACAGCTGCTTTGGCTCCTATAAGCCGCTCGACCGCGCGCTCATCCGCGTCACCCGCAACGCCGACATCGATCCGGACGGCGAGGGCGTCGAGGAGGAAGAGGACTACCGCCAGCACATGAAGCGCATCCTCAAGAAGCGCCTGCGTCTGCAGCCGGTAGTGCTCGCGGTCTCGGGGTCGCTCGAGAAGGCGACGCTCAAGACCATCCGCAAGGCGCTCGAGCTTTCTCGCCGCTCGGTCTTTACCTGCGATATCCCGCTCGACCTAGGCTACGTCTTTGGCATTGAGGGCAAGATTCCCGAGCACCTGCGCAACGAGCTGCTCTTTACGCCGTTTAAGCCGCAGCCCAACCCCACCATCGACATGTCCCGTTCCATCCGCGAGCAGGTGCTGCAGCACGACAAGCTGCTCTTTTACCCTTACGAGGCCATGAATCCGTTCTTGGACCTGGTGCACGAGGCCGCCTACGACCCCGAGTGCATCTCGCTGCGCATCACGCTCTACCGCGTGGCCAAGCAGAGCCGCCTGTGCGAGTCGCTGATCGATGCCGCCGAGAACGGCAAAGAGGTCACGGTGCTCATGGAGCTCCGCGCGCGCTTTGACGAGCAGAACAACATCGAGTGGGCCGAGCGCCTGGAAGAGGCCGGCTGCACCGTCATCTACGGCTCCGAGGGCTTTAAGTGCCACTCCAAGATCTGCCAGCTCACCTATCGCGAGGGCATGGCGCTAACGCGCCTGACGCTGCTGGGCACCGGCAACTTTAACGAGAAGACGGCCAAACTCTACAGCGACTTTATGCTCATGACCGCTCACCCCGGCATCGGCGAGGACGCCAACCTGTTCTTCCGCAACCTGTCGCTGGGCAACCTGCGCGGCGATTACCGCTTCCTGGGTGTGGCGCCCGTCGGACTGAAACCGCTCATCATGCGCGGGCTTGACCGCGAGATCCAGCGCGCCCTCGCCGGCGAGCCCGCCCGCGTGTTCTTTAAACTCAACTCGCTCACCGACCGCGAGGTCATCGACAAGATCGCCGAGGCATCGTGCGCAGGAGTCCGCGTGGACATGATCATCCGCGGCATCTCGTGCCTCAAGCCGGGCGTTCCTGGCAAGACCGAGAACGTGCATGTCCGTTCTATCGTCGGACGCTTTTTGGAGCATGCGCGCGTTTACGCCTTTGGCGTGGACTCGGACATGATCTATCTGAGCTCGGCCGACATGATGACACGCAACACCGAGCACCGCGTGGAGATCGCCTTCCCCGTGCTCGACCCCACCTGCCGCGCCCTGGTGCACGAGTACATGAGCATGCAGCTGCGCGACAACGTGAAGGCCCGCAGCCTCACGAGCGACGGCACCTGGGTCCCCGTGGAGCGCGCAGAGGGTGAGAAACCCTTCAACTCGCAGGAAGCCCTGCTGGAGCGTGCCTACCGCAACGCCGAGGCCGCGCCCGAGCCCGTCATTGAGGCAAAGCCCGCACCTGCTCCTAAGCCGCAGCCGGCCACACCCGAGGTTCAGAAGGTCCAGGCGACCGTCATTGAGCCCGAGCCCGCACCTGCACCTCAGCCCGAGCCGCAGGCAGCTAAGCCCGCACCCGAGACGAGCGCCCGTCGCGATAAGCCCGCCGGCAAGACCAAGGCCATCGAGCGCCATCGCCCCGGTCGTGTGCGCATGGGCCTGGGCCTGATCGGCCTGGGTCTTAAGACGCTCATTACCGGCAAGACGAAATAGTCGTTTGTAGAAGCAGTTTGTAGAAGCGCCCCGCATTTGAGGAAAGCCTCGGATGCGGGGCGCTTTTCCCTGCTACCATGGTGCGAGCAACAACACGAATGACAGGCAGGGATATGAAGCTCACTATAGAATCGATGACCTACGGCGCCGACGGGCTGGCGCACGCCGACAACGGCAAGGCCGTCTTTGTGCAGGGCGCCGTGGCAGGCGACACCGTCGAGGCCGAGGTCGTACAGGACGGCAAGTCGTTCATGCGCGCCCGCACGACCGAGATTCTGGAGCCGAGCCCCGATCGCATTCAGCCCCCCTGCCCCTTCGTTGGCATCTGCGGCGGTTGTTCGTGGGGCAATCTCTCACGCACGGCACAGCTCGCCGCCAAGGAGCAAAACCTGCGCTCCACGCTCGAGCGCATCGGCAAGTTCGCTCCTGAGCAGGTCGATGAGTTGGTACAGCCCATCTGCCACACCAAGGACGACTGGGGCTACCGCAATAAAATCGAGCTCGAACCGACCGTCGTCAACGGTCGCGTGCGCCTTGGCATGCACGGTGTCGACCCCAGCAAAATCGTGACCGTCGATGCGTGCCCGCTGTTCGATAAGCGCTTCCCGAAGGCGCTCAAATCGGTCGTCGGCGCACTCAACTATCTAAGCGGCAGCCATGACTTGGGACTCGAACGCGTGGGCATTCGTGCATCGCGCCGTACCAAGGCACTCGAGGTCGCACTCTGGACGCCTACAGGCTCTTTTCCGCGCTCGCAGGTCTCCCGCGTGCTGGCGGACGCCGCTCATCCCACGAGCATCGTGCGTGTGATGAGCAAGGGCGAAAAGAAGGCCCGCCGTGTCTCCAAGGTCGAAATGCTCGCCGGAGAGGGCTCATGGACCGAGAATATCGCCGAGGGTCAGATGCGCTTGTCTGCCCCGTCTTTTTTCCAGGTCAACACCAAGGGTGCCGAGATTTTGATCGAGCTTGTCATGGAAGCGCTCGACCCGCAAGAAGACGAGCTTGCCGTGGACCTGTACTGCGGCGCCGGAACCTTTACCCTGCCGCTCGCCCGCCGCTGCGACTTCGTCGCCGCCGTCGAGGCCTACGGCCCGGCCGTGCGCGACCTGCGCCGTAACTTGGAGATCAACAAGCTTGATAACGTCGACGTCATTGGCGGAGACGCGGTGCGCGAGTTCCCCGACCAGGATGCCGACGTCTTGGTGGTCGACCCGCCGCGCGCAGGCCTCGCCCCCGAGGCGATCGACCTTATCGCCAGCACGAGTGCTCGCGATGTCGCCTACGTGAGCTGCGACCCCGCCACCCTGGCACGCGACCTTAAGCGCTTTGTCGAGGAAGGTACCTTCTCCCCCGTCAAGATCACGCCGGTCGATCTGTTCCCGCAAACCTTCCACTGCGAAACCGTCGTCCACCTCAAGCGCAACTAGACTGTTTGCCCCAGACCACGCCCGATGATTTTTCTGGCACGGGGATAAAAATAGATTTGCTCCGAATGATTATTTAAGGCTCTGTTAGACCAGGATTGACATTCC
>NZ_QRJO01000033.1 GCF_003471585.1 Collinsella sp. AM18-10
GACGGAGAGCCTGTTATATACCAGCGGAGCAATCGAGGCGCCCGGCAGTGTGGATCAGGGAACAACGAGAACGGACACCATGTTTTTAGAGCGGCAGCGTGGAATCACCATTCAAACGGCGGTCACTTCCTTTCAGTGGCACGATTGTAAGGTCAACATTGTGGATACTCCTGGGCATATGGATTTCTTAGCGGAGGTCTATCGCTCCCTTGCCATTCTTGACGGAGCGATTTTGGTTGTTTCTGCAAAAGACGGCGTTCAGGCGCAGACCCGTATTCTGTTTCATGCTCTGCAAGTAATGAAAATCCCAACTGTTATCTTTATTAACAAAATCGACCAGGACGGGATTGACCTGCCAGGTGTGTATCAGTCTATCCGAGATAAGCTCTCCGCAAATATGATTATTAAGCAGAACGTGCAGCTTTCCCCGGATATATCCATCATGGAAAACATGGGGCTGGAGAATTGGGATACCGTGATTGCGGACTGTGATGAATTGTTGGAGAAATATATTGCCGGAGAACCAATGGACAAAGAAGAACTTCTGCGGGAGGAAAACAGGAGAATCCAAAGCGTCTCTCTGTTTCCGGTCTATCATGGCAGTGCCAAGGTAAACTTGGGAATCCGACAACTCATTGAAGCGGTCACAGATACATTCCAATCACCCACCGGGCAGAACAGCTCTGAATTGTGCGGAACTGTGTTCAAAGTTGAGTACGCAAACCAGAGCCAACGCCTTGCCTATCTGCGGTTGTATAGCGGTACGCTTCATTTGCGGGATTCCGTAGCCTTGGCAGGGAAAGAAAAACTGAAAATTACGGAAATGCGTATCCCCTCAAAGGGTGAGATTGTCCGAACAGAGATTGCCCATGCGGGCGAGATCGTCATTGTACCCTGCGACAGTTTGCGGCTGAATGATGTGCTGGGAAACAAACTGCTGCTGCCCCGTGAAACGTGGAGCGACAATCCTCTCCCTTTGCTGCGGACAGCAATTGCACCAGAGAAACCAGAACAGAGGGAACGCTTGTTAAACGCCTTGACAGAAATTGCGGATACCGACCCGCTTCTGCGCTATGAAGTAGACGCTGTGACCCATGAGATCATTCTCTCCTTTTTGGGCCGGGTACAATTGGAAATTATCTCTGATCTTCTGGTGGAAAAATATCAGCTCAACACAACTGCAAAAGAACCTACCGTCATCTATATGGAGAGGCCATTGAAAGCGGTAAGTCACACCATTCATATCGAAGTGCCGCCCAATCCATTCTGGGCGTCCATCGGGCTGTCCGTCACCCCTCTCCCCCTTGGCACCGGAGTGCAGTATGAGAGCAAAGTTTCCGTTGGATACTTGAATCAGAGTTTTCAAAACGCTGTATTGGATGGTATCCGCTACGGTCTGGAACAAGGCGTGTATGGATGGAAGGTAACGGACTGTAAAATCTGTTTTGAGTATGGGCTTTATTATAGTCCGGTCAGCACTCCCGCAGACTTTCGGTCATTGGCACCTATTGTATTGGAGCAGGTGTTGAAAAAGGCGGGGACGCAGCTATTGGAACCATATCTTTCTTTTACACTCTATGCGCCGCAGGAATATCTCTCCAGAGCTTATCATGACGCACCAAAATATTGCGCGAGTATTGAAACGACCCAGGTTAAAAACAGCGAGGTGATTATTACTGGCGAAATCCCTGCCCGCTGTGTGCAAGAGTACCGCAATGACCTCACCTTTTATACAAACGGGAGAAGCGTTTGTTTAACAGAATTGAAGGGGTATCAAATCGCCAGCGGCGAACCAGTTTTTCAGCCACGCCGCCCAAACACCCGGATTGATAAGGTGCGCCATATGTTCAACAAAATTCTCCCATCAATGATGGACTTATAAAATCCCTTTGGAACAAAGGGCGCACTTCTATACATGGTCTGCGACCATGTATCGTGCGCTCTGCGAGGCTACGGCCCGGACTTCCGAAAGTCCGGGCCGTTTGCGTCGCTCCGCTCCGTACAAGGGGCTGCGCCCCTTGCGCCGCTTTGCGGCTATCCCTGCGCCCTCGCTGGAAAGGTACATCCGCTCTGCGTCTGCACCTTTCCAGCGAGGCTAAAACCGAATACCGTTACCCTTGACCGTTTACCCGACACAGCAGGTAGACGGTCTTTTGTTTTGCCAAGAAGGAGGTCAAACACGATGGACAAGTCACGCGAAGAATTAGAGAAAGAGTATGCTGAGGCCACCGCTAAGTTGGAGCAGTACCAGCACAGAGGCCAGCGGTATGAGAACCGCATCCGCTACTACACCCAAGGCGAAAGGAAGAAGCGAAACCACCGACTTATCACCCGTGGCGGAGCGGTGGAGAGTATCGCCCCGGAGGTGCGCGGCATGAGCGAAAGGGCCTTTTTTCTTTTGATGGAAAAGGTCTTTTCCCTGCCGGAAGTTGCCGCCCTGGTGAGCCAAGCCACTGACCAGCAGGAAAGCGGATAATTGGCCCTGTTCCATCTCCACGTTACCCAGGTCAAACGGAGCGCGGGACAGTCTGTTGTCACGTCCGCCGCCTACCGAGCCGGGGAGAAATTGTATAGCGAATACTATGGCGAGGTCAGCGACTACACCCACAAGGGCGGCGTGGTCTGCACAGACATTCTCCTGCCGCCCCAGGCCCCCAACCAGTACCAAGACCGCGCCACCCTCTGGAACGCCGTGGAGAAGGCCGAGCGCGGCAAGAAAGCCCAGCTTGCATATAGCTTTGACATTGCCTTGCAGAACGAGTTTTCATTGGAGGAAAACATCGCTCTTGCAAGGCAATTTGTTTCGGAGCAGCTTGTGGGCCGGGGCATGATTGCCGACTTTGCCATCCACCAGCCGGACAAGGAGGACGGCGGTATTCCTAACCCGCACTTTCATGTTCTCTGCCCCATCCGGCCCATTGAGCCAGACGGCAAATGGGGGTGCAAGCAGCGCCGCCGCTACCGTCTGGACG
Source organism: Collinsella sp. AM18-10 (assembly GCF_003471585.1). Taxonomy (GTDB): domain Bacteria; phylum Actinomycetota; class Coriobacteriia; order Coriobacteriales; family Coriobacteriaceae; genus Collinsella. Next base: position 2,973 of record NZ_QRJO01000033.1, read on the forward strand.
AGGACGGGAACCGCATTATGGGAGAGGACGGCAAGCCCCTCTTTGACGCTGTTCCCACTACCGACTGGGGAAGCCCGGAAACACTGGAACATTGGCGGGAGGCGTGGGCCGCTATGGTGAACGCCAAGTTTGAGGAAAAGGGGCTGACCTGCCGCATCGACCACCGCTCCTATGAGCGTCAGGGCCTTGACCTGCTGCCCACCGTCCATGAGGGCGTGGCCGTCCGCCAGATGGAGGCCAAGGGCATCCCCACCGACAAGGGCGATCTGAACCGCTGGATAAAAAAGGCCAACAACATTCTGCGGGATATTCGGAAGAAAATCGCCGGCCTGACGGATTGGATTAAGGCCATAAAAGAAGAATTGAGCAAGCCCCAGGCCCCGACCCTTGCCGCCCTGCTGACCGACTACTATGAGGGCCGGAACGCCGGAGCATGGAGCCGCAACGCCAGGATTGGAAATCTTAAAGGTTTTGCCGAGGCCATCAATTTTCTGACCGAGAGGGGCATCGCTACGCTGGAAGATTTAGAGACCCATATCGCCGCCCAGAGTGAACGAACGGAGGCCATCAACACATCCATGAAAGCGAAGCGTGACCGTCTGAACGAATTGAAGGAACTGCTTCGCCTTGTTGACCTCTACCGAGACACCAAGCCCGTCTATGACGAGTTGCAGGGTATCAAGTGGAAGGGCAAGCGGGAAAAATTCGAGAGGGAGCATGAGAACGAGTTGAGGACGTTCCACATGGCCCGCCGGAAGCTGGACAAGCACCGTTCCCCTGCTGGTAAAATCCCCGTTCATGCGTGGGAACAGGAACAGGCGAGGCTTCACCAGGAGTACACAGCCGAGTATGAGCAGTACAAGCCTATCCAAGACGATTTGCGGCGGCTTCAACAGGTGAAGCGGAACGCCGATGCTGCCATACACCAGCAGGAGCAGACCCAGCAGAAACGCCGGGAGGTGGAGCGGTGAACGGCATTCCCCGACTGACCTACCAGCAGTACCGAGCCGTCCGGCGGCTGGTGCATGACTGCTGCAATTATGACGGCGGCAACTGTCTTGCTCTTGATGACGGCTGGGAGCCTTGTGTCTGCGTCCAGAGTATCACCTATTCCCTGGTCTGTAAATGGTTCCGCGCCGCCGTCCTGCCAACAGACAAGGGCCTTGATTATCAACTTTATCCGAACAC
>NZ_QRJO01000034.1 GCF_003471585.1 Collinsella sp. AM18-10
ATTTTGGACGGAGAGTTCGATCCTGGCTCAGGATGAACGCTGGCGGCGCGCCTAACACATGCAAGTCGAACGGCACCCACCTCCGGGTGGAAGCGAGTGGCGAACGGCTGAGTAACACGTGGAGAACCTGCCCCCTCCCCCGGGATAGCCGCCCGAAAGGACGGGTAATACCGGATACCCCGGGGTGCCGCATGGCACCCCGGCTAAAGCCCCGACGGGAGGGGATGGCTCCGCGGCCCATCAGGTAGACGGCGGGGTGACGGCCCACCGTGCCGACAACGGGTAGCCGGGTTGAGAGACCGACCGGCCAGATTGGGACTGAGACACGGCCCAGACTCCTACGGGAGGCAGCAGTGGGGAATCTTGCGCAATGGGGGGAACCCTGACGCAGCGACGCCGCGTGCGGGACGGAGGCCTTCGGGTCGTAAACCGCTTTCAGCAGGGAAGAGTCAAGACTGTACCTGCAGAAGAAGCCCCGGCTAACTACGTGCCAGCAGCCGCGGTAATACGTAGGGGGCGAGCGTTATCCGGATTCATTGGGCGTAAAGCGCGCGTAGGCGGCCCGGCAGGCCGGGGGTCGAAGCGGGGGGCTCAACCCCCCGAAGCCCCCGGAACCTCCGCGGCTTGGGTCCGGTAGGGGAGGGTGGAACACCCGGTGTAGCGGTGGAATGCGCAGATATCGGGTGGAACACCGGTGGCGAAGGCGGCCCTCTGGGCCGAGACCGACGCTGAGGCGCGAAAGCTGGGGGAGCGAACAGGATTAGATACCCTGGTAGTCCCAGCCGTAAACGATGGACGCTAGGTGTGGGGGGACGATCCCCCCGTGCCGCAGCCAACGCATTAAGCGTCCCGCCTGGGGAGTACGGCCGCAAGGCTAAAACTCAAAGGAATTGACGGGGGCCCGCACAAGCAGCGGAGCATGTGGCTTAATTCGAAGCAACGCGAAGAACCTTACCAGGGCTTGACATATGGGTGAAGCGGGGGAGACCCCGTGGCCGAGAGGAGCCCATACAGGTGGTGCATGGCTGTCGTCAGCTCGTGTCGTGAGATGTTGGGTTAAGTCCCGCAACGAGCGCAACCCCCGCCGCGTGTTGCCATCGGGTGATGCCGGGAACCCACGCGGGACCGCCGCCGTCAAGGCGGAGGAGGGCGGGGACGACGTCAAGTCATCATGCCCCTTATGCCCTGGGCTGCACACGTGCTACAATGGCCGGTACAGAGGGATGCCACCCCGCGAGGGGGAGCGGATCCCGGAAAGCCGGCCCCAGTTCGGATTGGGGGCTGCAACCCGCCCCCATGAAGTCGGAGTTGCTAGTAATCGCGGATCAGCATGCCGCGGTGAATGCGTTCCCGGGCCTTGTACACACCGCCCGTCACACCACCCGAGTCGTCTGCACCCGAAGTCGCCGGCCCAACCGTCAAGGGGGGAGGCGCCGAAGGTGTGGAGGGTGAGGGGGGTGAAGTCGTAACAAGGTAGCCGTACCGGAAGGTGCGGCTGGATCACCTCCTTTCTAGGGAGATAAGTTCTTAGAGAGACAAACTTTAACTCGAATAGAGGGCAGGAGCCCGTCCGGTGGATGTCGCCCGGGGGAAGTCCCCGCAGCACCCGGTCCCCGGGGTCGCACCCGCGTACCTTGAGAGCCGCATAGCGATAGGAGAGAGATGGAAGATCATTCTTCCAGACTCGATTCTTTTCTGCGATTTATCAGACAGAATGATAGCAATCATTCATCCGATCCAAACAAGAAGAATTCACTTATTAATGAGTGAGGAGCATCTGATCGCGAGCACAGTCAACTACTGTGCCGCGGTATGAGATACCCGAATTGCGACATACGAGCGCTATTCATGATATCGATTAATTAATTTTAGCGACACGTGGATATCCCGCGGGCCCGAGAGCGGTCCCGCAAGATACCACGGGCGCACGGCGGATGCCTTGGCACAGGGAGCCGATGAAGGACGCGGCAAGCTGCGATAATCCCCGGCGAGGAGCACACATCCTTCGACCCGGGGGTCTCCGAATGGGCGAACCCATCCGTAGCAGTACGGATATCCCGGCCCTGAACGCATAGGGGCCGGGAGGACAACCCGGGGAACTGAAACATCTAAGTACCCGGAGGAGAGGAAATCAATCTCGAGACTCCCCGAGTAGCGGCGAGCGAAAGGGGACCGATGGCCAAACCGTCGAGCGGGCATACCCGGCAGGGGTTCCGCCGACGGGGTTGCAGGGCCGCGCATCCGGGGGCTGCCGCCCCCGGGCGCAGGTCCGGCTGGGGAGCGGAACGGCATGGGAGGGCCGGCCGCAGCGGGTGACAGCCCCGTACGCGAACCCAGACCGGACGGCGCGACGCGGTCCCTGAGTAGGGCCGGGCACGTGAAACCCGGTCCGAACCTGGGTGGACCACCATCCAAGCCTGAGTACTACCCTGTGACCGATAGCGCACCAGTACCGTGAGGGAAAGGTGAAAAGCACCCCGGGAGGGGAGTGAAACAGTACCTGAAACCGTGCGCCCACGAGCAGTCGGAGCAACTTTATGTTGTGACGGCGTGCCTTTTGTAGAATGAGCCAGCGAGTCGCTGGCGCGGGGCGAGGTTAACCGAAAGGGAGCCGGAGCGAAAGCGAGCCTTAACAGGGCGACTTGAGTCCCGCGCCGCGGACGCGAAGCCGGGTGAGCTATCCGTGGGCAGGCTGAAGCGGGGGTAAGACCCCGTGGAGGGCCGAACGCACGTCGGTTGAAAACGGCGGCGATGACCTGCGGATAGGGGTGAAAGGCCAATCAAACCCGGAGATATCTCGTTCTCCCCGAAATAGCTTTAGGGCTAGCGTCGCGCGTTCACCGCCGGAGGTAGAGCACCGGATGGACGAGGGGGCTTCGCCGCCTACCGAATCCAACCGAACTCCGAATGCCGGCGGCCCAGAGCGCGGCAGTCAGAGCATGTGGGCTAAGCTGTGTGCTCGAGAGGGAAACAGCCCGGACCGCCCGCTAAGGTCCCCAAGTTCCAGCCGAGTGGCAAAGGATGTGCGTCCGCCCAGACAACCAGGATGTTGGCTTAGAAGCAGCCATCCATTCAAAGAGTGCGTAACAGCTCACTGGTCGAGTGGACATGCGCCGACAATACACGGGGCTAAGCTGGACACCGAAGCGGCGGGATTTTATCTATATAGAATCGGTAGGGGAGCTTCCCATGGGCGGCGAAGCCGCCGGGCGACCGGCGGTGGAGCGCATGGGAGTGAG
>NZ_QRJO01000035.1:0-2387 GCF_003471585.1 Collinsella sp. AM18-10
CGTTCATCCTGAGCCAGGATCGAACTCTCCGTCCAAAATATATGGGCTTCGAGCCCGTCCGGTCCTCACAACTATTAGCTGATCGGTTCCGTTCGATTCATATGGTTCTGTATAGGAAAAGGAATTTCTCGGGGCCGCCTCTCGGCGGCCTTGCGAAAAACAAATCCAAGTTAGACCATTTCAAATGGTTCGATGTCTGCCCGGATGCGACACTGAATGTGTCCATCCTCGCAGTATCCGGTTCTCAAGGTGCACGCTCTGCGGCTCATCCGGTCCGACCGGGCCGCGCGGCAAGGAGATATATTGCCAGACCGGAGGGGCGCCGGGGGCGGGAATCTGGGCGTACACATTTCCTACACATATAAGGACTCTCGGCTGGCTGGGTAAATATAAGAGGGAACCTCGTTTCCGAGATCCCCTCTTTCGCCTATCTACAGTAATAGACTCTTAAATACCTTATGCCAGCAGCTTGCGACCGGACTCTTCAATCGCGTCAAGTGCTGCATCAGCTTCGGCGGCATCCGCGCCCTTGGCAAAGATATACAGCTTGATCTTGGGCTCGGTGCCGGAAGGACGGACGATACCCTTGTTGCCACCCTCGAGATCGAACTCAATGACATTAGCCTTCGGCAGGCCGTTCACGCAGGTGTTGTAGTCCACGACGGCCTCAATCTTGGAACCGGCGAGCTCCGCGGGCGGGTTCTCGCGCAGACCAGCCATGATGCCGGCCATCTTTGCCGCACCCTCAGCGCCCGGATAGCTCAGCGAAATCGTCTTGTTGTGATAGTAGCCATACTTCTCGTACAGCTCGTGCATCGCGTCGGCGAGGTTCTTACCCTGCAGCTTGTAATACTGAGCCATCTGGCAAATCAGCAGCGAAGTGCTCACGGCGTCCTTGTCGCGCACGTGATCACCAGCCAGATAACCGTAGCTCTCCTCAAAACCGAAGATAAAGCGATCGACTTCACCGGCATCGGAAAGCGAGGTAATGATGTCACCGATGTACTTGAAGCCCGTCAGGCAGCGACGGAGCTCAAAGCCATATTCCTCGGCCAGAGCATCGACCATGGCGGAAGAAACAATGGTAGTAACCGCGACCTTCTTAGTGAGGTCCTCGCCGCGGGCGGCACGGGTCTTGCAAATATAGTCGAGCAACAGGACGCCCATCTCGTTACCGGTCAGCAGCAGATAGTCATCGCCATTCTTAACGGCAACGCCAACACGGTCGGCGTCGGGATCGGTCGCAAGCAGCAGATCGGGGTGAACCTGCTCGCAGAGATCGATGCCCTTCTGCATGGCCTGTCGGATCTCGGGGTTAGGATACGGGCAGGTCGGGAAATCGCCGTTAGGTTCCTTCTGCTCGGGAACAACCGTGACATCAGTGATGCCAGCGCGCTCGAGCACCGTGGTGACGGGAATGAGGCCGGTACCATTCAGCGGCGTATAGACAAGCTTGAGCGGTGCGCCGGCAATCTCCTCGGCAGAAAGATTCGTAACGCCGCGAGCGAGAACGGCGTCGTAATAACGCTCGAGGCACGAGTCATCGATCCATTTGACCAGGCCCTGCTCAAGAGCCTCATCGAAGTCCATGGACTTCACACCGGTGAACGTATCGGTCTCGGCGATAGCCTTAGAAATTGCATCGGCGGCCTCGCTGGTGATCTGGCAGCCGTCGGGGCCATAGGCCTTATAGCCGTTATACGGTGCCGGGTTATGACTAGCGGTCATGCAAATGCCACCGGAGCACTTAAGATCACGGACGGCCCAGGAGAGCGTCGGCACAGGAGAAATCTTGGGATAAACGAGGGCAGTCACGCCGTTTGCTGCAAGAATGGCAGCCGTCGTCTTAACGAACAGCTCACCTTTATTGCGGCTATCGCGAGCGATGGCAACCGTTGGATGCTCGAAGGTCGCATTGAGGTAGTCAGCGAATCCCTGGGTCGCACGACCGACCGTATAGATATTCATACGGTTAGTGCCCGCACCGATAGTGCCGCGAAGGCCGGCAGTACCGAAGGCGAGATCTTGGAAGAAAGCATCGGTGATGGCGTCCTCATCACCCTGCTCCTTCATCGTGTTAAGCTCAGCGAGGAGCTCCTCGTCCTTGACATTGGCAATCCAAGTATCAAGCAGCTCATGAACATCTGCCATGTGAGTCCTTCCTTCACAATCAATAAAACGACCCGTGTAAAACAGGACAAGCGCAGCAGTGCGCTAAAGCAAATATTAGTCCATTGAGAACAGAGAACCGACCAAAGAACGGTGAACGTCTATATTCAGCGGTGGATGATTAAATTGATTTTATTGCATAAGGAATGTTGCCCGTAAACGCAAAGAAGGGGGAGGCCGCGAGGCCTCCCCCTTCTTCAAGTCATCCGACGGCTCGG
>NZ_QRJO01000035.1:2397-2705 GCF_003471585.1 Collinsella sp. AM18-10
CTTCTTCAAGTCATCCGACGGCTCGGTGCCGTCCACCGGTCAGCGGCGCCCTGGCCTCCCACGGGCTGGCCCCGCAGTACTCTCGGCGCGATGGGGCTTAGCTTCCGGGTTCGGAACGGGACCGGGCGTGCCCCCCATGCTCTGGCCGCTGACCGGTGGGCGGCGCCCACCGTTACGGTGTCCGGTATCGCATACACGTGCCCTGGGGGCCGCATGGCGCATAGGGGAGACGACTCGGGGGCATCCTCGTGCCCGGACCGCGCGCATGAGCGCTGGGTCCCGCGGGCCGCGAGGTGCGGTTCCGGAAG
>NZ_QRJO01000036.1 GCF_003471585.1 Collinsella sp. AM18-10
CCGGGCGCCTGCCGCTCGGGCCCACTCCGCTTGCGGCCGCCTGGGCGGGCATCGTGCTGGGCAGCCTGCCCCTCTACGCGCTGGGGCTCGGCGTGGCCCTGCGCCTCGGCCGCAACGCCGCCATCGGCGCCGGCGCTGCGGGGGTGCTCCTCGCGTTCTTCTCGGTGGGCGGACTTGCGCACGGCCTCATGACCGGCGAGCTCACCGGTGCCCTGGCGACGCCCCTGAGCTGGGTGCCGCTCGCCTGGCCCGCTCGCCTGGGGTCGCTCGGGGTGGAGGCCTTCATCGACGCCGCACGCGCGGCGGGCCCTCTCCTCACGACTGCGCTCGCAGGCCTCGTGCTCACCCTGGCAGCCGACGCCGTCCTTCTGGCCTGGTTCTGCCGCTTCGAGGACGGGAGGGCAGATGCGTAGGAGGCCGCTCGCCGCCATGCTCGTCCTCCTCTCCGCAGCGCTCGTCCTGGGCGGGAATGCCCTGCTCGACGCCGGCTGGGGGTCGGCGCTGCGCGCAGGGCTCTGGACCGCTGAGTGCGGCGCTAGTACAATTCCGACGAGAGTTTCAGGAGGTCGAACATGGCGAGGATACTGGCAGTGGATGATGAACGGGCGATCCTCGACGCGCTCGCGCGCGTCCTCGGCCGCGACGGCCATGAGGTCGTCAGGGCGGCCGACCCGACGGCGGTCCCGGGGATGGACCTCTCGCGCTTCGACCTCGTGCTCTGCGACGTCATGATGCCGGGGCTCGACGGCTTCGAGCTCGTGCGGCAGATCCGCCCGGACTTCGACGGGCCCATCGTCTTCCTGACCGCGCGCGTGGCCGAGGAGGATGCCGTGGCCGGCTACGGCCTGGGCGCCGACGACTACGTCCGCAAGCCCTTCGGGGCCGCGGAACTGCGCGCCAAGGTCGCGGCCCATCTACGCCGTGAGCGCCGGCCGCGCTCGCACGCTCTCTCCTTCGGGGAGGTGCGGATCGACCTCGGGGCGCGCGACCTCTCCGTGGGCGGCGAGGCCGTGCCGCTCACTCCCACCGAGTACGCCATCTGCGAGTACCTCGCGCGCCACCCCGGGCAGGTCATGAGCCGCGCGCAGATACGCGAGGCTGTGCTCGGCTGGGAGAGCGACGCCGACGACGCGGCCATATCCATGCAGGTCAGCCGCGCCCGGAGGAAGCTCTCCGAGGCCGGCGCCGATCCGATCGCGACCGTCTGGGGGATGGGGTACAAGTGGCAGCTCTGAGGATCGGGGCGCGAGGTCGCGGGGGCATGCCGCTCTCCTTCGTCATCGCGCGCTACTTCGCCTACGCGTTCGCGGCGGTCGCCACGGCGTGGCTCGCCTCGTTCATGGTGCTCTCCGTGGCGATCAACGCGGGCTTCGTCTACGAGGCAAGCTGGGGGCCGGCCAATGCGCGCGAGGTCGCGGAGGGCCTGGCACGCGACGGCGTCTGCGGGCAGCAGGACGTGCCGACGGCCTACCGCTACCTCATCCTGAGCAAGGACGGATACGTGCTGATGACAGACCTCGAGGGCACGCGGCTCGAGGATGCGACGGAAATGGCCAGTACGGCACTCGCCGCGGATCCGGGCACAGTGGAGATCGAGGGCGGGGGCTCGGGCCTCACCTACGCTGCGTTCCCGCTCAAGGGCGGCGGGGCCTGCGCGCTCGTCAGCGAGTACCTGCCGCAGTGGGTCTCGCGCGATCTCGCCGGCCTGCTTCCCAACCCGCAGAACCTCATGCTCGTCGGCGCCGCTGTGGGAAGCGCGCTCGCGCTCGCGCTCGTGGCGCGCCGTGCGAGCCGCGTGATCTCGCGCAAGATGGCGCCGCTCGCGGAGGCGGCGGGGCGCGTCGGCGCGGGGGAGCTCGACTTCGCGGTCGGCAGCACCAACGTGCGCGAGGTGAACGACGTCCTCGCCGCGATGGACGCCATGCGGGCCTCCCTCGCCGAGTCGCTCGAGGCCCGCTGGGCCGCGGAGCGGGGGCAGCGCGAGCAGATGGCGTCGCTCGCCCACGACCTCAAGACGCCGCTCACCGCGCTGCGCGCCAACGCCGACTTCGTGGCGGAGGAGCTGGAAGACGAGAATGACAGCGACCTCTCGGCCGCCGCGCGCGACATAGCCGGCGGTGTCGAAAGGCTCGACGGCTACGTGCGCCTGCTCATCGAGGCCTCGCGCGGGTCCGGCGGGGCGGAGAGGGCCCCCATGCGGCCGGCCGAGCTCTGCGAGCAGGTCCTCGCCGAGGCCGCCCAGATCGCCCGGGCGCGAGGCGTGACGCTCGACGCGGCCACGGGCCCCG
>NZ_QRJO01000037.1 GCF_003471585.1 Collinsella sp. AM18-10
TGCAGACCTTTCGTCATGGCCTCCTACCTTTCTTTCGGGCCCCTGTCAGGGCCGATTCGTTAGCGCCCCTCCGTGTGAGGCGTTATTGCTGACGACATATTTATATCCAAATTCAGTTCATACTTCCACCTCGCCCCCGAACGGTTTTATATGAGGGGTGAACGGCATACACATATACTTCACGCATGGCACACTTCGATTTAATAAAGTGTATTTACGTGCTTAAACGCGTATTCAATCCAATAATCAAATGGAACTAAACTTTATTAAACCACCCTCAAATTGCATATTTCCAATAGAGCTATGAATAGAATTAGCGATTCATACCGCGTCTCAACCATTTTCATTTTTATTCAGAAAAAAGTTTGTCCTATTCATTTCTGGTAAACGAATTACCGTTTACCAGACGCTTGATACCGTTCACCGGAAGCTCAGTATAAGGCCCAGCGAATACCGGCTTGCTTTACGGCCCCATTTGTAACAACTTGACTTCTCGGTATAGAAAAAGGGCCCGCTTCCCCTAGGGAAACAGGCCCTTTTTCGATTATCGTCGGCCAATTTGAATACGGCCTTCGAAGGGAGTCGTGATCCTAGCGATCGAACTCCGCCAGTGCCTCGCCCAGAAGCCTCAGCCCCTCGCGCAGAACGTCCTCGCTCGCGCAGTAGCCCAGGCGTGCGCCGCAGGGAAGCTCAAAGCGGCTGCCGGGAACCAACAGCACTCCCCTCTCGGCCAGCAAGCGCTTGCAGAACTCCTCGTCGTCCTCGGGGATATCCAGCTGGATAAACGAGGTGGACACGCCCTGCGGCGCCGTCCAGGAGACACGATGCTGCGTGTCGATCCAAGCCTGCGCGATATCGCGGTTTCCAAACACAATCTTGCGGTTGCGTTCGAGAATCTTGTCCTTGTGCTCGAGCACGTAGGTCGCCAGGGCGTCGTTGAACACGCCGCCGCAGATCATGGTGTAGTCACGATAGGTGCGGATGCGGTTGGAGGCCTCTTCGTCGGCCACGACCCAGCCCACGCGAGCCGCAGGCGTCGAATAGGTCTTGGACACCGAGTTGGTGACGATGGCCTTCTCGTACACGTCGGCCATCGATATAAAGGACTCGGTGTTCTCGAGCGGCAGATACACCTCATCGCACAGCACGTAGGCGCCCACCAAACGGGCGATCTCGGCAATCTGACCGAGCATATCGGCATCGAGCACCGCACCGATGGGGTTCGATGCGTTATTGATGCAGATGAGCTTAGTGTTGGGGCGAACGAGGTGCTTGAGCTGTTCGATATCGGGCTTCCAGCCGAGCTCCTCGCGAAGCTCCCAATACTCGACCTCGGCACCGAACGTACGCGGAATCTCATAGAGCGGCGCATAGGTGGGCCACTCGGCAATCACGTGATCGCCGGGCTCGACCACGGCTATGATGGCATTGAGGTTGGCGCCCGTGCAGCCGTTGGTCTGCAGGATGTGGTCGGGATTGACCTCACGGCGATACAGTTTGGCGACCTCGGCCTTAAATTCCGGCGATCCCTCGATCCAGCCGTAGTTCATCTTCTCGCGATCCAGGCGCTCGTAGAACGTGGCGCCGTCCTGCTCGTCCAGTGCGCGAAGCTCGCCCATGGTCAGCGACGAGATCGTCGACTGGGCGATGTCCCACGTGGCGCTCTTCTCCCAAACGTTGAGCCATTCCTCAACACCGATTGTCTTGATATCCATGGCCACCTTATCTGATCTTCATTTAGCGTCATTAAACATGAATGGGGCGGTGCGAAAGATCCGCACCGCCCCAATGGGAGACATCTAATGGCAGCTAGATGTTTGTAGTAAGACCTGTACGGGTCTTTGAAAACCTTAGAGGTCCTCGCGCCAGAAGGGCATGCTCATGCAGCGC
>NZ_QRJO01000038.1 GCF_003471585.1 Collinsella sp. AM18-10
ATGGCGAAGCCCATGGCCGGCAGGATGTTGGCGGCAACGCCGCAACCGTCGATGATGAAGGGCGGGATGAAGTCGAGCAGGCCCTGGATGGCGTCGGAACCCAAATAGAAGGCGCCGCCGCACAGCAGGAAGTACTCGACGCAGCCCCAGATTCCAATTCCCCAATGAACGGCGTAGATGCCTTTGAGGTTTCCCTTGAGGGCGAACTTGTCTGCCATATCGACAAACACAGGGAACAAGGCATTGGTAATGTTGCCGATCGTCAGCGCAAGGACGGCGATGGGCATGGCGAGCGCGATGGCCGTCTCGGTACCCTGACCGAGCTGAATGGCAAACGCGCAGGCGAGCACGCCGCCGACGGTTTCGTTAGGCGGCACGTAGGCGCCGATGGAGATCGAGCCCATGAACAGCAACTCCAGGCTGGCGCCAACGGCAAGGCCAGTCTGCAGGTCCCCCAGCACCAGGCCCACGAGCGGGCACAGGACGATGGGGCGGAACGCGTAGAGGGTGCCGAGCTGGTAGTCGAGGCATCCAAACGCTCCGACTAAGCCGACGAGGATTGCTTGGACAAGCATAATTCCTCCCAATAAGGAATCTCGAACCGTCGTCACTCCCGTCGCGCGCGTTGTTGATATCAATTCCGGGAGTTCGATTCCACGGCTCGAAGCGTACCTGGTGTGCTGCTAACACCCATGCCAGGCACAAATGATTTGATACCAATTATAGGTATGCAGGTTCGCCTTATTTAATACCAGTCGCTCAGCGGGGTGTTTTTTACCGTAAACGGCAGGCGCATCCCATTAGGCACGCTCTTTGTTTCGATGGCGGACAAGCGCCACCAGAAAGCCGTCGCCAAAAGCATCGGATGCCAAGTTGGCCACAATCACCAAAACGATCATCGCTGCGCCCAAAAACTCGTTCCAGCGAAAGACCTCGCCAAAGAGGAGCGCCGACCAGCAGGGAGCGAGCACGACCTCACTCATGCAAACCAAGTTGGCCGCAAACGCGTTGGTGCGCGCAATCCCCTTGGCATACAGCACACTCGCAAGGCCGCTGCAAAAAAGGCCATGCACCAGCATAAGCCCCCACTCAAAGGGTTTCACAGAGCCTAGGTCGCCGGCAAAATAGACGATCGGAAGTATCGAGATGCCGCAGGAGATGAGCGAGGACACCATGGGCGACGCATCGGGGCGAGAGTTTAAAAAGAAACACAGCCCAAAGGTGGCGCCCGAAATGACGGCAAGCAGATTTCCGAGCATGCCCTCGGCGCTCAAATCACCTAAAAAGAAAAGACCCATACCCGTAAAAGCAACCACCACGGAGGCAATCTTCGCAGGCGAGGGCAACGTGTGTGTTGCGAGCGATTGATATACGATAACGAAAATCATCGAGGTGTACTGCAGAACGATCGCGTTGCCGACCGTCGTGAGCTGGTTGGCAAAGTTAAACGTGGTGCCCGTCACGAAGTTGCAGACGGCCACAAGGACAATAAGACGGCTGACGCGAAGGACGGGTCTGCCGACGAGCAGGATAAAGAGCGCCATAAATATTGCCGTGACGGCACCGATCAAAAGAGCTGACTGCGAATTGGCGCGAACGAGGATGCCGATAAAACTCCACAAGAGCGCCGTGCCAAATAGATACATCGCCCCGCTCACGCCATTATCGGGTGGATTGTCAGATCGAATCACGAAGCACCTCCAGCTAGCTTTCGGTAATAAAAAACGGCGACCGCAATGGGTCGCCGTTTCCCTTGGGGGCAGATAATAGGCCGGGCCCTTACGCCAGCACGCCGAAGAACGCGCCGACGA
>NZ_QRJO01000039.1 GCF_003471585.1 Collinsella sp. AM18-10
CTTAGAGGTCCTCGCGCCAGAAGGGCATGCTCATGCAGCGCGGGCCGCCGCGGCCGCGGGAGAGCTCGGCGGAGGGCACGACGAGAAGGTCCAGGCCCTCCTTGTACAGCACGTCGTTGGTGACGGTGTTGCGGGCGTAGACGCAGATCTTGCCGGGCTCGACGCACAGGGTGTTGGAGCCGTCGTTCCACTGCTCGCGGGAGGCCGCGATCGGGTCGCCGCCGCCGCAGGGGATCAGCTTGACCTGGTCGACGCCGGTGGCGTCCTCCAGGACGTGCTCGAGGGTGTCCTCGATCAGGCGGATGTTCACGTCGCCCGGGTTCTTGCCGGCGGTCAGCTCGTAGACGCGCAGGGTGCCCATGATGGCGGGGTGGATCGTGAACTTATCGACGTCGATCTGGGTGAAGACCGTGTCGAGGTGCATGAAGGCGCGCGAGACGGGGATGTCGAAGGCCAGGATGCGCTCGACCTTGGAGTCGGAGTTCCAGAAGATGTTCTGGGCCATGACGTCGATGGCGGCTGCCTGGGTGCGCTGGGAGATGCCGACGGCGAGGGTCTTCTCGTTGATGTTCAGCACGTCGCCGCCCTCGGTGTGGAACTGGCAGTCGCGGCGGAAGTACAGGGAGACGTCCTTGTAGTCGGGGTGGTACTTGAAGACGTACTTGCCGTACAGGGTCTCGCGGTTGCGGGTGACCGAGTACATGCGGTTGAGGTTGACGCCCTCGCCGACGACCGCGAACGGGTCGCGGGTGAAGTAGAGGTTGGGCATCGGGTCGATGATCAGGTCGGACTCGGACTCGGAGTTGACCAGGGAGTCGAGGGTCGTGGACGCCGTGAGGGGCATGTCGATCTCGGCCTTGGTCATGCCGGCCATGGTCTTCTTGACGAACTCGAGGTTGTCCTCGATGGAGTCCAGCTTCTCGCGGACGATCTGCGGCATGTGCTGGCCGCGGATGCCTGCCTCGGCGATGTACTGGTCGGTGAACTCGGCGCGGGCGCCGGGGACCTGGTCGAACACCTCGGCGACGAGGTTCTCGAGGTAGAGCACCTCCACGCCCTGGTCCCTCAGGATCTGGGCGAAGGTGTCGTGCTCCTGCTGCGCGACCTCCAGGAACGGGACGTCGTCGAACAGGAGTCGCTCGAGCTCGTCGGGCGGCAGGTTGAGGAGCTCGTCGCCGGGACGGTGCAGGCAGACCTTCCTGAGCTTGCCGATCTCGGAAGGCACGTGCAGACCTTTCGTCATGGCCTCCTACCTTTCTTTCGGGCC
>NZ_QRJO01000004.1:0-128302 GCF_003471585.1 Collinsella sp. AM18-10
GAGCAGGACGAGATATGGCAGGAGTCCCGGTACTTCTCGGAGGCGAGGATGAACGAGCTCTACGATGACGGTCGCACTCGGGGGATCGACGGTCACATCGATTGGGCGCGGCTTGAGGCGGAGGCCAGGAAGATGCTCGAGGCCGGTCTCGAGCTTGCGGACAGGGTCGAGGCGGCATAGGATATCAACCGTATTCCAGATTGCAGGACGCAGGGCCGACTCGCTTCGAATCGGGCGCTACACCAACTTTCTCGACACTACCAAGAACGGTAGTGTCGCGAAAGTTGGTGTAATGGACTCCTTGGCCCCTGTGTCCAGGATCCGGAATCTATCGATATCCTAGGCCGACTCCACTCTGTCGGCAAGCTCAAGGCTGGATTCGACCATCTTCCCGGCAGTCTTTTCCAGCTCGGCCCAGTCATGACAGCACGATGCTCCCCTTCGCAGCGCCGCGTCGTGCAACTCGGCCATCTTCCTCTCCGAGAAGTAGCGCGAGGTTGCCATGGAAACGGCCAGGATAACCCCGAAAGCGGCCTGAACGCGCCATGGTGCGCGTATTCTAGGCGAAGGCACGGACCCTTCCGAGCCAGGACGGGCCGCTCGCTCGGCCAACTTTGGCGTACCCTGCTGGAACGGCTTCCGTCAACATCCGTAAAACTACCGCAAAGAGGAGGCCACAGTGATAGATAAGAGGCTTATTGAAGCCGTTCCCGGAGCCGAGAGACTTAAATCCGCAATGATTACCCCAGAATTGTTTGTTAAGGACCTCATGCAAGACTATTCTGGGCGTCCGTTATATACATACGAGGAATGGACGCGCGAGCTCATCAACCACTCTAACGCTTTCAAGGAACTGACCAGAGGTGCGGAGTTTCATGCGCCCGTATCCGAGGCAAATGGGGAGTGTGATGCGGTATCAGACGCGTATCAGTTAGATTTCAAGCTCATCTTCGGAAAATCCATGATGCGCGCCGTAAGTCTCACTTCGTCAAGGCGAGTTTCAGACCGCGGAATAACTTTAGAACAACTTTGCAGAAGTCATGTAAAAGAACAGAGAGGCTTACGCCTGCATGCAATTCTCAGGGATTACAGCCTCGCCAAGCTTGACGAGCTTCTAAAAACTGAGAGTAATAAACAATTGAGCGAAGAAGACCGTGAGGCCCGAGGACTTCTTCGCTCAATCAGTCATTCGAAAAACTTGCTGCTAATTTATCCTTGCCGCTTTGAAGGCATCGACAGACTGCCTGAACTTGAGGAAACCGCCAACGCCGCACTTTACTATGACTTCCGGAACGTGCTCGACGTCCGACGGATACACCATCCCGGCAAGGACACCTTCCTTTCATATTTTTGCGACGACCGCATGGTTGTCACAAGAGCGAGCGGGCACGGCCTATCCAAGTTCGACGATATCATGGTCGCAAAAAGCAGAACATACATGGATATTATGCGTATGCGTGATCCCGGAGAGTATCAAAGGCTGCTGAAACTTGTTTAACCGACCGCAAGGGCTAGTTTTGTGGACATCAACCCAAGATGGGACCTGCCAAGAGGACCGGACGCCGCTGCGTTCGGACTCGTTTTTCTGCATTCAAAAGCAACGCTGAGCTCGACCTCACGGCTTGCGCCTGCTGCTCGGCGGCCTTCTGAGGCTGAACCCCCTCTGCAATGGCTGCCATAGGCATCGTCGCGTTGACCATGGACGTGCACGCGGTCGCACAGAGCGGGTGGTAAAGGGGGGCGTTTCATAGCGGAGCCTCTCGGTGTGCAGCCAATAGGGTCCGAAGGCAGTTTCAGGCCGGCACTCCGCACATTTTTTGTTGGGGTTTTACGGGAACCCCAGTCAACATCAGCGACCTTTCTGGGGTATGTTGGTTGATCCGGGGTGCGCAAAACAACAGTTTCAAATATTGTTGCTTCCTGTTCAATTCTGTCTATCTACAATTAATCGCAAGCGTATGACCTGAGGAGATTGTTTACAGGTGGAATCGGTCACTATTCATTGGATTGTCTTTTATGTCTTTATCGGTTTGTCGAGCGTTCAGCTTGTCCGCTTTGCTGGGCCCTTGGCGATCGGAGGGCAATACACCGTCGAAGAACTGTATCCCTCCGATGAGTCGGGCAGGCTGAACGTTGCCTACCGAATTCTCGCTCCAACAATTTGTTGCCAGCTCCCGGTGTTTATTATGGCTGCGATTTGCGATGCGTTTTCAGTTCCAGGTCCTTCGCTGCGATACATGCCTACCCTTTTCTATTGGTTGTTTCTTGGGGTAATCAAGCATGCAAGGGGTAAATTGCGGTACCGGACTCTTCCTTTCTCATTCGAGGCGTTCATGTCTCTTTTGCTGTCCGTCGCATTCGATCACTTTGTTATCGATGGCTATCTCGGAGGCCAGGGGCTAGATGTGCTTGATACTTCGAGTATTGCCTTTGAGTTTGAGCTGGCATTATTTGGTGTTGTGACCTTTTGGATTTCAACCTTTTTTAAGCGTTATCAAATTAAGTTTAGCCGTGTGTACTCAAATGCCGCTCCATCATATGTCGTTCCTTCGGACTCCGTATTTGGTTACTCTTCAATCGATACGGGTGAGGCCAGGCTCTTCTCATACGAGCGCGAATATGGCGATCTCTTACCTCAGCGATTTTCAAGTGATCTTCTGTTGAGAAGTGTTTTCTTTGCAATTATGGCGATTGAGGACGGGAATCGGCCCGAGTTTATCCGAACGATCGAGCGCATGGCAGCTCATTTCCATTTGGCAAAAACCACTGGAATAATGCAGCAGACGAGCGATGCTCCTTTGTCTGATATGGATAGCGTTAAACTCGCAATTCCCTATATTGAGCGCATGTGGGACCAGTTTCTTGTTGAATTCGCCCGTTCTGCCGAAGGGGCAGGGGGAGACGCCCTACGAATCTTCAAGTGTTACTACACCTACGATTACTGTATGTTGTCGCGGACTATCCGCAATCATTTTGCGCCGTTTTACGGGGACTATTGTGGAACGAGATTACTTAATGCTAATCGCGTATTTTGCGATGTTCTTGAATTTGAGGAAAGGCAGCGCTACGGATTGCTTCCAAAGACGGTTTCTGCGACTGGATCGATATGCGCCACTGAGCTTGGATGGCTTTCTGGGGAGTACTGTTATTGGGCCGATTACAATACGGTTGTATCCTGCCTGAATGAAAATGATGGCAATGGCGTTAAACTGGTCAGCAAAAATGATGTGAATAAAACCCAGATAACCGAGACGACCTTAAGGCTTAAGGAGCAAGGTGTTTCCGTTCTTGAGGCCAAGTATGTGCCCGGCGCTTCGGCGACCATCGTGTGCATCGGCGATTCCTCGAAGATTTCGAGTACTGTCGGTAGTGACTGGATGGTTGTTAGCTAGGTGAATCATCTTTGCCTTTCCGCATATTGATTGCGCATTCTCGTGCACGGACGCGAAAATGCTTCGCATTAGTTTCAACGCGAAGAGTATTTGCTACATGATTAACTTTTTTGGATGCGCAATTACTGCGCATCTAGGTTAACATCCAGTTAGTGATGCAGTTGTCGTGGGCTCTACGTGAGGCGATGACAAAGGAGGGTCGTTGTTTGGTTGTTATCGGCAACGGCCCTTTGATTTTAGGAGTTACTTTGGCGATGGAATTTTAGACTTTCGCTCAACTTATCGAACTCCTAGAGAGTCATGGCGTTCTAACTGATGCCGCTGCGCTAGATTGCCTGAGGCGCGAAATGAATATTTGCTCGTCGGAACACTGCTGAATATTGGGTCACCTGTGCGGTTCGAATTTTCAATTGTCGAGCAGCTTTGTCTCCGATGAAGTCTTGCAATTCTAGTAAAATCCAAACATATGTTCTATACTTATGGAAGTAGCTTGTTTGGAGGCGCTAGATGGAAGTCGGAAGAGATGACATTGTAGAAAGCGTTGTACGTTTGATAAATGGGGTGGGGCGTAGCCCATATTTATTCGTCGGCTCGGGCTTTTCCCGTAGATACATGGGTACCGACGATTGGGTTGGTTTGTTAAGGCACCTCTGTTCCCGTCTTTCCGATGATCCCTTTCGGCTTGACTCGTACCTGGCACGTTGTCCAGATGAGTCTGACAATAGCGCATTGCCCTCTGCCGCGACGATGCTTGATAAGGATATGCGCATAGCTGTTCTTGAGGACCCTCGCTTCGCTTCTTTTAGAAACGATCATGTAGAGGACATTCGTCAGCGTAAATCTATTTTAAAGATCATGGCGGCCGAGAGGTTATCCTCGTTCAAACCTGAATATATGACGCATGAGCTTGATATCTTGAGAGAGGTTGGCAGGCGGCGTATCTCTGGAGTTATAACAACCAACTATGACTGTCTCCTGGAGTCGCTATTTCCCGAGTTTAAAGTTTTTGTTGGCCAAGACGATCTCGTCTTTCACAGAACTTTTGAAATGGGTGAAATCTATAAGATCCACGGTTCTATGGATAATCCTGAATCTATGGTTCTTGAGGAGGCAGATTACGCAAAACTCGCCGAAACACAGGATTACTTGGCTGCCAAGTTGTTAACTATTTTTATGGAATACCCAATTATTTTTATCGGTTATTCCCTTAACGACCCCGATATCCAAGCTATCCTCATGTCGATTTCGCGCTGCCTCGGTTCTAACAATCTTGCGTTGCTTAGAAAGCGCTTTATCTTCCTTACTAGGGGAGAAAACGCAACCTCAACTCATTCGTTTACCTTTCCAGGTATTGGCGAGATAAGCATGACCGAGATTAGGACGAACGATTTTGGTGCAGTGTATGAAGCAATTGGACAATCCAAATGCTCCTTCTCGCCCAGGATCATTCGTGAGCTTCGCAGGAGCATCTACGCCTTGGCTGATGAGGGCGATCCGAATGACTCTCTGGTAGTTGAAGCGAGTTTTAGCGACCTCGAGAGACTTCCGGAGGGACAGCATCTTGTGCTGGGTATCGGTGTTGCGAATGCTTCTTTAGGGCACGGGCATATGGTCAAAGCCGAACTTCTATATCGTGATGTTGTGTTTGATGACGAACATGTTGCTCCTAAGCTTGCCGTCGAGGAATACCTTCCTTCGCTGCTTGCTTCTAACTCGGGTGGTTTGCCCATGTATAAGTATTTAAGCGCGTATTCAGGGGAAGTTCTTAATCCAAGGATGCTAAAGGAAATAGATGAGAAGAAGGATTTAGATGCTTTTCTAAACAACAGCCTACGAAAGGCAAAAGGTAGCTATCATCATTCGGGAATTAGACACTCGGTTCAGTCTGTTATAGCTAACGAAGGCTTTGAGGAAGCATTTAAAAAGCTTGTGCTACTTGAAGAAGATGAGATCGATCTAAATAAGTTGCTTGAATATCTGAGGGCGCTCATCACGGACGATCGCAAGATAATCCACGGTAATAGCGAGCTGAAACGGCTTATTAGAATGTATGATTTCCTTAAGTACAAGAAGGCCTTCGACATATCGGCTACTAGTGAGTAATCCCACCTAGCGTCTATGAAGAAGGCCATCTTTGTAAACTATGGCATCTGAGCGTATAGTGCGAACACCACGTGCAAATGCATACTTAATATAACGCTTTCTGCTTGAAATCACAATGGTGTCTGTTTCGACCCGCCAATCAAGGGAAGATAGTGTAGAGTATCTTCCTGCAATACAAAAGCTCTTTGGGAGCTTTAAGGGTGACGCTTTCAAATTGAGAGTGTTGCCCTTTTTTCATGTATGCAATGTGTGACGTACTAGCCAAGCACCATCCCGGCAATGGAATGATCGAGCATGGGCGGCTTCTACTGGTTGACGTGATCGTGGTCAAACAAGTGATATCGATTAGAATTAAATCAATTGCGCTGGAAGCCTTCGGGCGACACCTGAAGAGGGTTGATGCGTCGGTCCTCTTTTTTTGTTTGGATGTAAGATTCGGCCAGGCAAAACAAGGATCTCATTTGGGGAGAACAAATATCCGGCGGTTTTCCGCTTCGGGACGCGCGGTTTAAGGGTGCTTTTCGGAAGTGCGGGGAAAAATCGGAAACCTCCGAGCATAAACCGAATTTCGGCAACAAAACCGCAGGTCGCGGAAGGCTAAAACAGGGGTCTGGTCTGTCGATCTCGGTTTTTCACCGCACTTCCGGAAACGCCCGACGGAAGCATGCGGCAAATTTTGGAACCCTCGAGCACATCGTCCTTTTCATGAAAAGAACCCGCAGGTAGAAGCGTTGCCACTATCCAGTGTGGTTGACGTGTCTAGAATATGCCGCACACTTCCGGATTTTGCATAAGCTCGACTGGTTTGTTTATCGATTGGGGCAGAGGAATCTTGTCTGGACCTCGTTATATGTATTTAAATGGATGAACTTAACCTATAAGTTAAGTTCATCTAGAAATGGGAGGTGCCCTTTGGCAGAAGGATATGATCTTGTCGAATATAGAGACCTCAAGGGTCGACCGTTTTGGGAATTGACGGCTTCTCCCGACAACTCTCAATTCCAGAAAATGTTGTCAGACCCTAAGCGGAAATTAACCGCTCGAACAATGATCGGCCAGAATAGCACGTCAACTTCTGGAATCTGAGCCTTGACTTTTATACTTGGCTTTCGAAACGGAGAACACAATGAATAAAGTAGATTTATCTGATTTTTACGCCGATACAGAAACCAGCGAAACACGTGCTTATGAACACGCGCTAGATATCGAGTTTATTGTTCATCGCGAGATGAAGCGTCTGGGTTTAAGCAAAAGCGATTTGGCAAAGCGTATGGGCGTGAGCCTTCAGTCGCTTTCGAAGCTGTTGAATTCTCAGCCCAATATGACGCTGAAGACGATCGCTAGGTTCGAGCTTGCTTTGGGTATCAATATCGTTCCTAAGGTTACCGTTAGCTATTCTAAAGAGCTACCGTTTCTTTCATCCAACAATTTCGTGCGAGAGCAATGGTCTTTTAGGAACGAGCGTCCGTCCTCGCATGTGAATCTCGAGATGATTTCCGGAGGTTTGGCAGCATGAGTGGGGATTTTATTGCTCCGATTCAAGTCGTTCATTTGTTCGTCGTTGACTCCGATTTCCATATCGAGGATTCGCCCTCGGATAACATGGAATTAAAAGTTGACGTTAGCTACCAAGATGTCCATCTTTCGAAAAAAGGTAATGATGCACGCGCAAGTCTAAAGATGTGCGTAATTGGCAGCCTCCTTGACAGAGACGAAGGTGCACAGGAGAAGATGCACGCTGGCGTTACAGTATCCATCTCGGTTTCAGCGCAAATGCCAATGAACTCTCCCGATGACGAGGCGCGTCACTACCTTCTTTCAAATGCTATTTCGATGGCATATGCCCATGCAAAGAGCTATTTGATGGTTGTTACTGGACTTTCACCCATGGGAGCGCTTACATTGCCTGCCATTCTCCCTGCAGAGCTGTCAGCAGATTGCGATGTGCCTTTTCAGAGCGAATAGCATTTCCTCGATGAATCTAAGTCGAATGAGTTGCCGCTCTCACATCCTCTAAAAAGTTCTTAAAACAGCCTTAAAGGCGCCTTGGCTCGCTTTTACAGCGTACAATACGCATGTTTGACTATGGCAAAAGTAGATTTTTGGGGAGGGGGAACGCCGTGGAAGTGCTGGTTGTTGGCAACACCGCATATGTTGACGATGACTTTTGCTCCAAGGCGTTCCCCGGCGACCATGTGTAGGTCGTAGCCGCGCAGGACGCGCGCCGCGATGAGTCGTCGCCCCATGCTTCGTGGAAAGAGCTCCTCCAGCACCTGGACCAGGCCTACGAGTTTGAGCGCGTGGTCTACCTTTCTACCTACCTCACCCCGCATACCGTGACTTTTGGCGACATTGGGCTGCTGCGCTCGGTGTTTCGTGCCTGTATGGGACGCAATGTGCAGCTGCTGTTTATTGCGGGGCCCGCGGGTGCAGAGGGCACCACTGGCGGATGTGACGACGACGCCACGGCCGCCAGTGAGGCCCAGACGGGCAAGGGCATTATCGCCCGCGCTGCCAACGACCTGTGCCGTTACTATGCATCGCGCGACGGCATCCAAGCCAAAGTCCTGCGCGTGCCGTATCTGTATACCGCATCGCCGGCATTAACCGACCCATTTTTGATGCCGTTGTTCGAGGCATGCTCGGGCGGGTCGGTCGCGCTTCAGGGTGCGGCAGATGCGCCGTTTCCCCTGCTGTGTGCCGAGGAACTCGCGGTGTTGGTGCATCGTATCTTTGACAGCTGGGATGCCAACTTTGAGATGCTCGACGTTGCAGACGCTTTTGGCCACCCGAGGCCTATGGCGTGACCGTTGACGCTCCGGGTGCGAGCGTGACCTATCACACGCTCAGCATCTAGGCGTTTCGTCGCCTATCGGCGCTATACTGCAGCCGTTGCCCACGATGCGGGGAACACCCGCATCGTGGGTTTTTTGCTTATGAAGGGACGGTGCCGCGTGGACGTACAGCAGCTAGAAGAGGCCTGGGCTGCAAGGGCCGGCGCGCGTGAGGCGCGTCTTGCTGCAGCGCCGCATGTGCCGGCGGCGCTGTCTCTGTTGGGGATTGTACGTCCCGGCGATCGCCTGGTTGCGTTTGCCGATGACTTTGCCGATGCGTTTGCGCGCGGCTTTGAGTGCTGCGACGTGGCTATGGTGGAGGAGCCGTCGGTTGCGGCGTTTACTGCTGCGTCCGAGGGCTTTGATGCTTCGTTTGAGGTCGAGGGGCCGCACCTGTGGT
Source organism: Collinsella sp. AM18-10 (assembly GCF_003471585.1). GTDB lineage: Bacteria > Actinomycetota > Coriobacteriia > Coriobacteriales > Coriobacteriaceae > Collinsella. The sequence goes on from NZ_QRJO01000004.1 coordinate 8,730, forward strand.
GGTTCGTCAACTCTATTGGCGGGTTTGGATTGCGCGTGCCCGATCTGCGCGCGTTAGGACGTGCCGCGCGTGAGGCTCATGCGCTGCTCGTGGTGGATAACACCGTGGCTGGTGTCTTTGGGTGCGATCCGTTGCGCTTGGGTGCCGTGCTGTCGCTCGAGGCACTTGACCGCGTGTGCGCCGGTGAGGCTCCGCACAAGTTGGTTGCCATATCGGTCGCGCGCTCGCAGCTCAAGCGCCATCGTGTGGATGCTGCTGCCGAGTGCGCGCATGCTCTGCTTGAGGGCTGTGGCTTGGTCAAACTTGATTTGCCTGCTGATGAGGCCGGTGTGCTGGAGCGCGGGCTGGACTCGCTCGATGCCCGCATGCAGGCACATTTCGACCGCGCACGTGCGCTGGCCGAGTACTTGGCTGCCAATGAGATGGTGCACGCCGTGCGCTATCCTGGGCTGAGCTCGCATCCCGACCATGCGGTTGCAACTGGAATCCTCGAGCACGGCTTTGGTCCGGCAGTAGAGTTTGACCTTATCGAGCGCAGTGCGGGCGATTTGTTCGATGCTTTGCCGGGGGAGTTTCGTACATCACCCGCCGGCGGCTCAACAACGCGCCTTTCGGCCCCGCGCGGTAAGCGGGGGAGCGCCATCCGCCTCTTCGCCGGCACCGACGACCCCCTGGTTGTAGCGTCCACCCTGGACAACGCGCTCCGAAAGTAACTAATCGGGGTGTGTGTCACGAAAACGGCCTATTTACTACGTTTAAGCCATAGGGGTCGACCATACCCGCCTATTTCGAAAATTGCCAAGCTGTCTACCAGCGGTTTTATTTTCATAATGTCCGGTATGGTCGAGGGTATTCAGCTAAACGTAGTAGATGGGCCCGTTTTGTGGCACGAGCCTCAATCCGAGGGCACGGTGGACAACAATTCAGTCCCAAAAGGACTACTCTGCATTGATGCTGGCGATGAGGTCGTTGGCTTTGGTGGCGATGACGTTGTTGATGTCGGCCTGCAGCTCCTCGTAGGCCGCTATGGCGCGCTCGCCGGCGGGGGTGAGCGATGATCCGCGGGCGCCGTCGCGCTCGATGAGCTTGCAGCCCAGCTGTCCTTCGGCCTCGTTCACGATGCGCCAGGCCTTGGAATACGCCATGCCCATGCTTTTGGCGGCGCGGTTGAGCGAATGCTCTCGGTCAATACCCTGCAGCAGCAAGACACAGCCGTGGCCAAACACGCCCGGCAGGTCTTTGTCGCACGCTTGAATGACCAACTTTGCCGTCGTCTTGTACTCCATGTGCTCCACGTCTCCCTGCTAAAGTGTTTGCTGGGCAAACGCAAAGCCTGCGTCAAACCCTCGTGTGCTCTTCTTAAATCATGCATTGTAGCAGTCAAAGTGCGTTAAGATACTTCCCCAGTATTGGGCGCCCAAGGTTGGGCTGGGTCCTACGAGGCCTGCAGCCGACCGGTCGCATGGAAAAAGGAGAAACATGGCTACGTTCTTTCCCGGTGAGTCCCACACGTTTTCGGAGTATCTGCTGGTCCCTGGTTACTCGTCCTCGCAGTGCATCCCCAACAACGTCTCTCTTAAGACGCCGCTAACCCGCTTTAAACGCGGTGAGAAGCCGGCAATCACCCTGAACATCCCCATGGTTTCCGCCATCATGCAGTCCGTCTCGGGCGTCGACATGGGTGTCGCGCTCGCTACCGAGGGTGGCCTGTCCTTCATTTACGGTTCCCAGGCTCCCGAGTCCGAGGCCGCTATGGTCAAGGCCGTCAAGGATCACAAGGCCGGCTTCGTTCAGTCCGATTCCACGCTGACCCCCGACATGACCATGGAGCAGGTCATCGAGCTCAAGGAGAAGACCGGTCACTCCACCATGCCGGTCACCGACGACGGCACTCCCAAGGGCAAGCTCCTGGGTATCGTCACCAGCCGTGACTATCGCCCCAGCCGCGATGACCACCAGAAGAAGGTCTCCGAGTTCATGACCCCGCGTGAGCAGCTCATCGTGGGCGATAAGAACATCAGCCTCAAGGTTGCCAACGACGTCATCTGGGACAACAAGCTCAACGCTCTGCCCATTGTCGACGACAACGATCACCTCATGGGCATCGTCTTCCGCAAGGATTACGACAGCCACAAGACCAACCCCAACGAGCTGCTCGACGGCGATAAGCGCTACATGGTCGGCGCCGGTATCAACACCCGCGACTATGCCGAGCGCGTGCCGCTGCTTATCGAGGCCGGTGCCGACGTCCTGTGCATTGACTCTTCCGAGGGCTTCAGCGAGTGGCAGAAGCGCACCATCGAGTGGATCCGCGCTAACTACGGCGAGGACGTCAAGGTCGGTGCCGGTAACGTCGTCGACGCCGAGGGCTTCCGCTTTTTGGCCGACTGCGGTGCCGACTTCATCAAGGTCGGTATCGGCGGCGGCTCCATCTGCATTACCCGCGAGACCAAGGGTATCGGCCGTGGTCAGGCCACCGCGCTGATCGATGTCTGCCGCGCTCGCGACGAGTACTACGAGGAGACCGGCGTCTACGTGCCCGTGTGCTCCGACGGCGGTATCGTCTACGACTACCACATGACGCTCGCCCTTGCCATGGGTGCCGACTTTATGATGCTGGGCCGCTACTTCGCCCGCTTTGACGAGAGCCCGACCGAGCGCGTCAACGTTAATGGCCAGTACATGAAGGAGTACTGGGGCGAGGGCTCTGCGCGCGCCCGCAACTGGCAGCGCTACGACCTGGGCGGCGCCGCGAAGCTCAGCTTCGTCGAGGGCGTCGACTCCTACGTCCCGTACGCCGGCTCCCTCAAGGACGGCGTGGGCGGCACACTCTACAAGGTCAAGTCCACGATGTGCAACTGCGGCGCCCTCTCGATCCCCGAGCTCCAGGAAAAGGCGCGCCTGACCCTGGTCAGCTCCACCTCCATCGTCGAAGGCGGAGCCCACGACGTAGTCGTCAAGGACTCCCAGCAAAGCGTCAGCTACCGCTAAGCGGCTTTCCCAAGTGCCGCACCTTGCCGTTCAAACCGTCGCTCGCGTACCAAAGTACGCGTCGCTCCTCTTTCACGGCAATCTGCGGCACTTGGAAAACCCGACCATGCTTGGGCGGGTAACAAATAGCGGTTGATTCACAACCACGTTATTTAGATAAAGCGAGATGCCTGCAAGTCGCAGGCATCTCGCTTGTTGTATTTGCTATCATCAGTCGAGTTAACGATGTGGCGGGGCGTTCTTACCTTTGCTCGCTGCAAGTTCCGCACGAGCCGAAGAGCACTTAATGTGCTCTTCGTGCGAGCAGGACTGTCCGCAGCAGCGAGTAAAGGTAAGAACGCCCCGCCCCAACCCAGCTAACAAAGGAGCTGATATGTGCGATTGCACAGATCATAAGGATGAGATCCCTGCCTACGACGCGCAGGCCATTGAGTCCCGGTGGATGAAGGCCTGGGAGGACTCCAACCTCTTTGCCGTCGACACCGACGACAGCAAGCCCAAGAAGTATGTGCTCGAGATGTTCCCGTATCCGTCGGGCGACCTGCACATGGGCCACGCGCGCAACTACACCATCGGCGATGCCATGGCCCGTCAGGCCCGCATGCGCGGCTACGACGTGCTGCACCCCATCGGCTTCGATGCCTTTGGTCTGCCCGCCGAGAATGCCGCCATCAAGCACAACACACAGGCTGCCGCCTGGACGTATAAGAACATGGACCAGGCGCTCGCCACGATGAGGCGCATGGGCTTCTCCTACGATCTGGATCGTACCGTTAAGACCTGTAGCCCCGACTACTATCGCTGGGGTCAGTGGATCTTTGAAAAGATGTGGGAAAAGGGTCTGGTCTACCGCAAGAAGAACCCGGTCAACTGGTGCCCCACCTGCAAGACCGTTTTGGCCAACGAGCAGGTAACCGAGGGCAAGTGCTGGCGTTGCGGCACCGAGCCCGAGAAGCGTGACCTCGAGCAGTGGTACTACAAGATCACCGACTACTCCCAGGAGCTGCTCGATGACCTGGAGAAGCTCCCCGGCTGGCCCGAGCGCGTCAAGCAGATGCAGGCCAACTGGATCGGCCGCTCCGAGGGCGCCGAGGTCGACTTTACCCTGTGCGACACCGATGGCGAGCCCATCGAGGGCGACGAGGGTAAGATCACCGTCTTCACCACGCGCGCCGACACGCTCTTTGGCGTTTCCTTCTTTGTCCTGTCTCCCGAGTACGTGCGCCTGCACGAGCTCGTCGAGGGCACTCAGTACGAGGAGGCCGTCACCAAGATCGTCGAGGACTCCAAGCATATCTCTGCCGTCGAGCGCGCCCAGGGCACCCTCGAGAAGCACGGCGCCTTTACGGGCCGCTACGTGGTAAACCCCGTCAACGGCGAGAAGATCCCCGTGTGGGTTGCTGACTATGTCGTTGCCGACTACGGCACCGGTGCCGTCATGGCCGTTCCCTGCGGCGACCAGCGCGACTTTGAGTTCGCCCGCAAGTACGACCTGCCTATCGTGCCGATCATCCTGGACGATGAGGATCGCGCTGCCGTCGAGGCTAGCGGCGAGACCATCGACACCTTCCATGCCGAGAACGTCGACTGGGATTGCGCCCACGCTGCCGAGGGCACGCTCGTCCAGTCGGGCAAGTACACCGGCATGCGCGGCGGCAAGCACTCTGAGGGCGAGGCTGCCATCGTGGCCGACCTCGAGGCCATGGGCTGCGGCCGTCGCAAGGTCGAGTTCCGCCTGCGCGACTGGCTCATCAGCCGTCAGCGTTACTGGGGCAACCCCATCCCGGCCATCCACTGCGAGCACTGCGGCATCGTGCCCGTGCCCGAGGACCAGCTGCCGGTGACGCTGCCCGAGAACCTGGACCTGGGTGCCGGCGAGACCCTCGCCGAGTGCAAGGAGTTCTACGAGACCACCTGCCCGGTCTGTGGTCGCCCGGCCAAGCGCGAGACCGATACCATGGACACCTTCACCTGCTCCAGCTGGTATTACCTGCGCTATACCGACCCGCACAACACCGAGCTGCCCTTCTCCCGTGAGGCCGCCGATCGTTGGATGCCCGTCGATAACTACATCGGCGGCATCGAGCACGCCATTTTGCACCTGCTCTACAGTCGCTTCTTTACCAAGGCGCTGCGCGACCTGGGCCTGCTGAGCGTTGACGAACCCTTTACCAACCTGCTGTGCCAGGGCATGGTCAAGGACGAGAACGGCGACACCATGTCCAAGTCCAAGGGCAACGTCGTGCCCCCGAGTTCAGTCATTGAGCCCTACGGTGCCGACACCATGCGTCTGGCGATCCTGTTTATCGCCCCGCCCGAGAAGGACTTCGACTGGGATCCCAAGGCCGTCGAGGGCGCTAACCGCTTCATTAAGCGCGCCTGGCGTATCGTGTGGCAGCTCGTCCAGTCCGGCGACGCCAACGTGGCCTTTGACAAGTCCGCGCTCGACGAGACAGCGATGAAGCTCTACCGCGAGCGCCATCGCACCATCGCCAAGTGCACCGAGGACTTCGATCGTGGCCAGTTCAACACCGCCATCTCGGCCGTCATGGAGCTCGTCAACGCGGCGAGCGCCTACCTCAACGCCACCGAGGGTGCCGCCCGCGACAAGGCGCTGTGCTACGGCGTGGCTAAGGATATCGTGAGCGTCCTTGCCCCCATCTGCCCGTTCTGGGCCGACGAATTGTGGCACGAGGCCCTCGGCTGCGAGGGCAACGCCTACACCGCCGCCTGGCCCGAGTTCGACCTGGCCGAGTCCATCGAGGATACGGTGCAGATCGTCGTCCAGGTGCTCGGCAAGGTCCGTGGCCGCATCGACGTCGCCCGCGACGCCTCCAACGAGGAGATGCAAGCTGCCGCTGAGGAAGCCGTTGCCAAGTGGCTTGAGGGCAAGACGGTCGTCAAGGCCATCTGCGTGCCCGGCAAGCTGGTCAACCTGGTGGTCAAGTAAGCGCTGCGCGCATAGCTGACATCAAAAACCGAGGGGCGATTCCGTAGGGAGTCGCCCCTCTTTTTGGTTAAGGACACTTGCGACAACACCCAATTATCCATTTCTTGTGGAGAACCTGTGCTCACGCTGACCTGCGGGTTTGTGTTGTGGTTGCACGTTTGTGCAGGTATTGGTATAGTTTGCTTGCAAATGAAGTTGTAATTGAAAGAAGTGGGGTTTCGGCCCCGCTTCTTTTTTGTATGGATGGAGGTGCCGCAATGGTCAAGACCAAGACCGAGCAGGCGATCATCGACGCGCTCGAGGCCGTTGCTCCCCAGCACGATGTCGACATTGTCGACGTTGAGCTCGTGGGTGCCACCAAGGCCCCCTGCGTGCGCGTGCGTATCGAGGGTGCCGAGGGCCAGAGCCTGTCGCTCAATGACGTCACGGCCAACACCAAATGGGTCGGCGATGTGATTGAGGAGCTCGACCCTATCTCTTCGAGCTATACGCTCGAGGTGTCGAGCCCGGGTATGGCGCGCCCGCTGCGCCGCCCGAGTGACTTTGCCCGCTTTGTGGGCGAGAACTGTGAGCTCACCTCCACCGCTACCGAGGGCCGTCGCAAGTACGCCGGCAAGATTGCCGCTGCGACCGAGACCGACGTGACCCTCGAGCTCGAGGACGGCGAGTCCGTCACCCTCGATTTCTCTGATGTAAAAAAGTGCAAGTTGAAGCCCACCTACGACTTCAAGCCCGCGAAGGAAGGAAAGTAAGATGGCAGCATCCGACATGATGTCCGCCCTGATGGAGCTTTGCCAGGAGAAGCACATCGACCAGCTCTACCTGATCGACCGCCTGGAGCAGTCGCTCGCCAAGAGCTATGCCGAGATCCTGCATCTTGAGTGGGGCGCCAAGGTGACCATCGACCGCACCACCGGCAAGATCTACGTCTACCGCCTGGAGCCGATCGACGATTCCATGGACGAGGAGGGCAACTTCACCGAGTTCGAGGAGATCGACGTCACCCCCAAGAACACGAGCCGCATCGCCGCCCAGCACGCCAAGGCCGAGATCAACGCCATCGTGCGCAACTCCGCCCGCGAGCAGATCTACGAGGAGTTCTCCGGCCGCATCGGTGACCTCATCAGCGGCACCGTGCTGCAGTCCACGCCCGACTTCACGATCGTCAAGATCCGCGAGGGCGTCGAGGCCGAGCTGCCGCACTTCGACCAGCGCCGTTACGAGAACGAGCGCAACGAGCGCCCGATGGGCGAGCGCTACCTGCACAACCAGCACATCAAGGCCGTGATCATCGACGTACGCGACCCCAACTCCAACCTGCAACCGGTTCGCGGCGAGCACAGCCGTCCGCCGATTGTCATCTCCCGCACTCACCCCGAGCTCATGCGTCGTCTGTTTGAGCAGGAGGTGCCCGAGATCTATGAGGGCACCGTCCAGATCAAGTCGATCGCCCGCGAGCCCGGCCAGCGTTCCAAGGTAGCCGTCCACTCGCTCGACGACCGTCTGGATCCCGTGGGCGCCTGCGTCGGCCCCAAGGGCAGCCGTGTTCGCGCTGTCGTGGGCGAGCTCCGTGGCGAGCGCGTCGACGTCATCCTGTGGGATGCCGATCCTGCCGTCTACGTCGCCAACGCCCTGTCGCCTGCCAAGGTCACCCGCGTCCTCATCGACGAGGAGAAGGCCTACGCCGGCGTCATCGTGCCCGACGACCAGCTGTCCCTCGCCATCGGCAAGGAGGGCCAGAACGCCCGCCTCGCCGCGCGCCTGACCGGCTGGCACATCGACATCAAGTCCGAGACGCTTGCCGCCGACATCCTCAAGAACGTTCCCGTTCACGAGGAGCCCGCCGCCGACCTGATCGGTGACGAGGAGGACGAGGACGTCCGCCGCTGCGAGTACGTGTCCGAGGACGGCGTCCAGTGCCGCAACCAGGCTCGTCCCGGCTCCCGTTTCTGCGGTGTCCACGACACCGACGCCTTCGATGATGCGGAGGACCTGATCTAGCGCGCGGTCGCGCCGGGCGGGTCCCGGCGCGTCTCCCACGCTCGTTCAGTCTCTAGGCACCCAAGGTGCCAGAAAGGGTAGGTGAAGTCATATGGCAAAAGTCCGTGTGTCCACCCTGGCCAAAGAGTTCGGCATGACCTCCAAGGAACTGATGGGTCATCTCGCCGATATGAAGATTCCCGCTAAGTCCGCTTCCTCCACCTTGGAGGACGCCTATGTCGCCATGGTCCGCAAGCAGCTTGCCTCGGTGATCGAGGCCCGCGCTCAGGAAGTCGAGGCCGCCAAGCAGGCCGAGGAGCAGGCAGCTGCCGCCGAGGAGGCCGCCCGCGCCGCCGAGGCCGAGCGCGAGCGCATCGCCGCCGAGAAGGCACGCGAGGAGGAGCGCCGCCAGTTTGCCGCAGCCCAGGCTGCCGAGGAGGCTGCCCGCGCCGAGGCCGAGGCCAAGAAGAAGTCCGAGCAGGAGCGCCTTGCTCGCGAGAAGGAGGAGGCTGCCCGCGAGGCCCAGCGCCGCGCCGTTCCCGCTTCCGACTCCGGTTCGCGCTTCCGTTCGCTGCTCGACCAGATCGCCGCACAGGAGACCGTGCTCAAGGAGAAGAAGGACGCCGAGGACAAGGCCAAGGCCGAGCGCGCCGCCGAGCGCGGTAACCGTCGTGGCGGCAACAACGACCGCCGCGGTGGCCGTCGCAACGATCGTAACGCCTCCGACAGCAACTCCGAGCGCAACGCCTCCGAGAGCCGTCCGCACAGCCATCGCACCAACGCCAGCAACAACGTCGCTGCCGGCATGGACTTCCCCAACCCCGATAAGCAGGGCAAGGGCAAGAAGCGCAAGGGCGGTCACAACAACGAAGAGGACCACTACAGCCGCATGGCTCGCGAGGCCGAGGAGTACAGCCGCGAGAAGGTGCTCGAGGAGGCTCGTGCTGCCGTCGAGGAGGCCTCTCGCGAGTCCACCGGTCGCCGCAAGAAGCGCAAGGAGAAGCGCGAGCGCGAGGCTGCCAAGGCTCAGGAGGAGCGCAAGATTGAGGAGGCATTGGCCCAGGGCGTGAACCCCGAGGAGCTCGACGCCATCAAGGTCTCCCAGGGCGTTACCGTCCAGGAGCTTGCCGAGGCGCTCGACGTTCCGGCCAACGACATCATCAAGCGCCTGTTCCTGCTGGGTACGCCGCTCACCATGACGCAGTCCATGTCCGACGACCTCGTCGAGCTCGTTGCCGACGACCTGGGCCGTCAGATCAAGATCATCACCCCCGAGGAGGAGAACACCTTCTCGTTCTACGACGATCCCGCCGACCTTAAGCCGCGTGCCCCGGTCGTCACCGTCATGGGCCACGTCGACCACGGCAAGACGAGCCTCCTCGACGCCATCCGTCACACCGGTGTCGCTGCCGGCGAGGCGGGCGGCATTACGCAGGCCATCGGCGCTTCGCAGGTTATGATCAACGACCGCAAGATCACCTTCATCGATACCCCGGGTCACGCTACCTTTACGGCCATGCGTGCCCGTGGTGCCAAGGTGACCGACATCGTCATTCTGATCGTGGCTGCCGACGACGGTGTCATGCCTCAGACGGTCGAGTCGATCAACCACGCCAAGGCCGCCGGCGTACCCATCGTCGTCGCCGTCAACAAGATCGATAAGCCGGGCGCCAACCCCGACCGTGTGCGCCAGGAGCTCACCGAGTACGGCGTCATCCCCGAGGAGTGGGGCGGACAGAACATGTTCGTCAACATCTCGGCCAAGCAGAAGATCGGTATCGACGACCTTCTGGAGACCGTGCTGCTCCAGGCAGATGTGCTCGAGCTCAAGGCCAACCCGGACACCTTTGCCTCCGGCAACGTCCTCGAGGCCAAGCTCGACAAGGGCCGCGGCTCGGTCGCTACCGTGCTCGTGACCCGCGGTACCCTGCACGTGGGCGATACGCTGGTCGCCGGCCTCACCTACGGCCGCGTCCGCGCCATGCTCGACCCCAAGGGCCGCGCCGTCACCGAGGCCGGTCCCTCCGACGCTGTCGAGATCCTGGGCCTGCAGTCCGTGCCCAACGCCGGTGACGAGTTCCGCGTGTTCGAGGACGAGCGCGAGGCTCGTGCCCTTGCCGACGAGCGTTCGCTCAAGGCCCGTATCGAGGAGCAGAGCCGCGTCAAGCACATCACGCTCGAGAACCTCTTCGAGACCATTGCCGACGCCGAGGTCAAGGAGCTCAACCTGATCATCAAGGCCGACGTCCAGGGTTCCATCGAGGCCCTTCAGGATTCGCTCGACAAGATGGATCAGTCCGAGGTTCGCATCAACACGATCCATTCCGCCGTTGGTGCCATCAACGAGACCGACGTCGTCTTGGCCGACGCCTCCAACGCCATCATCATCGGCTTTGGAGTCCGTCCCGACGGTAAGGCCCGCTCCGCTGCCGAGCGCGAGGGCGTCGAGATCCGTTGCTATGACGTCATCTACAAGTGCCTCGAGGAGCTCGATGCTGCCCGTATCGGCATGCTCAAGCCCACCGAGGTCGAGGTCTCCACGGGTACCGCGACCGTCCTGGATACCTTCAAGGTGCCCAAAGTCGGTATCGCCGCCGGTGTCCGCGTCGAAGAGGGCGAGATCGCCGCGACCGATTCCGTGCGTCTGGTGCGCGACGGCATCGTGGTCTTCAACGGCAAGATCGCCTCGATGCGCCACTACAAGGATGAGGCCAAGAGCCTCAAGAGCGGTTCCGAGGGCGGCATTGGCCTGGAGAACTTCCAGGACATCAAGCCCGGCGACCAGATCGAGGGTTACCGTATCGACCAGGTTGCCCGTACCGAGTAGGGGGTAGCGCTATGAAGCAAACGCAGGCAACCCGCCGTCTGGGCGAGCAGCTTCGCGAGAAGCTCGGTTATATCCTGCTCTTTGAGGTTTCCGATCCGCGTCTCGACCTGGTTACTTTGACCGCGGTCGAGGTCGCGGTGGACCGTTCGTTCGCGCGCGTGTACGTGTCGTGCGATGCGAGCCGCTACGATGAGGTCATGGAGGCGCTCGCAAGCGCCAAGGGCCGTATTCGCAGCCTGTTGGCTCGCTCGCTCGATTGGCGTGTCACGCCCGAGCTCGATTTTCGCATCGATCGCTCGACCGATGAGGCCGAGCGCATCACGCGTGCGCTGGAAAACGTTCCCGCCACGCTTGCGATCGAAAAGGACGAGGACGGCTATCCGATAGCGGATGCCGCCCAGGAGGCAGCTTTAGATGACTAATTCCGCCGACCTCGCCTCGTGCGAGTCTGCAGATATTCAGCGACGCATCCTCGAGCTCATCGAGGGTGCGTCCTCCATTGCGATTTCGGGACATACTTCTCCCGATGGCGATGCCCTGGGCTCCGTGCTGGGTCTGGGCCTCTCGCTTATGAAGTTTTTCCCCAACAAGGACATTGCCCTGCTGCTGGCAGATGATGACCCGGTTCCGCGCATCTACCGCTTTATGGAAGGCTCCGATCGCCTGGTCCCGGCATCTGCGTATACCGGCAATCCGGACCTGTTCATCTCGGTGGACGTACCGGTCGTCGAGCGTCTCAATAATTCCGCCGAGGTGCTTCGTCGCTCCAAGCATGTGGTGTGCTTCGATCACCATCCGGCGCGCGAGGAGTTTGCCGAGCTCAGCCTGAGGCGCGTCGAAGCTGCAGCCTGCGCCATGATCATCGACCGCTTCTTGGACAATTGCGGCATTGTCGCACGTGATGGCGTTGCAACCTGCCTGCTGTGTGGCTTGGTTACCGATACCGGCCGTTTTCAGTACCAAAACGCCGACGCCGCCGCGTTCCATGCAGCCTCGCGTCTGGTTGCCCACGGTGCCGATCCGGCGCGTGTGGCACTCGAGGTCTACCAGAGCATGCGCGTTGAGTTTTTGCATCTCAAGTCCATCGTTATGGGCCGCATTAAGACGGTGGCCCACGGGCGCGTCGCGTATAGCTACGCGTACCAGAGTGACCTTGAGGCGTGCGGTGTCACCTCGGATGAGTGCGACGGTCTGGTTGACGTGGTGCGCTCGGTGATGGGCGTCGAGGTCTGTCTGTTCCTGAAGGGCATTGAGGGCGATACCAAGGTGCGCGGCAACCTGCGCTCCAAGGGCGACCTCAACGTGTCCGAGATCGCTGCTGCCTTTGGCGGAGGCGGACATCCCGCTGCCGCCGGTTTCTCCAACAACGGAACGATTCTCGAGACGCTTACCGTGGCACTTCCCATGCTGGCCGAGCTGGTGGGGGAGGATCCCGCTTCGGTGACCGTCGAGCTTTAACTTTTTGGATGGTACATGGCTCGTCGTACGCCTTCTCAACTGAATATGCTGCTCGCCGTCGATAAGCCGGTGGGCTGCACGTCCCACGATGTGGTTTCGAAATGCCGGCGCGCCCTCCATGAGCGGCGCGTCGGCCATGCCGGCACGCTCGACCCCATGGCATCGGGTGTCATGGTGGTGGGTGTTGGCCAGGCTACTCGTTTGCTGGGCATGCTAACCCTCGATACCAAAAGCTATGTCGCCGACATTTCGTTTGGCGCCGAGACCAATACCGATGATGCGGAGGGCGAGGCGGTCCGCACGGTGGCTGTTGCCAACGAGCTCCGCGATCCTGCCTATGCCCGTGAGCGCTTGGCCGCTATGCTGGGTCCGCAGATGCAGGTGCCGCCGGCGTTTTCGGCTATCTCGGTCAATGGCGTTCGCGCCTACAAGTCTGCTCGCGAGGGCAATGCGGTGGACCTACCTCCGCGCCCCGTCGAGGTCTATGCCGCCGACCTGATCGCCGTGGGAGGCGAAGGTGATACGTGTGTGTGGACCGTGGCGTTCTCAGTGAGCAAGGGCACCTATATCCGTGCGCTCGCTCGCGACTTGGGCCGCGCCTGTGAGAGCGCCGCGCACATTTCTGCGTTGCGCCGCACGGCCTCCGGTGTTGTTTCCATTGGCGCTTGTCATGCGGTCGAGGAACTATCCCCCGAGTCCGCGGCTGGCTTTGCCCTGGATCCCATTGCGGCCCTGGGCGCCACGCGTGTTGACTTGCCTGGCAATCTTGCCGATGACCTGCTCTGCGGCCGACGCATTTCCGTTGAGCGTGCGCTTGCCGATTTCGATGCCTCGAAGGCGCCGTTTGCGCTGGTGCTCGATGGGGGACTCAAGGCGCTCGCCCGCATTGAAAGTGGCCGCTTTGTCATGGAACACGTGTTTCCGCAGGCTATCGGCGGTGTTCGATGATGCTGGCCGCTCGCGAGCTCGCGCGTATTTTTTTCGCGGGCGAGTCGGAAGAGGCTCGCATCGTTACTGCCGATGCGTTTGATAAGTGTGAGCACCTGGGTGCTGCCTCGATCGCCATTGGCGTGTTCGATGGCGTGCACCGTGGACACCAGGAGCTCATTGCGGCGTTTGTCCGTGATGCCCGTGCCCATGGCTGTAAGGCGGTCGTAGTTACTTTCGATCCCGACCCGGACGTCGTGGTGAGCCCTTCGCCCGCTCAAAAATTGATGACGACGGCCGACCGTCTACATGCCTTGGCTCAGACCGGGGTCGATGCGGTAGTGGCCGTTCCCTTTACGCCTGAGGTTGCGGCACTCGACCATGTCGGTTTTCTCGCACTGTTGTCACGCGTGGTCGACATTCGTTCGATTCGCGTTGGCAGCGACTTTAGGCTGGGTCGCGGCGGCGCTTCAGGCGTTGCCGAGATGCGCGCCTGGGGTGCAGAGCGCGGCGTTGACGTATACGGGCACGACTTGCTTTGCGAGGGCGGTGAGGCCATTTGCGCCACCCGCATTCGTCATGAGCTGGGACAGGGCCATGTGGGGCTTGCTGCTGAGTTACTCGGCCGCCCGTATATGGTGCGCGGCGGTGTTATTCGCGGCCGTCACGAGGGTTCTGGCATGGGCTTTCCCACGGCAAACCTACAGGTTCCCGACGGCATTCAGGTGCCTGCCGATGGCGTGTATGAGGGCCTGGTGCTGGTCAACGACATCGTGTGGCCCGCTGCCGTTAACGTCGGACTGCCGCCGACGTATGCCGACGATGCGGCTTCTGCGCATCTCGAGGCTAATTTAATTGGTTATACGGGCGACCTGTACGGCGCTTCCGTTTCGCTGGCGTTTACGCGCTGGCTGCGTCCGTCGCGCGTGTTCGATTCGCTGGATGAGTTGATCGCGACCGTTGAGGGTAATATCGAAGATATTCGTCACAACTTGGGCGAGCAGGGGGTGAGCGTCCGTGATTAGCGATGAGGAAAAAGACCAGGTACGCGCTGCGTCCGACTTAGTCGCCATCGTGCAGGAAACGGTTGAGCTCAAGTCCCGCGGTCATGAGTTTTGGGGTTGCTGCCCTTTTCATGGCGAAAAGACTCCGTCCTTCCACATTATTCCCGCCACGCAGGTGTGGCATTGCTTTGGCTGCGGCGAGGGTGGCGACGTCTTCACCTATATCATGAAGCGCGAGAACCTGAGCTTTCCCGAGTCAATCCGTTATTTGGCCGATCGCGCGGGTATTGAGCTGCACGACACCGGAGACCGCCGCGAGCGCGGTACCAAGCGTGCCCGCATCTACGATCTGTGCGCCGAGACCGCGCAGTTCTATCACACCATGCTTATGCGCGGTAAGGACGGCCGTCCGCGCGAGTACTTTGCCAGCCGCGGCATGGGTGGCGACGTCTGCCGCCGCTACTGCCTGGGCTTTGCGCCTGGCCGCAACGCGCTGGTGTCGCACCTGTCCCAGGCGGGTTTTACCCCGCAGGAGATGATCGATGCCAACGTTGCCGTGAGCCGCGGGCGCGGGCAGCTTGCCGACCGCTTCTACGACCGCGTGATGTTCCCCATTTTTGACGAGCAGGGTCACAACATTGCCTTTGGTGGTCGCATCATGGGTGACGGCCAACCCAAGTACCTCAATACCGCCGAGACGAGCGTGTTTCATAAAAAGCGAAACCTCTATGGCTTTAACTGGGCCAAGGAGTTTATCGTCGCGCAGGATACGGCCATCGTGGTGGAGGGCTATACCGATTGCATCGCCTGCTGGGAGGCGGGGATCAAAAACGTTGTCGCCACGCTGGGCACCGCGCTCACGGAGCATCACGTCAAGACGCTCACCCGCTTTGCCAAGCGTATCGTGTATATGTTCGATGGCGATGCCGCGGGCCAGAAGGCCGCCCGTCGCGCGATTCAATTTATCGAGCAGGATTCGATGGACCTGCGCTGCGTGGTGCTGCCCGACGGCAACGACCCCATGGAGTTCATCACAGCGCATGGTGGACAGGAGCTTCAGGCGCGCATCGACGCTGCCGAGCCGCTCATGGACTTTGTCTACCGTTCGCTGCAGGAGTCGAGTGACATCACCACGCCGGGCGGTCGTGCCAAGGCGCTGGAAGATGCGCTGACGCTTATCTATCCGCTGCGCGATAGCTATATGATCGACACATACTTTATTCAGATTGCCGATCTGCTGGGTTTGGATCTGGAGACGGTTCGCGCGAGTTCGGGTCGCGTGTTTCGCGATGTCGCCAAGCGCGAGGATGCCGAGCGACGTCGTGAGCAGAACTATGAACGCCAGCGGGCGCAAGCCGAGCGCTCTGGTAGCGCGGGCGGTCGGACGTCTGGTTCGCAGGGGGCATCTCGCGGTGCTTGGGCATCGGGCGCGACGCCGCCGGTGTCCGCGCCGGTCGAAGAAGAGCCGTATGACTACGTCCCGCTCGATGCCTACGGTGCCGCGCCCGTGGAGGTCGTCGACGACCTGCCGCCGATCGATGTGCCTGATGGTATGGGTGCTGTGCCTGTGACTGATGGTTCGGGCGCTCCGGCTGCGGCGGCGCCGATGGTTCTTACTGATCTTGAGCGCAAGTCCTTGGCAGGGGAGCGCGAGCTGTTGACGATGCTTACGAGCTACCCCGACCTGTTCCGCACGTATGCCGACCGCATCTGCTCCATCGAGTGGGTTGACCCACGTCACGAGTCTATCGCATGGGCCGTGCTGGCAACGCCGCCGGGAACCGATCCGGCAGCCTGCATGGATGCGGCGCGCTCGGTGTGTCCCGAGGCGGCAACGCTTGTGAGTGCCGGGCGCATCTCGGCGACGAGCAAGCACCCCACCGAGACGAATATCGTTTTTATGCTCGATACGCTCGAGCTCTACACCATCAAGCGGCGCATGCGTGCCGCACAGGCCAAGCTGCGCCAGGACCGTTCGCTCGACGATGAGGCCCGTCGCGCGCTGACCGTGCAGGCCGCGCAGGATTCGCAGCGTCAACGTGAACTGCAAAAGTCGATCGGCGGCGTGGCGGACCCGTTCCGTTTGATTGGTCTGGAGGCCGCAGGCACCGAACAGGCCTAGATGTTGTGGTCAACCAGCGTATTCTCGCCTATATCCAGTCCTCTTTTTGGGTATAGACGTCTATGTGTGTGCTAAAGTATTGAGTCCTGTGGACTATGAAGGGAGAATCTGTGCCAAAAAAGACTGAGAGCACGGGTACTGGGCTGGAATCCTACGTTGCAAAGCTCATGGGCAACGGCTCAAACAGGACTTCGGTAACCGAGGACGAGATTCAGGTCGCCCTGAAGGATATCGATGTTTCTGACGAGCAGCTCACCGCGGTGTATTCCGCGCTGCGCAACAGCGGCATCCAGATTATCTCCGCGAGCGGTAACGACGACGCCCCCATGGACGTCGACGATGACGATAACGATACCGATACCGACGATTTCGATGACGACGACGAGCACGATTCCGGCTCGCTCGACGATCATGAGCTCAAGATGGCCCGTCAGGCCGACGCCGAGATGGGTTCTTCCAAGAGCAAGAAGAAGCGCACCGTGCGCACGTCCCGTTCACGCTCGCGCGTGCGTGGCATCGATGCCTCCACGGTGATGCTGACCGGCGATCCGGTTCGTATGTACCTCAAGGAGATCGGCAAGGTCGACCTGCTAACCGCCTCCGAAGAGGTCGATCTGGCCATGAAGATCGAGGCCGGTCTCGAGGCCACCGAGAAGCTCGAGGCTGCCGATGCCGGTGAGCTCGAGCTCACGCGTGCCGAGATGCGTCGTCTTACGCGCATTGAGAACGTGGGCCTCGAAGCCAAGCAGGCACTCATCAGCGCCAACCTGCGTCTGGTAGTCTCCATCGCCAAGCGCTACGTCGGCCGCGGTATGCTGTTCCTGGACCTGATCCAGGAGGGCAACCTCGGTCTGATCCGCGCCGTCGAGAAGTTCGACTACCAGAAGGGCTTCAAGTTCTCCACGTATGCCACGTGGTGGATCCGTCAGGCCATCACGCGCGCTATCGCCGACCAGGCCCGTACCATCCGTATTCCCGTGCATATGGTCGAGACTATCAACAAGCTCGTCCGCGTGCAGCGCCAGCTCCTTCAGGACCTGGGCCGCGACCCGACCCCCGAGGAGATCGGTGCCGAGATGGACATGAGCGCCGACCGTGTCCGCGAGATCCAGAAGATCTCGCAGGAGCCCGTGTCGCTCGAGACCCCCATCGGCGAGGAAGAGGATTCCCAGCTGGGCGACTTCATCGAGGACTCCCAGGCCATCGTTCCGCCCGATGCCGCCAGCTTCTCCATGCTTCAGGAGCAGCTCACCCAGGTGCTCGACTCGCTTGCCGATCGCGAGCGCAAGGTTATCGAGCTACGCTTTGGCCTTGTCGACGGGCATCCCCGCACGCTCGAGGAAGTCGGCCGCGAGTTTGGCGTCACGCGCGAGCGCATCCGCCAGATCGAGTCCAAGACCCTGGCCAAGCTCCGTCACCCGAGCCGTTCGAGTAAGCTCAAGGACTACATCGAGTCTTAGTAGTTACGGCGTTTTACAAAACGCCGTAACTGGCCGACGCTGCGCGGACACCAGAGCGACAACTTGTCATTCAAAGAGGACGGCATGGCCAGAAGGTCTATGCCGTCCTCTTTTCATGCCAATTTGTTCGCTCTGGTGCCCGCTCGCTGGCATTGTCAAAACATCGGCGTTTCCGTTGCCGGTGCCGGCAGTTAGCCCGTCCCCAAGGGATCAAGGCGAGAAAATTTCTTAAAAAAGTTCTTGCCCTTCGCCCAATCGTCCGTATAATAAATTTCGTTGCTTGAGAGCACGCACCTATTCCTCGGTAGCTCAATGGTAGAGCACGCGGCTGTTAACCGCGCTGTTGTAGGTTCGAGTCCTACCCGGGGAGCCAGAATTTCTCGGCCCATTCCGCTGGGCTTTTTAATTCCTCGGTAGCTCAATGGTAGAGCACGCGGCTGTTAACCGCGCTGTTGTAGGTTCGAGTCCTACCCGGGGAGCCAGGTTGTAAAACCCGTCGCTTATGCGGCGGGTTTTTTCATGCCGCGACCACTTGACTCGAACGTTGCCATATCAACATTTCGTGTCGAGGATGTAATCCCACGACCCACCACCTCAACATGGCGCGGTCGTTGTAGAATATTGCAATGATTGCTCCCACGACATGGTGCCGTGAGCACCAGATAAGGAGATTCTTGTGTCTGAGACCATCAACGGCAGCCTGAGCGTCTCGAACGACGTTATTGCCGATATTGCCGGTTATGCCGCGATGACGTGCTATGGCGTCGTCGGTATGGCTGAGCAGCTCCAGGGCGCCGAGAGCGTGCGCCTGCTTGCCGGTCAGCGCCTCCGCAAGGGCGTGCTTGTCTCCGCCGACGAGAACGGCCTTACGGTCGATCTTCACGTCGTGCTCGAGAACGGCGTCAACATGAAGTCCGTCTGCCACAATCTTTCGAGCTCCGTTGCCTTCACCCTGCAGGAGATCGCCCAGATCGATCCCGCCAGCCTTAAGATCGGCATTCACATCGACGCGCTCAAGAGCCGTCTGAACTAGCATCCGAAAACGGAGATTCAAATACCCATGATTGCAAAGACCATTCGCACCTGTTTTCCGATCGCTGCGGCTGCTGTTTCCGACAAGGCCGAGGAGATCAACAAGCTCAATGTCTTCCCCGTACCCGACGGCGACACCGGTACCAACATGTCGCTCACGCTCGCCTCGGTGACCAAGGAGCTCTCCGCTCTTCCCGCCGACGCTGACATGGAGGCCATCGCCGGCGCCATCACCCACGGCTCCCTGATGGGCGCCCGCGGCAACTCCGGTGTCATCACCTCGCAGATCCTGCGCGGTGTGGCCGAGGGCCTTGTCTCTGCCGACGAGCCCATTACGTCCGCCAACATTGCCTATGCGTTCCGCCGAGCCGTCAAGGTCGCCTTCCAGGCCGTCCGTAAGCCCATCGAGGGCACGATCCTCACGGTGCTGCGCGATGTCTCGACCAAGGCCGACGAGTGCGAGAAGAAGAAGTTCTCGGCCGAGGACGCGCTCGACGCTATCGTCGTCGAGGCATATCAGTCTGTCGCTCGCACGCCCGACCTTCTGCCCGTTCTGAAGGAGAACGGCGTGGTCGACTCCGGCGCCTTTGGCTTTGCCATCTTCCTGGAGAACTTTGTTGCCGCCGCGCTTGGCCGCAGCACCGTTGTCGAGGATTTCTCCGCCACGTTTGATTCCGCCGGCTCTGCCCGTGATGCCGCTCTTGGCCGCGTTGAGATCGAGGCTAACGACGACTGGGAGGGCTCGGAATTCCGTTACTGCAATGAGTTCCTGTTTAAGGCCGACGCCCCGTTTGACGAGGACGAGTGCCTTAAGTTCCTGGGTTCCATGGGCGACTGTGAGCTGCTCGTGGGCGCATATCCCGACTACAAGATCCACGTGCACTCCAACACCCCGAACCTGGTGCTCGAGCACATGCTGCAGCTTGGCCAGATCTACGAGGTCTTTATCCACAACATGGAGATGGAGGCCCACGACCGTACCGCCAAGATCCACGAGGACCAGGAGAAGGCCGCCGAGCCCGCGAAGGCCCTGGGCTTTGTCGCCGTTGCCGCCGGTTCCGGCGAGGCAGACATCCTCAAGTCCCTCGGCGTTGACGTGATCGTGTCCGGTGGCCAGACCATGAATCCCTCGACTGCAGACCTGCTGGGCGCCGTCGACCAGGTCAACGCGACCTCGGTCATCATTCTGCCCAACAACGGCAACATCCGCATGGCCGCCGAGGCCGCTGCCTCTGCCTGCACCGACAAGAAGGTCGCCGTCGTTCCCACCAAGACCGTTCCGCAGGCCTTCTCCGCGCTGTTCGCGGTCCTGCCCGATTCCGAGCTCGAGGATGCCGTCGCCGCTATGGTCGACGCCATCAGTGAGGTTCGTGATGGCGAGGTCACCCGTGCCGTGCGCGATTCCAGTGCCTCCGACGGCTCGCCGATTCACTCCGGTGACGTCATGGGCATCATCGCCGGCTCCATCGATGTGGTCGGCTCCGACGTGAAGCAGGTCACGCTCGACTGCATCAACCGTATGCAGGAGGAAGAGGAGGGTGACGCGCTGACGATTCTGGCAGGCGAGGAACTGTCCGATGAGGCCTTCCAGGAGATTGTCGACGCCATTGAGGAGGCTCAGCCCGATCTGGAGATTGACGCCCATCGTGGCGAGCAGCCGCTCTATCCCGTTATCTTCTCGATCGAGTAGGCAACTGCCCATGTCCGAGCTGTGCTCCGTGCCGCGCGTCTCGGAGCGCTTTGCCCAGAGCAATGCGCTCGACGAGGATATCGCGCGACTCAAATATGTTTCGGGTAAACGTGAGGAGGCCCTTCGCCGTCTGGGTATTCGGACGGTGGGGGACCTCCTTCTCCATATCCCTCATCGATACCTCGACTTTACGCGCTCCTGGTCCATCGAGATGGCGCCCATTGGTACCGTGTGCACCATCATCGCCACGGTCGACCGTATCGTTCAAAAGAAGCCGCGTCCGCGCATGCAGGTGACCGAGGTCTCACTCGTTGATGAGACGGGCGTGCTGCAGGTCGCCTTTTTCCGTCAGCCTTGGATTGCCCAGCAGCTTAAGCAGGGCGACCGCCTGGCCGTGATGGGCAAGGTTGAGTTTGCCTACGGTTTTAAGCAGATGGCCTCGCCGCACTTTGAAAAGCTCGAGGACGGGCGCGCCGCCGGCACCATTTTGCCGGTTCACTACGTAAGTGACGGCGTGAGTCAGGCATGGATGCGCCGTATCGTGAGCGGTGCGCTCGAAGTGGCTGCTAATCCGTTCGATCCCATTCCCGCGCCGCTGCGCGCAAAGCGGAAGCTCATGAGCAATGCCCGTGCGCTGCGCTCGATCCACTTTCCCTCGAGCATGGCCGAGCGCGATATCGCGCGCGCACGGCTTGCCTACGAGGAGTGTCTCTGCTTGCAGCTCGCACTGCGTCTGCGCAACGATGGCGGTATGGTCGACGTGGTGCCTTATGCGCATGCCGCGGGCGAGCACCTGGCCGCGCTTAAGCAGGCTCTGCCGTTTTCGCTGAGCGACGAGCAGGACGCCGCGTTCCAAGATATCCTGCGCGATATGTGCGATGGCGGGCGCGTGATGAACCGCCTGCTGCTGGGCGATGTCGGTACCGGCAAGACCGCTGTTGCCGCCTGCGCGCTGGCTGTGGCTGCCGATAGCGGCACGCAGGCCTGCGTTATGGCGCCCACGGGCGTGCTGGCGCGTCAATATGCCGATAAGACCGGCCCTCTGCTCTCGCAGGCCGGCATGTCTTGGGCGCTTCTGACGGGTGCCACGCCGGCCGCAGAGCGCGAGCGCATCCATGCCCAGCTGGAATCGGGAGAGCTCGATGTCCTCTTTGGCACCCACGCGGTGCTTTCGGATAACGTTGCGTTCAAGCATCTGTCGCTCGTGGTCATCGATGAGCAGCACCGGTTTGGCGTCGGTCAACGCAACGCCCTGCGTGCGAAGGGCCCTGGTGCCGATCTGCTCGTTATGACGGCAACGCCCATCCCACGTACGCTGGCACTTTCGGTCTACGGCGATCTGGACACGAGCATCATCCGCCATCGGCCCGTCCCTGGCGCTGGCGTGACGACATGCGTCCTTACCGAGTCGAGCCGCGACCTTGCCTATGGCGCCATCCGCGAGGCGCATGAAAAGGGTCAGCAGGCCTACGTGATTTGCCCGCTCGTGGAGCCGAGCGACTCGGCCGATGAGCTGGAGGACGTGCCCGGTATCGCCCGCGACGGCGAGGGCCGCGTGACGGTCCCCGTGCCGCTGCACGATACGGCGACCGAGCTCGATCGCCTGCGTCTGGCGTTGCCGGGTCTTGCCATCGAGCGCCTTCACGGCCGCATGCCAGCGGGGGAGAAGGACCAGGTTATCGATGCCTTCAAGCGCGGCGAGATCGACGTGCTCGTCTCGACTACGGTGGTCGAGGTGGGCGTCGACGTGCCCAACGCCACCGTCATGGTCATCGAGAACGGTGAGCGCTTTGGCTTGGCGGCCCTGCACCAGCTGCGCGGCCGCGTGGGCCGCGGCAGCGTGTCGGGCACCTGCCTGGTCATGACGCACTCCAAGGGCAACGGCGGCGCTTCGGCGGCGCAAGACCGTCTCCAGTCGCTCGAAAAGACCTCGGACGGCTTTACGCTCGCCCAGATGGACCTGCGTCTGCGCCACGAGGGCGAAATTCTGGGGTACCGCCAGCATGGCGGTGTGACCCTGCGCTTTGTCGACCTGGATGCCGACGAGGAGCTGATCGAGTGGGCCCATTTGGACGCGGTCGAGCTCTTGCGGTATGCTTGCACCCTTGACTCCGTGGCGACGCGCCCCCTGCGCGATGCGGTCGCCATGCGATATCGACACATTTTTAAGGAGGTCAGCGGAGGATGAGAATCATCGGCGGCGAATGGCGCGGTCGTAAGATCGAGGAGCCCCGTGGTCGCGATGTCACCCGCCCCACGACCGATCGCGTGCGCGAGGCATGCGCATCTATGGTCATGTCGGCATTTGACTTCGATCTGGACGAGGTCCGCATGCTGGACGCCTTTGGCGGCTCCGGTGCCTTAGGGTTAGAGATGCTCTCACGTGGTGCCCGCTCACTCACGACGTTCGAGATCGATCGGAATGCCGCGCGGCTCATTACCAAGAATATCGAGTCGCTCTGCCGTGACCGTGCGCGTTGGCGCGTGGTAACGGGCGACATGCTGGCGAGCGCCTCGCGCGGTCGTGTGCCGGGCGGCCCCTTTGATCTGGTCCTGCTCGACCCGCCCTATGCTTTTGGTGCCGAGCCGGTCGAGGAACTGCTGCAGAACCTGGCTCAGCAGGGTCTGCTTGCACCTGGCGCTTATGCCCTGTTTGAGCATGCCGCCGCCGATGCGGGCGCGCATCCGGCAGGCTTTGAGATCGTGCGCGAGAAGCGCTACGGCATTACCTCGGTCGACCTGCTTCGTTGGGTCGGCAACGGCGAGGATGATGGTATCGATAGCGACGCACCCACGGAGGACGCCCATGAATGACACCATTAACCGCGTAATCGTCCCGGGCACCTTCGATCCCATCACCTTTGGCCATATCGACGTGATCCGCCGAGCCCGCCGCATCTTTCCCAGCGTGATCGTCGCCGTTGCCGAGTCGCAGGGAAAAAACGGCGTGGGCACCACCTTTATGCTCGACGAGCGCGTGGCGCTGGCCCGTGAGGCCCTCGGCGATTTGGACGGCGTCGAGGTACTGCCTTTCACCGGTCTCTTGGTCGATTTTGCCCGCGAACAGGGAGCAGGAGCCGTGGTCAAGGGTCTGCGCGCCATGACCGACTTTGAATATGAGCTGCAGCAGGCCGACCTCAACTATCGCCTGGATAGCGAGCTGGAGTCCATCTTTGTCATGAGTGCGCCGCAGTACGGCTATATCTCGAGCTCGGTCGTTCGCCAGATCGCCTCACTCGGCAGCGATGTATCGACGTTTGTCCCGCCCAACGTGGTCGAAGCGCTCAGACACCGCTTTTCGTGACGTTTTTTATTGCCTGGTGGCATGTGGTAAACTAGCACGATGATATGTTACCTATGAAAGGAGACCGGATGCCGGGCGAGAATTTTCCTGGCGATAGGATCGTCAGCTTGGTCGATGAGCTCGAAGGGCTGATCGAGGAAGCCAAGCCGCCTTTCGGCAAGAACGCTCAGTTCAAGGTCATCGACGCCGACGTGTTCTTCAACATTCTCGACGAGATCCGCATGAGCTATCCCGAGGAGTGGCAGAAGTCCCGCCGTATCCTTAAGGAGCGCGAGGAGCTTATGGCTTCCGCCGCCGCTCAGGCCGATTCCATCATCGCCGACGCTCAGCAGCAGGCCCTCACCATTGCCGGTGAGCAGGAGATCGTCCGCTTGGCACAGCAGCAGGCCGACGACATCCGCGATCGTGCCCAGCAGTACGAGCGCGAGACGCGTTATGCTGCCGAGGACTACGCAGAGCAGGTCTTTACGCACCTGGAGGAGAACCTCAAGAGCCTGACCGGCACCGTTACCCGTTGCCGTCAGCAGCTCAACGAGGGTGCCGCCCAACAGAATGGTCAGTGGTAATGGCTGAGTTCCCGAGCGTTACCGTCGATCTTTCTGAGCAGCTCGAGTTTCCTGGTGATTCGTATCCGCTGACCGGCAAGGTCGATGTTGCCGCCTACACGGTGGGCGAGAAGGAGTACCAGCTACAGGACGGCATCGACTACGACGTTGTCTTTACCAATGCCGGTACCGGTGTCTTGCTCACGGGCATGGTCCGCGCGCACGCCACCGGCGAGTGCGACCGTTGCCTGGAGCCTGCCTCGTTTGATATCGCCGGCGAGATCGAGGAGTTCTACCTCTTTGAGGAGCCCGAGGATCCCGAGGCCTACGAGGACGGCTACGAGCTCCTGGGTGAGGACCGCATCGTCGATCTGGGTGAGCCCATCAACGACGCGGTCGTCATGGACACGCCGTTTGTCGTTCTGTGCAAGCCCGATTGCCGCGGCCTGTGCCCCACTTGCGGTTGCAATCTCAACGTCGAGCAATGCGATTGCGCCGCCCAGGCAGAGGCAGAATGGGCCGCTGCCACGGAAAATCCATTTGCAGCATTGAAGAATCTCAAGCTCGATGAGTAAAACTGTGGTAGTATCGCTACTTGAGCGTAATCGCCACACTGGATAGTTCATAAGGAAGGTCACTATGCCCGTACCTAAACAAAAGCAGGGTCGTATCCGCACTCACACCCGTCGTTCCGCCAACATGAAGATCTCGGCTGCGGCTCAGTCCACGTGCCCCCGTTGCGGCGCTGTCAAGCTTCCGCACCACGTGTGCCCCAGCTGCGGTTTCTACAAGGACCGCGAGGTTATCGTTACCGAGTAACGGTATACTCTGGATGCGATGCCGTTCCAAATGGAACCACAATGGCCGGCTCAATGAGTCGGCCATTTTTGTATAAGGAGTATGTATATGAGTAGCGTTCGCGTTTGTGTAGACGTTGTGGGCGGAGACGAGAAACCTCAGGTTGTTCTCGATGGTATCGAGGCTGCACTTGCCGCCGATTCCGATATCGAGGTCTTGGCAGCTGGCCCCGCTGAAATCGTTAATCCCTTTGCTGCTTCCCATGCACGTGTTGAGGCCCTTGAGGCACCCGACGTTATCGCCATGGATGACGATCCCATTCGCGCCGTGATGACCAAGCGTAAATCGTCGATCGTGTTGTCGTGCCGCGCCATCAAGAAGGGAAATGCGGACGCGTTCTTCTCTGCCGGCTCGACCGGTGCCATGACTGCTGCTGCCACCGCCTATGTGACGCCGTTTAGGTATCAGGCCGAAGGCAAGAAGCAGCCGGTACGTCCCTGTCTGACCAATGCGCTACCCAATCGCGCCGGCGGTCTGACGGTGCTGTGCGATATGGGCGCCAACCCCGATGTCGAGGTGGACGATATGGTGCGCTTTGCGCAGATGGGCAGCGCCTATGCCCGCGTCGTCTTGGGCGTTGACCATCCTCGCGTAGGTCTGCTCGCCAATGGCACCGAGGACGAGAAGGGCTCCAACTTTACCAAGGCCTGCTTCCCGGCCATGAAAGCCGCCGTTCCCGGCTTTGTTGGTAACTGCGAGGGAACGGACATCACCTCGGGTAACTTCGATGTCGTTGTTGCCGACGGCATGTCGGGCAATATCGCTCTCAAGGCTACCGAGGGCGCTGCCAAGTTTTTGCTACAGGAGCTCAAGGGCGCCTTTATGGCCTCGCTCGGCACCAAGATCGCCGCGCTGCTCATCAAAAAGCAGATGCGCGAGATTAAGACCAAGCTGTCTGGTGATGCCAAGGGCGGCGCGATTCTTTTGGGCCTGCGTGGCGTGGTCCTGATCGGTCACGGTGCCACCTCGGTCGAGGCCGTCAAAAACGGTACGCTCGCGGCGGCTGAAGCCGTGCGCGCCGGGCTGGTCGAGAATGTCGCCAACTCTATGGACGGTATCGTTTTATAAGAGCGAGTTAGAGCGCTGTTATGCGCCTCGGGGCGTGCGTCGTGGGGTAGAATCAGAACCGTGTCTTGGTACCGCCCGGGCGGTACCATTCTTTTGGTATTCATGCACTATGAGAGGAAGCGCTATGGACCGCTCCGAAATCTTCGACAAGATCGCCGAGGTCGCTGCTGACGTTCTGGGCGTCGATGTTGCCGAAATTAGCGATGAGACCACCTTTGACGACCTCGATGCCAACTCGCTCGAGCGCCTGCAACTGGTTACGGCTATCGAGGACGAGTTCAATCTCGAGATCGATGACGAGACCCTGCTCTCGCTCAACTCTGTCGCCGACGCCGTCGACGCGATCGAAAACGCCAGGGAGGCTTAGGTCTTGGCTTTATCCGAACGACTTACGCGCGCCCAGGAGATTCTTGGCCACGAGTTCAATAATAAGGTGCTGCTGCGCGCGGCGCTTACGCATCCCTCGGCAGTCGAGGGCCAGCCGGTTTCTGCCAGCTATGAGCGCCTTGAGTTCTTGGGCGATTCCATTTTGGGCGCCGTCGTCGCCCGTTCGCTCTTTGAGTCCTATCCGGAGTTTGACGAGGGCAAGCTCACGCGCCTGAAGGTGTCGCTTGTCTCGGGCGCCACGCTGTCCGAGGTTTCTCACGAGTTGGGCATCGATGACATCATCATCTTTGGTGCCTCCGAGACCGGTACCGGTGCGCGCGGCCTGCATTCGGCGCTCGAGAACGTCTACGAGTCGCTCGTGGGCGCGCTGTACCTGGACGCCGGCTGGGATGCGGCGGCGGAGTTCATTCACCGTACGCTTAAGCCGCACCTGGCCTCCGAGCGTGCCGAGCACCCCGCGAACCCCAAATCGTTCTTGCAGGAGTGCGTGCAAGCCGACGGTCACGAACCCCCGGCGTATAAGCTCGTTGGCTCCGAGGGCCCGGCGCATGCGCCCACCTTTACCGCCGTGGTGTTGATCGATGGTATTCGCCAGGGTCGCGGCTCCGGCTCCTCAAAGAAGGAAGCCGAGGGAGCCGCTGCACTTGAGGCACTTGACCGCATGGGCTACACCACCAACGGCGTGATTCTCAACAAGAAGCCTGTTTAAGCGAGGAACCGTGTATCTCAAGTCCCTCACGCTCAAAGGGTTCAAGTCGTTTGCCGACCGCGCCCATATGACGTTTGAGCCGGGCCTGACCGTCATCGTCGGTCCCAACGGCTCGGGAAAATCGAACATCTCTGACTCGATTCTGTGGGTCCTGGGCGAGCAGAGCGCCAAGCAGCTGCGCGGCCAGGCCATGGAGGATGTCATCTTCTCGGGCTCGTCAGCGCGCAAGCCGGTGGGTGTCGCCGAGGTCACGCTGGTGCTCGATAACTCGGACCATATGCTGCCCGTCGACTTTGACGAGGTCGCCATCACCCGTCGTATGTATCGCTCGGGCGAAAGCGAGTACCTCATCAACTCGAGTCCGTGCCGCCTGATGGACATTCAGGACATCCTGCACGATTCGGGCTTGGGCAAGGATACGCATTCCATCATCAGCCAGGGCAAGCTCGACGCCATTTTGCAGAGCCGCCCCGAGGAGCGCCGTGCCCTCATCGAGGAGGCCGCCGGCATCTCCAAGCACAAGCGCCGCAAGGAGCGTGCGCTCAAAAAGATTAAATCGATGGACGAGCACCTGACGCGTGCCCGCGACATCAATAAGGAAATTGCCCGTCAGCTGCGACCGCTGGAGCGTCAGGTCGATCGCGCGCGCAAGTATAAAGAGCTGTCCTCGCGCGCGAACGAGCTTACGCAGATGCTGGCCGTCGACGAGCTGCGTTCGCTGCAGTCGCAGTGGAACGACTTGGAGAGCCGCTCCAAGGAAGGTGCCGCCGAGCTGGAGCTTGCGCAGTACCGCTTGGGCGAAAAGGAACGCGAGCTCGAGAAGCTCCAGGTCATGCTCGAGGAAAAGGGCCTGTTTGTGGGCGATCTGGGCGAGCAGCGCCGCCATATGCAAGACGTGGTCGGCCGCATTAACTCCGATATGCGCCTGCTCGAGGAAAAGGGCCACAACATGGTGTCGCGCCTGTCCGACATGCGCGGCCAGATCTCGAGCTCCGAGCATCAGCGTCGTCGCGTGGTAGAGGAGCTCGAGGACGCGCGTGCGCAGCTTGAGGAAGTGACCGGCGCGCACATGCAGGCCCAGGAGGACGTTGACGCCGCTGGTCCTGCCGCCGCTCAGCTCCACGAGCGGCGCGTGACGCTCGACAATCAGATTTCGCAGCTTACGCGTGAGCAACGCGATGTGCAGCGTGTGGCCGATAACGCGGCGCTCGAACTCGCCAAGGTGAAGGACTCGCTGAGCAACGCCGAGGTCGAGGACAACATGTACGCCTCACGCCTGGAGCAGATCGACGAGCAGCTCGAGGAAGTCACGGCCTCACTCGAGAGCCGTCGCGACCGCGCCGAGGAGCTTGAGGGTGCACTCGATCAGGCCCGTCAAGCCCAGATTGATGCGCGCGAGGCTACCGAGGTCGCCCGTGCAGCCCTTAAGGACCTGCGTGCCCGCGAGAGCGAGGCGCGCAACAAACTGTCCGAGGTGCGCTCGGAGCTTGCCAGCCAAAAGAAGCTCGATGCCCGCATGGCTGACAGCTCGCCGCTGGTGAGCCGTCTGATGGGTGCGCTGGGCGACGATGTCTCGGGTCGTCTGGGCGACGTGCTCGAGGCCCCGCGTGAGCTTGAGGGCCTGGTTGAGCAATTGCTCGCCGGCGATATCGATGCGCTGCTGTTCGACGATGCGTCCGCGCTTGAGCGTGCCGGTCGTGCCGCTCTGGACCAGAAGAAGGCCTCGGGCGAGGCGCTGCTGGTCGCGCGCGGTGTGAGCGCCTCCGCTGCCGCTAAGGGCGCTGCCGGTTCCCGCCTGGTCGATCGCCTGTCCGTACGCGCCGGCTATGGCCCGGTTGTCGAGGCGCTGCTCGGCGGCTATTACGTTGTCGACGACTTGGCGGCTGCGCTGGCCGCGCCTGTCGTTGACGGCGTGACTTACGTGACCCCCGATGGCGCCCGCGTTGCCTGCGGCGGCCTGGTGCGTGTGGGGCTCGACGCCGGCGAGGCTTCGGGTGCTTTGGAGCGCAAGCGTCGCATTCGCGAGCTGGAGGGCCTGGAGCCTGATCTGGCTGCTGTGTTTGAGCATGTGTCGGATCAGGTCGTCGAGGCCAATGCGGCCGTCGAAGAGGCGCGTGCCGCTGAGGGCGATGCCGCCGGCGAGATCGCCCGTCTTGAGGGCGAGCGCCGCTCGCTGCTCTCCGAGATTGGCCGCCTGGAGCAAAGCGCCAACAACGCCGAGGTCGAGCGCGTGCGCATCTCCAAGCGCCGCGAGCAGGCCGCCGAGGCCGTTCGCGCTGCGCGCCCGCACGTGGACGAGCTCACCCGTTCGCGGGACGAGGCCCGTGCGCAGGCAAGCGACCTGGGCCTTCAGATTGCCGAGGCCAATGACGAGCTCGACCGCGTTCGCCGTGACGATTCTGAGGCTGCCGGTAAGCTCGCCGATGCCAAGGTCCGCCTAGCCCAGACGAGCGAGCGCCTTCGTTCTCTGAAGGGCCGTGTACCCGATCTGGAGCATCGCCTGGAGGGCATCGACCGCCGTATCCGCGGAACACGCCAGGCTTCGCGCTCACTCGAGCTGCTGCGCCTGCGCGTCGATCCCATGCACGAGCGCTATTCGGCCCTGCTGGAGCGCGCGTCGGATTGGGCAGCGCGTCTGCGTGACCAGGCCTCTCTGGAGGAGGCGGACTCTGCTTCGCTCAAGAAGACCATCGAGGATGCCAAGGCAGAGGTTGCCCGCGCTAAGGAGAAGGTCGATACCGCCACCGCCACGCAAAACGAGTTTAAGGTCGCGCGTGGCAAGCTCGAGGTGCAGGTAGAGGCCGCCATTAAGGCCATTACCGCCGATGGCAACACGGTACTCGAGGAAGCGCTTATGCTTCCTGCGCCCACGGACCGCGATGCCGCCGAGCGCGAGCTCAACCAGCTTGTGCGCCAGATCAACAACCTTGGTCCCGTGAACCAAGTTGCCATGGAGGAGTACGAGCAGCTCAAGCGCCGCGCTGACTACATCGAGGAGCAGCTGGCCGATCTGGAGAGCGCGCGTAAGGCGCTCACCAAGATCACGGTGGCCATTGATCGCAAGATGCGCAAGGCGTTTCTGGTGACGTTTGAGAAGGTCGACGCGAACTTCCGCGAGATCTTCGCTATGCTGTTCCCGGGTGGCCAGGCTCATCTGGAGATGACCGATCCCGAGCATCCGGCCGAGACGGGTATCGAGGTCGTGGCGCAGCCGCGCGGCAAGCGCATCACCAAGATGATGCTCATGTCGGGCGGCGAGAAGAGTCTGACGGCGCTCGCCCTGCTCTTTGCCGTGTATCGCACGCGCACGGTGCCGTTCTATGTGCTGGACGAGGTCGAGGCGGCTCTCGATGACGCTAACCTGTCCAAGCTCATCGGTGCGCTCGACGTGTTACGTTCCGATACGCAGCTCTTGGTTATCTCGCATCAGCGCCGTACTATGGAGGACGCTGACGTTCTCTACGGCGTCTCGATGCAAGCCGACGGCGTCAGTCGCGTCGTCTCGCAAAAACTCGATCGCGAAACCGGAAAGGTCGTGAATGCATAATGGGATTCTTTGACGCTCTCTCGCGCGGACTTGAGCGCAGCCGCGAGGCCCTCAACGAGGTCTTCTACTTTGGCGGCGAGGTCGACGAGGACTTTTGGGAGGACCTTGAGGACACCCTCGTTATGGGTGACATGGGTGCCGAGGTCGCCATTCAGGTCTCCGATGATCTGCGCGAGACGGCCGCCAAGAAGAACCTCAAGACCGCCCCGCAGCTCCGTCGCGCCCTGGCTGAGCAGCTCGAGCAGCATTTTGTGCCCGCCGAGCGCGATCCGTTCTCCGACACGCCGAGCTGCGTGCTGTTTGTAGGCATTAACGGCGCCGGCAAGACCACGACGGTCGGCAAGATCGCGAGCGCCATGGCCGCCCGCGGCAAGAATGTCGTGATCGGTTCTGCCGATACCTTCCGCGCCGCCGCCATCGAGCAGCTCGATGTGTGGGGTCAGCGCGCCGGCGTCCCCGTCATTAAGCGCGATCGCGGCTCCGACCCGGCAAGTGTTTGCTACGACGTGCTCGATGAGGCCGATAAGCGCGGCAGCGACCTGGTGCTGATCGACACCGCCGGCCGCCTGCACACGAGCCCCGAGCTCATGCGCGAGCTTGCCAAGGTGGTTAACGTGACGCGTAAGCGCGCCGCCAATATGGCCGCCGGCCCCATGCCCGTCTCGGTCGTGCTCGTGATCGATGCCGCCACCGGCCAGAACGGTCTGAACCAGGCGCTCGAGTTTAACGAGGCGCTGGGTCTGGACGGTATCATCATGACGAAGCTCGACGGTACGGCAAAGGGCGGCATCGCCATGGCCGTGGCCGAGAAGCTCAAGCTCCCGATTCTGCGCGTGGGCGTGGGCGAGCAGGTCGATGACCTGCAGGAGTTCAATGCCAAAGATTTCTGCCGCGCCCTGGTGGGCGAGTCCAATTAAGGAGTAACCAGTGTTTGATTCTCTGAGCGATCGCCTCAACGACACATTTGACCGCCTGCGCGGCAAGGGTAAGCTGACCGAGGCCGATATCACCTCGGCCATGCGCGACATTCGCATGGCGCTGCTCGAGGCCGACGTTAACTTTAAGGTCGTCAAGGAGTTCGTTGCTAAGACCAAGGAGCGCTGCATGACCGCCGAGGTCATGGAGTCGCTGTCGCCGGCGCAAAACGTCGTCAAGATCGTGCTCGACGAGCTCACCGAGATGCTTGGCTCAACCGAGAGCAAGCTCGTTTTTAGCAACCGCATTCCTAATGTCATCATGCTCGTGGGCCTGCAGGGCTCCGGTAAGACCACGGCTGCCGTAAAGCTTGCCTACCTGCTCAAGAAGCAGGGCCGCTCGCCGCTGCTCGCCGCGTGCGACGTCTACCGTCCCGCTGCTGCCGACCAGCTTGCCACGCTCGGTGGCGAGATCGGCGTGCCGGTCTTCCGCGGTGACGGCGAGCACCCGGTCGACATCGCCAAGGGCGCCATCCAGGAGGCCGTCGACCACCTGCGTGACGTGGTCATCGTCGATACCGCCGGCCGCCTGCAGATCGACGAGCAGATGATGCAGGAGGCCGTCGACATCAAGAAGGCCGTCAAGCCCGACCAGGTGCTGATGGTCGTCGACGCCATGACCGGCCAGGATATCGTCAACGTGGTCTCGACGTTTGCTGAGCGCACCGACTTTGATGGTGTGATTATCTCCAAGCTCGACGGTGACGCCCGTGGCGGTGGCGCGCTTTCGGTGCGTCAGGTGACCGGCAAGCCCATCAAGTTTGTGAGCATGGGCGAGAAACCCGATTCGCTTGAGCCGTTCTATCCCGATCGCATGGCCAAGCGAATCTTGGGCATGGGCGACGTTGTCGGCATCATCGAGAAGGCCCAGGAGGCCGCCGATGCCGAACAGCTCGAGGCTGCCGAGCGCATGCTGCGCGAGGGCTTTACCATGAACGACATGCTCGACCAGATGAAAGCCGTCAAAAAGATGGGCGGCATGAAGGGTATCCTGGGCATGCTCCCCGGTGGCCAGCGCGCGCTCAACCAGATGGGCGGTAACCTGGACGAGGGCATCTTCGACAAGAACGAGGCCATCATCATGTCGATGACCAAGGAGGAGCGTCTGCGTCCCTCCATCATCAACGGCCAGCGTCGCGCGCGTATCGCCAAGGGCGCCGGTGTGACCCCCACCGAGGTCAATAGCCTTATGAAGCAGTGGGGCGAGATGAACAAGATGATGGGCCGCATGCGCACGATGGCCAATCAGGCACAGGCCGGCGGCAAGAAGGGCAAAAAGGGCAAGAAGGGCAAGAAGATGCGCATGCCCAATATTCCCGGTCTGGATGCCATGGGCTTGGGCGGCATGGGCGGCCTGGGAACGGGTGGTCCTAAGTCCGATATGGACCTGCTGCGCCAGATGGAAGCGCAGATGCGCAATAAGAAATAGGGCTGTAATTCCAGCTTGATATGGCAAAGGCCACTCGGAAGCTACCGGGTGGCCTTTGTTGTTGGCTTTGATAGTTGGGCTGCGTTCAGCGTCGCGCCCCGAGCTCGCGGTGCCGTGCCGTTAGTGGCAGCCGCAGCCCTCGTGCTCGTGATGGCCGTGGCAGCTGCAGGACTCGCCATGTTCGTGGGCGTGGTCGTGGTCATGGCCGTGGCAGCCGCACGTGGCCTCGCCGTTCTGTGCGAGCGTTCCGGCGATAAGGGCCTCGACACAAGCGTCGCAGCTGCCCTGAGCTCCTGCGTACACCGTGATGCCGGCTTGGGCAAGCGCGTTGATGGCGCCACCGCCGATGCCGCCGCAGATGAGCGTGTCCACGCCACCGTTGGCGAGCAGGCCCGCAAGGGCACCGTGACCGGTGCCGTCGGTGCCCACGACCTGCTCGTTGAGTACCTTGCCATCCTGAATGTCGTAGATCTTGAACTGCTCGCTGCGGCCAAAGTGCATAAAGATGTTGCCGTTGTCGTACGTGGTTGCCACCCTCATGGTGTCGACCTCCTTTGCTGGCCATGCGGCCGTCGTTGCGGTGATGGGGGAGTACGCGATATTGCCGCCCTCGATGACGAGCGCCCGCCCGTTGACCAACGCGTTTGCCACCTTGCGATGCGCACGGCTGCAAATAGCCGCCACCGTGGCGCGCGCGATACCCATCTGCTGTGCGACTGCCTCTTGGTTAAGGCCTTCCAGGTCGCACAGGCGCAGCGCCTCGAGTTCGTCGACCGTCATGTCGATGGCGTCTCCGCTGGCAAGGCCGTCGGGGGTAAAGCCGCGATATTCGGGGATGATCCCAACACGGCGTAATTTTTCGCGTCTTCCTGCCATACTCTCTCCAAATCTGACATATGTCAGTAATAGGATAGCGTGTATGCGGTTCCGCGCAAGCTTTTTTAACATATGTCAGAAATTCAAAGTTGTTACGTCTGCGATTGTGGGGGTGCTGGCTGCCGTGCATTGCGTGTGCCGACCCAAGTGTCCAATCCGACACTGCGCGCCTGGGCTACAATTAAAATCGCTTATAGGCGACTGACAGGAGGGTCAATGAGCAAGGCTGATCAACAGTTTGTAACCATGTGCCGCGATATTCTGGACCATGGCACCACCACCGAGGGCCAAAAGGTCCGCCCGGTGTGGGAGGACGGCACCCCTGCCTATACCATTAAAAACTTTGGCGTCACGGCCCGCTACGACCTGCGTGAGGAGTTTCCGGCGCTTACCCTGCGTCGCACGGCCCTCAAATCTGCCATGGATGAGATCCTATGGATCTATCAAAAGAAGTCCAATAACGTGCATGACCTCAACAGTCATATTTGGGATGAGTGGGCCGACGAGACCGGCTCCATCGGCAAGGCCTACGGGTATCAGATTGGGCAGAAGAGCCATTATGCCGAGGGTGACTTCGATCAGATGGACCGTGTGCTGTACGACCTCAAGAATACGCCGTACAGCCGCCGCATTATGACGAATACCTACGTGTTTAGCGACCTGTCCGAGATGCACCTGTATCCGTGCGCCTACAGCGTGACGTATAACGTGACGCAGCGCCCGCAGGATGATAAACCGACGCTCAACATGATTCTCAACCAGCGCAGCCAGGACATTTTGGCTGCGAACAACTGGAATGTGTGCCAGTACGCCATTTTGCTGATGATGGTCGCGCAGTCGGTCGATATGATTCCCGGCGAGTTGCTGCATGTGATTGCCGATGCCCACATTTACGACCGTCATGTCGATATCGTCCGGGAGCTTATCGAGCGTCCGCAGTTTGCCGCGCCTAAGGTAACGCTTAACCCCGATGTGCATGACTTCTATGCGTTTACGACCGACGACCTGATTGTCGAGGGCTATGAGCACGGCCCGCAGGTCAAGAACATCCCCATTGCGGTGTAGGTGACGTGCATGACGTGTAAGCTTTCTGCCATTGTCGCCGTGTGCGATGACTGGGGTATTGGGTGCGAGGGCGACATGGTGGTGTCCAACCGTGCCGACATGCGTCATTTTGTGGCGTGCACCAAAGGTTGCCCGGTTATTATGGGGCGCAAGACCCTGCTGAGTTTTCCCGGCGCACGGCCGCTCAAGAATCGTCGCAATATCGTGCTCACGCGCGACGAGGATTTTTCGCCCGAAGGTGTCGACGTGGTGCATAGTATCGGCGAGGCGCTCGCCGCGGTTGCCGATGAGACCGTTGCGTGGGTGATTGGCGGCGGCGAGGTATATCGACAGTTTTTGCCGTATTGCGTGGAGGCCGAGGTTACGCATAACCATTGCGTGCATGACGTGGATACGTATTTTCCCGATTTGGATGCCGATCCCGCGTGGGAGATTGCGCGGCGTGGCGGTGTTGCCACGATTGCCTCGGGCGAGGGCGACGAGGGTGTCGATTATGAGTTCGTAACGTATCGTCGCGTTGAGGCGTAAATCGTCCGGCGTGAACGGTATCATCGGATTGTTTGAATGCATGGGGCGGCGCTTAGCGTCGCCTCGTTTGGTATAGATGCGCTGTAAAGAAAGGTGCGGGCTGGCTGCTATGACTGATGCCGTTGAGGTGCTGCGAATCGATTCGCTCGAGGACGAGCGGCTTGATGCCTACGTGCGACTGACCGAGCGTGAGCTGCGCTGCGTGCTGGAGCCGCAGAAGGGCATTTTTATCGCCGAGAGTGCCAAGGTCATCGAACGTGCGGTTCGCGCCGGATACGAGCCGGTGAGCTTTCTTTTGGGCGAGCGCTGGCTCGACCAAATGATGCCGCTGTTTGAGCGCCTGGCGGTACGCGAGGGCGCGGGTCCGGTTCCCGTGTTCGTTGCCTCGATGGAGCTTATGGAGCGTCTGACGGGTTTTAACGTGACGCGCGGTGCGCTCGCGGCATTTCGTCGCCCGCGACAGATTCCGGTTGATGAGTTCTTGGGCGGCGTCGTCGAGGCGGCGGGGGAGCGCCCGGTGCGCGTGTGCGTGCTCGAGGGCATTGTCGACCATACCAATGTGGGCGCAATATTCCGCTCGGCGGCCGCGCTCAACGTTGACGGCATTTTGGTCAGTCCTACGTGTTGTGATCCGCTGTATCGTCGTTCGGCCCGCGTGAGCATGGGCACGGTGTTCCAGGTGCCCTGGACACGCATTGGCAGCGAAGCGCGCGTATGGCCGCATGATGGGCTGGCGGTGCTACACGATGCCGGCTTTTCGTGTGCCGCTATGGCGTTGACGGATGATTCGGTGTCGCTGGACGATCCCGCGCTCCAGGAGATTGACCGCCTGGCAATCTTTATGGGCACCGAGGGTGCTGGCTTGGGCGCCAAGACCATTGCAGGCTGCGACCGCGCCGTGCGTATTCCGATGGCGCATGGGGTCGATTCACTCAACGTGGCCGCGGCAAGCGCTGTTGCCTTTTGGCAGCTGTGCCCGCATGTGAGCAACGAGTACCACTACCAGCCGGGGCTGTATCACTAGGCAGATAGTTAGCACCGGGCTCTGGTTCGGGGCGTTTCGGCCGACGTCGGTCGGTGCTAAGCTGGTATTGGCTTTGGTCTTAAATTGCCGTTTTGTTGTTTGACGTACGCTGGTGGGGAGGGCGTGTGGCTAAGAAATCTACGGCTATCGATGTAACGCAGGGTGTCATTTGGCAACAGCTGCTGTCGCTGTGCGTCCCTATCTTCTTTAGCTCGTTTTTTCAGCAGGCTTACACGCTTATTGGTACGTATATCGTCGGCCAGTTTGGCGGCAAGCTCGCGCTGGGTGGCATTCAAGCCACGATGGTGCTCACCGAGCTCTGCATTGGCTTTTGCGTTGGCGTTGGCGCTGGCTGCGCGGTCATTACCGGTCAGTATTTTGGTCAGCACGATGATGAGCGATTGAGTCGTTCGGTCCATACGGCCATGACGCTCGCGCTGGTGGGCGGTATCGTTTTCTCGATTCTTGGCATAGTGTTCGTTGAGCCCATGCTGGTACTTATGAACACGCCGCATGAACTATTGGCCGAGGGCGTGGCCTATGCTCGTTGCTATTTTGCCGCCATGGTTGCGGCGCTGCTGCTCAATATGGGAACGGCGCTGCTGCGCGCCGTGGGCGACACACGCGGTCCTGCTGTGATCATTGCTTCCGGCTGCCTTGTTAATGCGGTGCTGGATGTCATCTTCGTTGCCGTGCTTCATATGGAGGCTCTGGGCTGCGGCATCGCGGTGGCGCTGACCATTTGCTCCAACGCCACGATGATCGTGATTCGTATGATGCACGCTCCGGGTGCGTGGCGGCTTTCACTGTCCAAACTCTGCATTGATCCTGGCATTTGTAAGAGCATGATCTCGTGTGGTCTGCCGCTTGGCTTTCAGTCTGCTGCGTATTCGATTTCCAACGTTTTGATTCAGGTGTCGGTCAACTCGTTTGGTGCCGATGTCACCACGGCGTGGGGTCTTTCGGGCCGTTTGGATGGCATTGTCTGGATGGTTACCGAGGCGCTTGGCGTTTCGATCACCACGTTCTCGGCACAGAACTTTGGCGCGCGCAACTACGAGCGCATGCGCAAGGGCTACCATACGTCGCTTGTGCTGTCGTTTATGCTCATTGGTGGCCTGTCTGCCGTGCTACTGGTGTTCTCGGGTCCGTTGTCGCGTCTGTTTGTCGACGATGCTTCGATTTCGGCCTACACCACGACGATTCTTCATTTCATCGCGCCGTTCTACGCGATCTTCTCGATTATCGAAAACGCGTCCGGCTCCATCCGCGGCGCTGGCGTGAGCTTCCAGCCTATGATGCTCACGATTTTTGGCACCGTCGTGCTCCGCGTGGCGTGGGTGTTCGCGATTATGCCGCTCGACCCCTCGCTCGAGCATCTGCTGCTGGTCTACCCCATGACCTGGGTAATCACCGCCGCGATGTTCACCGTCTACCATCACAGCGGCAACTGGCTCGGTCGCGCCACCGCCTAGTCATTGGGGACGTCCCCAATGACTAGTATTCGATGCCCTGGCGGGCTAGGAGGCCTTCGTCGAAGTAGTGTTTGACGGGGCGCATTTCGGTTACTAGGTCGGCAAGGTCTGCGAGGGGCAGCAAGCCGCGGCCGGTGAGCACGAGCTCCGTGGTCGTTGGTTTCATCGCGATCAACGCTTCGACATCTTCACGCGTCACAAAGCCCCGTCGCATGGCTTCTCCCAGCTCATCCAAGATCAGTACGTCGACCTGGCCAATCTGCTCGCGCGCCAGCTCCATAATCTGTGTGGCACAGGTTTCGGGTGTGTCGCGGTCGGCTTGTACAATGCGTAGTCCCAAGCACGGCGCGGCATCATGTTCGGCGCAGTGCAGCTTCTTGGCAAACTGAAGCATGAGCACGTTAAGACCATAACCCGTGGCGCGCAGCGCGAGCCCCAGCGCAGCCGTCGTCTTGCCCTTGCCGTCGCCCGTATAGATTTGAACCTTGCCGACTTCCAGTGATGCCATCTCTGTCCTTTCGTGCCCGGCGTCGGTTTATCGCCGTGTGGGTTGGGTATTCTAGAAAACATTATCAACCCCAGTAGATGGAGTTCAAGCAGATGGAGATGGATGACAACAAACGTAGACGGAATATGATCCTCTACGTGCTCATCGCCTTCGTCGTCTACCTCGTGCTCTCGACCGTTCTGTTCCCCAACATCGGTCACACGCAGCAGATTACGAAGACCGATTACTCGACGTTTGTCAAAGCGCTCGATAAGAAGAGTGTCGACAAGGTTGAGTACAACACAGACGATTACACGATTTATTACACCAAGAAGGGCGAGGACGAGAACATCGCCTACAAGACGACCGGCGTGCCGAATGACGCGGGCTTTACCGATCGCGTGCTTGAATCTGGCGCTTCGCTAGAGTCGGTCGTTCCCGATAAGAACTCGGGTCTGATGACCTACTACCTGCTCACCCTCATTCTTCCCATGGCGATTTTCTTCCTGATCGGCTGGTGGCTCAACCGCCGCATGAAGAAGGCCATGGGTGATGACGGCCCGTCGATGAACTTTGGCGGCGGTGGTTTTGGCGGCGGTGGACTGGGCAAGTCCGGTGCTCGCGTGATTGGCTCCAAGGACGTGGGTGTGACCTTTAAGGACGTCGCCGGTCAGGAAGAGGCCAAGGAATCCCTCAAGGAGGTCGTCGACTTTCTGGAGAAGCCGCAGCGCTACGAGGAGATCGGTGCCAAGCTGCCGCGCGGTGCTCTTCTTGTTGGCCCTCCGGGTACCGGTAAGACCCTGCTTGCCAAGGCCGTTGCCGGCGAGGCGGGCGTTCCGTTCTTTAGTATTTCTGGTTCTGAGTTTGTTGAGATGTTTGTCGGCCGCGGCGCCGCTAAGGTTCGCGACCTGTTTAAGCAGGCCAAGGAAAAGGCCCCGTGCATCGTCTTTATCGACGAGATCGATACCATCGGCAAGAAGCGCGATGGCGGCGGCTTTAGTGGCAACGACGAGCGCGAGCAGACGCTCAATCAGCTGCTGACCGAGATGGATGGATTCGATAACCACAAGGGTATCGTCGTCCTCGCTGCCACGAACCGTCCCGACAGCCTTGACCCGGCCCTGCTGCGCCCCGGCCGCTTTGATCGCCGCATTCCCGTTGAGCTGCCCGACCTGACCGGTCGCAAGAACATCCTCGAGCTGCATGCCAAGAGCGTGAAGACGCAGCCGCCGATCGACCTAACCGCGATTGCCCGCGCCACGCCCGGTGCCTCGGGCGCCGACCTGGCCAACATCATTAACGAGGGCGCCCTGCGTGCCGTCCGCGAGGGTCGCAAGCGCGCCACGCAGGACGACTTTGAGGAGTCGGTGGAGGTCGTCATCGCCGGCCAGCAGCGTAAGTCCACGGTGCTGTCCGACCACGAGAAGCAGGTCGTTTCTTACCACGAGATCGGCCACGCCATCGTTGCCGCCCGCCAGAAGGGCTCCGCGCCGGTCACGAAGATCACCATCGTCCCGCGCACGAGCGGTGCTCTGGGCTACACCATGCAGGTCGAGGAGGATGAGCGCTTCCTGACCACACGCCAGGAGGTCCTGGACAAGCTCGCCGTCTATTGTGGTGGCCGCGCAGCCGAGGAGCTCATCTTTGGTGAGATGACGACCGGTGCTGCCAACGATATCGAGCAGGCCACCAAGCTCGCCCGCAACATGGTGACGCGTTTTGGCATGTCCGACGAGTTTGGCATGATGGCGCTCGGTACCGTGCAGAACGCGTACCTCAACCAGGATACGTCGCTCACCTGCGCCCCCGGCACGGCCGAGCGCGTGGACGCGATTGTCGCCAAGCTGATCGAGGACGCGCATGACCGCGCTCTGCAGATCCTGAAGGAGAACAAGTTTAAGCTCCACGAGCTGGCTCGTTATCTGTACAAGAAGGAGACCATCACGGGTGAGGAGTTTATGAATCTCCTGTCGCGTGAGAATCCGCTGATGCCGAAGCAGCAGTAAAGCTGGTTGCACAGCGTCGAACGCCCCATTTGAGTTTCTATCTCAAATGGGGCGTTTTGCTTGGGAGGGTTATGTATGAAGATCGTGGTGAGCGCCTGTTTGATGGGCGAGAGCTGCAAGTATAACGGGCTCGACAACTACCATCGCGAGCTGGTCGAGGCTTGCGAGCGCACGGGGACCGAGGTCCCGTTGGTATGCCCTGAGGTTTTTGGTGGCTTGCCTACACCGCGCAAGCCGTCCGAGATTGTGAACGGCGAAGTCCGTACCTGCGAGGGCGTCTCAGTCGATCGCGAGTTTCGCCTGGGTGCCCAACGTGCGCTCGATATGTGTGAGCAGGCAGGCGGTCCGTCCGAGATCGCTGCGTGCGTCTTGCAGGATCGTAGTCCCTCGTGCGGCGCGGGTCGCATCTACGATGGCACCTTTAGCGGCAAACTCACAACGGGCAACGGTGTCTTCGTCGATCTACTGCTCCGCCACGGCTACCGTGTGATTCCGGCTAGCGAGTTCGATCCCAGCATGCTGGAACATTGTCCATAGCACTCGAACCCAACACTTCCTCACGGGTGACCGTTTTGGCATCATCCGTGAAGTTGATATTGAGTACGACCCGGTCATCAAAGACGTAGACCGAGTTGACAGGCGCCGTGCCCAGGCAGCCCCTCCCCGCGGCCCTCGCGCAGGAACGCGCACACGGCCTTCCCGTCTCTTGCGCCCCTCCCGGAACTGTCCACATCAGTGTAGCCAATCCAGTCCGCCAAGGGCTGCAGCCCGGACAACGCGGCGATGGAGGGCTTCTTCGGCCTGCTCAAGAAGGAGTTCTGGCACGGCAGGGACTGGTCGGACTGGACCCCCGCCCGCTTCATCGAGGAGCTCGGGGGCTGGATCGGTCGATACAATACGGAGAGGCGCAGCGATGCGCTCGGTGGCCGCACGCCGGCCGAGTTCCGCTCCGCGCTGGGAAGGGCCGTGTAACGGTCCAAGAAATCGTCCGCAGTCCCCATTCTTGCCCCTTTGGGACAGCTTCTTGTTGGGGCGTGCCTGCCCCAAACCCTGCTAGGAACGAGTACAGCAAACTGGAATTATCAAATTAGTCTTTGTAAATTACCTTTGAACCTTCACCATCAATTACAATTCCCTGACGGTTGTTAATTGGGCATAGATTCAAATCCGAAAACTCAGTCATTATTTTCTCGGTAACTTTCTTAAATGGTGCTGTAAGATAATGTGGAAGAACATAGAAATCAATCAAATTAAGCCCTGCATCATCTTCTTGTGAGTAGTCCTCCGGCTTTTCATCCATTTGCTCGATATATTGGATGCTTGGAGCGCATACAATTGCACCTGCCGATTCACCAATCATCAGTTTTCCCTTTGCCAATTCTTTCTTCAACAGCTCATCCGTTCCCGTTTTACGGAGCTGGTCTATAAGGAAAAAAGAATTTCCGCCGGTAAAATAAATCACATCCGCATCTTCAAAAAGAGACTGTATCGTTGAATAAGCCTCCGTTGAAATATCAATTTCAGTTACGATTGCTCCCAACTTTTTGAATAGTTTTCGAGCCGAGCCGACATAACCGGTGTAGCCTTCACGCAGCGATGCTGTTGGAATAAATGCGACTTTTTTATTTTCAATTTCTTCCTTTATCAGACTTCCTACACTTGAAAAGTGAGAACATAAAAACAGTTTCATCGATATTCTCCTTTTAATCACAAATCACTTGTGATTAGTGATTGTTATTGGTGTTGCCTAGAACGATTCTAAGCACATGTTTAATTTTAAAGTGGGCAATTATCTTTAAAATGTCCTACAATGATTCAATAAAAGCATGGCTGCTAGTGAAACTTGCGACCATGCTTTTAAAAATACTTAATAGGGTCCCGAGCGCTTTAGCTCCTTGGAAGCTGTCAGTAGTATACCTAATAATTTATCTACATTCCCTTTAGTAACGTGTAACTTTCCAAATTTACAAAAGCGACTCATAGAATTATTTCCTCCCGTTAAATAATAGATAACTATTAAAAATAGACAATACTTGCTCATAAGTAACGGTACTTAAATTGTTTACTTTGGCGTGTTTCATTGCTTGATGAAACTGATTTTTAGTAAACAGTTGACGATATTCTCGATTGACCCATTTTGAAACAAAGTACGTATATAGCTTCCAATATTTATCTGGAACATCTGTGGTATGG
This sequence comes from Collinsella sp. AM18-10, assembly GCF_003471585.1. Lineage (GTDB taxonomy): Bacteria > Actinomycetota > Coriobacteriia > Coriobacteriales > Coriobacteriaceae > Collinsella. Next base: position 51,646 of record NZ_QRJO01000004.1, read on the forward strand.
CGGGTAAGTTTTATTAAGACACTGTTTACTTTTGGTTTAGGATGAAAGCATTCCGCTGGCAGCTTAAGCAATTGCTGAATCGAGACTTGAGTGTGCAAGAGCAACCCTAGTGTTCGGTGAATATCCAAGGTACGCTTGTAGAATCCTTCTTCAACAATCAGATAGATGTCAGACGCATGGCTTTCAAAAACCACTTTTTTAATAATTTGTGTGCTTAAATGGTAAGGAATACTCCCAACAATTTTATACCTCTGTTTGTTAGGGAATTGAAACTGTAGAATATCTTGGTGAATTAAAGTGACACGAGTATTCAGTTTTAATTTTTCTGACGATAAGTTGAATAGATGACTGTCTAATTCAATAGACGTTACCTGTTTACTTATTTTAGCCAGTTTCGTCGTTAAATGCCCTTTACCTGTTCCAATTTCGTAAACGGTATCGGTTTCTTTTAAATTCAATTGTTTTATTATTTGGTTGAGTACTTTTTCACTCGTTAAAAAGTTTTGAGAATATTTTATATTTTTGTTCATGTAATCACTCCTGAAGTGCTTACATCTATAAATAAATACAGAAGTTAAACGATTTTTTAGTTATCTGTTTAAAAAGTCATAAGATTAGTCACTGGTAGGAATTAATCTAACGTATTTATTTATCTGTGTAATCACTGTTTTTAGTCTGTTTCAAAACAGTAGATGTTTTATCTACATTACGCATTTGGAATACCAACATGACGAATCCCTCCTTCTTAATTACAAATTTTTAGCATCTAATTTAACTTAAATTCCTATTATAACAAAATTTTAAGATAATGCACTATCAACACACTCTTAAGTTTGCTTCTAAGTCTTATTTCCATAACTTTAGGGTTAACCATACGCAAGACCAATCACTCTCGGACAATACTCATGATTTTCGGTAAAAAACGTAAAAGAAATAAGAACAATTAACAAAATGTATAATAACAATCAATAGCGACTAATGATTTTCATGTAAAAGGACACCAAACTATACGGTGTCCTTTTCAAATTCTTACGTCATATCAAGGCTCATTCAATCGTGGTAAATTCGTGGTAAAATGAGTGCTTTCCTATATTTCAAAATGCTTGAAAGTATAGTGTTTATGCGGATAATCAAAAATCAGATATAAAATTTATATATAAATTCTTATTTATTGAACTAAGCCGTGTATACCATACTCTCCAATGAAAGAACGCCCTGATATAGCGAAATTTTGCCGTTTTCCTGCGTACGTGCGTACACACTCCACAGGAATTCTAAGGGGCCTGCCCCCCCCCTTAGCACGCTAGACTTTAGTACAAAGTCTAGCGTGCTACGCCTTGCCGGAGGTGTACAGGCTCCCGGTATGCACGTACGAAGCAATTGCCATCAATGCGCCATATAAGTGGCGATCAAGTTCGCATAAAGCAACCTTGATTCCGCAAAACAAAAGGCAGGATACCATAACCACGATGATACCCTGCCTCTGTTCGTTTCTGTTTACCGTTCCGAGTAGTCCTTCTGCAGAATTTCCGATAAACAAAAAACGTACCCGAACCCTTTCTCGTAAAGAATCGGATTCGAGTACGAACTGAATGCTGGAGCAATAAAAAACCACCAGAAAGGTGCCTGTCCCCTTTGTGGTGGTTTTGGGCCAGTCCTAGAGCGTGTGGCCGTAAGCGTTGGCAGCCTTGATGGCGGCGGCGAACTTCTCGTCGGTGAAGGGCTTTGCTTCTAGAGACAGTCCACAGCCGTAAGAAATTTCGAACGTATTAAACCAGTGTTGAGGGTTTTTCGCCGGCGCGGAACGTGTTAGGATACACGCCATAAGCGTTGATGGGGACGAGTAGTCGGCCGTCCGCATGCTACAGAGAGCGGGGAGCGCTGAGAACCCGTGCATGCGACCGATGAAAATCACCCCGGAGCTGCGGTCCCAACGGACGTGCCGCGCAGGTTCGTCTTAGTAGATATCGCCGAGATGGTCGTCGATACAGATCAGCCGAGTAACGGATGCGAGCGCGCTGTAACGCGGGCGAGGGCATCTAAGCTGGGTGGTTAAGCGAAGAGCTTTTGCGGGCACATGGCCCGTTTTGTGGCGCTTCGTCCCAGCTTGCAGGGACGGGCGCTTTTTTTGGTGCCCAATGGGCGTGCGCGCCCACGACATGAAAGGGGTACCGTGGCAAACGAGTATAAGCAGACGATGAATCTGCCCAAAACCGGATTTCCCATGCGTGCCGGTCTTTCCAAGTCCGAGCCCAAGCGACTCAAGGACTGGCAGGACAACAAGGTCTACGAGCAAGTTCTAAAGAAGAACGAGGGTCACAAGAAGTTCGTGCTGCATGACGGCCCTCCGTACGCCAACGGCCCGATCCACATCGGCCACGCCATGAATAAGATCTCCAAGGACATGATCAACCGTTACTGGATGATGCAGGGCTATGAGGTTCCCTTTGTCCCCGGTTGGGACTGCCACGGTCAGCCGATTGAGCACAAGGTCGAGGAGAAGCTCGGCACCGAGAAGTTCAACCAGACCTCCACGGCCAAGATCCGCGAGCTTTGCAATAAGTTCGCTGTCGAGAACATCGAGCTCCAGAAGGCCGGTTTCCGTCGCCTGGGCGTGCTCGGTGATTGGGACAACCCGTATCTGACGCTCTATCACCAGCATGACGCCGCCGATATCGAGGTCTTTAAGGCCATGTTCGATAAGGGCATGATCTATCGCGGCCACAAGCCGGTTCACTGGTGCAAGCACTGCCACACCGCGCTGGCCGAGGCCGAGATCGAGTACTCCGACGAGACGAGCCCGTCCATCTTCGTGCACTTTGAGATGACCTCCAAGCCCGCCGGCCTCGAGAACTTCGACGGCCCGGTCGACTTCATCATCTGGACGACCACCCCGTGGACCATCCCTTCCGATCAGGCCGTTTCCCTCAAGCCCGGCGCCGCCTACGTCGCCGTTGAGCACGACGGCCGCGCCGAGGTCATGCTCGAGGACCTGGCTCCCAAGTGCTGCGAGGAGTTTGGCTGGGAGTACACCCCGGTCATGGTCGACGGCAAGCCCTATGTGGTTCCCGCCGAGACCTTCCACCACATCCACTACAAGCAGCCGATCTTTGACGGTGTCGAGGGCGTGGCGCTGCTGGCCGATTACGTCGGTGTCGATGACGGTACCGGTATCGTCCACAACTCGCCCGGCCACGGCGTCGATGACTACTTCGCCTGCCTCAAGGAGGGCATCACCGACATCTGCATGCCGGTCGATGACGACGGCAAGTTCTACACCGGCAAGGAGTTTGGCACCGGTGGCCCCTTCAGCGGTATGGACACCGATGAGGCCAACCCGCACATCATCGAGTTCCTGCGCGAGCACGGCACCCTGGTCCTCGAGAAGAAGATCACGCACAGCTATCCGCATTGTTGGCGTTGCAAGCACCCGGTGCTCTTCCGTGCTACCGACCAGTGGTTTGTCTCGATGGACAAGACCGGTCTGCGCGATCAGGCTGGCAAGGAGGTCCGCGAGAACGTCACGTGGTATCCGGCCCATGCCGCCAACCGTATTGGCGCCATGGTCGAGCAGCGTCCCGACTGGTGCATCAGCCGTCAGCGTAACTGGGGCGTGCCGATCCCCAGCTACACCTGCGCCGACTGCGGCGAGAAGGTCATGAACGACGCCACACTCGACGCCGTCATCAACCTCTTCCACGAGAAGGGCTCCGACGCCTGGTTTACCGACGCTCCCCAGAGCTACCTGGGCGAGGCCTGCGTCTGCCCCAAGTGCGGCGGCCATCACCTTAAGGCCGATAAGGACATCCTCGACGTGTGGTGGGATTCCGGCGTCTCCTGGAAGGCCGTCTGCGAGTACCGTCCCGAGCTGGAGTATCCGGCGGATGTGTACCTTGAGGGCTCCGACCAGCACCGCGGTTGGTTCCAGAGCTCGTTGCTCACCTCGGTGGGCGCCAACGGCCACGCTCCGTACAAGGCGGTCGTCTCGCAGGGCTTCACCCTCGACGGCCAGGGCCGTAAGATGTCCAAGTCGCTTGGCAACGTCATCGACCCCAATAAGGTCTGTGACGAGATGGGCGCCGACATCATCCGCCTGTGGGTCGCCTCGGTCGACACCAGCTCCGACGTTTCCATCGACCACGAGATTCTCGCTCGTACGTCCGATGCCTACCGTCGTTTCCGCAACACGCTGCGCTTCCTGCTCTCCGAGCTCGAGGGCCAGTTTGAGCCCGAGACCGACGGCGTCGCTTTTGCCGACCTGCTGCCGCTCGACAAGCTCATGGTTGCCCGTCTGACCCAGGTCCAGGCCGAGGTCGACGATGCTTACTCTTGCTACGAGTTCCCGCGCGCTTACCGTGCGCTTTACGACTTCGTGGTTACCGAGCTTTCCAACGTGTACCTCGACGCCCTGAAGGACCGTCTGTACTGTGAGAAGCCCGGCTCGCTCGAGCGTCGCAGCGCCCAGACCGTGCTCGCCGAGCTCTTCTCGATGCTCATGCGCGACCTGCAGCCGATCTTGTCCTATACGGTCGACGAGGCCATGGCCTATGCGCCCGCCGGCTGCGTCGATCACCAGAAGTACGCCGCGCTGCTCGATTGGTACAAGTCGCCCATCACGGTCGACGAGGCCAACGAGTTTGAGGGCGTGCTCGAGGCTTCACTCGAGCTCCGTAGCGTCGTGACCAAGGCCCTTGAGGATGCCCGCTCCGCCGGCACCTTCACCAAGAGCCAGCAGGTCCGCGTCAAGGCGGTCGTTCCCGCCGAAATGTATGCGCTGCTGACCGGCGACAAGGCCGTCGACCTGGCCGAGTTCTACATCGTCTCCGATGTTGAGCTTACCCAGGGCGAGGAGCTTTCTGTTGCCATCGATGCTGCCGAGGGCGAGTGCTGCGACCGTTGCTGGAACTACCGCACCACCGTCGGCGAGTACAACGGCCACGCTCACATTTGCAAGAGGTGTGCGAATGCCCTGTAGGTTCCGCCGTTCTACCGAACGGCGGACCTGCCGACGCTGCGCGGGCCGCATTTGGACAATCTGACGTTCAATTTCAAGGGCGCGACCGAAAGGTCAGCGCCCTTTCATTTCACGTCACCTTGTCTCAAATGCGACCCGCTCGCTCATTTATGCTCTACCTGCGGTGTTTCCGTTCTTGGGAGATTTGTCGCTTCTTGCTTGCGTCAAGGTATGATTATCTACTGCGTTAAACGGAATTCGATTGTTTTGAGGGTAGGGGATTGATTTGAGTCGTACTGGGGATATGACGCCGCCTTTGGGTTGGCGGCTGGGTGTTGCTGGTGGTGTTGCGCTCGTTGTGCTGCTTGTTGACCAGCTGACTAAGCTTGCGGTTCGTGCCGTGGGCGATGCCCTGCATGTGACTGTTATCCCCGGTGTGATCGACTTTCTATTTGTCCGCAATATCGGTGCTGCCTTTAGCATGGGCGAGGGGCATGGCATCGCGTTTGCCGTGCTGGCGTTGGCGGTCATTATCGCTATTGCCGTGTACCTCGTTCGTGCACCTCAGCTCGCCCATCTTGAGGTTGTGGGCATGGCGATGGTTGCGGGTGGTGCTATCGGTAACGCGATCGATCGTTTGGCCTTTGGCTTCGTGACCGATTTTATTGCCACCACCTTCATCGACTTCCCCGTCTTCAATGTGGCCGATATCGGCATTACGGTCGGTGTGGTGCTGGCGCTCTTCGGTTACATGTTCTTGAGCCCCGCGGCTCGTGAGGTCGATGCGACCGCCGAGCTTAACGCCCGTGACGAGGCCCGCGCCAAGCGCAAGGCTAAACAACGTGGGGAGCGTGCCCGCAAGATTCGCGAAAGGACTGAGCGCTAATGGCCGACATCCATATCCTTGTTGCCGACGATGCCGCTGGTCAGCGTCTTGACGCCTATCTGGGCGCCAATGACGGCTGCCCTACGCGCTCTGCCTGCGCACATCTGATTGAGGGTGGGGCCGTAGTGGTCAATGGCGAGACCTGCCTGTCCAAAAAGTACGCCGTGCGAGCCGGTGACCGTATTTCGGTTGATTTGCCCGAGCCGCACGATCCCACCGACGTGATTCCCGAGGCCATCCCGCTCGACATTCGCTATGAGGACGACTACCTCATCGTGCTCTCCAAGCAGCGCGGCCTGGTGTGCCATCCTGCGCATGGTCATGAGAGCGGTACGCTCGCGAATGCCCTGGTCTATCACTGCGGTATCGACCATCTGGGCACCGTGCAGGGCGAGGACCGCCCCGGTATCGTACATCGTTTGGATCGCGATACCTCGGGTCTTATGCTTGCGGCAAAGGACGACGACACCCAGCGCGCGCTCCAAAATCTTATCCGTACGCGCACGCTCGACCGCCGCTACATTACGCTCGTTCACGGTCATATCGCCATGGATGAGGGCACCATTAACACCGGCATTGCCCGTTCTACACGTGACCGTGTCAAGATGGCGGTTTCCGATGATCCTTTTGCGCGCCAGGCCATCACGACCTTTAAGGTCCTTGAGCGCTTTGATTCCACGCGCTTTGATGACGGCTACACACTCGTTGAGTGTCACCTGTTTACCGGTCGCACGCATCAGATTCGCGTGCACATGCGCCATATCAACCACGCCTGCGTGGGCGATCCGCTCTACGGTAAGTGCGATGCGCGTGCCGATCGGGGTCTGACCAGGCAATTCCTCCATTCCTGGCGCGTGGCGTTCGATCACCCCGTGACGGGAGAGCGCATTGAGTGCCGCGACGAGCTGCCGTGGGATCTCGCCGCCGTCCTCGACGACTTAGCCCCGCGTTCGCTTGGTCGCACTGCTGCCGGCGACGAAATCGTACCGCAGCTCGGCCTGCTCGAAGCCTAGCCAGTATTAGGTGGTTTCTTGAACTCGGTAAGCCTGCGGTAAGATATACGGTTGTTTACGTAACACGTTCCTGGGAGCCTGCATGCTCGCCTTTTTACAAACCAACACACCCATCGTGATCTTCAACCAGATCGTCGTCACGCTGCTCACGGTCTGCTTCTTGTACCAGGTGGTCTTCTTTGTCATCGGTGCTCTCCGCGGCGAGGTCGCGCCTCCCAAGGCCAAAAAACTCCACCGGTATGCCTTCTTTATCGCGGCGCATAACGAGGAGGCCGTGATCGCCAACCTCGTTCGCTCCATCAAGGACCAGGATTATCCGTCCGAGCTCATCGAGGTCTTCGTGGTCGCCGATGCCTGCACCGATAACACCGCGCAGCTCGCGCGCGAGGCGGGCGCCATTGTGTACGAGCGCAATGACCTGGCCCGTAAAGGCAAGAGTTGGGTCATGGACTTTGGTTTCGACCGTATCCTTAACGAGTATCCCGACACCTTTGAAGGTTACTTTATCTTCGATGCCGATAACGTAATTTCCCGTGATTACGTTTCCAAGATGAACGACGCTTTTGACCAGGGTTTTCATGTGGTCACCAGCTACCGCAACTCTAAGAACTTTGGTAGTTCGTGGATCTCTTCGGCCAACGCCACGTGGTATCTGCGCGAGGCACGCTTCCTTAACAACGCGCGTAATATTTGCAAGACGTCCTGCGCTGTCTCGGGTTCGGGCTACCTCATTTCTGCCAGCGTGATCGAGGGTATGCACGGCTGGCAGTTCCACACGTTGACTGAGGACATTCAGTTCACCACGTTCTGTGCCATTCACGGTATTCGCATCGGTTATGCACCGGCGGAGTTTTTTGATGAACAGCCCGTGACGTTCAAGGCTTCTTGGAAGCAGCGCATGCGTTGGACTAAGGGCTTCTACCAGGTGTTCTTTACCTACGGTAAGCACCTGGTCAAATCGGCCTTCCGCTATCATCGTTTTGCCGCCTACGACATGTTCATGACGATCGCCCCGGGTATGCTGCTATCGCTCATCTCGATGCTCGCCAATGCGACCTTCCTCATTGTGGGTGGTCTTTCGCACGGCTTCTTGGCCACCGAGGTCGAGATGCAGGCGTGTGCCGCTTCGCTCATTATGACTTTTGCCATGATGTATCAGACGTTCTTTACCATGGCGCTACTTACGACCATCTTCGAGTACAAGCACATTCATTGCGCGCAAAAGTGGCGTTTGGTGACCAACCTGTTTACCTTCCCGATCTTTATGTTCAGCTATATCCCCATCACGGTGGCTGCACTGTTCCTCAAGGTCGACTGGGTCCCGACGCAACACGCCGTCAACGTTACCCTCGACGAGGTCATGCAGGGCGCAAAATAACCACCACCAAAACCACCACAAAGGGGACAGGCACCTTTGTGGTGGTTTTTGCTTTTGAGTGACTGCCACGGGAGGTGTTCAATGGTCTATATTCCCTTTTGGATCTGCGCCTTTGCCGGTGCGGTGATTGATGTCCGTGAACGGCGGTTTCCCAACGCGCTTGCCGCCGCATGCGCCGTGGCGGCGTTTGCAGGCGTTTGGCTGGACAGGGGCTTGAACACGGCGCTTGACCACGCCGGTCCTGCCGTTATCGTGTACCTTTCCCTTGTGCTGACCGAGTCGCTTTGGCGGCGTTTCCGCCAGGCCCCCGGCATCGGCATGGGGGATGCCAAGGCGCTTTTCGCGCTTTGCACGCTCGACCCTCTGGGCGGCATCGTGGCATTTGCCGTCGCGCTCCTGGTCCTGGCCCTCTCCTGCCTCTTTACAAAATCGCGCTCCCTGCCATTGCTCCCGTTTTTGGTGCCGATATTTGCCATAATCGAGGTCGTGGGCTGGACATTGTAACCGATTGCGCATCCTTTTTAAGGAGCATGCCATGGCAACTAATCAAGAAACGGCCGTCATTAAGGCGCGCATGGACCGCATTCCCGCGGCGTTGTCGCCCGAGCTGGTCGAGCGTATCGCCGCCGACCGCGCCTCGGGTGTCGTTAATCCTTATCGATGCTGCGACGACCAGGTCATTCGTCGTATAGATCGCGCTGCCGACAAAGGCACGCTTATGCGTCCGGCGTTTATGCGCGATACCGAAAAGATTCTTCATCTTCCTGCGTACACGCGTTATGCAGGCAAAACGCAGGTCTTTAGCTTTCGCAGCAACGACGACCTGTCGCGGCGCGGCCTTCATGTGCAGCTCGTCTCGCGCATTGCCCGCGATATCGGCCGTGCCCTGGGCCTCAACTGCGATTTGATCGAGGCGATTGGCCTGGGCCACGATTTGGGCCACACGCCCTTTGGCCATGCCGGCGAGCGTTTCCTCAACGATATCTATCACGAGCGTACGGGTCGTTATTTTTTCCATAACGTGCAGTCCGTCCGCGTGCTCGACGCGCTGTACGGCCGCAACGTGTCGCTCCAGACGCTCGACGGCGTGCTGTGCCATAACGGCGAGTACGAGCAGCGTGTCTTTGAACTTTCGGACATGGCGTCGTTTGACCAGTTCGACCGTACCGTCGAGGACTGCATTGCCACGGGCTATGGCGCGATCGAGCACCTGCGCCCCATGACCCTCGAGGGCTGTGTGGTGCGTATCTCGGATATCCTCGCCTACGTCGGTCGTGATCGTCAGGACGCCATTGCGGCGGGCCTGCTGTCGCCCGACGCTTTTGACGATGGTCGGGGCGGCGCCTATAACAGCTGGATTCTCACGCACGCTTCCATCGATATCGTTGAGCATAGCTATGGCAAACCGCGTATCGAGATGAGCGAGGACCTGTTTGAGGAGATCCGCCGGGCGAAGCGCGAGAACTACGAGAAGATCTATAGCAAGGGCGGTATCGAAGGCGACTCCGAAGCGGAACTGCGTGAGGCCTTCGAAAAGCTCTACGACCGTTGCCTGCAGGATCTAAATAAAGGCGACGAGTTCTCTTACATCTTTAAGCATCATGTTTCGCGCATTGAGCAGCAGCTTTCCTACTACGATCGCACCTATGCCTGGCAGGACGACAAGGATCAGGCCGTCGTCGATTACATCGCAAGCATGACGGATGGTTATTTCTGCGAGCTGACGAGCAAATTGTTCCCAGGTCTAAAGTTTCCGCACCGCACCTATATTAACGAACGGTAGTTCGTATCCTTTCGGTATACTGTTGGTTAACAACGATTTTGATTAATGCACGGGATGGCTATGGACGACCTTTTTTCTGCTTCGACGCGCGAGCGCTCCTTTAAAAATGCGCCGCTTGCGGTGCGTATGCGCCCCGATTCGCTCGACGAGTATGTGGGCCAGCAAAAGGCCGTCGGTAAGGGCTCGTGGCTGCGCGCCGCGATTGAGCATGACGTGCTGTCGAGCGTGATTCTGTACGGCCCGGCTGGCACGGGCAAGACGACGCTGGCCCACATTATCGCCAACCATACCAAGAGCGAGTTTGTCGAGGTCAGCGCCGTGACGGGCACTGTGAAGGACCTGCGCCGCGTAATCGATGAGGCTAAGACCCGTCTGAACACCTACGACCGCCGCACCATTCTGTTTATCGATGAGATCCATCGCTTCTCCAAGTCGCAGCAGGATGCCTTACTGCATGCGGTTGAGAACCGCACCGTCATTATGATTGGCGCCACGACGGAAAACCCGTACTTTGAGGTCAACTCGGCATTGCTCTCGCGTGGGCGTGTGGTAGAGCTTGAGCACCTGAAGGACGAGGATATCGCCATGCTCATTGAGCGTGCGCTCGAGGCACCGCAGGGTTTAAACGGTAAGTTCTCGGCCGATGAGGATACAGTCAAGACCATTTGCACGCTGGCCGCGGGTGATGCGCGCTCGGCGCTCACGACGCTCGAGCTTGCGAGTGAGATTGCCGTTACGCGTCCCGATACTGAGGGAACGCCAGCGCCGGCGGCCGGGGAACGCTATCCCATTACCGTGGATGACGTGAAGATCGCCAATCCACGTCGTGGGTTTTCGTATGACAAAAACGGTGATATGCACTACGACATTATTAGCGCGTTCATCAAGTCCATGCGAGGCAGCGATCCCGATGCCACCATTTATTGGCTTGCGCGCATGATCGATGCGGGGGAGGATCCCAAGTTTATCGCTCGCCGCATTATGATTCAGGCTTCCGAGGATGTTGGCAACGCCGACCCGCAGGCGCTTTTGGTGGCACATGCCGCATTTAAATCTGCCGAGGTCATTGGCTATCCCGAGTGTCGCATCAACCTGGCTCAGGCTGCGCTCTATGTGTGCCTGGCGCCTAAGTCCAACGCGTGTGAGGCCTCGATCGATGCGGCGCTGGCCGATATCCACAGCAGTGGTCTTCGCGAGGTGCCCAGCTACCTGCGCGATCGTCACCGTCCCGGCAGCGACGAGTACGGTGTATACAAGTACCCGCACGATTATCCCGAAGGCTGGGTCGATCAGCGCTATTTGCCCGAGGGGTTGGAGCGCGGCGCGTTCTGGCAGCCTGCCGGCCGCGGTTGGGAAGAGTGGCGTGTGGAGCAAAGCGAGCGCGACCGTAGCGGCAACGCTCCCAAGTAGGCCATTGGCGCCTCGCGCATTCCCTTTGGGTATCTTTGCCCTTCTTTGGGGTACCATGAAAAAACGTCTGTATTTCGATTCCTTCGGGAGGCTTGTATGAGTCCCATTCAAATCGCCCTGCTGGTGCTCGCCGTTGCCGGCGTGTGGGCTGTTGTCGAGCTCGCGCTCACGCTGCGCAAGACCCGCACCGTCGTCGACTCGCTCGACAAGACGGTGAGCGACCTCAATAATACGCTCGCCGAGGCACAGCCCGTGGTGGCAAAGCTCGATGGCGCTGTCGATGAGCTTACCCCCGCGCTGGCACAGGTTGAGCCGCTCCTCAAGTCGAGCAAGACCGCCGTTGACGCCCTGACGTCCAACCTCGTTGAGGTTGAGGCCGTCGTTCGCGACATTTCCGAGGTCACGGGCAGTATGGCCGAGGCCAGCAACGCCGTGTCGAGCGTGACCGATTCTGCCGCCGGTGCTGTGCAGAAGCTGTTCAATAAGGTGAAGGCACCTGCAGCTGACGCCGAGCGCAAGCTCGCCGCTGCCGCTGCGGAGGCCGAGCAGCCCACCGTGCGTGTCCTAATTGGCGAGGACGAGGCCACCGATGGTGCAGATGTGGCTCAGAAGTCTGCAACCAAGCCGGCTCAGTATTACACCTATACGCCCGCCGAGACCTCTGAGGAGTCCTGCGATGAGTAGCGAAGCAACCTGCCCCATCACGCTGACCGTTGCCGGCGACCCGCGTCTCGCTCGCCTTGTGCGCATGACTGCCGCCAACGTTGGTGCCCTGTGCTCTATGTCTGTTGATCGCATCGAGGACATCCGCATGGCTGCCGAGGAGGCTTTCATCTTTGGTTGTACCGCGGTCGACTGCGACGACATCACCATCATATTCGATGTCGATGAGACCCACGTTGGCATGACTATTACCTTTGGCGATCAGGCTACGGTCGATGAAGACGACCAGGCTGCGGTGTATGCCGAGCTCATCCTCGCGAGCGTGTGCGACTCCTACGAAAAGACTGCGGCGCCCCTGACGCTTTCCCTCGACCTCAAGGCGGATATCTAATATGACCGAACGTTCCCGGAGCGGTAAGACCGCTTGGGACAAGGAGAAAACCCGCGAGCTGTTTCGTCGTTACAAGGAGACCGGTGATCCGGACGCCCGCGAGCAGCTCGTCATGTCCCATATGAACCTGGTAAGGTTTCTTGCCAACAAATTTAAGAATCGCGGCGAGCCGCTCGACGACCTGATGCAGGTTGGCTATTTGGGCCTGCTCAAGGCAATCGACCGCTTTGACCCTGAGCGCGGACTCGAGTTCACCACGTTTGCCACGCCCACCATCTTGGGCGAGATCAAGCGTCACTTCCGTGACAAGGGCTGGAGCGTGCGCGTGCCTCGTCGCCTGCAGGAGCTTTCTGCCAAGGTTAACCAGGCTACCGACAAGCTTACCAACGAGTTGCAGCGCTCGCCCAAGGTCGAAGAAATCGCTGAGTACCTGGACGTTACCCTCGACGAGGTCCTGGAGGCTATGGAATCGTCTTCGGCCTATACCTCGGTGCCCATTGAGGCTCCTGGTGCGTCCGATTCCGACGATGCGCCCTCGATTCTCGACCGCTACGCCGACGACGACAACGAGCTCGACTTTACCGATGACCGTCTGGTCATTGAAGAGGCCATCCGCGATTTCTCGCCGCGCGAGCGCGAAGTCATCGAGCTGCGCTTTGTAAAGGGCATGACCCAGATCGAGATCGCCAAGAAGTTGGGCATCTCGCAGGTGCAGGTCTCGCGCTTGTTGCGCCGCACCCTCAAGAAGATTCAGGATAAGATTGACCCCGACGGAGTGATGATTCGTTCATGAGTGAGCACCCCCAACAAACAGACCGCACGCTGCGCGATACCCGCATTCTGACGCTTCGCATTTGGGCTGTTGTCGGCTGCATTGTCATCGCTGCCGTCATCTTTAACCTTATGGGCATCCTGGCACCGGTTATTGAGTTTCTCGCTGTTGGTTCCATCATTGCTTTTGTGATGTCCCCGATCACCAACTGGCTCGAGCATCATGGCGTTGGTCGTGGCATCGGTTCGCTTATCGCGCTTATTGTTGTTGTTGCCGTGCTCGTCGGTGTTGTTTGCATCTTGTCGCCGATTCTTTTTGGTCAGATCATGGAAGTCCTGAGCCGCCTGCCCGAGCAGCTTCGTGTTGCGGGTGGCGACCTCAACGAGATGGTCTCGCATGTCAAGACGCTCAACAACACGCCGCTCATGGAGTATTTGGACGATAATCTTTCGTCGCTGGTTACCGTGGCATCGAAGTATGTGTCTCAGATCGCTGCCGAGCTTGGCCGCGGTGTGTTCCCGCTCATCACCAATACGGCCTCGCAGTTGTTCGTGATCTTCCTTGGTCTGGTGCTTGCCTACTGGATGGCCTGCGATTATCCTCGCATGCACCATGAGATTTGCACCATCATCGGTCAGGAGAAGGAGACTTCGTACCGCTTTATGGTCGCCATCCTTTCTCGCTCTGTCGGCGGCTACATGCGCGGTATGGTCGTGACGTCCATCTGCGGTGGTTTCCTCGCCTTTATTGGTTTTATGATTATCGGCCATCCGTATGCGGCGCTCATGGCTATCTTTACCGGCATCATGCATTTGGTTCCGGTCGTCGGCCCCTGGGTGAGCGCGGCAATCGCCACAGTGCTCGGTTTCATGTTCAGCCCCATGTTGGCGTTGTGGACGCTCATCGTGACGATGGTCGCGCAAAACGTCACTGATAACGTGATTTCGCCTAAGGTCATGCAGAGCTCGGTGCAGGTGCATCCCATCATGAGCCTCACGGCGCTCGTTATTGGCTCGGCACTCATGGGCCCCATCGGCATGATTATTGCCATCCCGCTGTGTGCGGCCCTCAAGGGTATCTTCGTGTACTACTTCGAGAATGAGACCGGCCGCCAACTTGTGGCCTATGACGGCGCCGTGTTTAAGGGCACGCCGTATCGCGATGCCGAGGGCAACCCGGTCGCCGCCTACGACGCGCTTGGGGACGATACGTTCATCTATGAGTCCGAGCTCATCGGTAACGAGACTGCGCCCGAGGCTAAAGCTATGCCCAAGCCCGAGCTCGATAATCCTTGGATCAAGCTTTCGGACCTGCAGCCCGATGCCACGGGCTTCTTCAAGAACCCCTTCGCCAAGGATGATGATTCCAACACGGATGACGACACCAAAACCGGCATCGACGGCTCCATGGACGATGACGACAAGTAGCGGGGTAATTCGGGCTAACATTCATACGCGCTAACATGCAATTTCGCTGAAGGGCCGGCATTGTGCCGGCCCTCTTTTTTGCACAGGCGCGGTGGGATGGTAATATCGTTACGTTTGAACTGTTTCGATGTGAAACCGAGGAGATTCCCTCTATGAGTGCTGACTACCCGTCAATGACTACGGCCGAGATTCGCTCTAAGTTCCTCAACTTCTTTGAGGAGCGCGGTCTTAAGCTCTATCCTTCTTCGTCCCTCGTCCCCGACGACCCTTCGCTGCTGCTTGCCAACGCCGGCATGAACCAGTTTAAGGAGTATTACCAGGGCAAGAAGACCATGAAGGAGATCGGCGCGATCTCCTGCCAGAAGTGCGTCCGCACCAACGACATCGATTGCATCGGCGAGGACGGCCGTCACCTGTCCTTCTTTGAGATGCTCGGCGACTTCTCCTTTGGTGGCGTCTCCAAGCAGCAGGCCTGCGCTTGGGCCTTTGAGCTCATTACCAAGGAGTTCAAGCTGCCGCTCGATCGCCTGTACTTCACCGTCTTTACCGAGGACGACGAGACCCATGACGTGTGGCGCTCCCTGGGCGTTGCCGAGGATCACATCTCCCGCCTGGGCGAGGACGACAACTTCTGGGCCGCTGGCCCCACCGGCCCCTGCGGTCCGTGCTCCGAGATCTACTTTGACATGGGCGAGGAGGTCGGCTGCGGCAGCCCCGACTGCAAGCCCGGCTGCGACTGCGACCGCTTCCTGGAGTTCTGGAATCTCGTCTTTACCCAGTACGACCGCCAGGAGGACGGCTCCATGCCGGAGCTGCCGCACCGCAACCTCGATACGGGCATGGGTCTGGAGCGCATGGCCGCCATCATGCAGCACAAGACCGCTAATTACGACGGCGATCTGATGCAGCACCTCATCAAGCTGGGCGAGAAGATCAGCGGCAAGACCTATGACGCCGACGATTACTCCGGTGCCAGCCGCTCCCTGCGCATCATCGCGGATCACTCTCGTGCCGTCGACTTTATGATCTCGGACGGCATTCTCCCCGGTAACGAGGGTCGCGAGTACGTCCTTCGCCGCCTGCTCCGCCGCGCCGTGTTCCACGGTCGCCTGCTGGGCATCGAGGGCGCCTTCCTGACCAAGTTCATTGACGAGGTCAACGCCCAGATGGGCGAGGCCTATCCCGAGCTGCTCAAGAACGTCGCGCTCGTTAAGGGTATCGTCGCTTCCGAGGAGGAACGTTTCTCCACGACGCTCGACAACGGTCGCGTCTACCTGGACGAGGCCCTGGCCGCGCTTGCCGAGGGTACTGTCCTTCCGGGCGACGTTGCCTTTAAGCTGCACGACACCTTTGGTTTCCCCATCGACCTGACCGTCGAGATCGCCGGCACCGCCGGTCACAACGTCGATATGGACGGCTTCACCGCTTGCATGGAGGACCAGAAGGCCCGCGCTCGCGCCAACGCCAAGGGCGATGCTTGGGGCAGCTTCAACGACGTGTGGGTCGAGCTTTCCGACAAGGTTGCCGCGACCGAGTTCGACGGCTATGACAACGATGTGATCGAGGGTGCCAAGGTTGTCGCCATCGTTCGCAACGGCGAGTCCGTCGAGTCCGCTGCCGTGGGAGAGGACGTCGAGGTCGTGCTCGACCGCACCCCGTTCTACGCCGAGATGGGTGGCCAGCAGGGCGATGCCGGCGATCTTTCCGCCGAGGGCGTTGCGCTGACCGTTTCCGATACCAAGAACCACAATGGCCTGTATGCTCACGTTGCCCACGTTGCCGAGGGCACATTGACCGTCGGTGCTACCGTGACCGCCGCGCTCGACGCCGAGCGCCGTGGTTTCCTGCGCCGCAACCACACCGCCACCCACCTGCTCGACGCTGCGCTTAAGCAGGTCCTGGGCGAGCATGTCTCCCAGGCTGGCTCGCTGGTGACGCCCGAGCACCTGCGCTTTGACTTCACGCACTTCGAGGCCCTGTCCTCCGAGCAGCTCAAGGCTGTCGAGGACCTGGTCAACCAGCAGATCTTCGCCTCCAAGCCGGTCGTGACCCGCGTCATGGGCATCGACGAGGCCAAGGCCGCCGGTGCTGTCGCCCTGTTTGGCGAGAAGTATGGCGACGTCGTCCGCGTTGTCTCCGTGGGCGCCGAGGACCAGCCGTTCTCCCGTGAGCTCTGCGGTGGCACCCATGCCGCCAACACCGCCGAGATCGGCCTGTTCAAGATCATTTCCGAGTCCTCTACGGGCTCCAACGTCCGCCGTATTGAGGCCGTGACCTCTAAGGGTGCTCTCGACTACATGGCCGACCGTCTGGCGCTCGTCGACGCCGCTGCTGCTGCGCTCAAGTGCCGCGTGGATGAGGTTCCCGCCCGCGTGGAGAACCTGCAGGCCGAGCTGCGCGAGACGTCCAACAAGCTCAAGAAGGCGCTGACCGGTGGCTCCTCCGACGCTATCTCCAGCGCCATCGAGGGCGCCGTCGAGCTCGACGGCTACAAGCTCGTCGTCGCTGAGCTCCAGGGCCTTGAGGCTGCCGACCTGCGCAACGTCTGGGATACCGTGCACCAGAAGGTCGCCGGTCCTGTCGCCTGCGTCGTCGCCAGCGTGACCGAGAAGGGCACCCCGGCCCTGCTCGCCGCCGGCTCCGATGACGCTGTCAAGGCCGGTTTCCACGCCGGTAACGTGATCAGGCAGATCGCGGGCCTAGTCGACGGTCGCGGTGGCGGCCGTCCCAACATGGCCCAGGCCGGTGGCAAGAATGCCGCCGGCATCGCCGATGCCCTCGCGGCCGCTAAGACCGCGCTCGGCGCCTAAGAATCTAGGTAGTCGCTGTGGTCGCGCTTGCGCTGGACATAGGGGAGACCAGGATCGGTATCGCCGTCTCGAGCCGTGATGGCAAGATGGCGATGCCTGTCAAGGTGCTCCCGGCTGCAGAGGTCACCGGTATGGCCAAGACGTTCCGCTACCTGGTTGAGGACTATGAGCCCGATATCCTGGTAAGTGGGCGTCCCCTGACCATGGCCGGTGAGCCCGGTCCCCAGGCCGAGCGCGTTGCCGCTGTTGCGCAAAAGATTGCCGACGAGCTCGATCTTCCGTTGGAGTTTGAGGACGAGCGCCTGTCCTCGCAAGAGGCAAAGCGTATCCTGCGCGAGCAGGGCCTCAACGAAAAGCAGATGAGGGGCAAGATTGACATGATTGCCGCCAGCCTGTTTTTGCAGACGTGGCTTGATCGTAAAAACGAGGAGGTTTCTCATGCCTAGCGCTCCCGATCCGCGCCAGCCGAATCGTACACGTCAGCCGGCGTCGCGCCCTGCCCAGCCTGGCCAGCGTCCGGCACAGCCGACCCAGCGCGCAGCTCAGTCTGCCGCGCGCCCGGTGCAGTCCTCCTCTCGTTCGGCCCAACCTGTTCAACGGACGGGTCAGCAGCCTTCTGCTCGTTCGGTTCAGTATCCGGCTTCTCACGCGGCTCAGCAGCCCACTGCTCGTTCGGCTCAGCCTGCAGGCGGTGCTCGCTTTAAGCAACAGGCACCTACCCAGCGAACGCAGGCCCCCCAATCGCATTCGCATCACGCTCGCGGTTCGCATGGCGTTGCTCCGGCGACTCGCTCGAGCTACAACACGCATGCTCGTCGCGGTGCTCAAAAGAAGAGTTCTCCGGTTCCTATGATCATCGGCGTTGTGGTGGCCGTAATCGCGCTTGCTACTATCGCTTTCTTTGTCGTACCTGCCGTTAAGGGCTTCTTTGCCGGTGAGGATGCGAAAGTCGCTGCTGGTCAGCAGGTTACGGTGACCATTCCCGACGGTGCTTCGGGCGATGCGATCGCCTCGATTCTCTCCGAGAACCATATCGTCGACAATCCCAAGGATTACTATGCGGCGGTGAAAAAGCTCAACGCCGATATGTCGCTTAAGCCAGGCACCTACTCGTTCACCACGCTCATGGATGCGACCAAGGTTGTTCAGCAGCTCATGGAAGGTCCTAACGCGGGCTCCAATGCGCTGACTATCCCTGAGGGCCTGACGGTCGATCAAATCGCCGACCGTGTGGCCCAGGCCTGCGACAGTATCTCTAAGGAAGACTTCCTCAACCAGGCTAAGGCCTCCAATTACGTGGATGACTATAGCTTCCTTAAGGCCGCCGCCAACGACTCGCTCGAGGGTTTCTTGTTCCCCAAGACCTATTCGTTGGGTGATTCGCCGACGGCCGATGACGTGATTCGCGCCATGCTCGATCAGTTTAAGACCGAGTACAAGTCGCTTGACTTTGCGAGCTGCGAAGCCAAGATCAAGGAGCGCTACGGTGTGGAGATGTCCGACTACGACATCGTCAACTTGGCCTCTATCGTTGAGCGCGAGGGCCTCAACGCCGATCAACGTGCGCACGTGGCCTCGGTCTTCTACAACCGCCTTGCCGGCAAGCTCGACGGTCTGCGTTATCTCAACAGCGATGCGACCATGATGTATGTCACCGGTGGCGAGGTTACCGCCGACGACCTGCAGAGTGATAGCCCCTATAACACCTATAAGCACGAGGGTCTGCCGCCCACGCCCATCTGCTCTCCGTCGCTCGAGGCACTCAAGGCCACGCTTGAGCCGACCGACTCCGATGACCTGTATTTCTACATTACGCAGGACGAGGAGTACTTCTCGCAAACCTACGAAGAGCATCAACAGTCTTGGAATTAGCATGAGGATATTTAGCCCCAAACGATACGTTGCCTCGGTCGATCGCATCGACCTTGATACCCTGTGGGCCGACGGCAAACGCGCCATTCTGCTCGATCGCGATAACACTCTGGTTCCGCGCGACACCGAGCAGGTTCCCGCCGCGGTTTCCGCTTGGCTCGATACCGCCCGCGCCAAAGGCTTTAAGCTGTGCATGGTGTCCAACAACTGGCATCGCGATCAGGTCATGAGCTCTGCACGCGAGCTGGGACTCGAGGCCATCAGCCACGCCATGAAGCCCGCCCCGTTTGCCTTGAAGGCGGGTCTTAAGTGCCTCGGCGCCACGGCAGACGAGGCGGTGCTGATTGGCGATCAGCTGTACACGGACGTGTGGAGCGGTAACTTTGCCGGCGTTGACACTATTCTGGTCAAGCCGCAGGCAACCCAGGACCTGTGGTACACGCAGATCTTCCGTATCTTTGAGCGCCGGGCCCTGCGCGACCTTCCCTGCGAGGAATAGGTCTCGCTATGTCCCAGCACACCAAACACGGCTGCGACCATATCTTCTTTATCGGCTTTTTGGGCGCGGGCAAATCGACGCTTGCGCGCAATGTGGGCACTATGTTCAAGCGTCGATTCATCGATACCGATCGCTTGGTTGTGCGTCGATGCGGCAAGTCGGTGGCCGAGATATTTGAGACCGAGGGCGAGGATCGTTTTCGCGAGCTCGAGACCTCGGCACTCCGTTCGCTTCAAAGCGAGCGCAGCCTGCTGGTATCGTGCGGGGGCGGCATCGTCGAGACGCCGGTGAACATTGAGCTGATGCACGAGATGGGTACATGCGTGTACCTCGAAGGCGACTTTGAGGACTCGTTGCGCCAGATTCGTCGCTCCGATACCCGGCCCGATTTCCGCTCGCCCGAGCACGCTGCGCGCTTGTTTGAGCATCGCCGTCCGCTGTATCGCCAGGCGGCCGATATTACCCTTGATATTCGCAACAAGTCCTTCGAGGACGTTTCCTACCTTTGTGCCGAGATGCTTTTGGAGCGTGGACTGCTATGATTCGCCGTCAACTTATCAATTTCCAAAACCGCAGTGTCGATGTCCGCGTCGGATTGGGGGCGTTCGAGGAGCTGTCGCGCATGTTTGCCTCGGCTGTGGGCAAGCCTAAGCGTGCGATGGTGGTTTGGAACGACGCCACATCCGAGCGTTTTGGCGAGGTTGTCGAGCATGCACTTGTTGACGCCGGTTTTGCCGTGTCGCCGCTCGTCCTCGAGGTTTCGCCTGCCGGTGCTACGCTGGTCGATGCCGATACCGTCTTTGGCGCGCTGTCGGCTAACGGCATTACCTGCGATGATCTCGTTGTCGCTGTCGGCGACACGGCGACCTGCTCGGTTGTTTGCTGGTGCGCCAATCAGTGGTGCGGTCGCACCGAGTGCGCCTTGCTGCCGACGACGTTCGACGCCATGCTCACGGTCGCGACGACCATGAAGCCGCTTGTCGCCTCGTCGGCGCATGCGCTTCCCGCTATCGCGTTCCGTCCCGAGCCGGGCTTGGTCGTGTGTGACCTCGACCTTGTACGCGAGGCGGACCCCGAGGACCTCAAGCTCGGCTATGCGGTACTTGTTGGCACCATGCTTTCGAGCAGCAAGTCCCGCTGGAATCAGTTTACCGAGACCATTCCCGAGATTCTCGCGGGCGAGGAGGTCGCGCTCGTCAATGCCGTTCAGTGGTCTCAGACTGCCCGTAAGGACGTACTGATGGCCACGAACCCGAGTGCCCGCCATGCGCTCGATTTTGGCAAGACAGGGGAGCGTACTCTGCACGTCAGCCTGGGCAAAGCCGCGGCGCAGGTTCCTGCCTACCAGCTGCTGTCCGAGGGCATGCGCTTTGAGGCGCGCCTAGCACATGATGCCTGCGACTTTGATATCGATTACGTCTTTGAGGTCGATGACTGCCTGGAGGACTTTGGTATCGAGGAGCTTGCCTTCGATCTGGAGCCTGCCGCATATATCGAGGAGTTCCGCAGGCAGCAGTTTGTCCGCTCGAACCGCAGTATGTTGCCGCTGCCCGCGGCACTCGGCGCCATTCGTCTCACGAGCGTTGAGGACGAGGTTCTTGAGCGCCATGCTCACGCCTACTTGGCTTCTCGCAAAGAACTTCTCTAAGATTTATTGACTTCCATCGTCTTTCGTATCATGTTGAGGGGCGGGTTTCCAATCGGTTGCGGATCGCATGCGATTCCGTACGTTGATTGAGCCCGTCCCGTCTTTATAGAGACAACAAGAAAGGAATCTGCATGTCTGAGTTTGCTGCCGGTCCTGCCGGTCGTATCGAGCGTGTCCGTGCCCTGATGGTTGAGCGCGGCTACGACGCTATCGTGGTGCGCGACGAGGCCAACCTTCGTTGGCTTACGGGCGTCAAGGGCGTCTTCGATTACACCTTCGAGTTCCCGCACGCTGCGTTTATTACGGCTGACCAGTGCCTGTTCCATACCGACTCGCGCTATCTCAACAGCTTTGAGGAGAACACGCCCGCCGGCAGCCCCTGGGTCTACGACATGGACGAGGGCACCATCCCCGGTTGGGTCGCCGGCAAGATCGCGGCCAACAAGTGCCGCGTCTGCGCTGTCGAGGACGACATGCAGATCAATTTCTACCAGGGTATTCAGCGTGGCCTGGAGGACCGCTCCGTTGCCTGCATGCTGCCGCTGATGCATGACGACATCCGTAAGATGCGCGCCATCAAGGACGCCGAGGAGATCGAGCTCATGCGCCACGCGCAGTCGATCACCGACGCCGCCTTCCAGCACATGCTCGGCTATATTAAGCCCGGTATGACTGAGAAACAGGTCCGCAACGAGCTCGAGAACTTTATGTTCGCTAACGGTGCCGATAGCCTGGCCTTTGGCTCCATCGTCGCGAGCGGTCCCAACACCGCCAACCCGCATGCCGTCCCGAGCGACCGCGTGATCGAGAAGGGCGACTTCGTTCTCATGGATTATGGCGCGGGTTACTGCGACTACCGCTCCGACATGACTCGTACCGTCGTGATGGGCGAGCCCACGTCCGAACAGCTCGACCTGTACGCGCTCGTGCGCCGTACGCACGAGGAATGCGTCGCCGCAATCCATCCGGGCGTCGAGGGCAACGACATTTTCAAGCTTTCCAAGAAGATCATCGGCGATGCCGGCTATGGTGATTACTACAACCATGGTCTGGGCCACGGCGTGGGCATTGACATCCACGAGCTGCCCAACTTCAACCGCAGCAAGAATATCATCGAGGTCGGCTCGGTTATCACCATGGAGCCCGGCGTCTACCTGCCCGGCGTGGGCGGCGTGCGTCTGGAGGACTACGGCGTGGTCACCGAGAACGGCTACGAGCCCTTCACCAAGACGCCGCATGACCTTCACGTCATCGATTGCTAGCTCATTTCGATAGATTTTTGGGGCGGGACGTCCGGATCGATTCGGACGCCCCGCGTTCTCTTTTTATGCGCTCGCTGCAGGCGCCGTCTGCAAGTGTATAATTTCGGTCGTATGTAATTTGGACGCCTGTGCGTTCTGCCCATAAGAAGAAAGGTCGCTATGCCTACCATTTCTACCGCCGACTTCAAGAACGGCCTCGGTCTCCGTATTAAGGACAAGGTTTATACCATCGTCGAGTTCCAGCACGTCAAGCCGGGCAAGGGTGGTGCTTTTGTGCGCTACAAGACTCGCGATATCAAGAGCGGTCGTGTCGTTGAGAACACCTGCAACGCCGGCACCAAGTTCGAGAGCGTCATGCTCACCACCCGTGAGTTCCAGTACCTCTACAACGACGGCACCGACTACATCTTCATGGACAACGAGTCCTACGAGCAGGTTCCCGTTCCCGAGGACATGGTGGGCGAGAACTCCAAGTGGCTGCGTGAGAACGACATCTGCCAGCTGCTCTTCGCCGACGACGAGCTCATGGGCGTGACCCCGCCGATGTTCATCGAGACCACCATCGTCCAGACCGACCCGGGCTTTAAGGGCGACACCGTCCAGGGTTCCACCAAGCCGGCCACGATCGACACCGGCGCTGTCATCCAGGTCCCCATGTACCTCAACGAGGGCGAGGTCATTAAGGTTGACACCCGCGATGGCAAGTTCGTCTCCCGCGTCTAGCAACCAACTCTTCTAGGAGGACTCATGCCCCAGGAAATCAAGATTGACGGCATCGGCATTTCACCCGATGTTCTGACCGCCATCGTCTCGCGCGCCGTGTCGGATGTCGAGGGCATCGCCTCCGTTGGCGTCAAGGACCTTGCCACCAACCTTGTCTCCATGATGCTCTCGTCCAAGGCCCCGGCTTCCGAGCCGGCGGTCGAGGCCGAGGTCGTCGGCGACAAGCTCGCACTCACCGTGCGCGTTGTGGTGTTCTTTGGCTATCCGTTCAAGAAACTCGCCGAGGCCGTTCGCGTCGCCGTGGTCACCGCCATCGATGCCCAGGTGGGCGTTGAGGTCGAGCGCGTTGACGTTTGCATCGACGGCCTCGTTTTCCCCAAGGAGTAACCTTTGAGCCTTAAGGTTTATCGCGGGCGCACGCTTGCCCGCAGTCAGGCGCTGCAGCTGCTGTTCCAGGCCGAGGCCACGGACAGCCCGCTCGAGCGCGTCCTCGAGGGCGATTTCCTGATCTCGAAGGGTCCCCTCGACCCCTATGCGCTGGAGCTGTGCCGCGGTGCTTACGAGCATATCGACCGCATCGACTGCGCTCTGCGCGCCGTCGCCAAGAACTGGGATCTTATGCGCATGCCCGGCGCCGACCGCAATCTGCTGCGTATCGCCGTCTATGAGATGCGTTTCCTCACCGACGAGGAGGTCTCGGACGCCATCGTGATTAACGAGGCCGTCGAGCTCGCCAAGGCCTATGGCACCGACCAGTCCGCGTCGTTCGTCAACGGCGTGCTGGGCAAGATCGCGCGCAGCGAGGAGTTGCCGGGCGAGGACCTTTACCAGGAACTGCTGGCCGAGGATCGCGCTCGCGAGGAGGCCCAGGCTGCTGAGGCTGCCGCCAAGGTCGCTGCCGCTCAGGCTACCGCCGGTGTACTTGCCGAGGATGTGGACGCTGCTGAGGCCGTCGAGGCCGACTCCGTCGAGGAGTAGCCATGCCAGAGGGTTCTGTCCGCAACTTTGACGAGATCTCGGACCGTCTGGACCAGATCATTGCTACCGTTCGCTCCAAGGATACGTCCTTGGAGCGTTCACTCGATCTGTTTGACGAAGCGATTGAGCTGGGCTCCCGCGCGGTCGATATGGTCGACAAGTTTGAGCTGACGCCGCGTGAGGCCGATAAGCTCGAGCAGGAATACGATGAGGATGCGGCAAACGAATCCCAGGATAGCTAGCCGCATCTCCGGATACGAATGGTTGATGGCATTCATGAAACGCGTGCGTCTTGATGACGAACTGATTTCACAGGGCATCTGCGCCGATCGCGCGGATGCCCTTCGCACTCTTATGGCCGGCTTGGTTTCGAGCGGCGGTGAGCGTTTGACCTCTCCGGGGCTCAAGGTGACGCCGGGCCTGCCGCTGCACGTTAAGGGGCGCATTCCGTACGTTGGGCGCGGCGGCCTTAAGCTTGAGGGTGCGCTCGATGCGTTTTGTATCGACCCCACGGGCCTTGCCTGCCTGGACGTAGGCTGCTCTACCGGCGGCTTTACCGATTGCCTGCTCAAGCGCGGAGCTGCGACCGTTGTCTCGGTGGACGTGGGTCGCGCACAGTTCGATTGGTCGTTGCGTCAGGACGATCGCGTGACGCTGCATGAGCGCACCAACGTGACGCAGCTGCCTGAGCTTGGCTATGCCGGCGCCATCGACCTGGCTGTTTGTGATGTCTCGTTTACCAGCATCGCGAACATTATCGATGCGGTGCTGGCGTGCCTGAAGCCTTCGGGTTCGTTCTGCACGCTCGTAAAGCCCCAGTTTGAGGCGCCGGCTGCGCTGGTGGGCGAGCGCGGTATCGTGACCGACCCCGCCGTCCGCCGCGATACGCTCGTGGCGGCGATTGAGCTTTTTGCCGCCAAGGGCCTGTTCCCGCTTGACGTGTGCGTGTCGCCCATCCATGGCGCTAAGGGCAACGTTGAGTTTTTCCTGTACGGCACAAGGTTTGCCCCTGGTGAACGCACCGACGATGAGCTGCAATCCCAGGTATCGGCTTTGAGCGAGAAAGCTGCAACGCTATGAAGGTCTTTCTGGTTCCCAATTACTACAAGCAAGAGGCGGTCGAGAGCGGCCTGATGCTTGAGCTTTGGCTTTCGCGCCAGGGCTACGAGGTCGCATGGGCTGCCGACCAGCGATCGAAGATTCAAAGCACGCCTGATATTGATGGCTCAGATCTGGTCATTACGCTCGGCGGCGACGGTACGTTGCTGCGCGCTGCCCGCATCCTCAACCATCGCGAGATTCCTATCCTTGGTCTTTCCTATGGTCACCTGGGCTTTTTAACTGCTGCGAGCCCCGAGGAGCGCGACATTCTGCAGGTCGTGAGCGATGCTCTGTCCGGTGAGCTGCACGTGAGCCGCCGCGCCACCATCGCCGCGGATATCGTGTCCGTGCGCGACGATGGCACGAAGGATGTCGTGCGCACGTTTGCCCTCAACGATATGGCACTTACGCGCGGCCCCCTGTCCGATATGGTTGAGTTTGACATCACGGTGTCCGGCCATCATATCGATCGCCTGCGCGGCGACGGTGTCGTCGTTTCGACGGCGACCGGCTCCACCGGCTATGCGCTTTCCGCCGGCGGTCCCATTGTCAGCCCCGATTACACGGGTATGGTCTGTGTGCCCATCGCCCCGCATACCATACAGGCTCGCGCTTTTTTGACCTCGCCGAGTGATGTCGTCGAGATCTTTATGTCTGATGACCGTCCGAGTGTTCCGGCGATCGCTATCGATGGACAGTTTATTACCTGCGATGGCACCGTTGAGAGCGTGGCGGTACGTCGCGGTCCCGGAGATGTGCTGCTTCTCGATTACGGTCCCGAGAGCTTCTATAACTCCGTGAGCCGCGTGTTCTACGGAGTGCGTCATGATCGATGAGCTGCAGGTTTCCAACATTGCACTCATTCGCGAGGCGACGCTGGTGCCGAGTGCGGGCCTAACGGTTTTGACTGGCGAGACCGGTGCCGGCAAGACCGCGCTGCTCTCGGCGCTCAAGCTCATTTTGGGCGAGCGTGCAGATTCGTCGACCGTGCGCGAGGGAGAGGCGCTGGCGAGCGTCGAGGCACGCTTGTTCGACGGCCCGCACGACACGGAGGGCTTTACCGTGCAGCGCAGCCTTTCTGCCGAGGGTCGCAGCCGCGTCAAGATTGACGGCCGCATCGCCAGCGTGCGCGAGCTTTCCGAGCGCGTCGGCGTGATGATGGATCTGTGCGGCCAGCATGAACATCAGCGTCTGCTCGATCCGGCGCATCATGTTGCCATGGTTGATGCCTGGGCTGGTCGCTCTGCGCTCGAGGCGCTCGACCGTTACCGTGCCTGCTTCAAGGCGTCGCGTGCGGTTGCCAAGGAGGTCCGTCGCGTAGAGGAGGCGTCGCGTGCGCAGGGGAGTCGCGTCGAGGAGGCGCGCTTCGCCCTGGAGCGTATCGCCGAGGTCGACCCCAAGCCGGGTGAGTATGAGGAACTCGAGGAACTGCTGCCGCGCTCCGAACATGCCGAGGTACTGGTTGCCACAGCTAACGATGCCCATGCATCGCTTGCCGCCGAAGGTGGAGCGCTCGATGCCGTGAACAGCGCCGTGGCAGAGCTTTCCCGTATGGCTACCGTCGATCGCAAACTGGGCGACATTGCCGATGCGCTTTCGGATGCCTGCATCTCCCTTGAGGATAGCGCGAACGAGCTTCGTGCCTATCGCGATGGCGTCGCCTTCGACCCGCGCGAGCTCGCTCGCATGCGTGAGCGGTATTCCGACCTCAAGGGCCTGTTGCGTCAGTGGGGTCCCACCATGGACGATGTTTTTGCCATGCGCGATCGCTCGCAAGAGCTGCTGTCCCTGGTCGATGATGGCGATGAACAGATCAAAAAGGCGCGTGAGGCACTCGGGAGCGCCGAGCGCGAGCTGTTCGCTGCCGCCAAGGCACTCAAGCGTGCGCGTAATACCGCTGCTCCGCGTTTTTGTCACGAGGTTGGCCGCCAAATGGCGCGCCTGGAGATGGGCGGCGCCGAGCTCGTTTGGGAGTCGCGTGATCTTCCGCGTGCCGAGTGGACGCCGGCGGGTCCTTCAAGCTACGAGCTTTTGTATCGCAGCGGTGTCGGCTTGACGCCGCGTCCCCTGCGCCGCATTGCCTCGGGCGGCGAGCTCAGCCGCGTCATGCTGGCGAGCAAGGTGGTCTTGGGTAATGCTGACGGCGTCGACACACTGGTATTTGACGAGGTCGATGCCGGTGTCGGCGGCTCCACGGCTCGTGCTCTTGCTGGTGTGCTGGCCGATCTTGCCGCTACGCATCAAGTGATTGTCGTAACCCACTTGGCGCAAGTCGCCGTCATGGCCGACAAACACTACGTGGTCAGTAAAGAGCCCGGCGATGTTCCCCAGACGCACTTGGACGAGGTGACCGGCGATGCCCGTACCGCCGAGGTCGCCCGCATGTTGAGCGGCGATCAGTCCGAGGCAAGTCTAGCGCATGCCAGACAGATGCTGGAAGAAGCGCACGCTTAGGCCGAGCCGCCACATGTATGTCCGACCCTGCCGCCACGAAACCGGCCCATCTACTACGTTTAATAGGCTATCGTCAACCACGCCAAGAATTGCAAAAAGAAAACCGCAGGTAGAACGCCTGCGGTTTTCTCTATTTTCGGTATGTGGTTGGGCTATACGGATAAAACGTAGTAGATGGGCCCGTTTCGTGGCTGGTGCTGTTTGTCGGCTCCCCAAAATGTCTACTCCACGACCTTGTCCGGTTGGATGAGCTCCTCGTAGTAGCTGATGTGCTCTCGGGCGTCCTCGATTTCGGGCAGCAGGAAGTTGTAGATAACCTCGATGATCATCGTGGCGCTCATCTTGGAGAATGCGAAGTCGCCCGTTGTCAGCAGCGCCTCGTGATTGACGGTATTAAAGGTGTAGTCGGCTAGGCGCGCAAGTGGAGACTTGCTGTCGCTGCTGATGACGACCACGGTGGCACCGCAGTCGCGAGCTGCTTTTGCCATGCGATTCAGACGGCGCGACTTGCCGGAGTTCGAGATCAGCACGATAACGTCGCCGGGGCGCAACGTGAGCGCGAAACCAATCGAGGTCTCGCTGATGGTGCTTGCCATGCAGCGAAGGCCCAGCTGCGAAAACTTAAACGTCGCGTCGAGCGCAACGGCATTGGTGTTGCCTACGGCCGCAAACTCAATAACGCCCGCATTCTTTAACGCGTGCACAACGGCCGTTAGCGTATCGTGGTCAATCCCGTCGATGGTCGCGTTAAGCTCGCTGACCTTGGCAGCCAAGATATTCTTAAGGCTCTGCTCCATGTTGTCGAGCGAGACCTCGTCGGTCAGGCCCTCGTTGCGCTGACTCTCCAAGTCGCGCGCCAACGAAAACTGAAAGCTGCGGAAGCTGCCAAAGCCCAGCTTGCGGCAAAAGCGCGAAACCGTCGCCTCGGACGTGGCTGCGGCACGCGAAAGCTGTGCGGCCGTCAGGCGCGGCGCCTCGGACTGGTGCTCCAATATATAGTCGACAATGCGCTGCTCGGATCCACTATATCCCTGATGAGTGCTAATAAGGGAGAGCGCGCTCTTGCTGCTATCAGTCATGGATGGCTCCTGGTTGGCATGAAAATCGGTCCTGTTCTTCAAAGCCATAGTATACGGTCATTTTCAATTACAAGATACACCTTGCTGTTTCAAGTGTTGATGGTAAACTTTCACCTACCGTTTACGGTTATGAAAGAACCTTTCACCGGAGAATTGGGACATTTTCCTTTCCGCGAAAGCGCTGGGTTGGTATCTTTCAGTTGTGGAAAAGCGCGCAAGGACGCGCGTGTAGGGGAGCGCCTGCGGGCGCAAAACATAAAAAGGAGGGACACATGGCTAAGTTTGACATCATCGCCGCTACCGGTTGCCCGACCGGCATTGCGCACACCTTCATGGCGAAGGAGGCGCTGGAGAAGGCAGCTGCCGAGCGCGGTCTGACTATTAAGGTCGAGACTCATGGCCAGGTCGGTGTCGAGAACGAGCTCACCAAGAGCGAGATCGCCGGTGCCAAGGCCGTTGTCGTCGCAGCCGACAAGGATGTCCAGGCGGAGCGTTTCGCCGGTAAGCCCATGGTTTCCGTCGGTGTTTCCAAGGCCCTGTCCGTCGAGGCCGCCGGTAAGCTGATCGACCGCGCTCTCGCCGCCAAGGGCGACGACACGGTTGCGGCTGCTGCCGATGTCGAGGACGAGGTCGAGGAGAAGGAGTCCATCGGCCACGTCATCTACAAGCACCTCATGAACGGCGTCAGCCACATGCTGGTCTTCGTCGTCGCCGGTGGTGTTTTGACCGCCGTCTCGTTCTTGTGGGGCATCACGTCCTTCGATTCGACGGCTGCCGACTACAACAGCTTTGCCGCGATGCTCAAGATCATCGGCGGCATCGCCATGAACCTCATGGTTCCGGTGCTTTCCGCCTACATCGCCGAGTCCATCGGCAAGCGCCCGGCGCTCGTCCCCGGCTTCGTCGCCGGTATGATCGCCATCCAGGGCCTGCCCGTTAACGCCGAGACCGGTATGATTGACGCCGGTGGCGCCGGCGTGGGCTTCGGTTTCCTGGGCGGCATCGTCGGCGGCTTCCTCGCTGGCTATGTCATCCTGCTGCTCGAGAAGGTCTTTGCCGGTCTGCCCAAGAACCTGGACGGCCTCAAGGCAATCTTTTTGTACCCGCTGTTCTCGACCGCCATCGTCGGTCTGGTCATGCTCGGCATTTCCGGCCCCATGGCTGCCATCAACACCGCCATGATGGACTTCCTCAAGGGCCTGTCTGCCTCTGGCGCCGTTGTCCTGGGTCTTGCCATCGGCTGCATGTGCGCCTTTGACATGGGCGGCCCGGTCAACAAGGCTGCTTACGTCACCGGTACCGCCATGCTCACCGAGGCTCTGGCTGCCGGTGTCGGCACCGACACCTACAACTTCGGCACCAACTTCATGGCTGCCGTCTCTGCCGCCTGCATCGTTCCGCCGCTGATCACCACCTTCGCCGTCATCGTCGGCAAGAAGTACTTCAGCCAGGAGGACCATGACGCCGGTGTCGTCAACCTCATCCTTGGTTGCACCCACATCACCGAGGGCGCCATTCCGTTTATGACCAAGAACATCTGGCCCGTCATGCCCATCATGATGCTCGGTTCCTCCATCGCTTCGATCCTGACCATTATGTTCAACGTCCACGATCCAGCGCCCCACGGTGGCTTCCTGGTCCTGCCCGTTGTCGAGAACGGTCCGCTGTGGGTCCTCGCGATTCTCATCGGCGCTGTGGTTGGTGGCATCCTGTTCGTCGCCTTCAAGAAGTATGACTTCGAGAAGAACCAGAAAGCCGCTCCTGCAGCCAAGCCGGTTGAGGCCCCCAAGGCCGCTGCTGTCGAGTCCCCTAAGGCCGAGGCTGCCGACTTCGTGAAGGTCGAGAATGTCTTTGTCGCCGAGGACTTCGCTTCTCGTGACGAGGCTCTGAGCTTCGTTTCCAACCAGGCCGTCAAGGCCGGTATCGCCAGCGACGCCGACGCCGTCATGAACGCCTTCCTGGCCCGCGAGGCCGAGGGCACCACGGGCATGATGGAGGGCTTCGCCATCCCGCATGCCAAGTCCGACGCCATTACCGAGGCTGCCGTCATCGTCGTCAAGGACGAGTCCGGCGTGACCGGTTGGGACACCATGGACGGTGCTCCCGTCAACGTGGCTATCGCCCTGCTCATCCCCGGTGCCCAGGCCGGCACTACGCACCTCAAAATCCTGTCCAAGGTCGCCGAGGCGCTCATGGACGAGGACTTCCGTGCCACCGTCAAGGGTTCCACCGACGCCGCCGAGATCGCCAAGACGATCAACGCTCGCCTGATCTAATCCCACAGTACGCGAATAACATCGCCCCCTGTAACAAAGGCGAGGACTCCCTACGGGTCCTCGCCTTTTTTCATACCACCCGGCACTCAGGGACGTTCCTTTCCTGCCGGCACCCCGGGACACTCCTTAGTCCCCGACAGGGCATAAATAGCCCTCATCGACTGAATCACCCACGCGAACAATAATTCAGCCAGAATTCCTTTTGCACGATATTTCTTGGACGGAAGCATGTTCCCGCAGCTCGCCTGCCGGGCGGGGCGGTTAAGTTTGTCGCGAGTTCCGCACGCAAAGGAAAGCACTTAATGTGCTTTCCGTCTTGCGCAGGACTGTAGAGCAGCAAACTTAACCGCCCCGCCCGGCAGGCGAGCGGACAGCGAACGACATCTGTCCAACAATTCGTGCGAAACACAATGAAAAACCGTTTGATGTGAGTTAATATAAACAACGTCGTGAATCTGACTCCTGCCACATGCATGACAGGGGTTAAACACAAAAAAGGAGTCAACTATGGTTTCTGAGAAGGCTACCCTCGTTAATCCTCAGGGTCTGCACATGCGTCCGGCTGGTCTGTTCGCCTCCACCATGGGCAAGTACGCCTGTGACGTGACGGTCGTCACCCCCGAGAAGGAGGTCAACGGCAAGTCCCCGATGGCCCTCATGGCTGCTGGTATCCCCTGCGGTACCGAGGTCGAGGTCAAGTGCGACGGCGCCGACGAGGCCGAGGCTCTGGCTGCTGCCATCGAGCTCATCAAGAGCGGTCTTGGCGAGTAGAACTCAAACGGGTCGCATGTTGAACAACTAAGTTCATATTTGGGGGCGCAGTGACCTGTTGTAAGGTAGCTGCGCTCTTTTGTCATGGATATGGCAAAACGCTTTATCACATGACACGGAGAGAGGAATGGGAATGTATCAGGGAGTCAACGCTTCCGAGGGCATCGGTATCGGCACCGTCATGGTCGCCGTCGATCCCGACTTGACGTTTGAGCCGCACGAGGTTGCTGATTCGGCAGCAGAGAAGGAGCGCTATCAGTCCGCTCTTTCGGTCTTCTGCGAGAAGACCCAGGCTCAGGCCGACCACATGAAGGAGACGGTGGGCGAGGCCGAGGCCGAGATCATGAGCGGACACATTGTCCTGGCTCAGGACCCGGGCATGACCGACGCCATCAACGCCGCCATTGACGGCGGCACCTGCGCCGAGCAGGCGCTCATGGACACCTCGACCATGTTCGAGAACATGTTCCTGTCCATGGACGACGAGATGTTCCGTCTGCGCGCGGCCGACATCGCCGACATCCGCACCGGTATTCTGGCCGAGCTGCTGGGCAAGGAGGTCGTCGACCTCTCCGTCCTGCCCGAGAATACCGTCGTTGTCGTGCACGACCTCACGCCGTCCATGACCGCCACGATCGATAAGGCCCACGTTGCCGGTATCGTCACCGAGACCGGTGGCCGCACGTCGCACTCCGCGATCATTGCGCGCGCCCTCGAGATCCCGGCTGTCCTTTCGGTTTCCAACAGCTGCACCGCGTTGCGCAACGGTATGACCGTTGTCGTCGACGGTGGCAAGGGTATCGTCGAGGCCGATCCCGACGAGGAGACGCTCGCTGCCTACACCGCCAAGGCCGAGGCCTTCGCTGCCGAGAAGGCAGCCCTCGAGGCCTTCCGTGGCAAGCCGTCCGTGACTGCCGATGGCATCAAGAAGATCATCGCCTGCAACATCGGTAACCCCGATGACGTGCCCAACGCGCTCGATCACGACGCCGAGGCTATCGGTCTGTTCCGCTCCGAGTTCCTGTTCATGGACTCTGCTGAGCTTCCTTCCGAGGAGGAGCAGTTCAACGCCTATCGTAAGGTCGCCAGCGCGCTCAAGGGTGCTCCGGTCATCATCCGCACGCTCGATGTGGGCGGCGACAAGGAGATTCCGTATCTGCACATGGTCAAGGAAGAGAACCCCTTCATGGGCTTCCGCGCCGTGCGTTACTGCCTGGCCAATCCCGACCAGTACAAGGTTCAGCTCCGCGCCCTGCTGCGCGCCAGCGCCTTCGGTGACGTCAAGATCATGATCCCGCTCGTCACCTGCGTCGAGGAAGTCTTGGCTGTCAAGGAGCTCGTCGAGCAGTGCAAGGCCGAGCTGACCGAAGAGGGTCGCAAGTTCAACGAGAACATCGAGGTTGGCATCATGGTCGAGACGCCTGCCGCCTCGCTGCTCGCTGACCGCCTGGCCGAGGTCGCCGACTTCTTCTCCATCGGCACCAACGACCTGATCGGCTACACCATGTGCGCCGACCGTGGCAACGACACCATCTCCAACCTGTACCAGGTTTACTATCCCGCCGTGCTCCGCTCGCTCAAGAACATCATCGAGAGCGGCGTGAAGGCCGGCATCATGGTCGGTATGTGCGGCGAGGCCGCTGCCGATCCGTTGCTCGAGCCGCTGCTGATCAGCTGGGGCCTGGAGGAGTTCTCGATGAGCGCTCCGTCCATCCTGCGCGCCCGCAAGACCATCAGCCAGTGGACCAAGGCCGAGTGCGACGAGCTCGCCGAGAAGGCGCTCGCCTGCAACACCGCTGCCGAGGTCAAGGCACTGCTCGAGTCCGCAGCTCGCTAATTTGGTATCAGAGGTAACCGCGTGGTTGGAATGGGCCGGCCACGCGGCCCTCACATATACAGGGGGTACTGTAAATGTTCTACACGCTAACCGCTAACCCGGCTGTCGACATGACGGTTTCGAGCTCTCCGCTCGAGCCCGACGAGAACGTCCGCACCGGCTCGGCCAGCTACACGGCTAACGGCAAGGGCCTCGACGTGTCCTTCGCCTTTAAGAAGATGGGCGTCGACACCGTCGCGCTCGGTTTCTTCGCCGGCTTCACGGGCAAGTTCATCGTCGAGGAGGTCATGAACCTGGGTTGCCTGTGCCGCCCGGTCTGGACCGACGGCATCACGCGTATCAACACCTACGTCAACGATGGCCAGCACGAGTACGGCATCCTCAACCCCGGCGCCCCGATCACGCCGCAGCATCAGGAGGAGCTCTACAACATCCTGGACACCGCGGGCGACCTCGAGTGCCTGATCGTCTCCGGCTCCGTGCCTCCCAAAGCCACGTCTGACTTCCTGGCCAAGGTCATGGAGCATGCTCAGGCCCGTGGCGCCGACGTCGTCCTGGACCTGTCCTCCGACAAGCTCAAGGAGCTCGCTCACAAGAAGCCGCTGCTCATCAAGCCGAACCATCACGAGATGAAGGCCATCTTCGGCGTGCCGGTCGACACCGACGACGAGGTCCGCGTTGCCATGAAGCTGGCTCACGAGGCCGGCGTTCAGAACGTGCTGCTCACCCGTGGTAGCCGCGGCGACGCTTACTTCTCCAACGGCGAGGACATCTGGTACGCCAAGCGTGAGTTCAACATCAAGCTGGTCTCTTCCGTCTGCGCCGGCGACTGCACCCTCGCTGCGTTCCTGCACAAGTGGTACAGGGATCGCGACAACGTCGAGGAGGCCATGAAGCTCGCTATGGCCACCGGCGCTAACGTTGCCGAGTCCGTGGGCATTGGCGACTTTGGTCACGTTGACGAGTACAGCAAGCGCGTTGCTGTCCGTAAGCTCGACCGCAAGTAAGCGAAACACATTATTTTCGCGTGTATGGCGTCCCGGTTTAGGCTGGGGCGCCATTTTTTGTAAATCGTGGGCGAGCGACAGAGCAAGCACCCTGATTCTTTTTGCCCGTCATCCTGCCGCCCTGCACGCGTTCTACACCGTTCGCCGAGTTGCTATAGCCTTTTCACGTGGCGTGGAATATACTTTCATCAACACGTTGCCTTGTGAAAGGAACATTCATGATTTACACGCTCACTGCAAATCCCGCCATCGACTATAACATTGCCTGCGACGGTCTTTCCGCCAATACCGTAACCCGCACGCGCAACGCGGTCTACACGCCCAACGGCAAGGGTCTCAACGTCTCGTTCACCCTCGATCACTACGGCGTCGACACCACGATCCTGGGCTTTTTTGCCGGTTTCTCGGGCGAGTTTATCGTCAAGGGCGCCGAGGCCCTGGGCGTGCCCGTCAAGCCCGTGTGGACCGACGGTATCACGCGCGTCAACGTCTTCCTCAACGCCGGCCCCGATACCGAGTACAACATGGTAAACGCAGGCGCCGCCATCAATGCTGCCAACGAGCAGGAGATGTTTGAGCTCATCGATTCGCTCGACGATATGACCTGCCTGGTCATTAGCGGCTCGCTTCCCCCCAACACCTCCGAGGGTTTCCTGGCCGAGGTCCTGCGCCGTGTTAAGGCAAAAGGTGCCGAGTTTGTGCTCGATATCTCGAGCCATCAGCTGGCCGACCTCATTGCCATGGAGCCGTTGCTCATTAAGCCCAACGACGACGAGCTGCTCGACATCTTTGGCATTAAGGTGAGCGGTGGCGACGACGAGTCCGTTAAGAGTGCGATGGCCGAGCTGCACGCCAAGGGCGCAAAGAACGTACTGCTGACCCTTGGTGGCGACGGCGCGTACTTTTCCAACGGTGAGCACATCTGGTTTGCCAACCGCACCTTTGAGGTCAAGCTGCTGTCGACGGTCTGCGCGGGCGACTCCTCGCTTGCTGCTTTCCTGTCCGTGTGGCACGACGCTCCCGAGCGCGTCGAGGATGCACTGCGCCTCTCGATGGCTACCGGCGCCAACGTGGTTGAGTGCCCTGGTCTGGGCGATTTTGCCAAGGTGGACGAATATAGGAAGCACATCGAGGTTCGTCAGGTCTGCTAGCTGCATCGATATATCGTTGCCGAGCACCCGCTTTGGATTTCCAAGGCGGGTGTTTTTTTGCACGCTGTCCACATGAGGCGCTTTCTGTCCCGTTCGTTCGAATCGACGATACGATTGCATGTGCGCCCATGCTCGTTTCTTGCTAGACTTCTTGAGAACCATCGATTAACGTTTGCAGGCGCAGGAGGCCATAGCTATGTGCAATGTTTCGCTCAACGGTACGCAGCCCTCAGATGCCTCCCTGCGTGTGCTACGTGCGCTTGAGGATGCTGGTCTTGAGGCCTGGTTCGTGGGCGGTTGGGTACGTGACGCACTGATGGGACGTCCTAGCCACGATGTGGACATGTGCTGCAGCGGCCTGTGGCAGGAGTCCAAAGCGGCACTCGAGGCCGCTGACATTGCGGTAGTTGAGTCGGGCATTAAATTTGGTGGCATCACCGCCATTTGTGACGATGAGCGCATTGAGGTCACGACGTATCGCCTGGATGGCTTTTACACCGATGGTCGTCATCCCCAGAGTGTGGAGCGTGCGGCGTCGCTTGAGGACGATCTGGCGCGTCGTGACTTTACCGTTAACGCCATGGCTTGGCATCCCCAGCGCGGTCTTGTCGACCGTTACGATGGCCAGGGCGACTTAGGGCGTAAGTTGATCCGTGCCGTCGGAGATCCCAAGCGTCGCTTTACCGAGGATGCGCTTCGCATGCTGCGCGCTGTGCGTTTTGCCTGCCGCTTGGATTTTATGATCGAGCCTAAGACCAAACTTGCACTTGCCGAATGCTCGCCGCTGCTTGACGCCGTGGCACGCGAACGCGTGGGCATTGAGCTCGAAGGCATTCTTTCGACCGGTCATGGGGGAGACGCGATGCTGCGCTACCCCGAGCTTATTTGTGCCGCTGTGCCTGAGCTTGCGCCGGCTCGTGGGTTTGACCAGCGCAGTGTCTACCATGCCTTTAATGTCTACGAGCATATTGCTCGCGTGTTGACGGTGGCGGGAGAGTTGGCGCTGTGTGACGGCGTAGCGCCTTCGTCGAGCTTAATGTGGGCAGCGTTTTTGCATGACGTCTCCAAGCCCGATTGCTTTACGGTCGACCATGCGGGCAGCGGCCACTTTTACGGTCATCCCGAGCTCGGTGCAAAGAAGGCGCGCGCCATTATGGATCGTCTGGCGCTTTCGCACGATTTGGTTCGCGATGTGTTTCTGCTTATCAAGTATCACGATAAGCCGCTGCGCTCCGAGCGCTCCTGTTTGCTCAATATGATGCGCTTGCTTTCGGGCGAGGGCATCGATACGCCGCGTCTGATCGACGAGCTTATGGACCTTAAACGTGCCGATACGCTGGGTAAAGCGCCGTCGTGCTTCTATTACGTCGAGACGATCGAGGAGATGCGCTCACTCGCCCACGGACTGCTTGAGGCAGGGGAGCCCTATACGCTCAAGATGCTTGCTATTAACGGCGGCGATTTGATTCGCGCAGGCGTCAAACCGGGGCCGGAGTTGGGGCAGCTTCTCAATGCCGCCCTCGACACCGTGATCGAGGACAACGTTCCCAACGAGCGCGAAGCCCTTCTGGCCCATCTGCACCTGGGGTAAACATCCTTCGGTTCGTCCCAAATGGGCTACCTAGTTGACCTGCGTGTTCCATAACCTCCCGACAAAATTCGGGCAATTTGGATTTTCTTCTTGCGCTCGTGTTTTATGTCCCGTAATATATTTGCTCGCAGCACGGCAGTGCAGATGTCATGTGGCCCGTTCGTCTAGCGGTTTAGGACGCCGCCCTCTCAAGGCGGAGATCACCAGTTCGAATCTGGTACGGGCTACCACTTCTTTTCTGCTGAGGCTTATGGCCCGTTCGTCTAGCGGTTTAGGACGCCGCCCTCTCAAGGCGGAGATCACCAGTTCGAATCTGGTACGGGCTACCACGCATCTGATACCCGGTCTTCCCATGGAAGGCCGGGTTTTTTATTTTCAAACAACCGTCTGCAATTCCCGTTTGAACCAGAGCTTTGCGTTCTGCCTATGGCCCTTACGGGTACAATAACCAAGATATTTTGACTGTTAGAAGGAGTCTCATGACGGAGTCCTCTCAGCATACGTCTAAGCCCCAGGTCGAGGTTGAGGCCTCGGGCGGAGATGACAATAAGAGCGCACGCCGCGGCGCCATCTTTATCGGCGTCGTGCTGGTGGGTTATATCGTCTATCTGGTGGTAACCGGGCAGATGGGGCAGTTCTGGGCCGCTATGTCGAGCGTCCAGGCGCCATGGCTCGTTATCGCGTGTCTTTGCATGTTCATGTATCTGTTCTTTGGCATTGTGGCCTATGCGATCGCCGTTTGGCTCGACCCTTATTCGCCCGTCGGCATTCGCGACCTGATCTCGGTCGAGGCGAGCGGTATCTTCTTTGGCAACCTCACGCCCATGATGATGGGCTCTACGCCCGCCCAGATTTACCGCCTGACCAAAGCGGGCCAAAATGTCGGCGAGGCCGGCGCCACGCAGTTCACGCGTTTTATCGTGTATCAGTTTGGCCTTGTTGCCTGGGGCGCTATCCTATTGCTTGCTCGCATGCCGTTTTTTGCCGAGCGCTATGGCGACATGACGCTGCTGTGCGTCTTTAGTTTTGGCGGCCACTGCTGCATTCTGCTTGGCATCTTTGCCGTCGCGCTCATGCCTAAGACCGTCACGCGCGTCGCGCACTGCATTATCAATTGGCTCGAGCGAATGGGCGTCTCGGCCACCAAGATTGAGGGCTGGCGTACGTTTGTCGACGGCGAGATCTACTCTTTCTCCGAGAAGTTCAAGCTTTCAGCCGGCCACTTTTCGTCCATGCTGCTCACGGTGGTCATCACCATGCTGCAGCTCGCGTTTTTCTACCTCGTGCCGTATTTCCTGATGCTTGCCTTTGGCCACCACGAGGTCGACTTTTTCTCGGTCATGGCCGCGAGCGCCTTTGTCCAGCTGTTGAGCTCTGCGGTCCCCTTGCCCGGTGGAACTGGTGGCGCTGAGGGCGGCTTTGCATTGTTCTTGGGTCATTTCTTTGGGTCGGCTTCGACCGCCGGCTATCTGCTGTGGCGCCTCATTACGTTTATTGCGCCGACCATTTTGGCTGCGCCCCTGTTGGGCCTTAAGAGCGCCCACAACGAGAGCATCCATGCGCGCTGGGATCGCGTGATGCGCAAACTCGGCCGCACGCCTCAGACGCCCTCTGCGCCCACTAAGCCGCACCCCACGAATGCTGTTACCGTTGATCCCAAGAAGCACGCTCAGAAGGCTTCTGGGACCGCTAAGCCGGCTCATAAAGCCTATGTGCGCCAGACAGGCGACGGTATTCGCGTATCTCCGTCGGCACTCAATAAGAAGAAGCACCCTAAGTCGCAGTAGGGCAGTCGTGCGTTCTTCATATTGCCGGGCTTTTTTGTGCCGGATGGGGGATAATCCTCTTACGTAGATTATCTCTCATCTGTTGATGAATGCCCGCATATCGAAGGGACACGTCCATGGACACCAGCAAACCGCGTATTGATCGCCGTATCGTTCGCAGCCGCAATGCCATCCTTTCCGCTTTTGAGCGCTTGCTCATGGAAAAGCCGCTGGCAGACATTACGGTGAGTGCCATCGCGCGCGAGGCCAATGTCGACCGTAAAACCTTCTACGTGCACTTTGGTACGGTTGATGGCTTGCTCGATGCCATCGCCGCCGATGTGGTCGAGATGATCGTCGACTCGGTCGAAAAGACGCTTTCCACTATGGGCAGTGACCCCAACGAGCGCGCCCTTGGAGCGGCGGCTACCTTCTTTAAGACCATCAACGAGGCACTTTGCAATAACCTCGTGCTCAATCGCCAGCTGATTGAAAACATCCCGCTCGACGATTTTATGACGCGTTTGCGCGTGCCGCTCGAGCATGAGATTGCCGAGCGCGATCTGCTGCCCCAAGGTCTCAAGGACGAGATGTTCGACTACTATCTGGCGTTTTTGCTGTCGGGTATTATCGGAATCTATCGCACATGGGCGCTGTCTGACGGCTCGGTTCCTATCGAGCGCGTCTCGGAGGTCGCCAACGACCTGACTCTCAATGGCCTGTCGAGTCTGGAATCTCGCTTGGATTAGGCGCAGGCTCGAGTTCGCGAGGCGCTTGTCGGGGTGCAGCCCGATCGACCAGGCGACGAGCATCCCGCCGAAGCTGTCGATGACCGGGCTCAGGTAGACCTTCTCGCCGCCCGGGAGTCTGAACTCGGTGATGTCGGTGAGCCACAGCAGGTTGGGCTCGTCGGCGTGGAAATTCCTGTTTACGAGGTTCTCCGGCGCCTTGTAGACCTCGCCGGCGTAGGAGCTGTAGCCTGAGGATCCTTAAAAGAAAGTCCAGTTTATCCTTTCCACCCCAATTGGGAATCCTCCGATGCGCCTTCGCACGCTCGCATGACCTCGATACCGTGCGAGCGTGCGAACTCGACGAGCTCTGCGTTGCGGGCGTTAATGGTGCCGAAGGCGGCGGGGCACACGATAAGGCGCGCGCAGTGGACGAGGAGCTCTTTGGCGCGGGCTATGGTTTTATCCCCGATCGGCTCGAAGGCGCGCTCGGCCACGCATTCCGCCGCCAGGTCGCGCGCGAGCTCGCAGTCGATGTCCCCTTCGTGCAGAACGCCCGTGTAGAACGCCTTGCCCTGCCGGATGAGCTGGCGAAACACAGCCGACCCCGTACCTGCGCCGGCGATGACGAACGTGTGCGCATCGCCGTGCGGGCGCCCAATTTCCACGCTGCCGAAGCGCTCGTTGAAGGTGCCATGCTGAAGGCCGTAGAGCTCGCCAATCGTCTCGCGCGTGAATATGTCCTCGGGTACGCCGGCGCGGAAGACCCGGCCGTCCTTCACGCAAATCACCTTGTCGGCGCTTTTCTGCGCGAGCTCGAGTTCGTGGATGGACATGATGACAGCCACATTCCGCGATTTCGCAAGGTGTCGAAGTATTCGCAGCAGGTCGATCTGGTAGCGGATATCGAGATACGACGTGGGCTCGTCGAGCACGAGCACACGCGGATCCTGCGCGATGGCACGTGCGAGCATGACGCGCTGGCGTTGCCCGTCGCTTATCTGCATGAAGTCGCGCTCGGCGAGCTCTTCCACATGTGCGGTTTTCATGGCCTCGTCGACCCGACTATGGTCGTCGGGCGAGAGTGTGCCCATTCGCCCGGTGTAGGGATGCCTTCCCGCCTCTACGATATCGCGGCAGGTGAGGAGCTCGGTCCGGGGGCGATCTGTCTGCATAACGGCAAGGTTCCTTGCGAACTCCGCCGTCTTCCATCGGGAAATCTCCCGCCCGTCGAGCTCGACCGCGCCGGCAAGCGGTGCCAGATGGCGTGTGATGGTTTTCAAGATGGTCGACTTGCCCGAGCCGTTCGGCCCGATGAGCGCCACAACGTCGCCCGCGCGAACCTCCAGATCGACGCCTCCGACTACGACCTTCTTGTCGTAGCCCGCCGAC
Organism: Collinsella sp. AM18-10; assembly: GCF_003471585.1. Taxonomy (GTDB): domain Bacteria; phylum Actinomycetota; class Coriobacteriia; order Coriobacteriales; family Coriobacteriaceae; genus Collinsella. The sequence goes on from NZ_QRJO01000004.1 coordinate 93,268, forward strand.
AGGTCGCTTATGCGGAAAAGCGGAACTCCGTCAGCCTGCGTTTCGACCGGGGCTTCGAGGTTCGACTCCGCTCGGAGGAGTCGTTCCGCGCGCAGTTCCGCACGAGCCGAAAGTGCCTTCTGGCGCTTTCGTGCGAGCTCAGGACTGTCTAAGCATGGAATGTTCCCTCCGAGCTTTTTGGGCCGCGGCACGAATTCCCCCATCTACCTCACCCGCTTCTTCAACATGAGCGCGATAACCACCGGCGCGCCGAAGATGGCGGTGACGGCGCTGATGGAAAGCTCGACGGGAGAGAACAGCGTACGTGCGATCAAATCGCAGCCCGCGCAGAAGATGGCGCCTCCCAAGAAGCACGCAGGAATCACGCGGATGGGTTTCGACGACTTTAGCGCCGACTTCACGAGATGCGGAACCGCGATGCCTACGAACGACACCGGACCAGCGAACGCGGTCACGCAGGCGGAGAGCATGCTCGCTAGAAGGACGAGCACCACGCGGAAGCGTGCGACGTTCACGCCGACGCTTTTCGCGTAGGCTTCTCCCAGCTGGAAGGCGGAAAGGGGCTTCGATATCGCGAATACGCATGCGCTCACGGTGATCACCACGACCGCGATGACCGCCACGTCGTCCCAGCTCGAACCCGAGAAGCTACCCAAAGACCAGTTGTGCAGGTTCACGATGGACTGGTCGTCGGCGAAGGCGATGAGGAAGTTCGTCGCCGCCGAGCAGATGTATCCCACCATGACGCCCGCCACGATGAGCATGGCCATGGAACTTATGCGCCGTGCGATGAGGAGCACGAAGCCGATGGTGATAAGCGAGCCCAGAAACGCTGCGGCCACCATGGCCGGCGAGGACATGGCCTGGTTCGCGCCCAGAAGTACGATCATCGTAAGTGCGACGACGAACTTTGCGCCCGAGGAGACGCCCAAGATGAACGGGTCGGCGATGGGGTTGTTGAAAAACGTCTGCAGCAGGAACCCGGAGAGCGAAAGTGCCCCGCCGAGAAGCACGGCTGAAAGCACGCGCGGCAGGCGAATCTCCCAGATGACCTGGCTTTCCATGGAATTGGCCGCGCCGCCCGAAAGGATGCCGGGGATGTGGTCTGCGGGCACGAGCACGCTCCCGATGCACAGGTTGGCCCCGACGAGCACGATGAGGGCAACAGCGAGCAGCGCCGTCACGACGCGATACCGCGCGGCGCGCCCCGATTCGTCGTATGCCATGGAAAGTCGGCTTCTCATGGTGCTAGCCGAGCTTCCTCAGATAATGGAAGTCGCTCGCGTCATCGCCGGTGAACGCCCCGTGCAGCTCGTCGATAATGTCGGCGGTAGAAGTCATCTGCTGGTACATGTCGGCGCTTGTGACCCAGACGTTGCCGTTCTTCACGGCTTTGAACTGCGACAATAGCGCGTTTTTGCCTACGAAGTCGTTCAAGGTGGCAACCGATTCGTCGATGGTGCCGTTGTAGACGATGATGTCGGCATCCTTCGCCGTCGCGTAGAAGCGCTCCATTTCGAGCGTTACTGACGAACCTGACGTCGACGCCGTCTGCGCGTCATCGAGCGCATAGCTGCCGCCTGCAAGCTCGATCATCTGCGCCACGTAGTCGCCCGCCCGCCGCGTGACGGCGGCCCCGTTCGAGTTAATGTAGAAATACGCCACGGTTTTACCTGACGACGCGAGCCCCGACGTTTGCTCGACGCGGGCCTTCTGCTCGTTGAACAGGTGCGCGGCCTCGTCTTCCTTGTCGAACAGGACGCCGAAAAGCTTAATCCACTCGACGCGCCCGAGTGCTTCGGGCTCGCTCGACGACTGTTCGGTGAGCACGACGAGCCCGAGCTTCTGCAGCTTTTCCTTCACATCGGGCGTGTGGTTGATCATGGTGTTCTCGATGGCGAGCGTGCAGCCCGAGGCCGATATTCGCTCGTAGTCGGGCGCGCTGTACTTGCCGCCGTAGGCGATCGCCCCACTTTCGAGCGCGCTTTTGAAGCCTGCGACCGAGCAATCGTCGGCCTTCGTGCCCGACATGATGATATTGTCGTTCGCATCGAGCGCGTCGACCAGGCACATCGTCGCCGACGACACGAGGTACACCTTGTCGGCGGGGCGCCTTATGACCGCGATGTCGGAGCTCAACCCATCAGGTACCTTCGCATCTTGCGGCACCACGAGGAAACGCTCCCCATTCGAAACGCAGATAAGCCGCAGACCGCCTTCGAACTCGTCGACAGTGAAGTGCTCGGCGTATTCAAGCTGAAGCGCCCCCGTCGGCTCCCAGCCACAGCCCAAATCGGCGTTGTGGAAGTCGGCCGCGGCGCTTGAAGCCGTTCCCGCAGGGGAGCCGCCGCTTGCATCGTCGCCCGATTTCTCCTTCATGGTGGATGAGTCGAAGTGGATCGTGTAGTCGATGGTGTGCGGCGTCGACATGGCGACGGTCTCGGCCGACACGGCGATGTCCTCGTCGAGCGTGACGGGTATCTCGAACGTGGAGTTGCCGCCGTCGTTTACGGGTGCGTAGTCCACGCCGTCGACGGTCATCTTGTCGTAGTTCGAACTCGACCAGGTGATGGTCGCGGTGTAGGTGTCGCCATCCTTCACAATTGTGGTGGGTGAGGCGATGCTTGCGCGCCCTGACCCGCCGGAAAGCGAGACATTCACAGTGTATTCCTGAGAGCCCGCCGTGCCACCGGTCGCGTTCGGGCTCGCACTGCACCCCGCGAAGGGAAGCGCGAGCAGGGCGACGAGAACGCAGGTGATCGCGCGCGCCGCGATGCTGTGGCGCTTCCTGTTTTCCCCCTTGGGGAGAATCAACCGCATGGCGTTACTTCAGTGCGTCGGCGCGCAGATCGACGCCGGCGGATTCGAACACAAGCGTGCGGTCGTACCACTGCTCTTTTCTAATACTCCACGCGGCACAGGCGGTGTCCTCGTCGAGCGCATCAACGGGCACGTCGTAGGTGTACTTGCCTTCCGCGTTTTCCACATAGGGGATGAAGTCGGCCTCGCTCGCGGCGGCAGCCTCGTCGCCCGTGCCCATGAAGAGCTTGCCGTAGCCCGTGCCGGAAAGCGTCATCACGCAGTGCATGGAGCCGTTTTCCACGATGAGCTGGGCGTCCACAATCCTGAACATGTTCGAGCTGGAATCTACGGTGATCGGATAGGTGCCGTCGGCCACCTTGTCGGCGGTGATGGGGGCAGCGCTTGCGCCCTCGGTCGCATCGGCCGCCTGCTCGGTCTTTTCCTGGGAATCGGTATTGCTTGCCTTTGCGCTGTCGCTTGAATTTCCGGCGCAGCCGGCGAGCGAGAACGCGAGAAGCGCCGCCGACAGGGCGAAGACGAGGGTTTTCTTCAACATGGAGGGGTTCCTTTCAATCGCTTCTACCGCCCGCGCCGTGCGGTGGGCGGGCGGGATGCGAATGCAACGGGCATGCGCCGTCGGTCGGGGAAGGCGCATGCCCGTTGCACGGGGACGCGACCGGCGCCCCCGTGCGCGGCGAGTTTACAGCTTGGCGATGGCGTCGTCCACGTGCGAGACGTAGATGTCGTCGACCGCGGCGTTCTGTCCCAGACCCTGGAGCAGGCACGTCACTTCGAAGCCGGCGGCCACGAACTTTGCAGCCCAGCTGTCGGGGTCGGTCTCGTCTGCCATGTCGTTGTTCGCGTGGTCGCCCGCGACCACCATGAACGGCGCGAGCACGGCCTTCTTGTACCCTGCGGCGCTCGCAGCGGCGATAACATCCTCGCAGGTCGGTTCAGCCTCGACGGTGCCGACGAAGAACTGCGTCAAGCCCTCGTTCTTGAACACTTCCTGCATCTTGGCATAGTCGGCGTTGGAATCGGCTTCGGTGCCGTGGCCCATGAGGCACAGCGCCGTCTTGCCGTCGTCGAAGGACGCCATGTTCTCCTTAATGGCTGCGGCCACCTTCTTGTAGTCGTCGTCGGAGGTGAGCAGCGGGTCGCCGAGCGAGATCTTGTCGAACTTGTCGGCGTACTTGTCGAGCTCGTCTTTCACGTCGGCGTATTCCAGGCCAGCCATGAGATGCGTCGGCTGCACGACGATTTCCTTCACGCCGTCTTCCACGCAGCGGTCGAGCGCCTCGGTCATGTTGTCGATCGTGATGCCGTCGCGCTTCTTCAGTTTGTCGATGATGATCTGCGCGGTGAAGGCGCGGCGGATGTCGTAGTCCTGCCAGTACTTCTCGCGGATAGCGTCTTCGATGGCGCCGATGGTGATGTGGCGCGAGTCGTTGTAGCTCGTGCCGAAGCTCGTGACGAGGATGACCGGCTTCGCGGCCTTCTCCTTTTCACTAGATTTCTCGGAACTCGCGGAGGTGTTGGAGCAGCCCGCGAGCGCGACTCCGGCGAGCGCGACGGCTCCGGTTGCTGCGGCGCCCATGAAGCCGCGGCGTGACATCTGGTCGGACATGGTTTTTCCTTTCCTCGGTTTGCCGGTCCCCCGGCGACAGTTGCTTGTCGGCACAAGCGAAAGAAAAGCGCACCCCTCGGGGTTCACAAGGAGCTAACGCCACGGCGATGCCGTGAGGAAAAGGCGAAGCAGTCTGGCTTGGGGCGCGAGGCGGTTCGCCCGCGCGTCCTATACAGTAATGTCCCTTGCCCAGGATTCCCACCTGGTTCCCTCCGCAAGCCAGCGCGGGCTGTGCAGGCGCCGCGCCGGTCATTTCCTTTTATCCGATTGTCATATGCTCGTTGCCGAAACTTTTACTATGATAGTGGGCACTTGTGAACGTGTCAAAGCCAGCGCGGGCGGCATTGCGCCTCCTGCCTGCGTATTTGCGCCGATTGCTGCCGCAGGCGCCGTGTTTTGCCCGCTGCGCGAATGGCGGCGTAAACGGTTGCGATGAGAAACGGGAAGGGAAGGCTCGGATGATTCATATCGTTGGCGCAGGCTCGGGCGCCGCCGACCTTATCACGCTGCGCGGGGCGCGCCTTCTGCGCGCGGCCGACGTAGTCGTTTGGGCGGGAAGCCTTGTGAATCCCGAGCTGCTCGCCGAGTGCAAGGAATCCTGCGTCGTCTACGACAGCGCGCACATGACCTTGGAGGAAGTGCTCGACGTGATGTGCGCGGCAGATGCGCGGGGCGAGGAAGTGGTGCGCCTGCACACGGGCGACCCGTGCCTGTACGGCGCCATCCAGGAGCAGATGGACGCGCTCGACGCGCGCGGCGTGGACTACGAGGTGGTGCCCGGCGTGTCGAGCTTTTGCGGTGCCGCGGCGGCGCTTCGCCAGGAATACACGCTGCCGGGAATCAGCCAGTCGGTCGTGATCACGCGGCTTTCCGGACGTACCCCCATGCCCGCGGGCGAGGGCATGCGCACCATGGCGGAAAGCGGCTCGACTATGGTCATCTTCCTGAGCTCGGGTATGCTCGCCGAGCTTTCCGCCGAGCTTTTGGGCGCGGGCCGCAGCTCCGACGAGCCGGCGGCGCTCGTGTACAAGGCGACCTGGCCTGAGGAGCGCGTGGTGCGCTGCACAGTGGGCACGCTCGCCGATGCGGGCGCGCGAGAGGGCATCGACCGCACGGCGCTCGTGGTGGTGGGCCGCGTGCTCGGAGTTCGTGGCGGGCTTGCGCACATCGGCGCGCAAGCGGAGTCGTACGAGCGCAGCAAGCTTTACGACCCTTCGTTTGCCACAGGGTATCGAAAGGCGAGCAGCTAGCGTGGCCTTCGAGCACTACATATATACCGGGACGACCCGCCTGCGCTGCGGCTACACCACGGGGAGCTGCGCCGCGCTCGCGGCGAAGGCGGCCTGTGAGATGCTCTTGTCACGAAAGCCCGTCGGCCGCGTGTCGATCGTCACCCCCGGCGGGCTGCCCGTCGAGGCGAACGTGGTAGACGCATGTATCGGCGAGGGGTGCGCCCAGTGCGCCGTGCGAAAGGACGCAGGCGACGATGCCGATGTGACCGACGGCGTACTCGTGTACGCGCGCGTGGAACATGCGGGGTCGGGCACGGGCGCTGCGGGCAGCAAGGGCGTGCCCGCGCGCGAATCGGAAGTTTCCGTCGATGGCGGCGTGGGCGTGGGGCGCGTGACATTGCCCGGGCTCGAACAGCCGGTGGGGGCGGCCGCCATCAACGCGACACCGCGCGCGATGATCACTTCGGCGGTGCGCGAGGTGTGCGCCGCGCACGGCTTTTCTGGAAATATTGCTGTGACGATTTCGGTACCCGAGGGTGTTGCCCTTGCCGAAAAGACCTTCAACCCGCACCTGGGGATAGAGGACGGCATCTCCATCCTGGGCACGACGGGCATCGTCGAGCCGCGCAGCCTCGCTGCCTTGCGCGACAGCATCGAGCTCGAGATCCGGCAGCATGCGGCTATGGGGCGGCGCGGAGTCGTGCTCACGCCCGGCAACTACGGCGCGCAGTTCATCTCGGGGCATTTCCACCTAAACGGTGCGCCGGTGGTCTTCATCTCCAACTTTGTGGGCGATGCGATTGATTGCTGCGTTCGCGAGGGATTTACCAATGTCCTTCTTGTGGGACACATCGGCAAGCTGGTGAAGGTCGCGGGCGGCATCATGGACACCCATTCGCGTACCGCCGACTGCCGCGCGGAGATTCTGGCCGCCCACGCGGCCTTGGCCGGCGCGGGCGCGAAGACCGTGCGCGAGATCATGTCGTCGGTCACGACCACGGCGGCGCTCGAGGTAATCGAGGCCGCCGGCGTGGGGGACGCTGCGCGCGCCTCGCTCGCTGCGGCAATCGAGGACAGGTTGCGCCGCCGCGCGGCGGGCGCATGCGACATCGCCGCGGTCGTGTTCGACGCCGAGCGCTGTGAGCTTTTCCGCACGTCGGGCGCCGATGCAGTTATCGGGGAATTGGGGGCGACGTATGAGTAAAGGCGTGCTGTACGGGGTGGGCACGGGGCCTGGCGACCCCGAGCTGCTCACGATCAAGGCCGTCCGCACAATCGAATCGTGTCCGGTCATCGCCGCACCGCAGACGGCGGACGGGGTCATGGTCGCGCTCGACATCGTGCTCGGCGCCGTCGACCTTACAGGCAAGACGGTGATCCCCGTGCGATTCTCGATGACGCGCGACGCCGAGCGCCGCGCGGCCGAGCATGCCTCGCTTGTTCGCGAGCTTGTCGCGCACCTGGATGCGGCCCGCGACGTCGCGCTGCTGAACCTGGGGGACCCAAGCATCTACGCCACCTTCCAGCGCATAGCGCCCGACGTGCGCGCCCGCGGGTTCGAGGCGCGCGCCATTCCCGGCGTGCCGAGCTTCTGCGCGGTCGCCGCAGCGCTCGAGCGCGACCTCACGCCCGAGATGTCGTCGCCTCTGCACATCGTGTCCGGCGGCTACGACGACGTGCGCCGCGCAATCGGCTGGCCGGGGACGAAGGTGGTCATGAAGGCGCGCCGCTCGCTTGCGGACACGAAGCGCATCCTTCGCGAGGAGGGCGCCTTCGACGGTTCCGAGCTCGTAGAGGACTGTGGGCTTCCGGGCGAGCGCGTGTACCGCTCGCTCGACGATGTGCCCGATCGGGGCAGCTACTTCTCGACGATGGTGGTGCGCTAGATGAGGGTTTCCTGCATAGCGTTCACTGAGAGGGGATATGCGTTGGCGGAGCGCACCGCACGCGCGCTTTCCGATTGCGCGCAGACAGGTGAGGATGACCCTGGCTGGGACGTTTCCGTTTCGCGCGGGTTCGGCGAGGGGAAGGCCGACCTGCGCGCATGGACGGCGCTCGCGTGGGAAGCGTCGGACGCGCTTCTGTTCGTGGGCGCGGCGGGCATCGCCGTGCGGGCGATCGCGCCGCATGTCGCCTCGAAGGCAACCGATTCCGCGGTTGTGGTGATCGACGAGGCGGGGCGCTTTGCCGTCCCACTTTTGTCGGGGCATTTGGGCGGTGCGAACGAGCTTGCGCAAACTGTGGCACGCGCGGCAGGGGCCATCCCCGTCATCACCACGGCGACCGACGTCCGCGGCGTGTGGGCGGTGGATACGTGGGCGCGCTGTGCGGGGCTCGCTGTTTCGAATCCCGAGGCTATCAAGCGAGTGTCGGCACGGCTGCTTTCGGGCGGGCGCGTGGCGCTCTATTCCGACATGCCGATTTCGGGACAGCCGCCTGAGGGGGTTGACATTGCGTCCGACCGCGCTCGGGCCGATATCGTCGTGTCGCCGTTCGCTGGCGCGAATGCAGGTGCGTCCGTTCGCGCGGCGGAGACAACGGGCGAGGTCGTACCCGCCGGTGAGACGGGGAAGCCGGCGGGCGTGCGGGCTCAGGCGCCTGCGCCCGAGCCGCTTCGCCTTGTCGTGCCCTGCATCGTTGTGGGCATAGGGTGCCGCCGCGGTGCGTGCGCCGAAGCGATCGGGGAGGCGTTTCTTCTCGCGTGCGGGCAGGCGGGTATCTCGCCTTCGGCCGTGTGCGAGGCGGCGACGATCGACGTGAAGGCGCGCGAGGAGGGTCTGCTCGCCTTCTGCCGCGCGCGCAATATCCCGCTCGCGACGTATTCCGCAGAGGAGTTGTCGCAGGTCGAAGGCAGCGTTTCGCCATCTGATTTCGTGCGCGCGACGGTGGGAGTCGACAACGTGTGCGAGCGCGCGGCGCTCGCGGACGGGGGCATACTTATCTTCCCGAAGCTCGCTCATGGCGGCGTGACCGTCGCGTTTTCCAAGGTAACTATCGAACTTTCGTTTAAGGAGCGGTGATGGGAAAGCTCTTCGTGGTGGGGATCGGCCCGGGCGGCCCCGACGGCATGACGATTGCGGCTCGGCGCGCGCTCGAGGCGGTCGACATCGTTGTGGGGTACACGAAATACGTGGAGCTTGCGCTCGCCGCCGTGCCCGACGCGGCGCATCTCGCGACGCCGATGATGCACGAGGTCGAACGGTGCCGCGTGGCGCTTTCGCGCGCGCAGAGTGGAGAAGCGGTGGCGCTCGTGTGCAGCGGTGACGCGGGCGTGTATGGCATGGCGAGCCCCGTGCTGGAGCTTGCGGAGGACTACCCCGATGTAGACGTGGAAGTTATCGCCGGGGTCACCGCGGCTCAGAGCGGGTCGGCGGTGCTCGGCGCCCCGCTTGCCCACGATTTCGCGGTCGTGTCGCTTTCCGACCTGCTCACGCCGTGGGAGGTCATCGAGCGCAGGCTCGCCGCCGTGGCGAGCGCCGACTTCTGCATCTGTTTGTACAACCCGCGCAGCAGAAAGCGCGCCGACAGGCTCTCGCGCGCGGCGAAGATTATGCTCAAATGGAAGGCCCCCGACACGCTCTGCGGTTGGGTACGCAACATCGGGCGCGAGGGGCAGCAATCGGGCATGTGCAGGCTCTCCGATCTGGGGGAGTTCGACGCCGACATGTTCACTACCGTGTTCGTCGGCAACGCGGACACAAAGCGCGTAGGCGGCCGTATGGTCACGCCGCGCGGGTATCGGGAGATTCCATGCGAAAGATAACGATCATCGGGGCGGGGCCCGGAAACCCCGACTTGCTCTCGCGCGCGGCGCGCGAGGCGATCGACATCGCCGACGTGGTCATCGGCGCTCATCGCGCGCTTGTCGGCATCGACGTGCCGCCCGACGTGGTGAGGTGCGAGCTCGTGAAGACGGCGGACATCGTCGCCGCGCTCACCGATGCGGCGTCGTGGCAGCGCGCCGTGGTCGTGATGACGGGCGATGTGGGGCTGTTCAGCGGCGCGCGCCGCCTGGTGGAGGCGCTCTCCGGCGACGCGCAGGTGGACGTGCGCGTCATTCCCGGCATAAGCTCAGCGTCGTATCTCGCCGCGCGCCTCGCGCGTCCATGGCAGGATTGGCGCTTCGTGAGCGCTCACGGCGTGGCGTGCGACATTGTGGCCGAGGCTGAGCGCGCAGGTGAGCTCTTCCTCGCCACGTCGGGCGGGGAAGACCCCTCGCGGCTTTCGGGCGAGCTTGTGCAGGCGGGCTTCGGGGACGCGCGCGTGACGGTGGCCGAGCGCCTGTCGTACCCCGACGAGCGCATCACCTGCGCGACCGCAAGTGAAATCGCAGGTCAGACGTTCGACGACTTGAACGTAATGCTTATCGAGCCCGCAGGCGGCGCCGGGTCGCCTGCGGGCTCTAGCGCAGCCTCCGAGGCGCCGGCCGGCGCGTCTGCGCCCGCGACGGCTTCTTCCGCGGCGGACTCTGCGGGCGCATCCCGCGCCGCGAGCCCCCGCTGGCCGTACGCTTCCTCGGGCATTCCCGACGAGCTCTTCATCCGCGGCGACGTTCCCATGACCAAGCAGGAGGTGCGCGCCGTCGCGCTCGCGAAGCTGCGCCTTACCGCGACCGACACCGTGTGGGATGTCGGCGCCGGCACGGGGAGCGTGTCGATCGAGGCGGCGCTCGTCGCGCGAGCGGGGTCGGTATGGGCGGTCGAGCGCAACGCGGCCGGCGTGCGGCTCATCCGAGAGAACGCGGATGCATTCGGGTGCGGCAACGTGCATGCGGTCCCCGGTGTCGCCCCCGAAGCGCTCGCGAAACTGCCCGTCCCCGACGCCGTGTTCGTCGGCGGGAGCGCGGGCGAGCTTCCCTCCATCGTGGAGGCGGCGCTCGAGAAGAACTCACAGGTTCGCCTGTGCGTGCCATGCGTCACCGTTGAGACGCTCACCGAGGCGTGCGCGCTCCTCTCGGGTTCGCGCTTTAAGGGGTTCGAGGCGTGCCAGGTGTCGGCCGCCCGCGCCGAGACTGTAGGCTCGCACCATCTTATGAAGGCGCAAAACCCCGTGTTCCTCGTCAGCGCGCGTGGTGCGGGCGCGGATGCCGAGGAGCTTGCCGAAGTCGGGACGCTTGCTGAGTTGCCTGTCGGGGAGGACCCCTCTACCGAGGGGAAACCATCCGTTGAGGTGGTCTCGCTTGCTAACTGCAACGCCGCAGGTGGGGAAGGCGGTGCCCGGTGAGCACGTCCATCCCTCGCGTCATGGTCGCTGCGCCCTCGAGCGGGAGCGGCAAGACGGTCGTCACGTGCGCGCTCCTGCGCGCGCTCGCGCGCCGCGGCCTTGCATGCGCGGCCTTCAAATGCGGCCCCGACTACATTGACCCGCTCTTTCATCGCCGCGTCGTGGGTGCGCGCTCGGGCAATTTAGACGGCTTTTTCACCGACGCCCCGACGCTGCGCGCCCTGCTCGCACGCGGCGCCGCGGGCGCGGATGTCGCGGTGCTCGAGGGGGTCATGGGCTTCTACGACGGCATGGCGCCCGGCGTGGCCGACGCGAGCAGCTACCAGGTTGCGCGCGACACGGAAACGCCGGTCGTTTTAGTGGTGAACGGGCGCGGGGCGTCTTTATCGCTCGCCGCCGTAATCCGCGGCATCGCCGAGTTCCTGCCTTGTGCGAACGTGCGCGGCGTCGTGCTGAACAAGACGAGCGCCGCTGCCTGCGCCTACGCGGCGCCTGCGATCGAGAAGCACACGGGCGTCGCGGTTTTGGGGAATATCCCCGCCGACGAGACGTTCTCGCTCGAAAGCCGGCATCTGGGGCTTGTGACCGCCGACGAGGTCGAGCAGCTCTCCGCGCGCATCGACAAGATGGCCGAGCTGGTGGAAAAGAGCGTCGACGTCGACCGCTTGCTTGAAATAGCGGCGACGGCACCCGATATCCGCGAGGAACCTTACCGGTCGGAGCCGATCGCGGGAGCGCGGCCCATCGTCGCCGTCGCGCGTGACGAGGCGTTCTCGTTCTACTACGAGGAGAACCTGCGCGCGCTCAAGGATCTGGGTTGCGAGCTGGCCTTTTTCAGCCCCCTGTGTGATAGCGAGTTGCCCCGGGGGACAAGCGCCCTCTATCTGGGGGGCGGCTACCCGGAGCTCCATGCGCGGCAGCTCTCCGAGAACGCGCCGATGCGCGAGGCGGTGCGGCACGCGGTGGAATCCGGCATGCCGACGGTCGCCGAATGCGGTGGGCTTCTGTACCTGCAGCGCGAAATCGCCGATAGCGAGGGGCGGCGCTGGCCTGTTGCGGGCGCCCTTGAGGGCGCAAGCGAGAACGGGGGAAGGCTGTCCCATTTCGGGTACGTGGAGCTTACTTCCCAACGCGACGGGCTCTACGGGCCGCGCGGCACACGCATCCGCGCGCACGAGTTCCACTACTGGCAGTCCACCTGCCCGGGCGGCGACTTTTGGGCGCAGAAGCCCCGGCGCGACAAGGGCTGGCCGTGCATGACGACCACCCCGTCCCTGGTGGCGGGCTTCCCGCATGTGTACTATCCTGCGAACCCCGATGTTGCGCGCGCGTTCGCGTCTGCCGCAGCGTCGTTCGCAGAGAGGAGGCGGCATGGCTGAAGCAACCGAAACCGCGCTTGCCTGCATCCGCGAGGAAGTCGAGCGCGCGTTCTCGTCGGCGCCGGGCGCCGTGCTCGAAGCCGCGCTTTCCCGGATCGCGCCCGCAGACGAGTGCGCCCGTGCCGCCGCGTACGCCGCGTGGGACTCCATCGCGCACCCCTTGGGGGGATTGGGCGACTTTGAAGACGCCGTCGCGCGTATCGCCGCAGCTCAGGGGAGCGCCGAGGTTGCCGAGTTTCCCCGTGCGCTCGCGGTATTCTTCTCCGACAACGGGGTCGTTGCCGAAGGCGTGTCGCAAAGCGGGCAAGATGTGACGCGAGCCGTCGCGCGCAACATGTGCGAGGGGGCCGCGAGCGCCTGCCGCATGGCGGCGTTCGCGGGTGCCGAGGTCGTGCCCGTCGACGTGGGTATGGCCCGGGGCATAGAAGACGCGCGCATGGTGCGCGCGAACGTGCGGCGGGGGAGCGGCAACATCGCGCACGGCCCCGCTATGTCTCGCGATGGGGCCGTGCGCGCGATCGAGGTCGGAATCGCCGTCGCGTGCGGGCTTGCCCGCGCCGGCGTGCGCCTTCTCGCCGCGGGCGAGATGGGCATCGGCAACACGACCACCTCGGCGGCGGTGGCCGCAGTGCTCATCCGGGCGGACGCGCGGAGCCTTGTCGGGCGCGGCGCGGGGCTCTCGGACGCCTCGCTCGCGCGCAAGCGCGACGTGGTCGAGCGCGCTATCGACGCGAACTCGCCCGATCCCGCCGACCCGATCGACGTGCTCTCGAAGGTGGGCGGCTTCGACATCGCTGCGATGTGCGGCTTCTACCTGGGGGCCGCGGTCTCGAAGGCGCCGGCGCTCCTCGACGGGGTCATATCCTGCACGGCGGCCCTGTGCGCGGCGCGCCTGTGCCCCAACGCCTTGGGCTACCTCGTGGGCACCCACGCATCAAGCGAACCCGCAAGCCGGGAGCTCCTTCGCGAGCTCGGCATAAAGGCGCCCCTCGACGCAGGCATGCACTTGGGCGAGGGCACGGGCGCCATGGCGTATCTCCCCCTTCTGGATTCGGCGCTGCGCGTGTACCGGGATGGGAAGACGTTCACGGCGACTGGCATGGCTGCTTACGAGCATTTCGAGGCCGGGAAATGACGGTGACGCTCGTCATCGGCGCCGCCGCGAGCGGCAAGAGCGCCTACGCCGAGTCCCTGTGCCTCGGGCACGACGGCCCTCGCGTGTACCTGGCAACGATGGAGCCCTTCGGGGAAGAGGGCGCCCGCCGCATCGCGCGCCATCGGGCGCTGCGCGAGGGCAAGGGGTTTTCCACCCTCGAGCGAACGCGTGACGTGGGCGCCGCAGTGTCCGGGCTTCCGCGCGGCTGCACGCTTCTTTTGGAGGACGTGGGCAACCTGGTTGCGAACGAGCTTTTCGCGGAAGGCGGCTTGTCCCCACGTGACCCCGACGCTGCGGCGCGCGAGGTGCTCGGAGGCATCGAACGGCTCGCTCAGGCCGCTGCGTATACGGTGGTGGTCACCGTCGACGTGTTCGCCGATGGGATGCGCTACGATGAGGGGGCCGAGGCATGGAGGCGCGCGCTCGCGCGCGTGAACGCGGGCGTGGCGGCGCTGGCCGACCGCGCAGTCGAAGTGGTATGCGGGATTCCCGTGTGGATGAAAGGTGAAGGACCTACAAGGTGAAGATAACAGAGGCAATCGGCGCGGCGTTCGGAACGTTCTCGCGCATCCCCGTCCCGAAATCGGCCTGGACCAATTTCGGGTCAACCCATGCGCTTGCCGCGTTTCCCCTGGTGGGTCTTGCGGAAGGGTTCCTCATGACGGCGTGGGGACACGTTGCGAACCTGCTCGGCGTGCCCGCGACCATCGTCGCGGCCGTGCTCGTGGCGCTGCCTGTGGCGGTGACGGGAGGCATCCACCTAGACGGGCTCTGCGACACCTCCGATGCGCTTGCAAGTTGGGCCCCGCGCGAGCGAAAGCTCGAGATCATGCACGATCCGCGGGCGGGCGCCTTCGGGGTTATCGGTGTTGTTGTGTACCTTATTCTGCAGTTTTCCCTGTTCACCGCGCTGCCGCTTACGGCGGGGGCGTTCCTCGCGCTTCTGTGCTCGCTCGTGTTCTCCCGCGCGCTTTCGGGACTCGCCGTTGAATGCTGGCCTGCCGCGCGGGCGGACGGCATGGCCGCGGGGCTCTCGCCTGCGAAGAAGCGCGCGGCGATCGTCGTGCCGCTTTGCGCTTTCGCTGCGGCTTCGGCTGCAGGGATGGTCGCGTGCGCTCAGGCCGTCGGCGCCCTTATGGCGGTGACGGGGCTTTTGGCGCTCGCGTGGTACCGCCATGTTGCCCTGTCCCGCTTCGGCGGGGTGACGGGGGATTTGGCCGGATGGTTTCTGCAATGGGCCGAGCTCGCGATGCTTGCCATGCTGGTGGCGGGGGGCATGCTCCTATGATGCTCGTGGTAGGTGGCGCGCATTCGGGGAAGAGGACCTTCGTGCGCGAAAAACTCGGGTTCGCGGCGGACGATTTCGTCGACGCGGCGCAGCTTGCGGAGGGCGGCGTGCCCGCGGCTTTTGCCGGCCGCGTCGCATACCGTGCTGAGGAACTCGTACGCGCGCTCGACGCTGACCGGGCGCTCGAGCGGCTGATCGGCTTCGACGCAGTGATTCTGCCCTTGGTCGGCTCGGGGGTCGTCCCCATGAGTGCGGAAGACGCCCAATGGCGCGAGCGCGCGGGGCGCCTGGGATGCGCGCTCGCTGCGCGCGCCGACGTCGTCGTGCGCATGACGTGCGGGATTCCCCAGGTCATCAAAGGAAACCTTGCCGATGCACCTCGAGGGACGCAGGGCGCGGGTGCGCTTTTGGAAGTCGTCTTCGTGCGCCATGGTGCCACGGCGGGCACGGAAGACCATCGCTACAGCGGGGCGGGCACCGACGAGCCCCTGTCGAGTGCGGGCGAGCGCGCTTTGCGCGACCTCGCGTGCGATCGTGACGTGTTCCGTGTTATCACGAGCGGCATGGCCCGCACCGACCAGACGGCGCGCATCCTCTTCCCGAACGCGGAGCTTATGGCGTGCCCCGGTCTGCGCGAGATGGATTTCGGCGACTTCGAGGGGCGAAGCGCCGCCGAGCTTAAAGAGGATGCGCGCTATCGCGCCTGGATAGACTCCTGGTGCGAGACGCGCTGCCCGCATGGCGAGGGCAAGAGCGATTTCACCCGCCGCGTCATCGCGGCGTTTCGGGAGGCGTGCGAATCGGAGCGCGCCCAGGGGAGTGGGCGCGCCGTCTTCGTCGTTCACGCGGGTACCGTGAAAGCGCTGCTCTCCGAGCTAGCTGTCCCGAAAATGGGATACTTCGACGTGCATACCGAGCCGGGCGGCGCATGGGCCGCCACTTGGGATGGGCGCTGCCTTCGCGACGTTCGCCCCGCTTCGGGGGGCGATGCCCGGTGATGACGATTCTTGCCGTCGCCGCCGGGTTCGCGGCCGACCTTGCCTTCGGCGACCCGCGCTGGCTTCCCCATCCCGTCGTCGCCATGGGGCGCGCGATCACGTGGGCCGAAGGCCGCCTGCGGGGCGCATTCCCGCAAACGTCCGCGGGCACGCGCGCCGCAGGGCTTGTGCTCGCCGTGGCGCTTCCGCTTACGTGTGGGCTTTTGACCTGGGGAATCCTGCATGTTTGCGGCATGGTTCACTCCGGCTTGCGCATCGTGGCCGAGGCATGGGCGAGCTATCAGATTCTCGCGACATACGAGCTGCGCCGCCAGAGCCTGGCCGTTGCCCGCGCGTTCTCGAAGGGCGGACTTGTCGCGGCGCGCGAAGCCGTCGGGCTCATCGTGGGACGTGACACGTCTGTTCTCGACGAGCAGGGCGTCGCGCGCGCCGCCGTGGAAACGGTGGCGGAGAACGCGAGCGACGGTGTCATCGCGCCGCTTTTCTACCTTATGATCGGGGGTGCGCCTTTGGGCATGGCGTACAAGGCGGTGAACACGCTCGACAGCATGGTGGGCTACAAAAACGAGCGCTACATCGACTTCGGCTGCGCCTCGGCGCGCCTCGACGATGCGGTGAACTGGATTCCCTCGCGCTTATCGGCCCTGATCATGATCGCCGTGTGCCCGATCGTCGGGCTCGACGCGCGCGGGGCGGCGCGCATCTGGCGCCGCGACAGGCGTCGCCATGCGAGCCCGAACGCGGCACAGACTGAGTCAGCGTGCGCGGGCGCGCTCGGGCTGCGCCTGGCAGGACCCGCGGTGTATTTCGGCAAGCTCGTTGAGAAACCGACGATAGGCGACGCGTCCCGCGAAATCGAGTGGGGCGACATCGCCCGGGCGACAAGGCTCATGCTCGCCGCGTCCGTATGCGCGCTTGTCGTCTTCGGTGCTGCGCGCGCGGCGGTCGTGCTCGCCGTGGGGGCGATGGCATGAGGGAAGACCACGTCGCGCCCCGGGCTGCCGGGGGAATCCTGCGTGCCCGTGCGCATGGGGGTAGTACGCAATCGCTCGGCATCGCTTGCGAAGGGGGCGCCTCCGACCTCATTGACTTCTCGGTGAACGTGAATCCGGCAGGCCCCTCGCCGCGCGCCGTCGCCGCAGCTTGCAAGGCGCTTTCTCGAATCGACGCCTACCCCGATAGGGAAAGCCTCGCCCTCGTTCGCGCCCTAGCGCGCGCCCAGGGCATTCCCGAAGATACTATCGTCTGCGGCGCGGGCGCGTCCGACATCATCTGGCGGCTCGCCGCGGCGGTGCGCCCGAAACGCATCGTCGTGTGCGCGCCGACGTTCTCTGAATATGCGGAGGCGGCATCGTACTACGGCGCATGCGTGCAGGAGTTCCCGCTCTCCGAAGCGGACGACTTCGACGTGCCCGCCTCCTTCGCCCGCGCGATCGAGAGGCCGGGAGACGTGGCGTACCTCTGCAATCCGAACAACCCGACGGGGCGTCTCGTCGACCCCAGCGTGATCGATGCCGCGGCTTGCCGCTGCGAGCAGGTGGGCGCGCTGCTCGTCGTGGACGAGTGCTTCCTCGGATTTGCGCCCGACGCCCGCGAAAGGAGCGTGGCCGCACGCGCCGCGTGTTCGCGCCATGTGGCCGTGCTCTCCGCGTTCACCAAGCTCTACGGAATGGCGGGCTTGCGGCTGGGATATCTGATCAGCGGAAACGCCCAACTCATCGAGGGGATTCGCCGGGCGGGGCAGGCGTGGCCCGTCTCCTCGGTCGCCGAGGCCGCGGGCATCGCCGCCCTGGAAGACGTTGAATACGTCTCGCGCACGCGCGATGTATTGGCGGGTGAGCGAGCGTGGCTTTCCCACGAGCTCTCCTCGCTCGGGCTTTCCGTCGTGCCATCGGATGCGAACTTCCTTTTAGTCCGCACGCCGGCGAAAGATATCCCCGAGCGCCTGTATAAACAGGGGGTTTTGGTCCGCACGTGCGACTCGTTTTCGGTACTGTCCCGTTTCTGGTGCCGCGTCGCGGTGCGCACGCGCAAGGAGAATGCCCGGCTTGCGATGGCGTTCAGCCGCGCACTTCGGGCGGAAGGTGCATCGGGCGAAGGCGAACCCGACGAACGGAGCGGCGCTTCTTGCAGCGGCGCTATGGCGGGCGCGGATGGCCGAGGCTCGGCGAAGGAGGTCGATACCCGTGGGTAGGGCGAAGCCCATCATGATCCAGGGCACCATGTCGAACGCGGGGAAGAGCCTGCTTGCGGCGGGGCTGTGCCGTGTGCTTTCGCAGGACGGCCTGCGCGTGACTCCCTTCAAGAGCCAGAACATGGCGCTCAACAGCGGTGTCACGGCCGACGGGCTCGAGATGGGGCGCGCCCAGATCATGCAGGCCGAGGCGTGCGGCATCGCGCCCGACGTGCGCATGAACCCCATCCTTCTCAAGCCCGAAAGCGACCACCGAAGCCAGCTCATCGTGGCCGGCAAGGCGCAGGGAGCCTTCGCTGCGAGGGACTACTTCGCGCGAAAGAAGGCGCTCATGCCGCAGATTTTGGAGGCGTTCGATTCGCTCGCGGAGGAAAACGACGTCATCGTCATCGAGGGCGCCGGCAGCCCCGCCGAAATCAACCTTTCCGAAAACGACATCGTCAACATGGGGCTCGCGCGCGCCGTGTCCTCCCCCGTGCTGCTCGCGGGCGACATCGACCCAGGCGGGGTGTTTGCCCAGCTCTACGGCACGGTCGCGCTCTTTGCGCCCGAGGATCGCGCGCTTTTGCGGGGGCTTGTGGTGAATAAGTTCCGCGGCGATGTGGAAATCCTGCGCCCGGGTTTGGCCCCGCTCGAGAAGATGTGCGGGGTTCCCGTCGTGGGGGTCGTGCCGTATCTTACGCTCGACCTGGACGACGAGGACTCGCTCGCGCCGCGCCTATCTGCCCGCGAGGCGCGCGGCGTCATCGACGTCGCCGTCGTGCGCCTTCCGCATCTGTCGAACTTCACCGACTTCGACCCGCTTTCGCGCGTGCCCGGCATGGGCGTGCGCTACGTTTCCTCGACGACCGATCTGGGCCGACCCGACCTGGTGGTGCTTCCCGGCTCGAAGACCACGCTCGACGACGCGCGCTGGCTTGCGGCTAGCGGCATCGGAGCCTGTGTACGCGCGCTTTCGGGCGCGGGCACGCCGGTGCTCGGCATATGCGGAGGCTACCAGCTTTTGGGAGACGAGCTTTCCGACCCGCACGGCAGGGAAGGCGCTGGCACCGCGCGCGGGCTCGGGCTCATCCCTGCAAGTACGGTGTTCAAGGAGGAAAAGCGCCTCGCCCAGTCGGAGCTGCGCATCACGGGCGCCCAAGGCGCGTTCTCGGCGTGGAACGGCATGACGGCGCGCGGGTACGAGATTCACGACGGCGAAACGACCGTCTCCTGCGCTCCTGCGGGCACGATTGGCGGCAAACCAGAAGGCGCGGCCTGCGGAAACGTGTTCGGAACCTATCTCCACGGCCTGTTCGACGAACCGGGGGTGGCGCTCGCCCTCGCGCGCTCGCTCGCGCGCATGCGCGGCCTGCCCGAGAACGTCGTGGGTGCTGCGGGCGCGGCGTCCGCGGCCGATCACCGTGCGCGCGAGTTCGACCGCCTGGCCGACGTCGTGCGCGGGGCGCTCGACATGGAGTATGTCTACCGCATTATCGAGGAGGGCGTATGATCCACGTGTATCATGGCGACGGCAAAGGCAAGACCACGGCGGCGATGGGCCTCGCCCTTCGCATGCTCGCTGCAGGCCGCCGCGTCGTCGTCGTGCAGTTCCTGAAAGACGGCGAAAGCGGGGAGGTGCGCCTGCTCGCCGAGCATTTCGGCGTGCCCGTGTTCGCGGGGAAGGTGTCGGACAAGTTTACCTGGTCGATGACGTCGGAAGAACTTGCCGCGACGTGCGAGCTGCACGATGGGAACCTCGCTTCCGCGCTTGCCGAGCTCGAGGGCGCGCAAGAGGGACTGCTCGTGCTCGACGAGGCGCTCGACGCGCTTTCGAAGGGGCTTGTCGACGAGGCGCTCGTGGACCGCGCGCTCGATATGTCCGCGCGCGGCGTCGAAGTAGCGCTCACCGGGCGCGCGCCTTCCCGCAAGATCGTGGAGAAGGCCGACTACATAACCGAGATGCGGTGCAAGAAACATCCCTACGAGCAGGGGATATGTGCAAGGGAAGGAGTGGAGTACTAGATGGATTCCAAGGAGATGGCGCCCGGCGACATCGAGCGGCGCAGCTTCGAGATCATCACCGAAGAGCTCGGCGGCCGCACGTTCCCGCCGCTCGAAGAGCCCGTCGTGAAGCGCGTCATCCACACCACTGCCGACTTCTCGTACGCCGATTCCCTCGTGTTTACCCATGACGCCGCGCACTGTGCGCTCGATGCACTGCGCGCAGGGGCCACGGTGCTCACCGACACGAACATGGCGCTCGCAGGCATAAGCAAGCCCGCGCTCGCGAAGCTCGGCTGCAAGGCCGTGTGCTTCATGGCCGACCCTGATGTCGCCGCGGCTGCGCGCGCCGCGGGCACGACTCGCGCCGTTGCGAGCATGGACAAAGCTTGCGGCATCGAGGGTCCGCTCATCGTGGCCGTCGGCAACGCTCCCACAGCACTTCTGCGCCTCGCCGAGCTCATGGACGCGGGGAAGATCGCGCCCGCGCTCGTCGTTGGGGTGCCGGTCGGGTTTGTGAACGTGGTCGAGGCGAAAGAGGAGCTACTCGCACGACGCGTGCCAGCCATCGTCGCGAGGGGTCGCAAGGGCGGCTCGACCGTGGCGGCTGCCATTATGAACGCGCTGCTCTACCAGATCACGCGCCCAGGCGGCCCGAAGTGACGGCGCCCGCATCCGCGCCGGCGCTGCGCATCTTCGCCGGCACCACCGAGGGCCGCCTTCTGTGCGAATGGGCGAGCAGGGCGGGCATCCCCGCCCGTGCCTACGCGGCAACCGAGTACGGAGGCGAGCTTTTGGGCGAGCTTCCGGGCATCGAGGTGCATGCGGGCAGGCTCGACGATGCCGACATGGAGCGCGAGCTTTCCGGCGCGTGCATCGTTGTCGACGCCACGCACCCCTTCGCTACGCTCGCAAGCGGCAACATCCGGGCCGCTTCGCTCGCCGTGGGTGCACGATGCCTGCGCCTTGCGCGCCCGGTCGAGGCGCTGCCCAAAGGCGTCGTGGCGGTCGCGTCGATCGCCTACGCGGCGCGCTTTCTCTCCGAGAACCCGGGTCGCGCGCTTCTCACGACGGGGAGCAAGGAGCTTGCTCCCTACACGAGCGTCGCCGATTTCGCGGAGCGCTTCTTCGTGCGTGTGCTCCCGCTGCCCGGTGCTATAACGAAGTGCATCGACGCGGGGTTTTCGCCGTCGCACGTCATCGGCATGCAGGGGCCCTTCACCCGCGAGCTCAACGAGGCGATGCTTCGGCAGGTGGGCGCCCAGTGGCTTGTGACTAAGGACTCGGGAACCGTAGGCGGCACGGCCGAGAAGCTCGCCGCCGCGCGCGACGTGGGAGCGCGCTGCATCGTGGTCACCCGTCCCGCCGAGGGAAGCGGGGCCCTTTCGCTTCGGGAAGTGGAAGACGCGCTCTTACGGGAGTTCGCGCGCTAGGCGCTTGCCGCGCCTAGCGCGCCCTCCCGCCCGCGAGGAGGAGCGTCCCGAGCAAGCTCGACCCGTACAAGCCCGTCATCCATCAATAGCTCGAGGACGACGCCCAGAACTGGCGCAAACAGCCCTTCAATAAGTTGCGGTGAAATAGTGTCTGTTTTTGCTGCTAGATAGCATATTCAGTCCCTAATTCACCGCAACTTGTTGGTGGTGGCTTACTGGTAGCTGGTGGTGGCTTACTGGTAGCGTAGGCACTCCACCGGGTTGAGCTTTGCCGCGCGGCGAGCGGGGTAGAAGCCAAAGATTACGCCGATGCCGACGGAGACGCCGAAGGCCAGCAGCACCGTGGCGATTGAAAAGCTCGGTGTGATCTCCCCACTGGCACCGAGCTCGTTGAGAACCCCTGATCCTGCGGCAAACATCGCGAGGCCCCAGGCCAGCAGATAGCCAATCAGGACACCCAGCAGGCCACCGGTGACGCACAGCGCCGAGGACTCGGCCAAAAACTGCGCGGTGATATCGCGGCGACTGGCGCCCAAGGCACGGCGAATACCGATCTCGCGGATGCGCTCAGTCACGTTGGTAAGCATCATATTCATAATGCCGATTCCGCCGACAAGCAGTGAGATACTGGCGACAGCGCCCATGATGAGCGAGAAGGCGCCCATAAACGAGTTGAGTGCATCGATGGCGCTTTTCATGGATGTCGCCGATACACTGTCGTACTCATCATCCTCCTCGATGCCCTTCATCGCGCGCACCTTGGACTCGATGGCCTTACAAAGCTCATCCATGTCCGTGCCCTCGGCGGCAAGTGCCGTCACGCTGGGGAATGAAGGATTCTCGTCGCCAAACAGCCCGGCGATGGTTTCGCGTGGCATATACAGCGTGAGCGAGCCCATGGAGTCGCTGCCGCCGTCGATAACACCGACAATCTGCACCTCACCGTTGGAAACCTTAATGGTCTTGCCCACCGCGTCCTGCTCGTTGCCGTACAGCTGGTCGGCGCCTCCACGGCTGATGAGCGCCACGTGTGCGCCAGATTGGGACTCGGCCTGGGTGTAGGTGCGCCCCGCGACGAGCTTGCTGGCGCCCACCGCGTCGAGCATGTCGCTATCGACGCCCTGCGCCATGACGGTATAGCTTTTGTCACCGGCCTTGTATTCGGTGTAGGCGCTGTCCACGATGCCGATCTGCTCGATCTGCGGCACCATCTTGCGAAGCTTCTCGACGTCCGACTCGGTGAGCTCTTGGGACGAATAGATCTGCACCATGCGGGCGGCGTTAAGACCCAGGCTGTTGACTAGGCTGTTTTGGATGCCTCCGATAAGCGAGGTCATGGCTATGACCGACGCGATTCCAATGACGATGCCCAGGATGGTGAGCAGGCTGCGTCCCTTGTTGGCCTCGAGCGAGTGAAGGGCTTCTTGGACAAGATCGCGGGTACTCACGCCTTCGCTCCTTTCGGCTGATTGGTGGTTGTAGAAATCACGGGCAGATTGTTGACGGCCCCGCGTAGCGTATTCGGTGTATGCGCGATATATGCACCGTCATGGATTCGACCATCGCGAATGGTCACGGCGCGGTCGGCCTCGGCAGCAATGCCGGGGTCGTGCGTAATGAGAACGATGGTCTTGCCGCGCTCCTGGAGCTTGTGGAAGGTCTCCATCACGAGCGCTCCGGTGGCGGAGTCCAGGTTTCCCGTCGGTTCATCGGCCAAGATGATGGGCGGGTCGTTGACGAGGGCGCGCGCGATGGCGACGCGCTGCATCTGTCCGCCCGAGAGCTCGGAGATGCGATGGTCCCAATGGTCGACCGGCAGCGTGACGGCTTGCAGCGCATGGACGGCGCGCATCTCACGCTGAGCCCGCGGCACGTTGGTGTAGGACAGCGGCAGCATGACGTTTTCGATCACCGTCAGGCGCGGCAGCAGATTAAAGCTTTGAAAGACAAAGCCGATGCTCAGCGCGCGCACCTCGGTGAGCTCATCATCGTCGAGCTCGGCGACGTTGAGCCCTTGCAGGAAGTAATCGCCCGCCGTCGGTTTGTCCAGGCAGCCCAGGATGTTCATGAGCGTCGACTTGCCCGAGCCCGAGGGGCCGGTGATGGCGACGAACTCACCGGGATCTACTGCCAGGCTTACGTTATGCAGGATGTGGGCGCAACCGGCCTCGCTCTCAAAGATGCGGTGCACGTTGCGGATGTCGATGACGGGACGCATTACTTGCCCTCGTCGGCAGGCATGTTGTCGCCGCCGTCTGCCGTCATGCCTGTGCCGGTATCCGTCACGATGGTGTCGCCGTCGCGTAGCTTGGTAACCGGGACGTCTGGGTTGATCTCGTTGCCCTGGTCGTCGCGCGTGACCTGGGTCTTGCCGACTACAGCCTCGTTGTCGTTTTGCGTCACGACGGTCACCTTCACGCGGCGCGTCTTTTTGCCTTCCGAATCGGTGGCCAGATTGACGTAATAGTGCTCGCCATCTTCGGTCATCAGCGCCATGGTCGGCACCATCACCACGTCGTCGAGCTTCTCGGTCACCACCGAGACCTCGGCAGTCATACCCGGCTTAAGGCGACTGTCGGGTGCTTCGATGAGGATGTCGACGTTAAAGGTCACGCTGCCGCCGCTCCCGGAGGAGGAGTCGGAGTTTGCCACCGAGGCGATAGCCGTGACGGTGCCTTGGCTCACGATATCGGGAAACGCGGGATAGGTCACGTTGGCGCTTTGGCCCACGGCAATTTTGGCGATATCCTTTTCGCCCACCTGAACCGTCACCTTCATCTTGGACAGGTCGGCGATTTGCATGCACTGTTTGCCGCCGCTCGTGTCGCCTTCGCCCATGATCATGCCTCCTGTTACCGTGGCGCCCACCTTGGCGTTGAGCTCCACGATGTTGCCCGAGCTCGGGGCCGTGACCGTACGGCTGGCGGCCTTGGCGTTAGCCTGATCGAGGTTTGCCTGGGCCGATGCGAGGCTGCGCTGCGCGGCCGATACGGCGTTCGTGTCCGCTGATGCGGCGGAGACGCCAGTCGCTGCGGAAGCTCCATCGACATCCGTCGTTGGGGCGGCCTGCGCGGCAGCTGCGGCTTTCTTCGCGTTGGCGAGGTCTTCCTGTGCCGCTGTCACCGCGCGCTGTGCCTCGGCAACGTTGCGATCGAGCTCGTCGTTTTTAATGGTCATGAGCACGTCGCCCTCGTTGACGGACTGGCCGGCTTGCACGTTGATCGATGCCACCGTTCCGTCGACAGAAGGGGAGACCACCGAAGCCGAGATGGGCTTGAGCTGGCCTTTAGCCTCGACGGTGGTCGTAAACGTGCCCTCGGTGACCATGTCGGTCACCGGCCCGTTGGTACCTGCGGGCCGTGCGTTGATGACTAAGGTCACGACAACGGCGATGAGCACAATGGCGGCCACGACGCCGGCCGCAATGCCGCGCCGGATGAGCTTTTTGCGCCGACGCTCGGCACGCTTCGCTTTGAGTTTGGCGTAGGCCTCTTCGTCAGAAATCTCTGTTGTATCGCTTGTGCTGCCGTTTTGCTGTCCGGCGTGCACGTTTGTTATGAGGGGAAGCGTTTCGGTGGCACCCTCGGGCGTTCGCTCGGCATCATTCGGTCCCGGGGTAATGGTGGGGACATTCGACATGGCGTCTCCTTTATAGAAAGTTTCTTGATAAGTATATGCGCCCGTCGCGATGGCCGGGCGCATATAGCGGTATCTTTCGGAACTGTTAGATTGAAGCGTCAGTTCCCCGTTGTGTGAAGGCGTGTTTCCCTACGAGTGCACGACCACACACAGGCCGACGCTGATGCAGTCGTGGAGCGCCTTGGCATCGGCCAGGCGCAGGTTGATGCAGCCGTGGCTTCCGCACCACTTATAGGACTCGGCATTGTCGAAGCTCTTGTCGTTTTGCCAGGTGGCGTCGTGGAAACCGATCATATTGCCCTCGAACGGCATCCAATAGCTGACCGGGCTCTCGTATTTGGGCTTTCCGGTCTCGGGGTCTTTAGCACCGATGAGCTTGCTTGCGCCGTCGTTGCTGTTGATCTGCCACACGCCCTCCGGGGTGGCGTCTTCGCCCGGTTTGCCCGAAATAAAGTTGGCCTCCCACACGATATTGCCGTTCTCGTCGTAGTAGCGCGCGTGCTGCTCGGACAGGTCGACGTCGATATAGGCCTTCCAATCGGGCTCGCCCTTGGCGGTAAACGTGTCGGCCTTCTTGGAGTACGAAATCTCGATATCGCCGGTCTGCTTGTTATTGATAGCGTCCTCGACCTGCTTGGCGAGTGTGTCGCTGTCGATGGACCAGCCAAAGTCGCCGCCCTCGACAGCGCACTCCTTGCCGTCGGCGCGTGTCCACCAGCGGGTGGATCCCACGGTGTTGAAGCCGTTAGCGAGCTCGGCGGCCCAGCTGCCGATCTGCGACGTATCGAGCGTGGGGTTGGCCGGATCGGCAAAGCTGATCCACTGCAGCACCGAGCTGCCGTCCACTTTACCGGCATCATTGCCGTTGAGCTTAAGGGTCACGTTGACGCCCAGGAAGTTGTTGGCGGCATCGCATGCAGCCTGAATCTGGTCGTTGGTGAGGGTGCCGTTGAGCGGTTCGTAGGCGTCGTTGCCGATCTTGGTGATATCGACGTTCTCGACGAGCGACGCGAGCTCGATCTCGGCATATTTGATGACATGCTCGCGGTTGAGCTTCTCGTTGGAACGGGCCTTCTCAACGGTGAACTTGCCGGCCTTCTCATCATAGGAGCTGGTGGCCTCGAAGGTGCCCGAGCGGCCCTCGTTGAACTCGTCGATGGCGCTGCCCAGGTCCTCCTCAAACTGCTTTTGGTCAAAGGCATCGGAGAGCATGGACAGGTCGACGTCCTGGTCCAAGTCGACCGAGCCGTTCTTGGTGGCGCTAACGGTTTTACCGCCGAGCGACGCGATGAGGCGCGATGGCCACAACAGCGGCTCGTTTTTGCTGATAATCTCGTGGGCGGCTTCCTCGCCATCGACGATGGGCTCGTCGGACTCGGGCTGGTAGGTCCAGCTAAAGTCATCGCCCGACACGGTGAGCTTGTAGTGCTTCCATGCCGAGTTGACCTTGGTGGCTGCCGAAGATGCGTTAGAGAGCGAGATGTCGACGCCGGCGATGGTAGTGTTGGGGTAAGCGACCTGCGAGAACGCCACGACGCCTACGATGTAGACGATCGCGACGAGACCGAGGACGACAAAGAGGGCCGTCTTGCCGCCCGACTTGCTGGTTTTGTTGGTTCGCTTGTCCGCGGGCCCGCGATTGCTTGCCGCGCGAGCGTGCGAAGGGCCCTGCTTGGGGGCGGGACCCTGTGCGGGGCGCTGCTGGTATTGCTGATGCTGCTGGTATTGACGCTGATTCGGGCGCTGGGAGGCATTGGCCGGGCCGTGTTGTTGGGTGTGGGCCGGCGCGATGGGGCGCGGCGATTGGACGCCGCCAGTATGCCTACTCGGTTGTTGCGGATCGGGAATCATGTTGCTGCGGTCGATTTGCGACATCGTTTATATTTCCTTCGAGTTTCGCCTTGCGGCTCATCGTGTTTTAACTGGGCTTGCATTATAGCGATTAGCCTGTTGTTTGTGGTGCGGAAACAGTATCAGTTTGGAGAAGTCTGCCTATCCGCATATGCCGCATTTGGCGCAGGCAGAAAGCGCGGCCGGGGCTTGAGCGATGCCGCCCTTGGCCGTCTCGCGCAGGGTTGCCGGCAGGGCGTGGCCCACCGAGAGCATCACATGCGCCATCTGGTCAAACGGCACCAGGCTCTTGATGCCGGCGAGCGCGAGCTGGGCCGAGCTGAAGGCCGCGGCCACGCCGATGGCATTGCGGTTTTGGCACGGCACCTCAACAAGTCCGCCCACGGGGTCGCAAACGAGGCCTAGCAGATTGCTCAGCGCGATGGAACTGGCGTCGAGTGCCTGCTCGGGGGTGCCGCCGAGCATCTGCACCAGCGCGGCGGCGGCCATCGCGGCGGCGCTTCCCACCTCGGCCTGGCAGCCGCCCTCGGCGCCGGCGACGCAAGCGCTCGTGGTGAGGTTGAGGCCGATGGCGGCAGCACAGTAGAGGGCGTCCATGACCTGCTCGTCGTCGAGCTGCAGGTGGTCGGCAAGTGCCAGCACGCAGCCGGGCACGACGCCCGCGGAGCCTGCCGTGGGGGCGGCGACGATCACGCCCATAGTGGCGGAGCGCTCGAGCACGGCCATCGCGCGGGCCACGGCATCGGTCTGAACGGTGCCCATCAGGTTTGTGCTCAAATCGTTACGACCGGTGGCATCGACGAGTTTGGCCTCGCCGCCAATGAGCCCGCCGAGCGAGCGCTGTGGATTGGCGATGGGGGCCGTGGTCTCCTCGCGCATGACGTCGAGCACGCGGCGCATGGTGGCGACGGCGTGCTCCTCGCCGGTCAGACGTGCTTCGCGCACGGCCATGACGGCGCCGATGCTGAGTTCCAGCTCCTTGCAAGCGTCGAGCAGCTGTTCGCCGTCATCGAAGATCTCCTTGGCCGAGACGCCGGGGGAGAGCGATGATGCCGAGCCGGGGAGTTCAATAAAGGTGGCGTAGTCGACGTTGTCGAGTTTACGCAGCATGGGGACAACGGTGTCGTCGGGCGCGCCGTCGGTCTCAAAGACGGAGTAGGCCTGGCCGCCCACCTCGGTGCGGTAGGTACGGCAAAACGCGATGTTTACATGAGCGTAGGCGAGCAGGTTGGTAAGTGCTGCGAGCACGCCGGGGACGTCCTGATGCGCCACGAAGAGCGTGGAATACATGCCCGAGATGTCGACGCCGACGCCGTTGATGCGGCTGATGCGCATCTTGCCGCCGCCCAGGCTCTCGCCGCGGACCTGCGCCGTAGCGCCCGTGTCGTCGACCATGTCGATATCGACGGTGTTGGGGTGGATGGAGGCGTCGTCGCCCTTAATGTCAAAGTGATATTCGAGGCCTTGCTCGCGTGCGAGGTCGAAGGCCTGCTTGATGTTCTCGTCGTCGGTGTCGAGGCCCAGGATGCCCGCGACAAGCGCGCGGTCGGTGCCGTGGCCACGGTAGGTGTGCGCGAAGGAGTTCCACAGGCCAAAGGTAACCTTGGTGATGCGGCCCTCGAGCAGGCTGGCGGCAACCTGGGCGCAGCGTAGGGCGCCAGCGGTGTGCGACGAGCTGGGGCCGACCATGACGGGGCCCAAGATCTCGAATGCCGAGGTCGTAGCTAGTGTTTGCGGCTTGCCTGCCATGGCTGCTCCTTTGTTTTGTCCCATCGTCCCGAGGGCGGGGCATACTCTGTCCCGCCGTTCCGAGGGCTTTAGTATTTGGTCGCCTGCTCGGACAGTCCTGCTCGCACGGAGAGCACATTAAGTGCTCTCCGGCTCGTGCGGAACTCGCGATCGACCAAATACTAAAGCCCTCGGAACTTAGGATACATGGTTGCAGTCGCTCTGCTGCAAAATTTATCGGCCTGTGAACTATTCCATGTCCCATGTCGGCCATCTTCACCATCGGTTAATAAAAAAGAGGTACCGGTTGTTCCGGTACCTCTTATTGGTGTGTGTTTATTTGGCTGTGGCTTTTCTCGTTAGCTTACAGGCCGCAGGCTGCTTTGAGTTCTTCGACTCGGTCGGTCTTTTCCCAGGTGAAGTCGGCGTCTTCTCGGCCGAAGTGGCCGTAGGCTGCCGTCTTCTCGTAGATCGGTCGACGCAGGTCCAGGTCGCGGATGATGGCGCCCGGGCGCAGGTCGAAGGTCTTCTCGACGGCCTCGACGATCTTGTCCTCGGCAACATGCGCGGTACCGAAGGTGTCGACCATGATAGACAGCGGCTTGGACACGCCGATGGCGTAGGCCAGCTCGACCTCGCAGCGGTCGGCCAGGCCCGCGGCCACCACGTTTTTGGCGACCCAGCGCGCGGCGTATGCGGCGGAGCGGTCGACCTTGGTGCAGTCCTTGCCGCTAAAGGCGCCGCCGCCGTGACGGCCGTAACCGCCGTAGGTGTCGACGATGATCTTACGGCCGGTGAGGCCCGTGTCGCCCATGGGGCCGCCCACGACAAAGCGACCGGTGGGGTTCACATAGATATCGGCGCCGTCCCACGGCATGTTCTCGGCAGCCATGACGGGGGCGATGACGTGCTCGATGAGGTTGCCCTTGATCTTGCCCATGTCCTCGATCTCGGCGGCGTGCTGCGTGGAGATGACGATGGTCGTGACCTCGACGGGCTTGCCGTCCTCGTAGCGCACCGTGACCTGGGTCTTGCCGTCGGGGCGCAGGTAGGGCAGGGTGCCGTCGTGGCGCACGGCGGCCAGGCGCTCGGCCAGGCGGCTCGCCAGGTAGTGCGGCATGGGCATGAGGGTCTTGGTCTCGTTGGAGGCATAGCCAAACATCATGCCCTGGTCGCCGGCGCCGATCAGGTCGATCGGGTCGGTGGTGGCGCCGGTCTGGGTCTCGAAGGACTCGTCGACGCCCTGGGCGATATCGGGCGACTGCTCGTGGATGAGGCTCATAACGCCGCAGGTATCGCAGTCAAAACCGAACTTTGCGCGGTTGTAGCCAATACGGCGGATGACGCCGCGGGCAATCTCCTGTACGTCGACGTAGGCCTGGGTGCGGATCTCGCCGGCAACGATGACCGTGCCGGTGGTCACGAGGGTCTCGCAGGCGCAGCGGACGTTCTCCACGTTGGCGGGCACGCCGTTGGGCGCAATGTAGCCCTGCTCCTGCAGCTCTATTTCTTTAGCGAGGATTGCGTCGAGGACGGCGTCACTGATCTGATCAGCGATCTTATCGGGATGGCCTTCGGTCACCGACTCCGACGTAAAAACAAAGGACCCGTGTTGGGGTGGGATGGAACGAAGTTCTTCTGGCATGATAGCCCCTTTCAAAATACGTGTCCCGGCGACCGTTACCATTCCGCCGAGCTCTATATGCAAGGGCACATCATATCGCGTTAATCGAATATTCACACCCTTTCCGCACCTACTCATTGGGGACAGACTTAAATGACCAGCCGGGTGCTCATTTGGTGGTCATTTAAGTCTGTCCCCAATGAGTGGGTCGGTGCCCTTTGTGCGGAGGTTGCTTTGTTGCTTTATACTGATGCGGTTAGACATCCATCCTGCAATCGAGGAGATTTCCATGGCATCAGACGTTCGCGTCCGCTTTGCACCCTCACCGACGGGCAAGCTGCACATCGGCGGCGCCCGCACCGCTATCTATAACTGGGCTTTCGCCCGCGCAAACGGCGGCACGTTCATCCTGCGCATCGACGACACCGACCCCACCCGTTCCACCGACGAGAACACGCAGATCATTCTGCGCGCCATGCGTTGGCTGGGCTTGGACTGGGACGAGGGCCCCGAGGTGGGCGGCGACTATGGCCCCTACGCCCAGACCGAGCGCTTGGACCTGTACAAGCAGGCCGCCCAGAAGCTCTGGGACGAGGGCAAGGCCTATCCCTGCTTCTGTACTAAGGAGCAGCTCGACGCCGATCGCAAGGCCGCCCAGGAGCGTAAGGACCCCTTCCAGGGCTATCAGCGCCGCTGCCGCGATCTCGATCCCGAGGAGGCTCGCCGTCGCATCGAGGCCGGCGAGCCCTACGTCCTGCGCATCAAGGTGCCCGAGGACCGCGGCGACGTCGTCATCCACGACGCCGTCCACGGCGAGGTGACCTTCGACGCCAAGGAGCTCGACGACTTTGTCATCTTCCGCTCCGACGGCACGCCCACGTATAACTTCGCGACCGTCGTCGACGACGCCATGATGAAGATCACCCACGTTATCCGCGGCGACGACCATCTGTCCAACACCCCGCGCCAGGTCATGGTCTACGAGGCCCTCGGCGCGCCCGTGCCCACGTTCGCGCACATCTCCATGATCTTGGGTGCCGACGGCAAGAAGCTCTCCAAGCGCCACGGCGCCACCTCGGTGGAGGAGTACCGCGACGCCGGCTATCTGTCCGACGCCTTCGTCAACTATCTGGCGCTGCTCGGCTGGTCGCTCGACGGCGAGACCACGATCATCCCGCGCGATGTCCTGGCCAGCAAGTTTTCGCTCGACCGCATCTCCAAGAACCCTGCGACCTTCGATCCCAAGAAGCTCGACTGGGTCAATGCCGAGTACATCAACGGCATGTCCGACGCTCAGTTTGCCGACGAGATCATGGTCCCCGAGCTGCACGAGGCAGGCCTCATCGAGGGTAACGTCGAGTACGGCGAGGACTGGATCGACGCACTCGCTGCCATCGTTAAGCCGCGCACCAAGATGCCGGCCGACGCCGTGACTATCGCCGCTCCCATCTTTGCCACGGCCGAGACGCTCGAGTATGACGAGAAATCCGTCAACAAGGGCCTGGCCAAGGAAGGCATGGGTGCCATTCTGGATGCCGCCAAGGCCGCGCTCGAGGGCGTGGACGAGTGGACGGCTGCCAACATCGACGCCGCGCTTGAGCCGCTGCCCGAGCAGATGGACCTCAAGAAGCGTGTTGTCTTCCAGGCTGTGCGCGTCGCCGTCTGCGGCAACATGGTGAGCCCCCCGCTGGGTGAGACCATGGCGCTCGTCGGCCGCGACGACTGCCTGGCGCGCATCGACCGCGCCCGCACGATGGCGCTGTAATCGCTGCGCAAACGTATGTATCCGAGCCCCGTTCACCCGAGCGGGGCTCTTGTTTCTAAAGACGTATGGGATGGGAGGTACAGAGACCATGGCCGAGCAACTGTCGCTGTTTGGTTCGCCGGAACCGGAGGAAGCTCCGAAGTCCGCGGCCCCTGCTGTCGCCCCGGCGCAGCCTGAGCCCGTCGTCGCCTTCGCAAGCGTGGTCCTGGACATTCCCACCCGGGCTCTCTCCGAGCCATTCGCCTACGGCATCCCCGAGCCCCTTGCCAACGATGCCCGGATCGGCTCCACCGTCCTAGTTCATTTTGGCAACCGTGCCGCCGCAGGCTATATCGTCGATATCGCGCCCGAGCTGGGCGACCTGCAAGGTAACGACGCTCTCGACCCCGCGCGCATCAAGCCTATCGAGGCTATCCTCAGCAAGCCGCTCTTTACCGCCGAGGCTGCATGTATTGCTCGCTGGATGAGCCGCGAGTACGTCGCAACGCTTTCCGAGTGTCTGCGCCTGTTCTTGCCTCCGGGCGGTAGCTCGCGCGTGGTCAAGGGCGACGACGGTGTGTGGACCGTTGAGCGCCCCGCCGTCAAACCCATCCAAAACCGTTGGGTCATGCTCACGCCCGAGGGTTTCGACTACACGCCGCCCAAGACCGCGGTCCGCCAGCGTCAGCTCATTGAGGCGCTTCAGTGCGGCCCCGTTACGACGCGCGACCTCAACCTGCTTTACAACAGCATGTCGGCAACCATCAAGGCGCTCGAAAAACGCGGCGTCGTGGTGGTGGAAGAGCGCCGCGCCTGGCGTGGCTGCAGCGAGCAGACCACGCTGTCCTCCGCGAGCGGCAAAGCGCCGGTCTCGCTTACAAACGGCCAGCAGCAGGCCCTCGCGCAGATTGAGCGCGCCCGCCTTGACGCCCACGGCGACGTGGTCCTTGTCGATGGCGTTACCGGATCTGGCAAAACCGAGGTCTATCTCTCCGCCATCGAGCGCGTGCTTGCCGCCGGCCGCTCGGCCTGTGTGCTGGTGCCTGAGATCTCGCTTACGGCCCAGACCGTCGGCCGCTTTCGCTCGCGCTTTGGCGAGACGGTCGCGGTCTTCCACTCCCGCCTTTCGGCCGGTGAGCGGCTGGACCAGTGGGATATGGTCGCCAGCGGTGCCGCGCGTGTGGTCGTGGGCGCCCGCTCGGCGCTCTTTTGCCCGCTCAGCGACTTGGGTCTTATCATCATCGACGAGGAGCACGAGACCAGCTATAAGCAGGGCTCCAGTCCGCGCTACCATGCGCGCGAGGTGGCGGCCGAGATGGCGCGCCGCTATCGCTGCCCGCTCGTGCTGGGCTCCGCCACGCCTTCTGCGGAGGCCCTCGACCGCTGCCGTCGCGGCACGTACAGCGGCGCCACCTGGACGCGTGTCGAGATGCCCGAGCGCCCGGGACACGCCGTGTTGCCCACAGTCCGTATTGCCGACCTGCGCCGCGAGTTCGCGCACGGCAGTCGCTCCATGTTCTCTAAACCGCTGATGGAAGGCCTGGAGCGTGTGGTCGAGCGCCGCGAAAAGGCCGTGTTGCTGCACAACCGCCGCGGTTTTGCGCCGTTTTTGATGTGCCGCGAGTGTGGCTGCGTTCCCACCTGCAATCATTGTTCCACCGCGCTCACGTATCACGAGCGCACGCACACACTGCAGTGCCACACCTGCGGGTCGTCCTGGCGTGTGCAACCCTATCCGGCGCCCACGAGTCGTTGTCCCAAATGCGGCAGCCGATACCTTGCAAAAATGGGCCTGGGCACGCAGCAGATCGAGGATGCGCTGCACCAGATGCTGCCCGAGGATGTCGCCATTATTCGCATGGACGCCGATTCCACGCGCGGCAAGGACGCGCACAAAAAGCTGCTCGAGCAGTTCGATGCCGCCGATTGCGCGGTGCTGCTGGGTACCCAGATGATCGCCAAGGGCCTCGACTTTCCCGAGGTCACGCTTGTGGGCGTGGTCAATGCCGACTTTGCCCTCAAGCTGCCCGATTTTAGAGCGGGGGAGCGCGCCTACGATTTGCTGGAGCAGGTGGCGGGCCGCGCCGGCCGCGGCGATCGCCCCGGCGAGGTCATCATCCAGACCTACCTGCCCGAGGACCCGGTCATTCGCGCCGTCGCCGAGCACGACCGCTCGATCTTTACCGACTACGACCTGGACCAGCGCCGCGATGCGCTGTATCCGCCGTTCGTGCGCCTGGTCAACATTTTGGTGTGGTCGGCTAATCGATATAACGCGCAGGACTACATTGGGCGCATCGCAAAGCTCCTCAAGCGTCGCTGGCATGCCGCCGCGCCCGACTTTTTGCGGGCGGGGAGCGCCGTGCCGCAGGTGCTTGGTCCGGCTTCGTGTGTAATCGAGAGAGCCAAGGACCGTTACCGCTTCCATCTGCTTGTAAAGTCGCCGGTAGGGTACCATGTCTCTGATGATATCGACGCCTGCCTCAAAGAGGTTGGCTCCGTGCGCGGCGTGAGCGTGAGCGTTGACGTCGACGCCTATGATTTGATGTAACAACCCGAAAGGATGGCCATGGAAGCCAACGGAATCGTACTGTCGCCCGACCCTCGTCTGCGCCAGGAGTGCGCCGTCATCGAGGAGATCACTCCGGCGATCGAGGCGCTTGCCGAGAAGATGAAGAAGATGATGTTCGACAACGGCGGTTGCGGTCTGGCTGCCCCGCAGATCGGTGAGCTCATTCAGCTTGTCACCATCGACTGCGATTACAGCGACAAGAATGACTATGACCCGTACGTGCTCATCAACCCTGTCATTGTTGAGCAGAGCGACCATCTGGTGCCGTTTAGCGAGGGCTGCCTGTCCATTCCCGGCATTAGCTGCGAGATCGAGCGTCCCGACCATGTCGTCGTCGAGGCGTACGACCTGGATGCCAACCTGATTCGCTACGAGGCCTCGGGCGACCTGTTCTGCGTGTGCCTGCAGCACGAGATCGATCACCTGCATGGCAACACCATGTTCGAGCGACTCAAGCCGATGCAACGCATCAAGGCCGTCAAGGAGTACCAGGACGCCCTGGCCCGCGGCGCTCGACCGGGCGAGACGGAGTAGGTTTGTCCGTCCCCGGGGCGCCCGCCCC
>NZ_QRJO01000004.1:128312-179816 GCF_003471585.1 Collinsella sp. AM18-10
CCCCCGCCTATATCATCCCGTGCTCAAACATTCTCGCTGCGCTGCGAAACTGCGCGCGGGACGATATAGGCGGGCGCCCCGGGGACTACGTTGACGCTGCTTGTCTCGCCCGGGTACCGTCGGGCCAGGGAGGGGCGTCTTCGCTGATAATTGCTTTGTTGAGAGAGAGCTGCTTTTATTGCGGCTCTTTCTTTGGTTTTGGGTATATTTGTTCTTGTTGAATTGTTATTGCGGATGGGCGCGCATGCGGCCTGGAACGCTTCTTTTGTAGCCGTCTCGGCTCGTTATTGAGAGGAGACAAACTTATATGCGTATTGTGTTTATGGGTACGCCTGATTTTGCTGTGCCTTCGCTGACTTCGCTTGTCGAGGCTGGGAACGAGATTGCGCTTGTTATTACTCGTCCCGATGCTGTTCGTGGGCGTGGTAAGAAGCTTGAGCCTTCTCCTGTTAAGGCCAAGGCGCTTGAGCTGGGGTTGCCGGTTGTTGAGGCCAATCGCATGACGCCTGAGGTTGTTGAGGCGCTCCAGGCTGCGCAGGCTGATATTTTCTGTGTGGCTGCCTATGGCTGCATTTTGCCTGATGAGGTGCTGCATATGGCGCCGCTTGGTATTGTGAATGTTCATGCGTCCTTGTTGCCTCGTTGGCGTGGGGCTGCTCCCATTCAGCGTTCCATTCTTGCTGGTGATGAGGTTGCTGGCGTTTCCATTATGCGCATTGGGCATGGCGTGGATACGGGCGCTTATTGTGCGCAGGCCTCTACGTCGGTTGCCGGTAAGCATGCCGAGGCACTGACCATGGAGCTTGGTGAGCTTGGCGGTAAGTTGCTTGCCGATACACTGCCGTCGCTTGCCGATGGCTCGGCTGTTTGGATTGAGCAGGATGAGTCGCTCGTCACGCATGCTGCCAAGATTTCCAAGCAGGAGATGCGTCTGGATCCGCAGATGACAGCGCTCGATTGCGTGCGTCATGTGCTTGCTTCGTCTGATACCGCTCCTGCTCGTTGCGTGATTGTCGGCAAGACGGTTCGCGTCCTCGATGCTGCGCTGGCCGATGTGTCGCTTGTCGAGGGAGCTGTTGCCGTCAAGAGCAAGCGCGTCTACCTGGGCCTTTCCGATGGTGCGGTTGAGCTGTTCGAGGTTAAGCCCGACGGCAAGCGTGCCATGGCTGCTTCTGCCTGGGCTTCCGGCCTGCAGGGTGCCGAACTTAGGTGGGGTGTACTGTCATGAGCAAGTTGTCTCCCGCGCGCAAGCTTGCGCTCGATGTGTTGATGGAGGCCGATCGCCGCGGTATGTACGCACGCGACGTGTTGTCTTCCCGTGCTTCCGCTAAGGCCATTGACCAGCGCGATTCTGCTTTTGCCGCCCGTTTGGCGCTCGGTGTTGCCGCCACGCAGGGTATTTTGGATGAGTTGCTCGATCAGTTTTTGGATAAGCCCAAAAAGGTTGCGCCGCGCGTTCGCATGGCGCTTCGTATCTCGGCCTTCGAGATGCTTTATCTGCATACGCCTGGTCGCGTTGCCGTGAGCCAGGGTGTTGAGCTGGTGCGCAGCGGTGCTAAGTCTGCTGCGGGCCTGGCAAACGCGGTACTGCACAAGGTTGCGGACAACGTTGAGGACTTTGCCACGGCATCCGACGTGGATGAGTCCGAGCGCCGCCTGGTTCGCCTTTCGCGTTTGATGGGTCTCCCTCGCTGGCTGTGCGCCCGCATTATGGCGTCGTTCGATACGCCCGAGGGCGTGCTCAACTTTGCCGGCAATCTGGCGCCTGCGCCGCTTGCGCTGCACGAGAATGCGTTTGCGACCAAGGACGACCCGAATATCTCGCAGCTCGTTGCGCCTGTCTTTCCGGGCTGTCATGCTCCGGTCGATGCGCAGGTCACGGTTGCATCGGGCGTGTTTGAGCGTGCGGCCGCGGTTGCCTCGGACCTCAACGCCCAGCTTATCGCTACTGCCGCGACACGTCCCGGTCGTTGCTTGGAGATTGGTGCCGGTCGCGGAACCAAGACCTATGTGATGATGTGCCAGGCCAAACGTGCCGGGTACGAGCGCCAGCATACCGCGCTCGATCTGCATGATCGTAAATGTGATCAGAATCTCGCGCGCCTGCATAAGGCGGGCATCTCGGGTGTTCGTACGGTGTCGGGCGATGCCTGCGAGCTCAATGAGGTGCTTACGTCGTTTGATGCCATGCTCGGCGAGCCCGCCCTGTTCGACACGGTGTTTATCGATGCGCCGTGCTCTGGCACCGGCACCATGCGCCGTCATCCCGAGATTCCGTGGCGCCTGACCGAGAACGATGTTACGACCGAGTTGCCCCGCCTGCAGCTGACGATGCTCAAGGAAGCAGCCGCGCGCGTGGCTGCCGGCGGTGAGCTTATCTATGCTACCTGCTCGGTTTTTGATGAAGAGAACACGCAGGTCGTGGATGCTTTCCTGGCTTCTCCCGAGGGCGCCGGCTTTACCGTTGCACCGCTCTCCGAAGCCCAGATTCTGCAGCTGCCCGAGTACGATCACGCCAAGAGCCTCGTCACCCTGCGCCAAAACGCTCGAGGCCTCTTCCAAAGTGTCCCCGTAAATGCTGACGCCTACGACGGCCACTTCTGCGCAAGGCTCGTCCGCCAGTAAATCGAAGCCCCGTCCCAAATCAGCTAATTTGGGACGGGGCTATTTTAGCTACTTTGTGCCTCTTCGATTCGTTCGCCATGAAATGTGGTTATCTACTACGTTTAACCGGTTGTCCTCATTCATGCCGAATTTTGTGAAATCAAAACCGCAGGTAGACGGCTCGTCGATTTTGTAAAAAGGCGGCTATGCTCGACCAATACGGGTCAAACGTAGTAGATGGGCCGTTTTCGTGGCACGGCCCCAAATTGACTACTCACATGGCAACGAGACCGCTCGGCTGTTAGTGGTTGTGCGGGCAGTTGGCGCAGCAGCCGTTGGTGGCGCTGGTGCTGGAACCACCGCTGCGCTGGTCGGTGTTGTAGAAGCCGCTGCCCTCAAACTTGATGCCACTGGCCGAGAACGTCTTGGCCGCCGGAGCGCCGCAGTTCGGGCACACGACCTCGGGGGTCTCGGACATGGGATGCTCAACCTCAAACACGTTGCCGCAGCTCGAGCACTTGTAATCGTAGCGCGCCATAATACTTCCTTTTCAGCACAAAGCGGGCAGATCGCTCTGCCCGCATAAATTCAAACAGCTGTAACTGTACCCTATATCGGGGGTTTTATCACGCTTCGCCCCAGAATCTATGGGTGTTGCGCAGGAGCTGTGCAGTTTTGCCCTCGGCGGCCGCAACGTCGGCCTCGTCGGCCTGCCAGGTCCAGTTGCCCGTGGCCACGCCCGGAACGTTCATGCGTGCATCGTCGCCAAGCCCCAGGACATCCTGCAGCGGCATCATCACCAGGGGAGCGTCGCTTGCCAGCGCGTCGTTCATCAGCTTGGCCGCCACCTCAACACCGCTCGGCTCGTCGCCGCCTGCGAAGGAGCGCGTGCACCAACCGGCGAGCGTCGACGTGTCGTGCGTCGAGGTGTATAGAATCTTGCCCGGCGTTGGATGCACGCCGCAGCGAACGTCGTAATCGCTAAACTCCAGCACGTCCATGCCGGGGAAGCCGCAGGTCGAAGCCATGGCGCGAACACCGGGCGTCAGGTAGCCCAGGTCCTCGGCGATAAAATTGAGCGGACCCAGCTCGTCAAAGGCGGTTTGGAACAGGTCCTTGCCCGGACCCGCCAGCCAGCGGCCGTCGGCGCAGGCCTTGCCTGCGGGAATGCTAAAGTAGCTGTGGAAGCCCAGGAAGTGGTCCAGGCGCACACGGTCGTAGAGCGAGAACGCGCGACGCAGGCGGTCCATCCACCAGCGGTAGCCGTTCTGCTTCATGTGGTCCCAGCGGAACGTCGGGTTGCCCCACACCTGGCCCTCGGGCGCAAAGTTATCGGGCGGCGCACCGGAGATCTCGATTGCCTTGCCGGTATCGGAAAGCCAGAAGTTTTCGGGCTCGCTCCACGCGTCGGCCGAATCGTCCGAAACGTACATGGGAATGTCGCCGATGACCTCGATGCCCTTCTTGTGCGCATAGTTCATGAGCTCGCACCAGGCAAGGTCAAAGCGGTACTGCATGTACGCCTGCAGCTCTGCCTCGTCGTGGAAACGCTTGTCGTCAATCAGATGCTCGTTGTAGCACGCGACATCGGCCGGCCAATCGTGACGCGATTCACCTTCAAAGTACTTCTTGACGGCCATGTAGACGCAGTACTTCTCGAGCCAATCGGCGTTGCGATGTTTAAACGCCGTGTAGAGCGGGTCTGCATCCTCGCCGCCACGGGCCTTCCAAGTCTCAAAGTCGGCCGCCAGTTCCACTTGGCTCTCGGGCAGCAGGTCAACATTGCCCGCAAAAGCCGAAGGCCCAGCGTATGGGGAGCGGAAGAAGTCCGTCGGGTTGACAGGCAGGACCTGCCAGTAGCGCATGCCCATAGCGGACAGATGGTCGATAAAGTGACGCGTGGGTGCGCCGATCGTGCCGGGCTTGCCGTCATCGGTCGGCACCGAGGTGATGTGGCACACGACGCCCGCGCCGTGATCGAGCGGCTCCTGCAGGCGCTGCTCGGCATGGTGATAGATGATCGACGAGCCCAGCGGATACAGATCGAGCGTGACCGTACCGTTGTGGATCTCGCACTCGTGACCGCTGATGACGTCACTCGCGCATTCGCCGAGCGCCGGAATCGTCACGCGGTGCGAATTGCGCAGGCTGCGGTTGATGATAACCGTCGC
Source organism: Collinsella sp. AM18-10 (assembly GCF_003471585.1). Lineage (GTDB taxonomy): Bacteria > Actinomycetota > Coriobacteriia > Coriobacteriales > Coriobacteriaceae > Collinsella. Next base: position 133,088 of record NZ_QRJO01000004.1, read on the forward strand.
GGACTCGCCATCCTTGCCCGTGCGGTTGTAGGCCAGCACCTCATCGTTGAGCGCGAAGGCCTTGATCTCGCCGTCGATCATAAACGGCAGTGCGCGGCGTACGGCAGAGGCGTTCTTGACAATAGCCAGCGTGTCGAAGTCGTGCAGTTGGTCCTTGGTCGGCAGGGTGCGGCGGTTGCCCGGATCGGTAAGGCCCTCCAGGCCGTATTCGTCGCCGTAGTAGATCGAAGGCACGCCGGGGAAGGTCATCTGCATGAGCGTTGCAAGCCAAAAACGGCTCTTGGCCAGGCCCATCGAGTTCTCGTCCAGACGCCACTTGCTGCGCTCGCACTCGGGTAGCTGCGACTCGTCGGGGCCGCCGCCGAGCACCGAGATGATGCGCGGGCGGTCGTGGCTCGAAAGCAAATTGAGCGCGCAGGACAATGCCTCGCTCGGGTAGTTCTCGCGCAGGGTTTCGATATCCTCAGCTGCCTGGTAGGCGTTCTTATATCCCATCAAAAAGCCGATGACCATGTCGCGGAAGGGGTAATCCATAGCAGAGTCCAGCTCGGATCCCTGCAGATAGCGGCGCAGATGGCCGTAGCTAATTTTGTTTGAGGCGTCTTCCCAGACTTCGCCGAGCAAAAGTGCATCAGGCTTTTCGGCAAGTACGGCCTTCTTGATCTCGGCCAGGAAGTCGTCGGAAAGCTCGTCAGCGACGTCCAGGCGCCAACCATGGGCACCGGCGCGCAGCCATTTACGGATCACGCCGTCCTTGCCCAGGAGCCGCTCGCGTACCAGCTCGGAGCTCTCATTGATGGCAGGCATATTGCCCACGCCCCACCAGCAGTCGTACGAACCGTCCTCGTGGAAATAAAACGCATCGCGCCACGGCGAATCCTCGCTCTGCCAGGCACCTACGCCGGGGTAGTTGCCATAGCGGTTGAAATAGATGGAGTCGTCACCCGTGTGGTTGAAGACGCCGTCCAGGATGATGGAGATGCCTAGCTTCTCGGCTGCCTGGCACAGCTCGGTAAAGTCCTGCTCGGTGCCCAGAATCGGGTCGATCTTGGTGTAGTCGGCCGTGTCGTAGCGGTGGTTGCTCGCGGCCTCAAAGATGGGGTTGAGGTAGATGGCCGTAAAGCCCAGCTCTGCGATGCGGGGCAGGTCATTTTGGATACCCTTGAGCGAGCCGCCGTAGAAGTCCCAGGTCTTGATGGAGCCGTCCTCGGCGCGCTCGTATACGGGAGGCTCGTCCCAGTCCTCGATCATGCGGCGCTGGATTCCGTTGCGCGGTTTTTCGACCTCGGCCAGCGTGCGCTCGTGCCAGTTTTCGTCGCGGGCATAGCGGTCGGGGAAGATCTGGTACACCATGCCGCGCTCGTACCAGGTGGGGCGGTTCTCGCGGTGCTTGTAGACGGTAATCTGGAAGGACGGCACCTCGGCGTAGTCGTAGGTTACGCCCTCGCCGCCGGTGCGGCCTTGCGGCGCGCCCAGGCGAACCTCGGGCTGGCCCTCGATATTGCAGATAAAGCTGTACCACACCAGACAAGGTTCAGTGCATTTGAGCTCGCCGGTAAAAATGCCATCACCTTCGTGCTCCATTGGAATCAGGGTCTCGCCGACTTCATCGACCCAGGTGCGCAGGGTGAGTGTTGCCTGGTTGGGATCGGCATCCTCCAAAATCACCGAGAGTGCAACGGAAGTTCCGGTGGTCACAGCGCCAAACGGAGTGCGAAACTGCGGTAGGCGGCTGTTGTGAATCAATCTCATAGTACGGTCCAGTTCTATACAGTCATGGCCAGCGGGCCATGGGCATAACGCACAATAGATAAGTATATCCGTTACACTTTAGTTGTATAAACTACAGCCGCTCATCATCGGCGAACGGTTGTCCTAGAAAAACGTATTACCAACTATCTACAGAGAAGGGGCGCCCGGTTGGAGCGCCCCTTGCTTAGGGTTTGATGAGGTTTTAGATTGTCTGTGGGCTAGCGGCGCTTGCGGGTGGCCGTTGCCTTGCGGACGGAGGTCTTCTTGGTCGGAGCCTTTTCCTCAGTGGGAGCGGCGGGGGAGACCGGGGCCTCCTTGGTGGGCTCGGTCTTTGTCGTAGCCTTCGGAGTGGTCTTGACCTCGGCGGCCTTCGGTGCCGGCTTGGCCTTTACTGCGGGCTTTTCCTCGACCTTAGCCTCTGCCTTTGGAGCAGCGGTCTTGGCCGTGGCCTTTTTGACCGTCGTCGTAGCGCGCTTGCGCGTGGTGGTCTTGGCGGCCGGCTTAGCTTCGACAGCTTCCTCAGCCTTAGGCGCAGCGGGCGTCTCCTCGACTTTGGCGGCCGGCTTTGCGGCTGCCTTGGTCGTGGCGGCCTTCTTGGTCGTCGACTTCGTAGCCGTGGTCTTCTTGGCGATCGTGGTCTTGGACGCGGTCGTCTTCTTGGCAGCGGTCTTGGCCGGAGCCTTTGCCGCAGGCTTTGCCTCGGCGGCAGCCTCAGCCTTTACCTCGGGAGCAGCCTCGGCCTCGGCGGCCTTCTTGGCAGCGGCGGTCGTACGCTTGCGCGTGGTCGTTGCCTTGGCAGCGGTGGCCTTGCTCGCAGTCGCAGCCTTGCTCGCAGCGGCCTTCGTGGTCGTGGCCTTTTTAGCCGTCGTCTTACGAGTCGTGGTCTTCTTTGCCGCAGGCTTTGCAGCGGGCTTCGCCTCAGGCTCGGGCTCGGGAGTAGCCTCGACCTTCACCTCAGGATCGGCCTTAACGGGCTCAGCTTTAACCGGCTTCTCTTCGGCCTTGGGCTCCTCAGCGGCCACCGGCTCAGCCACAGCCTCAGGCTCGTCGACAACAGCCGCAGGCCTCTCAATCTCCGGATGCATAAAGAAGTACAGGTCCAGATACTTGTCGGCCGAGCGCGTCCAGCTAAAGTCCTGGCTCATGGCCTGCGTGACCAGCTGGTTCCAGGCATCGCGGTTGTCCCAGAACAGGCGCGCCGCGCGGAATACGGCGTCGCCCATCTCGTCGCCGTTAAAGTTACTAAACGAGAAACCCGTGCCCTCGCCGGTAAACTCGTTATACGGGATCACCGTGTCCTTCAGGCCGCCGGTCTCGCGAACAATCGGCAGGGTGCCGTAGCGCATGGCGATGATCTGCGACAGGCCGCAGGGCTCAAACTTCGAAGGCATCAGGAACATGTCGGCGGCGGCATACATACGCTGCGACAGCACCGGATCAAACTCGATGCGTGCGGCCATGGTGCCGGGGTACTTGTCCTGGAAGTAGCGCAGGCCGTCCTCGTAATCGCGGTCGCCGGTGCCCAGCACTGCTACCTGCACGCCGCCGGCCAAAGTGCGGTCGAGCGCGTACATGACCAGGTCCATGCCCTTCTGGCGCGTCAGGCGCGTGACCATCACCATGAGCGGACGGTCGTCGCGAACCTCGAGCCCCAGCTCTTCCTGCAGCTTGGCCTTGCACACGGCCTTGCCAGAACGGTCCTCGACGGTGTAGTTTGCCGCGATGCGCTTGTCGGTCGCCGGGTCAAAGCCCGCCACGTCAATGCCGTTGAGGATGCCCTGCAGCGCATAGGAGCGCTCGCGCAGCACACCGTCCAGGCCCTCGCCAAACTCGGGCGTCTGGATCTCGTTGGCATAGGTGGGGCTCACCGTGGTGATGGCATCGGCATAGCGCAGCGCGCCCAGCATGTAGTTGATGCTGCAGGCGTCGCAACGCAGCTGCGAGGCGGCCGCCGGAATATGCGCCACGCCCAGGATGTCCTCCATCACGGTGTCGCTGAACTGGCCCTGGAACGCCACGTTGTGGATCGAGAACACGGTCTTGACGCGGTCGTACAGCGGCAGGCCCTGGTAGAACTCGCGCAAGAATACGGGCGCCAGTGCCGTCTGCCAGTCATTGCAGTGCAGGATGTCGCACTCAAAGCCGGCCGGCAGGTGCTGCAGGCTCTCGGTGATGGCCTTGGAGAAGAACGCAAAGCGCTCACCGTCATCAAAGAAGCCGTACGGATAGTCGCGCGCAAAGTAACGCTCGTTGTCGATGAACATATACGTGACGCCGTCGTGCTCGAGCTTCTCCAGCCCGCAGTATTCATTGCGCCAGCCAAGGCTCACGTAAAAGTCGGCAAAGTGCTCCATTTGCGCCTTGTATTCGTCCTTGATGGTGGCGTACTTGGGCACCATCACGATAACTTCGGCGCCGGCGCGCACAAGCGCCGCAGGCAGCGAGCCCGCCACGTCTCCCAGGCCACCGGTCTTAACAAACGGTGCGCACTCGGCCGAGGCAAACACGATCTGCATCTTTTTGCTGGAATCTGCCATATTGTCTCCCATGTTGCAATTCGAGAATAGCCGCCTGGCGCTAACCGGGCGGCTATTCTACATGTTACGAGCGATGTTGCGGTGCCAACGTTAACGTACGATGGTGGTGTCGGAAGTTAACGGAGCCTTGCCCAGCACCAGGATGTTCTCGGGTGTGCCGCGAAGCTCGGTGTTGGTGGGGACCACGTTGTTCTTGTCCAGGATGGCGTTCTCGACGCGGGCGCCGCTCTTGATGATGCAGCTTTGGTTGATGATCGAGTTGGTCACCGAAGCACCTTCCTCGACCACGACGCCGCGCGACAGGATCGAGTTGCGCACGGTGCCCTTGATGATGCAGCCGGCCGAGATGATCGAGTTGCACGCGTGGCTGCCGGTCGCATAGCGCGAAGGCGGCACATCGTGGGCCTTGGTCAGGATCGGGCGCTCGGGGTCAAAGAGATGGTCGGCCACGGTCTGGTCGAGCAGGTCCATGCTGCGGCGATACAGCGACTTCTCGCTAAACACGCCCACGACCTCGCCCTTGTACTCGTAGCTGCACACGTCGATGTTGCCAAAGTCGCCCTGGAGTGCCTCGAGCAGGTCCAGATAGTCGGCGGCCTGGTAGTGATCGATGATCTCGAGCAGCGTCTCGCGGTTAACGATGCAGCAGTCCATGGAGGCGTTGTCACCGTACGCGACGCCGGCGCTCACGCCCGTCAGGCGGCCGTTCTCGTTAATCTCGAGTTTGGTCTCGTCCTCGACATTGCGCGTGGCCTTGCAGTACACCACGGTCATCTGGGCACCGGAGTTCTCGTGCGCCTCGATGATGGTGTTGAGGTCCATGTTAAAGATGATGTTGGTGCCCATCATCACGACATAGGGCTTCTCCGAGCGCTGGAACAGCGTCTTGTTGGAGATGATGTCGCGCAGCAGGAAGCGCATGCCGCCCTTGGTGGTGCCATAAGCGTTGCCGGGCACCATGAACAGGCCGCCCTTCTTGCGGTCCAGGCCCCAGTCCTTGCCCGAGCCCACGTGGTCGATCAGCGAACGGTAGTTGCCCGGCATGACGACGCCGACGGTCTTGATGCCGGCATTCATCATGTTGGACAGCGGAAAGTCGATCAGGCGGTAGCGGCCCAAAAACGGAACGGACGCGATGGGGCGGTCCTTGAGCAGGACACTGCCGTAGGACGAAGAGTAGTTAGCGGTGATATAACCGATGGCCTTGCGATTGATCATCGGATCATTCCCCCTTCCCGATAACGACGTCATTTCCAACGACGGCCGTATCCTTGGTGGTATCGACAGAGCCGAGCTTCACGCCCTCTTCGACCGTGGAGTTCTCGCCCAAAATAGCGCGGCAGATGTGCGCGCCGCTCTTAACGTGCGCACCCGGCAGCAGCACGGAGTCCTCGACCACGGCGCGCTCCTCGATGATGACATCGGTCGAAAGGATCGAATGGCGAGCGGTGCCGTAGATCTTGCAGCCGTTGGAGACCAGGCAGTCGTCCAGGCGGCCGTCCGGTCCAATGTAGTGCGGCGGACGCGTGGTGATGTTGGACATGATGGGGAAGTGCTTGTCAAACAGATCGAACTCGGGGTTGTTGCCCAGCAGGTCCATCGAGGTCTCATGGAAGCTGGCGATGGTGCCGACGTCCTTCCAAAAGCCGTGGAACTCGTAACTGTACAGGCGCTTGTTCTCCCCGAGCAGCTTTGGGATGATGTCCTTGCCAAAGTCGTGGCTCGAGCGCTGGTCCAGAGCGTCCTCCTCGAGCGCCTCGATCAGGACGTCGGCCGAGAAGATGTAGATGCCCATGGAAGCGAGGTTCGAATCGGGCTTCTCGGGCTTCTCGGTAAACTTGGTGATGCGGCCGTCCTCGGGGTCGGTGGTCAGGATGCCAAAGCGGCTGGCCTCCTCCCACGGCACGGGCATAACGCTCACCGTGAGGTCGGCGTTGTTCTCAATGTGCGTCTTGAGCATCTTGCGGTAGTCCATGCGATACAAGTGATCGCCCGAAAGAATCAGGACGTACTTGGGGTCGTTGGCCTTGATGTAGTCGAGGTTCTGCGTAATGGCGTCGGCCGTGCCCGCATACCAGGCGCCGCCGGTCTGCGTCTCGTACGGCGGCAGAATCGACACGCCGCCGTCGCGGCTGTCCAGATCCCACGCCTCGCCGGAGCCCACGTAGGCATGCAGCAGGTAGGGACGGTACTGCGTCAGAACGCCCACCGTGTCGATGCCCGAGTTGGAGCAGTTGGAGAGCGAAAAGTCGATAATGCGGAACTTGCCACCAAAGCTAACCGCCGGCTTAGCGATCTTTTGGGTGAGTGCCCCCAATCGGCTGCCCTGTCCTCCTGCGAGGAGCATCGCGATGCATTCTTTCTTACTCATCGATTTCTCCTTCTGTCATCGATGTTCCTAAACCCATTAGCGACGGGCGCGGCGCTCGGTCGCGCCCGTCGAGTAATGCCGTGCGGCAAAGGGAGCTCGCGCGCCTTTACGCGTGCCAGATCTCGTCGCGGTACTCGCGAATGGTGCGGTCGCTCGAGAACCAGCCGCTCGAGGCGGTGTTGAGCAGGGCCTTGCGGTTCCAGGTCTCCTGGTCGCCGTAGCTGTTCGTGAGCTTCTCCCAGGCGTCGACGTAGCTGCGGAAGTCGGCCATGACCAGGTCGGGGTCGTTGTTGTTCATGAGCTCGTTGTAGATGCTCTCGAAGTTGCCCGAAAGACCCGCAAAGGTGTTGTCCTTGAGCTCGTCCATCACGCGGCCCAGACGCTCGCGGTCGCCGTTGAGTGTATCCCATGCAAAGTAGCTGTTCGACGCCCAGAGCTGCTCGACCTCGGGGGCGGTCAGGCCAAAGATGGCCTCGTTCTCGCGACCGGCCAGGTCGGCGATCTCGATGTTGGCGCCGTCGAGGGTGCCCAGCGTAATGGCGCCGTTCATCATGAGCTTCATGTTGGACGTGCCCGAGGCTTCTTTGCCGGCCGTGGAAATCTGCTCCGAGATCTCGGCGGCGGGGTAGATGAGCTGGGCGTTGCTCACGCGGAAGTTGGGGATGAAGCAGACCTTCATGACCTCGTTGACGCGGGCGTCGTTGTTGATGACGTCGGCAACGGAGTTAATGAGGCGGATGGTCTCCTTGGCAAAGGTGTAGCTCGAGGCAGCCTTGCCGCTAAAGATGAAGGTCGTCGGCGTCACGTGGAAGTTGGGATCGGCGATGCGGCGGTTGTAGATGTCCATCACCTTCATGATGTTCATGAGCTGGCGCTTGTAGGCGTGGAAGCGCTTCACCTGAACATCGAAGACGGTGTTGGGGTCGATGACCAGACCGGTTTCGGCCTTAACGTAGGCGGCCAGGCGCTCCTTGTTGGCGCGCTTGGAGGCACCCACGGCCTTCAGGAACTCGGTGTCGTTCTGGAATTCCTTGAGCTTCTCCAGCTCAAAGGCGTCCTTCAGCCAGCCATCGCCAATGGCCTCGGTCACGAGCTTGGCATAGGTGGGGTTGGCCTCGGCAAAGAAACGACGGTGCGAGATGCCGTTGGTCTTGTTGTTGAACTTCTCGGGCGTCAGGGCATAGAAGTCCTTGAGCACGATGTTCTTGATGATGTCGGAGTGGATCTTGGCCACGCCGTTGACGCTATGGCTGCAGATCACGGACAGGTTGGCCATGCGAATCTCGCCGTCCCACAGAATGGCGGTCTGGCGCAGGCGCTCCTGCCAGCCCTCCTGCGTGGTGTCGAACGACTCGTGCCAACGACGGCTGATCTCGTCGATGATCTGGTACACGCGGGGGAGGAGCTTGGAGAAAGTACCGATGGGCCACTTCTCCAGAGCCTCGGGCAGGATGGTGTGGTTGGTGTAGCTCACGACCTGCGTCACGATGTTCCAGGCGTCGTCCCACTCGAGCTTCTTCTCGTCGATGAGGATGCGCATGAGTTCGGGGCCGCACATGGCGGGGTGCGTGTCGTTGGTGTGGATGGCCACAAACTGCGGCAGCAGCTCCCAGTTCTCACCGTGCTCCTTCTCAAAGGTGTCGAGCAGGCTGTAGATGCCGGCAGAGACAAACAGGTACTCCTGCTTCAGGCGCAGCAGACGGCCGTGCTCGCCGGCGTCGTTGGGGTAGAGGATGGCGCTGATGGCCTCGGCCTCGGCGCGCTCGGCATCGGCCAGGGCGTAATCGCCGCGGTTGAAGGCCTCAAGGTCAAAGTGCTCCTCGACCGGCTCGGCGGCCCAGACGCGCAGCTTGTTGACGGTCTCGCCGGCATAGCCCACCACGGGGATGTCATAAGGGACGGCCAGGATGTCCTGCGTGTCCACCGTGCGGTAGAACGTGCGACCGTTCTCCTCAAAGCCCTCGACATGGCCACCAAACTTGATGGTCACGGCCTTGTCCTGACGACGGACCTCCCAGGGATAGCCGTGGGTGAGCCACTCGTCGGTGGCCTCGACCTGGCTGCCGTTGACAATCTCCTGCTTAAACAGGCCGTAGCGGTAGCGCATGCCGTTGCCGTAGCCGGCAATGCCCTCGGCTGCCATGGAATCCAGGAAGCATGCGGCCAGACGGCCCAGGCCACCGTTGCCCAGAGCCGGATCGGGCTCCTGGTTCTCGATGACGGAAAGGTCAAAGCCCATGTCGTCGAGCGCCTCGGCGACCATGTCGCGCACGCCAAAGTTGAGCAGGTAGTTGTCGAGCAGGCGACCGATCAAAAACTCGATCGAGAAGTAGTACACGCGCTTTTTGCCCTCGGCGGTGGCGCGGGCGTCACTTTTGGTGGCAACGGTGCGCGCCTTCTCGGCCACGAGCTTGGCCAGGGCGTTAAAGCGGTCGAGGTCGCTGGCGGCCTCGACGCTCTTGCCGCTGATGCTCATGACGGCATCGCGATAGAGCTCGGTAAACTCCTGCTTGTTGTCAAAGATCTTATTCATACGTTCCTTTCCCCCGGGGATGTTTCTCCCGGAACGGTTATGACTTGTATCCTACGCCCCGTCGGGGCGGGTGATTACAGCTGTAACGGCTTTGTTACGCATCCTTGGCAGACGGCTTAACACGAAGCAGACTTGGCCTTGGTAGCGGCCTTTTTGGCAGCCGGCTTCTTGGCCGCGGTAGCTTTAGCAGCGGGCTTTGCGTCAGCCTTTGCCTTCGCCTTAGCCGGAGCCTTCTTGGCTGCCGCGGTCTTGGGCTTCACCGGGGACGCACGCTTGCGCGTCGCCTTCTTGGGCTCCTCAACCACCGGCGGCTTGTAGCTGCTGGGACCGCGGCGCTTAAGCACCACGCCAGCTAGGCCGGGCACCTTAATCTCAATGGAGTCCATCTGCCCGTTCCAGGGATAGGGCTCGCTCGAGCAGGTGTAAGGCTCCTCACCGGCGTATCCGCTGCCGCCAAACTCGGGACGGTCGGAGTCAAAGATGACCTCCCAGTCGCCCTCGCGCGGCACGCCCACGCGGAAGCTCTCGTAGCTCGCCGGGTCAAAGTTGATCAGGATCACCAGGTCGTCATCGACGTCCTCGCCCTGACGCACAAAGCTCACGATGGACTGCTTGGAGTTGTCCGCGTCGATCCAGGTAAAGCCGTCGTCGGTGTAGCCGCGCTCGTACAGGGCGGGCTCGTCGGTGTATAGGTGATTGAGCGCCTTGATGAATGCCTGATGATGACGGTGGGTCTCGTACTCCTCGGTCAGGAACCACTGGATGGACTCGTAGTAGCGCCACTCGATAAACTGGCCGATCTCGTTGCCCATAAAGTTGAGCTTGGCACCGGGGTGCGTCATCTGGTAGAAGGCGAGCGTGCGCAGGCCGGCAAACTGGCGCCACCAGTCGCCCGGCATGCGACCGATGAGCGAGCACTTGCCGTGCACGACCTCGTCGTGGCTCAACGGGCAAATGAAGTTCTCGGTAAAGGCGTACATGATGGAGAACGTGAGCAGCCCGTGGTTGCCGGGGCGCCACGGAAAATCGGTCTGCATGTAGTGCAGGGTGTCGTTCATCCAGCCCATGTCCCACTTGTAGTGGAAGCCCAGGCCGCCGTCCTGCGGCGGATAGGTCACGAGCGGCCACGCGGTGGACTCCTCGGCCATCATCATCACGTCGGGGTAGTGCGCCTCCACGGCGCAGTTGACCTGGCGGATAAACGCGCTGGCGTCCAGATCCTCCTCGGTACCGTACTTGTTGAACTTCTTTTGCCCCGGATCGTCGATGCCAAAGTTGAGGTACAGCATGCTGGACACGCCGTCCATGCGAATGCCGTCCACGTGGAAGTTCTCGAGCCAGTACAGCACGTTGGAGACCAGGAAGGAGCGGACCTCGCCGCGGGCAAAGTCGAACTTGTGCGTGCCCCAGTTGGGGTGAATCTCGTGCTCAAACAGCATGTGGCCGTTAAAGGTGGCCAGGCCGTGGGAGTCGGCGCAAAAACCGCCGGGCACCCAGTCCATGATCACGCCGATGCCAGCCTCGTGGCACGCATCGATAAAGTGCATGAGCTGCTGTGGGTTGCCGTAGCGCGACGTGGCGGCATAGTAGCCGGTCGTCTGGTAGCCCCAGGAGCCATCGAAGGGATGCTCCATAAGCGGCATGACCTCGATATGTGTGTAGCCCATGTCGCGCACGTAGTCCACGAGCTCCACCGACAGGTCGTCGTAGGTGTAAAACTCGCCGCGCTGCGCGGGGAAGGGATCCATGGGGCCGGGGTAGTTACCGAACTCGTCCGGCTCGCCCTGCGGCGCGTCGCCGTGGCGCTTCCATGAGCCAATATGCACCTCGTAGATGTTGAGTGGCTGTGACATGTGGTTATGGCCGGCGCGGCGCTTGAGCCACGCGGCGTCGTTCCACTTGTAGCCATCCAGGGTCCACAGCACGCTGGCGGTACCCGGAGGGCACTCGGCCTTAAAGGCATACGGATCGGCCTTATAGAGCTTTTCTCCCTCGTTTGTCTCGATGAGATATTTATAGAGTTGGCCCTGCTCGGCGCCAGGAATAAAGCCTTCCCAGATAGCGCTCGTATGCACGGGCACCAGCGGGTTGGCTTCCTCATCCCAGTCGTTAAATTCGCCAATGACATGGACGCTCTTTACGTCGGGCGCCCAAACGCAAAAACGCCAGCCGCGCGTACGGTTCTGCGTGTCGGGGTGCGCGCCCATCTTTTCCCAGCTGCGCTCCCACGTGCCGATGCCAAATAGATAGACATCGTCCTTGGTGAGCTCCGGTGCGTGCGGGGCGGCTTTACGGGTTGCGGGCTTTTTAGCCGTTGGCTTTAGCTTTGTATCGCTCACGTTTGATCCCATCATGACGCGGCAGCGTGTTGCCTTGGTGACTAGATGCGAAAGGTCCAAGGCTGCACGAATCGAAGGGACGGCGATAGTTCTATGATTCGTTCCACCTCGCGTGCTCGGTGGAACTTTCGGCAGAAACTACGATAACACCTGTACGTTACTTTTATGAAGGAAAGTGGTTTTAGGGCGGCGTTTAATCGGTAAGCGCCATGTTTAGACCACTGGCAGAATTGCCGTGGTAAAACTCTTGACAGTTTTACCAATTAGGGTTTCAAGATTGTTAGTCTGACGTTTGGTAAAACGTTTTTAGCAGGATGTTTACCATTTGACATCGAAAGGTTCGTTTATGTCCCAGACCGCCGCCCCCAACGTTGCTTTTATTTTCGATTGCGACGGCACACTGGTTAATAGCACCCCCGTTTGGGGCCATGCACAGACTGAGTTATTGCGCCGCCATGGCATTGATGTAACGGTCGACGATTTTGCCCAGTTTGAACATCTTTCGCTGGAGGACGAGTGCCAGGCCTACCACGACACCTGGGGCATTGGCGCAAATGGCGAGGAGCTCTATCGCGAGCTGAGCGACATTCTGATTGATGGGTACTCCAAGGTGCCGCCGCGCGAGGGGCTTCTGGCATTTTTGGAGCAGGCGAAGGCGGCGGGCATTGCCATGTGCGTTGCCACGTCTACGCCAGCCGAGCTGGTTAAGTCTGCGCTTGCGGGCGCCGGGCTCGATGCCTACATGGAGTTTGTTACCACGACGGGTGAGGCAGGACGCTCCAAACGGTTCCCCGACGTATACGAGTTGGCGCTGCGCCGTCTGGAGGAGCGCCACGGGCACAAGTTTGAGCGCACGTGGGTGTTTGAGGACGCGGTTTTTGGCCTTAAGAGTTCTGGGGTCGCCGGCTTTAAGCGCGTGGGCATTTATGACCCGCTCGGCCGTATGGAGCGCGACGAGGTTCGCGAAAACTGCGACATCTTTATCGATAGCTATGAGGACCTGGATCTGGCCCGCGTGCTTTCGTTTGAGGGATAGGCGAGGGCTGTGGCTTGCAAGGTATTAGTGGTCTGCGGCTCGCCCGTGGTGGCGAGCGCGGATCTGTTGCGTAGGCTAGCAGGGGAGTGCGACCACGTTGTCGCCGTGGACCGCGGACTCGATGCGCTGCTGAGCGCCGGTCTGGGCTGCGACGTTTATGTGGGGGATGCCGACACGGTGAGCGACGCGGGTCGCGCGTTGGTGGATGCCGCCACCGACTTTGAAGTTGAGCGCCATGACCCGTACAAGGACTATACCGATCTGGCGCTGGCGCTCGATTCCGTCCGCCGCCGCTGGCCGGGTGCCGAAGTAGTTGCGACTTGCGCTACGGGCGGCCGCCCGGATATGGCGCTTTCCGTACTGGGCCTGCTTGCAGGCTACGATGACGCCCCAGTCTGGATTGCCGAAAACAATGTGGTCGCCCGCATCCTTCGCGCAGGCGAATCCTGGATCATCGAAGGCTCCGAAGGCAAGACGTTCTCCATCATTGCCATTGCCCCCAACACCGAGGTAAGCGAACATGGCCTAGAATGGGAACTAGACCACAACCCCCTGGGCCTTTTAGCCGACACAGGCATTAGCAACATAGTTCGATCCACCGCAGAGATCGAAGTCCACACCGGCACCGCCATCGCTTACCTATACCAATAAAGATTTAGAGCGTGCCCAAAAAAGTCCTTGCACGCCGCTCCAACTTCCCCTATAGTACTACCTCGTCACGGGGGCGTAGCTCAGCTGGGAGAGCGCTTGACTGGCAGTCAAGAGGTCAGGGGTTCGATCCCCCTCGTCTCCACCATCGTGAATGCAAGGCCACTCAATCGAGTGGCCTTTTTATTTGCAAAAGTTTGCCATAAGGTGCAGTTGTCGCAAAATTTGCGACAACTGCACCCCAAAAAGTTGCGCAATTCCTTCCCGGTTTTGTACAAAGTTTGTTAGCCAAACTTAATAGTTTGAGCAATTCACGCCGGCAGCAATGCAACTCAGGCAGTGCTCATTAACCAACATACCCCCATAAACCTGCGGCAATGTGTGCAAGACGGCACAATATCCCTCATAACCACGGTGAATAAACAATATGTTGCTCAACACACCCCAAAACGTATGGGCCACCTGCTGTGCTAGGATAGCTAACGTTACATGGGTTCAACTGTGCCCACGGCTCCACCAGGCCGCAAAGCGCAGGGTCGATCAGCATCCGGCCGTAACGGCGGTGCCAGAAAAACCACGAGCTCCAGTAGCGTCGTCATGCGTATCGCATCGAAAGGCTTTGTTTTTGTCTACGGGCAAGCTGTTCTTTCGATTTGATATTCGATGACTAATCGCAGCAGTCCTTCAGCTGGCTGCATGCGGTCCAGTTTTGTACCTGCTTGACTGGGCCGCATGCAGCCAGCTGGGGATGCGGTCTTTTTGCGATACACGTCCGCGTCTCTAGCAACTGCGTTTATACATACCGTTCACGGTGGGGCAGAGCCACGTGCTTGTCTAACTGGGCTCAGGGTTTGAATATGGAGCGCCTTCGCGCACAAGCGCCCTGGCGAAGCCATACCCAAACCCCGTGAGCCACACGTAAGACAGCAAGGGGGTGGTGCTCGTGTGGTATGTGATCCAGGTCATTAACGGTCGCGAAGACGTAATGCGCGAGCGCATCGAGCGCGTGGTGCCGGCTGGCGCCATGCAGGAGCTCTTTTATCCCCAATTTCAAACCGAGATCAAGGTACACGGCGAATGGGTCAACACGACCAAGCCGCTCTTTCCCGGTTATCTGATCTGCGATACGGCAGATCCTCGCACCGTGCAACGGTATCTGCTGCGCATGGACGACTTTGCCCGAGTGCTTGCCCAGGACGGTCAGTTTGTGCCGCTGGCAAAAGAAGAGGCCCAACTCATAAGCAGCATTACGCATAGGGGAGACCGCGTAGTGCCCATGAGTGAGGCCCTAAAAAACGGCGACCAGGTCGTAGTAACGGCTGGTCCACTGCTGGGCCACGAAGGCCTTATCAAAACCATTAACAGACGCAAGAGCACTGCTTATCTGGAGCTCGATCTGTGCGGCCGACGTGTAACCACCCGCGTTGGCCTCGCCGTGCTTTCGGCTGAGCAGCGCGTGATGCGAAACCTAAAAAAGGCGATCGCCTAGCTGCAGGCGACTGTTTAACGGGACAGGGAGGAGCCCTGGGGGCGGGGACAACGGGATCAATAGGGAAGAGAAGTATAAATCTTGAACACTGAATCTAAGAGCGCAAAGCAAAAGGGGAAGCTGAGCGCCTTTGAACCGTATGCGTTGATGGCATATGACATCGCGGCAACTTTTATCGCCGTGTTTGTTGCATCGTGGGGAACGCAGCAATGGGCGACGCTCAGCGGAGCAGCCGGCGCATGCCCGGCTATTCTTGTTCTTGCGCTTGTTAACGTTGTCGTCTTTTGGTTCTTCCATATGTATAGCAGCTTGTGGCGCTATGCGAGCATTTCCGAGGCCGGACGTATTGTTGCTGCTGTAACGGTAGGCTCAGTAATTGGCGACGTTATCTTTAACGTGTTATTTGGCAAGGGCATGACCCTTCGTGAGGACGTTATGGCGTGGGCTGTCGTCCTCATTATTTGCGGTGGCGGCCGTTTTGCCATTCGCGCAATTTATGGTAGCCAGCTCTGGCGCTTTAAAAGCAATTCCGATGCGCATCTCCCGCGTACGCTCATCGTAGGAGCAGGGGAGACCGGCTCTCTTTCCATCAAACGTATGCTCAACGGAGACCCCGATATGATCGGAGATCCAGTTGCCGTTGTTGACGATGATCCCAATAAGCAAAATCAGCGTATTCATGACGTTAAGGTCTGTGGTACTTGCGCCGATATCCCTACTATTGCGCACGATTGTGAGGCTGAACAGATTGTCGTGGCAATTCCGAGTGCCACGCATGAAGAACGTCAGCGAATCTATGACCTGTGCATGAAGACGGGACTTAGGGTCCTCACGCTTCCCAATGTCCGCGATATTCCGCAGGATGGTATAGGTAGGGTTGCCCTTCGTGAGGTCGAAATCAGCGACTTGCTTTCTCGCGAGGAGAAATCGCTTGACCTTAACCAGATGGGCTACGTTACCGGTAAGCGCGTTTTGGTCACGGGTGGCGGCGGATCTATTGGCTCAGAGCTTGTACGTCAGCTGCTTCCGGCGAAGCCTGCGCAAATCGTGTTGTTCGACATTTACGAGAACACAACCTACGAGTTGTATCACGACATCATCAAGACCGCTCATGATCAAGGCACTGATATTCAAGTTTATATCGGTTCCATTACGCATCTCCCAGCGATTACCAAGGTCTTTGAGAAGTACCGTCCTCAAGTCGTTTTCCACGCTGCAGCCCACAAGCACGTTCCTCTTATGGAACACAACGCCCGCGAGGCAATCGAGAATAACGTCTTTGGCACGCTCAATGTTGTACGTCTTGCCGACAAGTACCAGTGCAGCCACTACGTGCAGATTTCTACTGATAAGGCCGTTAATCCCACGAACGTAATGGGTGCCACCAAGCGTATGGACGAGATGATCGTTCAGTATTATGCGGCCAACAGCAAGACCATTTTTACTGCTGTTCGCTTTGGCAATGTTCTGGGTAGTCATGGATCGGTCATTCCGCTGTTTAAGCGCCAGCTTCGCGAGGGTGGCCCTATCACCATTACGCACAAGGACATCACGCGTTATTTCATGACCATCCCGGAGGCCAGCAAGCTTGTCATTACTGCCGGCGCTTTGGCGCATGGCGGCGAAATTTTTGTACTGGACATGGGTGAGCCGGTCAAGATCTACGACCTTGCCATCAACCTAATTACGCTCAGCGGTCTTAAGCCTGGGAAAGATATCCAGATCAAAGAAGTCGGCCTGCGTCCTGGCGAGAAGATGTACGAGGAGCTCCTTATGGACAACGAGCAGCTCCTGCCTACCGAGCATTCCGAGATTCGCATCTCCACAGCCGAGGCCGACAAGATGGAAGAGATCAAAGACAAGCTTGAGAAGCTTCATGACTGCTTCGACAAGGATAACGACACGGTTAAGTCCGTTCTCGCCGAGGTTGTACCTACGTATCATCCGCAGTTTAACGATTAGGCACTTATGACTGAAATCAAGACTATCGAACAGGCTATGAACGCCAACCTTTCACCTTCTGATGCACCTGCAGTGTATGCCCTTACCTCTGTTCCTGATTCGGTTGCGGATGAGCTTGATCTTGATGGAAAGCTTGGATATCGCTTCGTTAAGCGTGCGTTTGACATTATCTCAAGCGGTTTAGGACTTATCGTGCTGAGTCCGGTAATTGCAGGAACAGCTCTGGCTGTAAAGCTCACGAGTCCAGGTCCTGTCATCTTTAAACAGAAGCGTGTCGGAAGAGATAAGAATCTTTTCGACATCTATAAGTTTCGAACAATGCGGATTGATACCCCAGATTTGCCTAGTCATATGATCAATGCGAGTGACTGGTTGACTCCTGTTGGTCCTACCCTGCGCAAGCTTAGCTTGGATGAGCTGCCGCAACTTCTGAACATCTTCAAGGGCGATATGTCTGTCGTTGGACCTCGTCCTGCGTTGTGGAGCCAGTTTGACCTCGTGGCTGAGCGCGACGCTTGCGGCGCAAACAACGTACGCCCCGGGCTTACTGGTTGGGCTCAAATTAATGGACGCGATGAGTTAACCATTGATGTGAAATCCGCTCTTGATGGCGAGTATGTTCGTCGTCGTTGTGTCGCCTTTGATCTCAGGTGTTTTTTCGGCACGTTCTCCAAGCTGTCTGGCTCTGAGGTGGTCGAGGGCAATCAATCAGAGTCCACGACCTCTGCTGTATCTATCGAAAGTACTAATGCCAATGAATAATTCCGCCATAAAATACAGCGTGCTGATGTCTGTCTACCGCAACGACAAGCCAGCTTATCTTGATGATGCCATTGAGTCCATGGCCAATCAGACGCTTCCTTTCAATGACTTGGTCCTCGTCTGCGACGGTCCACTAAATGATGAATTGGACTATAAAATCTCAATATGGCAAGACAAACTCGGGTCGAGTCTTAATGTAGTTCGCCTCAGCGAGAACCATGGTCTTGGTTACGCCTTAAATGCGGGCTTACCGGCCTGCGCGTGCGGCATAGTCGCGCGTATGGACTCCGATGACATCTCACGACCCGATCGCTGCGAGAGGCTAATCTCTTGCCTTATTGAAGATAAGCTGGATCTTGTTGGCGGAATGATTGAAGAGTTCGACAAAACTCCCGGCGACATGGGGTCTATCAGAAATGTTCCTCTTACACGAGAGGAGATCATTAAATGGGCCAGGAATAGGAATCCTTTTAACCATGTAACCGTTATGTTTAGACGTGACGCGGTCGAGTCCGCTGGAGGCTATCAGCCCTTCTCTTGGATGGAGGATTATTGGCTTTGGGTTCGTATGCTCTCTCTTGGCTGCGCATGCGCGAATATTCCTGATGTTCTTGTTGACGTTCGAACCGGTGACGGCATGTATGCCCGACGTTCCAACATTGCCTACCTCAAGAGCAATGCCGCATTCTTCAGGGAGCTTCGTAAACTCGGCCTTACTTCGCGCTTTGGGGAGTTTTTCTCTGTTCTCCAGCGTGTTCTTGTCACTTTCATGCCTGCCGATCTGGTGAAGGTCGCCTATAACAAGTTCCTGCGTTCCAAGGCAGGTGGCAACATTGATCGGTAGCGGCTTGCCCCTTGTGAGCGTAATCATGCCGACGTATCGCAGGACCGACACTCTGGGCCGCGCTATTGGTAGCGTCTTGAGTCAAACCTATCGGAATCTCGAGCTCATCATTGTTAATGACAACGGCGGCGAAGATTGCTTTACACCCCGCGTGCACGAGATTGTTTCGTCGTTTTCCTCTTCAGATTCAAGAGTACGCCTTCTCGAACCTTCCATTCATAAGAACGGCGCCTTTGCGCGCAACAGGGGAGTCGAATCGTCGTCTGGCTCCTACCTCGCTTTTTTAGACGACGACGACTGGTGGGAGCCTGAGAAGATTGAACGTCAGGTTGAGGCGTTTACATCGCTATCCGATGATTGGGGAGTTGTTTCATGTCGCGTTAAACGCTTCAGGGGGGATGATCTGATAAGTGTTCTCCCCAAACATCCTGATGGGCATGTTTACAAGGACATCATGCTCATTGTCTCCGACTTTCCCACAGGCACGCTCTTGGTTCGCCGCGATCTCTTTGAGCAAGTCGGGGGGTTCGATGAGGAGCTCATTCGTCATCAGGACCTTCAGCTCCTTATCGAGCTCACTTTTCGAAAAAAGTTGTACCAACTCAATGAACCTCTTCATTGCTGTGATGTTAGCGACGGGCAGAATAGACTTGGCCCCGATGACCTCATTAAGGCAAAGAAGGCCCTCTTTACCTCAGTAGCTGACGTATATGGCAGCCTAACGCTATTCGAGAAACATGCCGTGGCGTCGGCTCAGCGTGCGGAGGTTGGTCGGATGAGGATCAAGAATGGTCAGAAACTGCAGGGGATTGTCGACATTCTTGGTTTGCTCTCAGCTCCTGAAGCTCTGTGGAAGACTGCAGAAAAGACAATGCTCAGGATGCGCGGAAATCATAACGCACGCAAGGCGGGCGATATCTCATGTTAGCTGACAAGGCCATGCGTGTTTCAAGGCGCATTGAGTTAAGGCGACCCAAGAATGAGGATGTGGCCCTTGAGGCTAGAGTCATTGACTGCTTTCCTGCCATTGCTTTATTCATTTTCGTTGCCTACCACGGTCTTCGCGACTTCATTGCTTCGACCATCGGGATGTATGGGGCTGTCGTTTATACGTTAACCGGAATCTCTTATCTCCTGCTTATTGTTTACTGGTTTCGTTGTGGTTTGAGGTTGAGCGGAAGGGTAATCCTGCCCGCCGTCGCTGTATTCGCAATTTTTTCTATATATGTGGTGCTCTGCGATGTCGACTACTTCATCTTTGATGATTATGCCCTTCCGCAGGCGATTAATCCGATGGGAGGCATGATTGCGTTCCTATTTCTTGCTTCTCAGAACGATGCCAAACGCGCTGATGCGGCACTCAAGTTTGCTTGCATCATCATGACCTTATACCTACAGGCCTCCCTGAGCTCGGTTATGCAGGCCACGACGCTATATGGCTACGACATGGGGCTTGGCTTCGATGCTATGTTTTTCGCCTTGCTCTCTCTTCACTTCATCGTAGACGATGCAGACGGATTCAATATCCCCTCCTTTGTCCTTTGGCTTGTGTGTGCGCTTTCGAATATTGCGCTTATCCTTTCGTACGGCTCCCGTGGACCCCTTCTCGGCATTATCGCTTTTGCAGCCCTCAGGTTCCTGGTCTTTGTTTTCGGTTCAAAGACTTCCGTCATTAAGAAGTTCTTAATATCTGCCGCGATTCTCTGTGCTGCGTTGATCCTGGTATTTTCGCTCACAGATCTGGCTTTGGCGCTTAATCATCAACTTAATTCGATGGGTATAACCTCGCGCACCTTGGAAAAGTTCCTATACGCCGACGTTATGAGTGACAGTGGTCGTTCCACCATCTGGAATGCCTTGACTCCGCGCATTTCGTTGTTCGGTAACGGGCCTTTTTCGGATCAGGCGTATCTGGGGCCCGGCAACTACTGCCACAACTTCTTTCTCGAGGTCTTTTATGACTTTGGTATTCCGTTCGGAATTGTCATTTTGTGCGTCCTCGCCTGGTTCCTCATTCTCTCATTTAGGAGCTGCAACGTGTCCCCCTGGTTCCCCATTTTCCTTACTCTTCTGGCGTTTTGCATCGGGCGCCTCGGACTCTCCGGCACTTTCTGGACGGAAACCTATTTCTGGGGGCTGCTCGCGGTTATGGGGCTTTGCACCGCCGACCTCAAAAAGAATGCAGCCGCCGCTTCGAAGGAGGCCGCTCGCTGATGGCATCCAGACGATACAACGCTGCCCGAAACATCGTTTGGGCAGTCATTAATAAGATTTTCGTAATCATCATGCCGTTCGCAGCGCGCACGGCCATGATTTACTACCTGGGTGTTGAGTACACCGGCCTGGGAAGCCTTTTCACTTCAGTCCTTACTGTCCTGTCGCTTGCCGAACTCGGTTTCAGTAGTGCGATGGTCTTTAGTATGTACGAGCCCATCAACAAGCGCGCCAAGCCGAAGCTTTGCGCGCTTCTTTCGTTCTACCGCCTCGTATACCGCGTTATCGGCATCGCCGTACTCATCGTCGGCGTCGCCCTTATGCCATTCCTGCCGTCTCTCATTAAAGGCAGCGCCCCCGGCGGTATCAATATCTACCTCTTATATGCCATCTACCTTTCGAACACCGTCATCGGTTACTTCCTGTATGCGTATAAGGTCTCCTTGCTTACCGCTTACCAGCGCGGCGATGTGGTGAGCAAGGTAGGCCTGGTTACGAGTGTAGGGATGTACACCTTTCAAATCGCCGCCCTCGTTCTCACCCAGAACTTCTACGTCTATGCGGTGCTGTTGCCCCTCTCAACTATCGTCAATAATATCGTCTGCAACGTTGTCTCGAACCGGCTTTACCCGGACATTGTCTGTGAAGGCGAGCTCGATCGTGAGACCGTCAGCGACATTGCAAAGCGCGTCTCAGGCGTGTTCCTTTATAAACTCAGTTCAACGACCAGGACCTCATTCGACAGCGTCGTAATTTCTGCGTTCCTAGGCCTTTCGGTGCTAACGCAGTACCAGAACTACTTCATGATTGTCAGTTCGGTGTCAGGTATGCTCGCCGTTGTCATCAACGCAATTACGGCAAGTGTCGGCGACGGCATTGTTTCAAAATCTCGCGAAGAAAACTATGGAGACTTCAGAGTCTTCGTGTTTCTCTACATGGTAATTGCTGCCGTCTGCTCATCTTGTCTTCTTTGCCTCATTCAACCCTTCATGAAAATTTGGGTTGGTAGTGATCTGTCAATCGCGGACGGCCTCGCTGCGCTATTCGTCCTTTATTTCTATGTCCAGACAATGGGCGATATCGTATATCTCTATAGGACAGCAGCTGGGCTTTGGTGGCAGGACCGCATGCGACCGATTATCGAATCTATCGCTAATGTCATTCTGAATCTGTTGTTCGTCCAACTCTGGGGATTTGCCGGTATCCTGCTGGCCACGATCACGACCCTCTTGCTCATCAATTTCGGCTGGGGTGCGTACATCCTTTTCAAGCACTACTTTAAGCGTGGTATAGGTGATTACCTCGCCCTTCAGGCGCGGCAGCTCATTGCCATGATCGCCGCCTGCGCCGTCTCATATTTCATTTGCGGCTTCATCGGTGTCGCCGGCCTCCCTGGGCTCTGCCTGAAGCTCGCTTGCTCACTCATGTTGTCATTGGCGGTCCTATGGGCCTTCAGCTTTAAGTCCGACCTGTTCAGCCAGAGCTTGGACTTCATGAAGGGGACCCTGCGACTCCTATCCAGTAAAACAGTCTAAAGGAGGAAATAATGGAGTTTATCAACCTTAAGAAGCAGTATGAGCTGCTCCGACCGACCCTTTCCGTAAAGGTCGAAGAGATCATGGCCGGTGCTCATTTCATCGGAGGTTCAGAAGTGGGTGAGCTCGAGGAGAGGCTAGCAGACTACGTTGGCCGATCTCACTGCCTCGGGTGTGGCAATGGCACGGAGGCGCTCCAGCTCGCTTATATGGCTTACGGAATCGGCGCTGGCGACGCAGTCTTCTGCCCCGCGATGACTTTTATTGCATCCGTGGAGCCCGCCGCGATGCTTGGCGCCACCCCGGTCTTCTGCGATATCGAGCCTGACACCTTCAACCTTTCGCCAAGCTCTCTCGTAGAACAGATAGAGAGCGTCGAGCGCGAGGGCAAGCTTAGGCCTCGCGCGGTCGTCGCGGTTGACTTCCTTGGCAATCCTGCCCGCTTCGACGAGATTTCTAAAATTTGCGCTGACCACGGTCTTCTGCTGATCGAGGACGCCGCACAAGGTACTGGTGCCTCTTACAAGGGTTCCCGATGCGGCTCGTTTGGCGACATCTCCTGCACGAGTTTCTTCCCCTCGAAGCCGCTCGGCTGTTACGGTGACGGCGGTGCTGTCTTTACCGATGACAATGAGGTTGCCGGCCTAATCTCCTCTTTGAAGGTGCACGGCAAAGGGTCGAGCAAGTACGACAACGTCCGCGTTGGCATGAATTCGCGTCTCGACACTATTCAGGCGGCGGTCCTTCTTGCGAAGATGGACTTGCTCGACACCGAGATGGATAAACGTCAGGAAGTCGCAGCTCGTTATTGGAAGGCATTTGAGGGCAAGATTCAAACCCCGAAGATCACTGAGGATTCCACGAGTTCCTTCGCTCAGTTCGTGCTTATCGCAGAGTCCGAGGAGCAACGAGATCATGTTGTCGCTTCCATGAAGAAAGTGGGCGTGCCATCCCTCGTCTACTACCCGAAGTCCCTTCACCAGATGAAGGCCTTCGGCGGTCACGTCGTCCAATCGTTCCCAAACGCCGAACACTACGCGCGGTGCAACTTTGGCATCCCATTTTCACCCTACATTACCGAGGAGGAGCAGGACGAGGTCGTCTCTGCTGTCCTCGCAGCTCTCTAGACCAGCACGTATGGGAAGGAAGGAACATGAAATACGCTCTTATTGGCTGTGGAAGAATCGCAGTCAACCATATCAAGGCTGTCGCCAACAACAACTTGGATCTCATTGCCGTCTGTGACATAGACCCTTCCAAGTTCGATACCATGTTCGAGAAGGCCGGCTTCGGTGACTTCCCCGGAACTGAGCGTTGCAGTGACTACTCCGCGATGCTCGACGCTCACCCTGAGATCGAGCTCGTTGGCATCGCGACCGAGAGCGGCGAGCATGCGAAGATCGCCCTCGACTGCATCGAGCGCGGCATCAACGTTATCATCGAGAAACCGATGGCAATGTCCATGCAGGACGCCGACCTGATCGTCGAGCGATCCCACGAGAAGGGCGTTAAAGTCTCCGTCTGTCATCAGAACCGCTTTAATCTCGCTATCCAAAAGCTGAGGGAGGCACTAGACGGGGGTCGTTTTGGGACTATCTCCCATGGTTCGATCAATGTTCGCTGGAACCGTGGCAAATCCTATTACGATCAGGCACCCTGGCGAGGAACATGGGAGCAGGATGGCGGCACGCTCATGAACCAGTGCATCCATGGCATCGACCTGCTCAGATGGATGCTCGGAAACGAGGTCGAAGAAGTCTACGGTGCCACGCGACAGCGTTTTCATGACTACCTTGAGGCCGAAGATGTGGGCGTTGCCGTCCTGAAGTTCAAGAACGGCGCTGTTGGCACCATAGAAGGCACCGCAAACGTTTACCCAAAGAATCTCGAGGAGACGCTCTACGTTTTCGGAGAGACAGGCACCGTCAAGGTCGGCGGCACCTCGACGAACAACATTGACGTATGGGACTTCGCTGAGGAGACCGGTGCCGATGCAGAGACGAAGAGACTTCATGAGGTCACGAGCAATGTTTACGGCAATGGACACACCGCGCTCTATGCTGACATGATTGACGCCATCAAGAATGACCGCGCACCCTATGTGGATGCCATTGCCGGTAGGAATGCACTTGAAATCGTGCTTGCGATTTACAAGAGTCAGAAGACCGACGAGCCTGTCAAGCTCCCTCTACAAAATTTTGCCTCCATTGACATGGCCGGCGAGTTCGGCAAATAGGAGCTAATTTGCCTATTCTGAAACATATCCAAACGTTGCGACACGTTGGAGTTGGACCATCTGCTAAATGGGCACGGGACAGGGCCGTTGCACCTCTAGTCCCCGCTATCCACAAGATGCGCTGGTCGAAACACTCATCTGAGGCTGGGTATTCCGGGCTCTCCGCCGAGCACCACGAGGTTCCTCTCGTAATCTCGCTAACAACGTTTCCTGCGAGGACGAGGACTGTGCATCTCGTTGTCGAGTCATTGCTCATGCAGACCTGTAAGCCTGACGTGCTTGTACTTTGGCTCGCGCGCGAACAGTACCCGGGCGGCGAGGCCGATTTGCCAGAGAGCTTAACCGGATTGAAGAGGTACGGCCTCGATATACGCTGGTGCAGTGACATGCGCTCATATAAGAAGCTCATACCGACACTGCGCGAGTTTCCAGGGGCCGTAGTGATTACGGCGGACGATGACATCTACTACGGACCGCATTGGGCCGAAAAGCTTTACCGTGCCTATATGGAGAATCCTAGGGCGGTGCATTGTCACCGGGTGACGAAGTTCTACAAGGACGAGGGTCAGTGGCGCACTTCTCCCGGCGGATACGATGTGTACCCGTTTCCGACCTACCTCCATAAGCTGACGGGGAGCAGTGGCGCGATCTATCCGCCCGCACCACTGCCCCCCGAGATGGTGGACGAATCGCTGTTCATGAAGATCGCCCCAACAAACGACGACATTTGGTTTTGGCTGATGGCGGCCCGTGCGGGCCTGCCCTGCAACGTGGTGCGGGGCAGCGAGCCCGCGCTCTTCTATGTGGAGGGCTCGCAGGAGCAGGCGCTTACCAAGGTTAACGATCAGGGGGAAAGGCTGTTCTGGAAGCAGTTTGGCGCGGTACTGGAGAAGTTTCCCGATGCAGCGAGGTTGCTCGACAATGAATGGAGCAGGGTCCGAGCTATTAACGGCGCGGGTGCCCTTAAGGAGGAATAAACCGTGACAATCAGCTCTAAGCTTAAGCGTCTGGCAGCAAGTGTCGACACGTACGGGTTCGCCTATATTATCGAGCGCGCAAGAGCACCGCACAACCAGATCGGTAGTCTTCCCTGCATGAGGAAGAGGCAGGAGCTTTATGCCGGCATGTCGGTGGCGGAGCGCGCTGCCGAGCTCAAGAGACTCTTCATGTGCGGCACGGGAAGGAGGCTCGACCTCTCCAATCCTAAAACCTTCGACGAGAAGATGCAGTGGCTCAAGCTCTACGGTGAATCAGACCTAAGGGCACGCCTCATCGACAAGGTGGTCGCCCGCGAATGGGTCGCCGAAAAGGTTGGCGAGAAGTACGTCGTGCCAATGCTCGGCGTTTGGGATTCCTTCGATGAGATTGACTTCGATACGCTGCCTGACCGGTTCGCTCTCAAGTGCAATCATGGCGCAGGTTACAACATTATCGTCCATGACAAGTCGAACCTTGATCTTGCAGATGCGAAGGTCAAGGTCGATGGATGGATGAGTGAGAACTATGCCTACGGCCAGATGATGGAGCTGCAGTACGAACATATTGCGCCCAAGGTCTTTGCCGAAGAATACATGGAGAACGCCGGCGGCGACATCTATGACTATAAGATTTATTGCTACGACGGTGAGCCGCTCTACACCCAGTTCCTCTGTGACAGGGCAACGGGTCTTCGCATGGCATATTTCGACAACGAATGGAATAAGCAGACGTTCCGAAATTCTCAGCATGCTCTCATTACTGAGAATATTGAGCGTCCTGACAATTTTGACGAGATGCTCGACGTGGCCCGTGCACTCTCGGAAGACTGGCCATTCGTGCGCGTCGACCTGTACCGTCTGGACGACGGGACAGTCAAATTCGGCGAGATGACTTTCATCCCTGCCGGCGGCATGATCGACTGGGTCCCAGCGAGCACCGACCTGTTGCTCGGCGAGGGCATTGAGCTGCCGCTTGGCAAAGCCGGGAGGTAGTCCATGCGCATACTGATCATCGCCCCCTACTTCGCCCCGAACCCAGAGGTTGCTTCTGTTCGCATGGTGAGCCTGTCGTCGCAGCTCGTCTCTGACGGCCATTCCGTTACTGTGCTATGCCTCTCTCGAAAGGGTCTGCTGCGCGAGAACACACCCGAGGAGCTGACTGCTAGCGTGCCCGACGGAGTGCGGACCATACGTTTCGATTTGGACTATTCGACCGCACCGCTGGTAGCCGATTACCTGAACGGCAAGCGGTTCGCTCGAGCCCTTTCGAGCTTGGTGGACCCTGCGAACTACGACGTCGTGCTCAATACCTGCGGGCCGTATTACCCGCTGGAGGCAGCATCGATCATTGGGCGCTGGGGAATCCCCTACGTTCTGGACTTCCGCGACCTGGGGGCTATCAACTATCGGCCTGCGATTGTATCAGGTTCCGGGGCCGGCGCGGCCAAAGCTGCGCTCAAGCGGCTCTATGGCAAGCTCATAAAGCGCCGCGAGCGCAGGGCGGTGAGCCTTGCCGACCGCGTCATTTGCATCAGCGGCATCGACCTCGAGGCGATGGAGCGGGCCTACGGCCTGGGCTCGAAGGCGAGCGTCGCCACCAACGGCTTCGACGAAGCCAGGCTCGTCTCCATTCGTCCAAGTGGCGATAAGCCCTTTGACCTCACCGCCGCCGTCTTTGGCAAGTTCATGTACTACGACAAAGACAAGGCGGCTGCCATTTTGGAGGCGATTTGTGAGATTCGGGCGCGTGGCGTTGACGCTGGACTCGCCCACATCGGAAAGAAGTACGACTGGATTGATGGGGTCATGAAGTCCAAGGGCATCGATTCGGCCTGCTACTTGAACCTTGGGCTGATGGAATACCAAGCAGGTATGGCGCGTCTGGGAGACGCCGATTTCTTTGTGGTGGAGGACACCTCGCCTGATGACGTGGGTACCAAGATCTACGACTACATCTTCTGGAACAAGCCGGTTGTCGCGGTGGTGCCGCCCGAGGGGCCGCTCGCCAAGCTGCTCTCGGGCTTTGCCAACGGTTTTGTGTGTACGACGAGCGACGAGGTTCGCGCTGCGGTGGAGAGGATTGCGGCGGAGCGCTTGGACTGCCTTGACCCGAACCTTGACCGCGACCGGTTCTCGCGTAGGCACCAGAACAAGCTCATAGAGGGCATCTTGGAAGACGCAGTGAAGGAGGCACGCCAGCGATGATACGCACGAAGGAAGACCTGCGCCGCTACATGGAAGCTGACAAGAGGATGCTCGAACGGGGGGGGGTTCGTCCCGGTCCTGTGGATTACGTCTGGAAGTTCGAGCGGCTGCTGCGCCGGTCGGAGTACTGGCACAACCGGCCCAAGACGCCCCTCACCGTGTTTTGGGGCAAGTTTCTCTCGCTACGGCTGGCGCGCATGGAAGCTCGGCTCGGGTTCTCGATCCCGCTCAACGTCTTCGACAGCGGGCTCAGCATCGCGCATGTTGGCCCTATCGTCGTCAGCCCCTATGCGCGCATCGGCAGGAACTGCAGAATCCACGTGGGCGTGAACATAGGTACGCGGGCTGGCGTGCCCGATGAGGCTCCGACCATTGGCGACGACGTCTACATTGGGCCGGGTGCGAAGCTGTTCGGGCGCATTGAGGTGTCCGACCGCATCGCCGTGGGGGCGAACGCCGTGGTGAACAAGAGTTTCGGCGAGCCGGGTATCTCTATCGGTGGAGTGCCAGCCAAGAAAATCAGCGACAAGGGAAACCCCGACTACAAGGGAGGCAAGCCTGAATGATAAAGGAGCTAGCCAAGAGGATCCTCTATCCGCATGCTCACTCGTCCGAGGCGTTCGCGGACTATCTTAGGCGCAGGGGCGTCGAGGTCGGCGAGGGGTGCTACTTCTTCGACGCGCAGACCATCAACGTCGACCTGCAGCGGCCGCACATGCTTCGGTTTGGGAAGTACGTGAAGGTAACCGGGTATGTGCACATTCTCTGCCATGACTACAGTCGCTCAGTAGTGTTGCAATCTGGGGGGGGGCATTTCGGAGAGGCTGGAGAAACAGTCATTGGGGACAATGTCTTCATTGGCGCTCACGCCATCGTGCTGATGGGATCCAATATTGGCGCAAACTCAATTATTGGCGCAGGTGCGGTTGTCTCCGGCTCATGGCCCGAAGGCTCTGTAATCGCTGGCAACCCAGCCAAGCTCGTTTGTTCTTTATCGGAATTTGCCTCGAAACGCAAGGAACGTGAACTCAAGAGCGCAGTTTCATATGCGAACGCGTTTAAAAAGAGTAATGGTTGCTGGCCAAACATTAATCAAATGTCCAATGCTTTTGTATGGCTCTATTTGCCACATTCTGAAGAGACTCTTCATAAATATGCAGGGCTTTTCAAGCTGAATGGAGTCGATCCAGATGTACTCAAAAAGGCATTTCTTGCTTCGAAGCCAAAGTTTGATAGCTATCAAGATTTTTTGGATTATTGTGCCAATAATTCAGTTTGAAATTAAAAGGTTAGACGGAAGTCCTGCACTGAGGGCCTGCATCCAAGCTTAGGAAGGTCCTACATTCATTTAAATGAAATGTAGGAGCGAGCAATTAACCATGACCCTGCGGTAATAGCCACATTTCGCATGAATTATTGTTCTTTGACAATTGGAGAATGACATGAAGATCGCTGTCGCCGGTACCGGCTACGTCGGCCTGTCCCTCGCCGTCCTGCTCTCGCAGCACAACGAGGTGCACGCGCTGGACATCGTGCCCGAGAAGGTCGAGAAGATCAACGACTACCAGTCGCCCATCCAGGACGACGAGATCGAGCGCTTCCTGGCGGAGGCCGAGGCGGGGGAGCGCGAGCTCGACCTGCACGCCACCGTCGACGTGGCAGAGGCCTACGCGGGTGCCGACTACGCCGTCATCGCCACGCCCACCAACTACGACTCGGACAAGAACTTCTTCGACACGAGCTCCGTCGAGGCCGCCATCGCCGCCGTGCGCTCGGTGAACCCGGACGCCTGGATCGTCATCAAATCGACCATCCCCGTCGGCTACACCGCGGGCCTTCGCGAGAGGCTCGGCGACGCGAAGATATTCTTCAGCCCCGAGTTTCTGCGCGAGAGCAAGGCGCTCTACGACAACCTGCACCCCAGCCGCATCGTGGTGGGCGCGCCCAAGGATGACGCCGACGCCGTCGCGGCCGCCGAGCGCTTCGCACGCCTGCTTGCCCAAGGGGCGGACCCCGCCGAGCTGGAGCGCGTGAACGCCGACGGAACTATCGGCATCCCGGAGCTCGTGCTGGGCACCACCGAGGCCGAGGCGGTGAAGCTCTTCGCCAACACCTACCTGGCGCTGCGCGTGGCCTACTTCAACGAGCTCGACACCTACTGCGAGGTCCGCGGCCTCAACACCCGCGATGTCATCGACGGCGTGTGCCTGGAGCCGCGCATCGGCAGCCACTACAACAACCCCAGCTTCGGATACGGCGGCTACTGCCTGCCCAAGGACACCAAGCAGCTGCTGGCCAACTACAAGGACGTGCCGCAGAACCTGATCGAGGCCATCGTGGAGGCCAACCGCACCCGCAAGGACTTCGTGGCCGAAGAGGTGCTGCAGATGGTGTGGGACCGCGTGTACGAGGGCAAGCCGAAGCCGGTCGTGGGCGTCTACCGCCTGACGATGAAGTCCAACTCCGACAACTTCCGCGCGAGCTCCATCCAGGGCGTCATGAAGCGCGTGAAGGCCAAGGGCGTGCCCGTGGTGGTCTACGAGCCCACGCTGGACGCGCCGGAGTTCTTCGGCTCCGAAGTGACCCACGACCTGGAGGCCTTCAAGGCCGGCTGCGACGTGATCGTGGCCAACCGCTGGAGCGACGAGCTCGCGGACGTGGCGGACAAGGTGTACACAAGAGATTTGTTTAAGAGGGACTAGTCGTGATCTTTGTTTCTTTGCGTGTTTGATATATGTCTCTTTGCCTCATAGCCTTTATTGCTGTTAGGGCCATGATTTAGTTCGCATGGCGATGCAATGAATGTGCCCCTTATACGAATGAGACTATCTAGAACTATTTGTTGTCGTATACATCACGACTAAATTGGGTTCTATTAAGGAGGAAAGGAATGTTTGGAAAAGTCAGGAAAACCAGAAGTGATTGTACGGTTGGTACCTACGAGAAGAAGCATGACCTTCCTGCAGGAACACTTAGGAACTCTGATGGTCGTAAGGCCAGAAAGGATAAAACTCTGAAATTCCTTCGAAAAGAAACTGGAAGCGACTATCGATAACTTCTGAAACTATAAGATTGGGGTACTGCAATGGGAACTGATGTCTTTGTTCTTGGCGACGATCAGAGCTATGCAGCAAGCATGGCCAATGACTACACCTTGAAGCCGTCGTCTGAGATGAGCGGTCGTTCAAGTTCGCGAGCGCATATTCAAGAAGTTGCTGCCGAAGTGCTTTCGAAGGAAAACGGGACTGGCAAGGTCTTTTCGATCTACGGGACCGGCGGGCTTGGGAAGACGTTCCTCATGGAAGAGTTGTATTCCGACTTTACACATAGGTTTACCCACAATACCGTTGTTACTAGGCATAGCTTTGAAGGCGAAGAGATAACCTCTGAAGAGAAGATTCTAAAAGAGCTCTCGGATCTTCTTGCATGCAACGGAGTGCCAAGTCCAACTTTTAGGATGAATTACTACGCATGGAGAGCAAAAGCATCGAATTTTGCATTGGCTAAAGCCGAGTTCTGCGCTGATTTTGAGCAAGCAAAAAATAAGGGAGTCGAGATTTCGACGATGTTGTCGGGTCTTGCTGCTCCCTTTATTGATCAATTTACCCAAGGCCTTGGTGGCTCTATTCTTAATGCTGCCATTGAGATTGGGGTTTATACAGCCGATTCTATTAAAAGTGCCAAAGCGTGTAATGAATGGAAGAGCCTAACGGAAGAGAAAACCTCCAGTGATTTGAAAAGGTCATTGGCGGCTAGTCTTAAGTCTGATATCGAAGCGTGGACTGGTCGCAATGAACGGAAGCTTATCTTCTTTCTGGATACATTTGAGAAGCTGGGTTGGGTTGCTGGTGAATGGCGAATAGGTCGATACGATTGGGCAAAGACCATCTCGGAGGCAAAGGGGTCTCTCTGGATTGTCGCTGGGCGCTGCAGACTTGCATGGAAAAATGTGGTTCGTTTTCCTGTTCAGCTTGAGCCCATGAGCTCATCTGAAGCAGACGACCTGTTGGTGAAATGCGGAGTCAGTGATTCCGAGCTGCGTAGCTTGGCTGTGGAGAAAGCCAGAGGAATACCCGTATACTTAATAATGCTTGCTGACATGATTAATAGATCGTCAGTCGCGGAGGCAAGGCGCGACCTTCTTTGCATTGTTGATTATGATAATCTCGTCGAAGTGTATTTACGGGGCCTCGATGCCTCCCTTAAGCCTGCCATCTATACCGCTGCTTTTATTGAGTACTGGGACTACGAATTTATGATGGCAGTGGGGGAATCCTTCATTGATCCTAATGCTATTGCTCAACTTGAAAATCTTTCCTTTGTATGGAAGCGGCAAGATAGCTTTGAAATGCATGAGGTTGTCGCCGATCTCATTCGTAGATCTGCTAAGGGCCCTGTCATATTGAAGCTTTTCAAGGCATGCGGAGATTTGCTCGGGCAGCTGGGCTCAGACGATAAAAGGACTGCCTATGCAAAGGATACATATAGACTTCATGTGCTCAAGGCAAGGCAACTTCTTGCTGTAGAAGGTGCGGACGTTCTTGGATCCGAGGCAGCTTTTAATGCTCGCATGCAATATGCCGAGGCGGCATGGCATAACGGTCAAGTTGAGCAGGCATATGACCTTTATAAAGAAATTCAATGTTCTTACGCTCCTACAAGCTCTGCGGATGAACCCAGCATTTATTTCTTGAAAGCAAAACTCAAGACTGCAGCTCTTAAAACTCAGCTTTGGTTAAGCAGGGGTGAAAGAAGATGGCATGAAGAAGCCATCGAAGATACCGTCGAAGTTCTAGATGCCGTAAAGAAGTATTATCCGAGCGAACGACTCATTTATCTCTCTGCTCTTAACGACCTTGGTATTTCCTGGAAACGATTCAAAGACTTCGACCAAGCTTTCTTCTACCAGGATCAAGTTGTGAGAGCTCTTAAGGATAAAAAAGCCAAGGAACTAGATGCTGATGAGGCTCGCTTTATTAACAACTACGGAGCAACATGCCAACAATACGGTGCTAAGCTTAAACAAGAGGGCAACGCTTCCGAAGGGCAAGAGTACCTTAAAAGGGCTTTGAAGTATTACGACAAGGCCTACAAAGCGCGTAAGGCTCTGTTTGGCACAAACAGCCTTCAGGCTTTAATCGTGCTTACCAACAAGGGCGTTGCCAACATGTTGATGGGCAAGTATCCTGAAGCTGAAAACATGCTTGAAAAAGCCTATAGAGGCTTTAAAAGCGGTGGTTTCCCCACGGGAGATTCCTCTTATTTGAGAGCTAGATTTCAGCTGGCCAATGTTAGTTCTAACAAAGCAAGAGAGCTCAAGGATGCTGGCTTGATCGATGAGGCGCGCATCGAGGGGCGTAAAGCGCTTGAGTTGCACCAGAAGGTTTATAACGACAAGAAGGAATGCCTGACTGAATGGGCTGTCGATACGGGAAAGTCGAGAGATGCAGTAAAGGCTGCTGAAAAGTTTTTGGCAGAGCTTTAGCGGAATATGGTTAACGTCGAACCGCCGAAGAATGCGTATCCGTAGAAAGCTTTCTTGCCGTGTTAGCGCCAGAGGATTTTGCCACTAATGGTCTAGCTGTTTTGACCAATCCCAGTCGTCGAATAATGACCACCATGACTCCCCGCCGCCACTATGCTGACGTGAAGGCCAAGGGCGTGCCCGTAGTGGTCTACGAGCCCACGCTGGACGCGCCGGAGTTCTTCGGCTCCGAAGTGACCCACGACCTGGAGGCCTTCAAGGCCGGCTGCGACGTGATTGTCGCCAACCGCTGGAGCGACGAGCTTGCGGACGTGGCAGACAAGGTGTACACGTGGGATCTGTTTAAGAGGGACTAGCGCAGACGGGGTCTCTGTTTGGTGGCGATTCTGCTGGATTGAATCGAGAGGTGTATCGGCTTGCGCCGGTGCACCTCTCTTTTAGTGTGGGCTGAGGCGAGTTTTGTGTTTGGCTTGGGCGGCGCGCAGCACGGGGTTGGGTGACGCGCGCATAATCGTGCGAGCTGAGGTTTGCATACTCGCTAGAAGCTTCGTGAGCGCATTCCGGGGAGCACTCAGACAGCGATATCGACCAAAAGGGTCGGCTTTTATCCTCTAATGGCTGCATCCTGTACAATCAACATCAGAGCGTTTGTCTGCGTCCGTGCGGCGCGGATTTAGATAAGGTACAACGGAGGGCGAAATGCAGATTCTCTTTCTCCATCTCAGCGATATTCACCTTCAGGTGAACCACGACTACTCATCGGATAAGATTCGCCGAATCGTCGATACTGTTCCATGCGAATTACCGTTCGGCTGCGCATTCCTCATAATTTCTGGCGACCTTGCGAAATCAGGAAGTGCAGCCGAGTATCACGTCGCAAAACGCCTGATCGATGATTTGATTTGCGGGTTTCGTTCCAAAGGAATAAAACCAGGGATTCTCTTTGTTCCAGGAAATCATGATATCTCGATACCGCAAGGCTCCCCGACTGCAGAAATGCTAATCGAAAGAAAACGCAATTCCTTGGATGACGCATACGCGCATGAACTCGAGAAAATGGATCCATTTTTCGAGTTCGCAAACGAGCACCGCCTCTTTCGCAGTGAATACTCGGATTCCACTGAACAATTCGACATCGGGGATCAAGCCTACTGCATCAAGGCGACGATGCTCAATAGTGCTCCGTTTTCAACCAGAGAGCGAACAGACAAAGAGATACATTACCTTCCCGAAAGAGCGATATGCTCAATTGAGAAAAGTAGCAATACGAATCTCAATATTGTAATAATGCACCATGGCTGTGAGTGGTTCGACGATGAATCGAAAAGACGTCTCGAGCAGCGACTGTATGAGCATTGCGACATTTTGTTTATAGGACATGAGCACGATGGCTTCGCCGAGTCGTATACAAATAGTAATAGACAGCACTTAACCGTTTCAAGGGGCGGTGTTATAAGTACCTCATCATACGACGAGTCGTCATTCTCGCTACTACATTACAACTCTGAGACGATGCTGCTCACAACAATTTACTTCATTTGGGACAGGCAATGTTCCATATACACCGAACACAACCGTGAATTAATGACTTTGAGACCGAAAACACCTGGTCAAGCCATTCCCAATACGGAATTCATAGAAGCGCTGAAACCAAACTTCAACCTAATCAACGCCCCATTGGAAAGCTATTTCGTTTTTCCAGTCCTTGAAACCAGCATTCATGTTGACGATGGCCCCTTTCCCGTCATCGCGTCAGACAGTGAGTTCTTTGATTTCATCAGCACAAACCCATGCCTTAATATCGTTGGCTCAAAAAGTTCGGGTAAAACGGCGCTCTTAATGCATCTGTACAATTCAAGTATCGCCCAAGGCTACAGCCCGCTATTTCTCGGCGAAAGCAATAGTAGACCATCAATTAAGTATCTTTTTGACGACTTGATTGGAGAGCAATACGGCCGTAATGAGTCAGCCTCAGCGAGATTTAAACAATCTTCCATCCAGAAGAAAGTCCTATTTATCGATGATTTCGACAGACTAAAACGCAACGGATCAGATGCAGCGTTCATTCGAGAGGCCCTGAACAATGTCGGTTGCGTCGTCCTTACTTCATCTCAAAAAATCGACACAGGCATCATCGAAGATGTTCGGAGAGAATTGGGGGACGACGATGCCATAGTCACCTATAGCATCAAAAACTTCTTTAAAGGTAAAAGGGACGAGCTGGTATACAACACATGTCGAGAACTACATGTTGCACCCAATAATATCCAGGGGGTTATTGGAGCAATCGATAGGGCTGTCCATTCGCATAGCGACATCTTCTCCCTCAGCCCGGAGTTCATCCTTCAAAGTGTCATCTACTATGCCGATAAAAACCCTACAGGCAGGGAAAAGACAATTCCTTTTAACGAAATCTTCGAAGCTAATATTGTAAACCGGCTAAGACAAGCATGGAGCAAATCGAAATACGGAGCGACAAAGGAGGGCGGGGTCCGCGAAGCCCTCGCGCTTCTAGGCGAGATCGCGTACCGCATGCATAAAGCCAAAAACGCCACAATTGAGGCCAGCACCCTTTTCGATAAAATCCAGCAATACGCTGATGAGTATGCCCTCGAAAGCTGCCCAAGAGATTTCGTTGAGCTCGCATGCGAAGCAGACATAATACGCATGGGGGAGACGGCACCATGCTACTATTTCATTTCTACCACTGTCTTCGCTTACTTTGTCGCAAGGCGAATTAACCTTATGAAAGATAAGGGAGATGATATACACGGTGACGTAGATTACCTGGTCGAGAACATCTGCTTCAACATCAATGAGAATATTCTTCTCTTCTTATCGTATCTGCGAAATAATTCTAGCTTTGCAGGAAAGCTTCTCTCTTGCGCAGAAGAAGCACTCTCCCCGTTCGAGGAGTTTTCCGTTGAAGCGAAAAACATTCGCTTTTTGACTACCGGTCAATATGCAAAAATAAATATGGCAAACGAGGACGATCGACACGCTGCTGACAAAATGGTTTCACAGTGCGAGGAAGAGATATCCAATAAGCGCCAGGAAGAAGGCCTACTGGAATATGCCGGCCTTTACGACTACGACGAAAAGGACCGGCTCACCAACAGCAATAGAATACTGCGCGCGCTTAAGTATCTCGAAATAGCTGGAAAATCATTCGTCATGCATTTTGCAACAACACCCAAAATTGAAAAATACCAGACAATTAAGGCTCTTTATGAATTGCCCAACAGAATTATTTTCGGAATGCTGCACAAAACAGATGAAAAC
This sequence comes from Collinsella sp. AM18-10, assembly GCF_003471585.1. Taxonomy (GTDB): domain Bacteria; phylum Actinomycetota; class Coriobacteriia; order Coriobacteriales; family Coriobacteriaceae; genus Collinsella. The sequence goes on from NZ_QRJO01000004.1 coordinate 169,295, forward strand.
TATGACGAAATAATCGACCAATTGCTTGAGATTATTTCTGAGGATGGTAGCCTATCGAATATCACAAAAGACGAGCTGAAAGATATCCTATACAAGGTTGGAATTGCCACCTGTCTCAGCGTTTACGACCAAGCTTCATATTATTGTTCTACAGGAGATACCGTTAAGCTACTCAGCACACGCGAACAAGAGTGCTCGACGTATCGAATTCAGCGTCTCATGATGATGGAAAACTCCACATTCTCTTCAGAGGATTATATAGACCAAGCAGTAACGTTAATGGAAAAAGCGCAGAAGGAGAACAGGCGTTTCGAGATTCTTTGCATTCAGGTAATAACGAACAAACACATCATCAATACGCCAAACATCAAGCCAAGCACGCTGCAAAAAGCAAGCAAAAAGATCTTCTTTTGTGATTCGCCAAAATCGCTAATTGCGAGAAATAGGCAGAGTACCGCGGAAAACCGAAACGGCGATTACGGGGCCTTATGAGCAAGGCATTTGCATTAATATATGGAGGTAATGTCGAGAATGTTGACGTAAGCCGTTCTTGCTAGGCACTGCGAAGGCAGCCCGAGCGAGAACGGCGAAACGGAACGGCGAGGGGCTTCGGCCGTCGTACAGCTCCTGCATCTTGTCGTAGGCGAAGCACCGCGAAGCGGACCACTGTTCGTCCTGCTTGCACAACACGGCCCCGACCAGGTGCTCAAGCGACCTCTCCGTCGGGAACACCTGCACCACACGGCTGCGGCGCTTTCTCTCGCGGTTCGCGCGCTCCTCCACGTTGTTCGTGCGCAGCCGCTTCCAGCGCGCCGGCGGGAAGGCGAGGTGGGCCAGCGCGTCGGGTTCGGCCTCCTTTAATCCGCCCCGTTTTCGTTGACAGGTTCTATGCCGTCTTCGATCGGCCTTTGCTTGCGTGCCTCTCCTCGAACTCCGCCGGGTTGATCCAACCAAGCGCAGAGTGAAACGCCTTGAGTAAGTCCGCTTATTCTTCAGTATTTAAAATAAAGCTCGCCGCGGGCGAGTTAAAGACACGGATGCCATTCTGAACCGTCTTGATTCCAAAGTTCTCCACCCAGAAATACTTGATGCCATTTGTAAAGACCTAGCTTAATGCTACGGAGGAATTTACTCGTCCTAACAACGCTGCCAATCTAAACGTTACGACTCCATAAAGCCCCGACGCTTAAGGCGCTTCAACTTGCTATCTGACTCAACATCTAATAACACCGGCCTGTTGACTAGACGCGTAAGAATTGCCTTCCGTGCAATCGGTAAGTAAAATTGAGCCATGATTACTCTTGTCGACATATCCGCTGCTGTTTCTCGTGTACTGTCTCGTTACGACGTCCGCGAGGCATATCTATTTGGCTCATTCGCCCGCGGCGAGCAGACGCCAGATAGCGATATTGACCTGCGTCTTGTTTGCGGAGATAGCATGACGTTTGGCACGCTATACGAACTGTCCCTTGAACTCGAAGAGGAACTCGGGCGAGAGGTTGAGATTGTGACTAATCCGCCTGAGCACATGCGTCCGGCTTTCCGCAAAAACATTGAACAGGATGAGGTGCGTCTTTATGAAGCGGCGTAAGCGAGACGCTGAGCTCATCGATGTCATTCTGTCTGATTGCGAGACGCTGGCTAAACGTATCGACCATTTTGGCTCTACGGAGAGTTCCTTTGTTTGCGATAGGAGCGAGGAAGGCGAACTTGCCTACGACGCGATCATGAGCCCTGTTTACAGAATCGCCGAGGACGCACTCCATCTATCTGATGAGGTCCAATCAGCTTTTCCGGAGTATCCCTGGAATGATATTAGGGGTTTTCGCAACTTCGTAGCTCATGGTTATCGAGAGGTTGATCGATCCCTTGCTTGGAAAGTAATCGTCGATGATATTCCCGAGCTAGAGAAAGCTTTGCGAATCTTTAAGGAGCGTCAGAGCTGATGTGTCGTTGGCTGTCGCTTTGCCCTCGACAGTCTACGGAGCTTCGTCGAACTTAGCTTCCTTTCACCGATTGGCAAAACGATTTACGCCTAATTACCGGGTTCGCTTACAGGTAATTCGTTCGCCACTCGCACGATCTCGCTACACTAATAACAGCTGCTACCAGGACATTTCCTGAAGCAGCTTCCATTGGCTCTTGCGAAGATCGGAACGGTTATGTTTACTGCCGCGTTCCACACTAGCCGTCACTACATCCTGATTACTGCCATGGCCTGCCTATGCGTTTTGCTGGGCGGGCCTTCTTATGCCGCGGGCGCGGAAAGCCTGTTCATTGCGGGCGCCACGTACTACGAGCCGGGTGTATCGGGTCACGGGTGGGCCTGGACCGATGCCGACCATCTGGAGCTTAACGGCTACACTGGCGAGGCCATCGGCGCCGACGACGACCTGGTGGTGACGCTGACCGGACAGAACGCTGTTGTCGAGACGAGCGCGCCCGACGTGGACATCTCGCGTTGCGGCATGGAGGTGTGGGGCGATCTGACGATCGCGTCGAAAATGTTGGTGTAAGGGTGGCGCCCTAGAGTCCGTTTAACGAAGAGCGGCCTTCGTCCTAGAATCTGAAATCACCACAACAACAGGTTCTAGGAAAGGACGAAGACCGCTATGGAAATCTTATCAGACCCGAAGCCGGACATGCTCGCCATGCCGCGGTTCGACGACGGTGCCATCGACATGCAGGAGCTGCTCAGGCGCCTCGCCGAGCAGGTCGTGAACGCCGTGATGGACGCCGAGGCCGACCAGCTGTGCGGAGGCGGGGCGAACAGCCGCAACGGCTACCGGGAGCGCGGCCTCGCCACCTGCATCGGCACGCTGACGCTGCGCATCCCGAAGCTCCGCACCGGCAGCTTCTTCCCGGACGACGTGATCGAGCGCTACCAGCGCGCGGACCGCGCCCTCGTGGCCGCCGTCGCCGAGATGTACGCCACCGGCACGAGCACCCGCAAGGTGCGGCGCGTCGCGGAGAAGATGGGCGTGTCCAGGCTCTCCAAGGACCAGGTGAGCGCCATCGCGTCGAGCCTTGACGCCGACATCGAGGAGCTCTGCGCGAGGCCCCTCGACGGCTCGCCGGTGCCCTACGTCTGGCTCGATGCCACCTACGTCAAATGCCGCCGCGGGGGCCGCGTGGCCTCCACGGCCGTCGTCACGGCCATCGGCTGCGACGCGGGCGGCTGGAGGCGCGTCCTGGGCGTCGACGTGGTGGACACGGAGTCGTACGACTCGTGGCTGGCATTCCTCAGGAAGATCCGCGACCGCGGCGTCTCCGGCGTGGAGCTCGTCGTCTCCGATGCGCACGCGGGCCTCGCCGCGGCCGCGGCGGAGGTCTTCCAGGGGGCGGCATGGCAGCGCTGCGCCGTCCACCTCATGCGCGACTGCATGCGCGAGGCGGGCTCCTGGCAGCTCAGGCGCCGCGTGGGCAGGATCGTCTCGCAGGTGTTCCGCGGGCGCGACGCCGCCACCGTGACCGCCATGTACCACGTGGCGTGCGACATGCTGGAGGGGTGCTGCCCGAGGGCGGCGGCGATCCTCGAGGAGGCCGAGCCGGACGCCCTGGCATACCTCGACTTCCCGCCGTCGCACTGGAAGCGCCTGCGCACCAACAACGTCCAGGAGCGGACGAACCGCGAGATAAAGCGCAGGTCGAGGGTGGTGCAGGCGTTCCCCTCGACGGCGTCGCTGGTGCGGCTGGCAGGCGCGGTCATGTGCGAGCAGGACGAGACATGGCAGGAGTCCAGGTACTTCTCGGAGGCGAAGATGAGGGAGCTCTACGACGAGGGCCGAACGCGCGGGGTCGACGGGACGGTCGACTGGTCGCGGCTGGAGGCTGAGGCCAGGAAGATGATCGAATCCGGCCTCGAGCTTGCGGACAGGATCGAGACGGCATAGGATATCAAACGTATTCCAGGTTCCTGGACGCCGGGCCGACTCGCTTCGGATCGGGCGCTACACCAACTTTCTCGACACTACCGATCTGACGCTCCGCGGCTCCGGGTCGCTGGTGGCCACGGGCTCGCAGTGCGGAATCTACGTGTCGGGGACGCTCGCGGTGGACGGCTGCAAGGTTGACGCGCGGGCCGACGGCGCCGACATCGCGGATGCGCGGGTGGCCGGCGTGATCGCGGACGGACTTGCCGTTCGCGGCGATGGGCGCGTTGTCGCCGCGGGCACGGGCTCCGGGACGAGCGTACGCGTCTATGGTGTGTGTTTGCTGGGCGGGGCTGCCGGCGGTGGCGCGGCCGGGCAGCTTACCGTCGATGCGTCCTGGCTTGATGCGTCGGGCACCGACGGCGGCGTCGCCTGCCTGGGCGGGTCGCTTGCATCCGCGCGCTTTGTGGCGCCTGCGGGCGGGGCCTTTGGCGCAGGCGGCGTGGTGGATGCCGATGGGTCCGTGGCAGCGCATGTGACGATCGAGCCCGTGGATGCCACGGCGTCGGCGGGGGAGACCGGTGGGCCCGAGGTGCCGGGCGATGGTCCGTCCGCCCCTGGCACCGACCCCGCTACCGGCGAGCCCGCTGCGGATCCGTCGACGATTCCCACGCTGAAGCCCGCGGCCGCGACTAAGACGGTGACCACGACTACAGTGACCAACACCACGGCCGCCAAGGCCTCTAGGCCCAAGACCGCCACCGCGACCTCCTCATCACTTCCCAAAACCAGCGACAACAACTGGATCGCCGTGTCCGGCTTGCTGTTCGTGCTGGGAACAGCGGTTCTTAAAGCTGCGCGCCGTTGCTGATGCTCCCGATTTCCGTATGTGCGGGAAAACCGGAGCCCGCCGAGCGCAAGCCAAATTCTGTTAATAAAACCGCAGGTCGCGAAAGCGCAAAACCGGGTTCTGGTCGGCAGAACTCGGCCCCCACCACTTCTGGACAAGGCCAGCTGTCAGAGTTCGTGTCTTATAGGAATAATTTAATTCACGCCGCGTTAAGTCTAGTCTGCTCTTTATACTCGAATATAAACACTAAGGAGGTAGTCATGTTTTGGAGCTATGTTCAGCTTGATGATGGCACCCAATTTGCCTACTCAGAGACAAGAGAAGACGGAACCGTTCGCGTGGCCGTCGAGCGCCCGGTTGACTTTGGCTTTGACCATGCGGAATGCTTCTTGCCTGCGGTCAAATGGTTCAACGTCGAAGGATTTACTGCTGATGACCTCAATTTCTTGACCGAATTTGTTAGATCAAACGCCCCGTTTATCTTCGAGCTCGCCGAACGCCAAAAAGCCGGACCGGCGGTTTCGGCGCTGGCCCGCTGACTTTCTACTGTTGTACGGCAATTATCCATGATCTCGCCTACCGACATATCCACTGCGGTCTCCCGCGTGCTGGCTCGCTACGACGCCAGCGAGGCATATTTATTTGGTTCGTTTGCCCGAGGCGAGCAAACGCCTGATAGCGATATTGACTTGCGCCTAGTCTGCGGCAACACCATGACGTTCTGCACGCTTTACGAACTCTCCCATGAGCTCGAGAAGGAGCTTGGGCGAAAGGTTGATATCGTCACCAACCCACCAGAGCACATGCGCCCGGCCTTCCGCAAAAGCATCGAGCAGGATGAGGTGTGCATCTATGAAGTGCTGTAGCAGGCTGAGGCGTTAGCGTGCTCCGTCGTGATCAGCAAGTCTGAATTTTGCAGCATACTTCCGGACTCGGAGAGTCTTGGAAGCCAGTATTGAACTCAAAACTCGGTTCTACGCACCCTCTTGCTCTTTGAATACAGGTATCGCCCTAGCGATAGTGTGCTATACTATCGCTAGGGCGATACCTGTTAGGAGACTCGCGTGGAACTGTGGCATGGTTCTCAGAAAATCATTGAGACTCCCCAGCTTGGCCTGGGGAAAGTCCATAACGACTATGGACAGGGATTCTATTGCACAGAGAGCCTCGACCTTGCAAGGGAATGGGCATGTTCGCGTGATGCCGATGGCTTTGCGAATCGCTATGAACTCGATATGGCCAATCTCAAGGAACTCGACCTGCTATCGCCGCAATATTCAGTTCTGCATTGGATAGAGTTGCTTGTAGAACATCGTTCTTTTCGCAAGGACACCGCTATTGCCGTGGGGGCGTGCGAATATCTCCACGATCATTTTCTACCTGACACTAGCACTTGCGACGTAATAAGGGGATGGCGCGCGGACGACTCGTACTTTAGCTATGCCAGAGCTTTTGTGAACAATACGATTACCGTCGATCAGCTTGGTCGATCTATGAGGCTCGGCAACTTGGGAGATCAGATTGCACTCAAAAGCGATCGCGCGTTTAAGAGCATTCGTTTTGCTGGGTTTGAACGTGCTCCGCAAGCTCTGTATGGTCCATTGGCCAAGGAACGAGATGAAGTGGCAAGGGCGCAGTATCGTGAGCTACTTGCCGAAAATCCATTTGAGGGAATCCGTATCGTCGATATCATTCGAGAGGGGATGACGGGCGATGACCCACGCCTACAGTGAGATGTATCTCGAGGATGCCATGAGAACGCTGGGCGAGGCGGTCGATTTTGCCCTCTGTGACCAAGGGCTGACTCCCACCGAGTTGACGGCGATCCTGTCGAACGCTTTTGAGATGAAACAGTTTGAGCGCGGTATACCTCGCGTCGTCTGCGGCATGGCGGGCGACGAGCTCGCGCGCGATATTATCGCACATGCGGGACTGACCCCCGTCGAATGCAGGGAGACCTATTCGTTCGACCGTTCGCCTCAGTATTGGGCGGGCTGGGTTTTGGCCTATGCGCAATGGATGTGCAGCCTGGGCTTTAATGAGCTACTCGAAGTCGCTCCGCTCGATTGGATTATCGGCTCGTACCATCCGCTCCACGAGGTCTCCGAAGACAAATTCGCCCAGATTGTCATTGATAAATGGAACAACGCCCAGGCAGACAAAAAGGGCCTCAAAGCGGCACGAAAGGCGGCCGGCCTAACGCAAAAACAGCTCGCAGCCCAATCGGGGGTTAAACTTCGCGCCATACAACTCTACGAGCAGAACCAGCTCGACCTACGCCGCGCCTCGGTCTCCTCGGCATTGGCGCTCGCAAACACGCTCGACTGCACTATCGAAGACCTCATCTGGCAACCGATCGTTCTGGAGTACGACTCGCAGTCTTTTCCATCTACGAAGCTATAAAGGAGACGCACATGCTTTGGAGTCATGTTCAGCCAGATGACGGCAATGGTCGCGCTACTCAAGAAGATTACTCAGTAGCGCACGAGGCAAATTCAGCATCACCGATTTTGCTCGACGGCTTTATGTCGATCGACCATGCAGTTGAGTTAACCATCGCTGCCATGCCCAACGCGCTCAGACTCTTGGAGAACTCATGATGGCGACTACGCAGCGAGGCGCGCATCCGTTAGCGCCGCTCGTGCTCGATGATGCCGGTTCGCTCGAAGCTATGGCCGCGGCCGTGATGCGCCTACACAGCACGCTGATGACGGTCGGGCGCTGCTATACGACCGACGCCACAGGCGACCGGGCCGCGCTTGAGCTTGGACGCATCGAGTCCGTGCTTGCGGGTGCATTCTGTACGATATTCGGCCAATCGCCAACCGATCGCTTCGCAGACATCTTTGACCAGGTCACCCACGTGGCCGAGCACATGGTCAAGGACCACATCTTTGAAGACGGTAATAAACGAACCAGCCTTGTCTTTGCGTTGTCCGTCTTAAGGTTCGCAGGCACTCCGGTCATGCTGTCCGACAGCCCCGAGCCCAAAGACAACCAGTACTACGCCTGGATCCAGGACCTCGTATCCGGAAACCGTACGACCGGCGGGCTCGCCGAGGAGCTGCGCCGCGGTTGCATTGCGGGCATGGGCGACCCGTCGCACGTATAGAATCAAAGCATCCGCACGCCTGCCATTATCTTGATTGGAAGCCATATGGAGATCCCCATCACCTTGTGCAGCAATGTGTACGACTTCGCGTTTTGCCCCGAGCCCTGCTACGACCGCCTGGCCGACCTCGCCGATCCCGAAGACTGGGGTCCCAGCAACCGCATCCTCAAAAACTACCTGTCGTTTTAGTTTAGCCGCGCGGTGCTTTTGACCGAGCGCGACGTGGACCACACCGCGCCGTCCAACCTGCCGTTGTTGTTCGACGAGGACCGCTGCCTGTTCAACACCGGCCTGTACACGCGCCGCTACGAGACCATCTACGGCCTGTTTGAGCCCAACACCAAGACCGACGCGCGCCAGCGCTGGTTTTTAAAGGGCTTCTTTAAGGAAAGCGACCCCATGCTGGTCTCGTTTGAGTACCTGCCATGCCGCGTGCGCTTTGCCGAGGGCCCTTCCGAGCTGGTTTTTGACTATCGACTGCCCATCCGCTCCAACATCGACCACATTCTGGGCGACGAGGAAAACCTTACGCGTATTCCCGCCAGCCTGATGGGGGAGGGCAACTCGCTGCTGCTACGCCGCGCCTTTGAGGGCGCCGTCGTCGAGGCCGCCCGCCGCGCCGCCGCCAACTACACGCTCGCCGTGCCGCAGTTCTACGGCGGCCGGATCCAGCTGCTGCTGCCGCTGTGCCTGACCGGCGACAACCCCGAGCTGGCGCTGACCATCCAGCGCGAGGACGGCTTTTACGCCGCGCGCACCTGCCTCACGCTCGACATGGCCTACAACAACGCGCGGTTGATCTGCCGCCCAGAGACTTCGTGGATCAAGCGGTAAATGGTGGTTTAGCTGCGGTTTGCCGATTGCTTTGGTTGCTTTGGCTTGGCTAGCGCCCACGAATTTAAAATCGAGGGCAAAAAGTTCTTGGTAAACCACGCGAGGCTATGATAGTATCTCTTTTGCCGAAAGGCGACGGGCGATTGGCTCAGGGGTAGAGCATATCCTTCACACGGATGGGGTCACAAGTTCGAATCTTGTATCGCCCACCATCTAAAGCGCAGGTCAGAGGTGTTAAGCCTCTGGCCTTTTTCTTTTTGACACCAAGGGTGACACCAAAACTGACACCAAAAAATTAATCGTAGTCTAAGGCATCATTTTATATCGCACCCTTTTTGCTGACGCCATTGCACGTTTTGTATAAAACGCATGCGTAATTTCATTGAATTACTCATATGATCCGAGCACAAATGTGGAGACGGGGACCACACGCCCAGAGCTCTTTCCAGCGGATTTCTGTCACACGAGGGATTTTCGACAGAACTCGTCAAGCTTTTGGTCAGCGTTTGGTCAGCTTCCGGTACTTACCCGCATGATGCCCCACTAGATAATCGGCGATGTCCGCAATCCGCACAGCCTATGGCCGATACCAAGGGAGGCGCAAATGGACGAAATCGTCTGCGCAAACACCGCATTCCGCTACTGGCGCTGCCCGCCGCAAGTGTGCGATCTCTACCCGCGCCTGCCCAACTCCGAAGACGGTTGGCGAGCTCTATCCCAAGCCCCTTTCGTAACCGACGTCCTCAAGACCCCGATCATCGCTGTTGCTTCGCCAGATTGTTGTAATCACCACTCAGGATTGCGCTCTACAATTCGCTGGGATGGGGCATCGGATGCCGGCACAACAATCGACACTCATTTTGGCTTTAGTGTCACCAATCCGCTAAACACGTTATTTACTATGACACGCTTTGTGTCTCAAATAGATCTCGTACTGGCTATGTACGAACTTTGCGGCTGGTTTTCTGTTTTCGAGCCGGCTCCCGCTGCCGAAATGCGGTTAAAACTGGCGGTAGAAAAGAATCGCAATTCCAGCACGCAGGATCTGTTCGAACTTGGAGAAGGCGAAGACGAGATTCCCTGGAAACGAGTTTATGCCCGCGCAACCGTAAAGGACCCAGATAGTGATGGCCAAACAAGCAAGCGTGAGGATGGAAGAGAGGTTACGAAACTCAAAGGTACTTCTCTTTGGATGAGAAAGCCGCTCATCGAACTGAGCGACCTGCATCGTTTCGCCGACAAGGTCAAAAGTCAAATGTGGGGAAAGCAGTTTTATGATGCCGCTCAGCAGGTTATCGGCATTGCTGCATCTCCACTCGAGGTTGCGGGGGTCCTGCTCCTAAGTCGTTCTCGACGTCTAGGTGGTTCAGGATTCAGATACGTGTACCTCAACGATTTAACCCCTCTATCCGAGGCTGCCCAAAGCATCGCTGGTCAAAAGGTCTGCTACGGGGACATCGTGATTGTAAACCCAATGCTAATGAAGGCAGTAATTATCGAGATCCAAGGTGAGGTCATCCATGGCTCAGGCGCGGTACTTGATCACGATGCGGAGCGCATGACTGCGCTCCAGAGCATGGGTTTCGACGTGTTCCTGGTAACCCACGATATGCTTAACGATAAAAAGCAACTAGATACCATAGTCAAAAGCGTTTGCAGCCGTTTGGGGATTCGATATAAAGCCAAATCCGAGGCAATGAAGTGCGCCGAGACGCGACTGCGAGCAAATGTTTTGTGCAACTGGATGGACATCGGAAATTAGCCGGCGATAAGGAACTAGATCGATCTAGTTTGGTTGCCAGTGAATTAGTGTCATTTCAAAACTATGTCGGATTACGGGGCTGGACCCGGACC
>NZ_QRJO01000040.1 GCF_003471585.1 Collinsella sp. AM18-10
GGCGTTGCCGCCAACATCCTGCCGGCCATGGGCTTCGCCATGCTCGGCCGCCTGGTGCTCACCAAGCAGCTCGTGCCCTTCTACTTCCTGGGCTTCCTGCTGTGCTCCTACGCCAACGTGCCCGTCCTGGGCGTCGCCCTGATCGCCATCATCATCGGCATCGACAAGTTCGACCTGCTCGGCCTGGGCGGAGCCCAGCCCCAGCTCTCCGCGGAAGGGGATGAGGACGATGACTTCTAGTCCCGAGAACAAGATCACGCGCTCCGACCTCGTCAAGAGCGCCGTCAACGTCGGCGCCCTGGGCATGGAGTTCTCCTGGACCTACTACAAGCAGATGAACATCGCCTTCTGCCTGATGGTCGCCAACATGCTCAAGAAGATCTACGCCGGCCGCCCCGACGATTACGCCGAGGCCCTGCACCGCCACTGCGCGTTCTTCAACATCACCGTCCAGTTCGCCCCGTTCGTCGGCGGCATCGCGATGGCCATGGAGGAGAAGGTCGCCCGCGGCGAGATCGAGCCCGAGAGCGTCAACGACGTCAAGGCCGCCCTCATGGGCCCGCTGTCCGGCATCGGCGACTCCATCTTCCTGTCGACGCTGCGCGTGGTCGCCGCCGCCGTGGGCATCAGCCTGTGCCAGGCCGGCAACCCCTTCGGCCCCATCGCCTTCCTGCTCATCTACAACGTCCCCGGCTTCGCGCTGCGCATCTGGGGCGCCGTCAAGGGCTACGAGCTGGGCGTGGGCTTCCTGGACGAGGCCCAGAGGACCGGCCTCATGCAGAAGATCATGACCTGCGTGGGCATCGTGGGCGTCATGGTCGTGGGCGCCATGTGCAAGGACATGTTCTGGGCCAGCATCCCGGTGGCCATCGGCTCGGGCGACGACGCCCAGACCCTCCAGGACATCCTGGACGGCATCATGCCCGGCATGCTCGGCATGATCGCCTTCTGGCTGTACTACTGGCTGCTGTCCAAGAAGATCAACCCCATGGTGCTGATCGTGGCCACCATGGTCGTGGGCATCGTCGGCGCGTTCTTCGGCGTGCTGGCGTAAGGGCCCGGC
>NZ_QRJO01000041.1 GCF_003471585.1 Collinsella sp. AM18-10
CGGTTTAGAGTCTACTAGATTGGGGGGACGCGAGCCAAGCCGACAAAGGCAATCAGTCGGCGGCTATTTAATCAGGCAGACATGCTGATTGATCTCGGCCGGATTCGAATAGTTGTAAATAGACGAAATCTGATTGGCAGGCGACGAGGAGTGCCACATCTTATTATCGCAAGGATTGTCGCCCCAGAAAAATCCAATATGACAATCGACACCGGGGGTGGTCTTGAAGAAGATAATGTCGCCCTTCCTCGCCAGGCCGCTGCTCAGCAAGTCCTGTACCCTGTCGAACTCATAGACTTTCGAACCGGAATCAATCGCATAGCCGTAAAAGCGCCACGCATTGATATACCCTCCGCCACCGGGGCCAGTAGCCCAGGGAGAATGGCTATTATTCGCCGCGACCGCCGCGAGATCGCCACCGCATTTTGCCCATGCATGGGCGACAAAACCGGTGCAATTCATACCGGAGTATCCATCCCAACGCCTCTCGCCGTTGGGGTAGGTGCAGGTGGGAATAGTGAATCCAGTGGAATACGGGGTCCCAAGGTAATAGCCGTTATATTGATGCTGAGCAAGCCATCTAACGAGCTTAATGCGCGGAACACCAATCACCTTCTTGTCAGCAACATCGATATACGCGCCCTCCGTGGGGCCCGGCGCCGCCGAGCCCTTCGC
>NZ_QRJO01000042.1 GCF_003471585.1 Collinsella sp. AM18-10
TTAAAGGCTTTAGCCTGTGCGGGGCGCGCAGCGCGCCGCATCAGAAACCACCCGCTATGCGGGTGGGGACAACCGGCTTTACAAAGCCGCCCCCTCGCCGGACACTTGCGATTGTTCAGGCCGCAAGGAATCCGAGTCGAGAGGGCGGTGGTGGCGTATGGCCCAGAAGGCCTACAGCCTGTCGCACACGAAGTGGATGTGCAAGTACCACGTCGTGTTCACGCCGAAGTATAGGCGCAAAGTCATCTACAACCAAATAAGGTCCGACCTTGGGGAGATCTTCAGGAAGCTCTGCCAGTGCAAGGGGATAGAGATCATCGAGGGGCACCTGATGCCCGACCACGTCCACATGCTGCTGGCGATACCGCCGAAGTACAGCGTGTCCAGCGTGATGGGCTACCTGAAGGGGAAGAGCTCGCTGATGGTATTCGACAGGCACGCGAACATGAAGTACAAGTTCGGCAACAGGAAGTTCTGGGCCGAGGGCCACTGCGTGTCCACCGTCGGCCTGAACGAGGC
>NZ_QRJO01000005.1 GCF_003471585.1 Collinsella sp. AM18-10
GCGGAGGCGGGGCATGCCCCGCCTCTTACACCACATCTCTGCGCGCTACCAAGAAGAGAGCATCTAAGTGCCGGAATTGCCATTTTGAGTCGTTCCTAACGACTATTCTGGAGGGCTGTGTGCAAAAAAGGGCAAATATGAGTACTGTTGCCATTATGGTTGCATTTATTTTGTTCAAAAATGAGGTCCCTGATGAGATTTAATACCATTAGGCGTCTCTTTTATTGAACATATGGGGAGAAATAACGCCGTCTGTGGGCGCTTGGGGCGTTGAATGATCCCTGAAATGATTAAAATTGCTGTTACTAAACAAGTAGCAGTACTCATATTTGCCATTTTTTGAACACGGCCCTCTAAGGAGCCCTTTCCAGAGACGTCAGATGGCCCCAAACAGCCATAATCCAAAGGCTGTATCAAACAACTAGTCATTTAAGAACGTCCCCAACGACTACCTGTGCCGGGGCCATGCAAAAAGCTGTACACCAGCATCCAAAGATGTCGAAAAACGTCGACTTTGGATGCTGGTGTACATGTTTGGATCGTATGGGCTTGGACGTCGGGGCGAGCCGACTGCAATTGCGTACTAGAGCAGGTTCTTCTGTATCCACGCGATGATGTCGCTCGATTCGTAGAGTGGTTTGCCGTCGATGAACAGGCAGGGAACCTGGCGTTTTCCGCCGATGGCGATGAGTGCCTGCTCGGCTTCGGTATCGGTCGAGATGTTGCGCTCGGGGATGGTCACGCCGTTATCGGCCAGGAAACGCTTGACCTTTATGCAATACGGGCAGCCGGTCATAACGTAGAGCGCGAGCTCGTGATCAGTAGCCATAGGTCTCCAATCGGTTGAGGTTTCGATTGAAATACCCAAAGCCGCCGCGGTCTATGCACGCGTCAACGACGACTCGATTGCCTGTACCAGAAACGCTGTGGCTCCGGTGCCGCAGGGGTTGTCGTAGTAGTCAACAAAGCGCTGGTCGGCAAGATAACCATTGGCGAGGCCCAGGTATGCTTCGTCCTGGGGCTCGTGTCCCCAGTTAAGGCCAATCCATCGGCGGTGCATTGCGACAAGCTTGCGGGCTTCGTTACTCTTTGGATCGCCGTCGCCCATGGCAATCGAGAGCTGGCCCAGAATAGCGCGTTCAAGTTCCTTCATGTCGTTCCATGTCTCGGGATCCATATCCAGCAGTGCTTCGTTTGCGGCGTCGATCGCCTCGTCGCCATAGCGCGCTCGCGCCTCGGCACCGTAGCGCTCCTCGTTTTCGTGCACGGAGCGCCAGCGCTCCAGTTGCGGCAGCACGGCGCCCATGAGCGAGACGGCTTCATCGAGCGACATGCCGGTGTTTTGTGCCAGACGCGGGGCACAATCCTCAATCATCGCCTCCATGGTGGTGTCATAGGTGTACTTGCCGTGGTCGTAGCACCACTTGCAGTAATGATCGGTCGTGGCGCCCGTGGCGTCGGTGCCGTAGTCGTCGGGCGTGAGTATCATGCCGCAGCTCTGGCAATAGTGCTCGGGCATTTCGAGCAGGTGGGACAGCGGTTCTCCGGTTACGGCGGCAATGAGCTTCATCATGTCGATGCCCGGGGTGACTTCGCCGCGCTCCCAGCGGCTGACGGCTTGGCGCGTGACATAGAGCTTGGCGGCAAGCTGCTCTTGGGTAAGGTTGTTGGCGCGACGGACGGCGATGAGTTTTTCTGCAAAGGCCATAACGGCTCCTTTCTGCTGCTTGTTGGCTTAAGCATACGCGGCGGCCGACGCCCTTCCAAGCAACCGTTGGTTGCAAAAGGGGCGGTCGCGGTGAGGGATTACGCGCATCGCGCATGCCCTCATGCCGTACAATGACCGGCATGAAACCTATTGCACACATACATACCGACCTGCCGCAAAAGTTCGGCATCCCGCGCAACAGCTTTTTGGCGCCCCATCTTGAGGGACGCATCGTCTTTGAGCCGGAATTTGCCTCCAGCGCGGCAGTTGAGGGTCTGGACTCCTTCTCTCACCTGTGGCTGCTCTGGCGCTTTGAAAACGGAACACCCGGCGGCGCGGCCGAAGACATCGCCGCCGATGCCAAGACACAGGATAGGTCCGGCACCAACGCCAAGTGGTCGAAGACCGTGCGTCCGCCGCGCTTGGGTGGAGCCGAGCGCGTGGGCGTATTTGCCACGCGCAGCCCGTTTCGACCTAATCCCATTGGGCTTACCTGCGTCAAACTCGATCATGTCGGGCTTACCGACGATGGCCCCATCATCCATGTGCTAGGGGCCGATCTGCGTGACGGCACGCCCATCTACGACATTAAGCCCTACATTCCGTTTGCGGACTGCCACTCGGATGCGACCGGCGGCTGGATTGAGGATGCGCCGTGGCAAGAGCTCGACGTTGACTTCCCGCAAGCGCTGCAGGAGATGGTCCCGCCCGCAAAGCTCCTCGGCTTGGTCGAGGCCCTTCGCCAGGACCCGCGCCGCGCGGGCAGCAAGCACGAGCCCAGCCGCGTCTACCATCTGGCTTACGCTGGGCTCGACATATCCTTTACGGTTGATGGAACCAGGTTGACGGTAATCGCCGTCAACGACGCGCGGGACTAGCCGGCCATTCGCCGGCGCCCGCCAAATTCAACGCCAAACCCCGTGCCAAAATCGCCCACGCTGGCGGACAATAACGCCTACCAAAACAATCCGCTTTGCACGGGAGTTCAGCATGAAATACGACTTTACTTCGCTTATCGACCGCCACGGCATGGATGCCATCGCCGTTGACTCCTGGGGCGAGATCCCCGGCATGGCTCCGAATGCTCCTGACGAGGGCTTCGACCGCATCCCCATGTGGGTGGCGGACATGAACTTTGCCACGGTGCCCACGGTCCAGGAGCACATCATTCAGCGCGCCCAGCATCCCATGTTTGGCTATTTCGATCCTCGCCCCGAGTACTTCGACCGCATCATCGAATGGCAGAGCCGCCGTAATGGCGTCGAAGGCCTGCTCCCGGAGCATATCGGCTACGAGAACGGCGTGCTGGGCGGCGTCGTGTCGACGCTGCGGGCGTATGTCCAGCCGGGCGATGCGGTGCTGGTCCACAGCCCGACCTACATCGGCTTTACCAAGTCCATCGAAGCCGCGTGCTATCGCATTGTCCACAGCCCGCTTAAGCTCGACGACCAGGGCGTGTGGCGCATGGACTTTGAGGACATGGAGCAAAAGCTCGCTCAAAACCACATCCATGCCGCGGTGTTCTGCTCGCCGCACAACCCTTGCGGCCGCGTATGGGAGCGCGACGAGATCGAGCGCGCCATGGACATCTATCGCCAGCACGATTGCGTGGTGATCTCGGACGAGATTTGGTCCGATATCATCCTGCCGGGTCACAAGCATATCCCGACGCAGTCGGTGAGCGAGGATGCCCGCATGCGCACGGTCGCCCTCTATGCGCCGAGCAAGACGTTTAACCTGGCTGGCCTGGTCGGAAGCTACCACATCATCTATAACGAGACGCTGCGCGACCGCGTGTGCGCCGTGTCCAATAAGACCCACTACAACGAGATGAATGTCCTTTCGATGCACGCGCTTATCGGCGCCTACCAGCCGCAGGGCTACGAGTGGCTCGATGAGCTCAACGAGGTCATCGAGGGCAACATTGACTACTTCTGCGATTACGTGGACGAGCATTTTGAGGGCGTGTCCTATTCGCGCCCGCAGGGCACCTATATGGTGTTCCTGGACTGCACGGAGTGGTGCCGCGTGCATGGGCGCGATATTCAGTGGCTACTCGACGAGGGCGCGCGTGTGGGCGTGGGCTATCAGGACGGCCGTCCATTCCATGGACCTTGCCACATTCGCGTGAATCTGGCGCTGCCGCTTTCGCGTGTAAGGGAGGCGTGCGACCGCTTGGACCGCTACGTTTTTAATGCACGGTAAGTGAGCGCTGCATGCGGGGCTGTCTGCCAGATTGGCTGGAAGGCCCCGTATGGTAAAGCATCTGTAACCATTGAGCGCAAGCGCGGTTTTGTCTGCTATTATTCAGCTCTTGAGTCTGTAAACAGGATCGTCTGGAGCTCGATGAAAAGACCTCGTCGCTCGGCCGCCATATCATTGTTTGTTGCGCTTGCAGTGGTGGGCGCCTTTGTCGTGGCGATAGCTGGCTGTTCCGGGTTGAATGATGGGGCCGCGGCGTCTGCATCAGAAGGCGCAGCCGCCTCGCAGGTCAAAGACGACAACCTTAAGACGCTCAACGTTGGCAGCGACCTCTATCCACCGTTTGTGTATAGCAACGAGTACGGCGATATTGTTGGCCTGGATGTCGATATTTTGACCGAGGCTTTGGGCCGCATTGGCTACAAGCCAAAGTACCAGCTGATCGACTGGGAAAAGAAGAAAGAGCTGCTGGCGAGCGGCGAGCTCGATTGCGTCATGGGCAGCTTTAGTATGACGGGCCGCGAAGGCGAGTATCGCTGGGCGGGGCCGTACCTTGCGAGCCGACAGGTGGTTGCTGTCGATCCCGAAAGCGATATCTACACGCTTGCCGATCTTGAGGGTAGGGTCGTGGCGGTCCAGTCCACCACCAAGCCCGAATCGATTCTGCTCAATCACACCAATGAAAACGTTCCGCAGATTAAGGAGCTCTACAGCTTTTCGGACCGCTCGTACCTGAACCCGGCGCTTGTCGAGGGCCTAGTCGACGCCATCGCCGCGCATGAGTCCTCGCTGCTCACCTACGAAAAAGACTATGGCGTGACGTATCGCATTTTGTCTGAGCCGCTGCTAGAGGTTGGTTTGGGCACCGCTTTCGATATCAACGACACACGCGGCATCGACGTTAAGCTCACCCATGCCTACCAAGAAATGCTTGCCGATGGCACCATGGAGCGCCTGGTGTCAAAGTATTTTGATGACCCTTCGCCCTTTTTGAATGTGGAGGGCCTGTCATGATTGATGCACCCGACCACACCACAGAGAAGCGGGGCGACCGTTCGGCCCTGGCATGGCTCCTTGCCGCCCTGTTGGGGATAGCACTCTCGGCTGCTGCCGGCATGACGAGCTACGGTTACACGACGGCCCAAGCCGAGCAGCGCTTTTCCGACGTTGTCGATTACGTGGCGACGCAGAGCCTTTCCTACGATGCGTTCAACAGCGCCTATGCGACCAAAAACCTGATTCGCGTTATGGAGATCGCCGGAGAGGCGGCGCGCGATATGGAGCGCGACGGCTCGGTGGATAACGCTACGTTGGAGCAATATGCTGACCAGTTTAATGTGACAGCGCTGATCGTAACGGATGCATCGGGCAACTTGGTGTCCGAGTCCTCGAAGGATGACGTGGGCTACGAGTCGCTCGCTGCGAATCTCAAAGAGGCGCCTGTGCTGGAGGTGGCAGCCCATCCGCTTAAGTCCTATACCGCTCGCATTACGCTTGCGGACGATTCGGTCGCAGACATTGGCTGCGTGGCCCGGCCGGACGGTGAGGGCATCGTTGTCGCGGTGAGGCACCAGAGCGCCAAGGCGGTCGCGAGCAATACGCTCAAGTTGCAGAGCTTGCTCGATGGTTATGAGACCATCGATAGCGGCAATATCGTGATCGAAAACGACGGTAAGGTCGTTGCGACCAACGCTGTTGAGCCCGCCGTGTCAGGCGTGTTCGATTTGCCTGCGACGGATGCCATCGTTGTCAACGGCATTAAGGAGCGTTGCCTGGCTGGTAAGGTCAGATTGGTTAACGACAGCGGTGAGTGGTATCTGGGCACATTTGGTAAAGCGCGCGATTTTTACGTGTACACCTATGCTCCCGCGCAGCGTTACTTTGAGGTTGTTGCCGCTGTTGTTGCCAGTGTGTTGGCACTCTACGGCGGTGTTATAGCCACTGTTGTGTTGGTGCGCCGCCGCGCCGAGAGCCAACGCTTTGCCGACCTGTTGCTGCAGGAGCGCGACTATGGCGACAAACTGGCAAAAGCGGCGCGCGAAGCTTCGTCTGCCAACTCTGCAAAGACGGAGTTCCTGCGTCGCATGAGTCACGACCTGCGCACGCCCATCAACGGCATTCGCGGTATGGTCGAGGTGGGCAATGCCAACGCGGACGACTTGCAAAAGCAGACCGAGTGCCGCTCAAAGATCTGGACGGCGTCGGGACTGTTGCTCGACCTTGCGAACGAGGCACTCGATATGAGCCGCTTGGAGAGCGGGCAGGTCGACCTGAATCTCGTGCCTACAGATATGGTGGCCCTCAACCGTGAGGTGTGCGATATTCTGGAGCGCCAAGCCGAGGAGCGCCTGGTGACAATTATCTGCGACCAACGGACTCTTGATCATCCCTATGCCCGGGTGAGCGTGACGCACCTCAAGCGCCTGTTGCTCAATATTGCCGGTAATGCCGTCAAGTACAACCGCCAGGGCGGCTATGTTCGCCTGACATGCCGCGAGGTGGAGCCGGTGGACGGTGTCCCCGTCTATGAATACACGATCGCCGATAACGGCATTGGCATGAGCGAGGAGTTTCAACAGCACCTCTACGAGCCGTTCAGCCGCGAGGAATAGCAGGTGGAAGGCGCTTCATCGGGAACTGGCCTGGGCGCGTCTATTGCCAAACAGTTGGTCGAGCTTATGGGCGGAACCATGAGCTTTACGAGCGCCTTGGGGCGGGGGACGACGTTTACCATTTGCCTGCCGTTTGAGAAGTGCAAGAGTTCCGAGATTCCCCAGGCAGTTCGCGTGGATGCAGGCGACAGCGACGTGATCCAGGGCCTGCGTGTTTTGCTCGTAGAGGATAACGACCTGAATGCCGAGATCGCACAGTTTACGCTCGACCGCGCCGGTGCCGTCGTGACACATGTTAAAGATGGCGAGTCTGCCGTCGAGACGTTTGCCGCGAGCGCGCCGCACGAGTACGACGTGGTATTGATGGACATCATGATGCCCGGCATCGATGGCCTTGAGGCCACGCGTCAGATTCGAGCGCTCGATCGCGAGGACGCCGCGACCACGCCGATTATCGCCGTGAGCGCCAATGCCTTTGCCGACGACCGTAGGCTTTCGCGCGAGGCGGGCATGAACGCGCATCTGAGCAAACCCGTGAGTTCTCAGGATCTCGTTGAGGCGCTTGCGCACATAGCCGCCGACGCTTCATAAACAAATAGCTCGGTTCCAATACTGGTTGGAACCGAGCCATTTTGCTATTTGCAGGACCTGTTTTTGGGCTTACTTTTCATGGATCTGCTTGCCGCAAAGATGTTCAATCGAGATCTCGTAGAGCTGGACACCCTTGATGTCTTTGGCGATCTCCTCCTCGACTTCTTCGGCAGAGGGGTAGTACTTAAGCGCGAGCTGGCGGATTTTGCCCTCGATAAACGAAGGTGTCTCATCTACCAGGCGGCAACGGCCAAAGACCACGGTGCTCATAACGTAGGGAGCCCAGTCGTCGTCCTTGTACCGCTCGTTGCCGTACACGGTAAAGCAGACTTTGTCGTCACGCTTGAGTGAATCGACCTTGTGGCCAGCCTTGGCACCGTGGAAATAAATCTTGTCGTGCTCGGTGTCAAAGAAGTAGTTGACGGGAATGGCATACGGGTAGCCATCATCGCCGTTGACGGCAAAGACTCCGCGCTTGCAGGTGGCGAGCAACTCGCGCGCCGCCTCATCGGAAATCGCACGTTTCTTTCGACGCAAGGGCCTAAACATCGTTGGCTTCCTTTCTAACGGTGCAGGGTGGTTGAGCACAAACTATAGCGAAACAGTTCCGTTTTTCTTGATGCAAGCGAGCATGTTTTTGAGCTCGTTAAAGTCGAGCGGTTTGGGCAGATGGGCATTCATGCCGGCATCGTGTGCCGCCTTGGCGTCCTCGGCAAAGGCGTTGGCGGTGAGCGCGATGATGGGGATGTCGGCTGCATCGGCCTTCTCACTCAGGCGAATCGCGCGGGTTGCCTCGTAGCCATCCATGCCTGGCATCATGATATCCATCAGGATCGCATCGAAGCTGCCGGCGGGATGCGACAGGTACAGATCGACGACCTCGTTGCCGTTGGCGGCGCGGGTGACCACGACGCCCTCGGATTCTAGCAGCGTCTGGGCAATCTCGGCATTCAATTCGTTGTCTTCGGCGAGCAGCACGTTCATGTCGGCGAGCGAGCAGTCGGGCGCACTCTCAACCGTATTCGCCCGCGCCTGGGGATTCTCGTCGATATCGAGCGGAATCTCCACGTAGAACGAGGTGCCCACATGGAGCTCACTGGTGACTTCGATGGTGCCGCCCATCAGTTCAATAAGCGACTTGACGATTGGCATGCCCATGCCGGTTCCTTGGAACTTGCTGCGCGCATCGTCACCTTCTTGGGCAAACGGCTCATAGATATGCTTTAAAAACTTGGGAGTCATGCCAATGCCGGTATCCGAAACGCTAAAGCAAAAGAGCGCGCGCCCGTTATCGAGTGGCTTGGTCTTTGAACTAAAGGTGACGGAGCCGCCGTGCTTGTTGTACTTAATGCTGTTGTCTAACAGGTTGATCATGATCTGTCGGATATGGGTGGGACTGCCGATCATGTATGGCCCCGTGGCGTACGGCAGGCTATTGTCCTGCATGGTGATGCCGTTACTGGACGCGCGGAGCTTGCACAGAACCAGCGTATTGTCACAGAGCTCTTTGAGGTTAAAAGGCGCATGCTCCAGTGTTAGCTTGCGGTCTTCGATTTTGCCCATCTCGAGGATGTCGTTGATCAGCGAGAGCAGGTGATTGGCGGCAACGCGCGCCTTGGCACGGCTCTCGCGGGCGACCTTGATATCGCCTTCCTTCAATTCCTCAATCTCGATAAGGCCCAGGATACCGTTGAGCGGCGTACGGATGTCGTGGCTCATGCGCGTGAGGAATGCCGTCTTAGCGGCGTTGGCAGCGTCGGCTTTTTTGCGCTCGGTTCGAGCGCGCACGAGCGCCCAGATGAGCAGGACGGTGCAGACCGACAACATACCGATGAGGGTAGCGGCAATGGCGGTGCGGTTGCGAAAAAGGAATTGAAGCGTGTCTGATTCCTGGGTCGTGTACGACGTGGAGGAGTAATTGCTTGCGGAGAGCGATTCTCCGGCATTGATGATGCCCTTGTTGATGATTCCCAGCAGCTCGGGCTTTCCGCGCGAAATCCAGCACGAGAGCTCACAGGTGTCAGGGAGCTCGACCGTCTCGTAGTCCTTGAGATCATGACGGTCGCCGATGGTTTTTATGCGTGAGCTGGGAGCGACGATGCAGTGCGCCGTTCCCTTCCTGAGGGCGTCGAACGCTTCATCGTCGGATTGGTATTCGGTCACGGTCGCTGTGGGGAACAGACTTTCAAGTGCATTTTTGTTGACAAACGATGATTTGGTACAGGCGATGTTCTGAAGGTCTTTGTTCAGGTCGCTGCCGGTGTGGATGGCGGTGAGGGATATGGTCCCCAACGATACCGACTGCACAACGCCTGATTGCTCGGCAAACCAGTAATCTCGGTATACCGGCAGCACAACGTCTATGCTTCCCTTTGACAGGGCCTTTGACATCATCTTGTAGCTATCAAAGGCGACGGTTTTGACCGTAATGCCAAATTTATCGTGCAACGTCGTCGCAAGCGATGCGAGCGAGCCTTCCATTTCGCCGTTTTCGTCTTCGTTGCAGTAGGGGAGTCTGCCCGTAATGTAGCCGAGCGTGATGGTGTTGTCATTTGTTTTGAGCCAGGAGCGCTCGGGGCCGTTGAGCGATGATGAACCGCTGTTTTGGGCCGAGTAGTTAGATTTGACTTCGTCGATATAGCGTGGGTTGACGCGGGCGATTGCCGACATGGCGGCATTGATGTCGTCCATCAGGTCGGGGCGGCTTTTGGGGACGGCAAAATAGTAGTCGCTCGAACCAATGTAGAACATGGGGGAGGCGCTGGGCGACGAGGTCGTGTCGTTCATGATGATGGCATCGACCTCGTTGTTTGCGAGCGCGTCAAAGAGGGCGCCGCCAGTGTTGATTTCTTTATAGGTGCAGGTAATGCCTTCGTTGGCGAGCCACTGTTGGCCAACGAAGGTTTGCATAACGCCGGGGTTGCAGCCGATGGTAAGGCCTTGGAGCGCTTGGGGGTCACCCTTGGCCAGATCGTCGCGATCGGGCTTGGCGTAGATGAAGTAGCGCTCGGTGCCCTCGGGGTTCGAGGAAAAGAGCAGCTTTTGGGCACGTTCCTCGGAGTAGGAGATGTTGGGCATGAGGTCGATCTCGCCCGCCTCGAGCATGTCCAAAAGCTCGGTGAAGGTGCCGGAGACGTATTCGTACCGCCAGCCGGGCGTGTAGTACGACAGGGTCTGGAGGTACTCGTAACCCCATCCAGAGAGACGCTCGCCGGGGGTGCCGTCCTGGAAGCCCTCGTTGTTGACGAGCCAGCCGACGCGGACCGTCTTGACCTGCTGATCGGAGTCGGCGGCAAAGACAGGGGCGGGCGCGACGGCGCTCAGTACGGCGAGCGCGGTAAGCGCGGCGGCCAGGGTGCGACATATAACTGAACGAAGGACAGTGGCAGCTCTCACATGCAATCCTAACGAATCGAGACATTACCGCATAAGGATACCAGCTCAGCCTGCCCAGCCGGCAGCGGCACCGCTAAACGGTTCCGCCCGGCAGTTGGGGACAGTCCCTTTCTGCCGGCACAAAAGGAACGTCCCTAACTGACGGTTGTGGGACAATACCGAGCGAACGCGATTGGTTGTCCGTGGAAGGGGTCGCGATGAAAAAGCTCAGGACGCTTGCCGACGTGTTGCGCCAGGCGGGCTTTGTGCGCATTACGGAGCTGTTCCTCGTCTTCTATCTGCTGTGCTCGACGGCCGTCTGGCTGTCCGAGCCCACGACCCTCACGTTTGGCGATGGCCTGTGGTTTAGCTTTGAGACGGTCTCGACCATCGGCTTTGGTGACATTCCGGCCGAAACGCCGGTTGCCCGCGCCATTACCGTCGTCTTGAGCGTCATCAGCATCTTCTACATCGCCATGCTCACGGGCGTGGCGGTGAACTACTGCAATACGCTTATCAAGATGCGTCAAAAGGACACCATGGCGCGCTTTATGGATGATCTGGAGCATTTGGAAGAGCTCGATCGCGACGAGCTCGCCGATCTTTCGCGTCGCGTGCGCGAGTATCGTCGACGTCAGCGCTAAGACGAACGTCGTGCGCCACAACAGGGAGACAAATATGAACATCACCGTGTACCTGGGTGCCAACACTGGCAATGACCCGGCGTTTCTGCCCGCGGTGCAGGAGCTGGGCAACTGGATTGGCGCCAATGGACACGCGCTGGTATACGGCGGGTCCAAATCGGGCCTGATGGGCGCGCTCGCCGAGAGCGTGCTCGATGCTGGCGGACACGTGACGGGTGTGGAGCCGAGCTTTTTTATCGAGGCCGAGTTTCAACATGACGGTATCGACGACCTCATCGTGACGAGCGATATGGCGGAGCGCAAGGCCAAGATGATTGAGCTCGGCGATGCGTTCATCGCCTTTCCCGGTGGGACGGGCACGCTCGAGGAGATTGCCGAGGTCATGTCCGCGGTGTCATTGGGGCACCTGAGCGCTCCGTGCATCCTGTATAACCTGGGCGGTTACTACAACGACCTCAAGGCGCTGCTCGGGCACATGATCGATAAGGGTTTATCGAGCCCGCAGCGCCAGCAAGGCATTTACTTTGCCGACGATTTGCGCGAGATTGCCTCGATTATCAACGGATAAGTCTTAAGCCTGTCCCGCTATGACTCCCAATGGTGCCGTTTGCGGCGCAGACGGTTGGCTCGTTCGGGCAACGCTCGCTCTACAATAAAACATAACTATGTCGACTTTGACCGCGGGAGGACCCGATGGATAACCTTGCCAAACCCACAAACCGCGCGCTGTTTTTAGTTAGCGTTGCCGTGACCGGTGCGTTCGCAGGTGCCGCGGTCTGGCTGTTCTTTTTTGCGATGGAGCACGGTATCGACTATCTATGGACCGAGATTCCGTACGCGCTGGGCGTCGCTTCGCCCGAGCTTGCCAGCGGCCCGTTTGGCTTTTTGCCGTACCCGTTTTTTGTCTGCCTGCTGGGCGGCCTGTTAATCGGTCTGTACGAAAAGATGACAGGCACCATGACCGATGACCTCAATCAGGTCATGGCCAAGGTTAAGCAAGACGGATGCTACCCGTACGACAACTTGGGCAAGCTTTCGCTCGCGGCATTGCTGCCGCTGCTGTTTGGCGGAAGTATTGGACCGGAGGCCGGCCTGACCGGCGTTATCGCGGGCCTGTGCAGCTGGGTCGGCGACCGCATGCGTCGCTTTGGCGCCGAGTTTAGGGAGCTCACGCTGCTGGGCACCCAGGCTGCCCTGACGGCGCTCTTTACCGCGCCCGTCTTTGGCTTTGTGGCACCGCTTGCCGGTAGCGCCGACGGCGACGAGGACCCCGCATCCGACGAGATCACGATCAAGCTTCCCAAGGCGCAAAAGACCGTGGTCTACGGCATTGCGATTGCCGGCGGTCTGGGCACCTACCTGCTGCTTGGCCAGCTTGTGGGCGGCGGCATGGGCATGCCCAGGTTCGAGTCCGCCGAGGTGGGCAACCTGGAGCTTGCCTGGCTCATTCCGCTGGCGTTGGTCGGTACCGTATGCGGCTGGCTGTACTTTGTCTCTGAGCATGCAAGCGAGGTACTGTCCCATGCCATAGGGGAGCGCCCTGTTGTCAAGGCCATGCTGGCCGGTCTGGCGCTCGCCATCTGCGGCACGGTCCTGCCCTACACCATGTTTGCCGGCGAGACCCAGGCCGACGTGCTCATGGAAACCTATCTGACCATTCCCGCTGGCGTGCTTATCGCGACCGGTCTTGTTAAGGCCATGCTGACGCCCGCCCTCATCAACCTTGGTTGGCGCGGCGGCCACTTCTTCCCGGTTATCTTCTCGGGCGTAAGCCTGGGCTATGGCCTTGCCATCCTCACCGGCGCAGATCCGGTCTTTTGCGTCGCCGTCTGCACGGCATCGACGATGGGTGCGGTCATGCGTCAGCCGGTCATGGTCGTGGGCCTGCTGCTTATGTGCTTTCCACTCAAGGGTATCGTCTGCATGATCATCGCGGCCGTCATCGCCGCCGGCATTCCACTGCCCAAGCCGCTGCGCAAGTAGCGCGGTTTTTCACGAGTCAATTCCAGGGGTACGAGATGATCCTGTACTTTAGCGCGACAGGGAACAGCGAGCATGTGGCGCGTCGCATTGCAGCGGCGACAAGCGACAAAGTTATGTCGATTGAGCGCTTTGATGCCGAGATCCTTCACCTTGCTGTGATGGAAGGCCCCTGTCGGCTGGGGTTTGTCGCCCCGGTATACGCCTGGGGCTTGCCGACGCCAATGATCGAGTTTTTGAAGACTGTCGACCTATCGGTTGCTGCCGGCACAAAGGGCGGCGAGCGCCCCTATACGTTCTATGTCTCGACATATGGTTCGACGACCGGGCAATCGGCCAAGTTCGCCCGCGATCTGCTACACGAGCGTGGGCTCGAGTTAGATGCGGCGATGAGCGTCAAGATGCCCGATACCTGGACGCCTGTTTTCGACCTGTCTGACCCTCAAAAGGTTGAGGGTATCAATAGAGCTGCCGAGGCGCAGATTGATGCCGTGATCGAGGCGGTGCGGGCGCGCCGCACGGGCAACATGATGCGCCATCGCGTGCCTCTGTTTGCATCGTGCGCGTATCACGCAATTGGGCTGCCGCGCATGCAACAGACGAGCAAGTTTGCCGTCGATGCCGATCGCTGCATCGGCTGCGGCCTGTGTGCCAAGCGCTGCCCCATGGCGGCGATTGAGATGCGCGACGGCCTTCCCGTCTGGACAAAGCCGGAGTGCGCAGCCTGCCTTCGTTGCCTGCACTGTTGTCCCAAATTTGCCATCTCGCACGGTAAGCGCACGGCATCCCACGGTCAGTACAGGCATCCCAAGCCAGGTGTGAGGATGTAGCGGCTGCTGGCCGCGCTACTTCCAAACTGCGAGCGCGGCGGTGCCCAGTACGATGAGGGCGAGACCGATGACGCTGCGTCGTGAGAGTTTTTCGTTGAATGTCAGGCGCGCAAATAGTACTGATACGACAATCGATAGTTTGTCGATCTGCACCACGACGCTCACCTGGCCTGTGGCGATGGCGTAGTAATAGAGCAGCCACGATGCTCCGGTCGCGATGCCCGATGTTGCGAGAAATGTGAGTTCGCGCCGGTCAGCGTGCGCGACCTGATCCAGTTTTCCCTTGGCTGCCACGATTGCCCATGCCATAACCAGTACCACGCAGGTACGGATTGCCGTGGCCAGGTTGGACTCGACGCCTTCGATGCCAACCTTGGCAAGGATGGACGTGAGCGCCGCGAACACGGCGGCGCCGAGGGCGTAAGCGAGCCAGGTCCGGTCTTGCTGCCGCTCGGGTCCGGCAGACTGCTTCTTCTCGATCATTAAAAACGTGCCGAGGGTGATGACAGCGGTTCCCACGAGCTTAACCGCAAGGTTGCTCGTCTCGCCAAAAAGCACGATGGCAATCAGTGCAGCGAGTACGGTGCTCATCTTGTCGACCGGTACGACCTTATTGACGTCTCCGATGCCCAACGCCTTAAAGTAACAGATCCACGAAGCGCCGGTAGCGAGTCCCGAGAGGACGAGAAAGAGCCAAGATCTGGGTTCGATGCTGCCGATGGCTCCAATGGATCCAGAAATGCCCGCCATTGCCCAGGCGAAAACGAGCACCACGCAGGTGCGAATGGCCGTCGCGACATCGGAGTCGGTCTGCTTGATGCCGCATTTGGCCAGGACAGATGTGACGCCGGCAAAGAAAGCCGACACAAATGCTGCTGCGACCCATGACACGGGTGAAATGCCTCCCCAAAGAACAACCGCGCCAGATTTACGGCGCTCGTCCGATGATACCGTCCCGGCATGAAGCTTTGATATCGCTGTGGTGAGACAGGGGCCATAGTTCGAGAGGACATTTGGTTAAGGCTCGAATCGAAGGTGAATGGTTTTCCGCGAAGTGAACGAGTAAATCTGGACCCCTGGAACATGCACACTTTTTTCGAACAAAACTGCAGGATTCTTAGACAAAAACCGCAGGAATTGAGTCCTTAAAAATGTCGATGCTACAGGGCACTGATTTTACTCGTTCACTTCGCGGAAAAGTATTCACCTTCGATATGCTGACGGTGTCTTTTTGGTTGCCAAGAACTAGACGGCCTGCTGTGAGGGGCGGTGGTGACGCTATGCCGCCTTGTTTCATTGAAAAAATAAGCGGGGTACCACCTAAGCTTTTTTAGCTGTCGATTACAGATCGCGTACTCGATAAACCTTGGTGCTGACAGCGCAGCTGATTGCACATAGTGCGAGCGCCAGTACTGCAATTCCTGCACACAGACAGCCGAGGACGGCGGGATCGGGATTCGCTCCGGCAATCGACATGAGCCAGTTGCTGATGGGGTTGGAGGAGCTCAGCGTGGCCATGGCAAGGCATCCGAGCATGGCAAACAGGCCAACGGATAGGCGCAGCGCCTCCATGTGTCCAAATCGAAAGAACAGTGGCTGCGCCAAAAACACCATCATGAGGGAGATGAGCATCGATGCTGCCGAGGCGATTGCGATTTCAAAGACCGTCTGTCCTGTCGAAGGAATGCCCGCGCTGTTGAAGAGCGGGATGGCGACGACACTCAAAAGCGTAGCTGCACATGCCATGACGGCGGAGAAGACAATAACGCTCAGGTAGCGTGCGCAGATGATGTCTTTGCGCGAGAAGGGCAGCGTTGCCCGGTAGCGCTCCCAACCGTTTTGATTGTCGAAACCGGCCAGTGAGTTCATGACCATGATGGGCGACATGGCGCTGACGGCGCAGGCGCCGGCGCTCATGCCGGAATCGCCATCCGACGCGTTGGCAAGGGTTAGCACGACGAAGATGAACAGGCCGACGCCCGCGATGCTCGGGATGAGCGTGCGAACGATGGCGAGCTCGGACATAAAGGCGCGTTTCATTTCGAAGCCCCTTTCAGCATGAGGCGCAGATAGTCATCAATGGTTGCCCGATCGCAGGGAATCTCGGGGAAGGCCTCGAGTGTTTCGCGACGGTTGGGCACGAGCACGTCTACGCTATAGGCGTGGTGGACGGCACGGGCGCCTTCGACGCAAGCCATAAGCTCGGCGGCCTGTGCTTGGGTGCAGTTGGCGATGCCGGCGCGGTCGGTCATGTCCTCGCGCGGCAGGTCAAAAATAATCGAGCCATTATCGATGCAGATGACGCGATCAGCGGTGCGATCGAGGTCGGACGTAATGTGGCTCGAGAGTAACACGCTGTGCTGGCCGTCGGCGACAAAGGCAAGCAGCTCGTCGAGCAGTTCCTCGCGTGCCATGGGATCGAAGCCCGCGGTGGCTTCGTCCAAAACGAGCAGCTTGGCATTGTGGCTGAGTGCACAGGCAAGCTGCAGCTTCATGCCCATGCCGCGGGAGAGGTCCTTGACCTTTGTCTTGGGATCGAGGCCAAATCGGTTGATGAATCCGGCGAACGTTTCGCGGTCCCACGTGGGGTACGCCGGGCCTACGAGCGACTCGATCTGGCCCACCTTGAGCGTGGAGGGGAAGGGGCACGTGTCCAGGACAAGACCGACGCGGGAGCGTAGATGGCGCTGCGTTTCATCGGGCGCGTCGGCGCCACAGCGCTGCCCAAACAGGTGCACTTCGCCGGCATCGAGCTTTACAAGCCCGAGAGCAGCTCGAATCGTCGTTGTTTTGCCGGCACCGTTGGCACCAACAAAGCCGACAATCTGGCCAGGCTCCACGGCAAGCGTGACATCACGCAGCGAAAAACGGTCGCTCACACGGCGCGATGCACCTTTAAGTTCTAGCAAGTTTTTCATGGTATAGCCTTTCTTGCAGATGGCTACTGCATGGTTTCGGGGGCTACCAGGTCGAGCATCTCGTGCAGCTTGTCGCGCGTGACGCCCAGGGTTTCGGCTTGGCTCGCCGCTTTCGCAAGCAACTCTTCGATATGGCAGAGCTGACTTTCGCGCAAGAGTTCTTGGTTGCCCTCGGCGACAAAGCAGCCTTTGCCTTGCACGGTGCAGATAAACCCAAGCTGCTCCAGGTCGGCGTAGGCGCGTTTGGTGGTGATGACGCTCACGCCAAGATCGCTCGCGAGTGCACGGATGCTGGGGAGTTTGGCTCCCGCGGTGAGTGTGCCCGAAAGGATCTGAGCTTTAACCTGCGAAGATATCTGCTCATAGATGGGCTTATCGCTCGAGTTGGATAGGATGATGTCCACAGCGGCTCCTTAGCTGATGGGCTACACGTGTATATAACCGGTAAGCACAGTATATATACACTATGCACGGTTACGCAAGAGGTAAATAGGGATTGTCCGCTCGTTCGTTCATCTCAATCTGTAACAACTGGAACCGATTTGGACGGCTACCTGTTACAGATTGAGATTTTGCTGGCGGGCCCCACCTGGTTGTTTCAATCTGTAACAACTGGAGAAGATTTTGGCTGCTAGATGTTATAGATCGAGACATTGGCCACCCGTCTATCCTTATATCTCAATCTGTAACAGATGGACCCGTTTTGAGTGGCTAGATGTTACAGATCGAGATCTTTCTGGGACGTCCACCTGTTTGTCTAAATCTGTAACAGGTAGAGGTTCAAAAACCGTCTAGATGTTACAGATCGAGACGAACTGCTGCGGAGTGCCGCCATCGACTGCTACCCTAGGCCCCAACTGATGAATTTGTCCTGATAGGCGCCCTAGAGCGGGATTTCGCGGCTACAATAGTGCGGTTACATCGACGTAATGCACTCAATGCAAGAAAGGATCCGCATGGCAAGCCTGTCGGATGAAATCTCGTCGCGCCGCACATTCGCGATCATCAGCCACCCGGACGCCGGTAAGACCACGCTTACCGAGAAGCTGCTGCTCTATACCGGCAGCATCCAGACTGCCGGTTCGGTCAAGGGCAAGAGCTCGGCCAAGCACGCCGTCTCGGACTGGATGGACATCGAGAAGGAGCGCGGCATTTCCGTTACCTCCTCGGTGCTGCAGTTCACCTATAATGGCGCCTGCGTCAACATCCTCGATACCCCCGGCCACCAGGACTTCTCGGAGGATACCTACCGTACCCTTATGGCCGCCGACGCCGCAGTCATGGTCATCGACGGCGCTAAGGGCGTCGAGGCCCAGACCAAAAAGCTCTTTAAGGTCTGTACGCTGCGCCATATTCCCATCTTTACCTTTGTGAACAAGCTCGACCACGAGGCTCGCGATCCGTTTGAGCTCATGGAAGAGATCGAGAATGTTCTGGGGATCAATACGTATCCCATGAACTGGCCGATCGGCAGCGGCCGCAACTTCCGCGGCGTGTTCGATCGCCAGACCCGTCGCGTTATCGCCTTTGAGGGCGACGGTCATGCCAACGCCACCAAGAAGGTCGCCGAGGTCGAGGCCGAGCTGGGCGATCCGGCCATGGACGAGCTTATTGGCGAGGAGAACCACAAGAACCTGATGGACGACATCGAGCTGCTCGATGGCGCCGGCGACGAGCTCGACCTGGATGCCGTGGCCTGCGGCAAGCTGAGCCCGGCGTTCTTTGGCTCGGCGCTCACCAACTTTGGCGTGGAGCCCTTCCTTAAAGAGTTCCTGCGTCTGGCCCCGACGCCGCGCGCCTATACCGATACACTCACCAGCGAGCCGGTCGCGCCCGCCGAGAACGACTTTAGCGGCTTTGTCTTTAAGATCCAGGCCAACATGGACAAGAACCACCGCGACCGCATTGCCTTTGTGCGCATTTGCTCGGGCAAGTTCGAGCGCGGCATGGATGCCTTCCATATGCAGGGCAACCGCAAGCTCAAGCTGGCCACGGGCACCTCGATGATGGCCGACGACCGCGCCATTGTGGACGAGGCGTACGCCGGCGATATCGTGGGTCTGTTCGACCCCGGCATCTTTAGCATCGGCGACACCGTGTGCTCCGGCAAGCGCCACGTGCAGTATCCGCAGATCCCGACGTTTGCCCCCGAGATGTTCGCCCGCATTACGCAGGTCGACACGCTCAAGCGCAAGCAGTTTGTGAAAGGCATGGAGGAGCTTGCCCAGGAGGGCGCCATCCAGATCTTCCGCGAGCTCGGCGCCGGCATGGAGAGCGTCATTGTGGGCGTGGTCGGCGTGCTGCAGTTTGAGGTGCTCGAGCGCCGCCTGAAGGCCGAGTACCGTGTTGAGGTTCGTCGCCAGCCGCTGCCCTATACGGACATCCGCTGGATCCAGAATGACCCCGACACCATCGATATCCCGGGCCTTTCGCTCACGCGCGACACCCTGCGCGTCGAGGACATGCGCGGCGGTAAGCTGCTGCTGTTCACGAGCCCGTGGAACGTGGACTGGGCAACCGACCACAACCCCGACCTTATCCTGTCGGAGTTTGGCAACGTAGCCTTTTAACGCATCGGCGCGGTGGCCCTGCGGGGCTACCGCGCCGGTTGCTTGCCTGCTGCCGTGTGAGCGGCTATCATACCCACCGTTGCCTCAAGACCGTGGCGGCCGAGCAGTTCGGGTCCGATATCCTGCTCGTTAAACCTAAAACCAAAGGAGTACATAATGATCAAGAAGGTCATGGAGGACTACAAGGTCCTGTTGCGGAGCATTCCCGCGGCAACGGTTTCGCTGTTTTTCGTGAGCGTTATCATGATGAACCTGCTGGCCAACAAAGAGCTTATCAGCCTGCCGTATCTGGCACTCGATTGCGGCTTTGTGGTGAGCTGGGTTTCGTTTTTGTGCCAGGACATGATCTGCAAGCGCTTTGGCGCCAAGGCATCCATCAAAATCTCTATCCTCGCGCTGCTGGTCAACCTGGCCGTGAGCCTGTGCTTTTGGGCATGCTCGCTCACGCCCGGCATGTGGGGCGCCTACTACGACACGGGCATGATCGAGGTCAACAGCGCCCTTAACGCCACCATTGGCGGCACCTGGTACGTGGTGCTGGGCTCTTCGCTGGCAATGCTCGTTTCTGCCGTGGTTAACTCCACGCTCAACCAGTCGCTCGGCCGTATGCTCAAAAAGAATAACTTTGCGAGCTTCGCCTTCCGCTCCTATGTGTCCACGGGTGTTGGCCAGTTTGTCGACAACCTGGTCTTTGCCATTGTGGTGAGCCACACGTTCTTTGGTTGGACCTGGGTGCAGGTTCTTATGTGCTCGCTGACCGGCGCTGTTGCCGAGCTGCTGTGCGAGGTCTTCCTGAGCCCCGTGGGCTACAAGGTCGTGCGCGGCTGGGAGCGCGAGAATGTGGGTGCCGAGTACCTCGAGCGTCACGCAACCGCCTAAGGAGCAAGCATGCGGGTTTTGATCACGGGCGCTTCGGGCGGTATCGGAGCCGCGTGCGTGCAGCGCTTTTTGGACGAGGGCCACGAGGTCGTGGGCTTTGATCTGCTGCCGGCGGCGATCGAACACGAGCGCTACCGCCATCTGATCGTTGATGTCCGCGAGCCGGACTCGTTTCCAGTTGACCTTGAACCCCAGGTAATCGTGAACGTTGCCGGTACGCAGGATTCGGCCGACGACATTGCCGCCAACCTGCGTGGCACCATCAACGTGACTGAGCGCTACGCCTTTGTGGGGGAGGGGCTTGCCGCCAAGCCGGCGCCGGCTATCAAATCCGTGGTCAATGTGGGGTCGGCGAGCGGGCATACGGGATCGGAGTTTCCCGCCTATGCCGCCAGCAAGGGCGGCGTTATCGCCTACACCAAGAATCTTGCAAACCGCCTGGCACCGCAGGCCATCGCCAACAGTGTGGACCCGGGCGGCGTTATCACGCCGCTCAACCGTTGCGTGATGGAAGACGAATACCTGTGGAACCAGATTATGGAGCTCACGCCGCTTAAACGCTGGGCCACCGCCCAAGAGATCGCCGAGTGGATCTACTTTGTGGGCGTGACCAACCGTTTTATGACCGGGCAGAGCCTGCTGATCGATGGCGGCGAGGCCGGCCGCACACAATTTATTTGGCCCGAATAGGAAACGCGCCCGATGGAAAGCCGTCGGGCGCGTTTTTGATGTATCGGTTTTTAGCCGAGGCAAGTCCAGTTGACGGGGGTCGAGCCGTGCTGTTCGAGTAGCCGATTGGCTGCCGAGAAGGGGCGCGACCCCATAAAAGCGGGGAGTTCTGCCGTGGCGCGGTTGGCCGAAAGCGGCGAGGGATGCGTAGAGGCAAGGCAGAACTTGCCGCTTGCCTTGCCCGCGCCGGTCGTGGCGAGCTTTCCTTCGACCATCTGCTGGGCAAAGCGACCCCATGCCAAAAAGACTACCGGTTGGGGCAGCTGGCAGCAGCGTTCGATAATATAGTCGGTGAGCGTGCTCCAGCCCAGCTTGGCGTGCGAATTGGCGGCATGCTCGCGCACGGTGAGCGTGGTGTTAAGGAGCAGGACGCCCTGTTGTGCCCATGGGGTTAGGTCTCCCGTGGCGGGAATGGGGCAGTCAAGATCGGCTTTGAGTTCCTTATAGATGTTGCGCAGACTCGGCGGCAACTTGGTTTGCGTCGCGGGGACCGAGAACGATAACCCCATGGCCTGGTTGGGTCCGTGATAGGGATCTTGACCCAAAATGACAACCTTGACCTGGTTGGCCGGCGTATAGGCGAGGGCATTGAGGATGTCGTCTTGTGCCGGGTAGATAGTTTGCTCGGCACGTAAAAGGGCGATGCGCTCGAGCAGCTGGTTCGTCGTGTCACGTACCGGCTGCGGCGCATCGCCCAACCAAGTTGCTATGTTGCGGTCGCGAGTTGCGGTGTCCATGGGGCTCCTTTATGGCAGATGCTCTGTTGGCATCTATTGTAAAGGCGCACCGGTTGCCTTTATGCCGCGGCTGCATGAAGAGTGGGGTCTACGAGACGCGCTCGGGCGCTCCTGCCATGTGAGCGTGTCCTTGCGAGCGAAGGCACGGGAGCTCGACGGTTGCCACCATCACGCCGGTGAGGATGAGGGCGGCGCCAAAGAAGGCGATGGGGCTCAGGACCTCGCCGACCAGGAAGAACGAGAAGACGGCGGAGCAGACCGGCTCGAGCGAGAAGGCGAAGCCGGTGGTCTCGGCGGGCACGTGGGGCTGCACGAGCGTTTGGGTGATAAAGCCATAGGCAGAGCAGATGAGCGCGAGTGCGACGACGACCGCGACCTCGCTCGGCGTGCTGGGAAGCGTAAAGCCGCCAAAGGCAAATGCGGCGATGCCCGAGAACAGGCCGCCAAAGCCCAGCTGCCAAACGCCCAGAGCCAGCGGGTCGACATCTTCGACAAAGCGCTTCGCCACAATGATATGGCCGGCATAGACAAAAGCGGAGAGCAGCATGATGATCGCGCCGGGATTCAGGCTGGTAAAGTCGGCACCCGAGAGCAGCAGCATACCGCAGGTGACGATGGCGGTGCCGATGAGTACCTTGCGCTCGGGGGCGCGACGCAGCAGGGCGGCGTTGGCAAACGGCACGATCACGACCGTCAGGCTCTGTAAAAAGCCGGCGGTGGAGGCGGAGGTGAGGCTGGAGCCCAGGCACATGCAGGTGAGCTCGGTTGCCATGATGGCGCCGATGATGGCGGAGCGAATCATCACGTCACGGTTGATACGCAGCGCGTGCTTGTGGAAGAGCAGCAGGCAAGCTGCAAAGGCGATGATGCAGCGCAGCGCAACGATGCTCGTGGCGTTCATGCTGTCCATGCCGATCTTCATAAGGGGGTACGAAAAGCCCCATGCAACGGGAACGGAAAATGAGAGCGCGATTGCTTTTTTGCGATCCATGGGACTCCTTTTGTTACAGAACGGTTTCGCAAAAAGGATTCTGCTCCCAGATATGGATGTAGTAAAGCGAATGTATCTTCAGTATGATTAAGAAATACTAATGCTACTAGAAAAAGCGCTGGCAAAACGTTTTACGGCTATATCGATGTGGAGGCACGATGGCATCGCGGTATCAGATTGTTTGTATGGTGGTCGATCGCGGCAGTCTTAAGGGCGCGGCGGACGAGCTGGGCTATACGCAAAGTGCGGTGAGCCAGGCCGTCAAGGCGCTCGAGCGCGAGCTGGGTACCACGCTTATCGAGCGCGGCAAGCAGGGTGTCTCGCTTACGCGCGACGGTAAGCAGTATCTGCCGTATCTGCGCCAGATCGTAACTGCCGAGGCCGAGCTCGAGGGCAAACGCCAGGAGTTGCTGGGACTCTCCTCGACCGATATTCGCATTGCGACGTTTACCAACGTGAGCCGTACCGTGTTGCCGCGCGTGATTCGCGACTTTGGGGCCCTGCACCCGGGCGTGCACTTTATCCTCAAGCAGGGCGATTACACGCGCAATGCCCAGTGGGTGCACGATGGCGTGGTTGATTTTTGCTTTACGGCACGCGGGTTTACTGCTGGGCTCGAGAAGCGCGTGGTCTATCACGACGAGTTGGTAGCATTGTTGCCGGCCGCGCATCCGCTGACGGCAAAGGAAAAGGTGACACTCGCCGACCTGGCGTCCGAACCGTTTGTGTTACTGGATGAGGGCGAGCAGAGCCTGGTGCTCGATGCATTCGCGGCGCACGGGCTGTCGCCGCACGTGACGAGTGAGGTCACCGACGACTACACCATCATGGCGATGGTGGAGGAGGGCCTAGGCGTAAGTATGCTGTATCGCCGTACCGTCGAGGGCATGCGGGCCGATATCCGCGTACGTCCCATCGTGCATGCTCCCTCGCGCGACGTGGTGGCAGCTTGGCGCAGCTGGGACACCATGCCTATCGCCACGAGGCGTTTTATCGACTATATGAGCTCGCATATTGTCAATTAATGACTGGCGTGACGTTGAGTGCGGTGTTTAGCGGGCTGTCGCTTTGGCTTGGGCGGTGTGATAGGTGCGTGCCGGGTGGCAGAGCAATACCGCCACGACCATAAAGAATGCCGTGGTGCCCAGGCTGATGGGGTAGACCATCATGATGTTCGCAAAGGTACGGAAGTGCGGGAACACGCAGAATACCCAATAGAAGCGAATGCCGCAGACGCAGATCATGGTGATGAGGGCGGGCATGAGCGAGATGCCAAAGCCGCGCAGGTAGCCGGACATGTTTTCGTAAAACATGCTAAAGGCGTATGCCGGGAAGATCGAACACACGCGGATGTAGCCGATCGAGACGATGTTGGGGTCGCTGTTAAAGAGCGATAGGATCTCGCGCCCCAGACCGACGATAACGATAATCGTGGTGAGTGCAACGATACCGCCTTCGATCAGGCAGACCTTGAGCGTCTTGGTGCAGCGGTCGATCTGGCGAGCGCCGTGGTTTTGTCCCACAAAGGTGGTGCAAGCCTGGCTAAAGCTGTTGAGCAGGTTGTAGCACACGTACTCCAAGCTCATGGCGGCGCTTGATGCCGCCATGACCTCGGTGCCCAAGCTGTTGATGGCGGACTGGATGATGATGTTGGCGACGGCAAAGACAGCGCTTTGGATGCCGGCGGGCAGGCCGATCTTGACGATGCGCTTGAGGGCGACGGGGTCTAAGCCTAAGTCGCGTGGGGTGACGCGGACGACGGAGTCGGTCTTGAGCAGGTGGACAAAGAGTGTGGCGGCGCTGACGGTGTAGGCGATGGCGGTGGCGATGGCGACGCCCGTGACGCCCCAGTGGAGCACGGGGACAAAGATGAGGTCCAGGCCAATGTTGAGGACGGTGGACACGGCGAGCGCCTGCAGCGGCATGCGGGTGATGCCGACGGAGCGGAAGATCGCGGCCTCAAAGTTGTAGAGCAAGATCGAGGGCATGCTGAGCAAAAAGACGCGCAGGTAGAGCGAGGCGAGCGGCATGGTCTCGGCAGGCACGTTGAGCGCAGCGAGCATGGGCTCGGCAAAGATCTCGCCCAGTGCGATGACGACAAAGCCCACGAGCGCCATTAAAATCGAGGTATGGACGGCGCGTTTGACCATGTTCTGATCGTTGCGGCCGATAGCGTTGGCGATGACCACGTTGGAGCCAAGCGACATGCCAATAAAAAGGTTGAGCATAAGACTGGTAAGCGGAACATTGGAGCCGACCGCCGCCATGGCGAGGGTTCCCTGGTCGCCCGAGAAGTTACCGATGATGACCGTGGCGATGAGGTTCGACAGCTGCTCCAAGATGCTCGTGGCGGCCACGGGGAAGGCGAACAGGGGAATATTGCGCCATAGCGAGCCGGTGGTCATGTCAATGTGCTTAGATGCGGTGCCTGCCATACGCTCTCAATCTCTAATATGCTCTTTCGTGCTTATTTGCGCAGACGATGATACTCCTAATGCAGCCAGCCGGCACTTAGGGACGTTCCTTTTCTGTCGGCAGCTGGGGACACTCCTTGTCTCTTCTATGACTAGGTGGGGAAGGCGTGCGACAATGGTGGGCGTTGTGTTGTTCGCGCTAAGGAGTTGCCATGTTGTTGTGTCCCGTTTGCCATGAGCCGTTGGTGGACGACGAGCGCGGTGCTGCATGTGCGGGTGGACACCGGTTTGACCGTGCGCGCGAGGGCTATCTGTATCTGCTGCGCTCGTCCAAGAGCGGCGACTCCATGGGCGATCCCAAGTCGCAGGCGCGCAGCCGTCGTGACTTTCTGAACCGTGGATACTATGCGCTGTTGCGCGATGCGATGGTCGAGCTGGTGCGCGAGCGGGTGTCTGAACGTGCCGCGTCTACGAACGGCCCCATGACCTTGCTCGATATTTGCTGCGGCGAGGGCTACTACACCAGCGCCATGGGTGCGGTGCCGGGCGTGGACGCTTACGGGTTCGACTTGGGCAAAGAGATGGTGCGCCTGGCCGCCAAGCGCGGCGATGCGACCTATTTTGTGGCCAACATGAAGGATATCCCCGTGGCTGATGGCGCCTTTGATATGGTGACCGAGCTCTTTGCTCCCTTTAACGAGCGTGAGTTTTCTCGCGTGCTGGCGCCCGGGGGCTCGCTCTACACCGTGGTGCCGGGTGCCCGTCATCTGTTTGGGCTCAAGGAGGTGCTCTACGACACGCCATATCTCAACGACGAGAAGCTGCCGAAGACTACCGAGCTCGAGTTGGTCGGAACGCAGCGGGTGTCTGCGAACATTACGCTCCAGACCCAGGCCGATATCGAGGCAGTGTTCCAGATGACGCCGTACTACTACCGCACGCGCCCTGCCGACAAAGAGCGCCTGGCAAACCTGGACACCCTTCAGACCGATATCGACTTCATCATCGCCGAGTACCGCCACTAACCTACCAAAAAGGGACAGGTTTATTTTGGCAGGTTTTATCTAGGCAAACGTAAAGGGCCGACCGCGGAGATGTGCGATCGGCCCTTGTTGGTTGCTTGGATGTAGGGGTCAGTGGAAGGCAAGTGCCTA
Organism: Collinsella sp. AM18-10; assembly: GCF_003471585.1. Taxonomy (GTDB): domain Bacteria; phylum Actinomycetota; class Coriobacteriia; order Coriobacteriales; family Coriobacteriaceae; genus Collinsella. Next base: position 26,335 of record NZ_QRJO01000005.1, read on the forward strand.
CAGGCGATCCTTGTTCTCGGCTTTAACGGCGTGAGCCTGCTGAACAAAGAACAGGTCGTACACCACGATGACAAAGGCGCCATAGTTGATGGCGTCGCCGCCAAACGCGGGAAGCGTGAGCACGGCCTGCGCAATCGTGGCGATTGCGGCGACGATGCCGAGCTTAAACGCGCCATCCACCTGCGAAGGCTTGTTGGCGCCCTTGATGCCCGCAACACCTGCGGCAAGATCGACAAGACCCTTGATGACAAGTACGGCCGCGGCGAGCATGGCGTTCGGCCCGTACGTGGAATCGAGACTGCCTCGGGCGATGCCGACGCCGGCGATGACGAGGCTGGCGATGCCCAAAACAAAGTAAATGAGGGCAAGGATTTTGAGTGTCTTGCGAGCGTAGCTCATGGCTGGATCCTTTCGATACGAGTACGGCCGATCTGGCGTACCCCCTGTGCTGCACATATGGTGAAGCACATTGTAGTTCAACGCGGCGGCGCATGCGTCTGAAAGCGCTTTAGGCCTGCGCACCTCAACCTTTCAAAAAGGAAAGCTGGACGTAAGTCAAATCGATGGCAGCTCATGCGCGGCGCTGCGATGATGGAGTCGTAACAAGGAGCTGGTCTAAGGAGGAGCCATGATGTACGGAACAGGGCAGGCACGCGAGCCGCAATCATTGGGAAGGCGCATGAGCGATTCTGTGATCGCTGCCGTGTGCACGGGATTGATGGCGGTGCTTTGCATTGGGATGCTGTGGGCCATGTCGCATGTGGGACAATAGCGGACGGTTGGGTGCCGACACATGCGGCGCTCACGTATCCGTTTTGCTTGTGAAGGAGTGTCCATGGGCGTTGTCGACCCCTTTTCTGTTGCTCGGGCCGCGGGGCTTGAGCTGATCGGGAACCCCGAGGGCCTCACGCTCACCGACGGCGCGATGGAGCTGCGCGCCGATTTTGTCCGCATGCTTCCACGGCTCAAGCAGGGCCGTTTGCAGCAAGAGCTACTGGTGAAGGCTGCGCGCACAAAAGGCATCGAGCAACCATGGGCGATTGACGCCACGGCAGGCTTTGGCGAGGATTCGCTGCTGCTGGCGGCAGCGGGCTTTACCGTCGATCTGTATGAACAGGACTGCGTGATCGCGGCGCTCCTTCAGGATGCCCTGGGTCGCGCGGCAGATGATCCGGCGCTTGCGGCTGCCGTGGCGCGCATGCGCTTACATGCGGGCGAGGACAGTGTTGCCGGCCTTCGCCATACGGCTGAGCTGGTCGAGCGTGGTGAGTTCGCGGCTCCCGACGTGGTGTATCTGGACCCCATGTTTCCCGAGCGCACCAAGAGCGCGGCGGTTAAAAAGAAGTTCCAGCTCTTGCACCATTTGGAGCAGCCGTGCGCCGATGAGGGGACGCTGGTCGAGGCTGCGCTTGCGGTACGTCCGCGCAAGGTCGTTATCAAGCGGCCGGTGAAGGGGCCGCTGCTTGCCGGCGTTAAGCCGAGCTATCAGCTTGCGGGCAAGGCCGTCCGCTACGATGTTTTGGTGCCGCCGCGCCCGTAGCCTGCGTGCGATGGCCGGCGATGTGTCGGTGCCGTGCCGCTGCGTGAGCGTCGCGCCGATGCGGCGCCTATTTCCAAGGGTGCGACGTCAGGTGCCACCCGCCGCAGTATTCACATTTGTAGCAGGCCAAGCCACGTCGTCCACGGTTTTCGCAGTCGGCCATAACGGCCTCGGCCTCGGCGCGTGTGTCGTAGCGGTTTTTGCGCTCGCACGACTTGTAGCGCCAAGCCTCATCGCGCTCGGCGTCCAGGGCATCGCGGCGCTCGTCCTCGCGCGCAAACAGGTCGCTCATATCGCCGCCGGTGGCAGCGCCCAAAAACTCGCTTTTGGCCTTTGACCAGGCGGCTCGCTTTTTGCTTCCCATCTGCTTCGTGCCCTTTTCAAACGCTGGTATCATTGCCCAATCAAAGTGATACCAATAAACGTGAGGTCGCCGCGTGATGATCAGAAAAACCCTCGATACCGACATTCCCGCCGTCATGGCTATCTATGACGCCGCCCGCGCCTTTATGCGCGCGCATGGCAACGCCACGCAGTGGCCCGAGGGCACGCCTTCGGCCGAGCAGTTGGCTGCCGATATCGCCGCCGGTGGCAGCTATGTGTGCGAAGTCGACGGTCGCGTGGTGGCGACGTTTGCCTTTTTGCCGGGCCCGGACGAGTGCTATGACGTCATCGAGGACGGTCAGTGGCGTAGCGACACTCCGTACGCCGTACTGCACCGCGTGGCGTCCGACGGCACCGTGCACGGTATCGCGGCCGCGATGTTTGCCTTTGCCAAGGCGCGCGCTGACCACCTGCGTATCGACACGCACGCGGACAACCTGCCCATGCAGGGCGCGAGCATGAAAGCGGGGTTCGAGCGCGCCGGCGTCGTGTATGTGTCGGACGGCACGCCGCGTGTTGCGTTCGACTGGCTGCGCGAGGCATAAGAGCGAGGACGCGTATCAACAATCCATGTACATGAAAATGGCCCCGGGTGGGGCCATTTTTGGTCGCTGCGCTGTTAGGGGAGGTGCCGGCTTTCGCAAGGCGCGAACCTACGAAAATCGCCGCGCGGCAACGCGGGGCGATGAGCTCGGTCGGGGGATAGGGCCCGCTTCGCCCACCGGCCCGTAAATTGTATCATCCAGTGTGGAGCGTGAACGCCCGTTGCCGCGTGCGATGGGCTTGCAATAAGAGGAGAGCCATGTCGAAGCAAGCGGTCGTTGGAATCTTGGCGCATGTCGATGCCGGCAAGACCACGTTGGCCGAGGCCATGCTGTTCAACGCGGGCCGCATTCGCAAGCGTGGCCGCGTGGACGATGGCGATTCGCATCTGGACACTAACACGATCGAGCGCGAGCGCGGTATCACGATTTTCTCGTCGCAGGCCGTGCTCGACCACGGCGATACCCACGTCATGCTCGTGGATGCTCCCGGCCATGTCGATTTTTCTGCCGAGGCGGAGCGCACACTGCGTGCCCTGGACTACGCGATTCTGGTGGTGGGCGCCAACGATGGCGTGCAGGGGCACACCGAAACCCTGTGGCGCCTGCTTGCACGCTATGACATCCCGACGTTCATCTTCATCAACAAGATCGATTTGGAGAATCCCAGCCGCGATGTTTTGCTGGCACAACTCGGGCAGCGTCTTTCCGAGGGCTGCCTGGATGCCAACGAGCTGCTGGCGGGCGCCGCCGTTCAGGAGGACGCTGCTGCGTTGGACGAAGCGGCGCTCGAGGAGTTTCTTGAAGCGGGTGAGCTTTCTGTCGCAACGCTGTCGCGCATGGTTGCCGAGCGCAAGCTCTTTCCCTGCTTTGCCGGCTCGGCGCTCAAGGACCAAGGCGTTGACGAGCTACTGGATGGTATATGCGCGCTGATGCGTGAGCAGGCGTGGCTCCCGGAGTTTGCCGCGCGCGTCTATCGTGTCAGCCGCGGGGATCGTGGCGAGCGCTTGGCTTGGGTTAAAGTGACCGGCGGCACGCTGCGCGCAAAACAGATGATCAGCGGGCGTTCCAGTGCCGAGGCGTGGGAACAGAAGGTCGATCAGGTACGCATCTATAACGGCGAGAAGTATGAGCTTGCCCAAGAAGTTGCTGCTGGCGGTATTTGCGCCGTGACGGGTCTTGCGCACGTTCGCCCAGGGGACGCCCTGGGCGCGGAGCCCGCGGGCGATGCGCCCGTCATCGCTCCGGTCCTCACCTATACGGTGCTGCCGGGCGAACACGACGTTCATGCGGTGTTTAAAGCGCTGAGTGAGTTGGCGGACGAAGATCCCATGCTCGGCGTAAGCTGGAATACGCATCTTGAGCAGATCCATTTGCAGTTGATGGGCGCCGTGCAACTCGAGGTCGTGCAGCGGGTGTTGGCCGATCGCTTTGGCCTTTCGGTTGCGTTTGAGCCCGGCGGCATTCTCTATAAGGAGACTATTTCGCGGCCGGTCGAGGGCGTGGGCCACTTTGAGCCGCTGCGCCACTATGCCGAGGTGCATCTGCGCCTGGAGCCGTTGCCGGCGGGTTCGGGTGTGCAGTTTGGCACCGTGACCTCGACCGACGAGCTCGATCTTAACTGGCAGCGTTTGGCACTCACCAACGCTATGGAGCGCGACCACCTGGGCGTGCTGACGGGCTCGCCCATCACCGATGTGCGCATTACGCTCACGGGCGGCCGCGCGCATGCCAAACACACCGAGGGCGGCGATTTTCGCCAGGCCACGTATCGCGCGATTCGCCAGGGTTTGATGCAGGCGCGCGAGGTCGGCGCAGACGTGTTGCTGGAGCCGTGGTACCACTTTGAGCTCGAGGTGCCGGGGGAGTGCGTGGGCCGGGCGTTGTCAGATGCCACACGCATGGGTGCCGAGTACGAGCCGCCGACGATGGCGGGAGACCGAGCGAAGCTTGTGGGTCGCGTGCCGGCATCCGAGGTGCAGGATTACGCGCTGGAGGTGGCTGCCTACACGAGCGGGCGCGGTCATCTGTACCTGGAGTTCGCCGGTTATGCGGCTTGCCATGATGCCGAGCGCGTAATCGAGACGGCCGCCTATGAGCCCGAGGCCGATCTGCCCAACACGCCCGACTCGGTCTTTTGCTCTCACGGTGCCGGCTACACGGTCAAATGGTACGACGTACCCGCCGCGGCGCACGTAAAGATCGATCCCACCACCTTCCGCCCCTGGCGAGCAGCAGACGCCGAGTTTTTCGGCCACATGTGACAAAGGGACAGCCCCTTTGTCACATGCTATTGGTATAACTCAGTATAAGTTGGTATAACTGTTACCAGGGTTTGCCAATCCGAGGAGGCCGATATGAATCCAAATCCCTTTAAGCCCACAGCTGGTAAGCGGCCTCCGATACTCATCGGTCGCGAGTCGGTCATCGAAGATTTTGAGGAAGGGCTCGACAACGGCGCCGGAGCGCCGGGCAGGCTCATGCTCATTACGGGAAACCGCGGCTGTGGCAAAACGGTTCTCCTGCGGGAGCTGCAACGTCTAGCCAGCGAGCGCGGATGGGCGGTTGTCTCCGATTCCGCTTCGCTTGGTTTGTGCGACCGCTTGGCCGACGCGCTTCGCTCGAATAAACCCGTTGTGACGTCAATGGAGTTTGGGCCGTCGTTTGGCCGGATGTCGGTCGAGGCGGCGCGGGCAAAAGGCGAGACATTGCGAGGGCTGGTCAACGAGCGTCTCAAGAAGCTCGGTCCGGGCAAGGGCGTCTTGTTTGCGATTGACGAGGCACAATCGGTGTCTATCGAGGAACTGGCGGCTCTTGCCGTCCTCTATCAGCAGGTGCTCGGAGACCAGGATGCCACGGGCTTGCCCGATAGCGACCAGCGCGGTCTTGCGCTGGCGTTCGCCGGCTTGCCCAGTATGGTTGACGATCTGCTCGAAGAGCCGAGCGTGACGTTTTTGCGGCGTGCCCAGCAGCGTACGTTGGGGGCAATATCTTTGCCCAAAGTGCGCGATTCGTATATCCAGACGGTCAAAGACGCTGGTCTTTACGTTGACGCGGAGACGGCGGACCTTGCGGCGCGCAAGAGCATGGGGCATCCCTATATGGTTCAGCTGGTGGGCTATTACATGTGGCGGTCTGCTGTCCGGCGTGGCTCGCAGGTCATCGAAAGGCGCGATGTCGAGAATGGCCATGCGGATGCCGTCTCCGAGTTCTACGAAGCGGTTGACGCACCTCTGTATTACGGTCTGCGCAGCCCTCAGCGCCTCTTTATCGAGGCTATGGCGGTTGACGAGGACAAGCCGACGCGCACGGCGGATATCATTGAGCGCTGCGACCGTACCCAGAGCTGGGCGAGTAAATATCGCGCAAGCCTGATTCGCGAGCGCGTCATCGAGGCCGCCGGATACGGCCTTGTGCGGTTTACCGTGCCCATGCTGGGCGAGTATATCCGCGACCGCGTTTTATGGCATGAGTAGGGTGATAAAGGTGACGGAACAGAAGATGAGCCCGCAGGCTATCGAGGTGCGCGGTGCACGTGTCCACAATCTCAAGGACATCGATATCGATATTCCGCTGGGGAGGCTCGTGGGCATTGCCGGCGTGTCGGGCTCGGGCAAGAGCTCGCTGGCGCTGGGAGTTCTTTATGCCGAGGGCTCGCGCCGTTACCTGGAGGCGCTCAGCGCCTATACTCGACGTCGCCTAACGCAGGCCGAGCACGCTCAGGTGGATGAAGTCCTGCACGTGCCGGCGGCGCTCGCGCTGCACCAGCGCCCCAGTGTGCCAGGCGTGCGCTCGACCTTTGGTACCATGACCGAGCTCAACAACAGCCTGCGTCTGCTCTTTAGCCGTTGCGCCCATCACGTGTGCCCGCACTGCGGGGCGCGCGTGGAGCCGAGCCTTAACGTGGCTGCGGGCCTGTCGCTTACGTGCTCCACGTGCGGCCGCGAGTTCTACGCGCCGGGTGCCGAGGACCTTGCCTTTAACAGCGGCGGCGCGTGTCCCACCTGCGGCGGCACCGGTGTCATGCGCGAGGTGGACGAGGCGAGCCTGGTGCCCGACGAGTCAAAGACCATCAACGAGGGCGCAGTGCTTCCCTGGGGCACGCTCATGTGGGATCTGATGAAGCAGGTGGCCGGCGAGATGGGCGTACGCACCGACGTGCCGTTTAACCAGCTCACGCCTGCCGAGCGCGATATCGTGTTTCATGGTCCGGCGGTTAAGAAGCATATTCTCTACGTTCCCAAAAACGGCGAGGGCGCCACGCCGCTCGACTTCACCTATTACAACGCCGTCTATACGGTCGAGAATGCGCTCGCCAAGGTTAAGGACGATAAGGGACTAAAGCGCGTGGCTCGCTTTTTGCGCGAGGGCCCGTGCCGCGATTGCGGCGGCACGCGTCTCTCCGAGGTTGCGCGCCAGCCCCAGGTGCGCGGTATCAATCTGGCGCAGGCCGCGGCCATGACGTTGGGTGAGGCGATTGAGTGGGTGCGCGGGGTGCCCGCATCCTTGCCGGCCGAGATGCAGCCCATGGCAGTGGATATCTGCGATTCGTTTTTGAGCACGGCCCGTCGCCTGGTCGACCTGGGGCTCGATTACCTCTCGCTCGACCGCGCCGGTGCCACGCTCTCCACGGGTGAGCGTCAGCGCGTGCAGCTCGCCCGCGTGGTGCGCAACCGATCGACGGGCGTGCTCTATGTGCTGGACGAGCCCTCGATTGGCTTGCATCCTGCCAATGTCGACGGCTTGGTGGGCGTAATGCGCGATCTGGTGGATGACGGCAACACCGTGGTTGTTGTCGACCACGATACGCGCGTACTAGCGGAAGCCGACTATCTGGTTGAGATGGGCCCCGTTGCCGGAGCAGGCGGCGGTAATGTGATTGCCACTGGCACGGTGGACGAGGTCGAACAATCGCAGGGCAGCCGCATCGCCCCGTTTTTGCGCGCAGAGTCCAAGCGCTTGCGCCCGCAGGTGTCCGACGAGGAAATGTTCGACCGGGGCCATATCCGCATGGCGACCGATACCATCCATACCGTCAAGCCGCTTGAAGTCGATATCCCGCGCGGTCGCTTGGTCGCGGTGACGGGCGTTTCGGGTTCGGGTAAGACGACGTTGGTGCTCGAGACGCTCATTCCGGCACTCAAGGCGCAGGCAGCCGGCGAGCGCCTGCCGGGGCACGTGCGTTGGGTCGATGCCGAGGGCATTGCCCGTGCAAATCTGATTGACGCTACGCCCATCGGCGCCAACGTGCGCTCGACGGTGGCAACTTATGCCGACATCCATGATGAGCTGCGCCGCGCCTTTGCCCGTACGCCTGAGGCCAAGGCGGCAGGGTATAAGGCGGGCGCCTTTAGCTACAACACCGGCGCCTTGCGCTGCCCTACGTGCGATGGCACGGGTTCGATATCGCTCGACGTGCAGTTTTTGCCCGATGTCGAGATCGTCTGCCCGTCATGTCGTGGCTCACGCTATGCAGACGCGGCCTCGCATATCCATCGCGAGGGCAAGGACGGGAGCCTGCTTACGTTGCCGCAGCTCATGGACATGAGTGTGGACGAGGCCCTCGACGCTACGGTGGGGCTCAAGAAAGTTCAGGCGCGCTTACAGACCCTGCACGACCTGGGCTTGGGTTATCTCACGCTCGGCGAGCCCACGCCGGCGCTTTCGGGCGGCGAGGCGCAGCGTCTTAAGCTTGCGAGCGAGATGGGCCGCGTGCAGGATGATGCCGTGTTCGTGTTCGACGAGCCCACGATCGGCCTTCATCCGCTCGATGTTCAGGTGTTGCTGAGTGTGTTTGACGGCCTCGTTGCCAAGGGTGCTACAGTTGTCGTGATCGAGCACGACCTCGACCTTATCCGTAATGCCGATTACGTGATCGATATGGGCCCGGGCGGTGGCGATGCGGGCGGGCGAGTCGTCTGCGCCGGCACGCCGGGCGACATCGCGGCCTGCTCCAAGAGCATTACTGGCCGCTACCTATAACTGAATGTGACAAAGGGGCAGTTCCTTTGTCACATCCGATGCCTATTTCACGCATTGAACGGCGAGATAGTCGCGGAAGAACGGTAATTCAAAAGCGACGATTCCGCGCCCGCGTTCTCCAATGATGCCGGCGTCTATCATGCGGCGTCGGTAGCGGGAGACCTGTTGCGGCGAACGCTTAAGGCGCTCGACAAGGTCAGCGGTGGTGGACTCTTCCTCGTCATCGAGCATGGCGATGAGAAATCGCTTGTCCTCTGCAGTGAGTTCCCGATAGGTCGCCGCGAGGATCCGGTCGTCCATTTCATCGCGTGCGATTTTGATTCCCTGGTCAAAGTCGCGAGATGATATTTCCCTCGAGTTGCTCGTGAGATCCCAGGCGCGGTAACCCACAAGCTGCAAAAGGAAGGGAAAGCCCGAAATCGAGCGAACGGCCTTGTCGATTCCCTCGGCATCCGCCAAACGGTCGTTTTCCTGGATCGTTCGGATCAAGGCCTCGCGTACATCGTAGTCGGCGATACGCCCCAGATGATATTGCTGGGCGCGGCGAAGGAACGAGACCGTCTTGTGGTTCAGCAACGTCGAGACGTTGTTGGGAAGCCCCGCCATGAGTAGGGCGACGCGTTTCCCATCGGTCACAAAGTGCTGATACGTGGCTGCGAGCTGGATCATTTCGTCGAGCATCGGGTCGACCTCATCAACCGTGACGAGCAGACCCGTGCCCGCTTCGTTGAGCTGGTCGATGATGTCGCTCATGCGATAACGCCAAGTCGAGGCATCGTGAACGCGATTGACCTCGATACTGCCGAGCGGTGCAATTCCGAGACCGGTGACTTCGAAGTTGTTAGACGGGTCGATGAGATGGCCTGCAGCACGTTTCGCCCCGAGCTCGATTTCCTCAAGCATTCCCGAGAGCGCGGTCGTCTTTACCGCTATCCATCCGTGGGATTCCGCTCTTGTCGCGAGCGATGACATGAGTGCGGTTTTACCGGTTCCACGCGCGCCTGAGAAGATCGAGGTCAATTCCGGGCGTCTGCGCTGGCTCAAGAAGGCACGGTCCAAATCCCGAATAATCTGTTGTCTGCCGGCGAGATGGGCAGGAACCTCACCAAAACTGGGGGTAAACGGGTTCTCGAGATACTCCACAAGGCGCTCCTTTCACACCGCCGTTTAACTTCATTTTATTCTAGTTAATTCTGATTAAAAGCGATGGCTCGTTATTTGGTGCATCAATGTGACAAAGGGACTGTCCCTTTGTCACATTCCGGGGAAGTTTGTCTGGCGCAGGGCCTCGTAGAGGACGATGGCGGCGCTGTTGGAGAGGTTGAGTGCGCTGATGCGGTAGTCGTTCGGGTCGACGAAGTTGCCGCAGATATCCTGCCGAAGGATGGCCCCGTGGCTATCCTCGGTATGCCCGAGCGCCTCCTCGTGGGCCTCCCAGGCCTCGGCGTTATCGAGTGAGTCGCAATCGCGCAGCATAGGAATGCGCTCGCAGCATGTGGGCGCCGCGGCGAGCAGCTCTTCGGGAATCCCCGAGCTCTCGCTGCCAAAGATCAGATAGTCGCCCTCGCGGTAGGTGCTTTGTGCATAGGTGCGGCGTGCCTTTTTGGTCAGCAGGTGCAGGCGCTCGTCGGCAGGGGAGAGGCCGTTGCGAGCAAGGAAATCCTCCCAGCCGGCATAGGTCGTCACGTCCAAGTTTTGCCAGTAGCCCAGGCCGGCGCGACGCACCGTCTTGTCGTCGAGCGAAAAGCCCAGTGGCTCCACCAGATGCAGGCGGGTGCCGGTAACCACGCAGGTGCGGCCGATATTGCCCGTATTGGCCGGAATCTCGGGCGCATACAGCACAATGTTGAACATGAATCTCCTTGGCTCAGAACGAAAAACCACCACGAAGGGCACCTTCGTGGTGGTTTGGCGGTTACGTAGGCGGAAAATGCCCGCTTGGATAAACCTAGGCGCGGTGCCAGTCGGTCAGGCAGGCATCGAGGGAGGCGATGAGCGCATCCTTGTCCATGTGACGGCCGATGATGCACAGGCTCGTCATGCGGTCGCCCGTTTCGTCGTCCCAAATCTGCATGATCTCGGGGTTCTCGTCGATGATCTTCTGCTTCTCGCCCTCGGGCGCGGAGTCAACGAACAGACCGTTCTCCATCAGGCGCATTTGGTGGCCTGCCTGCTCGAACATGTAGCACATGTCCGGATTGCCGGTCTGCCACAGCGGACCCTTGACGCGGATGACCTCGTCGGGCCACTCCTGCTCAACAAAATCGGTGAATTTCTGCAGGTCAAACGGCTTGCGGCGCGAGTAGACGAAAGTCTCGATGTCGTACTCGAGCACCTCGGGGTCGTCGTGCTCCTCGGGATGCTCCATGGCCTCGATCCAAGCGGCGGAGTTGTAGGCGCGCATAAAGTCGAAGCGGTCGGTGTCGAGCAGTTCCTCCATGGGGACCTCGCCGTTTTGGGCCTCGACAATCACGGCGTCCTTCTGCAGGCTGCGCACGATGGCCTTGAGCTCGGCGATCTGCTCGGGCGTGACGGTATCGGTCTTGTTGAGGATCAGCGTGGAGCAAAACTCGATCTGCTGGATGAGCAGGCTCTCGATGTCGTCCTCGTCGATATCCTCAGCCAGCAGGTCGCGACCGCCGTTGAACTCGTCGTACATGCGGGCGCAGTCGACCACTGCCACGATGTTGTCGAGGGCGAGCTTGGGCTCGCCGCCCACCTTGGCCTCGTCGCAGAAGCTCGAGATGGTGTAGGCGATGGGGATAGGCTCGCAAATACCCGAGGCCTCGATGATGATGTAGTCAAACTTGCTCGAGTCGGCGATGCCCTGCAGCTGGTTGGCCAGGTCGTCCGAAAGCGTGCAGCAGATGCAGCCGTTGGTGAGCGGGATGAGGTCGTCGGTCTCGGAAAGGCCGCCGTCGGCGATGAGGCTGGCGTCGACGTTGATCTCGCCGATATCGTTGACGATCACGGCGGCGCGGATGCCGCCGTCGTTAGCGAGGATGTGGTTGAGCAGCGTGGTCTTACCGGCACCGAGGTATCCGGTGAGCATGATGATCTTCACGGGTTTGTTGGGCATGTGCCCTCCTTTGTTAGACATGGCTTACAGTTGAATCTTATGCCAAACGCCTGCTCTTATACCCACGCGCTGGCAAATAACACAGGCTACTCCCAGGCTCCCCATACGTCGGGACAATAGCCGACGGTGGCCTTTTTGCCGTTGCGCACGATGGGTTCGGCCAGAACCTGCTGGTTCTCGAGCAGCTTGTCGAAGCGCTGGCTGGGGGTGAGGTGCTGGATGAGCGCGAGCGTCTCCTCGTCCTTGGCCTTGGGGTTGAGCAGCTTGTCGATGCCGCCGACCGCCTGCATCACGCTCGTGAGCTCGCCCTTGCTCATCTCCTTTTCCTTCAGGTCGATAAACTGCACCTTAATACGGCGCTCCTTAAAATAACGCTGCGCCTTCTTGGTATCGAAGGACTTCTTAGTCCCGAAAATTTGAATATTCACGGTCCCGCCGTTCTATCGAATGAAGTTGGTGCGCTCGCGATCGGCTTCGGGGGCTTCGATGCCAGCGGCCTTTCCTGCTTCGATGCAACGAAGGAGCCAGGCCATGTTTTTGCCGATGTTTCGCATGGTGGCCAGACCCTCGGCATCTCCATCGGCCTCGCCCGGCGCAGCGCCAAAGACGTTGTTCCAGTAGGTGGAGGCGACCACGGGCATCTGGTTGATGGTGAAGTACTTGTTGAGTACATCGAACGTTGTCGACGTACCGCCGCGACGGGCGACGGCGACGGCAGCGCCCGGCTTGTGTGCAAAAGCTTTGCTACCGGCATAGAATGCGCGATCGAGTGCCGAGAGAATGCGGCCGCTGGGGTGCGCGTAGTAGACAGGCGAGCCAAAGACAAAGCCGTCGGCCTGTTCGGCGGCAGCGATCAGCTCGTTGACCACGTCGTCGTCAAAGGTGCAGCGACCGCCAAGCTTGCCACACTGGCCGCAACCGATGCAATCGCGAATGGGCTTGGCGCCCAGCTGAAACACCTCGGTATCAATGCCTTCTGCATTAAGTTGCTCTGCGACCTCGGTGAGTGCGCGGGCGGTGTTGCCGTTTGCCTTGGGGCTGCCATTGACCAAAAGAACCTTCATCACAAACTCCCTCTGCTGTCGGTGACTTCTGCGGAGGATTATCCCACGAGAGGGTAGATGGCGTGGGGCGCGATGTGAAACGGCTTGTGTTTCACATCGCGCCCCATAACGCTAGTCCAGCTTGGTGCCCGGTACTTGTGGTGCCTCTTCAAGTAGCGCTTTGAGCTCGTTCAAAATGGAAACGGGCTGTCGGTCGACGGCATCTAGATGAAGTGTGGCCACACGAATGGGCGGCTGATATTCAAATGAGCCAAAGAGTACGGGCGACCCCAAGAACCGCTCGATTTCTTCTGCGATCGCGTCGGTCTCTTCGGGATCAAGGTCATCGAAAAGCGCCACGAACATCGGTCCGGTCGAGCGGAACAGACGGCCCTTGCCGCGCGAACAGTCCATGAGGCAGGCGGCACTTTCTGCCAAAACGCGGTCGCCCGCATCAAAGCCAAAGCGGGCATTGACCTTGGCGATGTCGTCGATTTTGATGGCGACCAGGCCTGCCTTGCGCGCCACGCGACGCATTTCGCCAATGGCGTTGACCAGGGCGTGGATATCGCCCAGGCCGGTCACGGAATCGGTCGTATCCGCCAAGCTTCGGTTGATGATAATGCCCACATACATGTTGGGCTCGGTTTCGGTGCTATCCAAGCGGTAGCCCGTACACTCGCACAGCGCATATTTACCAGCGGTATTCATGACGCGATACTGCATGTAATGGAAGTGCCACGCGCCGTTTACCACCATATCGAGCTCGCTGCGCACGTTGTCGCGGTCCTCGGGGTGAACGCGGGCGAGCCACATATCGAGCGAGTTATAGGGATGCTGGGAGGGCAGGTCAAAATCGCGCACGGCATTAATCGACCATTGCGATTCGCCGGTATCGAGGTTAAGGATAAACGGATAGCGCGTCTCGGAGCTCATGGAGATCGCTTGGAACACCCGGTCGTTGCAGGGAGGCTGATCGGCGATCGGGCGCATGGATGCGTCGTTTTCCTTCGGCTGCTGCACACGGTGCATGAGCTTGTAGCGATACATTGTGCGGTCGGCGTCCATGGTCATCTGGCGACGCGTATCGCCAGCGAGTGGGTCGACGCGCGAGCAGCCAAAGCTAAAGCTAGCGATCATGGGCGCTTTGCCGCCCGATGTTGCCTCGATAAGGTCGGTGCGCGTCCGCTCCAGGCGCTGCTCGAGTTCGGCTTCATCTGTCGTGGGGGATACGAGTACAAATTCGTCTCCACCGATACGGAACAGCAGGTCATTGGGTTCCATTGTCTCGGTGAGTGCACGGCAGATGCCCAGAATGTAGCGGTTGCCCTCGGTGTGGCCAAACGTATCGTTGCAATGCTTAAGGCGATCGATATCGATATAAGCGCAGGTGAAGGGGGTGCCTTTGTGCCAAAGCAGCTCGGCATAACGGTGGAGTCCAGCACGGTTGCCAAGATTGGTGAGCGAATCGATATAGGCGCCGCGCTCAAGCAGCTCGCGTTCTTGCTGCAGGATGGCAAATGTCTTCTGTAGCTGCTCGCCGATGGCGCACAGCTCCGTGGGCAGCGCGGCAACATCGAGCTCGGCGGTCGAGACCCCGTTCGCAAGTCGCTGAAGATAGGCAATGATCGATTGCTCGCCCAGGCGATACGACTCGTTCATGATGGATAACCTCCTTGGGCACAACAGTGGTTTGCATCATATCCCCAATTCGGTTTGGATTGGGGGCATAAGTTAGCCAATGGGGACAAGCGCCCCTTCGGCGGTATCGTTTTGCGCGCGAGCGTATCAGTTTTTGTTACCGCCATCGAGCAATGCCTCAAAATCCTTTGCCTGCATGGGGCGGTAGTAGAGGAAGCCCTGAGCGTAGTGGGCACCCATTTGGAGCAGCATGTTCGCCTGCTCGTTTGTCTCGACGCCTTCGATTACAACGGGCAGATGGAGCGATTGCGCCATCTCGAGCATTGATGAAACGATTTGCGCGCTACGGCTTTGATCGCGGTCGGTGGGCACAAACGTGCGATCAAGCTTGATGACGTCGACGTTGACGTTCTTGAGCATCGCGAGCGTAGACTGGCCGGTGCCAAAATCGTCCATGTAGGTCGAGAAACCGCGAGTGTGTAGGTCGGCCGTCAGCTTATCCACGGCCTCGGACTCTCCCGTATAAGCCGTCTCGGTGATCTCAATGCGCATGAGCTCGGGCGGTAGGTTGTATTGGGCGGCAAGCGCCCCCATATGCTCGGCGACGTCGCAGGCAAGGATATCCACGCGCGACACATTGAGCGAGATCGGAACTACGCGCAGCCCTCGATCGATGCACTCACGCAGCCACGAGGCGACGCCCTGCCAAACATATTTGTCGAGCGTCACCACAAAACCGCTTTCCTCGAGAGCGGGGATAAAGGTGGTAGGTGAAATGAGGGAGCCATCCTTGTCAATCCAGCGTGTGAGCGCCTCGGCGCCAACGATCTCGCCGGTTTCCATGTCGACCTGGGGCTGCAAGTAGTAGGTAATGCGGCCGTTTGAGAGCGCATACTGGAATTCGGTCAGCGTGCGGTGGAACGCGATTTCGTGTTCGTATTCCTCGGGGCGGAAAATGGCAATGCGCTCCTTAAAGTCGTTTTTTGCGCGCCGATTGGTAAACATGGCCTTGGCCTGCGCATCGATGGTGATTTCCTCGTTGGAGTCGATGGGGTAGACGCCCATGGACGGCCAGAAGCCCACGCCGTCATCATGCTTGGCCACGGCCTGGCGAATGCGGCTATAGATCTGATGGACGGTGTCGTGTTCAAAGGGGATGAGTACGCAAAAATCGTCTTGGCCCCAGTACCCTGCGACGCCCATGGCGGCATTCTCGATGTCCTTGAGAACCGTGCCCACATCGGCGAGTACGCGGTCGCCCTCGGCCTGTCCGTGCCATTCGTTGAACAGTCGCATGTGCCCCATATCGACGGTGGCGATACACCAGGCGCCGTTGCGCCTTGTCTCGAGAAATTCGTTGGCGCGGCGCATAAACTCGCTGGGTCGATAGAGACCCGTGAGCGGATCGATGCGTTCGGCGATGGCGCTTTTGCGCTCCACCTCGGGTATGGGGAGGCTGTCGTTGGGAACAAGCCCGCCGGCCGTGCGAATGCGACGGTCGAGTTCGCCTAAAACGGCGGCCGTTTGATTGGTCAGGTGCTCGTAAAAGGCCGGAACGACAAGACAGACGGGGGTAATAGTGTCGCCCGCGATTCGAACGGGAGCGAAAACGGCCTCTTTGAGATGTTGGATCAGTTGCTCGAATGCTTCGTGATCCAAATTGTTGCTAAGCACGACGAACTGGGCGTTGCGTGAACGGAAGACGCGACTCCTGCCGCGAGTAATCGACAGCATGCGGCCTGCGTATTCGGCGAGCATGTTGTCGACGGCCTCGGCCCCGTAGAGCTCGTTGAGCTTTGCCGTGCCGCGAACGCGCACTGCTATAAGCCCCGTCTCGCAACGGTCGCGACGGCAGGCATCGATAGCGTTGATCAGCGTGCGCTGCGTTCCGAGACCCGTGGCGGCGTCGACGGTCTCGGCAAGCGAGTGGTTGACGAGCTCGCCGACATAGAGCGAGGGGACATTTCCGTCGCCGTCGATACGAAACCCGCGAGCACGGCCGAGGATGTAATCGCCGGCGGCATTGCGCACGCGGTACTGCATGACGTGACGATGTTTGGAGCCGTCATAGATTTGGTCGATGTCGTTGGTATAGGCCTCAAGGTCATCGGGATGGACACGCGTTTTCCAATAATCGTGACAGTTGTCTATATGCTCCGAAGGAAGACCAAGATCGCGCAAGGCGCCTTGTGACCAAAGGGTTCGATGTTTGTCCAAGTTCTCGATAAAGAAATAGCGGCCTTCGTTGAGCATCGAAAGGGCATCGAAAATTCGATCGCTTATTTCGAAGTCGTCGGTGTGGGCTTGTGCGATATTGCGTCGATCAAGGTGCACGGCATGACGTAGCTTGTAGTCGTACATGCGATGGTCGGCATCGTTCGTCAAGCGATTGGGGGCTTCGCCCAGGGCGGGGTCGGCGTGTGCCACTCCGTAGCTAAACGAGTGAGGCAT
Organism: Collinsella sp. AM18-10; assembly: GCF_003471585.1. Classification (GTDB taxonomy): domain Bacteria; phylum Actinomycetota; class Coriobacteriia; order Coriobacteriales; family Coriobacteriaceae; genus Collinsella. The sequence goes on from NZ_QRJO01000005.1 coordinate 42,997, forward strand.
CTCGGCATCGTTGTTTTTGAGCAGGACCGTTCGGCAGCGTTCCAGACGTTCGGCGAGGTCGTCCTCGGTTGCAATCGTAGACAGGATGGCAAACTCGTCGCCTCCCAGACGAAACGCCGCTTCGTCCACCTCCATATACAGCTTGAGATAGAGGCTTACCTGCAAAATATAGCGGTTGCCCTCGTCATGGCCAAAGACGTCGTTGCAGTGCTTGAGATTGTCGATATCGATGTACGCCATGGTAACGGGGGTGTCCTGCTCCCAGAGCTCCTCGAGGGAACGGGCAAAGCCGCCGCGGTTGCCAAGCCCGGTAAGCTGGTCGGTAAAGGCGGTCCTGACCAGATCCTCCTGACGCTTGAGAAGGTCGCGGACGGTCTTTTCGAGCGTTTCAGTGTAATTGCTGGGGGTATCCATGCTGTAGGCGGCTTTCTGGGGTCGGGGCGGATTGCGTCGGGCGAGCTCGTTGTGCACACGCGTTGTTGCTCAACGCCTCGCGTGTTTCCAAGCCCCCGCCTTGCTGCGTCGTTGGGTTTATTTGTCGGCTGACGTTCGTTGCTGATAACTACTGAGTAGTATAAACAAGTGTATGGAATTATGTAGGGGTGCCCATGTTGCGGGCGGCCATTATTCGCCATTATTCGCCAAACGGTAACGCGACGATGTTCGATGAAAATGCGACTGAGGCGATATATGTTGACTGGTATACTTGTTTCGTTTTAAAACGCAGGAACGGAGATGGTCGCATGGCACAGCCAGATACGACGCCCACGGTGGGGCTTGCGCTCGAGGGAGGCGGCTACCGCGGTATGTATACGGCGGGCGTGCTCGACGTATGGATGGAGTGCGGCCTGACCTGTGACCATATGGTGGGCGTCTCGGCGGGCGCGGCGTTTGGCTACAACTTTAAATCGCGCCAGATCGGCCGTGCCATTCGCTACAACAAGGCCTATTGCGCCGACAAGCGCTATGCGAGCGTGACGAGCTGGCTGCGAACCGGCGACATGTTCAATGCCGAGTTTGCCTATCACGAGGTTCCCATCGATCGCGATCCCATCGACCTGGAGGCTTATCGTGCCTGCCCCATGCGGTTTACCTGCGTGTGCACCGATCTTAAGACGGGGCGGGCCGTCTACCATGACCTGCCTTACGGTGATGAGCATGATATCGAGTGGATCCGGGCGTCGTCGGCGATTCCCGTGGCAACACGACCCGTTGCCATTGAGGGGCACAAGTACCTGGATGGCGGCGTTGCCGATTCCATTCCCAGCGCATGGCTGTTTGCGCAGGGCTATGACCGCAACGTGGTGGTGCTGACGCAGCCGGCGGGCTTTGTAAAGCAGCCCAATAGCGTGATGCCTATGCTGCGTCGCGTGTATCGTCACTATCCGGAGTTTGTTGCGGCGCTTGAGCACCGGCACGAGGTATATAACGCCACGCTCGACGACCTGGCGCGTCGCGAGGCCGCTGGCGAGATCTTTGTGGTGCGGCCGAGCGAATCGGTGAAGGTGCCGTCGCTGTGCCGCGAGCCCGAGGAACTCGAACGCATCTATCAGATCGGCCGTCGCGATGCGGAGGCGTCTTTGTCCGCGCTGGAAACGTATCTGGCGGGGTAGGACAAGCTGCCGCGGACTCGGCGGAAAGCGCGTCCCAGAATGAGCGCTCAGAACGGGTTGCAGTTTCCCAAACGGTGGGGTTTCGGAAAGTTCGTCCCGGAATATGCGTTCAGACTGGGATGCGGTTTCCCGTTAAGCCTCTATATGGAAAGCGCATCCCAGAATGGAGGTCCAAACTGGGATGCGCTTTCCGCTATTGAAGATATGAGGCTGCGAATCAGCTGTTCGGCCTATGCCTATGCCTGCTGCCAGGTGTCGACGAGCTCCTTGGCCGCGGCGTAGGGATCATCGGCGCTGCAGACGGCGCTCACCACAAAGAAGCCGTCGACGCCGGTGGCCTTAAGCTGCGGCAGGTCGGCCGTCTTGACGCCGCCGCCCACCACGATGGGCACGGGGCTTGCCGCGTGGAGTGCGGCCAGGTCCTCAAAGCTTTTGGTGATGATAGAGCCATCGGCCGCGCGTCCGCAGTCGCGCTTGGTCTCGGTCTCGTGGAGCGGGCCGATGCCAAGGTAGTCGACCAAACTCATGTCGGCGGTCTTGACGTACTCGAGCATCTCCTCGCAACGGGCCGAAAGGCCCACGATGGCATCGGGGCCCAAAAGTTTGCGGCAGACCTCGACGGGAATATCGCTCTGGCCCACGTGCACGCCGTCGACAGCAATGCCCTGCTCGCGCGCGGCGAGTACGCAGTCCAGGCGGTCGTCGATCAGCAAAGCGACCTGACCGGTCTTGCCAGCCTGTGCGATTGCCTGCGCGGCGCCGCCGGTCAGCGCGATGATCTCGCGGGCGCTTGCCACCTTGGAGCGCACCTGGATGCAGGTAAAGCCGGCATCGAGTGCCTGGGCCACCACATCGCCCACGGGGCGCCCGAGCGTGTTTTCGGGGCCGAGTACCAGATAGGCCGAGATATCAAGGTTGTCGCGGATGCTCATCGTGCTTCCTCCTGCTTTTTGATCTGTGCTTCCATGCGCTCGAGTTTGCCGGTCATGGTGTCGGTAAATCCGGGTCGAATATCGGCTTTGAGCACGACTTCGGTGCGGATGCCCTTGCTCGCCAACACAAAGGTCGCGTCGCGCACGACCTGCATGACCTCGTCCCAGTCGCCCTCGATCTCGGTGAACATCGAGGTGGTGCGGTTGGGAAGGCCGCTCTCGCGAATGACACGCACGACCTCGGCGACCTCGGCGGACAGCTCATCGCCGGTACCGCATGGGGCGATGGCCACGGCGACGAGTGTGTTCATGCCGGCATCGGTTGCGGGCTCGGACATGCCTTATGCCTCCTCGAGCTCGAGTTGGTTATCGGCAATGTCCTGGGCGGTCGCGCGGTAGAGCTCGTCGATAAAGGCGACCTTAAAGCTTGCCGGGGCATCGGCAACGGCGGCGGCACGCGTGCCGGCAACGTTGTAGGCGGCGGTGCCGCAGATGGCCGCCGTAAACGGGTCGGCGGCGCAGGCATACACGGCCAGCACGCCGCCCTGCGAGCAACCGCAGCCGGTGATTTTGGACATGAGCGGGCTGCCGCCGTGGGACTTGGCCACGGTCGTGCCGTCGGTAATCAGGTCGACTTCGCCCGAGACCACAACGGCGCCGCCGGTGTAGCGGGCGAGCGCCACGGCGGCGCCGCGGGCGGCGTCTACCGTGTCGGTGGTATCGACACCGCGCACGCGACTCAGATCGGCCGCTTCGCCCTCAAGGCCCCACAGGCCGGCGAGCGCGATAATCTCGGAGGCATTGCCGCGCACGATGGCGGGTTTGTACTGCTTGAGTTCGCCTACCAGTTGGGTGCGCAGGCTGCCGATGCCCAGGCCCACCGGATCGAGCACCCAGGGCTTGCCGGCGTCGTGTGCCGCCTTGGCCGCGCGGGGAATCGTCTGCTCGTAGATGGGGAAGAGTGTGCCCATGTTCAGATAGATGGCGCCGCCGCCGGCAACGAGCGCCTCGCCCTCGTCGGGCAGATAGACCATGGCGGCCGATCCGCCCACGGCGAGCTGCGCGTTGGCGACAAAGTCAATCGTCACCGTGTTGGTGATGGAGCCCGCCATCGGATTGGTGGCGCGAATCTCCTCCACGGCCTTGACCACGTTTTGCTTGAGCTGTTTCGAATCGATCACTGCACATGCCTCCTTGGCATAGAAAAGGGGCGCTGTGCATAGACAGCGCCCCTAAAAAGGCGGCATGCTCCCTACGCCAGCATTAACTGACAGGTTCAAAGGATTGGGCCCCATGCCCTCTCAGCCTTGTGGTTTGCACCGCCGGCACTCCCGCATCGAATCTGTTGTTCCCTATACTAGCGCATCGGTACAATGGTTACGATGAAAACGACTGGGGGACCCTATGATCAAACTTGTGCTGACCGATATGGACGATACGCTGATTCCGGCCGGGCATGACGGCGCCAGCGACTATGCCATCGAGGGCATTCATGCCATGCAGGCGGCGGGTCTGCACTTTGGTCCGGTTTCGGGTCGTCAGCCGTCTGCGATGGGCTGGATGTTTAAAAATCGTTCCGAGTGCTATTCGACCGGCGCATTCTGTAACGGCCAGGTCATGTTTGTCGACGGCGAGGCGGTCGCCTCGCGTGCGACCGATAGCGACGCACTAATGCGTTTAGCCGCCTATCTGGAAGAAGAAACCGACGATACCTATCTGAAGGTCTACAGCTTAGGTGATGACTTTTGGGATAACGATGCCTATTGCGTGACACGTGATGCCGAGCGTGTGCGTCGCGCTATGGAATCGGGCGGCAATGCGTGGCTCAAGGGCGAAGAGGCCCCGTGCCGCCCTGTCGTCGATGATGCGCCGGTGTTCAAGGCGAATATCTGGAGCGCCCGTTCGCGTGAGGAGCTCGCGGAGCTACGCGAGCGCGTTGCCGCCGAGGTGCCGGAGCTCTCGCTTGTGTTTCCCAACAACCGTGTGCGCCTGTTCGACATCCTTCCGGCTGGTTGGGACAAGGGCTGCGCTGCGCTGGAGCTGGCGCGCGCTTTGGGCCTAACGCCCGACGAGGTGGCCGTATTTGGCGATTCCGATAACGACCTGCCCATGATCGATGCCGTTCCCAACTCCGTTGCGGTCGCCAATGCCAACGAGGCCGTCACGGCTGCCGCACGCTGGCATATCGGCGCTGCGGCAGACGATGCGGTTGGCGCAGCGCTGCATCAGATTGCCGCCTGCGCCGCGACGGGGGAGATGCCGTCGTTTATGCGTCAGATGAGCACGACGGGTTTCGACGTCACGAACGTCTAGGGAGAAGGCTATGAAGCTTCAGCAGCTCAGGTATGTTGTCAAGGTTGCCGAATGCGGTAGCATCACCGAGGCCTCGCGCCGACTCTTTGTGTCGCAGCCTTCGATTACCGCGTCGATTCGCGACCTCGAAAACGAGATGGACGTGCGCATCTTTGAGCGCACCAACAAGGGCGTCATTGTGTCCGAGGAAGGCGAGACCTTCTTGGGCTACGCGCGCCAGGTACTCGACCAGGCCGACCTGCTCGAGGGCAAGTACAAGGGCGCATCCGAGCAGGTGCCGCACTTTAGTGTGAGCTGTCAGCATTATTCCTTTGCCGTTAACGCGTTTGTTGACGTGATCCGCGAGTTCGATGCCGCGCGCTACGACTTTACCCTGCGCGAGGAGCAAACCCACGAGATTATCGAGGACGTCGCGCACATGAAAAGCGAGCTCGGCATCCTGTATCTGTCGGAGCACAATCGCGAGGTCATCGAGCGCATGTTGGCGGCCAACGAGCTCGTGTTCGAAGGGCTCTTCTGCGCCACGCCGCATGTCTTCGTGTGCGCCGACCATCCGCTGGCGGGCCGCTCGAGTGTGACGCTCGGGGACTTGGAAGACTACCCGTTCCTGTCCTATGAGCAGGGCAGCTATAACTCGTTTTATTATTCTGAGGAGCTGACCTCGACCTTTGAGCGCCGCAAGAATATCCGCGTGCGCGACCGTGCGACGCTGTTCAACCTAGCTATGGGCCTTAACGGCTACACGGTGTGTTCGGGCGTGATCAGCCATGAGCTTAACGGCCCCGGTATTATCTCGATTCCGCTCGATGTAGACGAGTACATGGAGATCGGCATTATCACGCGCAAAAATACGACGCTCACGCGCTATGGGCAGGCCTATATCGAAGCGATTCGTCAGCATATTTAGCTCACTTCGAGATACCCATGTGAGGCTGAGCTCCACTGTTGCTCAGTATAGAAAAAACTAATAACAAACCTATATAAACGTATATTTTACGATGGCCATATAAGCGCTCATACTCTGTCCCAGTAAAGCAACCAATGCAAAGGGAGATATCTATGAGCACTTCAATTCAATCGAACGCGCCGTTTCGCGCTGATATCGTCGGCAGCTTTCTTCGTCCGCAGGCCGTAAAGGATGCCCGCGCTGCCTATGCGGCAGGCACGCTTGATGCCGAGGGGCTTAAGGCCGTCGAGGACGAGGCCATTCGCGATTTGGTGGCAAAGCAGAAGGCCGCCGGCCTGCAAGTTATCACCGATGGCGAGTTCCGCCGCAGCTACTGGCACCTCGATTTTATGTGGGGCCTTAACGGCATTGAGCGCCGCACCTCGCGTACAGGCTATATGTTCCACGATGAGGAGACTACCGCCGACACCGCCGTGGTAACCGGTCCCATTGGCGGCAAGAATCATCCGTTCGTCGAGCATTTTAAGTTCGTCAAGGCGCTTGAGGGGGAGGGCCAGGTCGCACGGCAAACCATTCCGGCACCGATCCAGACGTTCTCCGAAGTCACGCTCGACCGTTGCGATGGCCAGCAGGAGAGTCTGCGCGCCGTCTACAAGACCGACGAAGAGCTCGCCGATGCCATCGCGGCAGCATACCGCACCGTGATTGCCGACCTGTACGCAGCAGGCTGCCGCAATATCCAGTTTGATGACTGTACTTGGGGTATCTACTGCGACACCGATTTCGTGGCAAAGACCGGCATGAGCCCGGTCGACCTGCAAAAGGTAAGCGAGCTGGGCGTGGCGCTCAACAACGCCGCCATCGAGGGCAAGCCCGACGATCTGGTCATCAACACGCACGTGTGCCGCGGCAACTATCACTCCACGTATGCCTTCGAGGGTGGTTACGATCCCATTGCACCGTACCTGTTCGCGCACGAGGATGTCGACGCGTTCTACCTTGAGTTCGATACGCCGCGCGCCGGTGGCTTTGAGCCGCTCAAGTATGTTGCTCCCGGCAAGAAGGTCGTGCTGGGCCTGGTGACCACCAAGGCCGCTGAGCTCGAGGACGAGGATGCCATCGTCGAACGTATTCACGAGGCCGCAAAGTATGTGCCGCTCGTGAACCTGTACCTGTCGCCCCAGTGCGGCTTTGCCAGCTGTGAGATTGGCAACAAACTGACCGAGGACGAACAGTGGGCAAAGATCGCGCTGGTCAAGCGCATTTCCGAGCGCGTTTGGAAGTAACGCTACCGTTTGCAGGTGACGGCGCGTGCGAGACATGGCATATCACGTACAATGGTTCGGATCGTATCGTTCGGGCAGGTTATCCGATATGCCTGATCGCCCTTCCATCATGAAAGGACTTCCATGTCCCAATCCTCGACGCCCGCCGTCACCGATGCCATCTACGATGCATCGTCGCTCGGCCGCCCGCGCATGTTTGTGTTGGGTTTGCAACACATGTTTGCGATGTTCGGAGCCACGGTGCTCGTGCCTGTGCTCACCGGCCTTTCCGTTTCGGCGACGCTTCTGTTCGCCGGCATCGGCACGCTGCTGTTTCATTTTCTATCGCGCGGTAAGGTGCCCGCGTTTCTGGGCTCGTCGTTTGCTTTTATCGCGGGTTATGCCGCCATTGCACCCAACGGCGAGGCCGAGCTTTTGCCCTACGCCTGCCTGGGCGTTGCCTGCGCCGGTCTACTCTATCCGGTACTTGCGGCACTCTTCCGCGCATTTGGCGCCAAGCGTGTCATGCGCTTCTTTCCGCCGGTGGTGACCGGTCCCATCGTCATTTCCATCGGCCTGATCCTGGCGAGCTCTGCCATTGCCAACTGCCAGACCAACTGGCTTGTCGCCGTTATCGCTGTGGCCGTGATCGTCATCTGCAACATCTGGGGCCGCGGCATGATCAAGATCGTGCCGATTTTGCTGGGCGTTGTGGTGAGCTATGCCGTTGCGACTGCGCTCGGCGAGGTTGATTTCTCGGGCGTTGCCGCCGCTCCGTGGGTCGGTCTGCCCATCGTGTGGGACAACACCGTGTTTGCACTCTTTGGGCCGCAGTTCGATAGCGGTCTTGCCACGACGGCCATCATCACCATCATGCCGCTGGCTTTCGCGACCATGATCGAGCATATCGGTGATATCTCGGCTATCGGCTCCACTTGCGAGCGTAACTACATCGCCGATCCCGGCCTGCATCGCACGCTGCTCGGCGATGGTCTCGCCACGATTCTGGCGTCGCTCTTTGGCGCTCCGGCCAACACCACGTATGGCGAGAACACCGGCGTGCTCGCCCTGACGCGCGTGTTCGACCCGCGCGTGATTCGCATTGCCGCCTGCTGCGCCATCGTGCTTTCGTTCTGCCCCAAGTTTGCTGCCGTGATCGCCGCCATGCCAGCGTGTGTAATCGGCGGCGTGTCGCTCGTGCTCTACGGCATGATCAGCGCCGTGGGCGTCCGTAACCTCATCGAGAATCAGGTTGATTTCCAGAACAACCGCAACGTGCTGGTGGCGGCTCTGGTGCTCGTGCTTTCGCTCGGCATTGCCTACAGTACCGCCGGTGCCATCGTGCTGGAGCTGGGCGGCGTGACCATTTCGCTCTCGGGCCTTGCCGTGGGTTCGCTGGTGGGCATTGTGCTCAATGCCATCCTACCGGGCAACGACTTTGAGTTCGACGTCTCTGAACTCGAGGAGGCCGCCGAGTAAGGCCGGCTATCGATAAATCTAAAAAATGGCTCCCATGCGTGCAGCTACGCGTGGGAGCCATTTTTAGTGCGTGAGTATCCAGTGGATGCCGCGGGCCATGCGCAAGTCGGTTTGGGCAAAGTGATTGCCGGGGTTGAGCTCCAGCGTTGTTGGAATGTCGCGCTCGACGAGCAACGCTTCCATCGCGCGTGTGTCGTCGAGTACGTGCCGCATCATGCGGTTGGGCGTCTTGGTTTCCTTTTTGCCGAGTGACAGATAGACGGCTTGCGGGCTGCCGGCAAATGGCGCCGTGCTGGCGCGATCGACAAATTCGGGAAACCACAGCGACCCCGATGCGCTTGCAGCGCGGTCAAAGGCGTCGGTTTGCCAGAGAGCCCAAAGCGAAAAGAGGCCTGCCAGCGAGTAGCCAGCAACGCCGTGCCAGGTGGGCGGCTGAGGAAGCGACGACTCGACCTGGGGGATTATCTGATTCAGCAGCTCATCAAGAAAACCGGCAGCTTGGCCGCCGAAAGGCTCGGCATCGCGCACGGTTCCGTCGCATGCCCAGGGGCTCAGCTCGCGATTCCAATCGAGCCCGCCAATGGCGACGAGGGTGAATGGCGGACAGTCGAGCTCTCGGCAGCACTCGTAGACTTTACTACCGTCGTCCATGACAACGGGGAGGTAGATGACGGGCGCGCTTTCCGTATGCTCCGAATGAACGGTTATCTGCTTATGATGCGCTTCCAAGGCAGGCTTCTCTCGGCGTTGTGATATCGACGGCCCCCATTGTCGCACGCCGGCTCATGCAGGTTGGGCTAGACCAAAGACAATCTCGTGCATACCCTGCGGACGCATATGGAAAACGCCACCGCCGGAGGGGAGCTCGGCGGTGGCGTTGTTAAACGGTGCTGGGACTCGGGGCCTTCGCGGGAGCTGCCATGTGCGCAGAGGCGTCTAAGAGCGCTTGCGGCTCGCCATGGTGCCTGCGGCGATAGCGGCTGTTCCCGCAAGGACGGTTGCCACGATGGCCACACCCGAGGTGTCGCCGGTTGCCGCGAGCACGCCGGTAGTCTTGGCTTTCGTGATTGAAGCCGCAACGGCCTTGGTCGGCTTTGAGCCCTCAGGCTTGGGGTTCTGCTTGGACTCCGCGGGCTTGCTTTCTGCGGGCTTGGTCTCGTCGCGCTTGGGGTCTTCCGGCTTGGCTACCTCGGGAGGTGCGATGACCATGCTCTTGGCGACAGCTTCGTTATAGGGGGAGTCGATCACAGCGTCGCTCGTGCCGATGGCTTGGCCTGCCTCGTAGATGCCGTCACGGAGCTTGCGATAGTCAATGACCTTGCCGCCTTCGGGCGTCTGGATGGCGGCGTTCTCAATCTTGATGGTGCCGATTGTCTTGCCGTCAGCGCTCATGGCACGGGCAAAGATTGCCGCTGTATCTCCTTCGGCCGTTACCTTGCTGCGGATGATCGAGATGACTGCGGGTGTGACGCCCTCGCTGGTCTGGGCGATGATGCCGATGTTCTCGCCTTGGGGCTCGGGGCTCGTCTCACCATCTTTGTTTTCGCTGTAGGGGATGGGGCCGTCGCCGTTCCCGACATAGCGGGCTATGGCCTTGACAACGGAGTCGCTGATGTAGATGTGGCCACCCTCCTCGTTGGGTCGATCGTTTCTGGTGGAGAATGCAGCCGAAACCTCGCCTTCCGCAAACGCGTCCACGGTGGAGCCGTTCTTGACGACGGTATCGTCTTGGTAGGTGAAGAGGGCAATGGCGTCACCGTATCTGCCTTTACTTGCGCGGACTGTCACGTTTGCATGATCGAGTGTGATGCCCTTGTGGGCATAGACGCCATATTCAACACCGTTTGCGTTGAGGGAGGCGTTTGTGGCTGCGAGGCTGCCCTTGGCCTCGACGGCGGCGTCTTTCTCGGAGCTCGCCTTGACCTGGCTGCCGTCCGAGATATTGATGTTGCCGCCGCTCCAAATGGCCTCACCATCGGCTGAGCTTGCCTCGACTGTGCCGCCACCCTTGATGGTGAGGTTCTTGTCGGTTCCGATACCCTTGTCCTTGGTAGCCCTGGCGGTGACGGCCCCGCTGTCGTCAATCGTGATATTGCCGTTTGCCCTGATGCCATCCGATACGCCCGTGGCGTTGACGTTGCCCGAACCTTTGATAGCGAGATCGCCCTCGGCGTCGATGGCATCAAACCCAGCGCTCGTGGCGTTGACGGATCCGACTCCGTCGATGTTGATATTACCCGTGGAGAGGATAGCGTCCTCAGTAGATGTCACGCTGAGCGTGCTGCCCGCGTCGCCTTGGATATTGAGCTCGGCGTTCTCATTCTTGCCATGAGAAGCCTTGATGCCTTCGATCCAGTCGGCAGTGACGATGTTGTTTCCCGAGTAATTCACGTTGAGCTTGCCTGCGGCCTGGATCTCGCCGCCGTTATAGTTGTTGAGCTTCAAGTCGTCGGCGCCGTCCCACGACCAGGTGCCGGTCTCGTCGCCCGCCGCAGTGCCGGCGTTGTATTTGGTTTCGCCGACCTTGACCCATTCCGCCGCGAGCGAGACGCTCGGCATGAGCAGCGAGCTCACCGTGAGCGCGCACACGGCGCCTACGACGATGCGGCGCGTCACGCGGCGCCAGCTGCCGTGCGCGAGTCCTATGCGACGGCGAACGTCGGGTTCGGCAACATGGGTTCCGGCGGTAGTGTCATTGCGTTTGGGGGTCGTGAACAAGGCTGCCATGGTTGCTCCCGTTCTCATAGGGCCTATACGGCTAGATTCAGCATATCTGCAGGATGTAGCCGGCGGTAGTGCCGTTTGGAGAGCAAAACGTCCAAAACTTGCGAAGCAATACATCGCGCGTCCGTGTGGCGCTTTGCTGTTTGGTATTGCAAATCTTGCGCCTACGCTACAAAGAAGTAGACGAGGAAGGCAAGTGCTGCGATCCACATGAGCGGCTTGATCTTGGAGGCCTCGCCCTTAAAGAGCGCGACGATCACGTAGGCGATAAAGCCCAGGCCAATGCCGGCAGAGATGGAGTAAGTGAAGGGCACGCCGGCGACAATCATGAACGCCGGGAAACCTTGCGACACGTCGGACCAGTCGATCTCGGAGGCCTCGCTCATCATGAGGTAGCCGACGTAGACCAGAGCACCGCAGGTGGCGGCGCTGGAAACGATGGTGACGATGGGGGAGAAGAACGCGGCGAGGATGAACAGCACGCCGGTGGTGACGGAGGTGAGACCCGTGCGGCCACCGTCGGCAGCGCCGGACGTGGACTCGACGAAAGTGGTGATGGAGGAGACGCCCATAAAGCCGCCGGCAACAGCGGCCACGGAGTCGACGACCAGGATGGGACGGATGTCCTCGACATTGCCGTCCTCGGTCAAGAACTCGCCCTGCTTGGCGACGGCCATCGCGGTGCCCATGGTGTCGAAGAAGTCGCTCATGAGCAGCGAGAAGGCAACGACGAGCAGCATCGGGTCGGTCAGGACCTTCACGATGGCAAGGTTGCCGTCGGCAGTGCTGGCAAACGGGGCGCCGAAGGTCGAGAAGTCGAGCGGTGCGATGAGGCCCTCGGGCGCATGGGTGACGCCCAGCGGGATTCCGGCGATAACGGCGACGATGATGCCGATGAGCAGCGAGCCCGGCACGTTGCGGGAAGCCAGGGCAACCGTCACGACGATGGAGATGATGCCGACGATAAAGGTGGGGGAGGCGATGTCGCCCAGGCCGACGAGCGTACCGGTGCCAGCGGTGATGATGCCGGCGTCGCACAGGCCGATCATGGCGATAAACAGGCCCAGACCCACCGAGATGGCGTGGCGCAGGACCACGGGGATGGCGTCCATGATGGCCTCGCGCAGGCCGCACAGGACGAGCAGCAAGATGACGATACCCTCGAGGAAGATAACGCTCATGGCCACGTGCCAGTCGCCGCCGCACATGGTGGTGGCGATGCCCGCGATCATGGCGTTGATGCCCAGACCCGACGCGCAGGCGAGCGGGCGGTTGGCGAAGATGCCCATGCAGATGGTCATGATGCCGGCGCCCAGGCAGGTGGCGCAGGCGAGCGCTCCCGCATCAATGCCAGCGCCCGAGAGCACTGCGGGGTTGACGGCGATGATGTAGGCCATCGCCAGGAATGTTGTCAGTCCAGCGCGAAGTTCGGTCCCGATTGTGGACTTGCGCTCACTGACGTGAAAAAGTTCGTCCATGCATACCCTTTCCTTGTTCGGCCCCGAGTTTAGGCCGATTGACACGAACTCATTTACTATATCGCCTTTACAACCTTGCTGTTCCTCGCATGTTGATGTTCGGCGCTTTGTAACAGACGGACGGTATTTATCGCATGAAAATGTGTGGGTACCGTATACTTAAGCGGTTACAACGACCCCTATGGAGGAACGTATGATTAAAGAGCTTTGCCACGACGAGGCTATCCTGTCCCAGCGTTGCGAGGTTGCGACCGTCGAGGACGAGTCGGTTGCTCAGGACCTGATCGATACCATCAAGTCGCTCGATGATGCCGGCTGCTTGGCCGCCAACCAGATCGGCGTTACCAAGAAGGTCTGCGTCTACCTGGACGACGCCGGCGAGCCTCACGTGCTCTACAACCCCCGTCTGGTGTTTGGCCTGGGCGCCAGCAAGATGGAGGAGAGCTGCCTGACGCACGAGGAGGTCACCAAGTCCACGCGCTATATCAAGTGCAAGGTTGCCTTTGACCAGATCGTCGATGGCAAGATGCGCGAGCGCAAGCAGGACTTTGTGGGCTTCGAGGCGCAGATGGTCCAGCATATGATCGACCACTGTCTTGGAAAGTTGGTCTAAGGGGATCAAAGCACCGCACTTCGTCTCTTTTGGTCCGGGCGTGACATTGTTGTCATGTCCGGGCTTTTGTGTTTAGCGCCTTTTTGTTTGGTGACAATAACCTTAGCAAGAACGTAAAGCTAGGAGGCGCTATGTGTACGAGCATTCGATTTACCGATAATTCTGGCCACATGTATCTGGGCCGCAACCTCGACTGGAGCTTTGATTACGGCCAACAGGTTCGCGTGATGCCGCGCGGGTTTCACATTCCGTATTCGTTTATCGACGATGCGTCGGCGGCACACGCGGTAATCGGCATGTGCATCGATTACAAGAACTATCCCATGTTTTTCGACTGTGGTAACGATGCGGGTCTGGCTGTGGCGGGGCTCAACTTTCCCGGCTATGCCGAGTATGCCGAGGGCCCTGTCGACGGCAAGAACAATATCGCGGCCTATGAGTTTCCCCTGTGGGTGGCAGCGACGTTCTCGACGGTCGATGAGGTCGAGGCCGCGCTGCGCGACACGGTGATTGTCGCCAAATCTGCCGGAGAGGGGCTGGGCGTGTCGCTGCTCCATTGGATTATCGGCGACAGCCAGCGCAGCATCGTGGTCGAGATGATGGCTGACGGCCTGCATGTATACGACGATCCGGTCGACACCCTTGCCAACCAGCCGACCTTCCCGTGGCACATGGAAAACCTGCGCACCTATATCACCGCCACAAGCGATTTTCCGCAGACGGCGACATGGCGTGGCGCCGAGCTTAAGCCCTATGGAGCCGGTGCCGGCATGCGCGGCATTCCGGGCGATTGCTATTCGCCGAGCCGTTTTGTAAAGGCGGCGTACCTCAATGCCAATTACCCGCAAAAGGAGAGCGAGACCGAAAACGTCGTTCGCATGTTCCGCTCGCTCGAGGGCGTGGTGATGATTGAGGGAGCGTCCAGGATGGGCGATGGCAAGTTCGAGAAGACTATCTACACCGGATGCTTTAGCGCGCGCACGGGCAATTATTACTACGCGATGTATGGGGATCCGTCGATTCGCTACGTGAGCCTGATGGATGCCGAGGGCGCGAGCCCCGATAGGCTCGTGGTTCCCGAGCCGCGCCGTTCGTAGCTCACTGGTCCGTTGCGACATAAAACGGCCTCGCACCTCTTATGAGATGCGAGGCCGTTGTCGTCAATGGCTGGTGGCGTGTTAGAAGTTGGCGTCGTTGAACTGGGTGCTCTCGAGTCCGTCGAGTTGCTGTTCGGGCGTATCTGCGACGCTCTCGAGCAGCTCAGTGGGATCGACGTTCATATTCTTACCGGCCTCGTTGCCGTTGACCAGGTCGTCCGAGAAGATGTCGACTTCCATTTCTTCGGCCTCTTCGATCTGAACCTCGAGCGGCACTTGGGTGCGCACGAGCTTAACGGCCGGGCGCATGCGGGCAAACAGCGGCACGTACTCGATGATGATGGCCGAGTTCTCGAGACCGTACCAGCGTGCCGGGCTTCCGCAGGCGCGGCGGACGGCGTACTTGATGGCCATCACGCGGTGGTCATTGCGGTTGATGTCCGTTTCGGGGGCGAGCATCTTGCGCAGCATACAAAAACGGAAGTCGCCCACGTTGCCGCGCGTCTCGTAGATGGAGTAGGTGTGATGCTGCGGCGGCAGCTCACCCGATGCCATCAAGTCGCCAACGATTTGGCGCAGGTAGGCATTAACGCGCTGGTTGACCTTAAAGCCCAGGTCCAGGCGCACGCGGAACAAAAAGTCCGTGCCAAAGGTCTCGACGGAATACTCGTGCGTATAGGGCTCGTCGGTAACGTGCACGTTGATGAACCAGTATGCCTTGGCGCGCTTGGGATGCTTATCCAAGATGGAATAGAGCACGTCGCGGTCGAGCGTGAGCGGGTCGGGGCTGTTGGTGAGGAACACCAGATTGTCGGCGAGCACGGGGTAGGTCTCGTCGTTGCGCAGGCGGTTGAGCTGGTCAATGTACTTAGAGACGGGCAGCAGGATCGTCTGCGTGCGCTCGATGGCGGTGCCGCGGCGCCACACGTACATAAGGCCAAACAGCAGCGAGGCCAAGAAGATCATTACGTAGCCGCCGTCAAAGAACATGGTAAGGCACGAGGCGAAAAAGCACAGCTCAATGGCGCCGAAGAGCAGGGCGAAGACGCAGGCGCCCAGCTTGTGCTTGAGAATGCCGGCGATATAGCTCGTCAAAAGCGTGGTGGTCATAAGCATGGTCACGGTAATGGCGAGGCCGTAGGCACTCTCCATGCGCTCGGAGTTTTGGAACAGCAGCACGATGAAGATGCAGCCGACCCACATGATGTTATTGACGAGTGGAATATAGAGCTGGCCCTTGGTGTCGCTGGGGTAGTGGATGCGCAGGTGCGGCATAAGGTTGAGGCGCGTTGCCTCGGATACCAGCGAGAACGAGCCGGTGATGAGCGCCTGTGAGGCGATGATGGCCGCCACGGCCGAAAGCACGATGGCAAAGGGGCGCAGGGGCTCGGGGAGCATCATATAGAACGGGTTGACGATATCCATCGCGAGCATCTGGGGGTTGGAGTTATTGGCGAGTAGCCAAGCTCCCTGACCCAGATAGTTGAGGATAAGGGCCGCCTTAACAAATGGCCAGGATACATAGATGTTTGCCTTGCCCACGTGGCCCATGTCCGAGTAGAGTGCCTCGGCACCGGTTGTCGACAGGAAGACAAAGCCGAGCACCATAATGCCCGAATGGTTGATGGGCGAGAACAGGAACATAATGCCGCGGATGGGGTTGAGCGCGCGCAAGATGGACAGGTTGCCGAGCATGTTGAACAGACCGGCGCCTGCCAGGAACAGGAACCACAGCGTCATGAGCGGGCCGAACAGCTTGCCGATTGACGAGGTGCCGGCGCGCTGCATGGCAAATAGGCCGCAGATAATGATGATGGTGATGATGATGACGTTGGTCTGCCCGTCGCCCAGCAGCGCATGGCCCCATTCGATGGTGCGCAGACCCTCGATGGCTGTGGTGACCGTGACGGCGGGGGTGAGGATGCCGTCGGCAAGCAGTGCCGCACCGCCGATCATGGCGGGCAGAATCAGCCATGGTGCCACCTTGCGTACGAGGCTGAACAGGGCGAAGATGCCGCCTTCGTTGTGGTTGTCGGCCTTCATGGCGATTACCACGTACTTGACCGTGGTCACGAGTGTCATGGTCCAGATGACGAGCGAAAGCGCGCCCAGGATCATGTCCTCGCTGACGGTACCGATGCCGCCGTTGTTGGCGACGATTGATTTCATGGTGTACATGGGGCTCGTGCCGATGTCGCCATAGACGACGCCGAGCGTTACGAGCAGCATGCCAGCGGAGAGGGGGATGGCTCCGTGCCCGCCTTGCCCGCGCTGGTCTTGGAGGTTTGCCTCCAGTTTGTTGTGTGCCACGAGGACTCCCTTAGACATCCGGTTATCTGTCTAGGACAAAAAACTTTATGCCGTCTTTATACATACAAGAGCAGTTTGGCACATCGGGATATTTTAGACAATAATCCTCAGCTGGGGATTATTTATCTACGCAGGTAGCATTTCAAAGCAGGGGCTTTTAAGCACGTGCTATCTGGGCGATGCCAGCCTTGGCGTTTGCGCGTTTGCCGGCGAGTTCGCAAAAAATCGCGCCGCCGATGATAAGCGCGGCGCCCATCAGGCGGACCGGTGTTATGGCTTCACCCAAAAGGGCGGCTGAGAACACGACCGCCGAAAGCGGCTCGAGGTAGCCGACGACGGCGACGGTCTGAACGGGCAGCTTGGCGACGGCGCTAAAGTAGAGCAGGCAACCAATGCCGGTGTTGACGACGCCGAGCATAGCGACGGCGCGCCAATCAATGCTGGCGGCGACGCCGGCGGACAGGAACGAGGGAGCGCCCTGCGTGATGAGCGTGAGGGCCAGTGCGGTCACAAAGGCGGCGCTCACTTGGAGTGCGGAGTTCTCGAGGCCCTCGATGTGAGGCGCACCCTTGCTGGCGATGACCATCAATGCATAGCAGAAGGCCGAGGCGATTCCACAGACGATGCCCGCAATGGGCATATTGCCGCCTAGACCTTGCGCTGCAATGAGAAAAGCACCGCAGGCGACGGCGATAAAGCCGGCGATTTTGCTGCCGGTCAGCTTTTCGCCAAAAATGAGCGGGGAGAGGGCCATAACGATGATGGGGCCGCAGTAGTACAGCAGCGAGGATACGCCGACGCCGATCGTCTGGTAGGCGCGGAACAGAAAAATCCAGCTGGCGCCCAGCGCGGCGCCCGAGACGATGAGCGCTGCGGCCTCGCGGGGGCGAGACGGAGCCTGCAGGTTATGGCGCTTGGTTATGAAGAGGACGGCGGCAAGGGTGAGAGCGCCCAAAAACGTGCGCAACAGTACGATATCGGAGCTCGGCAGCGCGATGGCAGCGGCGATGATGCCGTTGGAGCCAAACAATAGCAATGCTGCTAAGTACGTAAACAATCCGTTGTTCATGTGCTGACATCCCCTCTATATCCGAGCATGTTCACTATGGGTGAACTGGCTTTAGAAGAAAAGCGAATATAATGCATGGATAACATGACAAAAACTCATGTAAAGGTGGAGGGGTGCCGTGGAAACGAATATTCAAAAGATGCAGGTGCTGCTCGAGACGGTGCGGGCCGGCAGTTTTACGCGCGCCGCCGAGCGGCTGAGCTATTCGCAGTCGGGCGTGAGCCGCATGGTGGGCGACCTTGAGACCGATTGGGGTTTTAAGGTGCTCGACCGCAGCCGCGAGGGTGTGGTGCTTTCTGCCGATGGGCGGCAGATCATGCCGGCGGTTGAGGCGCTCTGCGAGGAGTTTGGCCGCCTGCAGCGACACGTGGACGAGATGCGTGGGCTCATGCGCGGCAAGATCTGCATTGGTACGTTTTCGAGTGTGGCGACCCATGTACTGCCGCCGGTGATTGCGCGCTTTCGCGTCGATCATCCGGATGTCGATTACGAGCTGCTGATGGGTGATTACTCCGAGATTGAGCAATGGGTGGCGGAAGGCCGCTGCGACTTGGGCTTTATTCCGCGCGAGCCACGCGGCGCCGGCATGGCGTCGCGACCGTTGGTGCAAGACGAGTTGATGGCCGTGGTGCCAGCGGACTCCTCGCTTGCCACGGCGGAGGTCGTTTCTCTTGCCGATTTAGCCAACGAGCAGTTTATTCTGCTAGAACGCGGCACCGATGACGAGATTACGCCGCTGTTCCGTCGGGCGGGCCTGGCGGTGCGCTCGAAGCTGTCAACCTGGGATGACTATGCGATTATGGCTATGGTCGAGGACGGCCTGGGCGTGAGCATCCTTCCGGCGCTCATCTTGCGTCGCTGTCAGTTCGATGTTGCCGTGCGTTCGCTCGAGGGGCATCCCCATCGGCAGATCAACGCCATATATCGAACGGCCGATGTTTCGCTTGCCGCCGCTCGTTTCCTCGAATACCTCTAAATGCGTGCACGTCGTTATCGCCTTGGGATAAATCTCGAGGTCTTGCTCATTTTATTTTTGAAATTGAACTATTCGAAATAGCACGGCGTTATACTGCTGCCTAAATTGAACTCAGGTTCAATTCGTGTTGTATAAATTGAACTTTGCCAGCAAGGAGGTTCTAGTGGCCCAAGAGACGTTTAGCGATCGTCTGCGACAGGCTATGTCCGATCGCGACGTTCGCCAGTCGGACGTGATCCGCGCATCGGAGATGCTCGGCAAAAAACTCGGCAAGAGTCAGATGAGCCAATATGTGAGCGGCAAGACGATTCCGCGGCGCGATGTGGCTGAGCTGCTCGCCCGTATTTTGGAGGTCGATGTTACCTGGCTGCTTGCCGGCGACGCCGATCAAGGCGAGGCATCATCACCCCGCAACGATTCCAAGCCCGAACCCCATCCCTCAGCTCAAATTGCAAGGAGCACCACCATGCGTACTTTTTCTAAATCCACCAAGCTCGATAACGTCCTGTATGACGTGCGCGGTCCCGTCGTCGACGAGGCCGCCCGTATGGAGGACGAGGGCGAGCGCATCCTCAAGCTCAATATCGGCAACCCGGCGCCCTTCGGTTTCCGCACGCCCGATGAGGTCATCAAGGACATGCGCCAGCAGCTGCCCGACTGCGAAGGCTATTCCAACTCGCGTGGCCTGTTCTCCGCGCGCAAGGCGATCATGCAGTATTCGCAGATCAAGGGCCTGCCCAACGTTCAGATGGAGCATATCTACACGGGCAACGGCGTGTCCGAGCTCATTCAGCTTTCGATGAACGCGCTGCTCGACAATGGCGACGAGATTCTGATCCCCAGCCCCGACTATCCGCTCTGGACGGCGTGCGCAACCCTTGCCGGCGGTCATCCCGTGCACTATCTGTGCGATGAGCAGGCGGATTGGTATCCCGACCTGGAGGATATGGAGTCCAAGATCACGAGCGCGACCAAAGCCCTCGTCATCATCAACCCCAACAACCCCACGGGTTCCGTCTATCCGCGCGAGGTGCTCGAGGGCATCGTCGAGGTTGCACGCAGGCATCAGCTGATGATCTTTGCTGATGAGATCTACGACCGCCTGTGCATGGACGGCTACGAGCACGTCTCGATTGCCTCGCTCGCTCCCGATCTGCCCTGCGTCACCTTTAGCGGTCTGTCCAAGTCGCACATGATCGCGGGCTATCGTATTGGCTGGATGGTGCTTTCGGGCAACCAGCGCTGCATGAGCGACTTCATCATGGGCATCAACATGCTCTCCAACATGCGCCTGTGCTCCAACGTGCCGGCTCAGTCGATCGTTCAGACGGCGCTCGGTGGCCATCAGTCCGTCAACGACTACATCCGCCCCGGCGGCCGTGTCTACGAGCAGCGCAACTTTGTGTATGAGGCGCTCAACAAGATTGACGGCATCTCGGTGGTTAAGCCGCGTGCGGCGTTCTACATCTTCCCCAAGATGGATGTGAAGAAGTTCAACATTACCGATGACGAGCAGTTCGCCCTTGACCTGCTGCACGAGAAGAAGATCCTGATCACGCGCGGCGGCGGCTTCAACTGGGCTGAGCCCGACCACTTCCGTATCGTGTACCTGCCGCGCATGGAAGTGCTCAAGGAGTCCCTCGAAGACCTCGCCGACTTCTTCGATCACTACCGCCAGAGCTAGTGGGATAGAAGTTCCGCACTATGAAAAGCTCCCTGCAGTTGTTTTGCTGCAGGGAGCTTTCTTGAATCGGCGGAACTAAATAACGATTCCGCAACAGTGGTCGATTTCGTGTTGGATGATTTCGGCGGTGTAGCCCGAGAAGTTTTTGATGCGGTGGACGAAATTCTCGTCCAAATACTCAACCTTAATGCGGCGATAGCGAGTACAGGGGCGCTCGCCGGAAAGCGAGAGACATCCTTCGCTCGTCTGATAGGAATTGACCTGCTCAAGAATTTGAGGGTTGTACATCAGCAGCGCCCTGTTGCCGTCCTTTACGCAGATGATGCGTTTGCGCACGCCAATCATGTTGGCGGCAAGGCCCACGCACTCGTGCTCATGCTCATGGAGCGTATCCAGGAGGTCCTGCCCGGTCGCGGCATCGTCGGGTCCCGCGTCTTCGGAAGGCAGGCGCAAAAAGAACTCGGATTTCATGATGGGCTTAATCATGGCGGGCTCCTCATGTCTCGTGCTTTCGTGGACTTTTAATAATAGCGCGGAAGGAAAGCTGCGCGTCAGCGTTACAATCTTTCAACGTTGGACCATGTTGTCGGATCCGTCGCGTGCGGCGTCTGACGTAAGTCTAGGGCTCATGCTCGCCCTGGACTGTTCCTCTGGGGCGATGCGACTGTCGTTCCAAGAGGAAGGAAATGCATGGGGAGCAAATCTCAGCAACAAGTTCAAGCAACGCCATCGGCCACTTCGGCGTTTCTCGTCGTAATGTATATTGCAGCCTTTGTCGCCGCGTTTAACGAGAACATCATTAACGTGGCACTGCACGATATCATGGCGGCCTTTTCGGTGAGTGCCACCACGGCGCAGTGGCTAGTTTCGGGATACATGATCGTGACGTCGATCTTTACGGCCATCATGGCCTTTCTGTCCGGTCGTTTCTCGACGCGCAAGCTGCTGTTTTTCGCATGCGGATGCATGGTCGCCGGAGAAGTCCTGTGCCTGGTCGCCCCGTCGTTTACCGTTTTGCTGCCAAGTCGTATTTTGCAGGCTGCGGGATCGGGCATCTTGTTTCCGCTCATGATGAATGTGGTGCTATCTTGTGCTCCGCGCGAGAAGCTCGGTCTGTATCTGAGCCTGGGCGGTGCCTGCATTACGCTAGGGCCGGCGTTTGGGCCCGTGATTAGTGGTCTTATGTGCACGTTGTTTGGCTGGAGGGCGGTGTTCGTAGTGCCGCTGGTGGGCGGTGTCGTGGTCGCCGCGGCGGCAGCAAAGCTCGTTCGGAATGTCGGAGAGCGCTCGAACACCACGCTTGATATTCTGTCGGTTGTTTTGCTCGCCGCCGGCATTACGGCGTTTGTGTATTCCGTAGGCGAGTTCTCGACCAATGTGATGGCCGGTATCGCGACGCTTTTCGCCGCTGCTGTGGTGCTCGGCCTGTTTGCGGTTCGTCAGCTCAAGCTCAAGCATCCGGTGCTTAACGTGCGTCCCATGGCGAGCGTTCGTTTTTGGCCTGCATGCCTGCTTGTGGTGGTGTCGATGATGACGACGTTCTCGATGAGCGTTTTGTTGCCGCTCTATTTTGAGGGCGCATACGGCATGACCGCACTTGTCGCGGGTTTGCTCATTTTGCCGGCGATCGCCTGCAACGCCGTGACCTCGATTGTGGGCGGACGCGTGATGGATGCCCGTGGTGCGTGGCCGCTGCTGCCGGTCGGCTTTGCCCTGATCGCTGTGGGGCAGACGGCAATCTCGATGACCGCGGCAAGCATGAACATCGGCGTTGTCGTGCTGCTGACCGTTGTGGTGTATGCCGGCGTCGGTTTGGTACTGAGCCCCTCGCAGACCGCCGGTTTGGAGACGCTTCCCGCCGCTGAGCATCCTCACGGAACGGCATTGCTTAACACGTGGAACATGATTGCCGCGTCGTTTGGTCCGTCGCTGTTTATCGGCCTGCTTTCGAGTTCTGCGGTGGCTGCTGGCGCCGCAGGCGTTGCGTCGGACGTTGCCCAGGCGATAGGATTTGCAGCCGCCGTGCGCGTGGCGGCCGTGATTGCCGTTGTCGGGTTCGCGGTGTCGCTGGTGTACGCTCGCCGCGAGTCGCACATGTCGCATTAATGTGTGCACATAGATTCTGCAGCTAGATTGGATGGCGACACCATAAACTAATGGACGTTTTGCCGAGAGGCATGAATGTATAAAGCGCAAAGAGTGCGCGACGGGCCCCGCGAATGGGGCGATGATGCCCGAGAGGGCCAAGAAGGAGTCTCATGTCTGAGAACGAAGAGATCATGAACGAGACCGAGAACGAGACCATGGCTGCCGAGGTCGAGGCAGTCGAGACCGTGGAGACCGAAGCTGCTGAGGTTGAGGCTGCTGACGAGGTTTCCGCCGAGGAGGCCGAGGTTGTCGAGGCCGCCGCTGATTACGATGACGAAGAGCTGATGGACAAGATGCAGAAGGCCGCCCGCCTGCTGCGCAGCCGTCGCTTTGCTATTTCCAAGGAGGAGGAGGCCAAGGCCGAGCGCATGGCGAACATCGAGCGCGCCATCAAGCTTCTTGACCTCAAGCCCAAGATGGAGCAGAAGGAAATGTCCGACCTGCTGGGCATGCGCCTTCGTGAGCTCGATGGCCTGATGGCCGAGGCCGAGGCTGCCGATCTGGTCGGCCGCATCGACGACGCCGAGGGCGATATGCGCAAGATCGTTGTCTTCGCTGCCGAGGATGCCGCTGAGGGCCTGGTCGAGCTTGCCAACAAGAAGGAGAAGCTCCTGCCCGAGCTTTCTTACGAGGAGGCTACCGAGCTGATGGCCGCTCTCGATAAGGTTATCGCTCCGCTCGTCGCCATGGGCCTGGACGAGGACCGCGGTCCTCGCGGCGGCCGTGACGAGCGCGGTGGCCGTGGCGGCGACCGTGGCGGTCGCGGCGGCTTTGGCGATCGCGGTGGCCGTGGCGGCGACCGTGGCGGTCGCGGTGGCGATCGCGGTGGCCGTGGCGGCTTTGGCGACCGTGGCGGCGACCGTGGCGGTCGCGGCGGCTTTGGCGGCAACCGTGGTGGCTATGGCGATCGCGGTGGCAACCGTGGCGGCTTTCGCGGCAACCGTGGTAACGACCGCGGCGGTCGCGGTGGCGATCGTGGCGGCCGCAACGGTGGCGGCTTTCGCGGCAACCGCTTCTAGTTGAGTTACGCGGTTTTACCAAACCGCGTAACTAGTTGACGCTGCGCGACGCCCAGGGCGACAATTTGTCATTCAAAAGGCAAGGCATGACCAGAAGGTCTATGCCTTGCCTTTTTCATGCCAACTTGTTCGCCCTGGGCGTCGCTCGCTGGCGTTGCCAAAACATCGGCGTAATTTCTGTTGCCAAAAATGATTCGTTGCAAGTAGTCATTGGAGACGTTCTTAAATGACTACATAGCATGAGAGTGGATAATCTCCCGGTTTGAGCCTGCATTCAAGCTCAAAGTGGGAGATTATCCACTCTCATTTGTTGTATGTCCGAAAATCCACGCTCGTTTAAATTCTACCTACATTTGTAGGAACAGTTCGTGGAGGCGGGTGTCTTCATCGAGTTCGGGGTGGAAGGTTACGCCGAGCTGGTTGCCCTGGCGGGCGGCGACGATGCGGCCATCGACCTCTGCCAAGGCCTTGGCGTCGCCGTGGACCTCGACGATGCGGGGCGCGCGGATAAATGTCAGCGGCACTTCACCGTCGATGCCGTCTACCTGTCCCTTGGTGCGAAAACTGCCGAGCTGTCTGCCATAGGCATTGCGCTCAACGAGCACATCCATGGTTGCCAAACGCGGCGTGCCCTTATCGTCATGAGCGGCAAGGTCGTGAGCCAGCAGAATCAGGCCGGCGCAGGTGCCCAGGACGGGCATGCCTTCAGCGATACGGGTACGAAGCTCCTCGAGCATGCCCAACTCATCAAGCAGTTTCCCTTGAACGGTAGACTCGCCGCCGGGAAGTACCAGACGGTCAAAGTTCTGCTTCAAATCAGCCGCCTGCCTCAGCTCAATACAGCGTGCGCCCAGCTCAGATAGCCTTGCCTCATGCTCGGCAAAAGCGCCTTGGACCGCCAGCACGGCAACCGTTTGGTGTGCATAATCGCTCATGTGCGATCCTTTCTGCTGGACTAGCGCCCGCGCTCTTCCATGATAATCTCGATCTCGTCGGCGTTGATGCCCACCATAGCCTCGCCCAGGTCCTCCGAAAGCTCGGCGATGAGCTTGGCGTCGGTGAAGTTTGCCACGGCCTTGACGATGGCGGCGGCGCGCTTGGCGGGGTCGCCGCTCTTAAAGATGCCCGAGCCAACAAAGACGCCCTCGGCGCCCAGCTGCATCATCAGCGCGGCGTCGGCGGGGGTCGCGACTCCGCCGGCGGCAAAGTTTACGACGGGGAGCTTGCCCGTGGCATGGACCTCGCGCACCAGCTCGACCGGAACCTGCAGCTGCTTGGCTGCCTCAAAGAGCTCGTCGTCGCGCAGGGCAACAACGTCGCGGATCTGCTTTTGGATCTTGCGCATATGGCGCACGGCCTGAACGACGTCGCCCGTGCCCGGCTCGCCCTTGGTGCGAATCATCGTGGCGCCCTCAGCAACACGGCGCAACGCCTCGCCCAGATCGCGGGCACCGCAGACAAACGGCACGTCAAACTGGGTCTTGTTGATGTGATAGACATCATCGGCGGGGGAGAGGACCTCGGATTCGTCGATGTAGTCGATTTCGATGGCCTGCAGGATCTGCGCCTCGACAATGTGGCCGATGCGGCACTTGGCCATAACGGGGATGGAGACAGCTTTTTGGATGCCCTTGATCATCTTGGGATCACTCATGCGCGAGACGCCGCCTGCGGCGCGGATGTCGGCCGGGATACGCTCGAGCGCCATGACGGCGCAGGCGCCCGCCTCCTCGGCGATGCGTGCTTGCTCGGGCGTGGTGACGTCCATGATGACGCCGCCCTTGAGCATCTGCGCGAGCTCGCGATTGAGTTTGACGCGATCTGCCTTGCTGGTCTGTTCTGCCATGGTTGCTCCCTTGGTTGGCATGTGCATTGCTTGACGGAAAATCCTATCGGGGAGCTGGGCATGGCAAAATACTCAGTTTTCGAGATAATAATAAGGTCAGCTTAATACCAGATTGAACAGCTCGATAAGGTCAGGTGATATACTCATGCTTGACTACAATTTGGAAAAACGCGGCGAAGCATCGCTCTATGAGTATGTTTACCAGCAAATCCGAGATGATATCGTAGCTGGACGCATTACGGCGGGGGAGCATCTGCCGTCCAAGCGCGCCTTTGCCAGTCATCTGGGAATCAGTGTTATTACCATCGAGAATGCATATAGCCAGTTACTCGCTGAGGGCTATATTTGCTCAATGCCACGTCGTGGCTACTACGCTTGCGAGCTTCCGGATGCACCGGTTTTGGCTTCGGCTGCGGAGGGCATCGACCGAGATGCCGTCTCTGTGGGCCCCATCGTGCATGATGTCAACGGACAGGTCGAGCGATTCGATGCGCTTTCTCCTTCTGCTTTGGAGGCGGCGCGGCTTTGGCAAAGCGCGCTACGGGCGACGCTGGCATCCGAAGATGAGCGCGAAATCTTTTCGCCCGCACCGGCGCAGGGCACTGCTCGGCTACGACGCGCAATTGCTCGCCATCTGCGCGGGATAAGGGGTATGAATGTCGACCCCAACAACATTGTTATCGGTGCGGGCGCCCAGCTGCTCGATACCATGTTGGTTCAGTTGCTTGGAGCCGACAAGGTGTATGCCGTTGAGGATCCGGGCTATTTGCGCCTGACGCGCATCTATCAGGCTATGGGCTGCGAAGTGCGTCATATCCCGTTGGACGGTGAAGGCGTGGACTTGAGTGCTCTGCAGAAAACCGGGGCGGATGTCCTTCACCTGATGCCGTCTCACCAATATCCGACCGGCCTTGTGACGAGCATTGCGCGTCGCTATGCCCTGCTGAGCTGGGCCGCCGAGCAGCCGGACCGGTATCTCATCGAAGATGACTTTGATTGTGAGTTTCGCCTTGCCGGCAAGCCGATTCCCGCGCTCGCGTCGATCGATGCCGCCCAATCGGTCATCTACACCAACACCTTTTCAAAAAGTCTGTCGTCGGCCCTGCGTTTGGCGTATATGGTCCTGCCTGATGAGCTGATGGAACGGTTTAGGCGCAACCTTGGTTTTTACGCCTCGTCGGTGAGTTCTGTTGACCAGGTCGCTTTGGCTCGCTTGCTGGAATCGGGTGATTACGAGCGACATGTGAACCGCGTGCGCGTTCGAGCTCGCGAGGCGCGTGATGGCCTGACGGCGCTTGTGCGAAAGGCGTTTCCGGCGGGGGAGTTTTTGGTTGAGCACGCGGATGCCGGCCTCTACTGCGTCGTAGTTGCGGAGTGCGATAGGGGCGGAAACTCTTTTACACGCGCCCTCGCGCGCTCGAGCATCCCTTACATCGATATCAATGACTGTTTTTGGTGTCCCGATGGCGCACATGGATCTTCAAACCCGACTCGAATCCTTGTCCAGTACGACGATTTGAGTCCAAATGAGCTAAATACCCTGGAATCGCAGCTAATGGGCGCACCCTCTAACCTAAGTGAGTAGGCTTTTAGCGTGAGGAGGACCAGGCCGTTTTGTAGCAAGCTATCTACCTGCGATTTTGTGAAGCAGTTTAGTCGGTCTGCTCGGCGGGTCCTAAATAGTCTACTCACTTGCCGCGCAAGGCTTCCGCATGAGAAAAGAAGCGGGGTTTTCAACAACGCTCCGTCCAGTTCTTGGCAAGCTTTTGGCCAGTTGGGGAGGGCTGTTGAAAACTTAACAGTCCGTTCGACGCCCTTTTCGGTGCGTTCGCGCCAATGCGTGAGTACCAGGGTTGAAATCCGTGTTCTCCTGTGCCTATGAAGGATCTACTTTGTGACATATCGGCTTTTAGGTACTGGCGCTTGCCCCCTCAAGTCCTTGCTTTGTGTCCGCCGCTTCCACGACCGGAAGAAGACCGGCAGCGATATGACCTTGTCCGTAACCCGACGGCTAAGGTTGCGCTCGGCTTTCCGTTGTATACGTTGGTTCGAACGAGAAACAAGCGGACTTGCCCTGCCGGCATGAGGCAGCGGCTGTTTCTCGGTGAGCTCCCCAGGGAATCCGTGCTAGAAACGGAGCATGGGTTTTTGATTACGTCTCCTCTACTGACGGCATTCATCATGTTGCGGCATCTGACGGATCTTCAGCTTCTTTTGGTATTGGCGGAGATGTGCGGTTTGTTTGCGGTGTGTGCCCTGCCGGCGGCACTCGAGGCGGAGCTTTCGCGTGCAATTGATTCGGGCGCGATTCCGACAACTTCGGGCTGGACACGCTGTCCGTCCGAGGATGGCGTCGCTTCAGATTTATGGCGTCGCGACGCTTTGGTTTTGAGCGGAGACCTCGACCGTTTTTGTTCAGATGTTTACGGGATGCGGTACGGCAAGCGATTTATGGCGGTGTCGCGTTTCGTTCCGCTGGGCGCCGCATCGCCCTTTGAGGTCGAGGCGTATTTGTTGTTTGCACTGCCGCGAACACTAGGGGGCGAAGGTTTTTGCGGCATAGAGCTCAATGTCGAAGTGAGGCTAGGTGCAAGTGCTCGAGCGATTGTGGGAAAGTCCCGCGTCTTTATCGACCTGCTTCTGTCTTCGCCGGACGGAGCGCGACAGGTGGCCATTGAATGTCAGGGAAAGGCCTCGCACGGGCGCGCAGGGGACGGCTTGCGTGACGCTGACCGCATGACGGCCCTTCAGGCCATGGGCTACGATGTACTTCTCCTGACACACAGACAGATATTCGATGAGGATAAATTCCGCGCGATCGTTAAGGCCGTATGCAGGATGCTCGATGCTGAATATCGTGATAAAAGTTCAGATGAGCAAAGGGCTGAGACATTACTCCGGTCCGAACTATTCGTTGACTGGACAAAATTGGGAGTAATCGACGGAAAGATGCCCGTTAGACACAAAACAGCTCGATCGTGGACGGCTGCGGTTCTAAGTGAGTAGACTTTTGGCACTTTGGTGACCAGGCCGTTTTGTAACAAGGCATTTACCTGCGGCTTTATAAAGTGATATGGATGGCCTGCTCGGCAAGTTCAAAAAAGTCTACTCACTTAGTTTTTGACGAGAAGCCGATGCCGAAGGCGGTCCTGTTTCAGGGCGTTAACAAGTTCGTGAGGCACGAAAAAGGCCCGAACCAATACGGTCCGGGCCTCATCGAGCTAGAGATTATCTCTCAGGCGGCTGGCTTAGCCAAAGTAGCGCTTGAGCAGACCGGCGAAAGCCTTGCCGTGGCGAGCCTCGTCGCGAGCCATCTCGTGCACGGTGTCGTGGATGGCATCGAGGCCAGCGGCCTTGGCGCGCTTGGCGAGATCGGTCTTGCCGGCGGTGGCGCCATTCTCGGCCTCAACGCGCATCTCGAGGTTCTTCTTGGTGGAGTCGGTCACAACCTCGCCCAGGAGCTCGGCGAACTTGGCGGCGTGCTCGGCCTCCTCGTGGGCAGCCTTCTCCCAGTACAGGCCGATCTCGGGATAACCCTCGCGATGAGCAACGCGAGCCATGGCCAGGTACATACCGACCTCGGAGCACTCGCCCTCAAAGTTGGCGCGCAGGTCAGCAACGATGTCCTCGGAGACGCCCTCCATCTTGGCGACGCCCACGACGTGCTCGGCAGCCCACTCGAGCTGACCCTCCTCCTGCTTCAGGAAGCGAGAGCCGGGAACGCCGCACTGGGGGCACTTGAAATCCTCGGGCAGCTGGTCGCCGTCGAACTCTTCCACATAACCGCAAACGGGGCAAACAAACTTCATGATTCGATCCTTTCGATCGATGGCGATGGTGCGCTCGTCCGGTCCCGTAAGGGCCCTCTCCGGACGTGCGTCTTGACGAGTTCTATTATCCATAAATGCGACCGAATGTGAAGCCTATTAGGAATGATTTTTAATAAAACAATTTTCGGCATGTGAAGATGTTGATTGATTAACGATTTGCAAGCCATATGCGGACGCCGATGAGTACAATCGGTCGAACAAATGTTGACCTATCAACAAATGAAGGAGTTTCCTTTATGCATCTAGCCCGCCGCGCCTGGTGCCGAACATATCAGACGGTTTTTCGCATCGCATTGCCGATCCTGCCCTATACCGAGCCGCGCATTTTGGAGCATGCCGAGGATGTGCCCGCAGTGCTTCAAAAGCGCTCGATCCAGAAGGTCCTTATCGTGACAGATCCTGGTATTGCTCGTTTGGGACTCACGGCATCACTCGAGCGTGCGCTTACGGCTCAGGGGATTGGCGTTACGGTCTATGCCGAAACGCGTGCGAATCCCACGGTCTCAAACGTGGAGGAAGCGGCGTCCCTGTATCGCGAGAGCGCCTGCCAGGCCATTATCGGCTTTGGTGGCGGTTCGGCCATGGACTGCGCCAAGGGTGTGGGCGCACGCATCGCACAGCCAAATAAGCCCATCAACAAGATGCGTGGCCTGTTGCGCGTCCACCGTCTCCTGCCGCTGCTTATTGCGGTTCCCACTACCGCCGGTACGGGAAGCGAAGTCACACTCGCGGCGGTAATTACCGATGACGAGACGCACTACAAGTACCCCATTAACGACTTTGTGCTTATCCCGCGCTTTGCGGTGCACGACCCCGAGTTTACACGCGGCCTGCCCGCCTCCATTACGGGGCAGACGGGCGTGGATGCCCTGACGCATGCCGTCGAGGCCTTTATCGGCCGTAGCACCACGCCCTACACGCGCAAGATGGCGCGTCAGGCGGTCCAGCTCATCCACGACAATTTGCCCGAGGCTTATGAGCATGGCGACGACATGCGCGCTCGTCGCAATATGCTTTCGGCGGCGTATAAAGCGGGTGTTGCATTTACCCGCTCCTATGTCGGATACGTGCATGCCATCGCGCACAGTCTGGGCGGCCGATACGGAATTCCGCACGGTTTGGCCAACGCGATCATCCTGCCGCACATGCTTCGCGCTTATGGTGACGCCGCCGCCCCCAAGCTTGCCGATCTTGCTCGCATGGCCGGTATCGCGCCGGCTACCGCGCAGGACAGTCTTGCGGCCGAGGCCTTTATCGATTGGGTCGACCGCATGAATGCCGCCTTGGGCATTCCCAAATATGTGACGGGCATTCGCCGCTCCGATATTCCGCAAATGGCGGCCCATGCCGATGCCGAGGCCAATCCGCTATACCCCGTTCCGCTTCTAATGGACCGTCTGGAGCTCGAGCATATGTACGAGGTCGTTGCGGGTGGTATGTTTGAAGACGAGAATTAGGAGGGCCCATGAACACCGAGGAAATTGCGCGCATCGTCGGCGATCAGCGCGCCTACTTTAAGACGCACGCCACGTTTGACGTTAACGCTCGCCGTCGCGCGCTCGTGAGCTTGCGCGACGCAGTGCGGGCGCACGAACCCGATATTGCCCATGCGCTCAAGACCGATTTGGGAAAGTCGCATGACGAGGCCTATATGTGTGAGACCGGCACCTCGCTTTCCGAGATTCGTCATCAGATTGCGCATGTGGCTCGATGGAGTCGTCCGCGCCTGCGTCCGTGTGACCTCGCCAACGCCGTGAGTGTGTGCAAAACGCAAGCCGTGCCCTATGGCGTCACGCTCATTATGGCGCCCTGGAACTACCCGTTTTTGCTAACGCTCGAGCCGCTTGCCGGCGCCCTTGCCGCGGGCAATACCGTGGTCATCAAGCCGAGCGCCTATGCTCCGGCATCAAGCGCGGTGCTCAAGCGGATCTGTGAAGAGGCGTTTGATCCGCGTCTGGTGACGGTTGTCGAGGGCGGCCGCGCCGAAAACGAAGCGCTGCTCGACGAGTGCTGGGACAAGATCTTCTTTACCGGTAGCGTTCCGGTCGGCAAGCTCGTCATGGAGCGCGCGAGCAAAAACCTCACGCCCGTGACGCTTGAGCTGGGCGGCAAGAGTCCCTGCATCGTTGATGCGACGGCAAACTTGAAGGTCGCGGCACGGCGTATCGCCTTTGGTAAATGGCTCAACGTAGGGCAGACCTGCGTGGCGCCCGACTACCTGCTGGTCGATACGCGCGTGCACGACGAGCTGCTGGGACTCATCAAGGAGGAAGCCCGTCGTATGTTTGGCGAGCACCCGCTCGACAACGAGGATTACGGTCACATCGTCAACGCCAAGCATTTTGCGCGTGCGCGCGGGCTGATCGATCCCGATAAGGTTGTGCTGGGAGGTACCGCGCGCGAGTCGTCGCTCAAAATTGAGCCGACGATCCTAGACGGCGTGGCCCCCGATGACGCCGTGATGCAGGAGGAGATTTTCGGCCCCATCTTGCCGGTGCTGACGTTTGAGAGCCTAGACGAGGCAGAGACGTTTATTGCGGATCGTCCGACGCCGCTAGCTCTGTATATCTTTAGCCAGGACCGTGCGGCTCAGCAACGCTTTGTGCGTTACGTGCCCTTTGGCGGCGGCTGCGTCAACGACACGATCATGCATCTGGCTACGAGCCATATGGGCTTTGGCGGCATGGGTGCGAGCGGTATGGGCCAGTACCATGGCCGCGAGAGCTTCGATACGTTTAGCCACAAGAAGAGCATCGTGAACAAGGTAACCTGGCTGGACGTGCCGTTTCGGTATGCGCCCTACGCAAGCTGGAAGCACAAGTTCGTGCGTATGTTTGTGCATTAGAAAAGATCGCGGGTAATACGAACAAGTGTTCCTATTACCCACATTTTGCGTTAGACTACTGCTATGGAGCACGGATGGGCCAACTCCCTTTAGAAGGGATTTGGTATGAACGTAAGCGATGTTATTTCGTTATTGGCGTTGTTGATCGCGGCTATCGAACTCGGCCTGTTTATCGGCCGAATGAAATAGCCGCCCCCGCGTAAGCGAAGACGGCCACTTCTCACGATGAAAACGTGTATCGGAGTTGGCAAGACCCGCTGCCACGGGTGCCATCCGTGTTCCTATCTTATCTGCAAGCGTCCCGTCGCGCAAGCGTTGCGGCAAGCGATTGAAAGACGCAGACAGGATGAATTTGTGTCCGCACGGGCCCGTAGACTTCTCAATAAGGTTAAACGCCGGGTATTCCGGCCGGTAGAGGAGCTGCCATGTACGAGCCTTCACGTGTTCTTTTGTCGTTTCATATTGCAGGATTTCAGTATGCCGATGGCGCCTTGGTCTTGGGCGATCTTAAAGCGGGCGATAAGCTGACGCTGTGTGCCGAGCGCGATAATCCCCATGATCCCGAGGCGGTTGCGATCTACTACGGCAACACCAAGCTCGGCTATGTTCCGGGAAACGAGGCCGGCCCGCTGTCCTTGATGATGTATTACGGCCATGGGTACGTATTTGAGGCCCGTGTGCAACAGGTTGCCCCCGAGCGCAGCCCGTGGCATCAGGTGCGCGTTGGACTCTATGTGGTGGATGCTCGCTAATCGGCAATGGAGGCGGTCATGTTTGATGGCGATGACCTGTTCGATCTGACGGAAGACCCGTTTGAGTGGGATATGCTGCTCGACGATGATGAGCTAGAGCAGGACCGGAAGAAGCGGCAGGACAAGAACGCCCAAGGTGACGCGTCGAAAAAGAAAGACAAACACCGCCGAGGTCTGTTCGGCGGGCTCTTTGGCTAACCGCCGCATCGCTGTGTCTGTATACTTAGCACGAGTTTGATGCGTTGCGAAATGAGGACAGATACGATGATGTGGTTTACCGCCGACCTGCACCTGGGCGATACGAATATCTTGCACGACATGGACCGGCCGTTTGGCTCGGTCGAGGAGATGAATCGCAAGGTCATCGATGCCATCAATGAGTGCGTGGCTGCGGATGACCGCCTCTATATTCTGGGTGACTTTACCTATCGTTTGCCCCTGGCGGAGGCGGTACGCCTGCGCGAGCGCATCGAATGCCAGAATGTGACGCTCATCCGTGGTAACCATGACGGCGACTGGGAAGATCCAGCTGCGCCTCAAATCTGGGATGACGTGCGCGATTACCTGGAGATTGCTCCCGGTTACGCGAAGGGTCATCGCCTGGTGATGAGCCACTACCCCATGCTCAGCTGGAATGGCAAGGCGCGCGGCGCCATCATGCTCCACGGCCATATCCATAGCAGGGGAGACCACACCAACGCGCGCAACCGCGATCGCGAACGTCCTATCTTTCGCTACGATGTCGGTCTCGATGCCAACGACTACAAGCCCGTAAGCCGTGATCAAATCCTCGGCTTCTTTGAACTGTAATCCTCGAACCACCACACAAGCCACTACAAAGGTGCCTGTCCCCTTTGTGGTGGTTTTGGCGCCGTTGCCATTATGGCGGCGGCGCCTTTTTTTGTCCGTGCGGCGCGGTAGAGTGTAAGCGGTTGAAATTTGCGTCCATCGAGGAGCTGCTATGAACGAGATCAAGTGCCCGCATTGTGGCGAAATTTTTAAGGTCGACGCGTCCGGCTATGCGGATATCGTCAAACAAGTGCGCAATGCCGAGTTTTCGCGCGATCTGGATGAGCGTGTGAGGGCAGTCCAGCGCGAAGGCGAGCAGGCGCTGGAGCTTGAGCGCTCGCGTTCGACGGCTGCTTTGCAGGAGGCAGAGTCTCAGCGCAACGCTCAGCTTGTCGAGCAGAAGAACGCCGCGGAGCAGAAGCTGGCACAAGAGGTTGCCAAGCGCGATGCTGAGCTTGCCGAGCTGCGCGCCAAGCTCGAGGGCGCTGCCACAGAGCGCGAGAGTGCAAGTCAGCGCGCGGCGGTTGAGGCCCGTGCCGATGCTCAAAAGGAAAACGCCGAGCTTCAGCGAGAAATCGACAATCTGCGTGCGCAGCTGGAACGCAAAGATGATGAAGCCAAGCTCGTCGAGTCGGCGGCGCGCAATGCTGCTCAAAACGATTTAGCCACACGCGATGCGCAGATTGCCGAATTGCAGGCAAAGCTCTCCGCGGCGGATAAAGCCCAGGAGATGGCGCTTGCCGCTGCTGCGGCTGAGTCGAAGCGCGAGCTCGATGCCGCTCGCAGCGAGGCCGAACGCGCGCTTGCTGACTACCGCGCGAAGGCGCAAGAGAAGTTATCCGCCGCAAAGGCACAATCTGAGCAAGAGGCCGAGGGCCTGCGTGCTCAGCTGCGCGAACAGGAACTGACGGCCAAGATGAACCTATCGGAGGCGGTCGCCGCGGCGGAGCGTGAGCGTGACGAGGCCCGCGCCAAGCTCACGAGTGAGCTGGCGGTGCGCGATTCACGCGAGGAGCAGGCCAAGGCGGCACACGAGCTCGAACTTGCGCAGACCAAGCGCGCGAACGAGGAACTGATTCGCTACAAGGATGAAGAGATTGAGCGCCTTAAGGACATGAAGGTCCGCCTGTCCACCAAGATGGTGGGCGAGTCGCTCGAGCAGCACTGCGAGACCGAGTTTAACCGCCTGCGCATGACGGCGTTTCCCAACGCGTATTTCGAGAAGGATAACGATGCATCCGAGGGTACCAAGGGCGACTTTATCTTCCGCGAGTGTGACGAGAGCGGCAACGAGATCATTTCGATCATGTTCGAAATGAAAAACGAGAACGACGAGACCGCGACCAAACACAAGAACGAGGATTTCTTTAAGAAACTCGATCACGATCGTCGCCAGAAAGGCTGCGAGTATGCGGTGCTCTGCACCCTGCTGGAGCCCGAGAGTGACCTCTATAACGCGGGTATCGTCGACGTGAGTTACCGCTATGAGAAGATGTACGTGATCCGCCCGCAGTTCTTCATTCCCATGATTACGCTCCTTCGCAACGCCGCTATGGGTTCGCTTCGCTATAAGCAGGAACTGGCGGAGTACAAACAGCAGAATATCGATGTCACGAACTTCGAAGCCAAGATGGAGAAGTTCAAGGATGGCTTCTCGCGCAACTACAACCTGGCGAGCAAGCAATTCGAGTCGGCAATCAAGGAGATCGATGCCGCCATTAAGCAGCTCGAGAAGACCAAGGACGACTTGCGCCGCAGCACCGAGAACCTACGCTTGGCCCACAACAAGGCCGATGAGCTTACCATTCGCAAGCTCACATGGGGCAACAAGACCATGAAGGCAGCGTTTGACGAGGCGCGCGAGGCTGCGCCAGAGACAAACGAGGAGCCAGCCGAGGCGGATTCGTATGAGGTCGAGGATGCCGAGTAAGGCATAGCGGATAGTGAAAAAGCGGGGCTGCTGGCGATGTTGCCAACAGCCCCGCTTCGTTTCGTCCCAATATGCTTGGCTAATCCTCGAGCAAATCCTCGATAAAACCGACGCGGTAGTTCTTGAAGATGACCTCGCCACCGTCTTGCGTGGCGTCCAGATCGACATCGCCCATGATGCCAAAGTCGTGGTCGCCGTCCTCGTCGGCAAAAATCTGGTGCACGTGCCACACGTGGAGCGCCTTCTCGTCGGACTCGTCGATCGAGAACATAGCAGAGGAGCGCGCGTCGCCGTCGGTGAGAATCTCCTCGTGCTGCTCGTGGTAAGCGTCGAGTGCTTTTTGCCAGCGGATCTCGCTCATGCCCCAGTCGTCGTCGAGCTCGCCAAGGTCGCGAACGTGCTCGCGGGCGGCAAGGGTCACGCGGCGGAAGAGCGCGTTGCGCACCAACAGCGTGCAGCCGCGGCGGTCCGCCACGACCTCGTCGATGCCCTGCGGCGGCGTGGCGTCGAGGGCTGCCGGGTTGCCAGCGTTCTCCCACTCGTCTACCAAGCTCGAGTCGACCGAGCGCACCACAAAGCCCAGCCACGAGATAATGTCGCGCAGGCGCTCGTCGCGCTTCTCGATGGGTACGGTGCGGTCGAGTGAACGGTAAGCCTCTGCCAGGTAGCGCAGCAAAATGCCCTCGGAGCGGGCGATGCCGAGCTTTTGAATGTAGCCCTTAAAATCGCTCGCGCTTTCCAGCATATCGCGCAGGACGCTCTTGGGAGAGAGCTGGTAGTCGTTTGCCCAGGGTACTTCCTGGCAGTACTTGTCAAAAGCGGCGTCGAGCAAATCCTCGAGCGGCTTTTCGTACGTGACGTCTTGAATGCGCTCCAGACGCTCCTCATACTCGATGCCGTCGGCCTTCATCTCGGCCATAGCGCGATCGCGTGCGGCACGCTCCTGCGCACGCAGCACTTGCTTGGGATCTTCGAGCGTCGCCTCGACCATTGAGATTAAATCCATGGTATAGGTCTCGCTCTCGGGATCGAGCAGCTCCAACGCGGCGAGCAAGAACGGCGAGAGCGGCTGATCGAGCGCGAAGTCCTCGGGCAGGTCGACCGTCAGCGCATAGTCGATGTCTGGTGCGGCGTCAGCCGGGGCGTCGGGTGCGGGCGGCACCTCAGTGCGCACGACGACGCCGGAGTCGATGAGCGTGGCGAAGATCTCGTCGGCACGAACCTCGAGCTTTGCCTTTTCCTCGGGAGTCTGCAGGCTCGTCTCGATGAGGTCGTGTACGCGGGCTCGGGCATCGCCGCCCTGCTCGACCACGCTAATCACCATGGAGTGTGTGATGCGAAGGCGCGGCTTGAGCGTTTCAGGCTGCGTCTCGATCAGGCGCTCAAAGGTCTGCTTGTTCCAGGTGACAAAGCCCTCGGGGGCCTTCTTCTTTTTAATCTTGCGGAGCTTCTTGGGGTCGTCGCCCGCCTTGGCCATGAGCTTGGCATTCTCGATCTCGTGCTCGGGTGCCTCGGCAATCACCATGCCCTCGGTATCGAAGCCCGAGCGGCCGGCGCGACCGGCAATCTGATGAAACTCGCGGGCGCGCAGACGACGCATCTTGTAGCCGTCGAACTTGGTGAGCGCGGTGAGCACCACGGTATGGATGGGCACGTTGATGCCGACGCCGAGCGTATCGGTGCCGCAGATGACGGGCAACAGGCCCTGCTGCGCCAGGCGCTCGACCAGTAGACGATAGCGCGGCAGCATGCCGGCATGGTGCACGCCGACGCCGCATCCGAGCAGGCGCTTGAGAATCTTGCCAAAGGCCGTGGAGAAGCTCGTGCCCTTGGCGGCTTCCTTAATGGCCTCGCGCTGCTCCTTGCTGGCGATGCCAAAATTGGCGAGGGATTGCGCCGTTGCAAGGGCGGCATCCTGGCTAAAGTGCACGATATAGAGCGGGGCCTCGCCGCGGCGCATGGCGAGCTCGACCGTGCCCTCGAGGGAGGTCGTCACATAGTCGTAGCTCAACGGAACAGGACGCGGGGCGTCGACAACCAAGTCGCAGGTAGCGCCGGTGTGTTCCTCGAGCGAGGCGGCAATCGCGGTGACATCGCCGAGCGTGGCGCTCATGAGCATGAATTGCGTGTGGGGCAGGGTGAGCAGCGGCACCTGCCAGGCCCAACCACGATCGGGGTCGGCAAAGTAGTGGAACTCGTCCATGGCGACGCAGCCCACGTCGGCATCTTCGCCCTCGCGCAGTGCGTCGTTAGCAAGGATCTCTGCCGTGCAGCAGATGACGGGCGCCTTGGTGTTGATATGCGTGTCGCCGGTAATCATACCGACGTTATCGCGGCCGAGTACCTGTACTAAGTCGAAGAACTTTTCGCTGACCAGAGCCTTGATGGGGGCCGTGTAATAGCAGCGTTTGCCCTGTGCCATGCCCATAAAGAGCATGCCCAGCGCGACGAGCGATTTACCCGATCCGGTCGGTGTGCCTAAAATGACGTGATCGCCGGCGGCTAGATCCATGAGGGCCTCTTCCTGGTGGTCCCACAGCTCAATACCGCGATTGCTCGTCCATTCAAAGAAGCGCTCGAAGGCCTGGTCGGGCGTGAGCCACGGTTCGGGCTCGCTGCCGTCCTCGGGCTCCCACCAGGTGGGGGAGAGCGCACCGAGTGAGCCGAATTCGGCTTCGGTTCCCGTGCCGCCCGAGAATGAGCTGGCGGCTCCGGCGCCGGAGACGGTGCTGGCGGCGATATCTGTCGTGGTCTGTGCCATGTGTTTGCTTTCTCTCGCGATTGTCCGCCAACTATTATGGCGTAGCGGCGGCGCGGGGTGCCAGCGCGAAAGAAAATGCAGGAAATGGGCGTTCTGCTCAGCCGTTTGGTGCGGCCGCGAGCTAAGTGAGTAGACTTTTTGCGATTTCGCCAGCACATGGCTTTTGCGTAAGGGATTTACCTGCGGTTTTACTTGTTCCTATGCGGGTTGTGCTTGGCTATTGCTAAAAAGTCTACTCACTTAGGCTTGAGGGTCGTTCGTCGGTGCCTATTTGCGCTTGCTCGCTGGCGACGTGACTGTCAAAAGCCCCTATGACTCCTGCGGAAGGCGCTTTTTGCCTTTGCGGGCGCGGTTTCTAAAGTTCTCGACGGCCTCTTCCATGCCCAGAGGTACATAGGTGAGCTCATCGAGGTTTTCGGGCAGGTAGCAGGCAAGGCTTTGCTCCTGCGCGCGGCCCGCCGCGAGCTGTTCATTGCTGGGCTGCGCGCCGGGTGTGGCGCAAATGCCATAGACGACGGCACCCATCTCGCGCGTGCGGCGCTCGTATTCGGTCTCGGGGTGCTTGGGATGGTCGCGGCGGACGTCGTCGCTTACCCAAAGCGTGTCGTAGCCGGCCGCAGCAAACTGCCCCAAGGCGTAGTCGCGCAGCGGCTTGCTGTCGGTGCGCAGCGTGACGGTGGCGCCGGCTGCAAAGAGCGGGCGGTAGAGCATCAGATGGTCGACATGGACGAGCCGCTTTTTGGCGTACTTGGCCTTGGGCTGCGGCGTGGGAAAGTTGATGGTGATGGCATCGAGCTCGCCTGCGGCAAACAGCTGCGGCAGTGATGCGGCGCCTCGGGGCAGGACGAGTGCGTTGGTCAGTTTCTGCTCGCAGATTTTCTGTGCGGCATAGGCGATGCAGATGGGTTCCTGGTCCATGCCGATAAAGAGCGTGTTGGGCTCACGGCGAGCGCGCTCTACAAGGTACGTTCCCTTGCCACAGCCCAGATCCAGGTGAAGGTGTTCGAAGGGCTTGCTGCCTGCGGGCGCACAGGCCTCGCGCCAATCTCCGGCATATGCCTCGGGGTTCGTCTCAATCGCATCGGTGTAGCGCTCCAGGCGCTCCTCGAGCACAAAATTCTTAGGCGTGCGAACGTGGACGGCTCCCATGAGGGCTCCTTGGTCATACGTATGGAACACATTGCAGGCGCGTTCCGTCAATGGGTTGGAAAAAGATGGGCATAGCTTGCCCGAAAGTTGCGGTGCGGCTCGGCGGCAAGTCGCCGATGCCTACAGGCGCTTGAGAATCACGTAACGGTTGAGCTCGCCGCTGCGACCGTCGGCATGGAAGCGCTCAAGCTCGCGCACGGGGACCTCGCCGCTCTTGTAGAATGTGCGCACGCCGCGCACCAGGTCGGTGATCTGCTGATCGTCAAAGTGATGGCAATAGCGGTAGGCGTGGCGGTCGTTTTGCCAGCCAATGAGGTGGTCGCCGGCTTCAAACTGCGCGGAATCGTAACTTTCAAACGGCGGGGTGAGCTCGGCGCGGGCTTCGGCGCGAACGGCCTTGCGCGCCATGCGCTCGTCGTTCATAAACTCCCAAAAGCTGATGGCGATGATGCCGCCTGGGCGCGTCTGGCGCACCAGGGCGTCGAGCACGCGTACGCGGTACTCGCATGACGGCACGTGGTGCATAAAGCCAAAGCAGACCGAGATGTCGGCGAGCGGGGCGTCGAAAAGCACGTCGGGTGTCTCGGCGGGGTTGAGCTTCATGAGGGCATCGAGTACGTCGAGTTCCTGGAAGTGCAGGTTGGGAATGCGCAGGGCGTGACCGTGCGCATCGATAGCCAAATCCTGACACGAGTCAACACCATAGAACTCAAACGGGCAACTGGCATCTGCCGAGGGGTTTGCGCCGTCGACGCCCTTGGCGGCAAGTGCGCCGCCGGCGGCAAAGTTCTCGAATCGCATGTTGCCGCAGGCAAGATCGAAGACGCGGACGGGATGCTCGATCGTGGCGACGTCGAGCTGCTCGAGCGCTATGTCCATGGTGCGTACCCAGCCGGGCCACGGTGCCTGGCGCGTATCGGAGAAGGAGGCGGAGTGCTCGCGATAGAACGTATTGTTGAGCTGAATGAGCGATGAGGCGAAATCGCGGTTCACGGC
The DNA here is from genome assembly GCF_003471585.1 of Collinsella sp. AM18-10. Taxonomy (GTDB): domain Bacteria; phylum Actinomycetota; class Coriobacteriia; order Coriobacteriales; family Coriobacteriaceae; genus Collinsella. The sequence goes on from NZ_QRJO01000005.1 coordinate 83,522, forward strand.
GCGGAACTCCCTCCGTTGGCGGTGCGGAATAAACAGTACGACCATACTACCGTTAACGCCGCAACGGGGACAACCGAGCTGCGGGTCATTGCTTTGTTTGGACACATTTCCGCAGCTCATATATGCCCGCAACCGCCGGTTGTCAAAAATCTCACTAGAATAGGTGGCATGCTTTTGGCGGTGGCGGATAGATTTTTAACTGTGCAAGGCGCCTTAAGAACAAAAACGGTCCGGCGGCACGGCTGGCATCGCATAGGAGGAACCATGAATGTAGAAACTGCTCAGCGGCTCGCCGACCTTCGCCGCAGCAAGGGCTTTAGCCAAGAAGGATTGGCGCGAAAGCTGGGACTGTCACGCCAAGCGGTCAGTAAATGGGAGCGCGCGGAGAGCTCGCCCGATACCGAGAACCTGATCTCGCTCGCCAAGCTCTATGGTGTGAGTCTGGACGAGCTGCTCAATCCGAGCGACGAGATCGAGGACGATATCGAGTTTGAGAATGAGGACCGCGCCCGCCAGCGCGAGGCCGAGGCGGCAGAGCGCGCCCGTACCCACGAGGCGGCAGCGCGCGCTACCGAGGCGGCAACACAGGCAAGTGATGCCGCGGCCAAGGCCGCGCAGGCGGCAAGTTGGAGCGCGCAGGCGGCTAACGCCGCGACGGCGCAAGCGACGAACGCCGGTGCGGTCAATCCGACTCCGGTGAAAGGTCCGTTCCAGTCGTTTCCGTATTGGGCCGTGTGCTGGCTGCTGTTCTTTTTACTGATGTTCCTGTTTGGTGGTGCCCCCTTTGCCGCGCTGATCTTCTTTACGATCCCCATCTATCACTGGGTGGCGCGTGCGCTCGACGGCGATTGGGCGCGCGGGAATATTCAGGTTGGTTCGGCACCGGTGACGGCTAGGACTCAGGTGCAGGATGCTTCCGCTGCGGTTGATGCTGGCGTGGCTACCGCGACTACCGCTGACCCGATCACCAAAGAGGGTGATGAATGATGAAGCTTTCGCATGAATCCAAGGTACGCTTGGGCGTTGGCATCGGAGCGTTCGTGCTCATCATCGGACTTGTCTTTGGTATTTCGCGGACTTTGATTCATTTTGATGGCCCGTGGGATCTCGACGATGTTGTACCCGGCTTGTCTGGTATGGACGATATGTTTGACGAGGACGATCTTTTGGATGGCGGTAACTATTCCGCTCGGCCTCAGCAGCTTTCGAGTGCGACCTTTGATGCCGATCAATTTCGCTACCTCGATTTCGATATCGCCGCGGCTACGGTGGACGTCAAGGTTGTTGATGACAACAAGGTCCGTGTTATCGAGCGGGGACGCGTTGCCAAGGGCGTGGATGCCTCCAAGGCCGCGACGCAAAACATCGCATCCGTTGAGGACTCGACGCTCAAGGTTTCCCGATCTGGAAGTGATGACGGTAAGGCAATTGACCGCTCGGTTACGGTTGAGCTGCCACGCCGTGTTGCCGAACATCTGAAGGGGATCAACGCACACGTGGGCTCGGGTGATCTGCAGATTGCCGGTGTCATCTGTGATGGTCTTGACCTTTTCCTGGGTGCGGGAGATGTAGAGTTTACGGGCAGCGTGACTGATGCGCTCAGTGCTGAGGTCGGTTCGGGCGATGTGACGTTCGAGCTCTACCAGGCCCCCGCGAAGTCGATGGACGTAAGCGTGGACTCGGGCGATGTGGAGATAACGGTTCCGAACTCTACGGGCTTTACGGCGAGCCTCACCGTGGGCAGCGGCGACTTCGAGAGCGGTTTCCTTCCGCTTGGCTACGATGGCGAGACCATATTGAATCTTGAATTCGACAACGGTGATAAGTCTGCCACGTATCGTTTTGAGGTTGGTTCGGGTGACATGTCGTTTGATCCGGAGTGACATGCGGTTTTCGGAGATTGGTGCATATAGGCATGCTCTTTGATGGAGGCGCCGGGGCCGTGGTCGGCTTCGGCGCCTTTGCCTTTACAATGGGGGCATGGAACAGATTATCTTGAACATACTCGAGGCTCTGCGTCGCGGCGAGACTGTGGACGACAAAGCGCTCGTCAAATTGATACATGCCGAGGCGCGCCGCGAGGGTGCCGACAAACGCGATTTGGCTAAGCGCCGTCTGCTGCCGTTCTACCAGCGGGTTAAACGTGAGGAGCCGGCTCGGTGGGCTGCGTGGAATGTCGATTCCGATCTGGAACGTCAACTGCTGCAGGTGCTGCGTATGAAGCCGCGCCGCACGGCTTCGGGCGTGGCGACCATTACCGTCATCACCAAGCCGTGGCCCTGTTCGGGCGATTGCCTGTTTTGCCCCAACGATCTGCGCATGCCCAAAAGCTATCTGCATGCCGAGCCGGCGTGCGCCCGTGCGGAGCAAAATTGCTTTGACCCGTATCTGCAGGTGAGTGCCCGTTTGACGGCGCTTTCGCAAATGGGGCATGCGACCGATAAGATTGAGCTCATTGTGCTCGGCGGTACCTGGAGCGACTATCCGCAAGGGTATCAGACGTGGTTTATGTCGGAGCTCTTCCGCGCGCTCAATGACGATGCCGTGGCTGGTGTGGCGGCTAACCCCATGTTGGCGCGTCCGGGCATCAGTCGTGCCGAGGCGGGGCGTCTGCTCGATGACGCTCCCGCCGATGCCCTGCCGCCTGTGGTAGCAGAGCGCCGCGAGCGCTATCGGGCCGCCGGCATTGCGACAGATGAGGTCGAGCTTGCTGCCGGCGTTGCCGACGAGCAGGGGCGTGTGGATGATGCCGTGGGCGGCTATAACCGTGCGGTGCGTCGTCTGTACGGTCCCGGTACGCCGTGGGGCGAGGTCACTGAGTGGCAGACGGCAACGATGGAGGAGCTCGAGCGTCAGCAGCGTATCAATGAGACGGCGAAGCATCGCGTGGTGGGACTCGTTATCGAGACGCGCCCCGATGCTGTAACGCCGCAGGCGCTTACGCTCATCCGCCGCCTGGGCTGCACCAAGATCCAGATGGGTATCCAGAGCCTCGACCAGCACCTGCTCGATATCAACGAGCGTCGCATTTCGGTGGCGCAGATCGAGCGGGCGTTTTCGCTTGCGCGCCTGTTTGGCTTTAAGATCCACGCGCATTTTATGCTTAACTTGCTGGGCGCCACGCCCGAGGGGGACAAGCGCGACTACGAACGCTTTATGACCGAAGGGGCCTTTATGCCCGACGAGGTCAAGGTCTACCCGTGTGCGCTCATCGAGGGCTCGCGTCTGGTGGGCTGCTATGAGCGTGGCGAGTGGCGCCCCTATACCGAGGAAGAGCTGCTTGATGTGTTGGCCGATGACATCGTGGTGACGCCGGCGTTCTGCCGCATCAGTCGCATGATCCGCGACTTTAGCTCCGACGACATCATGGTGGGCAACAAGAAGCCCAACCTGCGTCAGCTCGTCGAGAATCGCTTGGCGGCTCGGGGTGACGGTGCGACGGTGCGCGAGATTCGCTATCGCGAGATCAGCACGGCGGGTGCCGACCTGGATGAACTGTTTCTTGATGAAGTCGCTTACGAGACGCCGGTGACGCGTGAACGCTTTTTGCAGTGGGTGACGCCCGAAGGCAAGATCGCCGGCTTTTTGCGCCTGTCGCTGCCCGACCGTTCGTTTGTTGCCGCGCACGCGGACGAGCTGCCGACGGGGCCGGAGGAGGCGATGATTCGCGAGGTACACGTGTATGGTATGGCGGCACGTGTGGGCGATCAGGGCCAGGCGGCTCAGCATCACGGTCTGGGGCGTCTGCTCGTGGAGCGCGCGTGCCAGATTGCTCGGGATGCGGGGTATACGCACATCAACGTGATCAGCGCGATTGGCACGCGCGAGTACTATCGCCATCTTGGTTTTTATGACCATGGCCTTTATCTGCAAAAGGAGCTCTAGATGAACAAACCGAGTGTTTCTGCCGGCGTCGTTGCCGGCGTTGCTCTGGGAGCTGCGGCGCTTGGTGCGGCCGCCGTCGCTGTTCGTGCTGCCTGTCTGCAGGTTGCGCGAACTCGCAATGGGTTGGCGCGTGTGAAACGCATGCACGACGAGAGCGGTGACGAGGTCCGTGTGCTCGTGCAGGGCGGCGTCTACCAAAGCGCGAGTTACGTTGGCGAGCGCTGGGCGGAGCCCGTCTTTGCGTACTATCGTGCGTTTGACGACGTATTTGAGGCCGAGGATGCGATGCGCGACGTTTATGGTCACGGCGTCGACCGCATGCTTATGCTGGGCGGCGGTGGGTTTGCCTATCCCAAATTTGCGCTGATGTCGCACGAGAGTTTGCGCATGGACGTCATCGAGTATGACGCAGAGATTACGCGTCTGGCACGTCGTTGGTTCTATCTGGACGAACTGGAGCGCACGGTGGGCGACCGCTTGCGGGTGATTACCGCCGAGGCTCGTTCGTATCTGGGCGTGACGAGCGTGGGCCATCGTCGCTACGACGTGGTCGTGAGCGATTGCTTTGGCGGTGCCGAGCCCGTACGCGAGCTGGCGACGGTTGAGGCGTTGCGTTTGGTGCGAGGCAGCCTGAACCCCGGGGGTATCTACGCGGCCAATATCGTGAGCGCAAACGAGGGGAGCGACGTGACGTTCCTGCGCGACTGCGCTGCCACGGCACTCGAGGTATTCGCCCACGCTTGGGTGGTCCCATGTGGCGATGCGGAGTTCGGCGGCGAGGAGAACTACCTGCTCATCGCCAGCGACGGCGACTACGCTTTTGCCGAAGCCGTGCCCTTCGACACCGACTTCCTCGGCACCGTCCTCCACGACAAGTAAGTCTCCCCGTCCCAAAAAGACTGGTTTTATGTGTGGTCGCGCCAGCTGCGGACACGCTGCTTCATGCCCTCTATGTCGAGCACGCCTTCGGCGAAGCCCTTGCGCACGAGCTCCTCGGGAACGTACTCGTCGTAGCGATCAAAATAAGGCACCTCGCCGGGATAGACGAGCTCGATGGGATTGAAGTCCTTCTCGGCCTCGGCGGCGAGCACCTCAAAGAACGTCTCCTCGTCGGCCTTCATCTTAAACTGCATAAAGTACGGGCGTGACGGGTCGAGTCCGCGAAGGCCCAGCTCAGCGGCGCATTTGATTTTAAGCATGCGCTCGAGTGCTAGGAAGGCGTAGCTGCCCAACCAAGGGAAGAGCACCCAGGTGTCGCCACCCAGGTTGATGAGCGGCTTAGTTCCCGCGCCCGAAATCTCGGCGGTATGACGAGCCTGCGCCAAGCGAGCCCGTGCGTTACCCATGAGGTACGGATATGCCGCGTGCTCGTTGAGCGCCTTGCGCATGCGCTCGAGCACATGTGTGTTGATGTCGCCAGGGCAGTCGCCAAAGTAGGCCGGCACCCGGCCTTTGACCTGCGTGGCAAAGACGGTATGGCGCTTCCAGTCCACTTCTTCGACAATCCAGCAATGGCCGGCGATGGCAATGCGCTCACCGGGCGGGGGCGGATTGACGATCGTGCCCAGCTCGGCCGATTCGCTCCGGACGGTAAACTCCTCGTTTTCCTGGAACACGGCGTAGAACTTAAAGTTGTTGATGATGCGCTCGCCCGCGAGACCCACGATGAGTCCACCGCCCTCGGTGACCTGGATGTGGTCGATCTTGATGAGGTGGCGCAGCAGTACGCGATAGTCATCGGCCGAGACGCGGTGGAAATAGCTCAGCGTGAGCACGCGCTGAGCAAGCTCGGCCGGTGTGAGTTCGCCGGTGCTGGCGAGCGTCGACATGGTCTGGTGATAGAGCAAGCTGTAGGGGAGTCGATCGAGTTCGGGTGGCTCGACCCACTTTTCTTCGCGATAGAGTTGTACGAGCGCGATGCCCTGCAGGAGCTTCCACGGAATGGTCTCGGGCATCATCGTGCGCGGCTCGGGCTCTTCCTCGCGCATGACAAACCACATCTCGGGTGGAAGATCGCGGCGTCCCGTGCGGCCCATACGCTGCAAAAAGGAGCTGACGGTAAACGGTGCATCGATCTGGAACGCGCGCTCCAGGCGACCGATATCAATGCCGAGCTCCAGCGTAGAGGTGGTGACGGTCGTCTGCGCCTGTTCCTCGTCGCGCATAAGCTCCTCGGCCGTCTCGCGCAGCGATGCCGAAAGATTGCCGTGGTGGATGAGAAAGCGGTCGGGCTCGTGCCGGCTCTCGCAGTAGCTACGCAGCATGGAGCATACGGCCTCTGCCTCCTCGCGCGAGTTGGCAAAGACCAGGCACTTGCGGCCGCGCGTATGCTCAAAGATATAGCCCATACCGGGGTCGGCGTTTTCGGGCGCGATGTCGGTGGGGTTGAGGAGCGCCTGCTCAGCGGCCTGGGGGATATCGACTTCGCCCTCGGGGGCCGAGGAAGTGCGACGGTCTTTGGGAGCGGCCTTTCCCTGCGCCTGCTTGCGACGTTGACGGCGTTCTTCCTGTTTAAGCTGTCCGCTGTGGCGCATATCTTGTCCGGATGCGGGCAGTGCCGCGGGTGCCGCTGCCTCAATGCGCTCGCATGCGAGCACCTCAGCTTCCTGCGGACCTGCGCTCTCGAATCCTCGCTGCTGCGCCTGAGGACCCGAGTTATAGAAGTGCTCCATGGAGATGCGCCACACGCGGCGCGGTTCTTCAAAGCGGGGGATAACGCAGTCGCGCCCCGTTCCCTGTGAGAGAAAGGCACCCGTGCGCTCGGGGTCGCCGATGGTAGCCGAAAGGCCAATGCGGCGAGGTTGCACGCCGGCCATGCGTGAAAGACGCTCGATAAGGCAGAGCGTCTGCCCGCCACGGTCGCCGCGCATGAGCGAGTGGACCTCATCGATGACCACATAGCGTAGGTCGCAAAACATGCGCGGGATCGCCATGTGCTTATGGATTAAGAGTGCTTCGAGTGACTCGGGCGTAATCTGCAAGATACCGCTCGGTTTTTTGATGAGCTTAGCCTTGTGCGACTGCGAGACATCGCCATGCCAGTGCCAGACAGGGATATCGGCCTCTTCGCAGAGGTCGTTGAGGCGGACGAACTGATCATTGATGAGCGCTTTGAGGGGGCCGATGTAGAGGGCGCCCACGCTCGCGGGCGGATTCTCCCAAAACTCGGTCAGGATGGGAAAGAAGGCCGCCTCAGTTTTGCCAGATGCCGTGGATGCCGTCAAGAGCACATTATCTTGCGTGTTAAAGATGGCATCGGCTGCTGCAACCTGGATAGAGCGTAAGCTCTCCCAATCGTGGGAGTAGATGAAGTCTTGGATAAACGGGGCATATCGGTCAAAGGCGTTCACGGGGCCTCCTTTCAACAACGAATTTCTCAACGCGGCTGGCAACGGCTTGCTGCATTACTGCTTCAACGTTTGCCCAGATAAAACCTGCCAAAATAAACCTGTCCCTTTTTGGTAGGTTAGATGGTGAACTCGGCGAAGTTGCGGTCGCCGCCTGCGGTGCCGGTGTCGCCTGTTGCGGCTGCCGGCGCCAGCGCGTCGCCGCCGACGCTTTGCAGCAGCTCGGCCACGTTGGCGTCGGGGTTTTGGCATAGGATGTCGAGCAACTCGATAAAGTCACGAATGACCTCGCGCGGCGTCAGGTGCGTGTCGGCTCCCACACGACCGAACTCAATCTTGAGGAAGTCAACCAAGTCGTTTTCGGTCAGCGTGGGCGTCCAGCCAAAGTAGCCGGCGTGAATTTGCATGAGTTTTTCGATCAGCACCAGCAACTCCTCGTAGGTGAGTGGTTGCAGGCGGATGATGGGCGCAAGCATGTCCTTAAGGTCCTCGCGCGCAAAGCGGCCCTGGGCGAGTCGGCTGCGTAGGGCCTCGTAGGAAAACACACCGCGGCGGCGGTCCTCGATGGAGGTCGGCGTGCCACCCATGATCATGCCCAGGTACTGCGCCTTGCCCTGAAGTGTGTCGTTGTACATGGTCAGGATCTTCTCGTAGTTGTACTGGCGCGTGATGGCGTTGGGAATCTTATACAGATTCACGAGCTCGTCGATGAGCACCAGCATGCCCTTGTAGCCGCTGCAAACCAAAAAACGCGCGATGAGTTTGACGTAGTCGTACCAGTCATCGTCGCTGATGATGGTTGAGGACCCCAGTTCGGCGCGAGCCTCGCTCTTGGTGCGGTATTCGCCGCGGATCCATTTGGTCACGCGGCTCATGGCCTCTTCGTCGCCCTCGGATACGGCCGTGCGATAGCGGCGAAGCATGCGGGTGAAGTCGAAGCCGTGGACCATCTCCTCGAGCGGGGACAGTTGGGCATTGACGACCGACTCGTCGACGTTGGCACACGAGGCGACCCAGCGATCCAGAATAAGGTTGAGCGCACCGCCCTCGGGGCGCGTCTTGGTCGATATATTGCGGATGAGCTCGCGGTAGGTGGCAAGGCCCTGCCCCTGACCGCCCTGCAGGCGTCGCTCGGGCGACAAGTCGGCATCGGCGACGACGAATCCCTCGCCCATGGCGTGCGTGCGGATGGTCTGGAGCAAAAAGCTCTTACCGGCGCCGTAGCGACCGACTAAAAAGCGGAAGCTCGCGCCGCCATCGGCGATGAGACTTAAATCGGTGAGCAGGGCGCGGATCTCGACCTCGCGCCCTACGGTGATGTAAGGAAGGCCGATGCGCGGGACCACGCCGCCCTTGAGCGAGTTGAGAATGACGGCAGCGACGCGCTTGGGCACGCGGGGTGCTGCGGATGCGGTATCACTCATGGTCTAGGTATCCTCTCACGTCTGCTTCGTAGTCCTCGATAATCTGCGGCCCTGCCGCGCCGAATTCGATAACGGTGTCTCCCACCAGGTCAAAGAGCGCCTCGTTGATGGTATCGACAAGCATGTCCTCACTCTTGCCCGACTGCGCCACCGCCGATGCCGTCTGCGCTGCGTTTTGCTCGAGTAGTGCTCGAAGATAGGCGTCTGCGGCGGGATCGAGTGCGGACGCGGTGTCAGCGGACGTGGGTGCTGGTGCGAGGAGCGGGGCCACGACGCCAAACTGCTCGGTGGAGATGGTCGGCTCGCTAGCCTCGTCCTGCTGCATGGTCGTCGCGACTGGTTCGGCGATCGTGCCGGCCACGGGCTTGGCTTCCCGTCGTTCGGCAACTGTCACCTCGGCATCCGCAAGCGTGCCGTCCTCGCGTTCCTCGTCGATCAAAAGCGCTTCGCGCGTTTGTGCGGCAGCGCTCCGAATGTGCCCCAGCTGGCTCAAATCGATATCGATCTTGACGGGCTGGTGTGCGGCGTCCCACGAAAGCCATGCCACAATCTCGTCATCGATAATCTTGGCCAGATATTTGGGGACCTTTTCTTCCTTAAGGGGATGGGCGGGGTCCAGCGCCAGGCGCAGGCGTTGGTCGCAGGCGCGCATCATTTCACCGAGCTTGCTGCTCTTTTGCCTGCTACCGTGAATCCGCATGCATTCCCAAAAACCGTTTTGGCAACGGTAGATATGGATGGGGTCCAGACGGTATTCGCAGTCCTCGTGGCGCTCGGGCGCAAAGAATACGGCCGAGGCAAACATGGTGTAGGGCATGGCCGTCTCCTCCCCAAATAAACTTGCCACGATGCCGGTCTTTCGGTGCGTGTCATAGTAGCGCGCCATGCGGACATACACGGCGCACGCCACGTGGCGCAGATCACGGTGGTGGCTGCGGTCGAGCCGCGAGCTACTTAGGTTGTACGTGGAGAGGGCGTTGATGGCGGCCATGAGTCGCTCCTCGCGCACCTCATCGGGCGGAAGGGGGAGCGTGGGCTCGGAGGTTTTGCGACGCTTAGGGGTCTGGCCGGACGGTGCCGGTACAAGGTCTCGTGCCGCGCGCCGCAGTTCGATAAGGGCGTTATCGAACATGACGGTTTTAGAGTCGCGAAGCAGCTTGGGGTCGAGCCCGTGGAACACGGCGTAATCTTGCAGCCACACGCGCGCAAACCGGTCGATGCCGGGCTCGAAGGCGCGATAGACATCCCAAAAAGCCTTGATCTTGTTAAAACCATCGAGTGGATTATCTACGCCAATGCCGCAGATCAGCTCATAGAGATACAGAAAGGCAAAGGACGTAGACGTTTCCTCGACGGTTCCGCGGCGCACTTGGGCACGCCAGGTAAAGTAGCCGCGCAGTTGCCGGTCGCTCATGGCGTTGTAGGTGGGAAAGTACGACTTAAAGGTGCCGTTGTAGGGACAGTCGTCCTCAAAGTCGGCCATCAGCAGGCCCTGGCGGTAAAAAAGCTCGGCTTCCGAAAGCCAGCGGCCCGCACCGCCCTTGGGGTCATCCTGCCAGCGCGATATCTCGCGCATTTTACGGTACTGGTCGGGGAGGAAATTCTGCATCTGTCGGCCGGTTTTGAGAATCGGCTCGTCTGCGTAGGTTTCGTTTGAGAAGCGGGCGGACTGATGGGTCCGGGCCTCGGCCATAATGCGCTCGATGAGCATCTTGATGTCCTGGTCGGCCACCGCTCCTCCTCTCGAACGCAGCTACGGTGACCTCATATCATAGCACAGCATCAAACAGATGTTCGAGATACCGCTGCGTTGCTAGATTTAGAACAGGAGGGCGTATATGACGGCGATGACGACGGAGGGAAGCATATTGGCCGTGCGGAAGGTCTGAGGACGGATGAGGTTGACGCCGACGCAGAAGATGAGCATGGAGCCTACGAGCGAAAGGCTGTTGAGGGCTGCTGTGGTCATGATGGGGGAGAGCGCGCCGGCAAACAACGTGATCGTCCCCTGGAACACGGCGACGGGCAGGGCGGAGAAGATGCAGCCGCGGCCAAGCGAGGCCGTCATGGTGCAGACGATGATGCAGTCCAGTGCGCCCTTGAGGGCAAGCGTTGACCAGTCGCCGAGCAGGCCGTCCTGGATCGATCCCACAATGGCCATGGCGCCGATGCACACGGTGAGTGAAGTCGAGACAAAAGCGTTGGTGAACTCGTTATCGCCCTCACTGCCAGTCTTGCGCTTGAGCCATTCGCCAAGGTTCTCGATGGCGGCCTCCAAGTTGATGGCCTCGCCGATGAGCGAACCGAGCGCAAATGAGACGATGAGCATGGTGGTACCGGTGGTCGCTAGCGCCTTTCCATCGATGATGAGCATCTTTTGCATGGTGCCGCCCAGGCCGATAAACAGGACGCACAGCCCCGATGCTTTCATGAGCGTGTCTTGGATGCGCGGTGTGATGAAGCGGCCGCCCGCTAATCCCAAAAGACCGCCCGCAACTAAAAGCGCAACGTTGATGATTGTTCCCAAGCCCGGCATGAGCCCTCCTGTATTGATGCCAACGTGGCAATCGTAGCAGAACGAAATGCGAGGCACATCGCGACTCATCTAATACGTTATATAAGTGGTATTAGGAATGATGCGCAGCATTTAAGCCTCAGGTGGTTGTCGGGACATAGGGGTAGTAGTCAAAGCGCAGTGTCATAAGCCGCTGCGGGGATTCAATAGCCGCGGCGATGATATTGGCATCGCGGGCACGATCAAACCCTTCGAGTTCGATCTGATACGAGACGTCTTGCATAATGTCCAGACGTCGCCAGGCTAGAAGTGTGTCGCCATCGAATTCCAAGGTCTTGCCTCCGTCTGGGGCAACGGCGTATAGACGCAGTTTAGCGGTGGTTGCAGGGTCGACAACCGTGACCTTTTTAATTTCGTTTCGAGTATTCTTGGCGCCCAACAAGGTGAGCAGTGTTGGGGCCACGACCTCGCCCGATGGCAAAAAGACGACTTCGATGGATTCGGGAAATGCGATGATGGCCGACTTGCGGACGGGCTGATTGGCGGCGGCAACTTCGATGTTTGCAGCATCGATGACCTCTGTGTGGTCGAGGGCGGCAAGCACGCAGCAGTTACCTTCATCGATCTCCTGAGGATCAGCAAGTCCCAGACTGTCCGCGAGCTCGGGATCGTTTGGACCGGTAGCGGGCTCATTCGGTGCTTCGAAAGAAGCTGGGACGCTGTTTGTCGACGACGGCGTGTCGCCCGCACCTGCTTCTTTGTCCGTGCTCTCTTCTTGTATGGTTGCGTTGATGGGTTCGTCGTTTGAGGGGAGCGTCTTGGCGTCAAGCGCGGAGGGGACAATCCCGATGGCTCCGGATCCGTTCCACTCCATCTCGAGAAGCGCCGGGTCGGCAAGAATGCGTTGCCTGCCTAGCGTGTGGGTATCGATCGCAATAGGGCCTGCCTCCGTCCCGCGCGTAAGGCTGAGCGATCCGGCCGGCTTCTCGAAATGAATGTCTGTGTCTTCGGTACTGGCGGCGTAGAACAGCAGGGATGCTTCTCCCGCCGCGATGGCATCGGTGCCCGCCTTGGTCAGCCGCAGCGATGCCGTGAATGAGAGGGTGGGCTGCACATCGTCTGCATTCGCGGCGGCGCAGCCCAGACATATACCGCCTCCTTTCTCGAAAAACGCACCGTCGAAGGCGACCTTCGCTCCGTTCGCCGAGTCATCGACCGAAGCGATATCGATGCGCAACCCCAAATCGCACGGATCGCCATCTGCATCGAGCACAATCGAGCGCCATGTGCAGACGGCGCACCCCGCCTGGGAGCCGTTTGCCTTGTTCGAACGATTGATATCCACGACTATCGAGCCGTCCGTATTACGACGAAGGCATCCCGAGGTTGAGATTGCGGCCTGTGCGAACGAAAAACGCTTGCACGCAATGGCGCTCGACGGATTTGGTGCGGAGCTTAGGGCTGCTGGTAAGGAGTCTGCCATGACGGGAGTCGCCCAAGCGGCGACAGGCGTTCCGGTTGCGAGCGCGCCGCAGAGTGCGACGACGGGCAAAAGGTTCTTCGATGCCATGGGGTCTCCTTAGCTAATTTAGTGCGGCCTGTCCGTGTTTCGTTTCTGGCTGCGTTTGATGTGCAGACCGAGGCCGGCGGTTCCCGCACCTGCTGCCGTGGCGCCTGCTGCCAAGAGCCATCGTCTGTCGTCTGTCTGTGCCAACGGTTCCTTGCAGTTGCCGCGGTCGAGCTCCGAGAGGTCGACCGTCACTTGCGTGGCGGCCTGCGCCTGTTCTTGCTGGGCAAAGGCCATGGCTGGCCCAAACGCTAGGATACTGACGGCGGCCAGGGCGACGGCCTTATGCCGTGTGCGCACCGGGCTCGACCGTCCAGGTGATCGTTGCAACCTGATCGCCTTCGCCGGTTACGCGGAAGATGTCGCGCGTGACGCGGGCGACGTTTCCGCTTGTCTTGAGCTTAATTTTGTCCGTGCCGCCGGCAATGCCCTGGTAGCCCATGTCGAAGGCTGCATTCTTGGAAAGATCGAGGCCCGTCTCCTGCATTGCGGCGCTGGCGTTCTGGAGTGCGCCGTCGGGGCCGACCTTAAAGTCGATGGAATTCTGCGCGGTTCCGGCCTTGGCGTCGGCGGCAATGGTCCAGGTGTTCATGGCGTCGATCTTCATGTTGGTGACATGGATGCCGTAGGCCGAATGATTGTCGATGGTGGTCGCGTCTTCTGAGGGGCCCTGAAGCGTGCCGTCGGCCTTGGCGACGAAGGGAATAACCGTCGGAACTTTGAACTCTACGTTGTCGATCTCGGTCCTGACCATTACTTTCGTGGTTCCAACGCGCCCGGCTGCCAGAGCTGGCGTCGGGGCGGCGCCCATTGCGAGCGCGAGCGCGAGCCCTGCGCCCACGACGAGCGCTCTGGCTCCGTTCATGTTCCTGGTGATGTCCATGGTCGTTCCTTTCTATTCGCCGCGGGCCGTCCCCGCGATGATTGGACGAATGCTGGTGAATTGCGTGCGGTGTCGCGTCGGCCGAAAAAGCTAGTTCTCGGCTTGCTCAACCCGTACCTTGACACGTGTCGGATTGCCGTGGCTGTCGAGGGTCTTGGCATCGAGTGCCTGGATCTCGATGTATGCCTCGCCTTCTTTGATGTCGCCGGCGGGGCACGTCTCGATTGTCTTGCCGGTCTCGACCACACCGGATTCGTACATGGTCTCGTCGTTTTGGATGACGCGGAATCGCTGGGGAAATTTATTGTCTTGGACGTTTTGCACGTTGACGCGCAGCTTGCCGTCCTCCTGTAGCTGAGCGACCGGCGCGACCGAAATCGTCATCATGTTGTCGCGGACGATGGCATCGAGCTCATCTTGGATTTCCTGACGCGTTTTGCCCCCGGCCGTCGTGACTGAGGCGCCCGCTTCGGGCACGGGCTGCGACTGCCAGGCGTATAGCCCTACGGCGATGAGGGCGCAGGCGATAGCCAGGCAGACAACGACGAGTTTCTTGCGACGCCCCAGTCCTGCGAGGCGGGGCGGCTTCTTCGCACTCATGCGGCGTCCTTGGTGGTGTAGACACGTGCGAACGTGGACGGGTCCGCTCCAAAGAGCATGTGAAGCATCAGGCGGCGCGAGTAGATGAGCTCGTCAAAGTCGTGAGGGAGCTCGATGTCGTGGATACGCGCGATGTGGTGGGCGAGCGCCGAGAACGACTCGGGGTCGCAGATAACATCGGTGGTGACGTGGTAGACCGCCGTATCGGGGAACGCCTCTTCGTCGAAAGGCAGGAGATAGGGATCGTCGTCGACCTCGATGGCGACGCCGTACTGGGGCCAGTAATATGCCATGGGAACCTCCCTGCTTCTGGGGCCAAAACTTCTATCGGTTTTGGCCGTCGACGCCGACCGTATCAGCCGCTACTTGACCAATTTCTGACCAAATGCTTGACGGATTGACATCTCCGCAGGTAAAAGGTGGAAAAATTACTTCAACTTTTTTCGAGCGACAATCGAGCGGTCGGCGACGGCGGGGCGATATGTGTCAAAAGCATCGTCTGCCGAGGAAGCCTTGCCGTTCGCCGAATTGCACAAACGTAAAAATCGCCAATTATGGAGACGGTCTCGAACACGTCGACGAAACGATGCGGTAACATCTCCCTGCAAACACTGTAGTTAGCTAAAGGGGGAGTTCGCGTGTCTGCAACCATTAAACCCTTCACCGATGCGTTCGAAGAGTATGGCCGCGATGAATCTCGTGCATCGGGCGAAGCATCGAGCATCTCGTTTCCGACAACGGAAGACGAGGTCCGTGCCATTTTGGAAACGCTCCATGCCGAGCGTGTCCCGGTAACGGTTCAGGGCGCCCGAACCGGCCTTGCCGCCGGTGCCGTGCCCCACGGTGGGCATATCCTCAATACTTCCCGTATGAATCGCTACTTGGGCCTTCGCCGCGATGAACAAGGCCAATTTCTGCTGCGCGTGGAGCCGGGCGTTGTGCTCTCGGAGCTGCGTAAGCAGCTGAGCAAGAAGGTACTGCCGACCGCTGGTTGGGACCAGGCATCGCTTGAGGCCTACGAGGAGTTCCAAGAGTCCCCCGAGCAGTTCTTTCCCACCGATCCCACCGAGGCATCTGCCTGTCTGGGTGGCATGGCGGCATGCAACGCCTCCGGCGCCCGCAGCTACGCTTACGGCCCCATGCGCCCGCATATCACGGGACTCCACGTCGCGCTGGCTGATGGCGATTTGCTTGAGCTTCAGCGCGGCGAGGCTTTTGCCCAGGGCCGCCACCTGTCGCTCGTGACGGCAGAGGGTCATACATTCGAGCTTGATCTTCCTGACTACACCATGCCCAAGACCAAAAATGCCTCGGGGTATTTTGTTGCGGACGATATGGACGCCATCGATCTTTTTATCGGTGCGTGCGGCACGCTCGGCGTCATTACCGAGCTCGAGATCGCCCTGCAGGCGGCACCTTCGGTCGTATGGGGTATGAGTTGCTTTTTCGATAGTGAAGACAAGGCCGTGTCCTTTACCGATTCCGTGCGTCCCGTGCTGTCCCATGCCGCCGCTATTGAGTATTTCGATGCTGGCGCCCTGGATATCCTGCGTCGCCAGCGCGAGCAGTCGACAGCGTTTGCCTCGCTGCCGGCGCTCGACGACGAGGCAAAGGTCTGTGTCTACGTGGAGCTCGACTGCGATGACGAGGCGCAGGCGACCGAGGAGCTGTACCGCCTGGGATGGGTGCTGGAGTTTGCGGGCGGCCGCGACGATGCGACATGGGTCGCCCGCACCGAAGTCGATCGCGAGTGCCAGCGGTTCTTCCGCCACGCGGTCCCCGAGAGCGTCAATATGCTCATTGACGAGCGTCGCCGCATCGACCCCACCATTACCAAGCTGGGCTCGGACATGTCGGTGCCCAACGCACGCTTGGACGATGTCATCGGCCTTTATCGCCGCACGTTAGCCGAAAGTGGGCTTGAATCTGCTGCCTGGGGGCACATCGGTAACAACCATCTGCATGTGAACATCCTGCCGCGCGACGCGCAGGACTACCGTCGCGGTGGCGAGCTGTTTGCCCAGTGGGCTGCGGAGGTAACGGCTATGGGCGGTGCCGTTTCTGCCGAGCACGGCGTCGGCAAGATCAAGGCGGGCTTCTTAGAGACGATGTACGGTCACGAGGCCATGGTCGAGTCGGCGCGGCTCAAGCTCCAGCTCGATCCCGACGGGCAGCTGGGTCGCGGCAACCTGTTTTCGGAGAAGCTCTTGGATGAGCTCGTCCAGAAAGGGGGCGCGTGAAGATGAGCGATTTCCATATGGTGGTGTGCGTCAAGGCCGTGCCGGGCAGCACCGAGGTCAAGATGGACCCCAAGACCAATACCATCGTGCGCGATGGCAAGCAGGCGGTCATTAATCCCTTTGATGCGAGCGCTTTGGAATGCGCGCTGGCGCTGAAGGACGACTTTATCGGCTTTGGCATGGATGTGCGCGTGACGGTGGTGTCGATGGGCATCCCCGCGACCGAGTCGCTGCTGCGCGACTGCATCGCTCGAGGCGCCGACGACGCGCTGCTGCTGACCGATCGCGCCTTTGCAGGTGCCGATACCCTGGCGACCACCTATGCTCTCAAATGCGGCATCGAGGCACTCGACGAGGACTTCGACCTGCTCATCTGCGGCAAGATGGCGGTGGATGGCGATACGGCCCAGATTGGTCCCGAGCTTGCCGGTGCCTTTGAGATTCCCTGCGTGACCGACGTGAGCTGCGTGCAAAGCGCGGGCTTTACGACGTGTGGCTCGCTGGCGCTCGTTCACGGATGCGATGCCGGCGAGGAGACGGTGTGTCTTGAGATGCCGTGCGCGATGACGACTGCCAAGGAGATTGGCCAGTTGCGTATGCCGAGTATTACCGGTATTCGCGCGGCGGAGGAGGCGGACGTGCGCGTGGTCAGTGCCGCCGACGTGAACGCCGACCCCGCGCGTTGCGGTCTTGCCGGATCACCGACGCAGGTCGTGCGCTCGTTTGTGCCCGACCGTGACCAAACGTGCGAGGCCGTTGAGGGAACGGCGTCCGAGCAGGCGGTAAAACTTGCCAAGATTATTGAGGGGATGGCATAGATGAGCGGGCTGATTATCGATAGCGAAGCCTGTATCGGCTGCGGTCGCTGCGTTCGCGCCTGCGCCTCGGGCGGCATTGTGGTGGAGGGTGAGCGCCCCAATCGCTGTGCCCGCGTAACCGACGGCTGTATCCTGTGCGGTGGGTGCGTCGACGCCTGCCCCGTCAACGCCATCTCGATTGAGCGCGACGAGGCCGCCGGCGCGGCAGACCTTGACGCATATCGAGACATCTGGATCTTCGTGCAGACTGACGAGCACGATGCCGTTGCATCCGTGGCCTTCGAGCTCATGGGCAAGGGGCGCGAGCTTGCCGATGCCCGCGGCTGCCGTCTGGTGGCACTGGTCGGCATGAGCCCCGAGGGCTCACTCGGGGACCTGGAGCATCTGATTTGCGCCGGTGCGGACGAAGTTCTGGTCTGTCGTGACGAGCGCCTGCGTCAGAACGACGTGGAGGTCTACGCTCGCTTGATCTGCGATTTGGTAGCCGAGCGCAAACCCGAGGCCATCCTATACGGTGCGACCGCTTTTGGCCGCGAACTGGCACCCGGCGTTGCCGTGCGCTTGCAGACGGGCCTTACGGCTGACTGCACCGTACTTTCGATGGATACGGAGACGGGACTGCTGCAACAGACGCGTCCGGCGTTTGGCGGCAACCTGATGGCCACCATCGTCTGCCCCAATCATCGTCCCCAGATGGCAACGGTTCGTCCCGGCATCTTTAAGGCACCCGACTTTGACTACGGCCGTTCCGGTACGATTACCCAGGTATCGCTTGCGGAAGACGCCAAGGCCCGTGTCGAGATCTCGATTCCCGCCGAGGAGTGGGGACAGCAGGCCTCAATTGCCGATGCCGAGCGCCTGGTCGTGGTGGGTCGCGGCATTGGCTCCAAGAAAAACCTGCCGCTGATGCGAAAGCTCGCCGAGGCTCTGGGAGCCGAGCTTGGCTGCACGCGACCTGTCGTGGAGGCCGGCTGGTTGGAGTATCGCCATCAGATTGGCCAGACGGGCGTATCGGTTTCCCCTAAACTTCTCGTGAGTATCGGTGTTTCGGGCGCCATCCAGCATCTTGCCGGTATCGGTGGGGCGGAGTGCATTATCGCCATCAACGAGGACCCGGATGCCCCCATCTTTGGTGCTGCCCAGTACAAGGTTGTCGGCGATGCCGTCGAGGTCGTCGAGGAGCTGCTGGCCCAGCTTGAGCGCTAGGCGCGCGCCAGCCAGTCGCGCATCTCGCCCTTCAGGCGCTCCCAGGTCGCTTGCGTGGCGGGATCGGTAAAGGGGCACGTAATGCCAAAGGGCGCGTCGAGCAGGCGGTAGATATCACCCTGCTCGCGCGCCAGCGCGCGGCTTGCTGGATAGACGAGCTCAAACATAAAGCAGATGAGTCCCACCAGGTAGTCTGCGGGCTCGTCGCGTTCGTCGCGTGCAACGCAGCGGTGCTCGTCAAAGGCGGTAAGCGCCGGTGTCGAGAAGCGGCTGGCGAGAAACGTGTTCTCATCCACCTTGAGGATGGTGTCGACGGTGCTGTCGGCGATGGTGCGCATAATGTCGATCTTGTCGCCATCGCGTACGATATCGCAGAAGCACCGTGTTCGCTCGTCGAGTTGTGCCGGCAGGCGAAAGTCACTGTGATAGGCGATGCTCGCGCGGATGAGCTCGTCGTGCTCTTCGGTCTCGATAAAATCTCGGATGTTTGTTGTGACAGGCGCGTCGTCGGGGTTCTCGCCAAAGAGGACCCCGACGCCCAACGCCGCATGGCTCATGCTTTCGGCATCCTTAAACGTATCCCAGCGTCGCAGCTGCTCAAAGCGGCCCATATCGTGTAGCAGGCCGCAAAGCCATGCCAGGTCAATATCTTCTGACGACCAGCCCTGTTCGTGTGCCACGGCATCGCATGCCTCGGCAACGTGGTACGTATGCTCGATTTTGAGCGCGATGCGTGGGTTAGTGGCGTCGTAGGCATCGGTGTAGCTTTTGAAGGCCGCGCGCGCCCGGTCTCGATCGATAGCTGTCATAATGACTTCCTAAAAAGTTGTGTCTTTCGATCCGGTGGCAATTGTAGGTGAACTCGGTTGCTGTCGGATAATGATTCTGCCGTATCGCTACATGCGGCTCGGAGACCTTGTCAGGATGAGAAGCGTATGGTGCTCAAAATCGTTAGAACCGTCTGGCCGGTGATGCTTACCTATGTTGCAATAGGCGCGCCGTGCGGAATGATCATGGGGCAGACGGGAATGGAACCCTGGATGGTCTTTGCCCTGAGCAGCACGTTTGTGACGGGCAGCGGCCAGTTTATGATCTGCAACCTGTGGCTGGCGGGCGTGCCTGCAGCATCGATCGTCGCGAGCGTTGCTGCCATCTCCTCGCGCTTTGCGCTTTACTCGGCATCGATCGCGCCGCATCTGACGGGTGCCTCGAAGCGTCAGACGCTGGCTGTTGCCGCGACACTTACCGAGGAGGCATATGGCATCTCGCTTGCCAAGTTGGTTGAAGGGGAGGATTGGGGCCCGCGCGAGTCCTTTGTGCTCAACGTGATTCTCATCGCAACATGGGGCGTTTCGTGTACGATGGGCGCCATCGTCGGCGCCGTTGTCGATGTTCCCACCGCCATTGCAGCCTTTGTCTGCACCTCGCTCTTTATCTGCCTGCTCTTTTCGCAGCGGCTGTCGCGCGGCAACGTTGTCGCGGCGGTTTCGGGCGCGGTGTCCGTCGCCGTATGCAAGTTCTTGGGCCTCACGAATATTGCCGTGCCGGCAAGCGTCGTGGCCGGCATGGCCATTGCGTTGGCGTGCGATGCTGTATTTGACGGAAGAGGTGCCCGCGATGCCCGTTAACGAGTTCTTGGTTCTGTGGCTGTCGTCGTGGGCTGCTATCGCGTTCTTTCGCATCGCGCCGGCGTTCGCCTTGCGCGGGCGGACCCTGTCGCCCCGCATTACCGAGGCCCTGGGCTATATCCCGCCCGCCGCCTTTGCCGCGCTGGTCGCCAACGACTTGGTGAGCCCCGGCGCGTTCGACGCGGGACTCTGGCCTGCCTTGGCTCCCTGGATTGCGGCCGCCGGCGTCGTGGTCGTGGCGGTCAAGACAAAATCGATGCTGTGGTGCTGCGTCTCGGGCATCGTACTCTATATTGTCTTGAGCCTTATATAGGGGTGGCGTCGCGGGCGCCGAATCTCGTTCCATCCCAACTCGTCGGATTTTTCACCGAGCTGGTCTATTTCTTCTGGTACCATGGTCAAACTTTACTGTAGCAAAGCGTGACGTGGGCTTTTGTACCCCGTCAGCGGAAATGGGGGTTTCATGGCACAGGAAGCAACCGCCAACGAGCAAAAGAAATTCAAGGTCCCGCGCATCCCGGGCGACATCATGATCTATCCGATGATCGTCGGTCTTTTGCTCAACACCTTCTGCCCGCAGGTTTTTGAGATCGGCGGCTTCTTTACGGCTGCCTGCCGCGGTGGCTCCAATACCATCGTCGCCGCGATCCTGCTGTTTGTGGGCGCCGGCATCAGCTTTAAGTCCACGCCGGGTGCCATCAAGACCGGTATCGTCGTGCTGATCCCCAAGCTGGTCGTCGCAGCGGCTCTCGGCCTGGGCGTGGCATATTTCTTTAACGACAACTTCCTGGGTCTGAGCTCCGTGTCTATCATCGGCGGCATCACGTTTTGCAACATGGCGCTCTATACGGGCATCATGGGCGAGTTCGGCGATGAGTCCGAGCAGGGCGCCGTCGGTATCCTGTTCTTTACGGCTGGTCCCGCCGTCACGATGATCATCCTCGGCGTTTCCGGCCTCGCCAACATTCCCATTGGCACCATTATCGGCTCCATCTTGCCACTCGTTATTGGCATGGTTCTGGGCAACCTGTTCCCGTTTATCGAGAACCTGCTGGTTCCCGGTGCCAATCCCGCGATTGCCGTCATCGGATTTCAGCTCGGTGCGTCCATGAGCCTGTCGAGCTTTATCACCGGCGGTATTTCCGGCATCTTGCTGGGCCTTGTCACGCTGTTTGTCGTCGGTCCCATCACCTTTGCGTTCGAGCGTCTGTGCGGCGGCAATGGCAAGGCCGCTGTGGCTTGCTCCACCATTGCCGGCACGGCTATGACCACACCGGTTGCCCTCGCCGAGGTCGCACCGCGTTACGCCGAGCTTGCGCCCACCGCGTACGCTCAGATCGCCACCGCCGTTATCATCACGGCGATCATGGCTCCGATTCTGACTGGCTGGGTCGACAAGAAGTTCTGCCAAGGCAAGGAGGATCTGTCGCCTGTCGGTGTCGAGGCCATCGAGGAGGCCGTCGCGACTGACATCGATGGCGAGTAGCAATCGATACCCATCAATGATGCCGGCGTGTGCAATTCGCGCCGTATGGGCGCCCGAACAGAAACTGTTTTGCAGTGATGTTCGGGCGCTCTGCTATTATCCCCTTTACCCCTGTGGAGTAAAGGGGTGTTTATTGCCCTGATTCGAATTGGGCGATTCTGACCACTTGGGTATTGAAGGGATGGCGCTAGTGGTTAAGGCACTCAAGATTGAGATATTCGTGCTATGCATGATTGTTCTTATCGGGCTTGCCGTGCGAAGTCGTCGCTCCTTGTTCTCGAGCACCCAGCAGCTATTGTTTAGCATGCTTGGCTACACCTCTGCCGCGTACATATTATTCGATATGATCTGGACGCTTTCGGACGGTGTGGACGGCACGTTGGGCATTGCTGCCAACTGGATTTCCAACGCGGTTTCGTTTTCGCTCTTTGCTATCGCGTGTCTCATTTGGTTTATCTATTCCGAGACGGTGCAGGGTTCTCGCCTTTTGACCTCGCGCTATAGGGTGGTGCTTGTAGCGTTGCCTACGGCTCTGGTGGTCGTGCTGGCGTTTACCAGTTACTGGACGCACGCCCTGTTCTATATCGATTCGCAGGGCGTGTATCGTCGCGGCTTTGCCTATATGATCCAGCCCATCGTCAGCTACTGTTACGTTATACATACGTCCCTGCATGCATTTGTGCAATCTCGCAGGGTCGAGAGCCTGCAGACGAAGGCCATCTATCGAACCTTGGCATTTTTCGCCATTCCGGCCCTGGTGGGCGGTACCTTTCAGGTCGTATACTCGGTGCCCGGCCTTTGTGTCGGCATAATGATTAGCATGTTGCTGCTCTACATCATCTACCAGGAGCAGCTCATCTCGACCGACCCGTTGACTGGACTTAACAATCGCAACCGTTTTGAGACCTATATGCTGTCGCTCTTCTCAAATGTGGATCAGGCCGAAGATGTATATCTGCTTATGATGGACGCCGACGGCTTTAAGCAGATTAACGATCGCTATGGGCATGTGGAGGGCGACCATGCTCTTCAGGTCATATCCGCTGCGCTCAAAGAAGTCTGCTCGGCGTCTGGCGGCTTTATCGCACGTTATGGTGGCGATGAGTTCGTGGTGCTCCAAAAGGCGACGGCGGAGCAGGACATCATAAGCCTGTGTGCGGCAATCAACGATGAGCTCGCACGTGCCGACGTGCCGTATCTGTTGCGGATGTCCATCGGCTACGCACGGGTCGGTGACGGTGTCGATACCTGGCAAGACTTGCTTCGCGCTGCCGATGCGGAGCTCTACCGCGTCAAGGCCGAGAAAAAGAAAGCCGGCGTCCAGATACGCTAGAAAAAGGGGCGCACGCTTGCGTGCGTGGTGGCCTTCAGCTCACCGATGTACTCCATTAAACTAAAGTATGTGAATCTCTCTGCTAAATAAGGGCAGTTCGCTAGGCTTTTTTGGGTTTGTTGACGATGATGATGCCGCTGCAGACCAAGAGCAGGGCAACGATGACGGTAACGGGGCTCGTGCCGGCGCCCTCGCCAAGCAGCAGTGCGCTCAGCAGTACGCCAAAGACCGGGTTCATAAACCCAAAGACCGAGACGCGGCTGACGGGGTTGACGGCAAGCAGGCGCGACCACAGCGAGTAGGCGACCGCGGAGATAAGCGCCATGTAGATGATGAGCACGATGGCGGGGACAATCGCCGTGGGGGAGAGCGCGCCACCCATCAAAAAGCCGATGGCGGTGAGGACCAGGCCGCCGACCAAGAACTGCCACCCGGCAAGCAAGACGCCGTCGTGCTTGCGCGAGAAGATGCCGATCAGGCAGGTCGAAAGAGCACCCGCGACAGTGGAGGCTAGGATAAAGCCCTCGCCATCGAGCCTGAAGCCAAAGGTGCCATCTGCGCCCGAGAGGTTGACGAGCGCGACGCCGGCAAAGCCCAGCGCACAGCCAAGCACCTTGGCCGTATTGAGCTTCTCGGTGTGAAATGCCAGGGCGGCAAAGAGGATTGCGAGGAAGTTGGCGCTGGCCTCGATGATGGAGCTCGACATGGCGCTGGCGCGCGAGAGGCCCAGATAGAAAAAGAAGTACTGCCCGATAGTCTGGAAGAGCGACAAGACAAAGATGGGCTTGATGTCGCGAGCCTGCGGAATGAGGGGGCGGCGTTGGGCCGCACTCATCCCAACGATAACCAGGGCGCCGGCAAGCGTGAAGCGCAAGCCCGCAAAGAGCAGCTGCGAGGCGCTATCGTGCGCCGGGATACCAAAGAGTGCGTAGCCGATCTTGATGCAGGGAAAGGCCGATCCCCAGAGTGCACAGCAAACAAGACAGCTCAGGATGAGTCCGGGCAGGGTGGCGAGATACGGCTTGCGGCTTTCCATGATGTCCTTCCTGCATGCGCGAAGCAAAAAAGAACCCGCCACCGGATGTGTCGGTGGCGGGTGTTGTTACCCGAGGGGATTGTACCCGATGGGAAAGGTTTAAGCGAAGTAGGCCACGCCGCTCTCAAAGATCGGCATGAACTTATCGCCGGGGACATGCTCGGGCACGTTGCGGTACAGGTTGTCGCCGCGACGCTCGGCATGGCCCATCTTGCCCAGGACGCGGCCGTCGGGGCTCGTGATGCCCTCGATGGCGAGTGCGGAGCCGTTGGGGTTGACGGAGAGATCCATGCTGGGCTTGCCGTTCTCGCCCACGTACTGCGTGGCGACCTGGCCGTTGGCGATCAGCTGGGCGAGCACTTCGTCATTGGCGACAAAGCGGCCCTCGCCGTGGCTGATGGCGACGGTGTAGGGGTCGTCCAGGCTGCACTGCGACAGCCACGGGGACAAGTTGGACGAGATGCGGGTGCGCACCAGACGGCTCTGGTGGCGACCGATGGTGTTGAACGTCAACGTGGGCGCATCGGGCGTGGCGTCGACGATGTCGCCGTAGGGCACCAGACCGAGCTTGATCAGGGCCTGGAAGCCGTTGCAGATGCCCAGCATCAGGCCATCGCGGGCCTTGAGCAGGTCGCGGACTGCCTCGGTGACCTCGGGAGCGCGGAAGAACGCCGTGATGAACTTGGCGGAGCCGTCGGGCTCGTCGCCGCCCGAGAAGCCGCCGGGGATCATGACGATCTGGCTTGCACGGATGCGGCGGGCAAGCTCGTGGGTGCTCTCGGCGACGGCCTCGGGCGTGAGGTTGTTGATCACGAAGGTGTCGGCCTCGGCACCGGCGGCACGGAAGGCGCGGGCGCTGTCGTACTCGCAGTTGTTGCCGGGGAACACGGGGATGATCACGCGCGGGCGGGCGATCTTGGCGCCGCCGTACACGTGGATATCCTTGGCGCGGAAGTCGATGGTCTCGACCTCGGGGGTCTCGCCGGCGCTGCGGTAGGTGAAGACGCCCTCGATGCCGCTCTCCCAGGCCTCCTGGAGCTCGGAGAGCTCGATGACTTCGGAACCGGTGTCGATGACATAGCCCTCGACGGTGGTGCCCAGGGGCTCGACGACAACGCCGTCGGCGACCTCGGGCAGCTCGGCATCCTCGGCGAGCTCGACAATAAAGCTGCCGTAGAGCGGGGTGAAGAGGCTCTCCACGTCTACATCCTCGGCAAGCTCGATACCGATCTGGTTACCGACGCACATCTTAAAGAGGCTCTCGGCGCCGCAGCCGTAGCCAGGCGTGGAGATGGCCAGGGCGTTGCCGGTAGCAGTGAGCGCCTCGACGGCGTCAAACGCGGCGAGCAGCTGCTGAGCATCGGGGCGGTAGTCCTCGCCATAGGTGGCGGGGGCGATGCGGACGACGCGGTGCGTGAGGCCCTTGAACTCGGGCGAGACGGCGCGGGCGGCCTTGCCCACGGCGACGGCGAAGCTGATCAGGGTCGGCGGAACGTTGAGCTCGCCGGCCTCGTCCTCAAACGAACCGCTCATGGAGTCCTTGCCGCCGATGGCGCCGGCACCCAGGTCGACCTGGGCCATAAGGGCACCCAGGACGGCAGCCATGGGCTTGCCCCAGCGCTCGGCCTCGGTGCGCAGGCGCTCGAAGTACTCCTGGAAGGAGAGGTAGGTGCGCTTGTGCTCAAAGCCGGCGGCAACGAGCTTGGCGATGGACTCGACCACGGACAGGTAGGCGCCCGCAAACTGGTCGGCCTCCATCAGATAGGGGTTGAAGCCCCATGCCATGGCGCTCGCCGTGGTGGTCTCGCCGTCCACGGGGAACTTGGCGACCATGGCCGAGCTTGGGGTGAGCTGCGTCTTGCCGCCAAAGGGCATGAGCACGGTCGCGGCGCCGATGGTGGAGTCGAAGCGCTCGGAAAGGCCCTTGTTGGAAGCGACGTTGAGGTCGGTGACGAGCGAGGTCATGCGCTCGGCGAGCGTGGTACCGGCCCAGCTGGGCTGCCACACACTGCGGGCGCAGACGTGGACGACCTGGTGCTTGGGCGCACCGTTGGAGTTGAGGAACTCGCGGGACAGATCGACGATGGCGACGCCGTTCCAGGCCATGCGCATGCGCGGCTCGGCGGTAACCTCGGCGATAACGGTCGCCTCCAGGTTCTCCTCGGCGGCGTAGCCCATGAACTCCTCGACGTCACCGTCGGCGACGGCGCAGGCCATGCGCTCCTGGGATTCAGAGATGGCGAGCTCGGTGCCGTCAAGACCGTCGTACTTTTTGGTCACGGTATCAAGGTCGACATACAGGCCGTCGGCAAGCTCGCCTACGGCGACCGAGACACCGCCGGCGCCAAAGTCGTTGCAGCGCTTGATCAGACGGCAGGCATCGCCGCGGCGGAACAGGCGCTGCAGCTTGCGCTCGACCGGGGCGTTGCCCTTCTGGACCTCGGCGCCCGATGTCTCGATGGACTCGGTGTTCTGGGTCTTGGAGGAGCCGGTGGCACCGCCGATGCCGTCACGGCCGGTGCGGCCGCCCAACAGGATGATCTTGTCGGTGGGGGCGGGGCACTCGCGACGCACGTGGTTTGCCGGGGTAGCGCCCACGACGGCGCCGACCTCCATGCGCTTGGCGACGTAGCCGGGGTGATAGAGTTCGTTGACCTGACCGGTGGCAAGGCCAATCTGGTTGCCGTAGCTGGAGTAGCCGGCGGCAGCAGTGGTCACGAGCTTACGCTGCGGCAGCTTGCCCTCGAGCGTCTCGGACACGGGGACGGTGGGGTCGCCGGCGCCGGTGACACGCATGGCCTGGTACACGTAGCTGCGGCCCGACAGCGGGTCGCGGATGGCACCGCCCACGCAGGTGGCGGCACCGCCGAAGGGCTCGATCTCGGTCGGGTGGTTGTGGGTCTCGTTCTTAAAGAGGAACAGCCAGTCCTGGTTCTCGCCGTCGACATCGACCTTCACCTTGACGGTGCAGGCGTTAATCTCCTCGGACTCGTCGACATCGGTCATGACGCCGGTCTTCTTGAGGTACTTGGCGCCGATGGTGCCCATGTCCATGAGGCAGACGGGCTTGGTGTCGCGACCGAGTTCGTGGCGCATCTCCATGTAGCGGTCGAAGGCCTGCTGCACCACGGCGTCGTCGATCGTCACGTCGTCCAGGACGGTGCCGAAGGTGGTGTGGCGGCAGTGATCGGACCAGTAGGTGTCGATCACGCGGATCTCGGTGATGGTGGGGTCGCGATCCTCATCGCGGAAGTACTGCTGGCAGAAGGCGATGTCCGCCTCGTCCATGGCAAGGCCGCGCTCGGAAATAAAGGCGGCAAGGCCGGCTTTGTCGAGCTCGCGGAAACCGTCGAGCACCTCGACGGGCTGGGGCTCGGGGGTCTCCATGTACAGCGTCTCGGGCAGGTCGAGCGAGGCGATGCGCGCCTCGACGGGGTTCACCACGTAGTGCTTGATGGCATCAATGGCGGCCTCGTCCAGAGCGCCCGAGATCATATAGACCTTGGCGGAGCGCACGGCGGGGCGCTCGCCCTGGCTGATGAGCTGCACGCACTCGCTGGCGGAGTCGGCGCGCTGGTCAAACTGGCCAGGCAGGAATTCGACGGCAAAGACGGCGCCATCGCTTGCGGGGAGCTCGTCGTAGGTCACATCGACCTGGGGCTCGCTAAAGACGGTCGGCACGCAGGACCGGAAAAGCTCCTTGTCGATGCCCTCGACGTCGTAGCGGTTGATAATCCTCAGGGCCTCGATGCCCTTGATGCCGAGAATTTCGGTCAGCTCGCCCTTGAGCTGCTGAGCCTCGACGTCGAACCCGGGTTTCTTCTCCACGTAGATACGAGAGACCATTGGTTCCTGCCTTCCTGATCGGTTGGGCGTACGGTACGGTATGCGGCAGCGGTCGGTTTGCGGGGTCTGCCCTGCGGTCGCCTTGAGCCACATGTTTGTAAACCTCACTATGATACGACAGCTCGCGGCGCGTTGAGGACGGCGAGGGTGCTACAGTGAAGCGCAAACAAGAGAAAGGCATCACATGGCATTCGTTTCGCTCGCCATCATCGCACTCGTGGCCTTTGCGAGTCCTTTTATCGCCTCGGCGATTCCCGGAAAACCCGTTCCCGAGACGGTCTTTTTGCTCGTGCTCGGCGCGGTACTGGGACCCCATATGCTCGGCGTCATCCATGTAGATGCTGAGGTCTCGCTTGTGTCCGAGCTGGGCCTGGCCTTTTTGTTCCTGCTTGCCGGCTTTGAGATCGACCCCAAGAGCATCACAGGCGTCGAGGGGCGCTACGGCTTGGCGACGTGGGTCGTCACGTTTGGTATCGCCTGGCTTGCCGTGCGCTTTACCCCGTGGTTCTCAGTCAGTCATTTCGACGGTATCGCCGTGACGCTTGCCCTCACTTCGACGGCGCTCGGTACGCTTGTGCCCATCATGCGTGAGCGCTCGCTCACCGGCACGCGCGTGGGCGACTCGATTCTCGCGTATGGCACTTGGGGCGAGCTCGGTCCCGTGCTCGCCATGTCGGTGCTGTTGTCTGCCCGCACTGGTATCCAAACGCTCGTTATCCTTGGCTTGTTTGCGGTGGTTTGCGTGTTGCTGGCCGTGGTCCCGAGCCGCTCCAAGCGCGTCGGCAGCCGCTTCTTTGCATTTGTTGAGGAGCGCGCCGATACCACGTCGCAGACCTTCGTGCGCCTGACGGTGCTCATCCTGGTCACGCTCGTGGCATTCTCGGCTGTCTTTGATCTCGACATCGTGTTGGGTTCTTTTGCCGCCGGCTTTGTCCTGCGCTATATCATCCCCGAGGGCAACCATACGCTCGAGACCAAGCTCGACGGTCTGGCCTACGGTTTTTTGATTCCGGTGTTCTTTACCGTATCGGGCGCAAAGATCGATCTGACGGCCGTGGCGTCGCGCCCGGGTCTGCTCGTGGGCTTTATCGTGGCGTTGTTGATTATTCGTGCCGTGCCCATTCTTATTTCCATGAGCATTTGTCCTGCGACGCGCGATGTGTCGGCGTATGGTCGCATTACCGTGGCCCTGTACTGCACCACGGCGCTGCCGATCATCGTTGCCGTTACGAGCGTTGCCGTCAACGCCGGCGCATTATCACAGGGCGTCGCTTCGGTTATGGTGGCGGCCGGCGCCATCACGGTGTTCCTGATGCCACTGCTCGCGCAGCTCTTCTACCGCGTGGTCGATGCCGCGCCGGTTGCCGCCGTGGCAGAGGTTGCCGAGCATCCATCCGATGCGCTCGACATCCTGCGTGCCCATCACGATTTGGCGAGCCTGCTCGCACGCGAGCACGAGCTGCTGACCTCGCATGGTCACGGTCGCACGCTCGACGGCATACCTACCCTTGATTCCATTGCCGACCGCCTCTCGGCCGAGGCGGCAAGCGGGCACATCGATGCCCGTATCGTGGACGCCGCCCATTTGCTGGCCGAAAAGACTTACGGCGACGAGATCGACCCCGGCAAGCTCACCCCGCGTGAGCGCCGCCGCCTGGAGCGCGCCAAGCTCGCCGTGCGCGAATACCGCCGCCGCATGCTGGAGCTTTACGCACACGAAGAGGCCCAGGACGACGATGGCAGGTAGCCAACGTCGCCGCGGAAAATGCATCCCGGAATTGGCGTCTAGAGTGGGATGCGCTTTCCACGAGAAGTCCGTTGCGGAAAGCGCATCCCGGAATCCGGACCCAGAATGGGACATAGTTTCCGAAAGAAGGCTCTGGGGGAAGCTGCGCCCCGTTCTGAGCTGAAATACCGGGACGCAGTTTCCCATACAAACAGAACAAAGGCGCGCCGCCTGCAGTTGATGCAGGAAGCGCGCCTTTTAGTTGAGCAATGTTGAGGCTGGGAGCTGAGGCTTGTGGTCCCTTAAGAGCGGGCAGCTCCGTCGACGGGGAGCACAGCGCCCGTAACGTAGGCGGCCATGTCGCTCGCTAGGAAGACAAAGGCGTTGGCGACATCCTCGGGCTCGCCCATGCGGCCGAGCGGGATGGTAGCGATGATGGGCTTGATGACTTCTTCGGGCAGGTTGGCGACCATGTCGGTCCTGGTTACGCCGGGGGCGACGGCATTGACGCGAATGCCCACGGGGGCGAGCTCGCGTGAGAGCGACTGGACCATGCCGTTGACGGCGAACTTGGACGTGGGATAGCCAACGCCGGAGGGCTGACCGTACTTAGCGACCATCGAGCTCGTGGTGGTGATGGTGCCACCGTGGCCGGCTTCGGTCATGATCTTGGCAGCGGCCTGGTGACCATTAAAGACGGCGACGACGTTGAGGTCCATGACCTTGGCGAACTCCTCGGCCGTGTAGTCCAAAAGGGGCGAGCGCTGGGAGATACCGGCATTGTTGACGACCGTGTCGAGACCGCCCATGTCGGCTGCGGCCTGCGTAAAGGCCTCGGTTACGGCCTCGAGTGAGGTGAGGTTGCACGAACGCCCCCAGATCTTTGCCTCGGGATAGGCGGCGGCGAGCTTCTCAACGGCCGCGTCGGCGGTTTCCTGACGCGAACCAAAGACGGTGACGGCGGCGCCTTCCTCGATAAAACGGCAGGCGATGGCATAGCCGATACCGCGCGTGCCTCCGGTGATGATTGCTTTCTTACCCTCGAGCAACATGGTGCCTCCATTCTTCGGGGGTGGACATACGCAGCACAGCATAACGGCGCGCAAAATCAACTTCGTTCGCATATCGGTAAACGGCACCCTCGGTTGTCAGCGAATGGCCAAGTTGTTCAAACTTTTGCTTGATGAACGCAATGGGCGGTTTCAAACAAAGGGGCTCCCATCCAAACGGACGGGAGCCCCTCAGGTGCTATGTTGTGTGCCAAGGACTGGACTAGTTCGCCATGACGCCTTCGGTCCAGGCCTCGACGTCCTCGATGCGCAGGACGTTGGCGACCTCGGCCACGCAGTCGACGCTGGCAAGCTCGGCGGCGGCAGCCTGGACATTCTTCTCGAGTGCGCGGTGCGTCAGGAAGATGACCGAGCAGGCATCGCTGACGCCCGACTTGCCGTCCTCGACCTGGTTGATGAGCGAGATCGAGATGTTGTGCTTGGCAAAGATGTCGACCGTCTCGGACAGGGCGCCCACGCGGTCGGCGACCTTCAGGCGCACATAGTACTTGGTCTGGAGCTCGTCCATGGGCTTAAAGGCGAGGTTGTGGCCATAGGGCTCAATCTCGGGCAGCGGAGCCACGCCGCGGCTGATCTGCTCGGAGAGCGACAGGATATCGCCCACGACGGCGCTCGCGGTGGGGAAGGAGCCTGCGCCGGCACCGTAGAACATGGTCTCGCCCACGGCGTCGCCCACCACGTAGACAGCGTTCATGGCGCCGTTGACCTTGGCAAGCATGTGGTCGGCGGGGATCAGCGTGGGATGCACCCGGACGTCGACGCCGGCGTCGGTGTTGCGTGCGATGCCCAGCAGCTTGATGGTGTAGCCGAGCTCGCGGGCCTGGGCAATGTCCTCGGCGCCGATGGTACGGATACCCTGCTGGTAGACATCGTCGGTGGTCACGCGGGTGCCAAAGCCGATGGAAGCGAGGATGGCCGTCTTGCTGGCGGCGTCGAAGCCGTCGACGTCGGCGGACGGGTCGGCCTCGGCATAGCCCTTTGCCTGGGCGTCGGCGAGCACGTCAGCGTAATCGGCGCCCTCGGCGTCCATGCGCGACAGGATGTAGTTGGTGGTGCCGTTGAGAATGCCAGCGATGGTCAGGATCTTGTTGCCCACCAGGTCGTGCTCAAGCGTGCTCACGATGGGGATGCCGCCGCCGCAGCTGGCCTCGCACTTAATCTGCACGCCACACGCGCGCGCCTTCTCGGCAAGCGTCTCGACGTGACGGCCCAGCAGAGCCTTGTTGGCAGAGACGACATGCTTGCCGTGCTCAAAGGCGGTGGTGAAGATCTCGGTTGCGGGATGCTCGCCGCCGATCAGCTCGACGACGATGTCGACGGCGGGGTCGGTGACGACATCGTGCCAGTCACTCGTAAAGGCCTCGCGCTCAATACCGGCTGCCTCGGCCTGCTCCCAGGCAAGCGCGCAGGCGCGGGTCAGCTTAAGGTCGATGCCGTAGGCGGCCAGGTACTCATCGTGGTGGCTCTTGATCAGACGGGCCACGCCGCCGCCGACGGTCCCCAGACCGATCAGACCGACGTTCACGGTGCGCAGGGATTCGCTCATAGATAGCTCCTTCGTGCATCTTATGGATGGATTAACCGCTTAAAGGTTGAGTGCATTCTAGCGTGAACCGAGGGCGCATGCTCGCCAGGCAACAGGAGTCGCACAAAACGGCACCCCCGAAACGCTGCGGAAACATTGGAAACATGCTCGCTACAAATGAACTTCCGTAACAAACTGTCAACGTTTGCGCCATAAGGTTTGCCCCGTACCGCAAAACAGCCGCACCGCGGCCAGCGAAAAGGGGGACACCATGTTTAGTATCAACAACGCACTGAGCCGTAGGAGTTTCTTGGCAGGAGCCGCGGCGCTCGGCAGCACCGCCGCGCTCGCTGGCTGCTCTTCGAGTGGCTCTGACGGCGGCTCCGCCGATGACGGCAAGACCTTCAAGATCGGTGTTATCGGCCCTCTGACCGGCGCCGCGGCAACCTATGGCGTTTCGGCCGAGAAGGGTGCCAAGCTCGCCGCCGAGGATTTCTCGACCAAGGACCTCAAACTCTCGCTTAAGTCCGAGGACGACGTCGCCGACGGCGAGAAGGCCATCAACGCCTTCAATACCTTGTGCGACTGGGGCATGCAGGCGCTTGTCGGCCCCGTTACCACCGGCGCCGCCGTCGCCGTCTCGGGCGAGATCGCCGACGATATGCTCATGGTCACGCCTTCGGCCTCGTCGCTCGACGTTACCAAGGGAAAGACCACGGTCTTTCAGGTTTGCTTCACCGACCCCACCATGGGCGCCAGCGCCGCGAAGTTCTTGGCCGAGAAGTACGCGGACGCCAAGATCGCCCTGTTCTACAACTCCGGCGATACGTACAGCTCGGGCGTTGCCGACGCCTTTGCCGAGCAGGCCAAGGCATCCAAGCTCGATGTCGTCGATACCGAGACCTTTAAGGACGACTCTTCCACGAGCTTTACCAACCAGCTCACCAAGGCCAAGGAGGCCGGCGCCACGCTTATTTTTGCTCCGATCTATTACACGCCGGCGTCCGTCCTGCTCAAGAACGCCAAGGACATGGGGTACGACATGACGCTTATGGGCACCGACGGCATGGACGGCCTGCTCTCCGTTGAGGGCTTCGATACCTCTCTTGCCGAGGGCGTGCTGCTCATGACCCCGTTCTCTGCTGACGATGAGAAGAACGCCGACTTCGTCAAGGCCTATAAGGACGCCTACGACGAGACGCCCAATCAGTTTGCCGCCGATGCCTATGACTGCGTCCATGCGATTGCCGAGGCTATCGATAAAACGGGCATCGACATTACGGCTGACGGTGCCGACATTGCCGACGACCTTGCCCGCGCCATGCGCAAGATCAAGATCGAGGGCCTGACGGGCGAGCTGACGTGGAATGACGAGGGCCAGGTCGAAAAGCCCGCTACGGCCTATGTGATCCAGGACGGCAAGTACATCGCCGCCTAAGTGCGCATAAAACGCTACCGGTGAGGCTGTTTTATTCAGGGCGGGGACGCCTGTAACAGAATGGAAACATTACTTTTACACAATAAAGTGGCATTACTGCATAAAATAATAGAAATACGCAGAAATATGGATAAATGAACAAATCCAAAGAAAAGTTGAAATAATCGCCACTTTTCCTAACTAAAGCGTCTACTATTTTGCGAACGCCGAACACGGCGAAGGATGGTCTGTCGGGCAACCAAAACCCGACGAGATTTGAGAGGAGAGCCGCATGTCGAGCCTCACCGGTAAGTCATTGAACCCTGTTATGAATCGCAGGAGCGTTATCGCGAGCGCAGCAGGTCTGGGGGCGATGTCCATTCTAGCTGGCTGCTCCTCCAACGGCGGCGACAGCGGTTCCGCGTCGGGCGACGCTTCGTTTAAGATCGGCACCATCGGCCCGCTGACCGGCGCCAACGCGTCCTACGGCAAGTCCGTTACACAGGCTGTCGAGCTTGGCTGCAAGGATTTCTCGACCAAGGAGCTGCCGCTTGTCAGCAAGGCCGAGGACGACCAGGCTGACGGCGAGAAGGCCGTCAACGCCTTCAACACCCTGCTCGACTGGGGCATGCAGGCCCTCGTCGGTCCGACCACCACGGGTGCGTCGGTCGCCGTTGCCGCCGAGTGCGGCAACGACCCCGAGACGTTCATGATCACCCCGTCCGCGTCCTCCGAGGACGTTACCAAGGGCAAGGATTGCGTCTTCCAGGTTTGCTTTACCGACCCCAACCAAGGTGTCAACGCTGCCAAGTTCCTGGCAGAGAAGTATGCGAACGAGAAGTTCGTGCTGTTCTATAACTCCGGCGATGCCTATTCTTCGGGCATCGCAGATTCCTTTAAGGCCCAGGCCGCTAAGTCTAAGCTTGAGATTGTCGACGAGGAGACCTTTAAGGACGACTCCGCCACGAGCTTTACCAACCAGCTGACCAAGGCCAAGCAGGCAGGCGCCACCATGATCTTTGCGCCGATCTACTACACGCCGGCGTCCGTCCTGCTCAAGAACGCCAAGGACATGGGCTACGACGTCAAGATGATGGGCTGCGACGGCATGGACGGCATCCTGGGCGTTGAGGGCTTCGACACCTCTCTTGCCGAGGGTCTGCTGCTCATGACCCCGTTCTCCGCCGACGACGAGAAGAACGCCGACTTCGTCAACGCTTACAAGGATAAGTACGGCGATACCCCCGACCAGTTTGCCGCCGACGCCTACGACGGCGTGCATGCTGTGGTCGAGGCTCTCAAGGAGGCCGGCCTGGGCGTCGACGCCGACCCCACCGAGGTTGCCGAGAAGCTTCCCGAGGCTATGCTCAAGATTACTGTTGACGGCCTGACTGGCAAGCTCTCCTGGAACGACAAGGGTCAGGTCCAGAAGGACCCGACGGCGTACGTCATTACCGACGGCAAGTACGTACAGGCCTAATAGGCCGCCTTACATAGAGCGGTTTTGATCCCAAGCAGGGGAGGTTTTGGCCTTCCCTGCTTGCTTGGTATCTAGGGACAACGTAACGTCCCTGTTTCATACATCAACTGGAAACCTATTCGAAAGGGGGATGTGGAACATGACGGTCTTTATCCAATACCTGGTCAACGGCCTGTCCATGGGCAGCGTCTACGCCATCATCGCGTTGGGCTACACCATGGTCTATGGCATCGCCAAGATGCTGAACTTCGCTCACGGCGACGTCATCATGGTCGGTGCCTATGTCTCGTTCTGTGCCACGTCGTATCTCGGCCTCCCGGGCTGGGCATCTGTAATTCTCTCTTGTGTGGTCTGCACCGTTCTCGGTGTTCTCATCGAGGGTCTGGCATACAAGCCGCTGCGTCAGGCGGGCCCGCTGGCCGTTCTGATCACGGCCATCGGCGTGTCTTACTTCCTGCAGAACGCCGCGCAGCTTCTGTGGGGCGCCACGCCCAAGAACTTCACTTCGCTCGTCACCTTCCAGGTGCCGGAGTTCTTGGCCAAGTTCAATGTAAGCGCCGTTTCGCTCGTCACCATCGTCGCCTGCCTGGTTATCATGGCCGGTCTGATGTTCTTTACAGGTAAGACCAAGATGGGCAAAGCCATGCGCGCCGTGTCCGAGGACAAGGCCGCCGCTCAGCTCATGGGCATCAACGTCAACCGCACCATCTCGATGACGTTTGCTATCGGCTCCGCCCTTGCTGCCATCGCCGGTGTGCTCCTGTGCTCCTACTCGCCGGTTCTGCAGCCCACCACGGGCGCCATGCCTGGCATCAAGGCCTTCGACGCTGCCGTTTTCGGCGGCATCGGCTCCATCCCCGGTGCCTTTGTCGGTGGCATCCTCATCGGCATCATCGAAGCGATGGCGCAGGCATACATTTCCACGAGCCTTGCCAACTCCATCGTCTTTGGTGTTTTGATCATCGTCCTGCTCGTCAAGCCTGCCGGCCTCTTGGGCAAGTACGTCCCCGAGAAGGTGTAGGTGAGCGTTATGAAGTTTCTTAAAGACAAGCAGACGCGTCACGACTTTGTTACGTACGCCATGTGCCTTGTGGCGTTCGCCATCGTGTTCTTTATGCAGTCCAACCACATGATTCCGCGCATGATCGCCGGTCAGCTGGTTCCCATCACGGCCTATATCGTCATGGCCATCTCCCTTAACCTCGTCGTCGGCATCGCGGGCGACTTGTCGCTGGGCCACGCAGGCTTTATGAGCGTCGGCGCCTATACGGGCATCGTTACCGCCGTCGCCCTCGAGAGCGTCGTGCCCTCCGACCCCATTCGCCTGGCCATCAGCATTGTGGTCGGCGCCATCGCCGCTGCCATCCTGGGCTTTTTGATCGGCATCCCGGTCCTTCGCCTGAGCGGTGACTATCTGGCCATCGTGACCTTGGCCTTTGGCGAGATTATCAAA
The DNA here is from genome assembly GCF_003471585.1 of Collinsella sp. AM18-10. GTDB lineage: Bacteria > Actinomycetota > Coriobacteriia > Coriobacteriales > Coriobacteriaceae > Collinsella. The sequence goes on from NZ_QRJO01000005.1 coordinate 120,007, forward strand.
GAGATCGTCACCTGCCTTATCGTGGGCGTCGACTCTCGCGGCCTGCACGTGATCTTTAACATCACGGGTAACTCCACAATCGACGATCTGCACCTGCTCGAGGACGGCACCGCCATCATCAAGGGCGCCCAGGGCGCCTCGGGCGTGTCGACGTACTCGACCTTCCTCGCCGGTGCCATCCTGGTCATGGTCGCACTCGTGATCGTGCTCAACCTGGTTCGCAGCCGTACTGGCCGTGCCATTATGGCCGTGCGCGACAACAAGATCGCTGCCGAGTCCGTGGGCATCTCTGTCACCGAGTACCGCATGATCGCCTTCGTGGTTTCCGCCGCTCTCGCCGGCGCTGCCGGAGCCCTCTTCGGCGGTAACTTCTCGCAGCTTTCCGCCACCAAGTTTGACTTCAACACGTCCATCCTCATCCTGGTGTTCGTGGTCCTGGGCGGTCTGGGCAATATGCGCGGCTCCGTCATCGCGGCGGCGTTGCTCACGGTGCTTCCCGAGCTGCTCCGTCAGTTCTCGGACTACCGCATGCTCATCTACGCCATCGTGCTGATCCTGGTCATGATCTTTACCAACAACCCGCAGCTCAAGGCGTTCTTCGGTCGCGTCAAGGATCGCTTTACTTCCAAGAAGGAGGTGGCAGCCGATGCCCAGTAAATTTGAGTTCAACAAGGGCAAGATGGTCCCGTATCCTTCTGGCGCCATCGTTCCCGATCGCGACCTGGGCCAGCGCCCGGCTCTCGAGTGCATCCACCTGGGTATTGAGTTCGGCGGCCTTAAGGCAGTCGACGACTTTAGCCTGACTATCGGCAAGACCGAGATCGCCGGCCTGATCGGTCCCAACGGTGCCGGTAAGACCACGGTCTTCAACCTGCTCACTAAGGTATACCAGCCCACGCACGGCACCATCCTGCTTGACGGCGAGGACACCTCGGGCAAGTCGGTCTATCAGGTCAACCGTATGGGCATCGCCCGTACCTTCCAGAACATCCGCCTGTTCAACACCATGACGGTGGAGGATAACGTTAAGGTCGGCCTGCACAACCAGGAGCGCTACTCCGGCTTTGAGGGCGTGCTGCGCCTGCCGACGTATTGGAAGCACGAGAAGGCCGCCCACGAGCGCGCCATGGAGCTGCTATCCATTTTTGACATGGAGCACCTGGCAAATGAACAGGCCGGCTCGCTGCCTTACGGCGCCCAACGTCGTCTGGAGATCGTCCGTGCGCTTGCCACCAACCCCAAGCTGCTGCTGCTCGACGAGCCTGCCGCCGGCATGAACCCGTCCGAGACCGCAGAGCTCATGGCGAACATCGTTAAGATTCGCGACACCTTTGGCATTGCCATCATGCTCATCGAGCACGACATGTCGCTCGTCATGAACATCTGCGAGGGCATCTGCGTGCTCAACTTTGGTAAGGTCATCGCCAAGGGTACGGCCGAGGAGATCCAGAACAACGATGCCGTTATCGAGGCATATCTGGGCAAGCAGGATAAGGGGGAGAACTAAATGGCAGAGCCGATGCTTTCCGTCTACAACATCAACGTCTGGTACGGCGCCATCCACGCCATCAAGGACATCTCCTTTAACGTCAACGAGGGCGAGATCGTGGCTCTGATCGGCGCGAACGGTGCTGGCAAGTCCACAACGCTCAAGACCGTCTCGGGCCTGCTGCGCTCCAAGACCGGCTCCATCAAGTTTATGGGCGAGGACATTACCCATGCGCCCGCTGATAAGCTGGTTGGTAAGGGACTGGCTCAGGTTCCCGAGGGACGTCGTGCCTTTTTGCAGATGACGGTTGAGGAGAACCTGGAGATGGGCGCCTATACGCAGCCCAAGTCCACGGTGGCTCCGGGCCTTGAGCGCGTCTACGAGCAGTTCCCGCGCCTGAAGGAGCGCCGTCGCCAGGTCGCCGGCACCCTTTCGGGCGGCGAGCAGCAGATGCTCGTTATGGGCCGCGCCCTTATGAGTAACCCCAAGCTGCTCATGCTCGACGAGCCTTCCATGGGCCTGGCGCCGATTCTGATTGAGCAGATCTTCCAGATTGTCGAGGATCTGCATAAGGCCGGCACCACGGTGCTTCTGGTCGAGCAGAACGCGCAGATGGCGCTCTCGATCGCCACGCGCGGCTACGTGCTCGAGACCGGCAAGATCACCATGACCGGCACCGGCCAAGAGCTCCTGCACGACGACAACGTCCGCAAGGCTTACCTGGGCGGTTAGGCGGTTCCGCCGTTCTACCGAACGGCGGACCAGTCGACGCTGCGCGGGCGCCAGAGCGACAACTTGTCATTCAAAGAGGGCGGCATGACCAGAAGGTCTATGCCGTCCTCTTTTCATGCCAATTTGTTCGCTCTGGTGCCCGCTCGCTGTCCGTCCTTTGCTTGCGGCGTTGCTTTGGTTCTGGCATTTGACCTAGTCGCTGGGGACGTTCTTGAATGACTAGTCGTTTAAGAACGTCCCCAGCGACTAGGTCAAAAGGCTCCGAGCGCGGCGTGCTCACGCCCGTCGTGGTGCGCCCGAAGGGGGATGGCTGCTACGAGCTCGATCATTTGCGAGGAGAAGACGAACCAGCCGTTGCAGATCCAATATGGATCTCGCCGACCTCGGCAAGCTGCTCGATGAGCGGAAGCCCTGTCGGGTCGTCTATTTCAACACCACCCAGAATGATGGTGTCATCGCGCAGGTCGATCTGTGTGTTGAACACAGCGAGGTTAAAGCCGGAGGCCACAAATCCGATAGCAGCCAGGACGAGCCCCGTGGCAACAAGTCCACCCGCTACGGCAAGGTAAATCTTTTTTACGCTGGACATGTTTGCACTCCTTCCTATGCCGTAAGCGGCGCCGCTTCAGCGCCCCTGCGGCTCTTACTGCCTCGATCTTTCCAGAAGGGCGAAACGGCTTTCTTCGCCCAAAGGGCAGAGAGGCGCGCGATCTGCTTGGACGCCGTCCAGGCACCGGCTCCCGCGAGGAGCGCCACACCGATGGAAGCGAATCCCATTCCCATCGAGGTTAAAACGTACGGAACATGCCCGATAATGATGCCGTCCACGGTGAACAGGAGCCCCACCACGCCCGCGCCCCCGAATGCCGCGGCCACGATCCACACGCAGAGCGCAAGAACCCAAATGCAGATGTAGACTGTAGCGGCAACGGCGACGAACGCGAACAGCAGCGGAATCCATACCGGAGAGCCCACGATGGCGAGCGCCCATAGAAGCGCCGTGCTCTTGCGCTTGGTCCTCGCAATTGCGCGCGGCACGGCGGGCAGTTCGTCGAGCGTTGCCTCGGCGACCTCACCGAGCGTGCCCATGGCGGCCACAGCCTCGGCCTCCGTCATGCCGTCCTCCATACGGTCGGCGATGGCCTCCGCGTAGAACTCCTGCGTTTCCTTTACCTGATCTGCCGGCAGACAGGCCAGAAGCTCGCCCAGCCGGTTCAAGAACTCATCGCGCGTCATGGTGCGCTCCCTTCACGTAACTGTAGATTTCCTGCACGGATGGCCATTCGGCGAGGAACTCGGCGATACGCTCATGCCCGGTGTCCGTGATGCGGTAGTACCTTCGCAGCCGCCCGTTGTGCTCGGCGGAGCGCGCCGTGATGCACCCTGCCTTCTCCAGGCGCTTGAGCAACGGATAGAGCGTGGACTCCGTGAGCCCCATGCTCGCGGGCACGTCCTTCACGATCTGATAGCCGTAGGATTCCTCGCCCGAGACGGCCGCGAGCACGCAGGCCTCGAGGAAGCCGCGCTTCATCTGCGCCTCCATCCGCACACCTCCTTTCGTAGTATACTGTGTAACACCTACTATATGACACATAGTATATGATGTCAACAGTTGTCGTATAGGGAGCCCGGTCTGTCTGTCCCCGGTATAGCGACGAGTGTCGGTTGACGCATCGCGCGAAACACCAACCAGTGCTCCTTTGATGCAACTCTCATTCGACCACATTTCTGAGCAGCTACCTTCCCGCACCAAAGCGTGCCTGATCCTGGGATAGTCGTTGGGGACGTTCTTGAATGAATAGTCGTTTAAGAACGTCCCTAACGACTACTTCTATACAGCAAAAAGGGGTGCTGACCATTTCGGTCAGCACCCCTTTAAGTTGCGGTGAAATAGGGACTGAATACGGGCTCCAGAGGCCAAAACAGTCCCTATTCCACCGCAACTTCATGGGGGCGTGCGACAATGCCCGTCGGAAAACATTTGCTGTCTTTGGGGGTCTATCTATGCTGTGCGAGTTTTGTGCCGAGAACTTTGAGCGAGTGCCGGCGGCCATCAAGGCCGGTGCGGGTCGCATTGAGCTGTGCGACAACTTGGCCGTTGGTGGCACTACGCCTTCGGCCGGCGTTATCAGCGCTACGACCAACTATGCTCACGAGCACGATGCACGGGTGATGTGCATGATTCGCCCGCGTGGCGGTGACTTTCATTACAACCAAGACGAGCTGCGCATGATGGAGATGGACCTGGGCCTTGCCGTAAGCGCCGGCGTTGACGGCTTGGTCTTTGGCTGCTGCAAGCCCTGCGCTGGCGGATGGGCGCTCGACGAGCTTACGTTGGGCGCCCTCGTGATGGCCGCGGGCTGCGCGACCGAGGAATGCAAGCGTGAGCCCATCGACATCACCTTCCACATGGCGTTTGACCAGCTCTCGCCCGAGGCTCAACTCGATGCCGTCGATACGCTCTCCGATTGCGGCGTTACGCGCATCCTGACGCACGGCGGTGCCGCCGGCACGCCGATCGAGGACAACCTGGAGCATCTGTCGCGTCTTATCGAGTGTGCGGGAGACCGCCTGACCATCCTCCCCGGCGGCGGCATTTCCACGGCCAACCGCGATACCGTGGCGGCGGCACTGGGCGTCTCCGAGCTCCATGGCACCAAGATCGTGCCGCTGGAGGTATAACCCGTGGCGCTGGTATTTGACGTTCAGCAGGCGAGCGGCAAGCCCGATGACAACCGTCGCCCTGGCACCGCGTGCCCCTTTTGCGACACGGAGGGACTCGCCAACATCATCCAGCGCGATGGTGACTGCATCTGGCTCGAGAATAAGTTCAAAACCTTGCGCGCCACCCGTCAGACCGTATTGATCGAGTCGGCCAATCACGACGCCGACCTGGTGACCTACGAACCGGATGAGCTGCATCATGTGATGCGGTTTGCCCTGGGCTGTTGGCAGCAGATGATCGATTCCCAACAGTACCGCAGTGTGCTCATGTACAAGAACAAAGGCCCGCTTTCGGGCGGCAGCCTGGTCCATCCGCACATGCAGATTGTGGGCTTGGAACAGGAGGACGGCTATGCGGCGCTGACTTCCGCCAATTTCGAAGGCATCAATGTCTGGCAGCAGGGGAGAATCTCGGTCAACATCTCAACCGAGCCCATCATGGGATTCTTTGAGCTCAACGTCTCGGCTCCACAGGGAATCGCCGCCAGCGACGACGCCCACGACCAAGCCGAAACGGACCTGTTTGCCGATGCGATTCAGGTGGCCCTGCGCTATATCCTGCACGAGCACCACGGCGGTCGCGCGGAGTCGTACAACTTGTTCTTCTACCACATGGGTGGTCGGACCATTGCCAAGGCGCTGCCGCGTTGGGTGGTTTCGCCCTACTTTGTGGGCTATCGTCTGGCCCAGGTCAATGCCGAAACCACGCTCGATGGCGATGCGGAGCGCCTGCGCATGCATTTGGAAACGTTCACGTCGTAATGCGAACATCCGCGTAATGCGGACAGCCTAGCGTGCCATGGCGTCGCGACCGGCCTCGACCCGCTTGCGCTGGGCGGCGCGCTCCTCGCCGGTCAGGCGCTCAAAGAGATGCCCGATAATTGAGGCCAACACCTGCTGAAACAGCGTTCCGCACATGACGGGAAACACGACTTCGCCCGGAAAGTATTGCGTGGCGATGACGGCGCCCGAAGAGATATTGCGCATGCCGCAGGTAAAGCATATGGTGGTCGTTTCGCTATACGGCAGATGCGGCGCACGGGCGACCAGAAAACCGACGACAAAGCCGCTGATGGCGAAGGTCAAAATAAAGAGGGCGACTTCCAGGCGCACCGCGTTCATGTGCAGCACGTACTCGCTCATGGCGGTGGAGTTGGACGCGATGACGCCCATCATCATGAACTTGCAGGCGGGCGAGAGCGCGGGGGAGAGTTTCTCGTGTCCCCATCCACGCGTGAGCTCGTTGATCATGATGCCGAGCACGGCGGGGATAGCGATCATAAAGGCCATGTCCTGCATCATGCTCGGCACATCGATCGAGACGGTGGCACCCAGCAAGAGCTTAAGCGTGAGCGGAATCGTCACAGGCGAGATAACCGAGGACGTCAGGATAATGGTGAGCGCGAGCGGGCCGTTGCCGCCAAACATGCTAATCCACATAAAGGCAGTGACTGCCACGGGTACGCTGTACTCGAGCACGATGCCGCAGACAAGGTTGGGATTGGAACCAAAGAACAGTGAGCCCACGGCATACGCCGCGATGGGGATGAGCACAGCCGAGACAAATAACGCCAAAATCAAATGTAGCGGACGGCGGAACACCTCGGTTACCTGGTGGAAGGTGTTGCTGAGCGCACCCTGAAACGTCATAAAGGCAAACAGGGCGGGAACGATGGGCTTGAGCACGCCGATCTGCTGGGGAAAGAGCACGCCGAGCGCCACGCAAATCGGAACGATGATTTGCATGTGTCCCGCGAGAAATTTGCCCAGTCCAACCCACTGCTTCATATGCGCTTGCGACTCCCTTTGCTCGTGAATCCGTTTTGAATGGATATGCTAGACGCTCGCACGCGTCCGTGCGTCAGAAACGCTTGATTATTTCGAGGCTATTACCGGCATCGTTTATCGAAACCGCGGCGTGCTGCGGCGATTGGCGTCCGCACTGCACGGTATAATAAATCCGTTCAACAGATCTGCCTGCCGAAGCGGGCATACACAGAGGACTCATCGCTATGAACCGTGAGAGGTATCGCGGCGACCTGCCCCTATCGGGGGTGGGCGCCTATGTCATCGCTTAAGACGACGCATCGCTGGGCGGTCGCTCATCAAAACCCCGAGCTCGAAAAGGAGCTTTCGGCTGGCCTGGGCATACCCGGGTTGGTGGCGCGCATTATGGTTGCGCACGGCATTACATCCATCGAAGAAGGCCAGCTGTTTTTGACGCCTTCGCTCGATCGCGACTGGGCGGACCCGCTCGTTATCCCGGGCATGTCGCTCGTTGCCGACCGCGTCGAGCGTGCTATTCGCAACCACGAGCACATTGCAGTCTTTGGCGATTTTGACGTTGACGGTATTACGTCGACCTGTCTGTTGACCGAGGCACTGCGCACGTTTGGAGCCGATGTCACGCCGTTTATTCCGCATCGCTTTGACGAGGGCTACGGTCTTTCGCGCGCGGCGCTCGACCGCGTTAACGAGCTCGCTCGCCCCCAGCTGATCGTGACCGTCGATAACGGCATTGCCGCCAAGGAAGAGGTCTCCTATCTGGAGAGCCTGGGGATCGATTTGGTGGTCACGGACCATCACGAGCCGTCCGACCAGGTGCCGCGGGGCGTGCCCCTGACCGACCCCAAGCTCGAGGACGAGGGTCCCTCGCGCGAGCTTGCCGGTGCCGGCGTGGCGCTTAAGCTGGTGCAGGTTCTGGGCGAGCGTTTGGGCAAGCCGTCGTATTGGCGTTCGCTGATAGAGGTCGCGGCGCTGGGCACCGTGTCCGACATGATGCCGCTCACGCCCGAGAATCGCGCACTGGTCGCCGAGGGCATCCAGCAGATGCGCGTGACGGCCCGTCCCGGCTATATCGCGCTTGCCGCACTTGCCAAGGCCGACCTTTCTACCATTACGGCCGATGGCCTGTCGTTTTCGCTCATCCCTCGCCTGAATGCTGCCGGCCGCATGGCTGATCCCAAGCTGGCGCTCGACCTGCTGCTTGCCCGTGATCCTATTGAAGCAAGTGCACTGGCAGCCGAGCTCGAGGAAATCAATCGCCAACGCCGCGAGATCGAGGCCGAGCTTACGCGCGATGCCATGGCGAAGGTCGAGGAGACGTATGACGGCGGGCGCGCAATCGTCGTGGGCGGTGAGGGCTGGCACGAGGGCGTCAAGGGCATCGTGGCGAGCCGCCTGACCAATCGCTACCACGTGCCGGCGCTGCTCTTCTCGATCGAGGACGGTATCGCTCGCGGATCGGGCCGCTCGGTGGGCAAAGTCAACCTGTTCGACGCCGTCGAGCGTTGCTCCGACCTGTTGATTCGTCGCGGCGGGCATGCCGGTGCGGTGGGTGTGACCATCGAGGCATACAAGCTCGATGAGTTCCGCCGTCGCCTTTCGGCCGTGCTATCGGAGCTTCCCGCCGATGACTTTGAGGACACTGACGAGGTTGCCGCCACCGTTGACCTCTCCGAGCTGAATATCGAAACTATCGAGCAGATTTCTCGTCTTGAGCCGTTTGGCCAGGGCAATAAGGTGCCGCTTCTGGCCGCCGAGGGCGTGACGATGTGCGATCGCGCCGTGGTGGGCAAAACCGGCGAGCACATGCGCTTTGTGGCGACCGATGGCGCCGCGAGTGTGCCGGCCATCATGTTCCGCGTGCCGCAAATCGATAAGCTCATCAACTGCGATAGCGCTGTCGACTTGGTGTTCGAGGCCGTTGCCGAGCATTGGCAGGGGCGTGTGAAGCCCAAGCTCATGATCAAGGATGTCTTGGTCCGCGATACCACGCTGCCCAGCGTCGACGATCCGGCATGCGAGCTTCGTCGTGGCGTGCAGCCGGCGGATTCCGGCCTGCGCCTGGAGTCGCGTAAGCGCGAGACGCTCGCCCAGCTTTCCTATACCGAGCTCACGCGCTCGCTTATCCATAGCTTTATCGGATCGAACCAGCCGCACCGCGCGCAGGTTGAGGCGCTCGATGCCTTGGCCGACCACCAGAGCGTCTTGGCCGTTATGGGAACGGGCCGCGGCAAGTCTCTCATCTTCCATGTACATGCTGCGCGCGAGGCTGTCCTTCGCGGACGTGCGAGCATCTTTGTCTATCCGCTGCGTGCGCTTGTTGCCGACCAGGCATATCACCTCTCGTCGACGATGGCAGCGCTTGGCATTGGCGTTGGCGTGCTGACCGGCGAGACCGTGGAGGCCGCACGCGATGATGTGTTCGCCGGCCTAGCTTCGGGCCGCACCGGTATCGTGCTCACGACGCCCGAGTTCCTATCTATCCACCGTGACCGCTTCGCGCGTTCGGGCCGCATCGGCTTTGTCGTTATCGATGAGGCGCACCACGCCGGCCTTGCCAAGGGCGGCGACCGCAGCGCCTATCTCGACATGCCCGATATCCTCAAAGCCCTGGGCGACCCGGTTGTTATGGCTGCGACGGCCACCGCGACGGCTCCGGTCGTGGCCGAGCTTGCCCGCATGCTGCCGATTACTCGCACGGTGGTCGACGAGACGGTGCGCGAGAACCTGCAGCTCGAGGACGACCGCGACCTTGCGAGCCGCGAGAACCGTTTGGTGTCGATCGTGGCGACGGGGGAGAAGACCGTCATTTACGTCAATTCGCGCGACCAGTCCGTGGCGCTCGCCAAGACGTTGCGCAAGCGTGTGCCCGATTGCGCAACCCATATCGCGTTCTATAACGCGGGGCTTGCGCGCTCCGATCGCCGCCGCGTGGAGGAAGCATTCCGAGACGGAAGCCTCAGCTGCATCGTTTCGACCTCCGCCTTTGGCGAGGGTGTCAATCTGCCCGATATCCGCCATGTCGTGCTGTACCACATGCCGTTTGGCGCCATTGAGTTCAACCAGATGAGCGGGCGTGCCGGTCGTGACGGACAGCCCGCCGTGATCCACCTGCTCTATTCGTCGCGCGATGCCCGCATCAACGAGCGCCTGCTCGACTGCTACGCACCCGAGCGCGACGAACTCGTCACACTCTATCGTGCGCTGCAGACCATGTGGCGCTCCAACCGCGGTAAGACCGGGGATGATTCATTCTGCGCAAGCGATATCGACATCGCGCAGATGTGCCTTGCCATCGATGCTCGCACGCCGGTCGACGAGCGCTCGGTGGAAAGTGGCTTGGGAATCTTCGAAGAGCTTGGTTTCTGTCGCGTTTCGGGGTTTGACGACACCCGTCGCATCGCGATGGCCGAAAACCCCGGCCGTGTGCAATTGAGCAGGTCAATTCGCTATTTGGAGGGCTTGCGCTCGCGCATGGAGTTCTCGGCTTTCCGGAGTTGGGCGCTCGATTCGTGCGCTTCTGATATGCTAGCCAAAGTTAACCGCCCGATCGTACCGCGGGCCTAGGGGAAGGGGACCTCGATGGATGCCGCAGCCCGTACCGCCCATGATTCCACCCTCCAGCCGTTCTCGGAGATGGAGCACTATAAGCATGCCGATGAGCTGCCGCCCGAGATTATGGCGGACAGCTACGACAAACTGGAGCGCCTGTGCCTCAAATATATGAATGTGGACGACTTTTCTAAGGTGGAGCAGGCCTATTGCTTTGCTGCCGAGAAGCACTGCAACCAAAAGCGCCGCTCGGGTGAGATGTACATCAACCATCCCGTCGAGGTGGCCATCATTTTGGCCGATCTCAAGATGGACTGCGATGTGGTGTGCGCCGCGCTGCTGCACGATACCGTCGAGGATACCGAGACCTCGCTTGCCGATGTTTCCGGCCTGTTTGGCGATACGGTGGCCGAGCTCGTCGATGGCGTGACCAAGCTCACCAACATCGAAGTCGACAGCATGGACGAGAAACAGGCGCTCACGCTGCGAAAGATGTTCCTCGCCATGTCCAAGGACATCCGCGTCATCATCGTTAAGCTTGCCGACCGTCTGCACAACATGCGCACCCTTGCGGCCTTGCGTGAGGACCGTCGCCTGTTTAAGGCCCGCGAGACCATGGACGTGTATGCGCCCCTGGCCGACCGTCTGGGCATGAGCTCCATTAAATGGGAACTCGAGGACCTGTCCTTCTTCTACCTTGAACCCGACGCCTACCAGCGCATCGCACGCATGGTGGCGGAGTCGCGCGAGGTCCGTGAGCGCTATCTGGCCGAGACCATCAAGACGCTCACCGATGAGCTCAACCGCATTGGTCTTGAGGGCTTTCAGATCAACGGCCGTTCCAAGCACTATTGGTCCATCTATCAAAAGATGAAGCGCAAGGGCAAAGAGTTCTCCGAGATTTACGACCTGGTGGCACTGCGCGTCATCACCCATTCGGTGCGCGATTGCTATTCCACGCTCGGTGCCGTGCATACTTTGTGGCATCCCATGCCCGGTCGTTTTAAAGACTATATCGCCATGCCTAAGGTCAACAACTACCAGTCGCTCCACACGACGGTTATCGGCCCCACGGCCCGTCCGCTCGAGATCCAGATTCGAACCTACGAGATGCACGAGCAGGCCGAGTACGGCATCGCCGCCCACTGGCTGTACAAGAAGTCGGGCGGTTCGTCTGCCTCCAAGACCAACGACGCCCAGCGTTTGGACGATCAGATTAACTGGCTCAAGCACTCGCTCGACTGGGCAGCGTCTGACGAGATCACTGACGCCAAGGAATATCTGCACTCGCTGAAGGTTGACCTGTTCGATCAGGAGATTTTTGTCTTTACGCCCAAGGGCGAGGTCATGGCGCTTCGTGCCGGCTCTACGCCGCTCGACTTTGCCTACGCCGTCCATACCGAGGTCGGCAACCACTGCGTCGGCGCCAAGATCAACGGTGCGGTGGCTCCGCTCACGCACGAGATTAAGACGGGTGACCGTGTCGAGATTCTGACTAACAAGAGTTCCAAGCCGTCGCGCGATTGGCTCAAGATCGTTAAGACACCTTCCGCCAAGTCAAAGATCCGCCGCTATTTTGCCGCTGCGACCAAGGACGACGACGCTGCTGCTGGTCGCGATATGCTGGCCAAGGACCTGCGTAAGCGTGGCTATGGCATTTCTACGCCGCGTTCGACGCGTGCGCTCAACGCCGTGGCGGAGCAGTTTAACTTCAAGCAGCTCGAGGACCTGTTTGCCGCCGTCGGCGCCGGCAAGGTTGCCCCGCGCGCTGTGGGCAATAAGGTCGAGCAAATCTTGGACCCCAAGCCCGAGGAACAGCTCACCAAGGCCGAGGCTATCGCCGAGGTCGTCAAGCAGCCTGCCCGCGGCTCCAACCGCAAGCCGCAAAAGCGCGGCAAGAGCGCCAGCAACGGCATTATCGTCAAGGGCGAGAGCAACAGCGGCCTGCTGGTCCGTCTGGCCCATTGCTGCAACCCCGTGACGGGCGACGACATCGTCGGCTTCATCACGCGCGGTCGTGGCGTTTCGGTGCATCGCGCCAATTGCCCCAACGTCAAGGGTCTTATGGAGCATCCCGAGCGCATGATCGAAGTAGAGTGGGACGGCGCTGCCGACACCCTCTTCCAGGTCGAGATTGTGGTCGAGTGCCTGGACCGCATGGGCCTGCTCAAGGATGTCACCATTGCCATTGGCGATGCGGGCGGCAATATCCTTTCCGCCGCCACGTCGACCAACCGCGAGGGTATTGCAACCCTGCGCTTTATGGTCGAAATCTCGGACGCGAGTGGTCTGGATCCGCTGCTGGCCTCTATCAGCAGCGTCGACTCGGTCTATGACGCTCGTCGACTCATGCCGGGCGAGGGCGGGGCGCAGCTCAAGCGCAGGATATAGACAGCCCGGGCACTTTGTGTAGCTCAACCAAATGGACAGGGTCCCCAGGGGCCCTGTTTTTATGCCGTTTGCCGATGATTTGCTACCGTTCACCGTTGGAAAAGCGATGGCCCATTTGGATGTAAAACATCAAAATCGCAGGTAGACTCTGTATAGAGCGTCATTCTCTGCTGACCTGCGAAAAGGTGCCAAGTTGTTCACTGACAATGCTCAATAGGCGCGATATGGACCATATTTGTACGAAGAAATGTGTACAACCCAAAAGGCATAAACGCGGTTTTTCGAGCGGATTGAGTAAGTTGTTCATTCAGGTCCATCGTTGTATAACCTTGTACAGCGAGAAGGGGAGCTAGTACCCCCGGTTCCCTTTATCGCCTTGCAGTTCCACGCATTCTTGGGAGGCGGTCGATATGGTAAAGGTCGATGAGTTCAGCAACTCGGGTCTTTTACATGTCCAGGCAGCAAACTGGATGCGCGAGAAAGTCTACAGCCACGAATGGGCCCCTGACGAGCAGATTCCAACTGAGCATGAACTCATGGATATCCTCCAGATGAGCCGTGGCACGGTGCGTCGGGCCATCCAGGCGCTTGTCGACGAGAACCTGCTTACCCAGATCCGCGGTAAGGGAACGTTTGTAACCAAGACGGTCTTTACACATCCCACGGGTTCTACCTTGATCTCGTTCGCCGAGTCGCTCAAATCCCAAGGGGTCGATTTTTCTACCAAGGTCGTACTGCACGAGGTCGTGCCTGCCGACAAGCTTATCGCCGCTAAGCTTTTTGTACCCGTGGGCACTCCCACGCTTAAGATGAACCGCGTTCGCTCCGTTGATGGCAAGCCGATTCTCTACATCGAAAGCCTCATCAATCTCTCTCTGTTTCCCGGCCTCGAAAATGTCAATTTCGATACCGAGACGCTCTTCGCGACGATCGAGCGGATGTTTGGCAAGAAGATCGGGCATTCCAACGCTCGCTACGCCGCCCGCGTTGCGGGCGAGCGGGCCCGCTATCTCGATGTGCCCGAGCAGTCTCCGGTGCTGCATCTGGAACAGCAGATCTTCTTGACCGACAACAGCTCGGCCGAGTGGTCCAATGTCTGGCTATCTGCGAACAACTACGTGGTGGGTACGGTGCTCCAACGCGTGTAGCGCGGCCCCACACTTTATGGAATATCCCTACAACCCAATCCCTGTTGCTAAGGCCAAGGTTGCCTATCCCTGGCTGTTATCAAAAAAGAGAGGAAGGTCCCATGAAATTCGTGCTTGCATCGCACGGGCACCTGAGCGAGGGCATGCTCGACACCCTCCAGATGCTGCTCGGTCCGCAGGAGGACGTACTTACGTTTGTTTTGCATCCCGAGGAGGAGGCCGCCCGTCTGGGGGAGCGCATGGAGGCTGCGCTTGAGCCCGAGGACGAGGGAAACATCGTCTTTTTCACCGATCTGTATTTTGGAAGCCCCTTCAACCAGGTGGTCAACCTTTCGCGTAACCATGCGATCTATCACGTTACGGGCATGAATGTGCCCACACTTGTCGAGGCTCTGGTGGCGCGCAATGGAGGTAAGTCGGCGTCGGAGGTCTGCGATATCGCGCTCGAGGCCGCCAAGGATAGCGTCAAGGATGTTCGTAAGCTCATGTCCGTGGCAGACGGGCAAGAAGAAGATGAGGAGTTCTAGTCATGAGAAACGTTGTATTGGCCCGCGTCGATGACCGCCTGATCCATGGTGAGGTCGTAAGCGTGTGGACCCCCAATCTTTCGGCAAACTGCATTCTGGTTGCCGACGACGCCGTGGCCCAAGATAAGTTCAACGTGCGCGTGCTCAAGTCGCTCGCGCCCGACGGTGTCAAGGTCTTTGTGGCAACGGTCGAGGGCGCCATCAAGGGTCTGCTCAAGGACCCGGTTCCCGGAGAGCGAGTGCTTGTTCTCACCAAGAGCCCCATTGCCTATGCCCGCATGGTGGCTGCCGGCGTGCCCATCAAGGAGGTTAACCTGGGCGGTATGGGCATCCGCGGCGAGCGCAAACCGTTTATCAAGAACGTTGCCGCCGATCCGGACGAGGTCGTCGCTATCGAGCAGATGCGCGCTGCTGGTGTTCACGTGTACTACCAGCTCGTCCCCGAGCAAGCGGTCATCGAAGTCGACGATGCCCTTGCGCGCGCTCACGAGGGGGAGTAGGCCATGACCATCATCCAAGCCCTTCTTTTGGGCGTGCTGTATTGGCTCGCCGTGGGCAACCTTCCGTTTGTAGGCCTTTGGTCGGTGCAGCGCCCGCTCGTCTGCGGCCTTATCGCCGGTTGCATCCTGGGCGATCCGGTTGCCGGAGCTGTTACCGGCGGTACCATCAACCTGGTATATCTGGGCTTTATCTCTGCGGGTGGCTCGATGCCGGCCGATATGGCGCTTGCGGGCATCCTCGGTACGGCCTATGCCATCACGGGTGGCCTTTCTGCCGAGACCGCACTTGCCCTTGCCGTGCCCATCGGCATTCTTGGCACCATCGTCTGGTATCTGCGCATGACCTTTGACTCGGTTTTCGTCCATATGGCCGACGGCTTTATCGAGCAGGGTAAATTCGATCGCATCTGGATCGCTAACGTGGCGCTTCCCCAGGTCTTTGCCTTTGTCATCACGGTGATCCCCTGCACGGTCGCGGCATATTTTGGCGCGGCGTACATTCAGTCGTTTATTGACATGATGTCGGGCCCCGTCCTCACGGTGTTCCAGGTCATCGGTGGCCTCATGCCCGCCCTCGGCATTGCTATCACGCTCCAATACATCTTCAAGGGCGAGGCGATCGTATTCCTGTTCCTCGGATTTGTCCTTGCAGTGTATTCGGGCCTCGGCCTTCTTCCCCTGGGCGTTATCGCGCTTATCACCGCCGTGGTCTATGTTCAGCTCTCCGCCAAGAGTGAGGCTCAGGCCGCAGCCCCCGCTATCGAAGACGATGAGGAGGAGTTTTAAATGGCTTCCGATACCAAAAAGACTGAGGACGGCCTTGCCCGCAAAGGCGGCCTTGTCTCCAAGCGTTCGCTCAAGCGCTCTTGGTTAATTTGGGAGATGTTCCCCCAGACCTGCTATAACTACGAGCGCATGATGGGCCAGGCTGCTGCCCACACCTTCGTTCCCGTGGTGAAGGAGCTCTATAAGGACGACCCCGAGAAGCAGCGCGAGCTCATGAAGCGAGAGAGCGAGTTCTTCAACGTGCATGTTGAGTTTGGCTCGTGCATCCTCGGCATGGCAATCGCCATGGAAGAGGAAAAGGCCCAAGGCGCCCCCATCCCCAACGAGTTCATCACCAACATCAAGACCTCGCTCATGGGTCCTCTTGCTGGCGTGGGCGACACCATCTGGCAGGGCGTCGTCATCCCGATCCTCCTGGGAATCTGCATCGACCTGACCCGTATGGGCGGCGGTAACATCTGGGGAGCCATTCTGTACGCGGTGCTTATCCTCCTGGCTGCATTTGCCCTTTCGTACGCCAACTTTATGTTTGGCTATCGCGCGGGGTCGGAGGCCGTGGTCGATTTCTTGGAGAAGGGCACGCTCAGCCGCATTCTCAAGGGCGCCTCGATCATGGGCTGCATGGTCATGGGCGGCCTGATCGTCAATTATGTTTCGGTTACCTGCGGCATCGAGTTTTCGAGTGCGGGCACGGCGTTTAACCTTCAGGCCGACCTGTTTGACACCATCATGCCCAAGATCTTGCCGCTTGCGGCGACGATGGGTATCTACGCGCTACTCAAGCATCGCTGGTCGTCCATCAAGATTATCGGTCTCATCATCGTTATCGGCATCGTCTGCGGCCTGACCGGCATCCTCACGTTCGTTTAGAACGCAATCTGCGGAAGCATTTCCGCTTTTCCCAATCCACCCAAAACCAAATCGCTTCCAAAAAGTGTCCATCAGGACACTGGGGGAGTGCTGTCAAAAAACGTCCAACCATAAAGGAGATCAACCATGAAAGCCATGCTCATGCATAAACCGGGCGATGTCCGCCTGACCGAGCTCCCCACGCCTGAACCGGCGGCTGACGAGGTGCTCATCGCGATCAAAGCGTCGGGTATCTGCACCAACGATGTGCGCGACTACCATGGCGACTGTAGCTACTCCTATCCGCGTATCGGCGGTCATGAGTATTGCGGAACCATCGTCAAGATGGGCGACGCTGTCAATCCCAAGCACTTTCAGGTGGGCCAGAACGTGGTCTCCTATATCATCGAGGATTGTCACGAGTGCAACCTGTGCAAGACGGGCAATGAGAATATCTGCCTGGATCATCTTGAGAGCAAGGTTTTCCACAACCCCGATGGCATCTCGGGCTATTGCGGCTTTGCAGAGTACATCACGGCAAAGGCTGACGATCTGATCGCCTATGAGGAAGAGACCGACTTTACCAAGATGGCCTTTACCGAGCCCCTCGCCTGTTGCGTCAACAGCATCAATCGCTGCGATATCCGCTTTGGCCAGGACGTGGCAGTTGTGGGCGGTGGCACGATGGGCCTTCTGCATGTGATGCTTTTGGTCCGTAAGGGTGCGCGCGTTATCGTGAGCGAGCCTTTGGTGGAGCGCCGGGAGCTTGCACTCAAACTGGGCGCATACGCCGCCATCGACCCTATGGAGTCCGATCCCGTGGAGCGCGTGCGCGAGCTCACCCGTGGTCAGGGTGCCGATTTCGTGTTCAACACGTGCGCCCATCCCAAAATCGCTGTCCAGGCCATTGACATGATGGCCCCCTGCGGAACCTGCATGATGTTCAGCTCGATTCATCCGCGCGAGAACATCCCTGTCGACGTAAGCGCACTCCATACCTTCCAAAAGACGGTGACCGGTGCCGTGAGCCCCACGGTTCGTGCGTACTACGAAGCCGTTCAGCTCATCGACAAGGGTATTATCGACCCGCTTCCCGTGCTTGAGGGCGTGTTTGATTACACGGATTTCCAGTCGGCTATGGACACGGCGTGCCGCCCCGATACCTACAAGGTCGTCGTGAAGTTTGGCGAGTGGTAACGATGGGCGGCTCGAGTGCTTCGGGAGCGCCGGTTGTCTTAGGCATCGATCTCGGTACCTCCTCGGTCAAGGTCGCCGCATTGTGCGGAAGCTCGGTCGTGGCGGAAGCATCAAAGTCCTATGAGATATCGAGCCCGCAGCCGGGCTGGCGCGAGATTGACCCTGCGCTTTGGTGGGGGGCAAGCAAGGCTGCTGTCGCCGAGGTTGCCTCAAGGGTCGACGGCGAAATCTCTGCCATTGGCGTAACCGGCCAGATGCATACGCTCGTGCCGCTTGATGCGGAGGGCGCGCCGGTGCGTCCTGCCCTCATGTGGAACGACGTGCGCACGGCCGATTTGGTTCCGCGGGTTCGTGCGCGCCTCAATGCGGCGGGAGAGGACTATCTTGCGCGTTTGGTGAGCACGGGGAGCCCGGCGGCAAACCTCGTATGGCTTAAAACCCAGGAGCCGGCGCCATTTGCAAAGCTTGACCGCTTTTTGATTGGGCCCGACTGGATCGTTTTCAAGCTTACCGGGTCCGTTGAGACCGATTATTGCGAGGCCTCGACATCTTCGCTCTTCAACCTCGAGGAGCGAGCGTGGTCGGAGCGCGCTTGTGTTTCCCTAGGGATCCCACCGAGTATCCTGCCGCCTGTGCGCGGAGCCGCTCAGGTTGCCGGGCACGTGGATGACGGGCTTGCCAAAGAGCTCGGGATCCCCGCCGGGATCCCGGTCGTTCACGGCACGGGCGATAACCCGGCGGCCGCCGTCACGACGGGATGCCTCGTGCAGGGACGAACCGTCATTTCGCTCGGCACCTCCGGCGTTCTCATGGCGCGTCGCGATGCCCCCGATTTTTCCGCACGTGGCAAGAACATTCTGTTCTCCGCGGACGGCAAGGACGTTCGCTGCCTGGTTCAGGGTGCGATTCAATCCTGCGGCTCCACGCGTTCTTGGCTTATCGAGCGCATCTTGCAGGCCTCGTCGTATGACGGTGTCGACGGCCAGGCCGATGCTTCTCGGGCGGGAACAGGCGAGCTTCTGTTTTTCCCGCATATGACGGGCGAGAAGACCCTCTTTGCCGATCCGTCCCTGCGCGGCGCATTTATCGGCTTGACGCCCGAGAGGTCTCGGGCGGACCTCGACCTTGCGGTCATGGAGGGCATCGCATACGGCTTCCGTCAGCTTGCGTCCGAGATGGCCATCCCACTCGACGGGCACGAGCCCTTGCTTGCCGTGGGTGGAGGCGCTCGGTCTTCGACCTGGCTCCAGGTCTTGGCGGATGTCCTCAAATGCCCGATTCAGCGCGTCGAGGGACCAAGCGGTGCTGCTGTTGGGGCCGCAGTGCTTGCCCTTACCGGGGCGCTCGGATGCCCTGAGCCCGAGGTCGTGAGCTTTGGTGCCGTGTTTGAACCTGGTGCCGCTGCTGACAACCATGACAGGAAGTACAAAAGGTACTTGCATATCCGTGAGGCGCTCAAAAGCATCCCCTCTGAGTACGACCTCTGATTATCCCCATACCTGTTTATAAAGACCGCCGGCTTGCCGGCGGATGAGTGGAAGGAAGCCACTATGCCCCTCGTCGATATGAACACCCTCATCGAGATCGCCAAGAAGGGAGACGTGATGCT
Organism: Collinsella sp. AM18-10; assembly: GCF_003471585.1. Classification (GTDB taxonomy): domain Bacteria; phylum Actinomycetota; class Coriobacteriia; order Coriobacteriales; family Coriobacteriaceae; genus Collinsella. The sequence goes on from NZ_QRJO01000005.1 coordinate 139,296, forward strand.
CCCGGCGTTCAACACCACCAACATGGAGATGACACTCGCCATCATGGACGCCTTCGAGGCCAACGGCATGCCCGGTATCATTCAGATTGCACCGACCAACGTAAAACTTACCGGCTACGACTACATCTCCGAGGTTGCCCATCGCGCCATCCACGACTACACCGTTCCCATGGCGCTCCACCTCGACCACGGCAAGACGCTCGACGACGTGCGCCGCGCCGTGGAGGCCGGCTTCACCTCCGTCATGATCGACGGCGCCGCCCTGCCTTTCGAGGAGAACGTCCGTTTCAGCCGCCGCGCCGTGGATTACTGCCATGCGAGCGGGGTCTCGGTCGAGGCCGAGCTCGGCGCCATCCGCGGCAAGGAGGACGACCACGTCTCCGAGGCGGATTGCAAGACCGACCCCGCGGAGGTGGCCGAGTACGTAGAGCGCGTGGGTTGCGACACGCTCGCCGTCTCTATCGGCAACGTCCACGGCCTGGAGGACACGCCCAAGATCGACCTTGATCACCTTGCCAAGATTGCCGCGGTCTGCCCCTGCCCACTTGTGCTCCATGGCGGCTCCGGCATCCCGTTCGAGACCATTGCCGCGATGAAGCAGTACGGCATGGTCAAGATCAACATCGCGAGCGACCTGCGTCAGGCCTACATCCGTGCCGTCGCCGCCGCGCATGACAAGAACCCCAACGAGGCCAACCTCGCCAAGGTCCTCATGGATGCCCGTGCGGCCGTCACCGAGGTCGCGCGCAAAACGCAGCTCGGCATCAACGGCATGCTCGATGCGAAAGACCTCGCGGCATAAAACGAGAGCTGACATTTCACAAGATAACGCCGTCAACATATGTGAAACTACAGGGAGTCCCGGAGTTGCCGGGGCTCCCTGTTTTCTTGTGAGATAAGGCGGTGCATATGAAAACGCTCGAGCTGGATTTGACGCCATCCGGATCGCTTTCGATCGAATGCGTGGTCAACGGCCCTATCGAGACCAACAGCTACTTTGTGGGCTCGGCGGGCAAGTGGGTCGTGGTCGACCCCGCATGGGATGGTGAGCGTCTGGTTGAGCACTTCAAACAGGCGCATCCGGCGGATGAGCTTTTGGGTGCGGTTTGCACCCATGGACACGCCGACCATGTGGGTGGCGTTGCCGGCGTGCGCGCGGCGCTCGACGGGGGTGCCCTGTACGCGCTTCCGGCCAAAGATGGCGAGGTGCCCGCAAAAAACATCGCCGAGCAACGAAGCATGTGGGGGATTGATGCGCCCAGCCCCGGCGAGCCGACGCGTCTGCTTTCCGAAGGGGATTCAGTCGCGGTGGGAGATTGCCGCCTGCAGGTCATCGAGGTTCCCGGCCATACCCCGGGCGGCGTCGTGCTCTTTGCGGCAGCCGAAAACGGCAACGTTGCCTTTGTTGGCGACACACTATTCCCCGGTAGCCACGGCCGCACCGATCTTGCCGGCGGCGACGAGGCAGCGATTCTGCGCTCGCTCTCCAAGCTCGCCCGGCTTCTCCCGCCCGATACCGTTTGCTTAACGGGCCATGGCGATTCGACCACCATGGCACGCGAGCTCATGCAGAACCCGTTCATGCAGATGTAGCTTAATAGTCGGCTTTTGAAGCACGAGAAGCGTCCAAACGTCAAGCTATTTTTCCCCAACGGGTCAATTCCGTAGGGCAAACGGTCAAAAAAAGTCTGTTTGGACGATATTCGTGAACAAACGAACGTTTATGCTCGGGTACGCCGTGGTAAAATCTCAGGCGTTATCGGAGCAACCTTACAGGAGGTTTCTTTTATGCTCGTCAACGCAGCAGACATGCTCAAGAAGGCTGAGGCCGGCAAGTACGGTCTCGGTGCCTTCAACACCAACAACCTCGAGTGGACCCTGGCTATTCTCCAGGCCGCCGAGGAGGCCAAGTCTCCGCTGATCCTTCAGTGCACCGCTGGTGCCGCTAAGTGGATGGGCGGTTTCAAGGTCTGCGCCGACATGGTCAAGGCTGCCGTCGAGGCCACGGGCGTTACCGTTCCCGTCGCCCTTCACCTCGATCACGGTTCTTACGAGGACTGCTTCAAATGCATCGAGGCCGGCTTCACGTCCATCATGTATGACGGCTCTCACGAGGAGACCTTCCAGCTTAACCTCGACCGCACCAAGGAGCTCGTTGAGCTTGCCCACTCCAAGGGCATGTCCATCGAGGCCGAGGTCGGCGGCATCGGCGGCACCGAGGACGGCGTGACCTCCAGCGGCGAGCTCGCTGATCCTGCTGAGTGCAAGCAGATCGCTGACCTGGGCGTCGACTTCCTCGCCTGCGGCATCGGCAACATCCACGGCGTGTATCCCGCCGACTGGGCTGGCCTTTCCTTCGAGCGTCTGGGCGAGATCAAGGCTCAGACCGGCGACCTGCCCCTCGTCCTGCACGGTGGCACCGGCATCCCCGAGGATCAGATCAAGAAGGCCATTTCCCTGGGCATCTCCAAGATCAACGTCAACACCGACCTGCAGCTCGTCTTCGCCAAGGGCGTCCGCGAGTACATCGAGGCTGGCAAGGATCAGCAGGGCAAGGGCTTTGACCCCCGCAAGCTCCTCAAGCCTGGTCGCGACAACATCGTTGCCCGCACCAAGGAGCTCATGGAGGAGTTTGGCTCCGTCAACAAGGCGTAAGCGTCGCTAAACTTCCCGCCGGAAGCCCCGTCCCCCTACACTGTTTCCTTTGCGCTCACCTGGCTTTGCCAGAAGTCGCGCTAAGGAAACAGTTCCGGGGGACGGGGCTTCCTTTGTTTAACGCCGCAGGGTTACGAATCTGAATTCATTTTTAGAGGTACCGTTCAGCGGTGTTGATGGCTCTCTTATTGGGGCTTTCTTTTTTATCTCGCTACAATGGACTTCAAGAGTTCTAATGACTTGGAGTTTTGGTATGGCTGTTATTAATGTACTGCCTTCGGATGGGAAGGTTATTGACGAGGGTCCTGTTGGTTGCTCTGTTGATGTTTGCTGTGATGACTTTCGTCATCTCGATGTTGGACTGCCGCCCGAGATTCTTCGTCTTAAGGACGCCGGGTATTTGACGCAGGCTGTTGCTGCCTGCGATCGCCTTTTGGAGCAGAACCCTGAGCCTTCGCTGGCTGCTTGTGTTCGTGCAGAGCGGTATCGCATGCTCGAGACGCCGCTTCATTTTTCGGTGTCGCGTGATCGGGCCATTGCGATGATTCGCGAGGAGTGGCCAGAGTTTACCGAAGAGCAGTTTGATGACCTGATTAATCGTAAGCGTATTGACTGGCGCTTTATCGATGGTGAGCTGTTCGTTCTCGACAACTTCCTCGATTCGCTTCGCGTATATCCCAAAGAGGTTCCCGGCATGCGGCCTGATTCTACGGACGGAATAGCACTGCGCAACGAGATGCTCAAGGAGATGGAGTCACAAAACGGATTGGCTCGCGTCATTACGCTTAAAGCGTCCGTGTCTGTCCCCGGCGCTCTGGAAGGGGAGGCCGTTTGCGCTTGGCTTCCCGTCGCGGCTGCCTGCCGTCAGCAGTCTCGGGTCGAGATTCTCGACATGACGCCGGAGGGGGCCATTGCTCCTGCGAGCGCCTCGGCGCGTACTGCCTCGTGGGTCTCCTCGACTGATCGCTCGTTCTCAGTGACCTATCGTTATCAAATCGATGCCGCTTATCACGATATCTATGGGGGTGCGCTTCCGGCGCATCCGCGTATGGACGCGCCTCTGCCCGAGGATATTTCCGAGGACCGTCCGCACATTGCATTCACGCCGTATCTACAGCAGCTGACAGCCCGTGTCATTGACGGGCTCGAGGATCCGCTCGATCGCGCCCGTGCTATCTATGATTACCTGACGCAGTACATCGACTATCGCTATCAGCCGCCGTACTTGCTTTTGGGATCTATTGCCGATGACTGCGCGCATTCGCTTCGCGGCGATTGTGGCGTAATGGCGCTCACGTTTATCACCATGTGCCGTATCGCGGGCGTGCCTGCTCGTTGGCAGAGCGGCCTGTACGTTGCGCCCGACTCGGTGGGGCCGCATGACTGGGCAGAGTTCTATACGCCGCAGAGCGGTTGGCTCAACGCCGACGTGTCATTCGGATCTTCTGCTCGCAGGATGGGGGAGGAGTGGCGTCGCCGTCACTACTTTGGCAATCTCGACCCGTGGCGTATGGTGGCAAATTCCCGGTTCCAGGCAGGGTTTGAACCCGTCTTCGACGGTATGCGCGAGGACCCCTACGATAACCAGATGGGCGAAGCCTCGGTTGACGGTCGTGGGTGCCGCCGGCGCGAGATGCTCCGTTCGGTCGAGCTCATCGAAATGCTCGAAGTTCCATTTTCGGACTAATCAGCAGAAAGCTGTGATAAACTAACTCACGCATTACGTGCCCGAGTGGCGGAATTGGCAGACGCAGTGGACTCAAAATCCACCGTTGGCAACAACGTGCGAGTTCGAGTCTCGCCTCGGGCACCATTCATGCAAGCGAGTGTTCAAGGGGGTCAAGGCCCCTTTTTCGTGTACGTAATGTGATAACGCGCTGTACGTGTTATTATCGCCAAGGCGTTGTTCCCGCAATGCCCTAAAGAGGAACCCGAGGGTTCCCACCTTTTGGCGCCAATGAGCAGCTGACTGGTCATACAACTTAGATTTATTTCCTCAAATCGAGGATGTCTATGTGTACGACCTGGTTGCTGAGAAGCGCCGGGTTATTTTTTTATGAATGGAGGTAGGGAAAATAGCTAAGTCTGATGACACCCGCATCAACGACGAGATCACTGCATCTTCGTGCCGTTTGATTGGCGTCGATGGCTCACAGCTCGGCCTGTTCGCCATCCGCGATGCCCAGCGCGTCGCTGACGATCAGGGTCTCGACCTGGTCGAGATCGCTCCCAACGCGGAGCCGCCGGTCTGCAAGGTCATGGACTACGGTAAGTTCAAGTACCAGCAGGCCATGAAGGCCAAGGCTGCTCGTAAGAACCAGTCCAAGGTCGAGGTCAAGGAAATGAAGTTCCGACCCAAGATTGACGTTGGCGACTACGAGACCAAGAAGGGCCACGTTCTGCGTTTCCTCAAGAAGGGCGCACGCGTTAAGATCACCATCATGTTCCGCGGCCGTGAGATGGCTCACCCGGAGCAGGGCCTTAACGTTCTCGAGCGTCTCGCCGAGGATCTCAAGCCTTACGCTACGGTCGAGTCCAAGCCTAAGATGGAAGGCCGTAACATGCTTATGCTGCTCGCCCCGATTAAGGGCGCCTTCGATGAGGATAAAGCGGCAAGCGATACCAAGTAACTAGTGTTCTGTAACCGATTAAGGAGTATTTCATGCCTAAGATGAAGTCCCACAGCGGCACCAAGAAGCGTTTCCGCAAGACTGGTACCGGCAAGCTTATGCGCGCCAAGGCTTTCAAGAGCCACATCCTGAGCAAGAAGTCCACCAAGCGTAAGCGTGGCTTCCGTCAGGAGACCGAGATCGCCGCTGCCGACCGCAAGGTCATCAAGTCGCGTCTCGCCTAAGTTCGCGTTCCCGTTTTTCGTTTTACCGTCTAGGAGTTGATAGAACATGGCACGTATTAAGCGCGCTGTTGCCGCCAAGAAGAAGCGCCGTACCGTTATGCACCGTGCGAAGGGTTACTATGGTGCCGCTTCGCGTACTTACAAGCATGCTAAAGAGCAGGTCCAGCACTCCCTGCAGTATCAGTATCGTGATCGCCGCAACAAGAAGCGCGAGATCCGTTCTCTCTGGATCACTCGTATCAACGCTGCTGCTCGCCTGAACGACATCTCTTACTCTCAGTTCATGCACGGCCTGAAGGTTGCCGGCATCGAGCTCGACCGCAAGGTCCTGGCTCAGATGGCTTACGAGGACATCGAGTCCTTCAACGAGCTGGCTACCATCGCCAAGAAGGCTCTCGAGGCCTAATAGATTCTCTTGAATCGCTAGGGGAGTGTCGCGTTGTGCGCGGCACTCCCTCTTTTTAAAGGCTTTAGCCTGTGCGGGGCGCGCAGCGCGCCGCAT
>NZ_QRJO01000006.1:0-307 GCF_003471585.1 Collinsella sp. AM18-10
CGAGCGCCGCAAGGGCGAGCAGCTTCGCCGCGACGGCGCGCCCGCGCGAGGGGACCGCCGTGAGGTTGGCGAGGCGCCCGGCAGCGCGCTCCTCGTCCACGGCGAGCCCGCAGACGATGGCGGACATGAGCGGCATGAGGGCGCCGAGGAACTGGGCGTAGGCGTCCGCGCCCAGCGCCGGGTCCCATCGGGTTACGGAGAAGTACTCGCCGCAGGCAAGACCGGCCGCCAGGCCGCAGGCGAGGTGCACCGCCGCGAGCGGGGAGCGCGCCAGGCGCAGGGCCTCGGAGAGCAGGGCCCGCGGGAG
>NZ_QRJO01000006.1:317-85240 GCF_003471585.1 Collinsella sp. AM18-10
CCTCGGAGAGCAGGGCCCGCGGGAGAGTCATGCGCGGCGTCGGGTCGGAGAGTCGTGTCATGGCCATCACCTCTCCTCGGAGCGCGCGAACCAGGCCGCGCCCGCCGCCGTGAGCGCGGCGAACGCGAGCGCGCAGACCGCAAGGCCCGCCAGCGTGAGCATGCCGTCCGCCATGAGCGCCCCGCCGAGCGCCATGTCCGCCGCGAGCGGCTCGCCGCTCGGCAGCACGGGGATGAAGCTCGTGGGGATGACCATGTTCGCCGACGGCGGAAAGAGCTGCGGCAGCGGCACCAACGACCAGGCGAACCCACCTACGAGTTGCGCGGCGAGCGGGCAGAAGATGCCCGCGAGCATGCCGAGCCGCGCCGTGAGGAAGAGCCCTGCGGGGATCATCCACGCCGCGGTCACCGTGTTGGCGAGCGCGCAGAGGAGCATCGTGAGCGTGCCCGCGGCCGTGAGACCCTGCGAGGAGAACGCCGATCCCGCGAGGTAGATGCCGAAGACCACGAGGTTCGAGAGCGTGCAAAGAGCGAGGCACCAGAGCGCCTTAGCCCACCAGGCTCGCCCGAGCGGGAAGCCCAGGCCCAGAAGCCCCCGCATCCGCGTGCGAGCGTCCGCCCGCGCGACGCACGCCACCACAAGCGATAGAGACACGGGCAGGAAGAGCGCGTACCAGTAGTTCCACGCGCTAAAGATCTGCACGCCCCGGTAGGGCATCGCGCCGAGCAGCGGCATCGGCAGCGCCATGAGCACGGCCAGGCGAACCGGTGCCGCGTGGCGCGACTTCAGGGCCTCGGCGCGCAGGCCCGCGAGCAGGCCGCCTTTCTCACCCGTCATGCCGCCACCTCCCCGCGCGCTCGTCGCCCTTCCCGGCAGAAGCTCATGAAGAGTTCCTCGAGGTCCTGTCCGGGACGAAGCGCATCCTCGTAGGCGAGGCGCCCCCCGCAGATGATGCCGATGGTGTCCGCCATCTGCTGCACCTCGGAGAGGATGTGGCTCGAGACGATCACCGTCGTACCCGCCGCCGCGAAGCCGCGGATCTGGTCGCGCAGCTCCTCGATGCCGATGGGGTCGAGGCCGTTGGTGGGCTCGTCGAGCACGAGCAGGCGTGGCCGGGCGATCAGCGCCAGTGCGAGCCCCAGGCGCTGCCGCATGCCCATCGAGAAGCGCCCGGCGCGCTTCTTCCCGGTGTCCGCGAGGTCCACGGCGGCGCGCTCCTCATCTATGCGGCTCTCGGGAAGGCCCAGCAGCGTGGTGCGCACGCGCAGGTTCTCTCGCGCGGTGAGGTTGGGGTAGAGCGGCGCCTCCTCGATGAGGCTGCCGATTGCGTAGAGGTCCTCGCGGCGCCAGGCGTGCCCGGCAAAGAGGATCTCCCCGGCCGTCGGCCGCAGCATCCCGCAGATCATCTTGAGCGTTGTCGACTTGCCGGCGCCGTTGGGACCGAGCAGCCCGTACACCTCGCCCTCGCGGATATGAAGGCTCACATCGGCCACGGCGTCCTGCGCCTGGTCGCCGCGGCCGAAGCGCTTGGTGAGCCCACGCGTCTCGAGCATGTAACCCATGGGTTTATCCTTTCTCTTCCGGGAGCGCGGGCCGAGTCACCGTGCCCGCGCGCCTTACCTTTCGGGTTCACCATCCATGGTGGGGCGCGTTTCTAACGAAGCCGTAACGGCCGTTGGGCTCTTTTGGCGCCAACCCTTCTCGACCCGCACATCATGATTAATTTGCTTAAGGCAACAACTTTCCCGATCGATGTAATCACCGAATCAAAACGTGTACATCAGCCATCAAAGATGCCGAAAAATGTCATATTTGGAGGCTGATGTACACAAATGCAGAATCCCGCACAACCCAGTAGCATCCTCCATATGTCTGGACTCTCTATGCATACGCTGGATAGACATCGCCGGAACGGGTATAGTATCGAAAGTTTTGTCGTTAACCAGCGGGGGAGTCCTGTGGGCATCAAAAAGAAGATCAAAAAGGAGCTTATCGGCACTTCCGATTACCCGTCGAATAAGATCTTTACGATCTCCAATTTCATCACCTTTACGCGCCTGATCCTCACCCTGGTATTTCTGTACCTGTTTGTGACGGATAACAACCGCGTCATCGCCATCGTTATCTACGCCGTTGCCGCCTCTACCGACTGGATGGACGGTCAGATCGCCCGCATGACCAAGACGGTCTCGTGGCTCGGCAAGGTCATGGATCCCATCTGCGACCGTGCGCTGCTGTTCACCGGCGTACTTGGGCTGGTGGTCCGCGGAGAGCTGCCCATCTGGGTCTGCGTGCTCATTATTGGCCGCGACATCTATCTGGGCATCGGCACGCTTATCGTGCGTCATTATCACCGTCGCCCCATCGATGTCGTCTTTCCCGGAAAGATTGCCACTGCACTGCTCATGACCGGCTTCTCGCTCATGCTGCTCGGGTTCCCCGTTATTGACGGCCTGCATCTTTTACCTTCAACCCTTACGGCCTTCCCGGGCCTCAACGGAAGCTCGGTGCCCCTCGGCATCTTCTTTGTGTACGGCGGCGTGATCTTCTCCATGCTCACGGCTGTCATCTATTCCATTAAGGGCGGAGTGGCCATTAAACAGGCTCTCGCGCATCCCGAGGACGAGGACATCGACTTTCTGAACCCTGAAATCGAAGACTGATTCGTTGGGGTATGATTACGTACGGTTCATTATTTGCGGCACGTCCGCGATAAGTTAGGGGTTGTCATGGACAACATGGTTAACAATATGCCTCAGAATGATAAGACTGCTGACGCTACCTGCGTATTCCGCGTGCCTTCAAGCGACGTCACCGTTCCCGACCTCATGGCCAACGTGCGCATCACCGCACCCGTTCTGTCCATCGTCAAGGGTCCGCAGACTGGTGCCGCCTTTGAGCTCGAGGACGATGTGACCACCATCGGCCGCGATCCCGCGAACGGCATCTTCCTCAACGACATGACTGTCTCGCGCAGCCACGCACGCATTATTCGTGAGGGCCTGGGCGCCCGTATTGAGGATCTGGGCTCGCTCAACGGCACCTGGGTCGACGGCGCCATCGTCAACGGAGCTCCGCTACACGACGGCTCTTCCGTTCAGATCGGTACGTTCACGCTCATCTACCACGAGAGCACGCCGGAGCGCATCGAAACCGGTGAGTAGGTAATGGCCGAACGCAACTATCTGAGTATCGGCCAAGTCGTCAACCTACTTCGAGGCGCATACCCCGATCTATCGAACTCAAAAATTAGATTTCTAGAAGATGAGGGGCTCATCACCCCTCATCGTACGCCTAAGGGGTATCGCCAGTACTCCAAGGAAGACGTTGACCGTCTCGAGGTCATCCTGCACCTGCAGAAGACCCGCTACATGCCGCTCAACGTCATTAAGCAGCGCTTGGAAAACGCAACGGACCTGTCCACTTTGGCTTACGAGGTGGGTCTTCTGTCCGATGTTCCGCTTAAGACGGAGCCCAAGGAGACCAAGCAAAAGCTGCACCCCATCGAGACGATCCCCGACATGCTCGGTGTTGAGATTTCGTTTATCCGCTCCCTTGCCGAGAACGATCTTATCCGCATCATCAAGAGCCCGCAGAACCGCGAGCTTGTCGATGGCCGAGATTTCCCGATTATCCGTTACTGCTCGGAGCTGTCGCGTTTCCACATTGAGCCGCGCAACCTGCGTCAGTACGTATCGTCGGCAAACCGCGAGTCTTCGATGTTTGAGCAGGTTCTCGTGAGCATGCTCGGCATGGATACCTCTGATGATGAGCGCGACGCCAAGCTCGAGCGCGCTTTTAAGAAGCTGCACGACCTCACCGAGGGTGTGCATACCGCGCTCCTTAAGAACCGTGTCTTTGAGTCGCTCAACGCCGTGGTCGAGGACGCCGACATTGATGCACTCGATGAGGAGATTGCACGTTCCGAATCCACCAAGGCTAAAAGCGATGGGGCAAGCGTCCCCGCGGTTGCCGCGCACGAGGAGTCGCTCGTGCAACCGTCCAAGGTCGTCGTCCCCTCGCATAACCCGTCTGCTAACACGGGTAAATAATCGCCGTCCACCCGGCAATCCATGAAAGGTCACGCCATGTACGACTTCGAATCTCATATCGTCGATATCCCCGACTATCCCGAGCCCGGAGTCGTCTTTAAGGACATCACACCGCTCTTTGGCAATCCCGAGGCCCTGAGGGCCATGGTGGATGCCCTTGCCGAGCACTTTGCCGGCATGGGGATCACCAAGGTCGTGGGTCCCGAGGCCCGTGGCTTTATGGTTGGCGTACCGGTGGCTGTGGCCCTTGGTGCCGGCTTTGTTCCCGCACGTAAACCGGGCAAGCTACCCCGCAAGACGGTGAGCCAGAGCTATGAGCTCGAATACGGCACCGACTCTATCGAGATCCATGCCGATGCCATTACCTCTAAAGATACCGTGTTGATTCTGGACGACTTGGTCGCGACGGGCGGAACCGTCGAGGCAACAGGTAAACTGGTGCGAGATATGGGCGCAAAGCTTGTGGGCTACGGGTGTATCCTTGAGCTTGCGTTTCTCAACCCGCGCGAGAAGCTCACGCCGACTGACGACGATGTTGAGCTCTTTAGCCTGGTGACGGTGGACTAGCCGTTACCCTTAGTTACTGGAAAGGAAGCTACATGCGCACAGCAAACACGCACAAAAACATGGCACGCTGCGCTGCTACGGCAACCCTCGCTTGTGTTTTGGGCTTGGGCCTCGCGGCTCCTGCCTACGCCGATACCGCATCCGACCTTGCCGCTGCTCGTACGAAACTCGAGCAGATCGGCACCCAAACCCAGCAGATTTACGATGAGCTCGCCACGCAGACGCAGGCGCTCGATCAGACTGCCGGCGAGATCACGCAAAAGCAGCAGGAGATCGCCGATGGTCAGGCCAAGCTCTCGACCTATGTCGCCGGCGAGTACAAAACCGGCGGTCTGAGCCTGCTTCAGGTTTTGACGGGTGTCGATGATCTGAGCGATATGCTCAACCGTCTGTTCTACTACGGCAAAGTTTCCGATAAGCAGGCTCAGACCATTCAAGAGGTAAAGGAGCTTAAGCAGCAGCTCACCGATAAGCAGGCCGAGCAGGAGAAGAACGTCGCCACCACGCAAAAGAAGGTCGACGAGCTTAACGCCCAGCAGGCTGAAGCCCAGAACGTCGTAAATTCCCTGGATTCGCAGCTGCAGGCCGAGCTTGCCGCCGAGGCCGAGGCCAATGCCGCGCTGCAGGCCGGCATCAACGCTAGCACCGCCGAGAAGGCCACGGTGAGCAACGACACCGCCGGTACGAGCGAGAACACCAACAAGGGTGGCGGTACGACCAACGACGGCGGCGGAAACACGCCCGCGCCCGCTCCCACTCCGCAGCCCCCGACGCCCGCTCCGGCTCCGGCTCCGGCTCCGACGCCTTCCGCACCGAGCCAGTCCGTTGACGGCGGTTCCGTTGTTTCGCGTGCCTATAGCAAGCTCGGATACGCTTACTCTTGGGGTGGCATTGGGCCGAACAGCTTTGACTGCTCCGGTTTTGTAAGCTATTGCCTCACGGGACGCTACTGCCGTCTGGGCACCACGGTCGACTTCATGGGTTGGACCCGTGTGTCCGATCCGCAACCCGGCGATGTTGTGGTTAACTCCTACCATACCGGCATCTATATCGGTAATGGTCAGATGATCCATGCTTCCGACTACAAAACGGGCGTCATCATCAGTTCCGTCGCAGCCGGTATGAACAACAACTACATTTTCGTGCGCTACTAAGTCACTCTGTATAGCGAACGAAGGTGAACCTCGTGGCCTTTGAGCTGCGAGGTTCATTTATTTATGACCGTGCTCCATACATGATCCTAATGTGCTAGTTTTCAATACTAGATGCACGCTTCATCGGTGAGCAATATAGCTATAATGATTGAGAAGCATATAGAAAGGACCCTCTATGAGCTGGGCACTTATCTCCGATTCGAGCTGTAACCTCCGCGATTGGCAACCGACCGCGCCCCATACCACCTTTGCATTTGCACCCCTCAAAATTCGAGTGGGGGAGCGCGAGTTCGTCGATGACCTCACGCTCGACGTTCACGAACTCAATTGCGCCGTGCAGGCGGAGTCGAGCGCTTCTTCGAGCGCCTGTCCGAGCGTAGGCGAGTGGACCGAACTCTTTAGGCTTGCCGACAAGACGATTTGTATGCCCATCTCGGAGGGCGTATCGGGGAGCTATAACGCCGCCGCCACGGCACGCGATTTGGTTCTTGCCGAGGAGCCGAACCGTCAAATTCATTTGGTCAATTCACGCGGAGCCGGCGGCAAAATGGACCTGATCTTACTGCTGTTCGACCGGTATCTTGCAAGCAATCCGGATGTCTCATTCGAGGACGCTTGCGCATACTTCAATAGCCTTGAGCAGAACAGCAAAATCCTCTTCAGCTTGTGCAATTACGAAAACCTGGCCAAAGCCGGACGTATCCCTAAGGCAGCCGGCGTCATTGCCAACAAGCTCAATATTCGCATTTTGGGCACGGCGAGTGAGGCCGGTAAAATCGAACTCGTCGGACACACGCGTGGCGAAAAGAAGATGTTCAACAAGATCATCGACACCATGGAAGCCGAGGGTTTTACGGGCGGCGAGGTCGTCATCGACCATGTCGAGAATGAGGCAGGCGCCCAGGCACTTGCCAGCCGCATTGTGGAGCGCTGGCCCGGCTCCAAGACTATCATCATGCCCTGCAACGGCCTGGATTCCTATTACGCCGAGATGCACGGTCTTATTATCGGCTACGGCATGGACGTGGCTTCGGGCCAATAAAGTCCAACCAAGCAAAAATACGGGCGGGACAAAGTGACAGATGACCCTTTGCTCCGCCCGTTTTATACGTCGGCTAGCTATTAAACCCATTAAACTTTAGATAGCTCATCAGGTACGCCTTCGAAACGAAGGATGAAACCGCACTGCGCACAAGCAGCGACTCACGCGTTACCTGATGCGCCGTATCGGGAACCGGCGTCTGCTCGACGGAAAACGCCGAACGAATCGATGCCTCGAGCTGATCGACCACATAATCGAAGGCCGTCGGGGCATCGTAGCTCAAACGCTGAATGTTAAAGAGTGCCTGCACCGCAGCAATAGGTAACACCTGCTTAAAGAGGCAGATAGCGATCAGGCGGGCAATCTGCTCGCGGCCATATTGCTTTTTGACCGGAGCAGGCACCAGGCCGACCTTCACGTAGTTATTGATCATCGATGGCGTAATGACAGGGTGCTCAACGCAAATGGACAGCGGCTCCATCCACAGCGCAACATACTCAATGACCTGGTCGCGGTAGAGCGTCACATTGGGCAACTGGTTATAGCGCGGCAGACTCAACGTATTGAGTTTACGCACGATATCGGACTGAATGAATGCATCGGGTAGCACCGTGGGCTGAATATCCTCAGGCTTAATACTGACCGACGAATCGGACATCGGAATAACGTGTTTAACGTGGTTCATAAAGGTCCTCCGTTCATTTTCTATATTGTATTCTAGGTTATCTAGTTTTGCATACCACATAGCCGGCAAGTAAAAGTGGTTGGACAACACATTGATGCATCGTCCAACCACTTTGTGTAAAGATAGCAACCTTACATAAGATATATTATCGTACTTATCCACGGAGAAACGCGTATGCGCTCGTTGCCGCTATGGCTCCATCCGAAACAGCGGTCACAACCTGGCGTAAACGTTTGGAACGGATATCGCCAGCGGCAAATAGACCTGGCGTGCGGGTCGCCATGGATTCATCAGTCAGAATGCCGCCATCAGGCGCCAGATCGACTAGATGCTCAACAAGCTCGGTATGGGGCTGCGTTCCGGTAAAAACAAAGATGCCAAACGAGCCGGGCTCAAATGACTCGGTATGAGTCTCGCCGGATGCATTGTCCTTAAAGGTAATCGTCGTTGGCATGGCTTCGCCCGATAGCTCCACAATACTAGTTTGGTACCTAACTGTAATATTGTCCTTTGCGAGTACTTTCTGAACAACACCATCGGGCGCACGGAACTGGTCGCGGCGCAGCACGATGGTCACACTGTTGGCAATGTCGGACAGGAACAGAGCCTCTTCGCATGCCGAATTGCCACCACCGATTACAAAAACCTGCTTGCCGCGGAAAAACATGCCGTCACATGTTGCGCAATATGAAACGCCACGACCGCGATACGTATCCTCGCCTGCGAAACCTGCCGGACGCGGCGTGGCACCCATGCAAGCGATAACGCTCGGGGCCAGCGTATCGCCCATATCGTGATGCACCGTAAACAACGCTGCATCGGCATCGTAATCGACACCCGTAACCATGCTCCATGCAACCTGTGCTCCCAGGCCCTCTGCATGCTGCTGAAAACGCTCGCCGAGTTCGGCGCCACTCAGGAGCGAGATACCCGGATAGTTCTCGACCTCATTGGTTGTGGCGATCTGCCCTCCCGACATGCCCTGCTCAATCACGGTCGTCGTCAGGTTAGCACGCGCAGCATAAATGGCGGCAGCATAGCCCGCGGGGCCGCCACCGATAATCGCAACATCGATCGGCTTATCGGTAGTCATGAAGCGTCCTTTCGTCGAAACGTTGTCGTTCTTTGCGCTCATACCCAAATTTACGTGAACGTGACACTCATGCACTACAATGATAAATCCGTATTACAAAGCTGAAGGGGAGTTATCGATGGACCAGGCGCAGACGAGTGACGACGCTCCCCTGCTCACGCACAGCACTCCCCAATCGGAGCAAACCACGCTCCTGGCTCAGCAAAAACCTCTCGTGACCATCGTGCACGCCTCCGTTGGCTCGGGCCACAAGGCCGCCGCAAATGCGATTGCGCAGGCATTCGACCTCATCCGCGGCACCAATGGCATCCCCGAGGATATTGAGATTGAAGTGCTCGATATCCTTGATTTTGGACGTATTAAATTCGATGGCAATAAAACCGCGGCTTCTTTTACGGGAGCCACGCGCCCCATTTACGACCTAACCTGGCGATATACGCTTACGGGGCATCTGCTCTGGGGTGGCGGCACGGCATGGTCGCGAATTATGTTCCCCGCCTTCAACGAATATATTCGTAGCCGCAGGCCCATAGCCGTGGTCGCAACGCACATCACGGCAGCCAATGTTGCCGTGGGCGCTCGCATTATTACGGGTATCGATTATCCGGTCATCTGCGTACCGACCGACTACGAAGTCGAGGGCTGGTGGCCCCACAAGGACACCGATCTATTCTGTGTTGCCAACGAATTTATGGCCGAAACGCTGCGTCCGCGCAAGGTGCCCGAGACAAAGATTCGCATTACCGGCATTCCTATTCGCGCCGGATTCGACACGGATTACGATCGCGAGGAAGAGCTAGCCAAGTTCAACCTCCCAACCGACAAGACCATCGTGCTGGTAATGGCCGGTGCCAGCTTGCCTCAACCGTACGTTCGCTTTCGCGCGGAGATGGACCGCACCCTCCCCTTCCTACGCAGCTTCGAAGACATGCACTTTGTCTTTTTGCCGGGCAAAGACACCGAATATGCCACCCGCCTCAAAACGCTCTTCGACGCCATGAAGCTCGAAAACGTCACGGTTCTGGATTATATCGATGATATGGCAGCGCTTATGCACGGCTGCGACCTGGCAATTCTCAAATCGGGCGGACTCACCGTCACCGAGTGCCTATGCGCACATCTGCCGATGATCCTGCTGGGCAAGTCCTATGGCCAGGAAAAGGCCAACACCACCATGCTCACCGGCATGGGCGCCAGCATGCATGTCACCACCGCACGAGAGCTCATCGTTACCCTACGTCACTTGCACGACCATCCCGAATCACTCAAAGCCCTACTCATCAACGGCGAAGTTCTACGCCGCCCCCACGCAGCCGAAGACATAGCCATCGCAACCATGGAGCTCGTAGGCAAACCCCAAAAGCGCAAAAGAGCCTTTTGCCGCTTCTACTGGGGCGGAAAACCCGCGCATATCCGCTAGCGTCTTTATGTCCGCTTACCTGCGGGAGGCCCCTATATATCATCCCATGCTCAAACATTCTCGCTTCGCTGCGAAACTGCGCGTGGGACGATATATAGGGGCCTCCCGCAGGTAAGCTGCGTTTACGTACTAGCAGCTATACCAGATTCCCCACCACTAGAACCTTCAAAGGCGAAACCGGAAAATCTAAATACAGTAAGCCAATGCGACAAAGGGATTGTTCCTTTGTCGCATTGGCTTACTAGAATGTAAATATTTTTTCAAGCGAGTAGCCGCCCGCCTGCCTCTCACACATATCGTTCCACGCGCAGTTTCGCAGCGAGCGAAGCGACGCGAGAATGTTTGAGCATGGAATGATATGTGTGAGAGGCGGGCGGGAGGGATAAGAGCGTCCCTAGGCGACGCCGCTGGAGCCGAAGCCTCCTTTGCCTCGGTCGGTTTTGTCTAGTTCTTCTACTTCTACGAGGTTGACCGTGGGGACTTCTTGGATGACGAGCTGGGCGATGCGGTCGCCTTTGTTGATTTGGATGTCGTTGGTGGGATCCAGGTTGATAAGGATAACCTTGAGTTCTCCTCGGTAGTGGGCGTCAATGAGGCCCGGCGTGTTGACTATAGACAGGCCCTGCTTGATGGCCAAGCCGCTGCGGGGCTGGACGAAGCCGGCGTAGCCGTCGGGCAGGGCGATGGCCAGCCCAGTAGAGACCAGACGGCGTTCGAAGGGCTTCAGGACGCAGTCCTCGTTGGAGCGCAAATCCAAGCCGGCATCGGTGGGATGGGCGTATTTGGGAAGCTCGACGGTGGGATCGAGACGCTTTATGTTGACGGTAATGTTGGGCATGGAATCACCTTAGCTTGTCGAGCTCTTGCAGAAACTCATCGACGTCTTTGAAATCACGGTAGACCGAGGCAAAACGGATGTACGCAACCTTGTCGATCTTGGCCAAGCGCTTGAGCACCATGTCACCCAACTCATGGGACGTGACGGCCGTCAGCGTGCGAGAGCGAAGCTCGACCTCGATGTCATCGATAATCTCATTGAGCTTCTTAGTGTCGATATCGCGCTTGATGGTGGCGCGCATCAAGCCGACGAGCAGCTTATTGCGATCGAACCGCTGCTTGGTTCCGTCTGACTTAATGACCTCGATTGGGTCTTCGCATCGCTCGAACGTTGTAAAACGATAGTTACACGAGCAACATTCGCGGCGGCGCTTAATGGTGTTATTTGACTCCTGCATACGGGAATCAACGACGCGGGTATGTGCCTTGCCGCATTTGGGACAGCGCATGGTACCTCCTCTTAAACGATAACAAGGGTACCATGCGCAGCGCGATAATGATTACGAACGATCAGGAACCTTAAGATGCGCACCGGCGGCGAGCGAACCATGCTCCAGATGATTGACGCTACGGATCATGTCGGAAGTCTCTTGCGTGGAAAGGCCTTCGATTGGATATTCTTCGGCAAGCGACCAAAGAGAATCGCCAGGCTGAACGCGAATGGTCTCGTAGGTAATGTTGGAAACGGACTCGGCATACGCGGCGTGACGAGCGCTAAAGACCGACATAGCGAGGACAAAGAAGAGCGTAAGCGCAACGGCGACGGCGACAATCGTCGGAACCTTCGGGGCAACGCGGGCCGGCGCGACTACAGCCTGCTGATTGCGCGCAGGCTTTACGGTCAAAGGCTGAAAGCCGGAGCGGCCACCCTGAACAACCGTAAAAGTGGGTTCTGCAGGCGTCTCGAGCTTAAGGGCGAGGTTTCCCTGGACCATATTCGTTACGTTCATCATGTTCTCCTCTCGCGTGTTTTGCTGAGAACAGTTTTATCAAGCCGCGCGGACAAAAATGTCTAGCGCGAGAACGAATGTTCGGTTATTATTATCTTCGAACAGTTGTTCCTGTCAAGCAAAATTCGAACATTTGTTTGACATGGGTAGAGAGGATGCCCTGATGGCTCGCAAAATTACCAAGCGTCAGCAGCAAATTTACGACTTCATCAAGGAATATCAGCAGGAGAAGGGTTATCCGCCCAGCGTGCGCGAGATGGCTTCTGCCGTGGGCCTTTCCTCCCCCAGCACCGTGCACGCCCATCTCTCTGCCCTGGAGGCGCGCGGGCTACTCAAGCGCGATGCCACCAAACCGCGCGCCCTGGAACTCTTTAACGAGGATGGTTCCTCTGTCTCAATTTCTAAATCTGACGAGCCCACCGCACCTCGCGGAACGGTCTCGCTACCGCTCGTTGGTCGCGTCGCGGCTGGGATTCCCATTCTGGCCGAGCAGAATATCGAAGACACGTTTACTATCCCGACCGAAATCGCCACTGATCAGGGTTCCTTTATCCTTGAGGTGCATGGGAGCTCAATGATCAATGTCGGCATCTTCAATGGCGATTACATCATCGTCCGTGAACAAAAGAGTGCCATGAACGGCGAAATTGTCGTGGCCATGATTGATGGTTCGGCGACCGTCAAGACGTTCTACAAGGAGCAGGGGCGTGTGCGCTTGCAGCCCGAGAACGACACCATGGAACCTATCTATGCAACGAATCCCATTATCCTGGGCAAAGTCGTCGGCTTGATGCGCCGGTTCTCGTAATGCAAAAACGCATAACCATATTTGATACCGTCCGCGGGTTTACGATGATTTCTATGGCAGGTTTTCACGCTTGCTATGATCTCGCCTACCTGTACGGCTGGGATATGCCCTGGTTTACCCAGTCAGCCTTTCAAGACATCTGGCGCGCCAGCATCAGCTGGGTATTTTTGTTTATCGCCGGTTGGATGTGCACCCTTTCGCGCAACAATATCAAACGTGCCGCCAAATACGCCTTAGCAGCACTCGTTGTCTGGTTGGCAACAACACTTGTCTCAGTCGACGATTCGGTTAATTTTGGCATCATCTATTGCATGGCCGCATGCACCGGCATCGTGGCGTTGACCGATCCCGTCCTTAAGAAGATAACGGCGAGATGGGGCATGCCCCTATGCCTTATGTTGTTCGCAATCACCTGGAGCATCCCCAAAACGATCTACCCTGTCCCCTACCTGGCGTGGCTGGGATTTCCGAGCCCTGGGTTTATCTCAGGTGATTACTACCCCATCATCCCGTTTATCTTTATGTATCTTGCAGGATACTTCGCCGCACACATAGCGCAGGGAATCGATAAGACCGTCCCTAGCTGGGCCTACGCCAACCCCCTGCCGGCGCTCGCCAGCCTTGGACGTCACGCTCTCCCCTTTTATCTGCTGCATCAGCCCATCATTCTGGGCATTTTGGAGCTCGTCTACTCGGTGCGATAACGCTCGAGCCGCGGTGCAATACGAGCCGGCAACTTCGCCACAATGCGAACGCCGTCCTCGAGATATTCCTCATGCAGAAGGGTTCCCTGCTCATGCACCAGCGTGATGAGAGCGCCCTCACGATACGGGATATCAGCGGAGAGCAACACATCGGTGGCAGCTGCCTCGCGAGCAATCCGGTCGACGAGATCGTCGAGCCCCTCGCCCGTTTGGGCCGAGAACAGAACGGCCTCCGGATAGCGACGACGGAAACTCAATCGATCGACGCTATCGAGAAGATCGATTTTATTGAATACGGTCAGCGTTAAACGCTCTCCGGCGCCGATCTCATCAAGCACGCGGTCGACAGCCTCCAGCTGCCGCTCATAGTCCTCGTCAGACGCATCTACGACTTTGAGAATTAGATCGGCACCCAAAACCTCGGACAGCGTCGATTTAAAGGCATCGACCAGACCATGGGGCAGCTTTTGAATAAAGCCAACGGTATCGGTAATCGTCATGCCGCGACCGCCGGGCAGACGATACGAACGCGTCGTCGGGTCGAGCGTAGCAAACAGCTTGTCCTGCGAAAGTACCGTAGAGCCGGTCAGACGATTGAGTAACGTCGATTTACCGGCATTGGTATAACCGGCTAACGCGACGCGAAACGCCGGTGACTCAATGCGACTCTTGGATTGAACATCGCGACGCTGTTCAACCTGCTTGAGCTCACGACGAAGCGCAGCGATCTTATTACGAATGAGGCGACGGTCGACCTCGAGCTGACTTTCGCCCTGACCAAAACGTGAGCCGATGCCGCCGCGCGTCTGCTCCTTGGCGAGATGGCTCCACATGCCACGCAGGCGAGGCAACAAATATTGAAGCTGTGCCAGCTGTACCTGCAGGCGTCCCTCACGCGTCTGAGCATGCAGGCCAAAGATATCCAGGATCAGTGCTGTGCGATCGATAATCTTTACCGGCTCGCCCACGGCTTTCTCCAAATAGGATTGCTGCGAGGGGGTCAGGTCGTCGTCAAAAATAACGACATCGGCATCCATGCGATGCACCAGGCCGCACAGCTCTTCAACCTTACCGGAACCGATAAACGATTTAGGATACGGCTTTACCAAACGCTGCGACAAGCGTGCCACGCACCGGGCACCAGCTGTGTGGGCAAGACGCTCCAGCTCATCAAGCGAGCGATCGAGCGGCCATGCATTGTCGCGCCACTCAACACCAACTAAAATGGCACGCTCGGGCTCGGGTGCCGTGGGAACAAGGGGGAAACGGGCCATTAGGCAGCCTCAATACGATGCAGGATAACCTCAACGACCTCATCGATCGTACATTCATCCATATCAAACCACACGATACGGTCATCGCGCTTAAACCACGAAAGCTGACGCTTGGCATAACGACGCGAACGCATCTTAATGAGTTCGCGGGCCTCATCCATGCTCATCACGCCATTGAAAGCATCAATGATCTCTTTATAGCCAATTGCCTGCATCGACGTCAGGGCATCTCCCAGACCCTGGGCCATAAGACCGCGGACCTCATCGACAAGACCCTGCTCAAACATCAGATCGACGCGCAGATTAATGCGCTCGTAGAGCACCTCGCGATTACGCGTCAGACCAAACCAAAGGGCATGATAATGCTCGCGCGGAACACTAAACTGACTTTTTTGCTGTGCATAGGAGATACCATCATCATGCATCTCGAGCGCACGAATCACACGCCGCACGTTATGGGGATGAATAACAGCAGCTGATTCTGGATCGCGCTCGGCAAGCAGGGCATGCAGTTCTTCCTCGCCAATACGCTCGGCAAGCTCCTGATAGCCCGCACGGCGATCGTCCTCAAGTTCACCCGAGGGAAAGTCCATCTCATCGAGGGCAGCCTTGAGATACAGCCCCGTACCTCCGCAAAAAACCGGCAGGCAACCCGAACCAAGGAGACGTTCAACATGCGCGCGAGCGTCAGCCTGATAAAGCGCAGCAGAATATGCCACACCCGGCTCTACAATGTCGACGAGATGCAGCGGCGCCGTACACTCATCGGGCGCCATCTTTGCGGTACCGATGTCCATGCCGCGATAGATTTGCATCGCGTCGCACGACAGCACTTCGGACGAAAGACGGGCTGCCAAACGGTCGGCAACATCGCTCTTACCAACCGCCGTCGGACCGACGATTGCAACGGCGGAAAGACCTGCCCCGGGAGCAACCATTAGCGAGGCTCGCCCACAACGGAGCCGGACAAATACCAGGTCTTGGCGACGTCAACGTCAACATCAACGATCTTGCCAACAAGCTGATCGATGCTGTAACCCTCGGGGATAGGCGCGTGCACAGTCTGATTCTTGGGACTCTTGCCCAGCAGGACCGCGTCGTTCTTTTTACTCGTTCCCTCAATGAGCGCCGGAACCACAGTATGAAGCGCACCCTGGTTATACTCGTGTGCCGTGGTCTCGATAACCTTAACCAGGCGGTTGAAACGCTCGAGAATAACCTCATGCGGCGTAGGATCGTCAATCTCGGCGGCCGGGGTACCGGCGCGCTTGGAATAGATGAAGGTATAGGCCTGAGCATAGCGGACCGTCTCGGCAAGTGAGAGCGTCTGCTCAAAGTCTTCTTCAGTCTCGCCCGGGAAGCCAACGATAATGTCGGTCGAGAGCGCGATATCGGGCATGCGGTTGCGAATGCGATCGACCAGGCTCAGATAGTCCTCGCGTGTATAACGGCGATTCATCTCTTTGAGGATCCGCGTCGAACCGGACTGGACGGCCAAGTGCAGCTGCGGCATAACGGCAGGCGTCTCGGCCATGGCGTCGATGGTCTCGGGCAACAGGTCCTTGGGATGCGAAGACGTAAAGAAGATGCGCTCCACGCCCGTATCGCCCACGGCACGCAGCAGATCGGCAAAACGCGGCTTGCCAAACAGATCGCGACCATATGAGTTAACGTTTTGGCCCAGCAGCGTAATCTCACGCACGCCCTGGCGCACCAAACCGGTCACCTCGTCGACAATCTCCTCGAAGAGGCGGCTCTTTTCGCGACCGCGCACGTACGGCACGATGCAATAGGTGCAGAAATTATTGCAGCCCGTCATGATGGGCACCCAGGCGTGATACTGAGTCTCGCGATGCCACGGCATGCTCATGGCATCCGTATCCTCATGCTCATTGGTGCGGATATGACGCTTACCATCAAGGAACGCCTCGGCAATGAGCTCGGCCACATGTGCAATGGAATGCGTGCCAAAGATGACATTGACGTTATCGACATTGGTGAGCAGGCCCTCGCCATCGCGCTGCGCGATGCAACCGCCAACGGCAACCACGCGCTTGCCCGAAGGCGAAGGCGGCAGGCTTTTGCAGGAATTGCACTGACCGTACAGGCGAGTATCGGCGGCCTCGCGCACGCAGCACGTCATGAAGACAACGATATCGGCATGCGCGGGATCGAGCGCCATGAGGCAGCCATACGAATCAAGCAGACCGCTCACACGCTCGGAGTCGTGCTGATTCATCTGGCAGCCAAAGGTGCGGATAAAGTAGGTTTTACCGGCAAGAATATCGCGTACGGAACGCTGGTCCATGTGCATAAGTCCTAACGATGGGGAGCGAAACGAGGCAAGCAGAAGCTATGCCACAGGCTTAACATCATCCATGACGACGTTATCCATAGCAGCTCGATTGATCTGGTGAACGTAGATAGAAAGGCGGATGGCCGTGCGCGACTCCCCGTTAATGAGGATGTCGGAGAACACGGGCGCGCAGGAAATATCAAAACCGGTTGGAATCAAAAAACCGCGCGCGATAGCAACGGCCTTAATGGCCTGGTTGACGGCACCGGCGCCGACACACTGGATGTTGACGGGTACACCATCCTTGACCATGCCGGCGATGGCGCCGGCAACGGACGCGGGCGATGATTTGCTTGATACCTTCAGGCAATCCATGAAGAAACTCCTGCATTTAAAAGTACGTTTTAACTGCAATAACTGTATCGTACCGAGTGGACTCGGTAAAGGCACTATTCCTCTTTGGCAAGATCAAAGGTCACGGTGATTCGATCACGCGAAACACGGATCTTTGGGTCGCCGCAAAGGTTGAGATAGTACCGGGCGGCAAGGTCATTAAAGTCGCGTTCCACAGCGCGCGAAAACTGTGCCATGTCATCCTTGGCAATACGTAGCCCGCGACGATCCTTCGCGAGATCGACAGGAGCCGGCGCATGCGAGGACGAATCACGCTCGCGCAGCAGACGCGCGGCCACACCGCGAACGGGCTTAATCTGCCCCGCCAAAATGCGATGGGCCGTGCGCTCGGACATCTCAAGACCCAAACCCGAACAGATACGGATAAAGTCCTCGGCATCAGAAGCAAGGCCTAAACGATCGACAACCGGAAGCTCGCTCTCGTCATCAATGAACAGGAGACGAGACGTATCAAGCCGGCTTGACGCCTGAGCATAAAGGGTCGCGGCAATCTCAGACGGAGAACCAAGATAGACATCGCAACCACGCAACTCCTCGAGCGCAAACTCACATGCAGCGCGAATAATATTATGCGGACCGCGAGCACAGACATAACGTCCGTCCTCATCCTTGACGGCCTGGGGCCAGCTGGACTGATCGGCACGCTCACTGAGGCGGTCGGCCGCGACGCTCACCTTAAAGGCTGAACCAAGATCGACACCGGACGTGACCACACGGGCCTCATCGGTGTTCTGCTTGATCGAAAACAATGCCATGCCACGACCGTGAACACCCCAACGGTCCATCTTCATGCTCTCGAGCTTGGAGGTAACGCGGGCATCAAAGATTCGCTCTTGCATATCCTGCGGAACGCCAGAACCGTTATCCAGAAAGACAAGCGTGCGGACGCCATCTTCCTTGGTCGTGGCGAGATAGACCTTGTCGGCGCCGGCATCGCGAGCATTACGGAGCATTTCGATGACGATGTCCTCGACATGCTGAATGTCGTGCTTAGCCTGGCGCCGCTCGGCCTCCGAAACGCGGAGGCGGACATACCCCTCGCCAAGGTTCTCCTCGACGCGAAGGTTGCCCTCCCCCGACATCGACGCGATAAATGAGATGAGCTCGTTCGCGTCGCTCATGTTATTTAGCGATATCGACAGCGCGGCTCTCGCGAATCACGACGACGCGCACCTGACCGGGATACTCCATCTCTTCCTCGATCTGATGGGCGATATCGTGAGCCAGAACCGTGGACTGGGCATCGGAAATCTTGTCCGGCTGGACCATGACGTGGACCTCGCGACCGGCCTGCATGGCATAGGTACGTTCGACGCCGTCATGGGAGTTGGCGATCTCCTCGAGCTTCTCAAGACGCTTGATGTAGTTCTCGGCAGACTCGCGACGGGCACCGGGGCGAGAGGCAGAGACAGCATCGGCGGCCTGCACCAGGACATCGAGCACCGTGTTGGGGTCGACATCGGCATGGTGAGCCTCAATAGCGTGGACGATAACGGGCTTCTCGCCATAACGGCGGGCAAGCTCGGCGCCGATGACGGCATGCGGGCCCTCGACGTCGTGGTCGATTGCCTTGCCCAGGTCATGAAGCAGGCCGGCGCGCTTGGCGGTCACAACGTCCAGGCCAAGCTCGGAAGCCATCACGCCGCACAGATCAGAGACCTCGAGGGAATGCTGAAGCACGTTCTGACCAAACGAGGTACGGTAGCGCAGGGCACCAAGGGTCTTGACGATCTCGGGGTGCAGATCGTGGATGCCGGTATCGAAGGCAGCCTGCTCGCCAGCCTCGCGCACGCGCTGCTGAACCAGGTCGGCGGCCTTGTGATACATCTCCTCGATACGGGCAGGGTGAATGCGGCCGTCGGCGATGAGGTTCTCGAGGGCGACACGGGCGGTCTCACGACGGACCGGGTCGAAGCTCGAAAGAACGACTGTCTCGGGCGTGTCATCGATCACAAGGTTGACGCCGGAAACCTGCTCGAAGGTCCGGATGTTGCGACCCTCGCGACCGATGATACGGCCCTTGAGGTCATCAGAGGGAATGTGCACGGAGGTAACGGTGACCTCGGCAGTGTGGTCGGCAGCGCAGCGCTGAATCGCCAGAGACAGAATCTCCTGGGCGGTCTTGTGGCACTCGGCGCGAACCTGCTGCTCGGACTCGCGAATGATCGTGGCGGCCTCGTGGGTGACCTCGCCGCGAACCTTATCGAGGAGCTCCTTGTGGGCGTCCTCGCGGGTAAGGTCGGCGATACGCTCGAGCTCGGAGGTCTGCTTTGCGCAGAGCTCCTCGAGCTCACGGGAGCGCTTCTCGACCTGACCGGCCTGGCTGGACAGCTGATGCTCGCGCTTGTCGAGAGCGTCGTTGCGGCGATCGAGGGATTCCTCGCGCTGCATCACGCGGTTCTCGAGCGTACGAATCTCGTTCTTACGCTGCTTGTCCTCGGCCTCGGCGGCCTGCTTGTTCTTGATGATCTCCTCTTTAGCCTCGAGCAGAGCCTCTTTTTTGAGGGTCTCGGCCTGACGCTTAGCATCACCGATCAGGGACTCAGCCTGTGCGTGTGCCGACTGGATCTTTTCGTCGGCCTCGTGAAGACTACCCTGCTTGGCGGTGCGCATGTAGGCAATGGCGGCGATGGCACCCAAAATGATGCCAACGAGCGCTGCGATGATAGGCATGCTCACTCCTTTTTATGGATTCGTTACACAACAAAGCGAACCGTCCTTACGAACGGCTCGCGACATTTGAGTAATATGGGCGCAGCTTATGCGGGTCGGATACAGATAAACATATAAACAAACTCATCACAGATGAGCACATATCACAAAGCAAATGACAGTGTTTATCGTACGTTGAACCACAACAACTGTCAAATAAATGGCCCCAGCACGGCGGCTAAAACGCGGTGAACGGCAGGGCCACAAAACGCATACGCCTAAACCGCACATTCCTCACGTTCGGCATCGAGACGTGCCTTAACGGCATCGGCGGCGATGTGATACGAGAAGCCCTTGCCCATCAAAAACCGAACCAGTTTTTCGAATCCGCGCGTCTCTGGAACACGCCGCTTGGCGAGCAGGGCTGACGCACGCGCCAAATCGTCTTCGACGGCAAAATAATCCTCGGGATAACCGGGAATGTCATCGAGCACGACATGACGGCGCTTGAGCTCGGTCTCGATTTTACGCTGTCCCCAACCGCGCCGCTTGCGTTCCTCGATAAAGTACGAGCAAAAGCGGTTCTCGTCTAAAAAGCGATACTCGGTGGCACGCTCGACGGCGAAATCGATCGCGGGCTGGCGAAAGCCGTAGCGTGCCAACTTGTCACGGACCTCACCCGTCGCATGGTCGCGTCGCGATAGCATCTCGGTCACCATGGTAAGTGCACATTTACGCTCGATGAGCTGCACCGCTTCACGAAAGTTATCCCAATCACAGGGAAGATCGGGGCGATTTTTGACATACAGGCGCGCGACCCGCACGGGAATCCAAATGGACCGCTCAAAACCGCCCTCAAGCTCACAATCGATCTGTGCGCAAGGCTTTTTGGACGCATACCCGCTCGAGAACGAGGAGGCCGCCTTCTTATCGGGAAAGACGACCGTGGCCTCGGTCACCGTATACGACATGAGCGTAACCGCTACTCGTCGTCATCATCGAGCATGGCGGAACCATCGATGGCGTAAAGCTCGTCAAACTCCTCAGGCGCAGGCTGATCGGTCAGCTCGACCTCGGACGGAGCATCGTCATCAAACTCAAGCCCGCAGGCAAGGCGGACCTTATGCTCAATCTCGTCGGCGCAATCGGGGTGTTCGCGCAGGAACGCCTTGGCGGCCTCGCGACCGTTGCCGAGCTTGTCCTCGCCATAGGCAAACCAGGAGCCCATCTTCTTGCAAATGCCGCACTCGACAGCCATGTCCAGAATCGAGCCCTCCTTAGAGATGCCCGTACCGTACATGATGTCGAACTCAGCAGAACGGAACGGAGCTGCCACCTTGTTCTTAACGACCTTGGCGCGCACGCGGTTACCGATAACCTCATCCTTAAGCTTAATGCTGTCGATGCGGCGAATGTCGATACGCACCGAAGAGAAGAACTTAAGGGCGCGGCCGCCCGTCGTGGTCTCGGGGTTGCCGAACATGACGCCGATCTTCTCTCGCAGCTGGTTAATGAAGATGCATGTCGTGTTGGACTTGGACAGCGAGCCGGCGAGCTTGCGGAGCGCCTGACTCATCAGACGAGCTTGCAATCCGACCGTGGTATCGCCGATCTCTCCCTCGATCTCGGCACGCGGGGTCAGCGCGGCGACGGAGTCGACGACGATGGCATCGATGGCGCCGGAACGCACGAGCATGTCAACAATCTCGAGCGCCTGCTCACCCGTATCAGGCTGGGAAATCAGTACCTCGTCGATATCCACGCCAATGCGCGCGGCATACGTGGGATCGAGCGCGTGCTCGGCATCGATAAATGCCACCACGCCACCCATTGCCTGGGCTTCGGCCAGGATCTCGAGCGAAAGCGTCGTCTTACCGGAGGACTCAGGACCGTAAATCTCGACGATACGGCCGCGCGGCACACCGCCGATACCCAGAGCGGCATCGAGTGCCAGAGCGCCCGTGGGGATAGCCTCAACCTCAAGCTCGGGGCCGCCGTCACCATACCTCATGATGGAGCCTTGACCGAACTTCTTCTCGATCTCGGCCTTGGTGGTGGCGATCATCTCATCGCGCTCTTTACCCGTCGTGCGAGCATGAACGGTACGTACGGGACCTGAATTCTTGGCCATGAATAGCCCTCCTCTTAACAACCTGCATCGATAATAAACGAACGGCTGTTCGTGGTCAACCGTTCAGGCCAATCATATGCAGGCAGTCTTTCCAAAACCCAACCAAACGCCGACCAAACACTGACCAAATGCTTGACCACAAAGGGGCAAATAAGAACAAGAAAGGCAAAAATACACCTATGACCAGCGCAAACGCTAAATTCGTCAGGGATCCCTATCTCCACAATTAAGGGGCCCGAAGGCCCCTTAAAACACGTCTATTCCATAGAGTTAAGCACAAGGGCAATGCGCCCCAATGCCTCCGCGACCGCATGGGCACGAACACACGAACGGTCGCCCTCATAGTGGCAGCGCACAGAGTCCACGACCGGCACTTCCCCATCAGCCGCGCGATACGCCCAGCCAATATAGAAAGTGCCAGCCGGATCGTCCTCAGTGCCGCCGCCGGGGCCGGCATAACCCGTTGCGCTCACTGCAATATCGCTCTGGTACAGCTCCAGCGAACGCGCCGCCATCTCGCGCGCGGTCTGATGCGACACCGCGGTATAGCGGTCGAGCGTCTCCTGATCAACACCCAAAACGCGATGCTTGATCTCATCGCAGTAGGTCACCGCACCGCCACGCAGCACCGCCGAGGCGCCCGGGATATCGGCAATCGTCGAGGCGATCATACCTGCTGTCAGCGACTCAGCCGTCGAAACCGTCACGCCCCGAGCGCTCGCGCGCTCGACAATATGACGCGCCAGCTCCTCGTTATGTGCGGAAATCTGCTCAAAAGAGTCCGTCATACCCACCAGAACCTAGACCGAAAAGACGATCTTGCGGCAGTTCCAGAAGTACTGGGCGCCCGAGATAACGGTCAGGACAACGGCAACGGCGTACAGGAAGCGCGACACCGAGTAGATGCCGAGCGTCAGCGCCAGCGGGCCAAGGTGCAAGCCGGCCATCGCAAAGACGCACAGGTAACCGCAGATGGAGACCATCGTGGTCGCCGTCTTGTACTTGCCAAGCTTATCGGCGGCAACGACCACGCCGGCGGCACTCGCAACCATGCGTAGGGCGCTTACCAGCAGCTCGCGGAACAAGATGATGAACACGGACCAAACCGACACGGCACCAAAGTCCAAGAATAGCAGCAGGGCCGAGAATACGAGCAGCTTGTCGGCGATGGGGTCCAAGAATTTACCGAAGTCGGTAATCTCGTTGCGCGAGCGCGCCAGGTAGCCGTCAACCTTATCGGTGCACGACAGGATGACGTACAGAATGAAGGCAGCGGCGGCGAGCGGGCCGTCGAAGGTGCTCCAATCTGTACCGGCAACACTCGTGTGAGAAAGCGCCGACACAATCATGAACACCGGGATAAAGACGATGCGAACGCACGTCACGATGTTGGCGGGCGTCCAAACACTCGTCAGTTCCTTATTGCTCTCGTTTGCCACGACGCTCTCCTACTCCACAACATGGCCGATAAGCTCATAGCAGAAGCTATCGGTAAACTCGACCGTCAGAATATCGCCCACAGATGCCTCGCTGGCATCCAGATGCACCGCGCCATCGGAATCAGGCGCCTGGAACCAGGCATGTCCGATCAGCTCGGCGCCGTCCTCGGTCTCTTCGATACCGTCGACAATCACCTGGGCGCGCTCGCCCACATGTGCGGCAGTTGCAGCAAAACCGAGCGACTCGGCCAGGTCCATGGCCTCCTGGGCGCGCTCGAGCTTGACCTCTTCGTCGACCTGGCCCTCCATCTTGGCGGCCAGGCTGCCCTCCTCCTGCGAGTAGGCAAAGACGCTCGTGTAGTCAAAGCCGACGGTGTCCATAAAGTCGATAAGGTCGCGGAACTCGTCGTCGGTCTCGGTCGGGAAGCCGACCATGGCCGTGGAACGGATCACGATGCCGGGGATGCGCTCACGCAGATCGCGGAACAGGTCCTCGAGCTCCTGGCGCGAACCAGAACGGCGCATAGCCTTGAGGATGCGCGCGTCGCAGTGCTGCACGGGGATATCGATATAGGGCAGCACCTCGGGCGTATCACGAATGGTCTCAATGAGCTCGTCAGTCATGCCCTCGGGCTGCAGGTAGAGCACACGGATCCAGACGTTCTGCGGACGCACGGCCTCGGCGACGGCGCGCAGCAGCTGCGCCAGATTGCGCGGCGAGCCATCGGTGACGTCTTCGTCGGCAAAGTCGGTGCCCCAAATACCCGTGTCCTGGCCGATCAGCACGATCTCTCGCACACCGCCGGCAACCAGGTCGCGTACCTCGGAGATAATGCTCTCGGCATTGCGCGAATGATAGCGACCGCGAATATAGGGGATCATGCAGAAGCTGCAGAAACGGTTGCAGCCATCGGAAATCTTGACGTAAGCAACGGCGCCCTCGACAGTACGCTTGACTTGCGGAATATAGGCAGCGATCTCACGCTCGACACCCAGCACGCCATCGATGACCGCCACGATGCCGTCCTCCTCGTCGGCCTTCACAAAGGCAGCGACCTCGGGCAGCTCATCGGGCAGGTCGTCGCCATAGCGCGACGGCACACAGCCGCACATGACGATGGGACAAGAACGAACGCCGTCCTGAACCTCGTTGGCGAGCTCGAGCGTGGTCTCGATGCTCTCGGACGTTGCGGAGGCGAGGAACGAGCATGTATTGACGATGGCGATATCGGCATCCTGTGGGTCGAATGCCTCCTCGTAGCCCGCGGCGGTCAAAAGAGAACGCATGCGGTCGGTGTCAACCTCGTTCTTAGCGCACCCGAGGGTGATGTAGAGCACGGAGCCCAACGGTGTATCCATGTTGAAGAGCAGTCCTTTCGAATGATATTAGCGGTAGTTGGTGAACTGCAGCGGCTGGCCGTAGTCCTGGTCGCGCAGGAATTGGATAACGGTCTGCAACGCGTCCTTCGAAGCAGAGGAAACACGCAGCTTCTCGGCCTCGATGGTCACCTTGACCTTGAGCTTTTGGTCCTTGATGTTCTTATTGATCTTCTTGGCGGTCGCCTGGTCGATACCCTCGACGATATGGCCGAGCACGCGCACGGTGCCGCCCGATGCCGCCTGCGGAGCATCCCACGAGACAGCCTTGAGGTCGATGCCGCGCTTGATGAGCTTGGAGCTCAGGACATCGATGATCTGCTTGGAGACAAAGTCGGCCGGGGCGTTGATTGTAAAGAGCTTGTCGCCCTTCGAAAGCTCGATCGTGGCGCCGGAATCCTTCAGGTCATAGCGCTGGGAAATCTCGCGCGTGGTCTGCTGGAAGGCGTTGTCGACCTCTTGCATATTGACCTCGGACACGACGTCGAAGCTGGAATCTTTAGCCATGATGTTTCCTTTCGCGTACGAGCGGCTTAGTAGCTATCGTACGAATAGTCAGTAGAATCGGTGGGCGTCTGGCCGTCAGTTGCGGTATCGGCGCCATCCGTGGACTGGGCATCGGTGCCGTCGGTGGTGTCGGTACCATCGGTGGTGTCGGCACCATCAGAACTTTCACCATTCTCGGAATCAGTCGTCTCCTTCTTGGGAACGGTGATCGTCACGCGCGCCACGCCCGAGGTCTTGGTATCGTAACGGACCTTTTCGCCGTTCTTGGTAACGGTGACATCGGAAGGCTTAGACGTGGTGATCTCGATCGAGGACTCGGGCGTGTACTCCTGCTCAAAGGGGCCAGTCGCCTGGGCGCCATAGACCGACTTGCCGTCGACCTTGACCTCAATCCAAGCAGTCTTGCCCTTGGCAACGGAGATCTTGACCTTCGTTACCTCGTTCTCTTCCTTTTTAGCCGTCGTCTTGGAGGCGTCCGAATCAGTCGACTCGTCAGTCGGCTCATCGGTGTCCTCATCCTCGTCGACGATTTCGGTCTTCTTAGAAGACTTCTTGGTCGTCGTCTTGGTAGCAGTGGGCGTCTCGGGCGTGGTCTCGGGCGTCGAAGATGCGCAGCCGCGCAGAAGTACCACGATGAGCACGATCAGCAGCAACGCCACGGCACCGATACCGGCGTAGACGATACGCGGATCGAGCCCGTTGTTTTGAGGAGCACGGGAACCGCCGCGTCCACGACTGGAACTGCTGCGGCCGCCTCCCTGAGGCATACGGCCACGATGGCTATCGGAACGGCCGCGATAGCCACCCTGGCCCTGAAGGCTGCGCTGACCCGATCGGGGCGCAAGTTCACCGCGGCCTTGATAGCCACGCTGGCCCGCACGCGGAGCCGAAGAGCGCTGGCCATACGGCTGTGATTGAGAGCGAAGACGCGGCGTCACCTGCGTGGTATCGGCGTCCGCATAGCCGCCGCGAGCACGACCGGCAGAGATACCACGGTGACCGCGATCGGAATAGCCGCCGTCGCCGTAGCCGGCACGAGGGTCACGCGCCACGCCGCGGGCAGCGGGAAGTGCACGGTCCTCGGGCATCGGCGTACTGCGGAACCGGTCACGCTGCGAGCGAATCTCCTCGCCCGAACCCGTCTCGGTAATATAACCGGCCTGCTGAGGACGCTGTCCATAGCGAGTCGAACGACCGCCCTGAACCATCAGGAAGCGCCCGTTATCGACAGAGGAACGCGAATTGACGTAGCCGGCGGCGTCCTGGAAACGACCGCCCTGCTGCGACGTCTCGCGTTCGTATGCCATCAGTTCGTCAAAGTAGGCATTGACGACCTCGCGCGGATTGAGGCCCAAAAAACGAGCATAGCTCGAAATCATGCCCTGCGCATAGCCGCGCGGCGGCATCGAAGCAAAGTTACCGGTCTCGAAAAACTCGATGATTTGCGGCCTGATTTTGATGGTGTTGGCGACCTGCTGAATGGAAAGGCCCATTCGGCGACGCTGCTCGAGCAGCATGTCACCAAAGCGTGCAGCCATCAGAATCCTCCAAACTCACGATCTTCACGTGCCATCTCGGCGTCGACAGATTCCAGCGCGGCAAGCCCTTCCTCGTCCAACAGGACCTCGCGCGGCTTGGAACCGTCGGGCGGGCCGACGACACCCTTTTCTTCCAGCATGTCCATAATACGCCCGGCACGCGCATAGCCAACCTTCAGGCGGCGTTGCAGGCCAGATGTGGAGCCCAGCTGCGATTCCACCACAATATGGGCGGCTTCCCAAATGAGCGGATCATCGTCTTGCGGCTCGGCGACTCCGGTGCGGACAATGCCGCCACCAGCCATGGACATGGAAGCGGGCGCCACGGCGGACAGAATCTCCTCGTGGTAGTCGGGCTCGCTCTGCGACTTGACGAACTCGACAATCTCGTTGATTTCGTCGTCCGAGACAAAGCAGCCCTGGATACGGCGGGGCTTGCCCCAGTCGACCTTGGAGAACAGCATGTCGCCCAAACCGGTGAGCTTCTCGGCACCCATCTGGTCGATGATGACGCGCGAGTCGATGCCCGTGGCGACGTTAAAGGCGATGCGGTTGGTGATGTTGGCCTTGATGAGGCCCGTCACCACGTTGGAGCTGGGGCGCTGCGTGGCAACGATAAGATGAATACCGGCGGCACGGCCCAGCTGTGCAATACGCACGATCGAGGCCTCGACAT
This sequence comes from Collinsella sp. AM18-10, assembly GCF_003471585.1. GTDB lineage: Bacteria > Actinomycetota > Coriobacteriia > Coriobacteriales > Coriobacteriaceae > Collinsella. The sequence goes on from NZ_QRJO01000006.1 coordinate 27,934, forward strand.
CCTTACCGGCGACCATCATCAGGTCAGAGAGCTCGTCAATGATAATGACAAGGTAGGGCATCTTTTGCGGCGGATTGTCGTAATGCTCAAACTCGCCAGCAGCCTGCTTTTCGTTGTAGGTCGAGATCTTACGCACGTTGAGACGCTCGAAGACCTTCAGGCGACGCTCCATCTCGGACACAGCCCATTGCAGAGCGCTCGCGGCCTGCTTGGGCTCGGTCACCACGGGCACATAGAGATGCGGCAGACCGTTATAGCCCGCAAGCTCGACGCGCTTGGGGTCGACCATGATCAGGCGAACGTCCTCGGGAAGGGCGCGCATGAGCAAGGTCGTGATGATGGAATTGATCATCACCGACTTACCAGAACCGGTCGTACCGGCAATCAACAGGTGAGGCATCTTGGCGAGGTCGGCGACAACCGGCGTGCCCTCGGCGTCGCGGCCGATGGCGAGCTCGAGCGGACCGCCCTTCACATAGGGCAGCACGTCGCCCAGATTGACGTTCTGGCGCTTGCGGTTGGGAATCTCGATGCCCACGAGCGAGGTGCCGGGGATCGGGGCAAAGATACGCACCGACTGGGCAGCGAGCGAAAGCGCGATATCGTCCTCGAGGCTCGAGATTTTGCTCACACGCTCGCCCTCACCGGGCTGCAGCTTAAAGGTCGTCACCGTGGGGCCGGCGATCCAGCCGACCACGCGGGCACTGCGGCCAAACTCAAGCAAGGTGGATTGCAGTGACTCAGCGGTCTGCTCCAGCTCCTTGTCCGAAGACGCGGCGGAAGCCGACTGCGGGTTGGCATGCAGGATTTCGAGCGGCGGAAGCTTGAGGCCGTCCTCCTCTTCGCCCTCGTTATCTGCGGCGCCGCCGTCCGCTCCCCCATCACGAGCCGCAGCCGATTCGACAGCACTCGTGGCAGGCGCATCGGCAACCTTGGGATGCTTCAAGAAGTCGGGAATCTGAGGTGCGGCTGAAACAGGGTTCACGGCAAACGGCGGCTCTGACTCGTCAACCTTGTCCGGATCGTCCTCCATCGAAAGCTGTCCAATGACCTGCCCGCGCTTGGCGTGGCGACGCGGCAGCAAGGTTGTCTTGGCGGTCTCGAGCGGAGCCTCGTCGTCCTCGTCGTCACCCTCGGTGAGCTCAATCTCGCTATCGGACCAAGACGGGTCGGGCTCGCTTGTGTTGAGCTTGGGCGCAGCCTTGCCCTTCTTGGCATGGCGGCGCGGCAGCAGCGTGGTCTTGGCGCGCTCGGCTTCAACCGACTCGGATACGTCGACAAACGGGTCATCGTCCTCGTCGTCATCCAAAACCGGGTCGACATCGCCACCCATGACCGTGGTCACCGCGGCGTCAGTCCCCTTCTGGCGCAAAATGCTCAGGTGCGGACGAGCGACGCCGGGAACAGACAGGGCCTCTTCATCGCCCCACGGGCTCGCATTGACATCGGCACGTCGACGCTCGGCAAAATCGGCAGCGCGATCGCGTGCGGAGCGCAAAACGCCACCCACCGAAAAGCCGATAATGACCAAACCAACGACGACAAGCCCCAGCAGGACAACCATGGCGATAGGTTTACCCAAGGCGTTTTGCAAGGCACTTGCGATAAAGGCGCCAATGTAGCCGCCCGACACGGAAAGGTTCTGCGGCGTAAACATAAGGTCGCACGAATCGCTCGTGCCCGGCACCATCAGCGAAAGAATGGAGACGACGGCGATAAAGACCAAGGCGCCGCCCGCAACAGAGCGCACGTTGAGCGGCGAGTCCTCACCCAAAAAGAGCGTGGCGGCAAACAGCAAGATGACGATCGGCAGCACGTAGGCGCCCAGACCAAAGCCCAGGTGGTAGAAACCGGCAACCGCAGCCGTCACGGGCGCTGTTGCCGGAGAGATCACGGCAATGAAGGACGCGATCGCCAAAACGGCGATGACCACACCGGCGATATCGCGATTGGCCGAAGGCTCGACCAGGGGCTCAAACTCATCAAACTCGGACTCGTGGCCCTTATTGGCACGCAGATGGGAACCGGCACCCTTAGCAGATGCCGGTTGGTTATTGGCCTTATTGCCTTTGGCGTTTTTTGCAGATCCGCGCGCCAAACTAAACCTCCATGACGACCGGGATGATCATCGGACGGGTGCGCGTACGGCTCCAGATAAAGTTAGAGAGCGAATCGCGCACGGCCTTGCGAATGGCATCGGAACCGCTGCTGGTAAAGCTAAACTTACCCTTCTCGATCGTCTTCATAATGGACGCGGAGGCATCCTCGGAGAACTGGTCGTCGATGGCAAACGAGACGCCGCGGCCCGAGAACTCGATGGCCTCGATCTTCTTGTGTTTGAGGGAGACAATGGCAACGGCCGTGACCATACCGTCGTTGGCGAGCTTCTGGCGATCGCGCAGGACGATGGGGTCGGTATCGCCGATACGCAGGCCGTCGACGTAAACGACACCGGACTCGACGGGCGTACCGCGCTTGACGATACCACCGCGCATCTCGAGCGTGTCGCCGTTATCGAGGATAAAGATATGATCGTCCTTGATGCCCATCTTGCGGGCCAGCTGCGCATGGGCGCGCAGATGCACGGCCTCACCGTGAACCGGCATAAAGTACGTGGGCTTGGCCATGGCCATCAGGAGCTTGAGCTCCTCCTGGCTACCGTGACCCGAGACGTGGACGAGAGCGCGGTTCTTATCCCACACGTCGCAGCCGAGCTTGGCCAGGCTGTTGACGACCTGCTGGACGGCCTTCTCGTTGCCAGGAACGGGAGTTGCCGAAAGGATAACGGTATCGCCCTCGTGGATGGAGAGCGTCTTGTGCTCGCCATTGGCCATGCGGGACAGGGCCGACAGCGGCTCGCCCTGCGAACCGGTGCACATGACGACAATCTTATCGTCGGGCAGGTTATCGATATCGAAGGCATCGATGATATCGGCGTCATCGATGTTGAGGTAGCCCAGCTCACGCGCCACGCGGGTGTTCGTGAGCATGGAGCGACCGGTCACAACGACCTTACGGCCGCACTTGCGGGCGGCATCGCAGATCTGCTGCAGACGATGGATGTGGCTCGAGAACGACGCGACGAACACGCGACCCGGGGCGTTCTTGATGGCGTGCAACAGGTTGGGACCAACCTCGGCCTCGGACTTGGTAAAGCCGGGAACCGTGGCATTGGTGGAGTCGGAAAGCAGCAGGTCGATGCCCTGCTTGGCAAAACGGCTGATAGCGGCATAGTCGGGCGTGACGCCGTCGATGGGAGTCTGGTCGAGCTTAAAGTCGCCGGTGTGCATAACGGTGCCCTGATTGGTGCGGATGAACACGCCCAGAGCGCCGGGGATGGAGTGCGTCATCGAGAAGAAGTCGAGCGAGATGCCGCCGAGGTTGACATGGCTGCCGCCCTTGACCTCGCGGAACTTAGGCGCGCGGATGCGGAACTCGGAGAGCTTGCCCTCGATAAAACCGAGCGTCAGCTTGCTCGAGAAGATGGGCACCTTGTTGTTGAGGTCCTGCAGCAGGTACGGAAGCGAACCGGTGTGGTCCTCGTGGCCGTGAGTAACGATGATACCGCGGAGCTTCTCCTCGTTCTCCAGAACATAGGTGTAGTCGGGAAGCACCAGGTCGATACCGGGCTGGGAGTCATCCGGGAACATAAGACCGGCGTCGACGAGCACCATGTCGTCGCCGCACTCGAAGACCGTCATGTTCTTGCCGATGCCATCAAGGCCGCCGAGCGGGATGATCTTCAAGGGAGATGATTTTTTAGCTGCCATAGGTGAGTGTGGTTTCCTTTCTTCGAAACGGGTCTGGAACAACCGACGGGGCGCTTCTGGCAAACCGACCGCCGGGAACGTACAAACATGCATCGCAGAGTCGATGCAATAACCACAGTATGATACCCATTTGCACAACAACAGACCACCCATGCATGAAAGCCCCATCCAAACCGGTCTATCCCGCCGGTTTCCCGTGGGGCGGGCACTGATGAAGTTTCCTGCTCTACAGTCCTGCTCACGACGGAGGCCACATTAAGTGGCCTCCTGTTCGTGCGGAACTCGCGATAAACTTCATCAGTGCCCGCCCCACGGGAAACCTGCCAAAAAGGGACAGGTTTATTATGGTCGGTTTTATCTGGGAAGATGCTGCTGCGGCTATCTACAGATCTGAAATCTGACTACTGAATAGACTGTCTAACTAAATAGCGAGCGGCACTAACCAGTCCTTTTGCTTGCGCCCGGGAGGGCCGCATATGAAGTTTATCGCGAGTTCCGCACGCAAAGGAAAGCACTTAATGTGCTTTCCGTCTTGCGCAGGACTGTAGAGCAGGAAACTTCATATGCGGCCCTCCCGGGCGCAAGCAAAAGGGCGACCCCTGTCCGGAGTCGCCCTTGCGGTGCTGGTTATGTACGGCTGTTACTCGGCGTCGTGGTGACGGCGGGGCTTGCGGCCTCCGTTGTCACCGGGACGGCGCGGACGGTCGCTGCGCTCAGAGCGCTCGCGACGCGGACGCTCACGGCGCTGGAAATGCTCGCCGTCGCCCTCGGAGGCACCCTCGGCACGAGCCGGGGCCTCGGGCTTATCAAGACGATCGAGCGAGATCTTGCCGCGATCGTCGACCTCGATGACGACGACCTTGACCTCGTCGCCCACGTTGAGGACGTCCTCGACCTTCTCCACGCGGCCCTTGGCGACGCGGGAGATGTGCAGCAGGCCGTCCTTACCGGGCAGCAGGTTGACGAAGGCGCCGAAGGGCTGGATGGAGACCACGCGACCGGTGTACTCCTCGCCCGGCTCGGGAACCTTGATGATGAGCTTGATGCGCTCGACAGCCTGGTCGACGGACTCGCCGGTGCCGCCGACAAAGACGGTGCCGTCCTCCTGGATGTCGACCGAAGCGCCGGTCTCGTCCTGGATGCCGCGGATGACCTTGCCGCCGGAACCGATGACGTCGCGGATCTTATCGGTCGGAACCTGGATGGAGACGATGCGAGGAGCGGTGCTGCGCGTGGTATGACGCGGCTCGGGGATCACATCGAGCATCTTCTGCAGGATGAAGGCGCGACCCTCCTTGGCCTGCTGCAGGGCGCGGGCCAAGATGTCGAAGGTGAGGCCGGTGGCCTTGTTGTCCATCTGCAGGGCGGTGATGCCCTCGGTGGTGCCAGTGACCTTAAAGTCCATGTCGCCCAGGAAGTCCTCGAGACCCTGGATGTCGGACAGGACCACGGTCTTGCCCTCCTCCTGGATCAGCCCCATGGCGATACCGGAAACCGGGCGCTTAATGGGCACGCCGCCGTCCATAAGGGCAAGCGTGGAGCCGCAGGTCGAAGCCATCGAAGAGGAGCCGTTGGACTCCATGACCTCGGAGACGACGCGGATGGCGTAGGGGAACTCGTTCTCGTCGGGAAGCACCGGAAGCAGAGCGCGCTCGGCCAGATTGCCATGACCGATCTCGCGGCGCTTGGGGCTGCCCATGCGGCCGGTCTCGCCGGTGCAGAAAGGCGGGAAGTTGTAGTGGTGCATGTAGCGCTTGCCCTCGGTGGGCTCGATGGTATCCAGACGCTGGCCCTCGTTAAGCATGCCGAGCGACAGGACGGAGAGCACCTGGGTCTGACCGCGCTGGAACAGGCCGGAGCCGTGAACGAGCGGCAGATAGTTGTCCTTCACCATGATGGGACGGATCTCATCGGCGGCACGGCCGTCGACGCGCTCGCCGGTCTCGACGACCATGGTGCGCATGGCCTTCTTCTCGAGCTTCTTGAGCGCCACGGGGATCTCGCGCTCCCAAGCGGCCTGCTCCTCCTCGGTGAACTCGGCACGGATGGACTCCTTCAGAGCCTCGACCTTGCCGATACGGGAGAGCTTGTCGGCGTCGCGAAGGGCGGCTGCCATCTCGTCGTAGTGGGCGAAGATGCGCTCCTGGACCTCCTCGACGGGCTGGTCGAGCGGGTACTCCTTCTTGACGATGGCGCCGTTGACCTGCTCCCACTCGGCGACAAACTCGTCCTGAGCCTGGCAGAAGGCAGCAAGGGCCTCCTGGCCAAACTTCATGGCGGCGAGCATGTCGTCCTCGGAGATCTCCTCGGCGCCGGCCTCGACCATCGAGATGAAGTCGGCAGAGCCGCCCAGCTCCAGGTCCAGATCGGAGTTCTCGCGCTCCTCATAGGTGGGGTTAACGATAAACTCGCCGGTCTCCACGTTGCGGCCGATGCGCACGCAGGCAAGCGGGCCCTCGAAGGGCACGCCGCCGAGCGTCATGGCCAGGGAAGCACCCATGACGTTGATGACGTCAAAGGGGTTGACCTGGTCGGCGACGAGCGAGGTGGCGACGATGTGCACCTCGTTGCGGAAGCCGTCCGGGAAGCTCGGACGAATCGGGCGGTCGATCATGCGCGCGGTGAGCGTGGCCTTCTCGCTGGGACGGCCCTCACGCTTGAGGTAGCCACCCGGGATGCGGCCGGCGGCGTACATCTTCTCGTTGAAGTCGACGGTCAGCGGAAAGAAGTCGTAGTTCTTACGCTCCTTGGAGACGACCACGGTGTCGAGCATCGTGGTGTCGCCCTGCTTGACCAGACAGGCGCCGGTGGCCTGCTTGGCAAGCTCGCCGGACTCAAAGGTGTAGGTCTTGCCGTACAGCTCAAAGGTCTTGGATACGAGTGTCATTGTTCTCCTTTACCCCACAGGCCCCTTGCCTGCGGGCTTCTCATGTGACGCGGGCCCCCTGCCCCCGCCACGCTTCAGAGCGTGATTGTTCACGCCCTTACACAAAAAGAGCGCCCCGCTGCGCAGGACGCTCTTAGCATGTACAAATCCTTACTGGATGTTGTCGCGGATGCCCAGAGCCTTGATGAGCTCACGGTACTCGACGATGTCGTTCTTCTTGATGTAGGAGAGAAGACGACGACGACGGCCGACGAGCATGAGCAGGCCACGACGGGTGTGGAAGTCCTTCTGGTGGGACTTCATGTGCTCGGTCAGCTCCTTGATGCGCTCGGACAGGATGGCGACCTGAACCTTGGGGTTGCCGGTGTCGACCGGGGTGTTACCGAACTGGGCAGTCAGCTCAGCCTTGCGCTCTTTGGAAACAGTCATTGTTTCACCTTTCGTTTCTTGTCGCCCGCGGGCGACACTATTCGCCTCGGACTGGGAAGCCGCCGGTGGAGCGAGCATCCAAGGTCGAGGTACCAACAGGTCGGTATGTTACCACAAGCAACCCGCGCCTGCGCATCATCACCGACCCAACATGAATTCCATCGCACGGAGGCGCTGATCGGTGTGCGTCGCAGCCCACACATGCGAAAGCCCGAGCAAGAACGCCGCCGTATGCGGATCGATTCGCTCGACCATGAGTGCATCGAAGGTCATGGACATGAGGGCGCGCAGCCACGCGACCTCACCGGTCGACACCAGCTCGGCACCCGGAACGCTCGACGCGCACGAACCGCACATGAGCCCGCCCGCCTGGGGCGAAAAGTACGACAGCATGGGGTCTCCGCACAGCACGCAGGCCGAAAAATCGGGTCGATAGCCCACGTGCGACAGCAGTTTAAAGACAAAGGCCGCCACGAGCAGGTCCATATGTGCCGTGTCGAGCCCGCTGCCCACCAGGGCAAGCGCTCGCTGCGTGATGGCAAAGGTAAACGGGTCCTCGGCGTCCTCGAACGAGCACACGCGCGCAACCTCGGCGATCGCGCTTGCGGCGCAGGTCGTCTCGTAATCGGGCGCAACGCCGAGCGGCGCCTCCATAAGCTCGGCCTGGGAAACCACGTCGAGCGAGCGTCCATGTGCGAGCAGCATATCGACGGTACAGAATAATTCGCAGCGCGCCGCCAAGCGCCCACCGGGTTTGCGGGCCCCCTTTGCCACGGCACGAACCTGGCGACCCCGCTCGTCAAGCATCGTCAGAATCAGATCGGTCTCTTTGAGCTTGGTTTTGTCGAGCACGAGCACCTTCGTGCGATATGTCCGGGAGCCTGCCATGCGCGCTGCGCGTCCTTAGTCCTCGGCGTTGTAGCCAAAACGGCGAATCTGAGCCTCGTCGTCGCGCCAACCGGCCTTGACCTTCACGTCCAACTCCAAAAAGACCTGCGTGCCAAAGATGCGCTCAAGATCGCGACGGGCGTCGATACCGATATGCTTGATCATCTCGCCGCCCTTGCCGATGATGATGCCCTTTTGGCCCTCACGCTCGACATAAATGGTGGCGTGCACACGCAGCACCTTCTTGGTCTGCTCGAGCGCATCGCAAATAACGCCAACGGAGTGCGGAATCTCATCACGGGTGCGGCGCAAGACCTTCTCGCGCACAAACTCGGCAACGAGCGTCTCATCGGAAGCGTCGGTACCCATGTCCTCGGGGAACCAACGCGGACCCTCAGGCAAAAAGTGCGCAACGGTCTCGATAAATGCATCGACGTTGAAGTTCTTGACCGACGACGTCACGATCTCGTCGTCATATTCCATGAGTTCGTGGGCTGCCTTAAGCTGCTCCATGACCTGTGCGGGGTCGGCCTCATCGGCCTTGGTGAGCACCAGGACCTTCTTGGAACGAGCGTTCTTGACGCGCTCGGCAACCCAGGCGTCTCCCCTGCCGATCGGTTTGGTGGCATCAATCAAAAACGCGACAACATCAACATCGTTCAGCTCGAACAACGCGCTCTTGTTGAGCTCGGATCCCAAGCCGTCCTTGGGCTTATGAATACCGGGGGTATCGACAAAGACCAGCTGATAGCCGGGGCGGTTGACGACGGCGCGCATGCGGCGGCGGGTCGTCTGGGCCACCGGCGAGGTGATGGCGACCTTTTTGCCATAGCAGGCATTAAGCAGCGTAGACTTGCCAGCGTTGGGACGACCGACCAGGGCCACAAAGCCGCTGCGGAAACCGGGCTCAACGTCACCAAAGCCCATAGGACCGTCGTCCTCGTCGCACAGGGCGTCGAGTTCCTCATCGCTCATGCCCTCAAACGGGTCGAACTCCTCGACTTCCTCGGTATCCACCGCGTCCAGGGACACGTCGTCCAAAATCTCATCGGTAGGCTGCATATTGTCGGACATGAGAATCCCTTTCTAAATAAAGCCGAGCGCGTGGGCAAATACCAGCAAGCCCACAATCGCGGCGGTGATGGAAAGAACGTATACAGAGGCGGCGGCGATGTCCTTCGCACGCTTGGCCAGCGGATGAAGCTCCTGGGTCGCCAGGTCGACGATGGCCTCCATAGCGGTGTTACACAGCTCGCCGTGAATCACCAGGCCACAACAGATGATAATCGTGGCCCACTCGGCAATATCGAGCCCCACGATGCAGCCGGCAATGACGGTGCACACGCCCGCCACGAGCATGACCTTGATGTTGCGCTCGGTCTTGACGGCAGTGACGAAGCCCTCCATGGCATAGGAGAACGACTTTAAGAAGGACGGATGGTCCTTGTTCGATCCGGGAATCATAGACGGCTCCTAGTCGTGGGCATGGTTGGTGATGGGGCCGACGTGGACTAGTTTGGGGTCCTCGCCGCGCTCGAGCGCCAGATCGCGCAGGATGGCGTCTTCGCAGGCCTCCATGACCTCGGCCTCATCGTCCTCGATGTGGTCGTAACCCAGCAGATGCAGCATTCCGTGCACGAGCATCAGTCGGCACTCATCGGCGGGGCTATTTCCAAAACCGGGAGCCTGACGGGCAATAACCTGCGGGGCCAAGATAATATCGCCGAGCTCGAGCGTCTCGTCGGCGGGAATATCCTCGTCAAAGGCCGAATCGCACTCAAACGAGAGCACATCGGTGGTGCGGTCGATACCGCGCCACTCGTGGTTAAGCTCGTGCATCTCGTCCTCGTCGACATATGAAAGGGAAATCTCGACCTCACGCTCAACGTCCTCGGCGGCAAGCACGACCTCGCAGATGTGCTCCACCTCTTGCGCGTCGAGCAGCGTATCGAGCTCGGCATCGTTGCTGATCAATACACTCAACGGGACTCCTTTCGGTCGCGCGAGCGCTGCTCACGCACGTCATCATAAGCATCGTATGCCTCGACGATACGACCCACCAAGGCATGGCGCACCACGTCGGCACGCTCGAGGTGAGAAAATGCGACATCGTCGACACGGCCCAAAATCTGCTCAACGTCGGCAAGACCGCCACGACGACCCACCAGGTCGCGCTGGCTCAGGTCGCCGGTAATCACGAACTTGGAGTTGAAGCCCAGGCGCGTCAGAAACATCTTCATCTGCTCGGGCGTGGTATTTTGCGCCTCGTCGAGCACCACGAAGGCATCGCTCAGCGTACGACCGCGCATGTAGGCGAGCGGGGCGATCTCGATCACACCACGCTCCATAAGCTCGTCGGTACGTTCACGATCCATCATGTCAAACAGGGCATCGTAGAGCGGACGCATGTAAGGGTCGATCTTTTCCTCGAGGGTGCCGGGCAAAAAGCCCAGGTTCTCCCCCGCCTCGACAACCGGACGCGTCAAGATCAAACGGCCCACCTCGTGGCGCTTGAGCGCGGCAACGGCAAGCGCCATGGCCAGATAGGTCTTACCGGTACCGGCAGGACCCAAACCAAAGGTGATGGTATGCGAGCGGATGGCATCCACATAGCGCTTTTGGCCGAGCGTCTTGGGGCGAATGACGCGGCCGCGATACGAAAGCAGCACGTCATCGCGAAGCGATGTGGCCTCATGCTCGCCGTCGCGCAAGACGGCCAGGCAACGTGAGACATCGTCGGAAGAAAGGGTACGACCGGCCGCCGCCTCGCGAAAAGCGTGTTCAAAATAACGCGCCACGAGTTCGACCTCATCCGGGTCACCGCTCACGGCGATGCTATCGCCACGGGCGACCACGTGAGCGCGAACCAAGCTCTCGAGCGCACGAAGGACGCCGTCGCCGACGCCCAAAACGCGCGAGGGATCAATTCCCTCGGGAACGGTAAGTCTAATCTTCGAGGCTTCCATGGACCTCCCTGCGCGCATGGACCAAGCCGGAATCATCGACTCCGATGATAGCAACATCGAGCAGACACGGGGCTGTAAGTCCACAGGTATCGTCAAGACGGGCATGATGGAACGAGCCGAGCGTCAGGTTGTCACCATACTCGAGCACGGCACGCTCGACGGTGCCCACGCGACGACGAGCATCGGCAATAGCGAGCTCCTGCGCCGCGGCTCGCATACGGCGGCTGCGCTCGGCCATAACCTCGGGCGGCACCTGGTCGGGCATGTCGGCAGCAAGGGTACCGGGACGCTTGCTGTAGCGGAACACGTGCATACGTGAGAAACCCACACGGCGGCACAGCGCCAGCGACTCCTCGAACTCCTCGTCCGTCTCACCAGGAAAACCGACGATGACGTCGCACGAAAGAGACGCCTGGGGCAAGTTGGCGCGAATCATACGCACCGTGTCCTCAAAGGACTCCGCACTATAGGGACGACCCATGCGATGCAAGGTTGCCGTACAGCCGGACTGCACGGGCAGGTGCAAAAACGGGGCAATACGCTGCGGATAGCGCGCCATAACCTTAAGCAGGCGCTCAGAGATATCCATGGGCTCGACCGAGGAAATGCGCACATGCGCAATAGTCGTGCGCTCCATGATGGCCTCGAGCAGCTCATCGATTTCGACATGCTCGTCGGTCGCGCTCTTGCCATCGTAGGCACCCAGGTTCACACCGGTCAGCACCACCTCGGGCACGCCGGCCTCCCGGGCCTCGCGAACTTGCTCAAGCACGGACTCGACGGGCACGGAGCGCTCGGGGCCGCGCGCCTTCCACACAATGCAATAGGTGCAGCGATGGTTGCAGCCGTCCTGGATCTTCACGCCCAGGCGAGAGCGACCGAGCGCATCGACCACCTCGCCATCGCTGCAGGCGGGAACGCTATCGGACTCAACGCCCAGCACCTCGCAGACACGTTCGGCGACATCGATCTTGGACGGCTCGGCGATCACGCGATCCGAAAGCTCCAACAGCTCCTCGGGATGCAAATTGACCACGCAACCGGTCACGAGCACATAAGGCTCGTTTGGATGGGCCAGCGCATGACGGACGGCCTTACGGGTCTTGGCCTCGGCCTCGCCCGTAACGGCACAGGTGTTAATGACGATCAGATCGGCATTCTGGGGCTCTACCATAGCAAAGCCCAAGCGCATAAGATCGGCAGTGATACGGTCAGACTCAACCCGGTTGACACGGCAGCCGAGGTTGACGACGGAAATATGGGGTGCGAGCACGCGGGCTCCTTAATCGAGGATATCGTCGAGGGCACTCTTGATACGGTCGGTCACCGACTTCTTACCGGAAGCGACGTCATCGCCCATCTCATCGGCAAAAGCACGGAGCAGCTCGCGTTGCTTATTGGAAAGATTGGTGGGAACGACCACGCGCAGTTGCACGATCAGGCGGCCACGCGAACCGCCACCGCCAATGCGCGGCATGCCGTAATTATTGACGCTCACGGTGTCGCCGTACTGGGCGCCGGCGGGAACCGTCACCTTAACGACCTCGTCGGGCATAATGCCCTCGACCTCGATCTCGCAGCCGAGCGCAGCCTGCGCAATCGAGATATCGCTCACCAGGTACAGGTCGTCACCGTTGCGCTTAAAGCGCTCATGGTCGGCAACGCGCACGTTGACAATCAGGTCGCCCGAAGGCTCGCCGCGAAGACCGGCCTCACCAAAGCCGCTCACACGCAGCTGGCGACCGGTCGAAACGCCGGCGGGAATATCGATGTCGATCTTTTCGTGCGAAGGCGTGCGGCCCTGACCGTCGCAGGTCTCGCAGGGATGGTCGATAACCGTGCCCTCGCCATGGCAGTCGGGGCAAGGCGAGGAAGACTGAACCTGGCCCAAAAACGATCGCTGAACCGTCGTGACGTAGCCCGTACCGTGGCAGCGGCCGCACTGCTTTTCCTGTGCACCCTCGGCCCTACCGGTACCGTTGCAGTCCTCGCAAGGAGCAAGGCGATCATAGCTGATCGTCTTTTTGCAGCCGAGTGCCGCCTCCTCGAGCGTCACCGAAAGCGAGATGGCCATGTCACGTCCGCGACGACGCTCACGACGGCTGCGGGCGCCACCACCGGCGCCACCGCCAAAGAACGACGAGAACAGGTCGTCCATGCCCATGCCACCAAAGATATCGTTGATGTCGACATAACCAGAGCCACCGGGGCCGTCCGCGGTGCCGTAACGGTCGTAGTTAGCACGCTTCTGCTCATCGGAAAGAACGGAATAGGCCTCGTTGAGCTCCTTGAACTTGGCCTCGGCCTCGGGATCGTCCGAAACATCCGGATGTACGGTACGGGCCTTCTTTAAAAACGCACGCTTAATCGTCCGCGCGTCGGCATCCCTGTCGACGCCAAGCACCTCGTAGTAATCCCTATTTTCCGACACGACCGAATCCTTCCAACTTTCATTATTGTCACAGTGCGTCCTATACCCAAGCTGGGCCGACCGCAAACAAAGGGTTTGATGTTATTGCATTTGATACGGCGAAAGCATGGCCCGTTGCGAGCAGCTCGCGAACCAAACCGACACGAGCGCGAACATGAAGCCGTTGGCAAAACCGTTGGCAAACTGCATCGCACCGCGCTTCCACCACAGCAGGCTGCGATGAAGCACACCGTCCGAAAGCACCATGAACAGGCCCATGGTAAACGGAATAAAGCACATCACGGCAAAGGCCGAGAACACGCCCGAGATGGCCGACAGCACCAAAAACGGCGCCACAATGCCCATCAAGTAAAAGCCAGTACGAGCTTTGCCTTCCAAGCGCTCGGCCTCAACATGGGCGCGGCCGACCAGGTCGCCGCCCGCGGCACCGTTGGTGCCAGCATGACCCATGCCGCCAATGCGGACCTCGTCGCCGTCATGCGTGCCGGCAGGAAACTCAATCGTCTGCTCGGAGGTCACACGGGTTCGCCCGCTGCCACCGCAATCGGGGCAGGGGTCGGCCACGACCTTACCGGAACCGCCGCACTCGGGGCAGACCGACTGGAACGTGCCCGCACCAAACAGGAAGGACAGGTCGACGTCGATGTGGCCGCGGCCACCGCAGCTCGGGCAGGTATGTGCATGCTCGGACGAAACAGAGCCCGAGCCGCCGCAGTGACCACAGGTATCGAAGCGCGTGTAGCGGACGGTCTTGCGGGCACCGCCCTTGGCCTCCTTGGCGTCGAGTTTGATATCGACGACCACGTTGGCGCCGTTCTCGGGATTGTAGGCAGCCTGGCCGCGACGCTGCTGGCCCCAAGCGCTACCAAAGGGAAAGCCGCCCTCAAAGGGATTGCCATAGCCCGTGCTGCCGGCGTAGCCGCCACCATAGGGCGAAGCCGTAGGAGCACCGGCAAAGGGATTGCCAGAACGCATGGCGTCGTAGCGCGCACGTTTTTGCTCATCCGAAAGCACGGCGTAGGCCTCGGAAACCTCTTTAAACTTTTCCTCGGCATCCGGCTCTTTATTGACGTCCGGATGGAGCTTACGGGCCTTTTGCTGGAAGGCCTTTTGAATATCACGCGAGGTGGCGTCCTTGGAGACACCCAGAATCTCGTAGTAATCTTTTTCGTTCATCGTCGCCATGCGCGGCAACCTCCTGCTCACAGCAGCGTATATATTCCGGTAATTCTACCCGAGCGGCCTAAGCTAGATCCCAAAACAGCTCGAACAGAACATTTCCATCGAGCCAGCCCAGATGGGTCGGCGCCAGACGAGCTCGAACATGGCCCGCGACGACATCTGCCGAAGTGAAGGGTCCCTCATGACCCCAGAGTGTCTCGGGCACCCAAGTGGCAAGACCCAATTCGAGCGAGCGATCGCAGGCAGCTGCCAGCTCGCCCGTTGGGATGACGCACGCTGCACGAACCAACAGGTCGGACGCGACACCGCGCGTCATGCGACAAGCGAGCATCAAGTCTTCGGCGACAGCCTCGCGCTGCGACAGATATTCGGCCTCGAACGCCGTCGCGTCATCGTCACGTTGCACCAGACGCACGCGGTACGCATCGCCTCGAGAAGACACGCCGGGGAACAACTTAGCCAGGCGATCGAAATCCTCAGCATCGAGCATGCCCGCGGCAGAGCGTCCTAGACCCAAATAGCCCTGTCCAGTCCAGTAGGCAATGTTATGGGCGCACTCATGGCCGTCGAGCGCGTAGCTTGCCACCTCATACGGATGATAGCCGGCCGTACCCAGGCGCTCACGCGCCGCGTCCATGCACGAAGCCTGAAAATCCTCGTCGGGCTCGAGCGACTCGTCGCGGCACGCCATGCGATAAAGGGGCGTCCCCTCCTCAAGCGTGAGCGGGTAGATCGACACATGATGCGGCGCCGCCGCCAGCACGCCATCGAGCGTGCTCCGCCAACTTGCGGCCGTCTGCCCGGGAAGGCCGCACATCAGGTCGCACGACACATCGAGGCCAGCGTCCTTCACCGTCGCGATAGCCGCAAGTGCCCGATTGGCATCGTGAATGCGGCCAATAGCAGCCAGCTCGGTATTGTCGAGGGTTTGCACGCCCAGAGAGATGCGCGTGACACCCGCCTCGGCAAGCGCGGTGGCGAGCTCAGCGGTCAGGGACTCAGGATTGGCTTCGCAAGTATATTCAACGGGTTTGCACCACATGGAGATACGACGGGCAAGTTCCACCAGGCGCTCCCCAGCAAGTGACGGCGTGCCGCCGCCAGTATAGACCGTGCGGACCTGCGCAAGCGCCCCGGCGTCGCCAAAGGAATCGAGGCGCGCATACAACTGCTCAAAATACGAATCGAGCGCGGCATCCAGATCACACGCAGCAAAGCTGCGCGAGTCAAAGTCGCAGTACCGGCACTTTTGGGCGCAAAACGGCACGTGCACGTACAGCGCGGTAACGGCCACCGTTAGGCCTCCAGCGGATGAGCAGGCACCGACTCGCCGGCGGCAAGCGCGGCCTCGCAGGCCACCACGTCGCGCTCGATATCATCGACCAGCGCCATAAACTCCTCGTACGTAGAGCAACGCACCACCTGAGCGCGCCAGGCGGCGGAATGGGGCATGCCCTTTAAGTACCAGCTTGCGTACGTGCGAGCACGCGACATGAGCGGCAGAAGCTCATGCGTCAACGTCAGGTGCTCGCGCAGAGCCTCCAGGCGCTCGACCGAGGAGCGAGAAGGAACCGGCGTGCCATCGAGTGCAAGGGCTCGGGCATCGCCGAACACCCACGGATTACCGTAGATACCGCGCGCGATAAACACCGCGCTGGCACCCGAGCCGTGCAGATGCTCAGCAGCGTCCTCGGCCGAGAACACATCGCCCGAACCAATCACGGGAATCTCGACAGAATCGGCAACCTCATCGACGACCGACCAGTCGGCCTGGCCCGTGTAGAGCTGCGTGGCGCAACGACCATGCACGGCGACTGCGGCAGCCCCTGCGCCCTCAAGCATCTGGGCAAATGTCGCGGCATTGCGGTCCTCGGCATAAAAGCCCTTGCGAATCTTGACGGTCACGGGCACGTGCGCCGCGCCCACCGTGGCCTCGACGATCTTCTCCGCCAGGTCGGGCGTGCGCATGAGCGCCGAACCCTCGCCCTTGGTAACAACCTTGCGGGCGGGGCATGCCATATTGATATCGATGAGCGACAGGCGATCGCCAACGCGCTCCTCGACGGCGGCAACGGCGCTCGCAAACTGCTCGGGCTTGGAGCCAAAGAGCTGCACGCAAATCTGCTGCTCCTCGTCGGCCGGTAGCACCAGGCGCCAGGTCTTGTTGCTGGCATAGGCAAGGCCCGCCACGCTCACCATCTCGCTGTAGGCAAGGTTGGCACCGCGGAGGCGGCACATGATGCGGTAGGCAGGGTCGGTCACGCCCGCCATGGGAGCCATAAGGAACGGCTGCTCGGCATAAGCACCCAGCAGCCGCTTACTGTAATCAGAAAGCGCCATGGACCTACTCGTCCACCTTGAGGATCGCCATAAAGGCCTCCTGCGGAACCTCGACCGATCCGATGGCTTTCATGCGCTTCTTGCCCTCTTTCTGCTTCTCGAGCAGCTTGCGCTTACGCGAGATATCGCCGCCGTAGCACTTAGCAAGAACGTCCTTGCGACGCGCCTTGACGGTGGAACGGGCGATGATCTTGTTGCCGATAGCACCCTGGATGGGCACCTCGAACAGCTGACGCGGGATGATCTCCTTGAGCTTGTCGCACAGGCCACGGGCCAGGCCATATGCCTTGTCCTTATGGACGATAAACGAAAGCGCGTCCACCTCGTCGCCCGAAAGCAAAATATCGAGCTTCACGAGCTCGGAGGGACGGTACTCGTTGAACTCGTAGTCGAGCGAGGCGTAACCCTTGGTGCGGCTCTTGAGCTGATCGAAGAAGTCCAAGATGAGCTCGGCGAGCGGCATATCAAAGCGCATCTCGACCGATTTGCTCGTCAGGTGGATCATGTCGGTCGTGACGCCGCGGTGCTCGATGGCGAGCTGCATGACGGCACCCGTGTACTCAGGCGGGCAGATGATCTTTGCCTTGAGGTAGGGTTCCTCAATACGATCGATGCGGGTGGCCTCGGGAAGGTCCTGCGGACTGCGGACATCGATCATCTCGCCGTCGGTCTTGTAGACGTGATAGTCAACTGAGGGACTCGTGGCAATGAGGTCCAAGTTGAACTCGCGCTCCAGGCGTTCCTTGACGACTTCCATGTGCAGCAGGCCCAGGAAGCCCACGCGGAAGCCAAAGCCGAGCGCCACCGAGGTCTCGGGCTCCCACACCAACGACGGGTCGTTGACGTGCAGCTTATCGAGGGCGTCACGCAGGTTCTCGTAGTCCTTGTTGTCGATCGGGAACAGGCCCGTGTAGACCATGGGCTTGGCCTCGCGGTAGCCCGGCAGAGGCTCGGGGCAGGGGTTCGAAGCCCACGTAAGGGTATCGCCCACGCGCACAGCCTCGGGGTCCTTCAGACCCGTGACCACATAGCCAACCTCGCCGACGGTCAGAGCATCGACCGGCGTCTCGGCAGGGCGCTTGACGCCCACGCCGTCGACCAAGAAGTCACCCTTGGCCTGCATCATGCGCAGGGTATCGCCCTTTTTGATAGAGCCGTCAAAGACGCGCACCGTGGCGACGACACCACGATACTCGTCGAAGTACGAATCCAGGATGAGCGCCTTGAGCGGCGCGTTCGCATCGCCCTTGGGCGGAGAGATCAAAAAGACAATGGACTCCAGCAGATCATGGATGCCCTCGCCGGTCTTGCCCGAGACGCACACGGCATCATCGACAGGGATCGCCAGGTCATCCTCGATCTCGGTCTTGACCTCATCGGGGTGTGCCGACGGCAGGTCGATCTTGTTGATGGCCGGCACAATGTCCAGATTGGCGTTCATGGCGAGCGTCGCGTTGGAGACGGTCTGCGCCTCGACACCCTGGGTGGCATCGACGACGAGCACCGCGCCCTCGCAGGCGGCCAGAGAACGCGAGACCTCGTAGGTAAAGTCAACGTGGCCCGGCGTATCGATCAGATTGAACTGATACGTCTCACCATCGTCGGCGTCATAGGAAACGCGGACGGCATTGGACTTGATCGTAATGCCGCGCTCGCGCTCGATATCCATGGTGTCGAGCAGCTGCGACTCCATGTCGCGTTCGTCGACGGTATGGGTGAGCTCGAGGATGCGGTCACTGATCGTGGACTTGCCATGGTCGATGTGCGCAACGATCGAGAAGTTGCGGATGTGGGAAATGTCAATTGAAGTATTCATGCGGACTATCTTACCCGAGCGGTACAAAAAATGGAGCCTGTTCCATAAAACAGGCTCCATTTATGCGCGTAATCTGTGTGGTGTGAAATTTACAACTTAGGCGTTGATGCTGTTCACGAGCTTGGCAAGACCGGACTTGCGGTTGGAAGCCTGGTTCTTGTGGATAACATGCTTGGCGGCAGCCATGTCGAGACGCTTGGTGACGGTCTTGAGGGCAGTCTGGGCCTTCTCGGCGTCGCCCTCGGCGACGGCGGACTGGACGTGCTTGGTCAGCGTCTTGAGCTCGGACTTGACAGCCTTATTACGCATGCGAGCTGCCTCATTGGTGCGGATACGCTTCTTCTGAGACTTGATGTTTGCCACTTCTGGAGTTCCTTTCGAGTTCCTTGCAAAAAATGTATGACACCTCTGAGACACGGTGAGGTCATGCAAGCGCCTACTATAGCACGCTCCCTCTCAAAGGGATAGAACGAATTTGTCAAATAGGCAGGTATCATCACGATTTTCTCAAGATGTCCGTAATCCAGAGCAAAAGCGCCGTCTGAGAATCGGCCGAACCCTTGAGCGCGAGCTCCACATCAACGGCACCCTCGAGCGCTGCGATGAGCTCGGTCATCGAAAAACGACGCGCCCAGGTAAGGTGATTCTTGACCTGCCAGGACTGGAGCTTGAGCGTTGCGGCCAGCTCGCGACCCTGCCCACGCGCGTCGAGCGCCTTGGCGACGATAAGCTCGCGAATGCGACCGCACAGCAATGTGTAAGTCCACACGTAGCTCTTGGAGGGCAGGAGCTTAAAGAGCTCGAGCGAACGCCGCATATCGCGAGCCGAGACGGCGTTGAGGAAGTCCCAGGGTTGGACCTCGGCCGTACGTACAATCCAGCGCTCAACATCGGCAAGTTCAATCTGGGGCGACTCGACCATCTGGGCAAGCTTAGCCAAGTCGTTATCGAGCATGCGCGTGTTTTCGCCCGAACGCGAGACGAGCTCCTCGGCGGCCGCCGTCGAAATCGACTTACCGCGCTGCGTCGCCATCTGCTGAACACGGCGCGGCAGTTCCCAGCGCTTGGTACCCGAGCAATCGACGATAGCCTTCTTGTCGATCTTGGCGATTGCCTTATACAGGCGCGTATTCTTGGCAAGTGAGTCGGCGATGATGAGGCAGACCGTTGTTGGGCTGGGACTCGCCAGATACCCAACGAGCGGCTCCGAGACCGCCTTGGCGAGCTTTGAGCAGCCATCAAGGATTACCAGGCGAAACTCGCTGCCCATCGGAAAGGTGTTAAGCGATCCGATAATCGACTCGATATCGGGGTCCTTGGTCATGTCGCGCTCGTCGAGGTTGAACTCGACCATACCCGACTTTTCCAGACGCGCTTTCATACGCGAGACGGCGTGATCGCGCTTGACTCCGTCGGTACCGACGATCAGATATGCCGGCAGCAGACCGGTTTCGGACATTGCGCTCCCCTCTCGCAGACTCTCGAATTCGTACCGTGCCATTTTAGCCCAGGGGCCAGCCGCGCGCCAACGATGTCATCACGGTCGCTGGCATCGCATCGCAAAGCCCTTCGCAGTCGGCGTGACGGTAATGTCGCCGTGTTCGATGGTGCACGCGAACACACCACCCGCTTCCTTCACGGCATCAATGCAGGCATCGGACGGATGCCCGTATCGATTCCCCTCGCCCGCGCTCGCGAGGGAAAGCTCGGGCTTCAGGACGTCCAGCAACTTACCATCGACTGAAACCTTGGAGCCGTGATGCCCAAGTTTAAGGACATCGATATCCCCCACCTCCTGCACGAATTCCCGTTCTTGGTCGAGCTCGGCATCACCGGTGAGGAGCATACGCAGGCCCTTGCCTTCCTGAACATAAGAGAGCAGCAGGACAAGCGAGTCCTCATTTCCCTCGCCATCCACGGACTCGAATGGCCACATCACGCGGGCGCAAAATGAGCCGATGTAGACCGCATCCCCACGGCGCACCTGCCGATACTCCACGCCAGGTCGGTTCAATACCTCGGCAGGAGCATCCTCTAGCGCCTCGGCCGCAACGACAATCGTTCCAACCGAAAACTGTTCGAGCACATCGGGAAGACCACCCCAGTGATCCTCATCCCAATGTGTCACAAAGACGGCATCGATATGGTGCACGTTATTGCGAACCAAAGCCGCCACCACGCGCTCGTCGAGCCCGCAGTCGACGAGCGCTACTGCGCCGCCCTGGCGGATAAGAATCGCATCGGCCTGGCCCACATCGAGCACCGTCACCGAAGGCGGAGCGAATCGATCCCAGTAGACGTACGGAATCGCAGCCAAGAACACCAGACATGCAAGCCCCACCGCCATAGGACGTGCACGGGGACGCGGCCACCTGACCAGCAGAGCCGCCAGCAAACACGGCACTAGGTAAATCCACATGCTATCGGGCGGCACACTCACGGATGCACCCGGCACGGCGGCAAACAGCTGCTCGAAGAATAGCGCGCAACGGGCGGCAATCATGGGCACAACGAGCACCCAAGTCCGCAACGGTGCCACGAGCGAAAAGGGAACCAGCACGATCGACACAGCAAGCAGTACGCTCACCACCGGACCGATGACCGCATTTGCCAGCGGAGCAATGAGCGAGAACGTACCGAAGGCAGGAATGGTAATGGGAAGCGTCGCCAACTGCGAGCACAGCGTGACGGAAAGCATGCTGACAATGCCCGATGGCACACCCAGCTCACCCAAAGCGTAGGTGGCGTACGGGCAAAGGCACAGGATGGCAAAGACGCTGGCACATGAAAGCTGAAAGCCCATCTCGAACAGCACCGTCGGCCTCAGTAGCACAAAGATCGACATAGTTACGAAGAGAGCCGATGCGCCGTGCCGGCGACGCCCCGCGCCGTTTACGACAAGCGTCGCGAACACCATGCAGCACGCGCGCACGGCCGAGGGAGATGCGCCCGTAAAGGCAGCGTAGCCCACAAGCGTTATCGCCAATATCGCCCGCTGAAGACCACGTGAGCACCGAGTCTTTTGCAATACGCCCTCGATTACAAACCCAACGATAGCCAAATGGCTGCCCGAGACGGCGATAAGATGCGCCGTTCCCGTCATCGAAAACCAGTCGCCCGCCGGCTGGGCGCGCAGCTCGGCCGAACGACCGCAGACGACGCCGGCTATGAGCGCACGCGCCGGGTCGGTCGCAGGCGCGATGGACACAAGCAGCCCATTTCGCAGCCGAAGCAGCGGCCCCGGAGAGCCCTCATCGACGGACAAAATCCGAACGGCTTTAACCTTGCGCACCTCGCCTCGGAGTGCGCGCGATCGTCCATACGCATCGTTCTCAAAACGTGAAACGCGACCGATAACACGCACGTGCGCCCCGACCTTAAGCTCGCGGTCACACGATAGGCGAACCGTTGCCAAGTTCTTACCGTCCGCGCGTGCCTCGCAGGTATAGGAATACACGTCGTCGTTTATGGATGGATCACCCCGCACAACAAACTCGAGGCTGCTTGCCGCTCGACCGTTGAGCGCCTTCGAAGCGCTTAGCGCGCCCACAGCCCACCACGCCGAGACGACCGCTCCCGCCACGAGACCGACGGACGCGGCATACAGCCACCGCTTCCAAGGGGCAAGCCGCGCACAAGATTGAGCCAGCACAACGAATACCGCCGCCGCAACGGGAATGGCCCATAGCAGCCCGACCGCCGGCGCCTGTTCCCTCAGCAGCGCATCAGCGGCCACGTTGAGCACCAAGGCGCAGCTCATGCACATGCCGGCACACAGGGCCATCGTCCACGGCATCAGGGGCCGCGGAGGCATCACATGTTCGCGCTCGGTCGCACTCATACGCAGATGCAATCTTTGATTTTGGCAAGCTTCTTCTCGCCGATTCCCGACACACGCATCAGATCGTCAACCGAGGCAAAAGCACCGTTCTTTGTCCGTTCATCGATAATCGACTGGGCCATGGAGGGACCGATGCCCGAGAGCGTCTGTAGCTCTGCCGCGCTTGCCGTATTGATATTTACTAGGCCTGTTGCGCCACTCACGCCCGATGATGCGGAAGCCCCACCATCAACACCGGCTTCCGCAATGGACGCCTGCTGCTCCCCTACCGTTGGAACGTGAATCTTCTGTCCATCGACGACCCTAGATGCCCGATTGAGCCCCGTAACGTCTGCCTCGGGCGCAAGCCCGCCGGCGGCATCAATCGCCTGAGCCACCCGCGCACCGTCCTTGAGACGATATACCCCGGGCGACACAACGGCGCCATCGACATCGACATAGACCTCTGCCGCGGCAGAAGCCTTAGTCGAAGAACCTTCGGATGTCTTTCCGCTCGAGGCATCACCGGATCCCGGCTCCACCAACGAGCCCGAACCGTCGGTGCGCTCAAACGACACGCCACCGGCACCGCCGCCAAGGTTCGCCATCGCCAGTCCACTCGCCATCGCAATGACGACCAGTATCGCCATCACCACTGCCTTATGACCGAACAGCTTGTCCGCCAAGCGGTCCATCCGTTTGACTCGTTCGTGTTGTTCGCGCTGCGCCATAGCAAAACCTCCCAACACCATCGTGTCAGAAAAAGAGTCTTGCAACAGCCATGCTTCAAAAACGGTTATCGCGGTCAAACCAAAAGCCGACCAAAACCTTGCACAAATCTGTCCATTTATTCAGGCACACGTCAGCAAATGGACACTTAGCCGCAAAATGCCCAGATAGCAAAAGACCGACGATGCAGACGCATCGTCGGTCTATACACAAATTTACTCGTGATCTTGGTAAATCTCACGCGGAGCAAGCTCCGAATGTTTGCGTTTTAAGGTCTTAGGGGCCTTATACGTGTTGCTCTCGAAGTCGATGTACTCGGTCTGCTTGAGCAGGCGCTCGATCATCTCCTCGTGATCGAACAACTCCCAGGCCTCATGCACAGCATCGAGTTTAGCGTGCGTCTCGGGACGGCGCGGCATAAATAGCGTGCAGCAGTCGGGAGCGGCCTCAGTCGAAATATCGAACGTACCGATCTCCTCGGCGCGCGCGATGATCTCCTGCTTGTCCGAACCGATGAGCGGACGGAACACGGGAATCTTCACGGCCTCGTTGACGGCCATGATGTTCTCAAGCGTTTGGGAGGCAACCTGCCCAAGCGATTCGCCCGTAACGATGGCCTTGGCGCCCTCGATGTGTGCAATGCGCTCGGCAACCGAATACATAATGCGGCGATACATGATCACGCGAAGATTGCTGGGACAGGTGACCGAAATCTCACGCTGACAGTCGCCAAACGGCACCACGTATAGGCGGCCGATCTGGACACCCG
The DNA here is from genome assembly GCF_003471585.1 of Collinsella sp. AM18-10. Taxonomy (GTDB): domain Bacteria; phylum Actinomycetota; class Coriobacteriia; order Coriobacteriales; family Coriobacteriaceae; genus Collinsella. Next base: position 51,961 of record NZ_QRJO01000006.1, read on the forward strand.
GCTCAAGCGCACGGATGATGTCCTGCACCAAATACTCGCTCGTATCGGGCGTCTGCGGACGACCAGAGAAATGTACCGGCACGCACACCGCGCCGCGACGCGCGAGCATCCAGGTCGCCACCGGAGAATCGATACCCGACGACAAAAGCGTCACGACCTTGCCGGCAGAACCCACCGGCAGACCGCCCACGCCGCGCTCGGAGCGCGCGTACACATAAACGCTACCCTGGACCACCAGTACGTGCACCATCGCGTCGGGGTCGTGCATTTGAACCTTTTTATCGGGGAAGGCCTCACACAACACCTCGCCCACCTGACGATTGATGTCAATCGAGGTGAGCTCATAGTCGGTATTGGAGCGCTTAGCGTGCACCTTAAACGAATCGAAGGAACCAAACTCGCGCAGCGCCTTCACGGCGGCGGCACAGTACTCCTGAGGGTCCCGATTGGTGTGATACGCCAAAGACACGCGAGCAACGCCGGGAACGGTGCGAATGACACGCGCCGCCTCGTCGGCCTGATGCTCGTTAAAGGTCACGAGGATATAACCGGAAATTCGAGACACGGCATTCACGGAAAAGGCGGCCAAGGCCGCCTTGATGTTATCCATGAGGATATGCTCAAAATGTGCGCGGTTCTTACCCTTCAGTCCAACCTCGTGATAGTGGACCAGGCAGACGCGAGCCGCCATTTAGGCTTCAGCAACCTTGTGGCCGAGCGCATTCTCGTAACGGGCCTCGTCGTAAGAGATGTCGCCGTCGACAATCTCGTCCATAGCCATCGAGATGGTATCGGCACCGGAAAGCCCGATGGTGATGTCATCGACATCCTGGACGGCAAGCACGCGGTTGTGCTGGCCACGCAGCATGCTATTGATGTCGCAGGCGCGCTTGGAGGCAAGCGAAGCGAGCAGGAAGCGGTTGTGATCGGTCTTCTCCAGAAGATCGTCAATGCAAGGCTTTACAACGGACACGGACCTCAGATCCTTTCATGCATATCGAGAACGCGAACGAGCTCATCGGTCGCGCGGTCGAGATCGTCATTAACCACGACGTCGTCGTAGCGGTCGGCAAGGGCAAGCTCATCGGCGGCGTTTGCCATACGCAGCTCAATCGTCTCGGGCGTCTCGGTACCGCGACCGACTAGACGCTCGCGGAGCACCTCAAGCGAAGGCGGCTTGATAAAAATCAGCACGGCCTCGGGAAAACGCTCCTTCACCTGCAGGGCGCCCTGGACATCGATCTCCAAGATCAGGGACGAGCCAGAGGCGAGCTTGGATGTGACCTCGCTCACCAACGTGCCGTAGCAGTTACCGTGGACCTCGGCCCACTCAACAAACTCACCGTTTGCCACGCGGCGGTCGAACTCCTCGCGCGTCAGAAAAAAGTAGTTGACGCCGTCGACCTCACCTTTGCGTGGTGCTCGCGTGGTAGCCGAAACCGTCAGGCCGAGGTTCGAGCGGAGCTCGCGCACACGAGTGACGAGCGTGCCCTTGCCCGCGCCTGACGGTCCAGAAATCACAAAGAGCTTGGAATCCTGAGCGCTCACTTATTTGGTCAGCTGCTCGAGGAGCTGCTCGCGCTGACGGACGCCGAGGCCCTGGACGCGACGGGTAGCGGAGATACCGAGCTCCTCCATGATCTTGGCGGCCTTGGCCTTGCCATAACCGGGGAGAGACTCGATGAGGGTGGAAACCTTCATGCGGGAAGCGATGGGGTCATCGGAGTTGAGCACAGACTCGAGGGACTTCTCGCCCTTCTTGATCTGCTCGCGAAGCTCAGCGCGGGCGTGACGTGCGGCAGCAGCCTTCTCAAGAGCCTGCTTGCGCTGCTCGTCGGTAAGCTGAGGGAGTGCCATTCGAACCTCCAAATAGTTGGGTTATATCTGATGCAGTAATTGACATTTTAGCACGTCAAACGCACTAAATGCCCAATCGACGGCTCCATAGATTAGACGATACCTGCGAAAAGTGCAATATACGGAGGTCAAAGTTAAGCCCCTGACCTGCGATTCCACACAAAGGGTAGGAAAGTTTTCGCAGGTACAGGGGCAAATTTGTGCTAATGGAACCCAAAAGTGGTGACTTAGGGGAATCTTTTACGCGACGTTTTCGACCAGCTCGGCGACGATGGCGTCAAAGGCGGCAACCGGATCGTCGGCACCGGTGATGGGACGGCCCACCACAATGTGGCTTGCGCCACGCTCGATAGCCTGGGAAGGCGTCGCCACACGAGACTGGTCACCAAGAGCGGCACCCACCGGACGCACACCCGGAGTCACGATCAGGGCATCGGGACCCAGCAGCTCACGCATGTCGTGAGCCTCCATCGGCGAGCACACGATGCCATCGATGCCGTTGGCCTGAGCGAGCTTTGCCAGGCGGGCGGCCTCCTCGGCCACGGGCGACTCGACACCGATCTCGGTCAGCGCATCCTGGTTCATGCTCGTGAGCACGGTGATGGCAACAAGTTTGGCACAGTCCTCACGCGCCTCCTCGGCACCCTCGCGACACGCGGCGAGCATAGCGCCCGAACCCAAGCCGTGAACCGAAAGCAGGTCGGCACCGGCAAGCGAGGCCGAACGGGCGGCACCGCGAACCTGATGCGGAATATCATGGAACTTAAGGTCAAGGAAGACCTTAAAGCCCAGGTCCTTAAAGGTCTTGACGATCTCGGGGCCCTCAGCGTAATAGAGCGTCATGCCAACTTTGAGCCAAGCCGCATGACCAGAAAGCTCGTGGGCGAGCTCGAGCGCACGCTCACGGTCGCAGTCGAGGGCGACGATAACGCGGTCGCGGGCATCATTCTCTAGCATTCGAAAGCACCTACCAGCTCGTTGATATCCTTCACGCCCTGGGACTCTGCCCAAGCCTCGAGCTCGCGCGCGATCTTGATCGAGGCGCACGGATCGACAAAGTTGGCCATACCGACCGACACGCAGGTGGCGCCGGCCAGGATAAACTCGGCCGCATCCTCGCCGGTCATGACGCCGCCGACACCGTTGATGGGGATATCGACCGCCTGGGCAACCTCCCAGACCATGCGCACGGCGATGTGGTGGCACAGCGGGCCCGAAAGGCCGCCCTTGGGCTTGGCCACGCGGGACTTGCGGGTATGAACGTCGATGGCCATGCCCTGGATGGAGTTGATGACCGAAAGGCCGTCGGCGCCGGCGGCCTCGAGAGCCTTGGCAATCTCGGCAACGTTGACCGGAGCCATCTTTACGAACAGCGGCTTATCGGTCACCTTGCGGCAGGCAGCCATAACGGAAGAGGCGCCCTCGGGCGTTGATCCCATGGCGGCACCGCCGGCGGCAATATTAGGGCAGCTCACGTTGATCTCGTAGCCGGCAGCCCAGGGGCACAGCTCGACATACATCTCGAGTGCGCGGACAAACTCGTCAACGGAGTGGCCGGCAACCTGACAGATGACCTGGCAGCCGTCCTTGGACAGCTGTTCGAGCCAAGGACCGGACTCACGGGCAAAGGCGGCCACACCGGGGTTCTGAAGGCCCACGGAGTTGATCATGCCGCCCGGGATCTCGGCCATGCGAGGCGCGGGATTGCCGGGCCAGGGCTCGGCAGCGCAACCCTTGGTGGTGATGGCGCCCAGCTGGGAAACATCAAAGAAGTTCTGGAACTGCCAACCGTAGCCAAAGGTACCGGCTGCGGTGTTGATGGGGTTCTGCATCTTGACGCCGCCGAAATCGACGGCCATGTTCACGGTACCCACTAGAAGACCACCACCTTGGAAGCATCGAACACGGGGCCGCACATGCAGGCGCCCTTCATACCGTCGACCGTCTCGACATTGCAGGTGTTGCAGGCGCCAAAGCCACAGCTCATCATGCGCTCGAGCGACACCTCGCAGTACGCACCGGCCTCGGCGGCTGCGGCGGCGACCTTCTTCATCATGACGGCGGGACCGCAGCTGGCCACGTAGTCGTAGCCGCCCTCGCCAAGCAGCTCGGCGGCAGGATCGGTGCAAAAACCGTGCGTGCCCAGTGAGCCGTCGTCGGTGCACACGTTAACCGTGGCGCCCAGCGCACGGAACTCATCGACACCCACGACTTTGGAAGCGGTGCCAAAGCCCAGGCACACGTCCACATCAACACCCTGCTCGGCAAGCATGCCGGCAAGACACAGCACAGGCGGAACGCCGATGCCACCGGCGACGAGCAGTGCCTTCCTGGTGCCCTCGGGTACCATCCAGCCACGGCCACCGGGGCCCAACAGGTTAGAGGTGGAGCCAGGGCCCATCTGGGACAAACGGCGGGTATCGTCGCCCACGGCGGCGTACCACAGCTCGACGGTGCCGGCCTCGGCGTCGGCGCGGTAGAAACTCAAGGGCACACGAAGCAGAGAAGACGCATCGCCGGGGACGGCGATGTTCACAAACTGACCGGGCTTGAGCGCACTTGCAAGCTTGGGGGCCGAGATGACGAGCGAGAAGATGCCGTCGGCGATCTCCCGGTTCGAGACGACCTCGAAGTCGTGCATGCGTGCAGTGGAAGGTGTGGGCATAGACGCTCCAATCCCCCATGCGGTTGCATGGTCTAAACGAACAGAAAGCGCGGCACCGCAAGGGCGCCGCGCACAAAAGCGATAAGGCTATGCTAGCAGATGCAGCCGTCGGCGAGCGTCTGCTTGCCACCGACAAATACATCGGTGGCACGACCGGTGAGCGTGCGGCCGGCAAAACCGGAGTTCTCGGCGCGCGACTCGTAACCGTCCTCGCCAACCGTCCAGGTTGCGGAGGGGTCGAACACGGTCAGGTCGGCGACAGAGCCCGCCTTGACCTGAACCTGATCGAGGCCCAGAATCTCACGCGGCTTGATGGCCATGAGCTCGACCATGCGGCTCACGCTCATCTTGCCCGTGTTGACCAGCTCAGTGAGCACGAGCGACAGCGAAGTCTCGAGGCCAATCATTCCAAAGGGCGCGAGCTCGAACTCGCGGGCCTTCTCCCACGGGGTGTGGGGAGCGTGGTCGGTAACGATAGCGTCGACGGTACCGTCGATAACACCCTGACGGATGGCCTCGGCATCCTCGTCGGTGCGCAGCGGCGGATTGACCTTGAGCGAGGTGTTGTAGGTCTCGTCCAGGTCGTTCTCGGTCAGGAACATGTGGTGCGGGGTGGCCTCGCAGGTCACCTGGACACCGGCAGCCTTACCGGCACGCACGAGCTCCAGGCCATGAGCGGTGGAGATGTGCTGGATGTGCAGCTTGGCACCGGTCAGCTTGGCAATCTCGATGTCGCGGGCAATCTGAAGCTCCTCGCCGGCGGCCGGCCAACCCTCGAGGGCCAGACGGGTCGAGACCTTGCCCTCGTTGATCTGGCCGTGACCGACCAGGTCCTCGTCCTGGCAGTGGCTCATAAAGACCTTGCCGAACATCTTGCCGTAGTCCATGCAGCGACGGAGCATGCCCGCACCCTGCACGCCGCGACCGTCATCGGTGAAGGCGACGGCGCCGTGGGCGACCATATCGCCCATCTCGGACATAGCCTCGCCCTTAAGGCCGCGAGTCATAGCACCAGAAGGATAGACGCGGCAGTGGCCGACCTCGGCAGCGCGGGACTTGACGAACTCAACGACGGTTCCGTTATCGGTAACGGGGTCGGTGTTGGGCATGGCGCACACGCCGGTGAAGCCGCCCTTGGCAGCAGCGCGGGTGCCGCTCTCGATGTCCTCTTTGACCTCGTAGCCAGGCTCGCGAAGGTGAACGTGCATATCCACCAGGCCGGGGACGAGGTACTTGCCGGAAAGGTCGCGGACCTCGGCTCCCTCGACGGCGAGATTCTCGCCGACCTCGGCGATCTTATCGCCGTCAATCAGGACGTCAACGACACCGTCAAGCTCGACGGACGGGTCGACGACGTGGGCATTCTTAAGAAGCAAGGCCATTATCGGCACCTCCAAGCAGCAGATACAGGATAGCCATACGCACGCAAATACCGGCGTAGACCTGCTCCAGGATGACGGAGCGTTGCGGGTGGTCGGCCATATAGGAGTCGAACTCGACGCCGCGGTTGATGGGGCCCGGATGGCAGATGATCGCGTCGGGCTTCATGAGCTTCTCACGGTCCTTGGTCAGGCCGAAGAGCTTGTGGTACTCGCGAATGGTCGGGAACGGGGCACCCTCGAGGCGCTCCTGCTGTACGCGCAGCATGTAGACGACGTCCAGCTCGGGGAGTACCGAATCGAGGTCGCTCGTCACGTGGTCGCAGCCCAGAACCTCGGGCGCCGGCGGCAGCAGTGTGCCGGGGGCGACGGCGTAGGTCTCGCAGCCCATGATCTTCAACGCGGGGATCAGCGAGCCGCAAACACGGGAGTGGGCAATGTCGCCGACGACGGCGACCTTCAGACCGTGGAAGTCACCCTTGTGCTCCCAGATGGTGTACAGGTCGAGCAGGGCCTGCGTGGGGTGGTTGTGCTTACCGTCACCGGCGCAGATAACACTCGCGGGCGAGTTCTGCGTGACGATGTAGGGAGCACCGGCATGCTTGTCGCGCACGACGATGCAATCGATCTTGTAGGCGTTGAGGGTCTCGACGGTATCGACGAGGCTCTCGCCCTTGACCGTGGAGGTCGAGGAGCCGCCGAAGTTGAGGCTGTCGGCCGAAAGACGCTTCTCGGCGAGCTCGAAGGAGCTGCGGGTACGCGTCGAGGGCTCGTTGAACATGTTGACGATGGTCTTGCCCTTGAGCGTGGGGACCTTCTTGATGGCACGCTCGTTGACCTCGGAGAACGCCTTGGCGGTCTCGAGGATGAGCTTGATGTCCTCTTCGGAGTACTCGGTAATGTCGATCAGGTGCTTATGATTGAACGCCACGGTACTACTCACCTCCCAGCGGCGCGGAGCCCACGTGGGAACCCGGCGCGACGTCGTTGATCTCGACAGCGGTACGGCCGTCGACTTCCTTCATATATAGGTGCACGTTCTCCTCGTGCGACGAGGGAACGTTCTTGCCGACAAAGTCCGGCGAGATAGGGAGCTCGCGGTGACCGCGGTCAACGAGAACTGCCAGCTCGACTCGGCTCGGACGGCCCAGGTCCATAACGGCGTCCAGAGCGGCGCGGATGGTGCGACCCGTGTACAGGATGTCGTCCACCAGCACGACGCGCTTGCCGTCGACGCTGAAGGGAATGTTGGTAGCGTGGATCGCGGGAGCGAAATTGGTCGCATAGTCATCGCGATAGAAGCTGATGTCCAGGCTGCCGAGTGGAACGTCGACACCCTCGATCTCCTTGATCGCCTCGGCGAGCTTCTTTGCCAGAAGGTCGCCGCGCGTGACGATGCCGACCAGAGCGAGGTCTTCACAGCCCTCGTTGCGCTCGAGGATCTCGTGCGCGATGCGGGTCATCGCTCGGTTGACGGCGGTCTCGTCCATGATGACCGCCTTGGGGGAAGTCGTGCCCATCGATCTCCTTCCTCACATGTCTTGACTGCTGACGCAGTCAAAAAAAATAGATGCCCGACCGCTCAAAGCGGAACCAGACACCCACAGGAAGTACTGCTCATTGACAGCTATGTAATTCCATGTGGGTATCTCGTACCCCTTTAATGGTCAAGGGATAGTGTAGCCAACCTCGAGCTTAATTGCGAGCATAAATACAGAGCAATCCGTAAACGGGCGCAGGCGCTCCATAAACCTATATATATTTGTGGGACGAGCTTGAAAACGCACGCACGAGCTGGCATAATCCCCTCTGCTGCACGCAAATCGGATCTACGTCCAGGGCCGTAGCGTGAGCACTATCGCCAAAAGAGGAATATCTCTGTGTAGATTGCGCACAGGGAGCGACTTCTGTGCTATAGTTCAGGATTGTTTGTTAACGCGACATGTTCGTTTGTCGCCCAAGGAGGGTCAGTTATGTCCAAAGTTTGCGAAGTTTGCGGTAAGCACCCCGTTGCCGGTCGCTCCATCAGCCACTCTCACCGCGTCACCAACCGTAAGTTCCGCCCCAACATCCAGCGCGTTTACGTCGTCGTCGATGGTCACCGTCGCAAGATGAACGTTTGCTCCACCTGCCTCAAGTCCGGCAAGGTTGCGCGCTCCTAAATAAGGTCTTACCAACAAGTACCTCGGACTCTCCGGGTCAAAGACCTCGCGTTCATATAGAACTTACCAAAGGCGTCCTCCCCCACGGAGGGCGCCTTTTTGCACTCATTGGGGACAGACTTACATTGAGTGTTTTCACGCATTGGGGACAGACTTAGATGAATGCTTTCCTAAGCTCACAGTGCATCGATCGGCCCCAATCCATACCTCAGGCCGCCTCGTTCCAGCCTGTGGTGGCCTTGGTTACGCTTGTAGCGCCGATACCGGTGATACGGGCAATTTGCTTGACCGTAAGATGGGCCCGCCTGAGCCTTAGCAGACAGGCATCGCGTTCGGGGCGTGGCAGGGCCTTGAGCAGCGCAGGATCAATGCTCGGCAGGGCCTCGTGTGCGACGGTAAGGGCATCCTCGTCGGGAATCCGTCGACGCGGAAGAATCTCAACTGACCAGATCCGCTCGGCAACTTCCTTAAGATGCTCGCAATAGCGACGGGAACCCCCGACAATATCGAGCATGGGGGCCGCATCGCAGATATCAAAGGGATCGTATCCCAGCTGGTATGCCTTGTAGCTTGACCAGCGGTAGGCATCAAGCGAGTCGAGCGCACCTTTCACGGGATTGAGATGGATATAATCGAGCAACTGCACCGCCTGCGTGTCCGACTCGACCGCGACCCGCGAATAGCGATTATCAAACAGGTGACCCGTTCTTCCGGTTTTCCCATTGAAATACTTGGCATAGGCCGTCAGCGCGCACTGCATTGCCTTTGAAAGGTTGTCAAATGGGTCATCACCCATCAAATGGAAGTGGTTGTCCATAAGGCACCAGGCCAACACCGCCACGTCATGGCAAGCAAACCTGTCCGAGATGTCCGATAAGAAACGATAGCGGTCGGAGTCATCTTCAAAAATAATCTGTTTGGAATTGCCGCGGTCATAGACGTGGTAATAGCCGGTGAGCGAAACGGCGCGGGCGCATCGGGGCATAATCTCTCCTTTCAAAACTGTACAGGCAACACCTAAAAGGAGAGAAGCAACGCGAAATGCTGAGCCTGTGACCTATTTATATACAATGAACGACAAAAACATGCCCAAAACGACAAAATGACAAATCGATGTCTGTCCCAAATGAGTGAAAGCACTCATGTAAGCCTGTCCCCAATGAGCGGGGCGATGCAGCAGGCAGATAATTAGTTAAAACGCTTCAGTTTATTGAAGCGTTTTAGTGTGCCTTTTACGGGAATCTTACCGATCGCCGAATAATTTCTTGCTATCATGCAAGGCGTAGGGTAAATCTCCGATCGCAAGGAGACACAAATGGTGAAAAAGTCACCGGAAAACACTACTCCCGCAATTGTGGACAACGTAGAGGCGCTTGAGGCTAAGCTCGCTCAGATGCGAGAGGCCCAGGCGCTTTTTGCTACGTACACGCAGGAGCAGGTCGACAAGATCTTCTACGAAGCCGCCATGGCCGCCAACAAGGCTCGTATCCCGTTGGCGAAGATGGCCATCGAGGAGACCGGCCGCGGCGTTCTTGAGGACAAGGTCATCAAGAACCACTACGCCGCAGAGTACATCTACAACGCTTACAAGAACACCAAGACCTGTGGTGTCTTGGAGCGCGACGAGGCCTACGGCATCACCAAGATCGCCGAGCCCATCGGCATCGTGGGCGCCGTCATCCCGACGACCAACCCCACCTCCACCGCGATCTTCAAGACGCTGATCAGCCTGAAGACCCGCAACGGTATCATCATCTCCCCGCACCCGGCAGCCGCCAAGTGCACCATCGCCGCCGCCAAGCTCGTGCTTGACGCCGCCGTCAAGGCTGGCGCCCCCGAGGGCATCATCGGCTGGGTCGATGTCCCCTCCATCGAGCTGACCAACATGGTCATGCGCGACGTCGACATCATCCTCGCCACCGGTGGCCCGGGCATGGTCAAGGCCGCTTACTCCTCGGGCAAGCCCGCCCTGGGCGTTGGCGCCGGTAACACCCCGGTCATCATCGACGACACCGCCGACGTGCTGCTCGCCGTCAACTCCATCATCCACTCCAAGACCTTCGACAACGGCATGATCTGCGCTTCCGAGCAGTCCGTGACCGTCATCGACACCATCTACGACCAGGTCAAGGCCGAGTTCCAGAAGCGCGGCTGCTACTTCGTCAAGCAGGGTGCCGAGATGGAGGCCCTGCGTGCCGCCATGTTCAAGAACGGCGCTCTCGACCACCGCATCCCCGGCATGGCTGCCGCCAAGATCGCCGAGCTCGCCGGCATCGAGGTTCCCGCCAAGACCAAGATCCTGATCGCCGAGGTCACCTCCACCGACCCCGCCAAGGAGGAGTTCTCCCACGAGAAGCTCTCCCCGGTCCTGGCCATGTACCACGCCAAGGACTTCCAGGAGGCCGTCGACAAGGCCGAGCACCTGGTGCTCGCCGGTGGCCCGGGCCACACCGCCTCTCTGTACGTGCACCCCGCCCAGGCCGAGAAGATCAGCCTGTTCGAGCACGTCATGAAGGCCTGCCGTATCGTCATCAACACCCCGTCCTCGCACGGCGGCATCGGTGACCTGTACAACTTTGGCATGAAGCCGTCTCTGACCCTGGGCTGCGGCTCCTGGGGCGGCAACTCCGTCTCCGAGAACGTTGGGGTGAAGCACTTGATCAACGTTAAGACTGTGGCCGAGCGCCGTGAGAACATGCTGTGGTTCCGCGCTCCCGAGAAGGTCTACTTCAAGAAGGGTTCCACGCCCGTCGCCCTCGACGAGCTGGGCAACGTCATGGGCAAGAAGCGCGCCTTCATCGTCACCGACCAGTTCCTCTTCAAGAATGGCAACACCCGCGCCATCGAGGCCAAGCTCGACGAGATGGGCATCGCCCACGACTGCTTCTACGACGTCGAGCCCGATCCGTCGCTGCAGTGCGCACGTCGTGGTGCCAAGCAGATGGCTCTCTTTGAGCCGGACGTCATCATCGCCGTCGGCGGTGGCTCCGCTATGGACGCCGGCAAGATCATGTGGATGATGTACGAGCACCCCGAGTGCAAGTTTGAGGACATGGCCATGGACTTCATGGACATCCGCAAGCGTATCTTCACCTTCCCCGAGATGGGCAAGAAGGCCTACTTCGTCGCCGTCCCGACCTCCTCGGGTACCGGCTCCGAGTGCACGCCGTTCGCCATCATCACGGACAAGGAGACCGGCATCAAGTGGCCGCTCGCCGACTACGCGCTGCTCCCCAACATGGCTATCGTCGACGCCGACAACTGCATGACCGCCCCGCGCGGCCTGACCGCTGCCTCCGGCATCGACGTCATGACCCACGCCATCGAGTCTTACGTCTCCATCATGGCTTCCGACTACACCAAGGGTCTCTCCGAGCGCGCTGCTAAGCTCGTCTTTGAGAACCTGCCCTCCAGCTTCACGAACGGCGCCAAGGACCCGCACGCCCGCGAGGAGATGCACAACGCCTCCTGCATGGCCGGTATGGCCTTCGCCAACGCCTTCCTGGGCCTCAACCACTCCATGGCCCACAAGCTCGGCGCTTTCCATCACCTGCCCCACGGCCTCGCAAACGCCGTCATCCTGACCCGCGTCATGCGCTACAACGCCGCCGAGGCTCCCGTCAAGATGGGCACGTTCTCCCAGTATCCTTACCCCAACGCGCTGCACAACTACGCCGAGATGGCCAAGTACTGCGGCATCGAGGGCAAGGACGACAAGGAGGTCTTCGAGAACTTCATCACGAAGCTCGAGGAGCTCAAGGACTTCATCGGCGTCAAGAAGACCATCGCCGACTACGGTGTTGACGAGCAGTACTTCCTCGACACCCTCGACGAGATGACCGAGCAGGCATTCAACGACCAGTGCACCGGCGCAAACCCGCGCTACCCGCTCATGAGCGAGATCAAGGAGCTCTACCTGGACGCCTACTACGGCCGCGAGCCTCAGGACTACGCCGTCTGCTAGTTTTAGCACGGTTTTTAACGGCGGGGGTGCACGGGTGTTTCACACACCCCCGCCGTCGCTTCTATCGCATCGTTGAAAGGATGCAACCATGCTGCTACCCGATTCCAAGACCGAGCTCGTCCGCCGTGGCAACAAGGTCGTTTACGACCTGGGCGACAAGATTGTCAAGGTCTTTAACGAGACCAAGCCTGTCTCCGACGTGTTCAACGAGGCTTTGAATCTTGCCCGCATCAATGAGTGCGGCATCCGCAGCCCCAAGGCTCTCGAGGTTTCACAGCTCGAGAACGCCAACGGCTGGGCGCTCGTGACCGAGAAGGTTCCGGGCACCACCCTTGCCGAGAAGATGACTGCCGAGCCCCAGCGCTTTGGTGAGTATCTCGAGATGTTCGTCGACCTCCAGATCGAGATCCACGGCTACACCTCCCCGCTGCTCAACCGTCAGCGCGACAAGTTCGCCCGCATGATCGACAGCCTTGATCAGCTCAATGCCACCACGCGCTACAACCTTCAGGAGCGTCTGGACGGCATGACCAAGGAGTTCAAGGTCTGCCACGGCGACTTCAACCCCTCCAACGTCATCGTCGGCGACGACGGCCAGCTCTATGTGTGCGACTGGGCACACGCCACCCAGGGCTCCCCTGCTGCCGACGTTGCCACCACCTACCTGCTCTTCGCCCTCAACAGCAAGGATCAGGCCGAGGCCTACCTGGAGCTCTACTGCGACCGCGCCGACATGCCCATGCAGGTCGTGCGTCAGTGGACGAGCATCGTCGCCGCTTCCGAGCTCGCTCGTAAGCGCAACGTGAACGATGAGTTCCTGAAGAACTGGATCGACGTCGTCGATTATCAGTAATATCTGAGCGATTTATTTCGCATCGGAGGCACAAGAAAACCCCGCAGCTCATATGGGCTGTGGGGTTTTCCTTTACCCATCGAGTTTATTCACGCAACAAAATAGACTGCTCCGCATCTCTTCCTAAGAGAGATACGGAGCAGTCCCGCAATTACATCTAATAGCAGAATCGTCGATTAACGGCGGGCCGCCTTAACAAGCTCGGCAATCTTGGCGACGACCTCGTCGATCGCCACGTCCTCACGCTCGCCCGTGGCACGGTCCTTGAGCTCCACAGTACCATTCTTGAGGCCACGCTTGCCAAGCACGACCTGATACGGGAAGCCCATGAGGTCGTTATCGGCAAACTTAAAGCCAGGACGCTCGTCACGGTCATCGACGACAACCTCGATACCCTCGGCGCACAAGCCCTCGACGATTTGGTCGCAGACGGTTGCGCACTCCTCCTTCTTGGGATCGAGCGGAATCACCGCGACCTCGTATGGGGCAACGGAAACCGGCCAGACGATACCGTGCTCGTCGTTGTGCTGCTCCACGACGGCAGCAAGCGAGCGGGACACGCCCACGCCGTAGCAACCCATGATAAGCGGCTTCTCCTTGCCGTCCTCGTCCATAAAGGTGGCGCCCATGGCCTCGGAATACTTGGTACCCAGCTGGAAGACCTGCGAGACCTCGATGCCGCGAGCAGCAGAGAGCGGCTTGCCGCAGTGCGGGCAGGGATCGCCGGCAACGACGGTGACCAGATCTGCCCACTCATCGACGGTAAAGTCGCGCTCGGGGCAGGCACCGGTAAAGTGATAATCGACCTCGTTGGCACCGCAGGCCCACTGCTTGGACTCGCGCAGGCTCTCGTCGCACACCAGACGGATGCCCTCGGGCAAGTTAACCGGTCCGATAAAGCCCTTGTGCAGACCGTAGGTCTGGAGCTCCTCGTCCGTCATCATGCGATAACCCTTGCCAAAGACATGCTCGGCCTTGCAGTCGTTGAGCTCATGGTCGCCCGGGACGATGGCCACGACGGGCTTGCCCTCGGCATCGATGAGCGCCAGGGACTTGCGCGTACCGTTCTCGGGGAATCCAAAGAACTTAGCAACGGCCTCAATGGTGCCCATGCCCGGAGTCTCGACCTTGGTAAGCGTACCGTCACCGGGACCCTCAGTCACGACGACCTTGGTGCTTGCAGCCTCATCATCGGCGGCAAAACCGCAGTCATCGCAATAGACGAGAGAAGCCTCGCCGGCGTCGGCCAAAGCCATGTACTCGACGGAGGTATCGCCACCGATCTCGCCGGAGTCGGCAACGACGGGCAAGGCCTTGATGTAGCAGCGCTCGCAAATGTTAGCGTAGGCCTGCTTCATCTTGTCATACTCCTCCTGCAAGCTCTCCTGCGTGGCGGAGAAGCTGTAGGCATCCTTCATGATGAACTCGCGACCGCGCATCAGGCCAAAACGGGGACGGAACTCGTCGCGGAACTTATCCTGGATGTGATAGAGGTTCACTGGCAGCTGCTTATAGGAGCGCAGCTCGTTGCGCACCAGGGCCGTGACGGTCTCCTCGTGCGTGGGGCCCAGCACGAACTCGCGACCATGACGGTCGTCAAAGCGCACAAGCTCCTTGCCATAGGCATCGATACGGCCGGACTCACGCCACAACTCGGCATCGACCATGATAGGCATCATAAGCTCCTGGGCGCCGGCGGCGTCCATCTCGTCGCGCACGATGTTCTCGATCTTGCGAATCGAGCGCCAAGCAAGCGGCAGGTAGGAATACAGGCCGGCGGCCTCCTTGCGGATCATGCCGGCACGGAGCAGCAGGCGGTGACTGGCGAGCTCGGCGTCCGCCGGATCCTCTTTAAGCGTCGGCGCATAGAGCTTAGACATATACATTGCTCGGGTCATTTATTTCTCCTCAATAAGCTTGTCGACCTCGGCCATCAGCGCGTCGACAATTTGATCCTCAGCTACTTTACCAATGATCTGGCCATGCGAAAAGAGCAGGCCCTGACCACGTCCGCAGGCAACACCCAGGTCGGCGTCAGATGCCTCTCCGGGGCCGTTGACCGCACATCCCATCACGGCGATCGAAAGCGGCGCGGAATAGTTCTTAAGCCGCTCGGTGACCTCCTCGGCGATGGGAATAAGGTTAACCTGGCAGCGGGCGCACGTGGGGCACGAGACAATCTCGGGACCACGGCGACGCAGGCCCAGCGACTGTAGAATTCCCCAGGCGACCGGCGGCTCCTCAACCGGATCGGCCGTGAGCGACACACGCATGGTGTCGCCGATGCCTTCGGAAAGCAAGATACCCAAGCCTACAGAGCTCTTGATGGTGCCCTGAAGCTTGGTCCCCGCCTCCGTCACGCCCAGGTGGAGCGGAACATGCGGTATCTCGCGCGACAGGGCGCGATAGGTATCAAGCGTCGTCTGTACGCTATGGGCCTTGGCCGAAAGCACGATGTTGGTAAACCCACGGTCCTCAAAGTGCCGCACAAAGCGCTCGCTAGACATCACGAGCTTCTCGGGCTGCGTGAGGTCGTCGCGCTCGGCGATGTCCTGCTCGAGCGAACCGGCGTTAACGCCGATACGAATCGCACAGCCCGCAGCGCCGGCGGCGTCGATGACGGCATCGACCTTAGCCCAATCGCCGATATTGCCGGGATTGATGCGCAGTTTGGCGGCACCAGCCTCGACGGCGCCGATGGCGAGCTTATGGTTAAAGTGAATATCGGCGACAATCGGCACTGGGGACTCAGCACAGATGGTACGGAAGCCCTCGAGCGCGTCCTCGGTGGGCACGCTCACGCGCACGATATCGCAGCCAGCCTGCGCCAACGCGCACACTTGCGCAAGCGTTGCCTGGGCATCAGCAGTATCGGTGCAGGTCATAGATTGGACCACCACCGGCGCGCCGCCACCGATCTGCACGCCGCCCACATGCACGGGGCGCGTCAGCTCGCGAGGCAAAGGATGGGATAAAGACAATCCAAACACTCCCCTACAAAATAAATCGAAGGATGTCGGAACGAAGCATATAGACAAACAGCAGCGCAAAGAGCGCGATGCCCACATAGCTCACAATCGTCTGGACCTTGAGCGGAAGCTCGCGGCCCGCAATCTTCTGAATGATCTCGATGACTAGCTTGCCGCCATCGAGTGGCGGGATGGGCAGCAGGTTCATAAAGCCAAGCGAGAATGAAATGAGGGCGGCAAACGAAAGGAACGTGGCAGGGCCGGCAGCAGCAGCCTGTGAGGACATAACGCTAATACCCACGATCGAAGAGGACTGATCGAGAATCTCCATCGTATGCTGCGGCTGGAGCAGGCGCATCACGCCCTCCGCTGTCTGCACAACATAGGAGAACGACAGGCGAGCCGACGTGATGGGGTCTAAACGGACCACCTGCGTAGAGGCATACACACCTAGGCGATCGTCCTCTTTGAGCGCAACCGTGGTCGAATGCTGCTTGCCGTCACGCTCGTACTCAATGGCGATATCGTCCTTACCGGCAGCCTTGCCGATGGCATCGTAAACGTCCATCCAGGTAGAGCACGATACTCCGTCGACCGAAAGAATCGCGTCGCCGCCCTCGATTCCCGCCGAGGCGGCAATCGAGCCTTCGTCAACCTGGCCAATCACATTGGTATCCACCGGCACGGTGACACCTGCGATGGAATAGATGCTCATAAGGAGCAAAAAACCCGTCAGGATATTGACGATAATGCCCGCAAGCAGCATAAAGGTACGCTTGACAAAGCCCTGGCCCAAATAGGTGTGCGAGCGCTCGCGCGCAAGGAAATCGGCCTCGTCGCACGGCAGTTCCCATACATCGCCCTCGGCAGTCGCATGCCCGCGATCGAACCGACGGCCGTCAAAGGTGGTATAACCCGCCGCGTCACGCGGCAGAGTCTGGTACTTGGTGGGATAGTAGCTGGGCGAAGGCTTTTCCCCTTCTTCATACCAGGGAGCGATAGAGCCCCAGCCCAACAGCAAAGCACAGGCCTCGAGCACATCCTCCTCGGACAGCTCGAGCTCGACGGCAAGATCGGCCACCGTCACCCGGCCGTGGCGATAGATGGCCGCGAGCACGCGATCGGCACACGAGACGTCGGTCGGATCCATACCGCAGATGGCAGCGTAGCCACCCAGCAGCAGCGGGGTCACGCCAAACTTGGTTCCAATGCGACGCGACGTGTAATGGATGTCAAAGCGGCACGGCAGACCCAAAAAGAACTCGGTCACACGGACGCCGCAGGCACGCGCCGCCAAAAAGTGGCCGCCCTCGTGCAAAAACACGAGGACGGAAAGCATCAGCAGGCCCCAAAAGACCGATGAGAGAACGCTCAGAACAGTATCCATAAAACGAAAAAGCAATCCTTATGGGTTAGGAACGGGTTGCGGCGAGCACCTGCGCAGCCTTTTCACGCGCCCACGCATCGGTGTCGCGAAGCTGCTCAAACGAATCGACCACCTGCATATCGTGGGCGTCCATGCAGGATTCCACAATGCGATCGATATCGGTAAAGCTGCAGCCATCGTGCAGGAAGGCATCGACGGCGACCTCGTTGGCGGCATTGAGCACGCACGGCATGGTGCCACCCGTCTTGCCGGCGCGTTCGGCCAGTGCCAGACAGCGGAAGGTATCCATGTCGGCAGCATCAAACGTGAGCTGCCCCAGCTCGCGAAAATCGATACGAGGCGCCGGGGTATCCCAACGCTCGGGATACGAGAACGCGAACTGGATGGGAATACGCATGTCGGATGCACCGAGATGCGCCATCACGGAGCCGTCGGCGAACTCGACCATAGAGTGAATCTTGGACTGACGCTGCACGACCACGTTAATGAAATCGAGGTCGCAGTTAAACAGATGCATGGCCTCAATGCGCTCCAGGCCCTTGTTCATGAGGGTGGCGGAGTCAATGGTGATCTTGGCACCCATGGCCCACGTGGGATGCACGAGGGCATCGGCACGCGTCACGCGATCGAGCTCGTCGCGCGTGCAGCCAAAGAACGGACCGCCCGAGCAGGTGAGCCAAATACAGTGGGCCTCGCGCGGGTTCTCCCCCAGATAGCACTGGTAGATGGCGGAATGCTCAGAGTCGACCGGAATAAGCTGGCCCGGTTGTGCCAACGGCATAAGCAAGTCGCCACCGACGACGAGGGACTCCTTGTTGGCAAGGGCAAGGCGCTTATTCGAGGTCAAGGCCGCATGGCTCGCCTCGAGACCGGCGGCGCCCACAATAGCGACAAGCACGCAGTCGACATCGTCGCGACGCGCGAGCTCGCAAACCGCCTGCGCGCCAACGCCGAGCTTCGTTCCCTCGGGCAACTCCTGCAGCACGGCGTCATCGCCATGAGCGACATCGGCCACGGCAACCGCCGGAACCGAAAACTCGCGGGCAGCGGCAACGAGCTCCGAGGTGCTGGAATTAACGGACAGCGCCGTCACCTGTAGTCGATCGGCATGCTGACGGCACACATCGAGCGCCTGGGTGCCGATAGAGCCCGTACAACCCAGGATGGCAACACGGAGGCGTCCATCGGGGCCATACGTCGTCTGGAATGACATTACAGCACGCCTCCGATCATCAAAAGCAGCTGCGCGGTAATGCAGCCAAAGATAAGCGAGTCGCTACGGTCGAGCATGCCGCCATGGCCCGGGATAAGGTTACCGGAATCCTTGACGCCCACACCGCGCTTGATGCGCGACTCGATGAGGTCGCCGATAACGCCCAAAATGGACACGACCACGCCGCACAGCAGCGCATAGGGCAGGCTGAGCTTGTAGAAGTGCGTCGCCCACAGGATGAGCCAAATCAAAACCGAACCCAGGATGCCGCCGACAAACCCCTCCCAGCTCTTTTTGGGTGAGATCTTGGGAACCATCTTGTGCTTGCCGATACGACTGCCCACGATGTAGGCAAACGAATCGGAGACCCAAAGGGACGCGCAAACGCCCACCGAAAGCAGGGCGCCGGCAAAACCGGGCACGGCATCGCGCAGCAGCACGATAGCCGACAGCATAAAGCCAGTGTAGATTGGACCCATGAGCGTCACGGCCACATCAGAGATGCGGGTACGCGGCGACCAGACATACCAAATGCCCACAGCGAGCATTAGGGCAAAAAGCAGGGCATTCAGCAACATCGAATCACCCAACGCCGACAGCGGAAAGAGCACGGCGGCAGCGATACCCATGCGCTCGTTAGCCATCTTGCCATCGAGCCTTGTCATACGGAAAAACTCATAGCAGCACAGACCGCTCATGACGGAAACAAAGATGGCCGTGGGCACGATACCCAAAACCAGGCACAGGATAAAGACGACGGCGTAGACGATACCGGCGGCGGCACGGGTAATAAAGCCCGCCAGCCACGAACCGGTGCCGCTCTTCGCTGCAGGCGCTCCCGCAGCGGTAGCTTTGCGCGCAGGCGTCTTGGGAGCAGATGCCTTGGGACGATCGGACACGATTAAGCCTCCTCGGTCTTGCTCAGACCACCAAACCTACGGTCACGGCCCTGATAGGCCAAAATGGCGTCGACAAGGCCCCAACGATCAAAGTCTGGCCAATAGGTATTGGTGACGTAGAACTCGGAATAAGCCACCTGCCACAGCAGATAGTTCGAAAGACGCAGCTCACCAGAGGTGCGAATCACAAGCTCGGGATCGGGAAGACCGGCGGTATAGAGGTGGGAAGCCACCATGTCGTCATCAATCGCGGCAGGATCGATCTTACCGGCGGCAGCGTCGAATGCGATCTGACGGACAGCGCGGGTAATCTCGGCACGCGCGCCGTAGTTGACGGCAAGCGCCAGCGTCATACCGGTGTGATTGGCGCACTCGGCTAGACCGCGTTCAAAAACGTCGCGAGTCTTCTTGGGCAGCGCTGAAATATCACCCAAAAAGACAACACGCACGTTTTCGCGCTTCAGAAGCGGCAGCTCGTCGATGAACGTCTTGGCAAACAGGTGCATCAAGACGTTGACCTCATGCTGCGGGCGGTTCCAGTTTTCGGTAGAAAACGCATAGGCCGAAAGCACGTCGACGCCCAGACGCACGCAGGCAGTAATAATCTCGCGAAGGGAGACGATACCCGCCTTGTGGCCCTCAGTGCGTGCAAGACCGCGCGACGTGGCCCAACGACCGTTGCCGTCCATGATGCACGAGATATGGTGCGGAATGTTATTGAGGTCAAGGTCGGAAAAACCGACGCCCGCAGGGGCGTCGGCAAAGTACTCGACCAGTTTATGCTCGTCGTATTGCACCTTAGATCTCCATGACCTCGGCTTCTTTTTCCTTCAGAAGCTCCTCGACCTTGGCGACATACTCATCGGTGTGCTTCTGGACCTTGGCCTGCTCGCGACGGACATCGTCCTCGGTGAGCTCCTCATCGCGCTCGAGCTTGTTGTTGAAGTCGCGACGGATGTTACGGATAGACACCTTGGCCTGCTCGGCGTACTCGCGGCACTCCTTGACGAGCTCGCGACGGCGCTCCTCGGTGGGAGCCGGGAACGGCAGACGGACGACGGTGCCATCGGAGTTGGGGGTAATACCCAGATCGGAAGCGCCGATGGCCTTTACGATGGCGTTGATAAGCGCCTTGTCCCACGGCTCGATGAGCAGCATGTGGGCCTCGGGGGTCTTGACGGCGGCAACCTGCGTGACCGGCGTGGGAACACCGTAATAATCGACGGTGATGTCGGACAGAATGTTGGCGTTGGCGCGGCCGGTACGGACCTTGGAGAAATTATGCTTGAGGGACTCGAGCGACTTGTCCATATGGGCGGTGATGTTCTCTGCCATGCTTAATCCTCCTGATAGACGAGCGTGCCGACGGGCTCACCCGCGAGCGCGCGCTTGACGGTGTCCTCGCCATCGATGTTGAGGACCAAAATCGGCATACGGTTATCCTGGCACAGAGCCGTAGCCGTGGAATCCATAACCTGCAGGCCGCGGACGAGCACCTCATGGTAGGTGATCTTGTCAAAGCGGACAGCGTCGGCGCACTTGACGGGATCCTTGTCATAGATGCCGTCGACCTTGGTGGCCTTGATCAGAATCTCGGCACCGATCTCGCAGGCGCGAAGGGCCGCAGCGGTGTCGGTCGTAAAGTACGGATTGCCCGAGCCGGCAGCAAAGATAACAACGTTGCCCTTGGACAGATGGTTGATAGCGCGACGGCGAATATAGGGCTCGCAGATCTCGTTCATCTGGATAGCGCTCATCACGCGGCAGGGAACATCGTTGTGCTCGAAGGCATCCTGCAGGGCGAGCGCGTTCATAACGGTCGCGAGCATGCCCATGTAGTCGGCCTGAGCACGCTCCATGCCACCGGCAGCGCCGGCCATGCCGCGGAAAATATTGCCGCCGCCGACAACAACGCCGACCTCATGGCCAACGGCGAGCAGCTCCTTGACCTGTTTGGCAAGATGGTCGGTAACCTTGGGGTCGATGCCGTAGTGGCCGTCGCCCATCAGTGCTTCGCCGGAAAGCTTAAGAAGCACGCGTTTATATCGGATGTCGGACAAAGCGATCCTCCTTTAGATTGAACTCTCAACATTCTATCAAAGGCTCTAAGAAGAGCCATGAAAAAGCAGGCTGTGAGTAAAACCCACAGCCTGCTCATTACCAGCTACAAGAGCTTATTTACTCGCCACGGACCAGACGGTCAAAGGCAACGACGGTAATGGTGTCGCCGAGCTCCTTGGAGACCTGCTCAGCGTACTTCTTGATGGTGAGGGAGCTGTCCTTGATGAACTCCTGCTCGGTGAGCACGGACTGCTTGTAGAACTTCTCCAGACGGCCGACAGCCATCTTCTCCTGGATAGCCTCGGGCTTGCCGGACTCGGCAGCCTGAGCCATGTAGATCTGCTTCTCGTGCTCGACGGTCTCGGCCGGAACCTGATCGCGGGTGGCGCAGATCGGGGCGACGGCGGCAACCTGAAGGGCAACGTCGTGGGCGAAGGTCTTGAAGGACTCAGCCTGAGCGGTCTCAGCCTTCTCGAAGGCAAACTCGACGAGGACGCCGATCTTACCACCCATGTGGATGTAAGAAGCGAGCGCGCCGTTCTCGGCCTTGCGGGCGGCGAAACGGGAGATCTTCATGTTCTCGCCCATGATGTGAATCATCTCGGTGAGCTCGGAGGAAACGGTCTCCTCGCCCATCGGCTTCTCGAGCAGAGCGTCGACGTCAGCAGGCTCGGTGGTAGCGACAACCTCGGCGACCTTGGAAGCAAAGCCGGTGAACTTGGCGTTGGAGCCAACGAAGTCGGTCTCGCAGGAGAGCTCGAGCAGAGCGCCGGTCTTGCCATCCTCGGAGACGAACGCGGCGACAGCGCCCTCGTTGGTCTCACGGCCAGCCTTCTTGGCAGCCTTGGCAAGGCCGTTCTTACGCAGAACGTCGACAGCGGCGTCCATGTCGCCGTCAGCCTCGACGAGAGCCTTCTTGCACTCCATCATCGGGGAGTCGGTCATCTCGCGGAGCTGCTTGACCATAGCGGCGGTAATCTGGGCCATTGTGGTTCCTTTCAAAGAGATGAAAAAGAATTAACTAAGACTGATTTACTCGGCCTTGGGCTCAGCGGCCATCTCGGCCTCGGAGACCTGCTCCTTGCCGGAGCCAGCGAGGCAGGCGTCAGCCATGAGCTCGCACATAAGGGTGACAGCGGAGATAGCGTCATCGTTGCAGGGGATGCCGTACTCGACCTCGTCAGGATCGGAGTTGGTGTCGATCAGAGCGACGACGGGGATGTTCAGGCGCTGGGCCTCCTTGATGGCGTTCTCCTCGCGCTTGGTGTCGATGACGAAGAGAGCCTGGGGCAGGCCCTTCATGTCGCGGGCGCCACCGAGGTTGGTCTGGAGCTTGGTGAGCTCCTTGCCGAGCACAGCCTGCTCCTTCTTGGGAAGCACTGCCATGCGGCCGTCCTCGACCATGGCCTCGAGCTCCTCCATGCGGTTGATGCGAGAGCGGATGGTGACGAAGTTGGTCAGCATGCCGCCGAGCCAACGCTGGTTGATGTAGGGCATGTTGGCGCGCTCAGCAGCGTTCTTGACGGCCTCCTGAGCCTGCTTCTTGGTGCCGACGAACAGCACGTTGCCACCCTTGGCGACGTTCTTGACGAAGGTGTAGGCCTGGTCGGCGTCGAGGATGGTCTGCTTGAGGTCGAGGATGTAGATGCCGTTGCGCTCACCGAAGATGAACGGCTTCATCTTGGGGTTCCAGCGACGGGTCTGGTGACCGAAGTGGCAGCCGGCCTCGAGCAGGGTGCGGATATTAATCTTGGTAGCCATGTTAAACCTCCTGTGGTTTGCCTCCGCGCGGGGTCATCCTCCAAAACCAACCCGGACATGTGCTACCAAAGCCCGGGCACCACGGTATGAAGTAGCCGCGCGTGCGTGATAAAAACATGTTGCCGTGAAGCAACCCGATGAATGATAGCAGGAATGCATCTTCGTGCCAACCCGCAATCAAAACCACACACCTGAGTGCGGCGCGGGACGTCCCAGCCACTATTCGCCTCGGGGATGGGCTTGAGCCACGGCACGTTTGAGCCGATCGGGCGTGAGGTGCGTGTAGATCTGCGTCGTGGACAGGCTCGCATGACCCAGCAGCTCTTGAACCGAGCGCAGGTCCGCACCGCCCTCGAGCAAGTCGGTCGCAAAGGTATGGCGCATCGCATGCGGGGCGATGTCGGCCGGAATGCCGGCGAGTGTCGCCAGAGTATGGAACCGCCGCCTGAGCATGGCGGCACTCATGCGATTACCGCGCGCCGATATAAGCAGCGGATGCGGCCCGGTAGTGGGGTCACGGCGCTTTGCCTGAGCGAGCAACTCCGGCCGCCCCTCCTCAATATAGAGACGCGTCGCCTCGAGCGCGCGACGATACAGAGGGACGATACGTTCTTTGCTCCCCTTGCCCCACAGGCGCAGCGTGCGTTCGGACCACACAATGGACTCCACATTGAGTGCTGCGAGCTCAGAGATACGGGCGCCCGAGGCATAGAGCAGCTCGAGCATCGCCGCATCGCGCAGTCCCGCGGGTGTTGAGGTATCAGGCGTCTTGAGCAGCGCCTCCACCTGTTGGGTCGTCAGCACACCGGGTAGATCGCGCGGGAGCTTGGGCGAGGAAATTGCCGAGACCACATCGCCCTCCACGACCCCCTCGGCAGCCATCCACCGATAGAGCGAGCGAATGGCAGACAGGTGTGCCGCAAGCGTTCGGGGAGCCACCTGCTCACGCGAAAGTTCGGCAAGATAGCGACGAATGGTGCGCACGTCGGCAGCGAAAGCATCTATATCCTCACGCTCGCACCAGGCAGCAAAACGCTCCAGCCTCGAGCCATAGGCCGTCACCGTGTTGGGAGAAAGTCCCTCGACACGTGAGATATAGGCGATAAACGAGTCGACGGTGTCGTACAGGTCAAAGGCTATGACCGGTCGCCTCCAAACAAATCGGGGCGAGTGGCCAGATAGGCATCAAGGGCCTCGAGCGCACGGTCCGCATAGGCCTGGTAGCGGTCGCGCTTGCTGCGGCGCTTACCATCCTCGAGTGGCGGCACCAGGCCAAAGTTGACATGCATAGGCTGATAGCCCACGGTGGCAGGATCGGTCGCATAGCCCACGAGCGCACCCAGGGCGCCCACACGCGGCAGCTCGACGCCCGCGGCCCCGATAGCCTCGGCATAGGTGTTGAGCGCCGCGAGCAGACCCGTCGCCACGGCTTCCATGTACCCCTCGGTGCCGGTAATCTGACCGGCCAGGCGCACGCCGGTGCCGGGCACGGCAAAGGTGCCATCGAGCACGTGCGGGGCGTCGACAAAGGTATTACGGTGCATGACACCGTAGCGGAAGAACTCAGCGTTCTCCAGGCCCGGCACCATATGGAAGACGCGCTTCTGCTCGCCAAAGGTCAAGTTGGTCTGGAAGCCCACCAGGTTATAGGCGGTCTTCTCCTTATTCTCGGCACGCAGCTGAATCGCCGCCCAGGGACGACGACCGGTTCGCGGGTCGGTGAGGCCGACGGGCTTCATGGCGCCAAAGCGAATGGCGTCCTTGCCGGTGCGCGCAACTTCCTCGGCAGGCTGGCAGGCCTGGAACAGATCGCCGCCCTCAAAGTCCTTGAGCACCACGCGGTCTGCCGTGGTAAGCGCCTCGATAAAGGCCTCGTACTCCTCCTTGTTGAGCGGAGCGTTGAGATAGTCGCCGCTCCCCTGCTCCTCGTAGCGCGACTGCGAGAACAGCACGTCCATATCGAGCGTGGAGGCATCGACGATCGGCGCCGCGGCATCGAAGAACGCAAGGGCGTCGCCACCGACGAGCTTCATGACCTCTTCGCTCAGCGCCGGCGAGCACAAGGGGCCGGCGGCAATGACCACGTGACCTTCGGGAATCTGCGTGACCTCGCCGTGAATGATCTCGATATTGGGACGGGCGGCAACCTCGGCCTCGACAAGCTCGGAAAACTTGACGCGGTCGACCGCCAGGGCACCGCCGGCGGGAACAGCCGCGCGATGGGCGCAATCGAGCAGGACTGAACCCATGCGCTCAAGCTCGGCCTTCAGCAAACCAGCCGCGGAATCCGGACGGGTCGACTTAAACGAATTGGAACAGACGAGCTCTGCCAGGTGATCGGTATGGTGGGCCGGGGAGCTCACCTGGGGGCGCATCTCGCACAGCTTTACGGAAAACCCGCGATCCGCCAGCTGAATCGCGCACTCCGAACCCGCCAGACCGCCACCGATAACCGTCACCTGATCAAACAGCATCTGCAAACACCTTTCTAATTGACATGTTTTCCATTGTGACCGAAGGGTGTCTGGGCGTGAAGAGCAAACTTGGAGGGCGCATACCTTCCATCCATCATGCGCTCGATAAGGCCCTCGAGCTCAAGCGAACCCAGGAGCTTAAGTACGCCAACGGCATCGAGCGAGACGAGTGCCGCGATGTCGTCGACCTTGAGCGGAGAGGCGATGAGTGCATGCATCACGGTCTGCTGTGTTTGATCTAGGTCGGCAATGCCGGGAGCATCGGGGCGCGAGTAGCGCAGGGTGCCGTAGATGCGTGAAATAGCCATCTCGATAGATTCCTCGTCGATGATGCAGCAGGCACCGTTCGCAATGAGGTAATTCGTGCCACGCGACTCGGGCGATAGGATCGACCCCGGCACGGCAAGAAGTTCTCGCCCCAAATCCATAGCAGCCTCGGCTGTAGAAAACGTCCCGGAAGGCATACCCGCCTCGGATACAAAGAGGGCTTGCGACAAGGCCGCGATTACGCGATTGCGGCGCGGAAAGGCAAACTTGCGCGGACCCATGCCCCACGGAGAGATCGACACGACCGCGCCACCCGTATCGAGCGTGCGCGTAATAAGCCCCGCGCTCGAACGCGGGTAGACCACGTCGGCGCCCGTCCCCAGCACCACGACGTGTTTGCCGCCAGCGTTGACCGCAGCCCAACCCGAGGCCTGGTCACAACCGACCGCGCCGCCCGAGACTACCGTCACGCCCGCCTCGACCGCCACCTTTGACGCAAGCTCTGCCACGGCAAGACCATACGGCGAGGCCTTGCGCGCGCCGATGATGGAGAGCGCGGGCGTCGAAAGCACCTCGGGGTTGCCGCGCACATAGAGCGTCTGGGGTACATCAGAAAGCTCCAAAACGGTCTCGGGATACAACGTATCACCTGGATGCAGCTCGAAGGTTCCCTCGGCCATCATTGGTCCCTCCTTCCCTGGTACATCGCCGCCTCGAGCACGTGGTCCTGCGTCACATGCTCGCTCTCGGCGACATCTGCGATCGTGCGCGCAATGCGAACCAGGCGCACGATGCCGCGGCCCGTGAGATGCGTGCGCTTCGACAGGCCGAGCACACACTTCTCCGCCGTATCATCGAGCTCAAAGGTCGAAACGACGCCGTCAATGGACCGTGTCTCGTCATCCTCGGCCTCGGCATCCGCATCGTCCATACGGGATTCGCGCCAAGCGCGAAAAGCGCGACCGCGCACAACGTAGTCACGTAACTCAGCTGACGACATACCCTCCGCGCCCTCGATAATCACCTGAGGGTCGGGACGGGTCACATCGATCATCATGTCGATACGGTCGGCCAAAGGACCGCGCAGTTTAGACCGATAGCGCTCGACCATCGCCGCCGAGCAGCGACACGGTACCTCACGATCGCCCAAAAAGCCGCAGGGGCAGGGATTGCTCGCAGCCAGCAGCTGAAAGCGCGACGGGAAGGTAAAAGCCCCGTCGACGCGTACGATCCTGACGTAGCCGCGTTCGATGGGCTGACGCAGCGTCTGCAGCACACCCGTGGGAAACTCGGCAAGCTCGTCCAAAAATAGCACGCCGCCATGAGCAAGGCTGATCTCACCCGGGTGCACCGGGCGCCCACCGCCGATAAGACCTGCGGTCGAAATACTGTGATGGGGACTGCGGAAGGGCCGGTGCCCCGCCAACAAGCCATCAATGTTCTCACCCAAAACCGAATGGATGCACAGCGCCTCCTGTTGATCCTCAACGGAAAGCTCGGGCAGGATGCCGGTCATACGACGCGCGAGCATCGTCTTGCCCGATCCCGGGGACCCGATCATGAGCAAGCCGAGTTCTCCTGCCGCCGCAAGCGCCATGCCGCGTTTAGCGACTTCCTGCCCCAGCACGTCGGCATAGTCGAGCTCAGGCTCAAAGGTCGCCTCGACGCCCTCGGAATCCAGATAGTGCCGAGCCGCCTCGCCCATGCCATGGGCAAGCTGAGACAAATGATCGATGAATCCACAATCCACGCCCGCGAGCGGCACATGCTGATCGGACCTGCCGGCGATAAAGGACAGCCCCATATCACGCGCCAATAGCTGAAACGCCACCTCGCCCTTGACGGGAAGCACCGTACCGTCCAAGCCGAGCTCGCCGGCGATAAGGCAGCGATCGAGGTTGTCACGGGGAATCTGCCCATCGGCCGCCAGAACCGCGATGGCGATGGGCAGATCAAAGCCGCTACCGGTCTTGCGAATATCGCCGGGCGCTAGGTTGACCGTAATGCCCGAGCGTGGGATCTCGAACCCGGCGGAGCGCATCGCGCAGCGAATACGACCGCGTGACTCCATCACCTCCATACTCGGAATGCCGAGCATTTGGATGCCCGGAACACCACCGGCAAGCGAGACCTCGACCGTGACATGAATCGCCTCGACGCCACGGATGCAGGCCGCGTGAACGGCAAACGTCTCGAACGCCATCACGACACCTGCCAATCGAACGCGTTGTACTGATGCTCGATCTCGGCGATATGCCCGCCACGAATGGTGACGCCCACGGCATCGAAGCGAATCGCCTTGAGCGGATAATGCTCCATAAGATAGCAACTTGCGATGCGGCGGTAGCGGCGTTGCTTTTGGGCGTCCACGGCCTCCTCGGGAAAGACCCGCGTGCTGCAATCCAGTGCAACGCGTCTGGTCTTGACCTCGGCCATCACCACGACATCGTCGAGCTCATCGAGCAGCACCAGATCGGCCTCGCCCTCGGTGCAACGATAACCCTGCTCAAGCAAGGAGTAGCCGCGCTCGTTAAAGTAGTCGATGGTGATCAGCTCGCCCAGCATACCCAGCTCGCGGGGACTGAGCCCCTTGATAAACTCGGGCGTCATCGCCCCGCAGTCGAGCTCGCCGTTTTCCCAACGCTCCTTGAGTTGCTGCGTCTTGCTCTTTTTGCTTGCGGCACTCATGGGGTCTCCTTTCCCGCACACTGCATTGCCCCGATGATGAGGGCACCTTTCATGCGGGTAAGTACCGGAAGCAAACCAAAAACTGACCAAATGCCGTCAAAAAACGGGCCGTACGCAGCAATGGTGTTGCATACGGCCCGCTACCAGCAGGTTTATAAAACTCCAGAGGTCCCTGTCTCCACAATTGACCTAGAAAAGGCGCTCAGTCTGCAGAAAGTTTCCGCAAAAGCTCACGCGGTGCAGCGGACAAAGTCCATGCTTGCGAATGGCCTCGATATGCTCGGGGCTTGCATAGCCCTTCGACTCGGCCAGATGGTACTCGGGATACTCGGCGTCGTACTCGACCATCATCTCGTCACGCGTCACCTTAGCCATGATGGACGCCGCGGCGATACAGGCGATTTTGGCATCGCCCTTCACCACGTCGCGCTCGTTGGGAACGGCGCCCAAGGGGTTACCATCCATGAGGACACAGTCGGGTTCAAGTCCCGTATCGGCCACGGCGCCCGCGACGGCGGCACGAATGGCACGCGCCATGCCCATATCATCGATATCCTTAGGCGCGATATGGCAAAAACCGATCGCCGTCGCCACCTCGGCAATCTTCACCGAGAGCAGCTCGCGGCGCGCCGGCGTGAGCTTTTTGGAATCGTTGATGCCCCAGACGCGCGGCTCCATAGGAAGACAGACGGCGCACACCGTCAGGGGACCGGCCACCGATCCGCGACCCACCTCGTCGACACCAACGATCACCCCATCGCCGCCAAGCTCATGCATAAGCTCGTACATGTCATTGACGCGCTCGCGCTCGGCAAGCTCTTTGGCATGGCGTTTGAGGGCACGCTCGCAAGCCTTGATCACCTGCTGGCGCGGATCCTCGCGATAATGCTCCACGAGGGCGGGAATCTCCTCAAACGTAGCGCTCGCCAACTCACCGGCAACCTGCGATGCCGAAACCGAGCTCGTCATGTTGGCCATACCAGGCCCTCCTTGCATGCAAATCAGATAAAAAGAAGGGCCACCCGAAGGTGACCCTTGTGTCCAAACGAGTGGACAGACGCTGCGATCTTCTTAGCGCTTCTCGGGGATGCGAGCAGCCTTGCCCACCTTGTCGCGGAGGTAGTACAGCTTGGCGCGACGGACGCGACCATGACGAACGACCTCGAGCTTGGCGATCTTGGGGCTGTGAAGCGGGAAGGTACGCTCAACACCGACACCGAAGGACATCTTGCGGACGGTGAAGGTCTCGCGGGCACCGGCGCCGGCCATGCGGATGACGTCGCCCTGGAAAACCTGGATGCGCTCGCGGTCGCCTTCCTTAATGCGGTAGTGAACCTTGACGTTGTCGGCGACGCGAACCTGAGGAATGTCCTCGCGGATCTGCTGACGCTCGATTGCGCGGATGTAATCCATGTGCAATTCCTTACTCTTCTAGAGGTGCCGTACCACCTTGGCCGGCACGTAGTTGAACAAACGTATTCGAGTATACACGCGCGGGTTTCTGCTGCAAGAACAATTTTTTGCGCAGACAAAAAGACAAAACCCGCACATGATAACCGCCCGCCTCACGAATGAGACGGGCGGTATGAAGGGGGGCTACGCTAGGCGTCTAAACGCTAAACGCTAGGCGGAACGCTTGGCCTCGAGCTTGGCCTGGGCGGCAGCCAGACGTGCGAGGGGCACACGATAGGGCGAACAAGACACGTAGTCCACGTCGGCCACGTTAAACAGGCCCTTGATGGACTTGGGGTCGCCGCCGTGTTCGCCGCACACGCCAAAGTGCATGTCGGGATTGGTGGCGCGGCCCTTCTCGACGGCCAAGCGCACGAGCTCCAGCACCGCCGTGTCGATGGTCTCGAAGGGGTTGTCCTTCAGGATCTTCTTGTGCAAGTACAGCGGAATGAACTTGGCCTCGGCATCGTCGCGGGAGAAGCCGAAGGTCGTCTGGGTGAGGTCGTTGGTGCCAAAGCAGAAGAAATCTGCGTGATGGGCGATCTCGTCGGCGACCATGCAGGCGCGCGGCAGCTCGAGCATCGTGCCCACGGGAATGTTGAGCTCGACACCTTCCTCGGAGGAAACCTCGGCGATCACGCGCTCAATGACCTCGCGGGTCTGGACATGCTCTGCCGTGATGGAAACGAGCGGAACCATGATCTCGGGGCGTGGGTCGACACCATCCTTGATAAGGCGGGCAGCAGCCGTGGCCACGGCGCGGACCTGCATGAGCGGCAGATCGCCAAAGACGACGGACAGGCGCACGCCGCGCAGGCCGAGCATCGGGTTGGACTCGACCATGCCGTCAATGCGACGCAGGCGGGCGCGCAGGACGGCAAGCTCTTCCTCGCTGGCGCCAGCGGCTTCCTTCTTGGTGATGGCGACCTCGAGCTCTCGAGGATTATCCAAGAACTCATGAAGCGGCGGATCGAGCAGGCGGACGACCACATCGCGACCGGACATGGTCTTGAACATCGCCAGGAAGTCCTCGGTCTGAACCTTGAGCAGGTCGGCCAGGGCCTGCTGCTTCACGGCCTCATCGTTAGACAGGATAAAGCTCTGGATGATGTTCTTGCGATCGCCCAGGAACATGTGCTCGGTGCGGCACAGACCGATGGCCTCGGCGCCAAACTCGAGTGCGAGCGCGGCGTCCTCGGGGTTGTCGGCATTAACGCGCACGTGGTTGGCGTGGCCACCGGTCTCGTCCAGACGAATCTCGTCGGCCCAGGACAGGATAGTGTCCAGATCGCCGGTGAGCTCGGCCGAAACCAGATCAACAGCGCCGTCGACGACGATACCCTGGGTACCGTCGATGGAGATGACATCACCCTCATGCAGCACGCGGTCGCTGCCCTCGATGTGCACGACCTTCTCGGCGGCGTCGATATGGAAGCGTTCGACACCGCAGACGCAGGGCGTACCCATACCGCGGGCGATAACGGCGGCATGGCTCGTCTTGCCACCGTGACTGGTCAGGATGCCCTCGGCGGCAACCATACCCTTCAGGTCGTCGGGGTTGGTCTCCCAGCGAACCAGAATGACCTTGTGGCCCTCGGCGGAACGCGCGACGGCGTCATCACTCGAGAACACGACCTCACCCACGGCGGCACCGGGGCTGGCGTTAAGGCCGCTGGCCAGGGCCTCGTACTTCTTGGAGGCGTCGAACTGCGGGTGCAGGAGCTGATCGAGCTGCGCGGGATCGATGCGGCTCACGGCCTCCTCGCGGGTGATGAGGCCCTCCTCGACCATCTCGATAGCGATGCGCAGGGCGGCGGTAGCAGTGCGCTTGCCCACGCGGGTCTGGAGCATCCAGAGCTTGCCCTGCTCGATGGTGAACTCGATATCGCACATATCGCGGTAATGATCCTCGAGCGTCAGGAACACGCGCTCGAGCTCCTCACCTGCGGACTCGAGGCCCGAGGTGGTCTTGAGGTCGGCGATGGGCTCGGTGTTTCGGATGCCGGCGACGACGTCCTCGCCCTGGGCATTCACCAAAAAGTCGCCATAGAACTCCTTGGTGCCGTCGGCCGGGTTGCGCGTAAAGGCGACGCCGGTCGCAGAGGTCTCGCCCTTGTTGCCAAAGGCCATGGCCTGGACGTTGACGGCGGTGCCGAGCTCGTCGGAAATGCCGTGCTGTTTGCGGTAAATGCAGGCACGCTCGTTCATCCAGCTGCCAAAGACGGCCTGGATGGCAAGGCGCAACTGGAGCTCCGGATCATGCGGGAAGACGGGCTTGCCGTCGGCAACCTCAAGCTCGGGATACAGGGTCGCCTCGACGTTATCGGAGAAAATACCCTTGAACGTCTCGACAAGCTCCTGCAGGTCCTCGGCCGAAAGCTCGGAATCGACGCGAACGCCGGCGACCAGGCGGGCCTGGGTCAGAGCGTTCTCGAATAGGTCGGCGTCGACGCCCATGACGACGTTGGAGAACATCTGGATAAAGCGACGGTAGCTGTCCCAGGCAAAGCGCGGGTTCTGCGTCTGCGCGATAAGGCCCTGGACGGAATCGTCGTTGAGGCCCAGGTTGAGGACCGTGTCCATCATGCCGGGCATGGAGAACGGAGCGCCCGAGCGAACCGACACGAGCAGCGGATCGGAGGCATCGCCGAGTTTCTTGCCGCAACGGGCCTCGAGGTCCGCCTCGGCGGCAACGATCTCATCGAGTGCGCCTTCGGGCCAGACGTTGCCGGCACCGGAGTACTCGACACAGGTCTGGCAGGTAATGGTAAAGCCACCGGGAACCGGCAGACTGATGCGGCTCATCTCGGCAAGGTTTGCGCCTTTGCCGCCAAGCACGAAGTTCATGGATTTGTCGCCCTCAGTGACACAGGTGCCCTGGGCGTCGGTTCCAAAACGGTAAACCCTCTTGCAATCGCTCACGATACTTCCCCTTCCATGCGCTTACGCGCACGACCGTGGTAACGAATCGACCCGCCGGATGCGGGCCGTGAGGGAACTATACGGCGGGTTTTGGACAGGCTTGAGCAGAGGGTGCGCGGTTTGGTAAACGTGCTAAAACTAGCGGTAAACGGTAGGTAAAGGTGGTTACCTTATGAAGATACCAATATAAGAAACTCGCAGGTCAAATACAAGTTAATTGCTAAACCGCTTTACCAATTCAGGCTTATTAGCCACTCCAATGATTTTTTAAGGCTCTGTTAGACCAGGATTGACATACATGTGTCCC
>NZ_QRJO01000007.1 GCF_003471585.1 Collinsella sp. AM18-10
CTCAAGAAGGAGTAATATCGGGACTTGCAGCGACGGACCTCAGGACGCTCTTACACCACGTCTGCGCGCGCCACCGATTCGGGCGCGTTCAAAATGCGGATTCGGGCGGTGCTTGCCGCCTGCCAGACACGCCAGTGGTCAAAAAACGCCGTTTGTGAGTACTGTCACAAACGGCGTATCACTTTAGGTGCGGAAAATAATGAACAAAGTTATAAGAACTGTACGTTAATGAGTGACCATCGACTTCCAATTTGGCGCTAGCTGACGGTGATTAGGAAGTTTCAAGTCGAGTTTTACCGATTTCGACCAAGAATCGCTGCTACTAAAAAGGTAACAGTACTCATATTTGCCCTTTTTTGGCCACAAGTCCTAAAACAAGCCTCGCCAAGGTCGGGAAGCGGGCCAAATCGCCGGCCTCGAGGCTTATTCCACCGTTCCGTAGACGGCGCCCCAGCCGTGGGCGGCCAAGGCGGAGTTGAGCTGGTCGCAAAGTGACTGGCGGTCGTAGTAGCCGGGCGGCAAAAGGTTCACGATTTCCATGAGGTCGGGCGCCAGGTCCAAGATTTCGGCCTGTACGATCAGATCCAGGCGGTCGATGGCGTGGCGGTCGTAAAACAGTCCGTCGACCAGGCGCTGCAAGTCGCCGAATTCCTCGGCCTGAAACGATCCGTACTCCATAGTGCCTCCTTGGGCGCCCCACGCCGGCATGCGCGGCGATTCGTAATTGATTGCGATGAACTTAATCTATCACGGCTTCATAACGTTGCGACGATGGCGGTCTATACTTAGACGAACTGCAACGTACCGCTTCGCGAAAGGTCGCACCCCATGCAGACGATCTACCAGAAGATGGAAACCACCGAACTCGATGCCGCCATCGAGGCGCTCAAAGCCGAGGTCGCCGAGGTCAAGGCCAAGGGCCTGGCGCTCGACATGGCCCGCGGCAAGCCGTCGCCCTCCCAGGTGGACATCTCTCGACCCATGCTCGATATCCTCAATGCCGATGCCGATCTGCATGACGGCAACGTCGACTGCTCCAACTACGGCTGCTTTGAGGGCATTCCCTCGGCACGCAAGCTGGCGGGGGAGTTCCTGGGTTGTCCTGCCGAGCAGACGCTCGTACTGGGCTCATCGAGCCTGCTGATCGAGCACGATATCGCCGGTATGTTCTGGCGTTGCGGCTCGTGCGGCAGCGACCCTTGGGAGGCTTACGAGGCAGCGCACGACGGCAAGAAGGTCAAGTTCCTGTGCCCTGTTCCCGGCTACGATCGCCACTTTGGCATCACCGCCGATCTGGGCATCGAGAACGTCCCCGTCGCGATGACCGACAACGGCCCCGACATGGACGAGATCGAGCGCCTGGTTGCCGCCGACGATTCCATCAAGGGTATCTGGTGCGTGCCCAAGTATTCCAACCCCACGGGCATCACCTTTAGCGAGGACACTGTGCGCCGCTTGGTCGAGATGCCCACGGCCGCGCCCGATTTCCGCATCTTCTGGGACAACGCCTACTGCGTGCACGACCTGTACGACGAGACCGACGAGCTCGCCAACATCTTCGATCTTGCCCGCGCGGCGGGCACCGAGGACCGCGTGGTGGCCTTTGCCTCGACGTCCAAGATCACCTTCCCGGGTGCCGGCATCGGCTTTATCGGTGCGAGCCCCGCGGTCATCGCCGAGTTCTCCAAGCGCCTGAAGGCTGGTCTTATTAGCGCCGACAAGCTCAACCAGCTGCGTCACGTGCGCTTCCTTCCCACCATCGAGGCGGTCAAGAAGCACATGAAAAAGCATGCCGAGTTCCTGCGCCCGCGCTTTGAGGCCGTTGAGCGCAAGCTCACCGAGGGCCTGGGCGACACGGGTTGCGCCACCTGGACGCATCCACGCGGCGGCTACTTTGTGAGCTTCGATGGTCCCGAGGGCTCGGCCCAAAAGGTCGCCGCGCTCTGCGCCGACTTGGGCGTCAAGCTCACGCCGGCCGGTGCCACCTGGCCTTATGGCAAGGACCCGCGCGACACCAACATCCGCATCGCGCCGAGCTATCCCACGGTCGAGGACCTGGAGGCCGCGCTCGATGTGCTGGTGCTGGCCGTTAAGCTTGTCGCTGCCGAGCTTGCGCGTGCCGAGCGCGCCTAACGCGTAGGGCCCCGCAAGTCCGCGCCTAGTACTATCCGCACTTTCGATACGTAAAGGAGCGTATACATGGATTTGGGTATTTCCACAAACCCCACGCCAGAGCTCTACACCATTAAGGTGACCGGTGAGATCGATATCTCTAACGCCGATAGCCTGCGCAATGCCATCGACCTGGCACTCGAGCAGCCCACCGAGGCCGTTGAGCTCGATTTTGCCCAGGTGAGCTACATTGATTCGACGGGCATTGGCGTGCTCGTGGGCGCCGCGCACCACGCGGTTGACCACGGCAAGCGCTTTAGCTGCACCAATGTGCAGCCCCCGGTGATGCGCGTGGTTCAGCTGTTGGGTGTCGACCAGGAGATTTCGATCACCGCTGCATAATCTTTGCCCCAAAAGGGCGTGCCGTTTGGCATATGTTTGTGATGCGCTCGGACGTTTTGGCGTCCGGGCGCTATACTTGACCGAATGAATAGACGAGTTCCGGCCGAATGGCGCGGTGCGGGCTCGACTCACATCGAGCCTTGGAGGTATGTGTGTTTGGTATTGGAGAGGGTGAGCTCGCGATCATCGTGGTCTTCGGCTTTTTGCTGTTTGGCCCGGATAAGCTCCCGCAGATGGGCCGCACGATCGGCCGTGCCATCCGTCAGTTCCGCGAGACGCAGGAAAAGATGACGGCCGTTGTTCAGTCCGAGATTATCGATCCGGTGAGCGAGGCCGCGTCGGCCCCGGTCAAGCCCAAGAAGACTGCTGCGACCGACGACGATTCCGATGCGGACGAGGATGCCGCCGAGACGGCAGCGCCCGCCAAGAAGGAGACCTTTGCCGAGCGTCGCGCCCGTCTTGCTGCCGAGAAGGCCGCAAGCGAGGGTGCTGCTGAGGGCGAAGGCGCTGTTGATGAGGCCGAGGGTACAGAGCCTGCCGCTGCCGCCAAGCCTGTCGTCGAGCCCGAGCCTGCTGCAGAGCCGGAGCCCGAGCCCGAGCCGGCAGAGCCCACGACGGCTGACCTCTACGCCCGTCGTCCCCGCAAGCGCAAGGCCGTCGTCGACCAGCTCGCTCGCGAGCTCGAGGCCGAGGACGACGCCGTTGCCGCCGACGCCCCGAAGGGAGGCGATGAGTAATGCCTATCGGACCTGCGCGCATGCCGCTCTTCGATCACCTGGGCGAGCTCCGTCGCCGCCTGACCATCGTGGTCGTGTCGGTGTTTGCCGCCGCCATCGTGCTGTATTTCGCCACGCCCGTGGTGCTCGATATCCTGGAAGATCCCATCCGCTCGTTTGTGCCGGACGGTAAGTTCTACATCACCACCACGCTCGGCGGCTTTGGCTTGCGCTTCTCGCTGGCCATCAAGATGGCCGTGGTCATGTGCACGCCCATGATCATCTGGCAGATTCTGGCATTTTTCCTGCCGGCACTGCGTCCCAACGAGCGCAAATGGGTCGTGCCCACGGTGCTCGCCTCGACGGTGTTGTTCTTCCTGGGCGCCATCTTCTGCTACTTCATCATCATCCCGGCAGGCTTTGAGTGGCTCATCGGCGAGACCTCGGCCGTCGCCACGGCGCTGCCCGATCTGGAGAACTACGTCAACATGGAGCTGCTCTTTATGATCGGCTTTGGTGTGGCGTTTGAGCTGCCGCTTATCATCTTCTACCTGTCCGTCTTTCACATCGTGTCCTATGCGGCCTTCCGCAGCGCCTGGCGCTACGTGTACGTAGGCCTGCTCGTGGGTTCGGCTGTGATTACGCCCGATGGTTCGCCCGTTACGCTGGGCCTCATGTATGGCGCCCTGCTCTCGCTCTACGAAATCTCGCTTGCCATCGCCCGCGTGGTCATTACCGCGCGCGAGGGCAAGGAGGGCCTGTTCGTGAGCCGTCTGGACCTGTTCTCGGACGACGAGGACGACGAGGAGTAAATCGGTATGCACGAGGTTGGCATTGTCAACGGCATACTCGATACAGTGATTCGTGCGGCGCGTGGGGCGGGGGCCTCGCGCGCCGTTTTGGTAACGCTGCGTATCGGGGATATGACCGAGGTCGTGCGCGAGGCGCTCGACTTTGCCTGGGAGACGTTTCGCGACGAGGACCCGCTCACGCGCGGCTGCGAGCTTGCCGTAGAGGAAGTCCATCCACAAAGCGAGTGCCTGGACTGCGGCGAGGTCTTTGATCACGACCGTTTCCATTGTCGCTGCCCCCAATGTGGTGGCGCCAACGTGCGCCTGCTGCACGGCCGCGAGCTCGACATCGCCAGTATCGAAATCGAAACCCCCGACGATTAGCCCGCTAGCCATCTGGTGATGGGGTATAAAGGGGCCAAATTAAGGAGCGCTAAGTATGACCGAGAAAACGATTGATATCGCATCGCCGATCCTGTCGCGCAACGAGCGCTTGGCAGATCAGCTGCGTCAGCGTTTTAATGAGACAAACACCTATGTGATCAATGTACTGTCGAGCCCTGGCTCGGGCAAGACCACCACGATTCTGGGCACCAACGAGCGCCTGCGTGACAAGGCGGGCCTGCGTTGCGCCGTCATCGAGGGCGATATCGCCTCGGATGTCGACGCCATCACCATGAAGGAAGCCGGCATGCCCGCCATCCAGATCAACACGGGCGGTCTGTGCCACCTCGAGGGCAACATGATCATGGAGGCCGTTGACGCGTTCGACCAGGCGGTGGGCCTTCAAAACATCGACGTCATCTTTATCGAAAACGTGGGCAACCTGGTCTGCCCAGTCGACTTTGACCTGGGCGAGAACCTGTCCATCATGATTCTCTCGGTGCCCGAGGGCGACGACAAGCCCATCAAGTACCCGGGCATCTTCCAACACGCCGGCGCGCAGCTGCTCAACAAGGTCGACGTAGCTCCGGCTTTCGATTTTGACATGGATAGGTATACTAAGACACTCGATGACCTCAATCCGCAGGCGCCGCGGTTTGCCGTGAGCGCGCGCAAGGGCGAGGGCATGGATGCCTGGTGCGATTGGCTCATCGGGCAGATTGAGCAAGCAAGGGCGTAAGTCGGCCGCCATACGGGCGGGCGTAGCCGCAGAGATACGAGATAGGAGCCTCTTTTGAAGCTCATCATCGCCGAGAAAAACGACGCCGCGCGTCAGATCGCCGAGCGGCTGTCCACGGGTAAGCCCAAAAAGGACAAGGTGTACAACACCGCCATCTACCGTTTTGAGTGGAAGGGCGAGGAGTGCGTGACCATCGGCCTTGCCGGTCACATCCTGGCGCCCGATTTTTGCGACAGCGTGCTGTTCGATAAAAAGCTGGGTTGGTATTCGGTGACCGAGGACGGTGAGATGTTGCCGGCCGATATGCCCGATGGCTTGGCCCGCCCGCCGTACGACACCAAGCGCAAGCCGTTCCTTGCTGATGGCATTTCCATCAAGGGCTGGAAGCTCGAGAGCCTGCCTTACCTCACCTGGGCGCCCGTCATTAAGCTACCGGCCGAGAAAGAGCTCATCCGCTCGCTCAAGAACCTTGCCAAGAAGTCCGACAGTGTCATCATCGCCACGGACTTCGATCGCGAGGGCGAATTGATCGGCTCGGATGCCCTCAACAAGGTGCGCGAGGTTGCGCCCGATTTGCCGGTCGCCCGTGCCCAGTATTCTTCGTTTACCAAGGCCGAGATCACGCAGGCCTTCGACAACCTCGTCTCGCTCGACCAGAACCTGGCCGATGCCGGCGAGAGCCGTCAGCACATCGACCTCATTTGGGGCGCGGTGCTCACGCGCTATCTGACGCTCGCCAAGTTTGGCGGCTTTGGCAACGTGCGTTCCGCCGGTCGTGTGCAGACGCCGACGCTTGCCCTGGTGGTCGAGCGCGAGCGCGAGCGCATGGCGTTTGTGCCCGAGGACTATTGGCAGATTCGCGGCATGGGTGCCGCTCAGGGTGCTGCCGAGGATGACCGCTTTAAGATTGCGCACAAGACGGCACGTTTTACCGATAAAGATGCTGCCGAGACGGCGTACGGCCACGTCGACGGCGCTACGACGGCAACCGTCGCCGCGGTGACCAAGCGCTCCCGCAAGCAGCAGCCGCCCACCCCGTTTGCGACGACCTCGCTGCAGGCTGCCGCCGCGGCCGAGGGCATCTCACCTGCACGTACCATGCGCATCGCCGAGTCCCTCTACATGGCGGGCCTCATCAGCTATCCGCGTGTCGACAACACCGTGTACCCTGCGACGCTCGATCTGGGCGCCGTGGTGAGCGACCTGGCAAAGATCAACCCGGCGCTGGCGCCCGTGTGCAAAAAGGTACTCGCCGGCCCCATGAAGCCCACGCGCGGCAAGGTTGAGACCACCGACCACCCGCCCATCTACCCCACGGGCGAAGGCGATCCGTCCACGCTCGATGGCGGCCAGCGCAAGCTCTACGACCTCATTGCCCGCCGCTTCCTGGCGACGCTTATGGGTCCCGCGACCATCGAAAACACTAAGCTCGAGCTCGACATGAACGGTGAGCCGTTCGTGGCCTCGGGCGACGTGCTCGTGACCCCGGGCTTCCGCGAGGCCTACCCGTACGGCCTTAAGCGCGACGAGCAGATGCCGCCGCTGGAGCAGGGCGACACGGTCGACGTGTTCGACATTAAGCTTGAGGCCAAGCAGACCGAGCCGCCCGCGCGCTACAGCCAGGGCAAGCTCGTGCAGGAGATGGAAAAGCGCGGCCTGGGCACCAAGTCCACGCGCGCGAGCATCATCGAGCGCCTGTATGCCGTGCGCTATCTCAAAAACGATCCCGTTGAGCCGAGCCAGCTGGGCATCGCCATCATCGACGCGCTGACGCAGTTTGCCCCGCGCATAACGAGCCCCGATATGACCAGCGAGCTCGACGGCGACATGACTCGCGTCGAGCGCGGCGAGGACACCGAAGAGCATGTCGTGACGCACTCGCGTGCGCTGCTGGCCGGCGTGCTCGACGAGCTGCTCAAGCATACGCGGGAGCTCGGCGACGCCATCAGCGACGCCGTCACGGCTGATGCGCGCGTGGGCGCCTGCCCCAAGTGCGGCAAGGACCTGGTTATGAAGACGAGCGCCAAGACCCGTGGCAGCTTCATTGGCTGCATGGGCTGGCCCGACTGCGACGTGACCTATCCGGTCCCGAGCGGCGTCAAGGTGAGCCCGCTCGAGGGCGAGGCCGCCGTGTGCCCCGAATGCGGTGCGCCGCGCATCAAGTGTCAGCCGTTCCGCCAGAAGGCTTTCGAGATCTGCGTGAACCCGACGTGCCCCACCAACTACGAGCCCGACCTTAAAGTGGGCGAGTGCAAGGTGTGTGCCGAGGCCGGACGCCATGGCGACCTGATCGCGCACAAGAGCGAGAAGAGCGGCAAGCGCTTTATCCGCTGCACCAACTACGATGACTGCGGCGTGAGCTATCCGCTGCCGGCGCGTGGCAAGCTCGAGGCGACGGGCGAGACCTGTCCCGAGTGCGGCGCCCCCATCGTGGTGGTCAACACGGCGCGCGGTCCGTGGCGTATCTGCGTCAACATGGACTGCCCGACCAAGGAGAAGAAGCCCGCCCGCGGTCGCAAGACCACAACCAAGGCGAGCACGGCAAAGAAGACGACGGCGGCCAAGAAGACGACGGCTAAGAAAGCCACTGCCGCCAAGAAGACGACCGCGAAGAAGTCGACTGCCAAGAAAACAGCCGCCGACAAGTAACGGCGCAGTCGAAACATTGCCCAAAAAAAACGAGCGAGGACCCCGCGATCCTCGCTCGTTTTTTTGACCGGCAGTTAGGGACGTTCTTTTTCTGCCGGCAGTTTGGGAACGTCCCTAACTGCCGGCTCGGGAACGACAAAGCGCTAGTTCACCTCGACAGGCTTGGCGCCGGGATAGCGCTCCTCAAAGTCTAGGCGGTACTTATTGTCATTGGTGCCCGCCACGTTGTCGCGCGACAGCGGCGCCACGATCTCATTCTTGTGGTCCGCAGGCTTGGCGTATTTCAGGCTGATCTCCCAGGCATCACAGATTGCGTCAATGCGGTGATCCAGGTCGTCGTACAGGGCGATGATGTCCTTCCAGGAGCTGTAGTTCTTGGAGCTCGTCGGGACGTCCAGGTCCTCGACGATGTCGTAATACTGCTCGATGGTGTCCTCCGTGCGCTCGGCGACGTCGGCGAGATTTTGACGGGTGGTTCGATCCTCTTCCAGATAGTTGCCGTTGAAGTTCTGCGCGCAGCCACGGACCTGGCTGTCGAGATCTTCGAGCAGGTCGTAGTATTCGCTCAGTCGGCGGTAGAGGTTCTGCTCAGAGAGCGTTGCTTCGCCGCCATCCTCGTCGTCATCATCGTCATCGTCGTAAAGGCTATTGGGATCGCCGAGAGGCTTTAGGCCATCGTCGTCGACGTCATGGTGCAGCTTAGCTACCTCGGCAGTCGTCTGCGTGGCGGCGTTGTCGAACGGTCTGATTGCAAAGAAGATGACCAGGGCGAT
Source organism: Collinsella sp. AM18-10 (assembly GCF_003471585.1). Taxonomy (GTDB): domain Bacteria; phylum Actinomycetota; class Coriobacteriia; order Coriobacteriales; family Coriobacteriaceae; genus Collinsella. The sequence continues at coordinate 8,567 of NZ_QRJO01000007.1, forward strand.
GATGATCGCCACCAGCACAACGATAACGGCGATAAGCGGCCCGGTGCCGCTCTTTTTGGAAGCGGGGGTTTGTGGCGAAGCGGGCACGTATGCGGGAACCGGCTGCTGTTGGGGCGAGCCGCTCGCGACGGGTATGCGCTGCGTGGTCTCGACGGTCTCGGTCCTTGCGGCGGGGTCGGGGCTATAGGCGAGGGAGTCGTCCGCCTTGGCTTGCGGCGTATCAAGGGAGCCGGTCTGCTCAAAAGCGGGCTGGCTATCGCTCGCGGCTGTTTGCTCAACGGGTGCACCGCACGAGGTGCAGAACTTGGCATCATCTGCAAGACGCTTGCCGCACGAGGCGCAATACCGAGACATTGCCACTCCTTTCGCCACATTTCAATGCAATACGACGATTATACCCAGCATCCAAAATTCCCCATCATAAGTTGCGGTGAAATAGGGACTGTTTGGCGGTCTCAGAGCTTCAATCAGTCCCTATTTCACCGCAACTTTGGAAAGGCGCCTTTAGCCATTGGGGACGTGCCGAGCACTGGGGTATCATGGCTTGGTTGCTGTAACTCGCATTTACGCGCCTTGTAGGAAGGGGCTGCGCCCATGGCTTTTGAGCCTGCTCAACATAGCTTTATCACGCTCGAGGGCGTCGACGGTGCCGGCAAGTCCACGCAGGCGCACCTGCTCGCCCGTGCGCTCGAGCTCGCTGGCCACCAGGTTGTGAGCCTGCGCGAACCGGGCGGCACTGCCATCAGCGAAAAGATCCGTGCTCTGTTGCTCGACCCCGCCAATACGGCGATGGGCGACACCTGCGAGTTGCTGCTCTACGAGGCAGCGCGCGCCCAGTTGGTGCACGAGGTCATCGCACCCGCCCTTGCTGTCGGCAAGGTGGTACTGTGTGACCGCTTCTACGATTCCACAACCTGCTACCAGGCGTTTGCCGACGGCCTCGATCGCCAGATGGTGCGCGATGCCAACAACCTGGCCGTCGCCGGTACGCACCCGGCGCTCACACTCGTCTACCACATCACGCCCGAGCAGGCGGCGTTGCGCATGGCCGCCCGTGGCGCGGCAGATCGCATGGAGGCAAAAGGCATGGCATTCCAGGAGCGTGTCTACCAGGGCTTTTGCGCAATTGCTGCCGAGGAACCCGCCCGCGTAAAGCTCATCGACGCCACCGCGACCATCGAGGAAGTCTTCGAGAAGACGGTCGAACAGGTTCGCGCGTACGGTCTCGACATTCCGCAAGATGCCGTCGCCGCCGCGCTTGCCAAGGAGGCCGAGTAACATGGCCCCCGCTCAGACAAGCCTGCTGGCCAAGCTCGACACCCAACAGCGCGTGCGCGATTTTTTGACCAACGCCGTTGCTAGCGGCCGCGCATCGCACGCCTACCTGTTTTTGGGCGCTCCCGGCGCCGGCAAGCTCGACGCCGCGTGGGCGCTCGCCCAAGCCTTCCTGTGCGAGCAGGACGGCTGCGGCGCATGCGACAGCTGCGTGCGCGTCGCCCGCCATACGCACCCCGACGTGCACTATTACACGCCCGAGAGCGCCACGGGTTACCTCATTGCCCAGACCCGCGAGCTGCTCGATGACGTGCCGCTGGCGCCCATCCGCGCCAAGGCAAAGGTCTACATCATCGACCGTGCCGAGCAGCTGCGCGCCAATACCGCCAACGCGCTGCTCAAAACGCTCGAGGAGCCGCCCGAGGGCGTCATGTTCATCCTGTTGGGTACCTCGGCCGACGTGATGCTGCCCACTATCGTGAGTCGTTGCCAGTGCGTGCCGTTTCGGCTGGTATCGCCCGCCGTCGCCGCGCAGGCCGTGAGCCGCGCCACCGGTCAGGACCCTGCGCGTTGCCGCATGGCGGTCGCCGTGGCGGGAAGCCCCACACGCGGCATCGAGTTTCTTAAGAGCGCCGAGCGCCAAGACGCCCGCCGTCAGATGGTCCGTGCCATCGACTCACTCATTGCCGCCGACGAGGCCGACGTGCTCAGTCGCGCCAAGTCGCTCATCGTCGCCGTTAAGGCGCCGCTCGCCGAGGTCAAGTCCACGCAGGAAAAGGTACTCGAGCAAAACGCCGACTACCTGTCGCGTGGAGCATTGAAGCAGCTTGAGGACCGCAACAAGCGCGAACTCAACGCGCGCGAGCGTTCGGGTATCATGGAAGCGCTGGCGAGCGCGCGGACGCTCATGCGCGACGTGCTGCTGACACTTCAGGACGAGGCAGCCGACGTGGTGAACGAGGATGTGCGCGACACGATCGGTCGGCTTGCCGCCGCGACCAATGTTGCGGGTGCCACCCAGGCGCTCGAGGCGGTCGCGACCGCCGAGCGCAACATCGCCAGAAACGTTACTCCCCAGCTGGCCATCGAGGTCATGCTGTTCGATATCAGGAAGGCACTGAAATGCCGTTAGTCGTACCCGTTAAGTTTACCTACGCCTCGCGCGACCTGTGGTTTGACCCGCAGGACCTGGATATCCTCGAGGCCGATTATGCCATTTGCTCCACCGAGCGCGGAACCGAGATCGGCTTGGTTACGGCCGATCCCTTCGAGGTGCCGCAAGACGAGATCGGTCAGCCGCTCAAGCCCGTGCTGCGCGTGGCGAGCGACATTGACCTGCAGCTTGCCGACGACCTTGCCATCCAGGGCGACGAGGCCATGGTCGATTTCCGCCGTCTGGTCAAAGAACTCGACCTCGAGATGAAGCCGGTCGGCGTCGAGTACCTGTTTGGCGGCGAGAAGGCCGTGTTCTACTTTGCGGCCGAGGAGCGCGTCGATTTTCGCCAGCTCGTCAAGGATCTGTCCTCGACGCTGCACATTCGCGTCGACATGCGCCAGATCGGCGTGCGCGACGAGACTCGCCTGGTGGGCGGCTATGCCCAGTGCGGCCAGGAGCTCTGTTGCACGCGCTTTGGCGGACAGTTTGAGCCCGTCTCGATCCGCATGGCAAAAGAGCAGGACCTGCCGCTCAATTCCTCCAAGATCAGCGGCGTTTGCGGCCGCCTGATGTGCTGCCTGCGCTATGAGTTCGAAGCGTACAAGGACTTTAAGAGCCGTGCGCCCAAAAAGAAGACGCTCATCGATACGCCGCTCGGCAAGGCGCGTATTCAGGAATATGACACGCCGCGTGAGCAGCTGGTGCTGCGCCTGGAGAACGGCAAGGTCTTTAAGGTCAACCTGGCCGATATGACCTGCTCGGAGGGCTGCAAAAAGAAGGCCGCCGAGCAGGGCTGCAACTGCCGCCCCGACTGCGTGACGCGCGACGTGCTCGAGCGCATCGAGTCGCCCGAGATGCGCCTGGCGCTCATGGAGCTCGACCGCGAGAACGGCGTCGACGTGGGCGATGGCCTGTCGAGCGCCGACCGTCTGGCCGGTACGTCGATGCCCAAGCGCCGTCGTCGCGATGCCGATTCCGATGCTCGCGCCGGTCAGGGGCAGGGCGAGGGCCGTGGCCGCGGAAAGGGCCGTGGCAATGCCGCAACGCCTGAGGCCGAGGAGGCCGCCGGTGGCCGTCGTCGTCGCAAGCGCGCGGGCTCGGGCGATGTCGGCGAGGCTGCAGCTGCAGGCAAGAACGCCTCCCGCGAGCGCGAGGTTCAGCAGCCCCAGCAGCAGAATCGCGGCGGTGGTATGAACCCCACGCGTCGTCGCCGCCGTCACCTGTCGAGCGAGGAGCGCGAGGATGCCTTCCGCGCCGCAGCTGCTCGCGAGACCGGTGCCGCTTCCAAGGGTCCCTCGGCCTCCGATGTGCCTGCCGACAAGGGCGGCAAGTCACGTGGCGAGGATGAGCGCGCGCCGCGTCCGCGCCGTCGCCATTCCTCGGGCACGCAACAGAAGCCCTCAGTGCCCTCCGTTGCCGATCAGGTCTCGGATGGTGAGGTCAAGGTCACGCGCCGTCGTCCCGGAGATGGCGGGGGAGCGGCTGCCAAGGCTTCGCGTGGCGCCGCTCGCGACGAGCGCGAGCCGCGCGAGGATCGCGGTGGCGAGGGCTCGGCCGACCAGGGTCAAAAGCGCCGTCGTCGTCGCCGTTCCCGCAAGCCGCGCCAGGATGGTGGCGAGGGCTCGACCCCGTCTGCGGCCGCACCACAACCGCCCGCCGGCGAATAACGCCCGCGAGCGGATTTAGCTCGCCTTACCCCGAGCGCATCGGGGTATCATAGCGCTGAATCAACAACCCTCCCTGCGACCGAACGTAGGGAGGGTTGTGTCTTGAAGAGCCATCTGAACAAATTGAGCCGTCTGCAGGGTGCCGGCACCCTACCGTTTGCGGACGAATTGCTACCGTTTGCCGAGCGGGTGGCACGCGAGACGCTCGAGGCATTGTCGCCAACACGATGTGCCGGCTGCGAGCGCGCCGGTGCGCTTATTTGCCAAGACTGCCTGGCCGCGCTCACGCTCATCGACCCACGTCATAGCTGTACCCGATGCGGCGCCCCGTTTGGGGATTTGCTGTGCACTGAGTGTTCGGTCGAGGGCACGTCCTCGGCAATGGCGGAGGCGCTCGACCGCTGCCTGGCGTGCTCCGTCTATGCGCATCCGCTGCCGCGCATCATTAAAGCGTACAAGGACGCGGGCGAGCGACGTCTGGCTCCGTATCTGGCGGAGCTGCTTTACGACACCGCCCTGCATGCCCAGGTCGTAGCGCCCGAACGCTTAGGAGGCGTGCTGTCCGGTGCGGATGCGGTGGTGTTTGTGCCTGCGACGGCGGCAGCATTTCGGCGGCGTGGCTTTGATCATATGGAGGCCATTGCGCGCCCATTTTGCGAGCTGTCGGGTGTTCCTCTGCTCGATGCTCTCGTCAAGTACGGGCATGGCGACCAGCGCGAACTCGGTCGTGAGGAGCGTCGCGAGCGTGCCCAAGGCATGTACGAGACGGTTGAGGACGTGCACGGCCGCCGCCTACTGCTTATCGATGACGTTATCACCACGGGCGCGACCATGGCAGCAGCCTCGGCGGAGCTCAAGCGTGCCGGCGCTGCGGCAGTCGATGGCCTTGCTATCGCACGTGTTTGGTAGGGGTGGTTTTGTGGCAGTGAAGATTGAGCGGCGCAACGAGCCGACAGGCGAACAGCTAGCGGCTTCCGTAATCCTAACAGGCGCTTCAGCGCTGCGCATGATGCGCGCCGAGCGCCGGCAGATGGGCTATATCAGCTGGAAGGACCTTAATCCCGATGAAGAGCGCCGTGTGCTGCGCATGTCGCCGCCCTCGATCGAGGATATCTATCTTCCCGACTTGGTGCGAATTGGAGCCAAAAGCGGCGAGGTGCAAGAAGATCTGTGCTTGCTGGTGGGATCTGCGGCGCAGCGCCGCCGCATGCCTGGCGTGGGCTGGTCCGTGTGTTCCGGGTTGCCTGCCGGCTCGATTCTAGAGGTGGAACCGGGGGTGTACAGTCTATCTCCCGAGGCCCTTTGTGTTGCCGTTGCCCGCGAGGTCGGCTGTATCCAGGCATTTGCCCTGGCCCAGGAACTGTGTTCCAAGATTTCACTGAGCGATCGCGGGAAGTATCTGCCTCCCTACACCTCGCCTGTTGCGAATAGGCTTGCAAAGGACAAGGACCAGCCAGCAGACGTGGGCTACTTTGAAGTCGAACCGGTGCTGACGCCCGATCGCCTGGCAGATTACCTTGCGACATGCAAGGGGAATGTGGCCAAACAACTGCTGCGTCTGTTTCCCTACCTGTCAGAAAACCTGCTCTCGCCCATGGAGTGCATCATGCTCGCTCTGTTTTCGCTTCCGTTTTCCTATGGCGGGTTTGCCTGCGGTCCCTTTAAGTCCGACTACAAGATCGAGTTCGATGACCGTGCGCAGGCAATCTCGGGGATGCCTCATGCAGTTTGCGATGCGTATCAAGAGACAGCCCGGTTTGACCTGGAATACAACGGTGAGCTGGGCCATTCCTCCCGGAGGGGACGTATCCATGATGAAAAACGCAACACGGGCTTGATTACTATGGGAATCGAGGTCGCGACGGTCAACAACGAAATGCTCTGTGACATGGAAGCGATGGAAGTGCTCGCATGGCGCATCCACCAGCGCATGCGAAAGCGGTACCGGAATCGTGTCGATGCCCGCAGGAAGAAGCAAGAGGCGTTGCTTAACGCGCTGCGGGCGTGTTTTGGGCTTAAGCCGGTCTAATTCACGTCGAAAATAGGGGGTTAATCATATGCCCTGGCCAAAATATGGCAAATATGAGTACTGTCACTAAATCAGTAACAGCAAAATCAAGGAATATAGGACTCGGAGGCGTCATAAAGTAAGAAGATAATAAACAAATGTAGAATAACTAAGCATCAGGTTGGCGACACTGAGCGCATAATCTGTCCGAGAGGCCAAAAATGCCTGTTACTAAATTGGTGACAGTACTCATATTTGCCATTTTTTGGCCACAGCACCCTAGGAAGGGTGCCCCGGAGCTCCCCATAGGGGAGCTCCGGGCTTCACAGGGGCACGAATAGCCCACTCCGACCTGCGAAATCTGTACTCGCGATGCGAATGACGCCCCTAACCTTAAACTTTAGCTTGAACTTAGCTATAATGCGCTACGTTCCTACCAGGCTGTGGTTGCGGACGGACGAAATGCCCGTCCTAGTCCAAGACAGACGCGGTCAAAGGGATCCACGTAAGCGACCGCGTGCGCGCGGCGCGATCATGGCGCGTCCTAGATGTAAGCCGCACCGTCCGTTCTACTTTCTTTGGGGCAATACCGCCTCGCGGGCGAGCGGGCCAGTCGTGAAGGTGGCTGCGGCCTCCCGAGCAAACACCCCGGTGCGCAAGTGTGGGGTCAAATACCAGGTCAGCTGGTGGGAACAATCTGATATTTCGTGCAACGCACGGATCGTATACGACACAGAAGGCAGGGTAGTGGACATGGTGAGGGGCAGCTTGATGCACGCGGCTCGGTTAGGTGCTGGGACCGCAGCGGTCATCGCCGTTTTGGGCCTGAGCGGATGCGCGTTCAACCCGCTGTCTACGTTCACGACTCCCACGATCGACCAGATCGAGTACGAGACCGTCACGCCCGCGGTGTCGGATGATGCCCTGGTCACCCCCGGTACCCTGACGGTTGCCCTCGATACCTCCGATGCGCCGCAGGCCATGCAGGGCGCTGACGGCGAGCTCACGGGGTATGCAGTCGACGCTGCCCGCGCCCTCGCAAGCCGTATGGGCCTTAAGGTCGCCTTTGTCGATGCGTCCTCGGCAGGTTCCGCGCTCGGCGACAAAAAGGCTGATATCTTTATCGGCGAGATCAACTCCACGGACGGGGACGTTAGCTCGCTCGGCACCTGCCTGTACGATGCCGCTTCCGTGTTCGGTAAAACCAGTGATGGTGGGTCGCTAAGCGTTTCCACCGATACCCTTAACACGTCTACTCTAGGTGTCCAGATGTCCTCGGCCTCGCAGGAGGCGCTTGCTAAGCAGAGCATCACCGCCAACCAAAAGACCTACTCCAACATCAACGAGTGCTTTGAGGCACTCGAGTCCGGCGAGGTCGACTATGTAATCTGCGACTCCACGGCCGGCGGCTACCTTGCACGCCTGATGAGCGAGGTCTCCTATGCCGGTTCGCTCGAGGCGCCCTCGACGCTTGGTGTTGCGGGCCTCTCGTCCAATGACGAACTGTGCCGTGCCGTGAGCGATGCCCTCGACGGTATTACGGCCGACGGCACGCTCGAGGCGGTCCACTCTGTCTGGTATGGCAGGATGCCCTACGACCTCACCACTAAGACGGTTTCGGGCGCTAACGTGCAGCCGGGCGACTCTGAGTCCAGCGAGACCACATCCTCCGGCAGCGAGTCCTCCGATTCCAACAATGAGACCGCATCCTCCGAAGACAAATCGTCCAGCCAGGAAGACACCATCACCGACGACGACATTAACAAACTCAATAGCTAGTTATTGCTAGGGGTGGCATCTCCTATGCGCTAGGAGAGGCGCCTCTTCACGGTTTCAACACGCATTGCCGGGCTCTCCCAACAGGGGAGCCCGGCTTTTTCGTTCCCATAAAACCAGCAGGTCAAAGACATTTTTTAGGTGCAAAACCAAAGCCGCCGGCTCCCTCCTATAGCGCACTTTGCCACGGAAAAGTGCGAGACTTCGGTATGCGGTATCAAGCAATCGTTATTCGGGTCTTTAGGAATCCGCGTGATTAAATGCACGGCAATGGGTACATAGCCAGTACAGTAAGTCCCCGAGGCAGATTGGAGCCACGTATGGATATCAAGGTTTCTGGACGCAAGACGACGGTAACCGATGCTCTGCGTGCGCATGTGGACGAGAAGATCGGCGAGGCGCTCAAGGTTTTCGATATCGAGCCCATGACAGTCGACGTCGTGCTTCGCTATGAGAAGAACCCCTCGAACCCCAACCCGGCAATCGTCGAGGTTACGGTTCGTGCCCGCGGTTCGGTGATTCGCGTTGCCGAGCACGGTGCAGATATGTACGCTGCCATCGACCTCTCCGCCGATAAGGTCACCCGCCAGCTGCGCAAGTTCAAGACCAAGGTCGTGGACAACCGCCAGGGCGGTGCCAGCGCCGCGGATGTTGCGCCGGTCGAGCGCGTTGACGATCTGGCCGACCTGCTGCTGCCCGAGGAGGAGGACGACCTGCTCGTCCGCGAGAAGGTCATCGATGTCACCCCGATGACTGAGGAGCAGGCGCTGGTGCAGACCGATCTGCTCGGCCATGACTTCTACGTGTTCGAGAACGCGACGACTGGCCTCATCAATGTGGTGTATCACCGTAAGAATGGTGGATATGGCATCATCAAGCCCCGCATCGAAACACTTGACGAGTAAAATACGTTAACTTGCATGAGTTAACGGCCGGCGGTCATCCCATGCGGATGGCCGCCTTTTTTACGTAAGGAGTCGCTTTGATGGACAAGGCTGCATCTACCGGCCATTCTGACCGCTGCCGCATCGTCGTCGATACCTGCTGCGACTTTAGCCCCGAGGTCGCCGCGAACCTCGATGTCGATATCCTGGGTTTCCCCTTCATTATCGATGGCGAGGAGCGTACGGACGACATCTGGTCGAGCATCACGCCCAAGGAGTTCTACGACCGCATGCGCGCCGGTGCCCGCGTGTCCACCTCGGCTGTGTCGCTCGGTCGCTATATCGAGTTCTTTACCGAGTGCGCCAAAGAGGGTACGCCCACGGTCTACCTGTGCTTTACCTCGGCGCTGTCGTCGAGCTACAACTCCGCGTGCCAGGCGGCGGACGCCGTGCGCGCCGAGTATCCCAACTTTGAGCTGTACGTGGTCGACAACGCTCTGCCCTGTGCGACCGGCGAGCTTTTGGCGCTTGAGGCCGTGCGCCAGCGTTCGGCGGGACTGACCGCCAAGCAGCTGGTCGACTGGGCAAACGAGGCCAAGACCTATGTCCACGGTTACTTTACGCTCGAGAGCTTTGACGCGCTGGCTGCCGGCGGCCGCATTCCGCCCGCGGCGGCACAGCTCACGGCAAAGCTCGACGTCAAACCCGAGCTGTCCTACGACCTGGCCGGCTCGCTGTCGCTGATCGGCGTCAACCGCGGTCGCAAGAAGGCGCTCAAGTCCATTCTCAAGTCGTTCCGCGAGAACTATGTGCCCGATCGCACCATGCCTATCGCCATTATGACGGCCGATGCCGAAAAGGACGGCGACTGGCTCGAAGCCGCCATCCGCAAGGAGGAGGGCTGCGCCGACGTCACGATCATTCGCAGCTCCGTGGGTCCCACCATCGGCTCGCACGTGGGCCCCGGCATGGTGGCCTGCGCGTTTTGGGGCAAGAACCGCGCCGACAAGGCGTCGCTTTCCGACCGCATCGCCCGCCGCGTGCGCGGTCAGTAGGCAAGTAACGCGGCCGTAATCGATCCCAACTCACAGCCCAAACGCTGGCACCGAGTATTCAACCTGGTAACAACACCCAACCCAAAAGGAAAGGTTTCATGGCAAACAAGCTCTCCGTCGCATTTATCGGCACCGGAATCATGGGTGCCCCCATCGCCGGCCACATCCTGGACGCCGGCTATCCCGTCACGGTCAACAACCGCACCAAGTCCAAGGCCGCAGCGCTCGTTGAGCGCGGCGCCGTCTGGGCCGATACGCCGGCCGATGCCGCGGCGAACGCCGATGTCGTCTTTACCATGGTGGGCTATCCCTCCGAGGTCGAGGAGCTCTACCTGGCGGGCGACGGCCTGCTCGCGTGCACCAAGCCCGGCGCGGTGCTGATCGACCTCACCACGAGCTCCCCCGAGCTGGCGCGTGACATTGCCGAGGCCGCCCAGGTTTCCGGCCGCATGGCGTTTGACTGCCCCGTCACCGGCGGCGAGTCGGGCGCTATCGCCGGCACGCTCACGGCTATCGTGGGCGCCACCGAGAACGACATCGCGCCGGTCCGCGACATCCTTGCCACCTTTGCGGCAAATATCTGCTGCTTCGATGGCGCCGGCAAGGGCCAGGCTGCCAAGCTCGCCAACCAGGTGTCGCTGGGCGCCTGCATGGTCGGTATGGCCGATGCGCTGGCGTTTGCCGAGCTGAGCGGCCTTGACCTGGAGAAGACCCGCCAGATGATCCTGGGCGGCACCGGCAAGTCCGGCGCCATGGAGAGCCTGGCCCCCAAGGCGCTCGACGGCGACTACAAGCCCGGCTTTATGGTCGAGCACTTCATTAAGGACCTGCGTCTGGCGCTCGCCTACGCCGATGACCGCGAGCTCGCGCTGCCCGGCGCCGACGTGGCCTTTACGCTCTACGACATGCTCGACGCCATCGGTGGTGCCAAGCTGGGTACCCAGGCCATCACGGTCCTCTACAAGGAGGAGGCCGACGCCATCGCCGCCGGTCTGGACTGGTCGCAGTATCGCCCCGAGGAGCACGGTGCCCACGAGGACGGCTGCGGTTGCGGCGAGCACGGCGACGAGCATGAGTGCGGTTGCGGCCACCATCACGGCGAGGACCACGAGTGCTGCGGCGGCCACGGCCATGATGACGGCCACGAGTGCTGCTGCGGCCACCATCACGAGGAGTAGCGCCCATGAGCTGGACGTTCGTGGTGCTTGCGCTGGTGCTCTTTCTCTTTGCGATCTACATCGGCTTTTTGTGCGGCCAGTGGGCGTGCGAAAAGCGCGTCATCACCAAGCGCGACTACTGGATCGCCAACTTTGCAGGAGCGGCGGCAGTCGTCCTGCTGACCTGGGTGTTCTCGCTGTTCCCGCTGGTGCAGTTTGCGCCGATCGGCTGGCTCGGCGGCTTTATCGCCGGTCTTAAGATGAGCTTTGGCGAGTCCGTCGGCCCGTGGCGCAAGCACGACGAGGTTTTTAACGTCAACAAGGCCCATCGCGCCGCCGCCGATGCGGGCGACGCCGAGGAACGCCGCCGTGCGCGTCGCAATGGTGCGGCCGACCGACAGCTCATCTCGGTCACCGATGACAGCAAGGGTGCTGGCAAGCACGCTAAGAAATAGTAAGAAGAGGTAACTATGGCAGAAAATAAGGAAGAACAGCTCACCGACGAGGAGCTGGCACAGCTTCAGCTGGCAGAGGAGAACGAGAACGCCGTCGACCGCCTGGTCCAAGAGCTCGGCTGTCCCACGCGCCGCATCCGCCAGTTTGCCGCCCGCGTGCTGCATCTGCTTGCCGAGCGCGATCCCCAGCGCGTCGTGCCCTGCGTGCCCGCGCTGATCGAGGCACTCGACCGCCCCGAGGCGCAGACCCGCTGGGAGGCCCTCGATGCCCTGACGGCGCTCGCCACCACCTGCCCCGAACAGCTGGGCGATGCCTTTGAGGGCGCCGAGACCGCGCTGTTCGACGAGATTTCCTCCACGCTGCGCTACGCCGCCTTCCGCCTGCTGTGCGTGTGGGGAGCCACGGGCGTCGAGCGTTCGCGCGAGGCTTGGCCGATCCTGGACGAGGCCATCCAGTGCTACCACGGCGACCTCGAGTATCGCGACATGCTCGGTTGCCTGTACGAGTTTTGCCAGGGCGAGATCGACGCCGAGGTTGCCGAGAAGCTCGCGCTGCGCCTTAAGTTCGATGCCGAGAACGGTAAGGGCAGCTATCTCAAGGCCCGTTCGAGCGAGATTTGCGAAATGCTTGTTAAACGTTTTGGCCTGGATCTCTCCAAAAAGAAGAAGCGTGCTAGCGTTAAAAAATCTGACGACGCCGAAGACGAGGAGTAACAGATTATGGCGCACGATGTAGTCCTGATTCCCGGTGACGGCATCGGTCCCGAGATTACGCAGGCCATGCGCCGCGTGGTCGAGGCCACCGGTGTCCAGATCAATTGGAACGTCCAGGAGGCCGGCGCCGGCGTCATGGACGAGTTTGGCACGCCGCTGCCCCAGCACGTGCTCGACGCGGTCGCCGAGACTAAGGTTGCCATCAAGGGCCCCATCACCACGCCGGTCGGCACGGGTTTCCGCAGCGTTAACGTGGCCCTGCGCAAGCACTTTGACCTGTATGCCTGCGTGCGTCCCTGTCTGTCGCAGCCGGGCGACGGCTCGCGTTTCCGCGACGTCGACCTGGTCATCGTGCGCGAGAACACCGAGGACCTCTATGCCGGCATCGAGTTCGACGAGGGCGCAGCCGAGGTCGAGGAGCTCTCGCAGCTTGTCGAGCGTTCGGGCCAAAAGACATTCGCCGCCGATTCCGCCATCTCGATCAAGCCCATCTCTATCGCCAAGAGCCGCCGTATTGTGGAGTACGCCTTTGAGTATGCCCGCCGCTGCGGCCGCAAAAAGGTGACGGCCGTGCACAAGGCCAATATCATGAAGGCGACCGACGGCCTGTTCCTGCGCGTTGCGCGCGAGGTGGCCGCGGGCTATCCCGATATCGAGTTCAACGACAAGATCGTCGACGCCACCTGCATGGGCCTGGTCCAGAACCCCAACGACTTCGATGTTCTGGTGCTGCCCAACCTGTACGGCGACATCGTGAGCGACCTGTGCGCCGGCCTGGTGGGTGGTCTGGGCATGGCCCCCGGCTCCAACATCGGTGCCGACTGCGCCATCTTCGAGGCAACGCACGGCTCCGCGCCCGATATCGCGGGCCAGGATATCGCCAACCCCACGGCCGAGATCCTTTCTGCTGCGATGATGCTCGACCACTTGGGCGAGAACGATGCTGCCAATCGCATTCGTGCCGCCGTATCTGCCACGCTCGACGAGGGCGAGCAGGTTACCGGTGACGTGCGTCGTGCCCAGACCGGCTCCGTTGAGGGCGCTGTGGGCACGCAGGCCTTTGCCGATGCCGTTATCGCGCACCTGGCCTAAGGCATGCACGCTGCAAACGCCTAAATAGTACTTAAGTGTTTGCGTATAACCTAAGAATCAATACGCCCGGCGCCTCGTCGGGCGTATTCTATTGAAGACTATGTTTCCTAACAAGGAGTAACTGATATGGGTCTGATTCAAAAGAAGGACGAGAAGGACGAGATCGACGGCATCCAGATCATCGAGCGCGGCGAAGGCCCCGACGGTGATGAGGACGAGAAGATCGACCTGGTCGCCGGTACGTCTGCCGAGCACATTGCTGCCGGCACGACCGCCGAGGAAGAGGACGCTCGCCTGGAGGCAAAGGTCGCCGCGGACGCCGCCGACGAGAACCTCATGCCCGAGGAACAGGACGAGGACGACGACTCCGACGCGGACGACCATGCATCCAAGCACAAGAAGACGATGATCGCCGCCTTCGTGGTTGCAGTCGTGATCGCTGCGGTGGTCGGCTTCTTTATTGGCAATGGCGGCTTTGGCGGCAAGGGTGTCGGTTCGTCGACCCTGACCGAGGACCAGCTCGATTCGACCGTGGCAAGCTATAGTTATAACGGCAAGAAGAGCGACATCACCGCGCGCGAGGCCATCGAGAGCCAGTACAGCCTCGATACCGTCAAGGATAGCGATGGCAACTACACCGCTCCTTCTGCCGATGTCATCCTGTCCTACGTGCGCAACAAGATTCTGCTCGATGCTGCCGAGGACGAGGGCATTACCGTCTCTTCTAAGGAGATGAAGAAGTACGCCGAGGATTCCATCGGCACCTCCGACTACAAGACCATGGCAAAACAGTACGGCGTGTCCAAGGATCAGGCCAAGCAGATCGTCCGTCAGTCCGCGACGCTGCAGAAGCTCTACAAGAAGAAGGTGGGCGATGCTTCCGCGAGCATGCCGACCGCTCCGACCGAGCCTTCTGACGGCAACGAGGAGACTGCGAGCAAGGACTACGCCGACTACATCATCAAACTTGCCGGCGACGAGTGGGATAGCTCGAAGGGCACCTGGAAGGACGCCGACAGCACCTACGCTAAGGCCTTCGCCGACGATGCCTTTACCGCCGATAGCGCCACCTATAAGCAGGCCATGACCGCCTATTACACCGCTTACCAGCAGTATTCTTCGCAGGCTTCGAGCGCCAGCTCCAAGTGGACCGAGTACGCCAACAGCCTGTACGCCAAGGCCAACATCAGCATTTACGGCCTGTTTGCGTAAGATCTGCCTGAGCTTACCGATCGCGTAGCCGAACTATCTGAATAAGCCCGCTAGAACGATATCCGTTCTAGCGGGCTTATTACGTCGGAGGTACCGGTAGTTAAATAATCTCAATTAATCTTTAAGTCCAAAGAGGTTATCGGCTTCATCGTCAGGCATATATTCCAGTACATCGCCCGGTTGGCAGTCGAGTGCCCGGCATATCGCGTCAAGAGTTGAAAAGCGCACGGCAGAAACCTTGCCCGTCTTGATGCGCGACATATTGACCTGGGAGATGCCCACGCGTTCCGCAAGCTCTTTGGATGAGATCTTGCGTTCGGCGAGCATGCGGTCGAGCCGCAGAATAATCATGGATTCCCCCTAGAGCAACTCGTCATCTTGTATTTGCAGGATACACCCGTACTGGAAGACGCTGGCAATCAGGCTAATAATCAGGCCTGCAAAGACCATAGAGAGGTCGAGGTGCTGGCCGCCAAGCGCATCCGTAAAGTTGCCGCCAAATCCTGAGAGTATCAGCCCCGTGACTATGGCACCAAGAAGCTTCACAGCAACGCCGCCAATAAGGAACAAATGTCCTACTTGACGTAGTATGCGGATGCATTCGAGGTCAAAGGGCCTGCCCGCCTTTTCAATGGCGGAGAAAAACCTGTATGCGCTTAGCACAATGGCAAGCGCAAGGCATGTCATCATGGCGCTCCCTATGGCAGTATGACCGTCGTGCGCGACAAGCATAAGAGGGGTCTGTTCATTGGCGCCGACGAGAGCGAGAGATGGCCCTTCGCCGGCATTAAGCTCTACGGATTGGAGGCAGAACCCTTGGGAGAGGCTAGGCAATATGAGTAGAAGCTCGATTGCAATGACTGCGAGAAGTCCCAGAGCGAGCGCTACGGCGGTGCAGATTGTGGCCCATTTGCAGATGTGAGCGAGCTTCCTCAGATCGGCTATTGCCTGTTCGCGGTTGATGGATTCATTCGATTTGGATACGTTCCAGCGGATCATAGCTCCTCCAACCAATGTCTAGGATGATATTTAAATCTTATAACATACTTAATGATAAACGATAAACAAATACAGATTAGAGTAAGTTATGTTTGTAAGACGAATAGCGAGAGCTTATGGCATATTTAGGGAGTGAGAGTTTGGCACGTGGGGGATGGACGAGTATCGAAATTTCCCGCAACCGCGCAAGTGCTTCATCGGGTTTCCCCAATTCATCCAGGAAAACGGCCGTAAACGATTGGAAATAACCGCTGAGCGGTCGAAAACTACCGTTCACCGATAATTTCTAAACTGGTTCTAACTGGTATTAAGTCAAAAAGACCAATTCACAAATCTTCACAATGACCTGCAGTTTTTCTACATGCCATTTTTGGCCACCCTGCGTTGTTTAGGCACAGAAAAGGTTCCGATCATTCGTCGAACCATTTCGAAACGGTTTCAAAGCCGCAGGTAGAAGTGTTAACGAGCGGTAAACGGTCGATTTATCGCCGTGAGCGGTGCAAAAACGTTTTACTGCGTGAATCAGCGAAAGCGACCTCTTCTGTGATGATATAGTGACAACAACACGTCACGTGGTTACTACCAGTTGAGAGACCACTGGTCTTCAAAGAACGCTTTCCAAGAAGCTTTAAGGGCGTCCGCCCGCTGGCTTCCGAAAACATCGGACTCAGATCGTACACACCTTCGGAAGGGAAATTTGAATGGTTGGCTTTATTCTTACCGGTCATGGACAGTTCGCACCCGGCCTCGCAAGCGCTATCGCTATGGTCGCCGGTGATCAGCCCGCTTTTACCGTCGTTCCTTTCGAGGGCGACCAGGCTGCTTCCTACGGTGAGGATCTCCGCGCCGCTATCACCGCCATGCGCGAGGAGTGCGATGGCGTGCTCGTCTTTACCGACCTGCTTGGTGGTACCCCGTTCAACCAGGCAATGATGATTGCCCAGGATGTCGACAACGTCGAGATTCTGACTGGCACGAACCTTCCCATGGTTATTGAGCTTCTGTTCCTCCGCGGCAACGCTACGCTCGCCGAGCTTGGCGAGCAGGCCGTGACCGTTGGCCAGACGGGCATCACCGCCCAGACGGTTGCCTCCGTCGCTGGTGCCGAGGAAGAGGATATCTTCGGTGACGAGGACGGCATCTAATGGCCGATTTCGGAGCCAACGTCCTGAGCTCCTCGGTCGCCCTTTTAGGCTTGCTTGTCATCATGGGCTTGATTTACACCATCTGGTCGCAAATCAACATGAAGAAGAAGCAGAAGTACTTCAAGGAGCTGCACACGGAGCTCAAGCCGGGTCAGGAGGTTCTTTTCGCCGGCGGTATCTACGGAACCGTCAAAGGCATCGAAGGCGAAAAGGTCCAGATCAAAGTCCGATCCGGTGCCGTCGTAGATGTTTCGCGTTACGCGATTCAGGAGATCAAGTAACTGTCGTCAGCAAATAACGAAAGGAAGCTGATCAACATGGCAGAACCCAACATTCTTCTTACCCGCATCGATAACCGACTGGTCCATGGTCAGGTCGCTACCCAGTGGAACTCCACCCTGGGCTCCAACCTTATCCTCGTCGCCAACGACGATGTGTCGACCAACACCATGCGCCAGAACCTCATGAAGATGGCCGCTCCCGCCGGCGTCGCTACGCGTTTCTTCTCCCTGCAGAAGACCATCGACGTCATTGGCAAGGCGAGCCCGCGCCAGAAGATCTTCATCGTGGCCGAAACACCGGAAGACGTGCTTACGCTCGTCAAGGGCGGTGTGCCTATAAAGAAGGTAAACATCGGCAACATGCACATGTCGGAAGGAAAGCGCCAAGTCGCCACCTCCGTCGCAGTTAACGACGAGGATGTCGCTGCGTTTAAAGAGCTGCAGGAATTGGGGGTGGAGTTGGAGATCAGGCGCGTTCCGAGCACGCCTGTTGAGGACACGAGCAAGCTCTTCTCGTAATCCTCGTGATCCACGTTGTCAGGAGTGAAACCCTGACGTTCTGTACGTGATATCCAAAGTGCGTACATACATTTTGAAAGGAGGAGCAAGATGGAATACTCGATCATCCAGGTCGCTCTGGTCTTCATCGTCACGTTCGTCGCGGCAATCGACCAGTTCAACTTCCTCGAGTCTCTCTATCAGCCCATCGTCACCGGCGCCGTCATCGGTCTTATCCTTGGCGACCTCAACACCGGTCTTCTCGTGGGTGGTACTTATCAGCTCATGACGATCGGCAACATGCCGATCGGAGGCGCTCAGCCGCCTAACGCCGTCATCGGCGGCATCATGGCAGCCATTCTCGCTATCGCTACGGGTCTCGAGCCCAACGCGGCAGTCGGCCTTGCCATTCCGTTCGCTCTGCTTGGTCAGCTCGGCGTTACCCTGGTCTTCACGCTTATGTCGCCCCTCATGTCCTCCGCGGACAACATGGCTCATAACGCTGACACCAAGGGCATCGAGCGTCTGAACTACTTCGCCATGGCTTTGCTCGGCCTGATCTTCGCTGTCGTCGTCACCCTGTTCTTCATCGCTGGCGCTACCATCGGTCAGACCATCGCTTCCGCCATCCCGACTTGGCTGCAGACCGGTCTGTCCGCTGCAGGCGGCATGATGCGCTTCGTCGGCTTCGCCGTCCTGCTCAAGGTTATGATGAACCGCGATATGTGGGGCTTCTTCCTCATGGGCTTTGGCCTCGCGCTCATCACCGTTGCCAACGATTCCCTGGCAACCCCTGCCCTGCTCATCCTCGCTCTCATCGGCTTCGGCATCGCTTTCTGGGACTTCCAGCAGCAGACCGAGCTGAAGGGTGCAGCTGTTTCTGACGGAGGTGACTTCGAAGATGGCATCTAATGAGTATGTGATCCCGGAGCACTACGAGGATCTCACTCCTGCTCCGCAGCTCGACCAGAAGACCCTCAACAAGATGGCTTGGCGCTCCTGCTTCCTGCAGGCATCGTTCAACTACGAGCGCATGCAGGCCGCTGGCTGGCTTTACTCCATCATCCCCGGTCTGGAGAAGATCCACACCAACAAGAACGACCTCGCGGCTTCCATGAGCCACAACCTGGAGTTCTTCAACACCCACCCGTTCCTCGTCACCTTTGTTATGGGTATCGTGCTTTCGCTCGAGCAGAACAAGGTTGACATCCCCACGATCCGCGCCGTCCGCGTCGCCGCAATGGGCCCGCTCGGTGGTATCGGTGACGCCCTGTTCTGGCTGACGCTCGTGCCTATCACGGCCGGCATCACCTCCAACATGGCCATCAACGGCAACGCCGCTGCGCCGATCATCTTCCTGGTGATCTTCAACGTCGTCCAGTTCGCTCTGCGCTTCTGGCTCATGAACTGGTCCTACAAGCTTGGCACCAGCGCTATTGACGCTCTGACTGCCAACATGCAGGCCTTCACGCGTGCCGCTTCCATCATGGGCGTCTTCGTCGTCGGTTGCCTGGTCGTCACCATGGGTGGCACCCAGATCAACCTCCAGATCCCCAACGGCACCACCCGTGGCCTCTCCGCTACTACCGTGATCGTCTCCGAGAAGGAGGCCGAGAACTTCACCGGTATGGAGGGCATCGATACCGAGACCGCTGAGGCCGGTACCATCGCCATGACCGATGAGGACGGCAACGCCCTCACCGCTTCCGATGCCGACGGCAACGCTGTCGAGTGCGGCGTCACCGATCTGGGCAACGGCATGGAGTCCGTTACCTACGGCACCGTCACCGAGGATCCGGTCAACTTCTCTGTTGCCGACACCCTCAACACCATCGTCCCGAAGCTCGTCCCGCTTATGCTTACGCTGCTGCTTTACTACATGTTCGCTAAGCACAGCTGGACCCCGACCAAGGGCATTCTGCTGCTCTTCGTCCTGGGCATCCTGGGCGCTGGCCCGCTTGGTCTCTGGCCGAGCATCTGGTAAGGCTCTAGCTTGAGGGGTGTGTCCCTACGCGGCTCACACCCCGACCCCTTAAGCCATGTGTATGTTAAAAGCCGCGTGCTCGAAAGAGCGCGCGGCTTTTGTTTTCTTGATGATTCGGGTGTTGCAGACCGATAATGCTTAACACCCAAGGTAGTAGCCTAGTTTGAGCAAAAGGGAGGATAGGATGGCGATTGGAGCGCGTAAGCAACCGCTGTACGATCAGCTGGTCGATATTCTGACCGAAAAGATTGACCATGAATATCGCGCCGGTGACATGATTCCTTCCGAGCGCGAACTTTCGGAGCGCTATGGTCTCTCGCGCACTACGGTACGCCTGGCTCTGCAGGAACTGGAGCGTTTAGGACTGGTGGTTCGGCAGCACGGTCGCGGTACCTTTGTGACCGACCGTTCGGCAAAGGCAACCAATCTTATGCAGTCCTACAGCTTTACCGAGCAGATGCGCGCGATGGGTCGCGACCCCGAGACCACGATTCTCGATTTTTGCGAGATGGAGGCCGATAAGAATCTGGCCGAGCATATGGGATTACGTATCGGTGATCGCATTTTTAAGCTCAAGCGCCTTCGTTCTGCCGACAACATGCCCATGATGGTCGAACGCAGCTATCTACCGGTTCGTCAATTTCTGTCCCTAAAGCGACCGCTGCTGGAGCGCAAGCCGCTTTACGATGTGATTGAGCAGGACTTTCAGCAAAAGATACGCGTGGCTGAAGAGGAGTTCTATGCGAGCATAGCCCGTCCCACCGACGCCCACCTTTTGGGAATTGTCGAGGGCTCGCCTGTGCTCGATTTGGTCAGGACTACGTATAACGAGTCAAACGAGGTTGTGGAGTATACACTCTCGGTTGCTCGTGCCGATCAGTTTAAATACAAGGTTTACCATCAGCGTAGCAACTAGTGTCCGCATCGTTTCCATATGGTGATTCTTTGCATTTAACTGGTTACTACCAGATAACCAACCGAAGTGTATAATTGCACGTCAGAGGATTACTTCTAGAGAGAGGTATTAGAAATGTTCGAGAAGAGTGTCGAGGAGCTCACCGAGCTCGGCGCCCAGATCACCACGGCCGAGATTGCTCAGCAGCCCGAGCTTTGGCGTGATACGCTCAACATCTATCGCGAGAACAAGGAGGCCATCGAGGCCTTCCTGGCCGAGGCTCGTGCTATGGGCGAGGGCCGTCTGTCCGTTGTCTTCACCGGTGCCGGTACGTCCGACTACGTTGGCGATACCTGCGCCCCGTACCTGCGTCACGCTGGCAACACTGATCTCTACGACTTTAAGCCCATCGCCACGACAGACATCGTGAGCGCTCCGCGCGATTTCCTGCGCGCCGAGGATCCCACGCTCGTGGTTTCCTTTGCCCGCTCTGGCAACAGCCCCGAGAGCCTTGCCGCCGTTGCCGTTGCCAAGGAGCTCGTTCACAACGTCAAGTTCCTCAACATCACCTGCGCTCCCGAGGGCAAGCTCGCCGTTGAGTCTGCCGATGATCCCAACGCGCTGACGCTGCTCATTCCGCGCGCCAACGACAAGGGCTTCGCCATGACCGGCTCCTACACCTGCATGACCCTGCTCTCTACCCTCATCTTTGACGAGGCTTCCGACGAGCAGAAGGCCGAGTGGGTCGAGACCATCGCCAAGATGGGCGAGGAGGTCATCGCTCGCGAGTCCGAGGTTGCCGACTACCTCGCTGGCGACTTCAACCGCGTGACCTACTTGGGCTCCGGCTCCTTTGGCGGCCTTGCTCAGGAGAGCCAGCTCAAGATCCTCGAGCTCGCTCACGGTCTGGTTGCTACTTCCTACGACACCTCCATGGGCTATCGTCACGGACCTAAGTCTTTCGTCGACGATAAGACGCTCGTCTTCGTATTCGTCAACAACGACGCCTACACCCGTCAGTACGACATCGACATCCTCAACGAGATCGGTGGCGACGATATTGCTCAGCACACCGTTGCCGTTCAGCAGGATGGCGCTACTGTCTACGAGGGTGAGTCCTTCACCTTTAAGGGCTATGAGGCACTCCCCGAGGGTTACCTTGCTCTGCCGTTCGTGATGTTTGCCCAGGCAATCAGCCTGCTCAACTCCGTGCGCGTGGGCAACACGCCCGATACGCCGAGCCCCACCGGCACGGTCAACCGCGTGGTCAAGGGCGTGACGATTCACCCCTTCACCGCTTAATCGCGTCCCCCTGTAAGGGCGCCCGTCCGCTCATAACGGCGGGCGGGCGCTTTTTGTTTTACGTGAGCTGGGTATAAGCATCACCACAGTCAACTGCTTTAGAAGCAAGGAGTGCATATGAGCACGTACGCAATTAAGGCTGACAAGTTCTTCTTGCCGGCAGGCCCGCAACTGGGCGGCTATCTTATGGTCGAGGATGGCGTCTTTGGCGCCTGGCAGGCCGACGAGCCCTCTTGCGAGATTAAGGATTACACGGGATCGTGGATCGCACCGGGTATGGTCGACACCCACATCCATGGCTTCTATAACCACTCGACTACCGATAACGATCCCGAGGGCATCGATATCAGCTCGACCGAGCTCGCCCGTCGCGGCACCACCAGCTGGCTGCCCACGACGTTCACCGATGGCGTCGAGCAGATCAAGGACGCCTGCGCCGCCATCGCCCAGGCGGACGAGGGTCGCGGCCCCGACTTCTGCGGTGCTCGCATTCAGGGCATCTACCTGGAGGGCCCCTTCTTTACCATGAAGCACGTGGGCGCGCAGAACCCCGCTTATCTGATCGACCCCTCCGAGGAGGTCTTCGATCAGTGGCAGGAGGCTGCGGGTGGCCGCATCGTTAAGAGCGCCATGGCGGCCGAGCGCGACGGTGCCGCTGCTTATGCGGCTGCTCTGAACGCCAAGGGTGTGGTGACCAGCATCGGTCACTCCGACGCCACCTACGATGAGTGCATCGCCGCCATCAACGCCGGCGCCAGCTGCTTTACGCATACCTATAACGGCCAGCGCGGGCTGCATCACCGTGAGCCCGGTGTCGTGGGTGCTGCCATGTCCACGCCCGAGACCTACGCCGAGATCATCTGTGACGGCAAGCACGTGAACCCTGCCGCCATCAAGGCGCTGCTGCAGGCAAAGGGCTGGCAGCATACGGTGCTCATCACCGACTGCCTGGGCTGCGGCGGCATGCCCGAGGGCAGCTACACCAGTGGCGGCATGGACGTCATCATGAAGGACAACTTGTGCTGGCTCGCCGACGGCAAGAGCATTGCCGGCTCGGTGCTCACGCTTGCCCAGGGCGTCAAGAACATCGTCGACTGGGGCATCGCCAGCGCCGATATCGCCATTCGCATGGCAACCGAGGTGCCGGCGCGCTCCGCGCACATCGAGGATAAGTGCGGCAGCATCATGCCGGGTCGCGACGCCGACTTTGTCGTGTTCGACCGTGAGCTCACCCTCGTCGAGACGTATGTTGGCGGCCAGAGCGTCGGCAACGCCTTTACCGAGTAACGATAGAAAAAGACGGCGGGCCCGAATCTGCTCGGACCCGCCGTATGGGTTAAACGCTCAAAAGCACCTTAACAGTTACAGCTTGTTAGCGATCTTCTTTGCCGTGCGCTTAACGCCGGCCACAAGACCTCCCGCAGGATGCTCCTTTTCGTAGGCTAGACGCTTCTCGCGCTTGGCGTACTCTTCGACGATGATGTCGCCATACTCGTCTTCGATCTTGTCGAAGAAGTCGACGGCGCCCTTAATTTCCTCAGCGGTCGGGTGTCCCTTTTGGACACCGCCGGTGAGTTTGAACGGCCCCCACGTATCAAAGCCGGGGCAGCCGTAGACGCCCATAAAGATGGCCTGCCTCATGCGGCAGATTCCATCGATATCCTTGCCGTACCACTTGTTTTTGCCACCGTAGGTCATAAGGCCAAACACCTTGTCCTGCGGCTGCAGCACGTTAGTGAGCACGCGCGCCATATCTTTGTCGATCTCGGAGTAATAAATGCCCGTGGCGACGCCGATCAGATGGTATTCGTGCAGGTCGGGGTACTCGTTTTTACCGAGCGCCTTGACGTCGAGGGTATCGATTTCGGGGTGCGCCTCAACGATGGCGTCCACGAGCTTTTTCGTATTGCCGTGGTGGCGTGAGGCATAGAGGATGATGGTTCGCATAAGAACGCCTTTCAGCTGTAATTGCATCAATGTCTATATGGTACCCCGTTGCATGGCTGGGATACCGGACACATCGATGAACGTGCGGGTTTGTCCTTTGGTCAGGGCCGAGACGGGTACTTGCGAGCAAAAAGCAGTTGTTCGAAAGGATGGGCAATGGAATACGCTCTCTCCAACGATTCGATTTCTATTAAGGTGTCTACGGCCGGCGGCTCGTTTACCTCGATTGAGGCCGACGGTCGCGAGTATCTGTGGCAGGGTGATCCCACCGTGTGGTCCGGCCAGGCGCCGATTTGCTTCCCGATTTGCGGAGGCTTGCGCGACAACAGCGCCATGACGTTTGCCGGGCATCATGTAAAGCTCGCTCGCCACGGCTTTGCGCGCAAGCAGGAGTGGAAGCTGCTGAGCCAAAGCACGAACGAGCTGGCTGTGTGTCTGGCTTCGGAGGATAACGCCGCGCTGCTGAGCGATTATCCGTATCCGTTTAGGCTCGTCGCCCGCTATACGCTCGAGGACGCCGCCGTGCGTGTCTCCTATGAGGTTACCAACGAGGGCACCGAGGACATGCCGTTCTTTATCGGTGGGCATCCCGGCTTTAGGTGCCCGCTCGATGAGGGCGAGGCCTATACGGACTACGAGTTGCGCTTTGAGAAAGAAGAGGCTGCAGAACTTTGCACCGCTGTCCCTTCGACTGGCTTGATTGACGTGGATAAGCGCTCCAAGAACCCCATGGTGGGAAAGACGCTGCCTCTATCGCACGAGCTCTTCGATTTTGCGGAGACCATCTTTGACGTGCTCGAGAGCCGCCAGGTCACGCTTTCCAAAAAGGGCGAGGACAAGGGCGTCCGCCTGAGCTTTGAGGGCTTCCCATATCTCATTGTGTGGAGCAAGCCCGAGGGTGATTTTGTGGCAGTTGAGCCTTGGGGCGGCCTTTCGACCTGCTCCGATGAGGACGACGTGCTTGAGCATAAGCGTGGCTGCCTTGTCGCCAAGCCCAAGGAGACCGTCGTTCGCTCGTTCACGATTGAGATTCTGTAATTCCGTTTTGTCGACTCGTATCGCGAGGCACAAGGAGCCTGCGAGATAAGGAGCTAAAAATGATCCTCACCGTTACGATGAACCCGTCCGTCGATACACGCTATCAGCTCGATGAGCTCATTATCGACGACGTTAACCGTGTGACGCCCGAAAAGACCGCCGGCGGCAAGGGTCTCAACGTGGCCCGTGTACTGGGTCAGCTGGGCGACGACGTTGTGGCAACCGGTCTACTCGGCGGCCACATGGGCGCCTACATGGCCGAGCTCATGGATGCCAACGGCATTAAGAATGATTTTGTACCCATCAAGGGCGAGACTCGCATTTGCCTTAACATCCTCCACGCCGGCAACCAGACCGAGCTACTCGAGAGCGGCCCGACGATTGCCCCCGAGGAGCTCGATGCCTTTACCGCCAAGTTCGCCGAGCTTGCGAGCAAGGCCGCTGTCGTTACCATCTCGGGTTCGCTGCCCCGTGGTGTCGAGGCGGGCTACTACGCCAAGATCACGGGTATTGCCGAGAACGCCGGCGCCAAGGTGCTGCTCGATACCTCGGGTGCTTCGCTTGAGGCCGCCCTTAAGTCCGAAATTAAGCCCGAGCTGGTCAAGCCTAACCTGACCGAGATCAACGGCCTTTTGGGTACGAGCTTTACCACCGACGATGTGAACGAGCTCCGCGCCGCGCTCGCCTCTGATGCCCGCTTCTCCGATATCCCCTGGGTCGTCGTGTCCATGGGCGCTGCCGGCTCCGTGGGCTTCCATAATGGCCGTGCATTCCGCGCCAAGACCCCCGATATCCCCGCCGTTAACGCTACGGGCTCTGGCGATTCGACCATTGCCGGCTTCGCGCATGCGATTGCTGCTGGCGCGGATGACGAGACGGTGCTGCGTACCGCCAACACCTGCGGCAAGCTCAATGCCATGGATCCCATGACCGGCCATCTGGTCATGGACCGTTGGGACGAGGTCTACAACGGCGTTGTCGTGACCGAGCTGTAAAAGCCTGGGCGTCGGCCCCGGCATTGCTTGCTAGCTCATGTCGACGACAAGTGCGGTAGCATTATGCTGGGGCGCGACGCCGAGTTTGTCGTGTTCAATCCCGACCTTACCCTGGTCGAGGCGTATGTGGGTGGCAACAGCGTCGGTAACGCGTTTGCCGAGTAGCCGCCAAAGAAGCGATCCGAGAGGGGATTTAGATGATTTACGGTGCATTGGGCGATATCGAGGAGTACCGCGGAATGCTCAAGGGCCTCGACGTGCTGATCGACTGGCTCGAGGAGAACGACCCGGCACAGCTCGAGGTCGGCAGCCATCCGATTTTGCGTGAGAAGGTCTTTGCGAACGTCATGTCTCCCACGACGCGTCCCGAGGCTGAGGCTCACTATGAGACGCATCAGCGCTATCACGACCTGCAGATCGACGTCGAGGGTCGCGAGGCCTTTAAGGTTGCCACGGGCAGCCTGACGCTGGTCCAGGAGTTTGACGAGAAGGACGACTACGACCTGGTCGATTCCGACGCTTCGATCGCCGGCGATCTTGCTGACGACAAGTTTGCACTGTTCGTTGCCGGCGAGCCTCACATGCCCACACTCGAGTTCCCGGGCGATGGCGCGCAGCCGGTCAAGAAGATCTGCTTTAAGCTGCTTGCAGACGCTTACTGGGAGGAGTAACGCGCTGCTCGGCTGAGTTGCGCGTCTGATGGCGTGATTTCCCCAGGGAAATCACGCTAGGACCCCGCCAAGCGTATTTCCCTGGGGGAATCACGCTTGGCGGGGTTTTCTGTTTTTGAATAGGGAAGCCTCATTTATTTGCGAAGAACATCGGCTAGCCGCAGGATTGAAATCATCGACCGATAAGTGAGTTCCACTTTTTCGCCCGCAAGCAGTCGTTTCGAGCCAATCTCATCTAGCCCCACAAGCCGAGAAAACAGCGGGCCGCTCATCGTGCCCTCGTCAATTGACTCCCTTATGGTCTTCAAAACGTCCGTATCATGAAGCGATGCCGAGCTGTAGGGGGCAACACGAGCGGAACTCTCAATTAACGACGAGACAAAAGGATGGAGATGCTTTGGACATAGTCCATCAAACACCACATCCCCATTGTCGTTCGAGCCGACCAGGCGCCAAGTATAATGATCGACCCAGTCATCCCCGTCATATATGGCGTCCATGAGCAACTTCCCGTCTAGAGAGAGAAACCTATTTGGACATCGGGGCGCAAGACCGCAATCCATATCGGGCCTGCAGCAGCTCCAACCCAACGCACCACATAGGTTCCCTTTCGTACATGTGTATCAATCTGCCCCGAAATGCCGGTGAATGCAATTCCAGACCCGTTTGTCGGATAGCAATCGACGTATTTTTGTTTTCCGCTCACAACCTTGTATAGATATATCGTTCCAGCAAAAGAGAAGGGATCGTTCGCAATTTTGTCCGGAAGAACTTGCCACCTCAAAATCCCGCTACCAATATGGTCAAGCTTGACCGTTCCGCCGTCCCCCTCAAAAGTGGCAAGGGGATTTACCCCAGACTGAGAGTCGGCATCGCCCTCCTTAGCAGTTATCAGCAGGCTGCCCGTATAAGACTGCTGAGGCTCACCTTCAGGACAGACAGCCTCGGCCCAAGAAGGGCCACTCAGGCAGAACAGTCCGAGCAGCATCAATACCAACAAAAGAAAACCCTTAGTTCTTTTCATCTATATCCCCAATGCCTCTCGACATTTGTATATTGTGACTATTTTAGATCTATATGGCCAATTCGAGCCCTCACCATGGCAATTGTTGCAGCTGGGTTTCTTTTCATTAAAATTTCACTCTGGTAAATCCCCGCCTCTAAGCATTAAACCCGAAGTCCACCGAGTGGGCCGCTGTTGACGTGGCGATGCTTGGATTGGCGCGCACGCACTCAAAATCGGCAACAAAAAAGCCGCCCGAAGGCGGCTATCTTGTTCAATGGAGCCAGCGACCGGGCTCGAACCGGTGACCCCCGCTTTACGAGAGCGGTGCTCTACCAACTGAGCTACGCTGGCGGCCATGTGGTGACGCAACTGAGGCGCCAACGGGTGTCTATGATACGGGACATCGCAAATCCGCGCAAGGGTTCTGGCAGCTTTTCTCACTTTTCATGCACTAATATTGGAGACGCGATGTCTTGCTCTTACGGGTCTCAAACAGAATGGGGCAGCGATGGCTCAACCCAAGATTCTTCTCACACGCATCGATGACCGTTTCATTTACGGGCAAGACGTTAAGCTGTGGAACGAAGCCGTGGGTTCCAACCTTGTCCTAATCGTCAACGATGAGATCGCGGCGGATTCGCGCCAATGGGCCCCTATGAGGGTGGCGGCGCCCGATGGCGTGTGGACGCGGTTTTTCTCGGTGCAAAGGACCATCGACATCATTCATACCGCAACGCCGCGCCAATGGATTCTCATCATGGTGGCGTCGCCCACGGATGCACTCGCGCTGGTTAAGGGCGGTGTGCCGATCACCAAGATTAGCATTGGCCATATGCAAGCAGGGGAGGGCAAGCGCTCTGTAACGCCCGCAGTCGCCATAGGCGATGCAGACGTCGCTGCTCTCAGAGAGCTACAAAAGCTCGGCGTAGAACTAGAAATCCGCTATCTCCCCAGCTCCGACCCCGATCCCATCGAGAACCTGCTCACGTGATTACCTGGGGGCGGAGGAAAACGGATCGTATTTTCCCGTGGAGGAGCGGCGAGATACCCTCGGCCAGGAATTGGGGCCATCTACTACTTTTGGTCGCTTACCTCGAAGCACGATGAAAATCGCAATATTAAAACTGCAGGTAGCGAACGTGCAATTTTTGAAAATAGGGGCGTATGGTCAGGGGTGCGGGAGTAAAAGTAGTAGATGGGCGCAATCTGTAGCGCGCCGATTTCAGGCATGTTGGCGCATGTGTCGGAGCTATGAAAAGAGTGTCCCTTTCGACTAGTCTTTTAGAACGTCAATGACTGCACCACAGCTTAAGCCGTTCGCAAAAATGGCTCCTAAATCTGTTTCGTTAATTGAATTGCGTAAATATGGTTAATCACAGAACCGAAATTTGGTTAAATGTAAACTGTAAATTAAGTTAAACGCGCTGGTAGCAATGGTGATAAATATGCCAAAAAAGTACTACACTAGAATTGTCGAAAATGAGCTCGACCAGCTGCTGGGTATATTCGGTGCCGTTCTCATCGAAGGACCGAAATGGTGTGGAAAGACGACCACGGCCGAGACCCGTGCGGCGTCCAGGCTCCTTCTCATGGACCCGTCCCGCAACTTCGAGAATCGCTTACGCGCCGAGACTGACCCGGCTCTTGCCGTTTCTGGCGAGGTGCCACGGCTGATTGACGAGTGGCAAGAGGTTCCGAAACTCTGGGACGCGGCACGGTTTGAGTGCGACAACCGCGGCGGTGAGCCCGGTCAGTTCATATTTACGGGATCGGCAACACCGCGAGACGACGAACGCCCGATGCACAGCGGCGCTGGAAGATTCGCCAAACTGCGCATGGACACCATGACGCTTTTCGAACTCGGGAAATCCAGCGGTGCGGTTAAGCTATCGGGCATTATTTCTGGCGAAAAGTTCAATGGAGCTTTCGGGTCGCTGGATTCTGCCTCGATTGCCGAGTGCGTTGTTCGCGGTGGATGGCCCGCCGCGGTCGGACACGATGCGCGGGCGGCGTCCGCGATGGCCAAACGCTACATCGGCATAGTCGCCGAAGAAGATTTATCTCGTGTTGATGGCTCTCGCCGCGACCCTGAGAAGGTCAAAGCCGTCATCGAATCGCTTGCGCGCAATGAATCCACTTTGGCGACACTCAAGACGCTCGTAGCCGATCTTGGCGGAGAGGTGTCGAGACAGACGGCGGCATCATATATATCTCTTCTTGCTCGGGTTAGTTTCGTTCGCGATATTCCCGCGTGGAACCCTGCAATGAGATCTCCGGTGCATTTAAGAGACTCAAAGAAGCATCACCTCGCCGACCCGTCGCTGGCGGCCGCCGCACTCGGGGCGACCCCGGAGACACTACTGCTAGATTTCAAGACGCTCGGACTGCTTTTTGAATCGCTGGTGCTTCATGATTTGTGGGTTTATGCGCGAGCAAACGGAATGGGCCTCTATCACTATCATGATTCTCGCGATCTAGAAGTCGATGCGGTCATTGCGGCTCCCGGCGGAACGTGGATTCCGGTCGAAGTTAAACTCAGCTCTGCTCAAATCGAAGAGGCGTCTGACAGCCTTGTTGCTGTCGAGAAACGCATGGTTGCCGCCGGAAACAACCCGCCGGTTTCGAAAGTCGTGATCATCGGGTTTGGTTCGCAAGCCTATGTTACCGAGCGTGGCGTCCAAGTTGTTCCGCTGGATGTTCTCGCGCCGTAACGCGACGGTCGAAGCGGGACGGACGCCACCATTGCGCGCGAGGACACGGCATCATCGATGATGCGGCGGCCACATTCGGCAAAGAGTGTCCCCAACGACTAGTCATTTAGGAACGTCCCCAATGACTAGGTAGAAAAACGCCCGCCGGCGGTGGTGCCGGCGGGCGCTGCTGTGCGATATGTTGCGTTATGGGCTTAGTGCCTCATAAAGTGGTATTCGATCACATTGCTGTAGGGGTGACCCGGGCCCACAATGCCCTGCGGGAACAGCGGCTGGTGTGGTGTGTCGGGGTACATCTCGGCCTCGAGGGCAAAGCCAGCGCCCCAGCCGTAGTTGGCATCGTCCTTGGCGTGCTCGTCGCCCAGCCAGTTGCCGGTGTAGAGCTGCACGCCCGGGGCGGTGGTGTAGTAGTCCAGCTCACGACCGGCCCACATCTCCTCAACGTGCATCGCGCGGCGCAGATTACGGCCATACTGATAGCCATCGATGCACAGGCAGTGGTCGTAGCCACGGGCCTGCTTAATCTGCGGATCGTCGGCCTCCATGCCAGGCGCGACGGGGCGCAACTCACGGAAGTCAAACGGCGTGCCCTCGACCGGAGCAATCTCGCCGGTGGGGATGTTCTGCTCGTTGATGGGCAGGTAGTGGGCAGCGTTAGCAACAAAGAAGTGCTCGCAGTCCATGCCGGCGTTATGGCCGGCAAGGTTAAAGTACGTGTGGTTGGTCATGGACACGTACGTGGCGCGGTCGCTCTCGCAGCCATATTCGATACGGAAGCAGCCGGTGCGCGTAACGGTAAACACGGCCGTAAAGGTTCGGTTGCCGGGCAGGCCCAGCTCGCCATCCTTAAGCGAGGTGGTCATGCGCACGGCGTTATGGACCTCGTCGAGCTCAACATCCCACACACGTTTGTGCAGGCCGTGCTCAAGGTCGCTGTGCAGGTTGTTGGCGCCCTCGTTGGCGGGCATATGCCAGTCCGTGCCGTCGATGGTGATCGTGGCGCCCGCGGTGCGGTTTGCCACGGGGCCGATGGTCGCGCCAAAGCAGGCGGGGTTGTCAAAGTAATCCTCGAGCTTATCGAAGCCCAGCACCACATCGCGCACGTTGCCGGGAATGTCGGGCACATCGATACCCAGCACGGTGGCGCCATAGTCCATAATGCGAACGCAGATCTCGGGCCCGTTGAGGGTGTAACGATGAACGGGGGTACCGCACGGCGCGGTGCCGAAAAGCTCGGAAGTGATCATTTGGTTCCTAACATCGAGGTATTTCCGACAAACTGTAGCGCGAACAGGCGAGATTATCACTACACCCCACTAAAGCTGGGGGTATTTTTCTCAAAAAAGTGATGATTGGAGCTGCGCGGGCGTTCATTTTTGACGCGTACGAGTCTGATACAATTTGTTCGTTACTGTTTGAATGATATGCGCGCAAAGAACGGCGAGGATTCATCGTGATTAAGGCAGAGCGACAGGATAAGGTTCGTCAGCTGCTCGAGGAGCAGGGCACGGTCTCGGTCAAGGAGATTTCGGATGCGCTGGGCGTTTCGGACATGACGATTCGCCGCGACCTCGAAGAACTTGCGAGCCTAGGCGAGATCGAGCGCGTGCACGGCGGAGCCCGCAGTGCGCAGGGCCGTCCCCACGCCATGTTGCGCCATGAGTATTCGCACAGTGAAAAGCGCACCAAGCATGCCGAGGAAAAGCTGCAGATCGCACGCCGCGCTGTGGAGCTTATCGAGGAAGGCTCGACCATCTTTTTGGGTACGGGCACCACGGTTGAGCAGATGGCCTCGATGCTGCCGACGTTTCGCCTGCGCATTGTGACCAATTCGCTCTCGGTATTTAACCTGCTCGAGGCGCGCGAAGACTGCGAGCTGTGCCTCGTGGGCGGTATGTACCGTCGCCGCACCGCCGCTTTTGTGGGACCAACGGCCGAGGATACCCTGCGCGCGCTGGGCATCGATGCGGCGTTTATCGGCGCCAACGGCATCTTGGACGGTGACGTGTCTACGTCCAACATGGACGAGGGCCGTATCCAGCAGCTCGCTTTTAGCAAGGCAGACTCGCGCTATCTGATCGCCGACTCCAGCAAGATCGGCAAACGCGACTTCTACACCTTCTGCCGCCTGGACAGCTTGGACGCCGTGGTGTGCGAGCCGGATATTGCCGACGAGGACCGCGCCGCCATCGAGGAGCACACGCAGGTCATTTGCTAGCGAGTGCCGCGGGAGATATTGCGTGTTTCGGCCATTGCAATGGTCGGTATTTTTGTAGATATAAGCTCATTTAAAGGTCGGTATTTTTGTATTATTAGATATATCTGAAGGTCGGTATTTTTGTAAACTAGCACGTAAATTATGCTGAGGTGAGATTATGTTTAAACGGAAGGCATATGATCGTCTGCAGGAGTGGAAAGAACGCTCGCAAGGGCGCACTGCGGTGCTTATTGAGGGTGCAAGACGCGTTGGCAAAACGACGCTCGTCAAGTGCTTCGCGCAAAATGAATACAAGGACTACCTTTACATTGACTTTTCGGCTGCAAGCAAAGCCACGCTCGATATATTTCTGAATCATCGTGAAGATGTCGATCTTTTTTTACGCATGCTTCAGCTGCAGTATGGCAAGGCCCTCGTGCCGAGAGAATCACTGGTCATTTTTGATGAAGTGCAGCGGTTTCCCATCGCGCGCGAATACATAAAGCATCTTGTAGAAGACGGCAGATTTGATTACATCGAGACGGGCTCTCTCGTCTCCATCAAAAAGAATGTCGAAAGCATTGTTATTCCGTCAGAGGAAGAAAGAATCCCTCTCGAGCCCCTCGATTTTGAGGAGTATCTTTGGGCGACCGGAAAGGATCTTTACGCGGAAGAGATCCGTAAAGCGTGCGAATCTCGGACCGCGCTTCCGGACGGTGCTCATGCGACGTGC
The DNA here is from genome assembly GCF_003471585.1 of Collinsella sp. AM18-10. Classification (GTDB taxonomy): domain Bacteria; phylum Actinomycetota; class Coriobacteriia; order Coriobacteriales; family Coriobacteriaceae; genus Collinsella. The sequence continues at coordinate 41,420 of NZ_QRJO01000007.1, forward strand.
ATGAGATTGTTTGATGAGTATATGCTTGTCGGTGGTATGCCTCAGTCGGTAGATTCCTTTGTGGCAGAGAATGATTTTAGAGGAAGCGACAGGGTTAAACGGCAGATTATCGCGCTGTACAGGGAGGACATTGCCAAGTTTGGAGGTTCGGACGCTAGACGTGCGCGGGCGGTTTATGACGACATTCCGGGTCAATTATCTGCGGCAAATAAACGGTTTAAATTTGACAGCTTGGAGAAAGGGTCCCGTTTTGAGACATATGAGTCGGCGTTAATTTGGCTTGAGGATGCGCGACTGATTAACCGTTGCTATTTATGCAGCGATCCGAGCGTGGGTTACCGCTTGCACGAGGACGCGTCTTCGCTTAAATGCTATATGGCGGACACGGGATTGCTCGTGAGCTTGGCGTTTGATGATGGTCCGGACCTTATGGATGTCCATAGAGATATTCAGTTTGGAAGAATTTCGATTAATAAAGGAATGTTGATCGAGAATATCGTGGCACAGCAGCTCAAGAGTCTGGGGCATTCGCTTTTTTATTACAGCTGGCAGGAGCCTTCCAAAACGGAGGGGAGTCGTCCCAGAACGCGTGAGATTGATTTTCTTGTTTCGCGCGGCTTTGAAGATGCGGCTAGAAAACCGCGGGTCACTCCTGTTGAAGTTAAATCTTCCAAATCGTATTCAACAATTTCACTTGACGATTTCGGCAGAAGATTTGAACGACGAGTCGGAGAGGAGATAGTTCTTCACCCAAAACAGCTCAGGGCTGAAGGGCATAGGATATATCTACCTCTGTATATGACGATCTTTATCTGATCGGTGGAATGCGGCCAAAAAGGGGGCATGCGGCTGAGATTGTCAGCTCGGTCTATTTTATTTGTCTCGATCTGTAACAGCTAGGGGCGAAAACACAAGCTAGTTGTTACAGATTTAGATTGAAGGGATTGGCTCGCACGTTTATCTAAATCTGTAACAACTGGACATCAAAAACCGGGTTTAGTGTTACAGATCGAGACAATCCGGCTCGGACTCCCCGGTTCATCTCGATCTGTAACAGGTAGGACCGAAAAACTCGGCTAGATGTTACAGATCGAGACAAACGGCCCTCGACGACCCGTCCAAAAACATAAAGACCGGGGGCGGCGCGCCGTGTGACGTGCCGCCCCCGGCTGAGAAATGGGGACAGGTTATGTGAGCGGGGCAATTCCGCCAGACGCTAACCGCAGGCCATTAGTCCAGACGACGAGTCTCCGCCACGTGCTTGTACCAGTAGGCGCTTGCCTTGGGCGTGCGCTTCTGGGTTTCAAAGTCTACGTAGAAGAAGCCATAGCGCTTGTTGTAGCCGTTGGTCCAGGAGAACTGATCCTGCAGGCTCCACAGGAAGTAGCCGCCCACGTTGACGCCCACCTCCATGGCCTTGAGCAACCAGCGCAGGTGCTGCTCGATGTAGTCGATGCGCGGCTGGTCATCCACAAAACCGTCCTTGTAGGGGTCCTTGTAGCCCATGCCGTTCTCGGTGATGAAGATCTGCTTGTAGTTGGGGTAGCGCTGCTTAATGTAGACGAGCAGATCGAACAGACCCTCGGGATAGATGATCCAGTCCCAGTCGGTGGTGGGGATGCCGGGCTTGTTCACATGCTCGCCAATGCCCTTGACGCGCCAGCGGCCGGTGCCCTTCTCGCCCGTACCGTTGTGGTGCAGGTCGTTCTCGCCATCGTAAGCCTTCAAAAAACGGCACTGGTAGTTGTTGACACCCAGGTAGTCGTTGTAGAGCGCTGCCTCGCGCATAATCTCGAGGTCCTCGTTCTGGATCTCGATGGTGCCGCCCGAGACGGCAGCCAGGCGGTTGGCGCACTCGAGGGTGTCGGGGGCATAGTCGCCGCGGAAGGTGGCGTCGAGCAAAAACTGGTTCTGCAGCACGTGCTCGTTGTTGGCGGCCTTGATGTCGGCGGGGTCGTTCTCGTTGAGCGGGTACTTAAACTCCAGCGACTGAATGACGCCGATCTTGCCCTTAAAACCACCGTTGTGGAAGGCCAGTACTGCCTTGGCGTGGGCGAGCATCATGTTGTGCTCGCACTGGAAAGCCTCGGCCAGATGCGCCTTGACGCCGCCGGGGAAGGTGCCCTCGATGTAGGTGTTGGAGGCGTCGGCCCAGATCTCGTTAAAGGTGAACCAGTAGGTCACCTGGTCGGCGTACTCCTTAAAGCAAAAGGTGGCAAAGTCCACAAAGGCGTCGATGGTCTCGCGGTTGAGGAAGTCGCCCTTCTCAAAGAGGGGAAGCGGCGTGTCAAAGTGATGCAGCGTGACAAACGGCTCAACGTGGTGCTTGTGGCACTCGGCAAAGAGGTCGTGGTAGAACTGGACGCCCTCGGGGTTGATTTCGCCGGTGCCGTTGGGGAAGATGCGGCTCCAGGCGATGGAGAGGCGGATGCCGTTGATGCCAAACTCCTCGCACAGCTCCAGGTCGACGGGGTACTGGTTGTAGAAGTCCGAAGCGGGATCGGGAGAGAAACGCCCCTGGGCCTCCAGGAAGTCGTCCCAGGCAACCTTGCCCTTACCGTGAGTGCGGGTCTCGCCCTCTACCTGGTAGGCAGCAGTGGCGCCGCCAAAGACAAAGTCCTCGGGAAACTGCGCGGGCGGGTTGGTGACGCTAGCAGGATTAACGGACATGATGATCCAATCGTCTAAATCGAAGGGCCAGCCGGCTGTTGATGGTCGACTGGCCCTGGGCGTTAGTTACTTCGAGAGTTGCTCGCTTACGAAGGCGAGAGACTTATCGCCGTTCTGGGAGAGCTCGATGTACTGCTTGCCGCGGCAGGCGACGCACTTGTTGCCCACGCGCCCGCAGTCCTTCTGCAGGTCTGCCAGGTAGCTTGCGGCCTGCGGGGCCAGGACGACCAGGTCAAAGTCGGGGAGCATATCCACGTGGTTGCCATAGGCCTCGGCAGCGGTTTCGAGGTTAATGCCGCGCTCCTTGGCAGCCTTGGCCAGCGCGTTGGCGAGCAGACCCGAGGTTCCGCCACCCTGGCAGAGCACGAGCACGCGCTTGCCGTTGAGGTCGCTGGCGGTCGTTGCCTCGGCAGCGGGTGCTGCAGAAGCGGCAGGGGCGTCGGCCTTCACGGCCTCGGCTGCGGCGCCGGCGGCAACGCTCTTGGCATCGGCCTTGCCCTGGAAGGCGTCGTTGAGCTTGGCGGCCTTCTCGGCGTTCTTGGCGGCGAGCTCCTCCTGGGAGATCTCGGCCTCCTCGGCGCACTTCTGGGCGTCATAGGCACGGAAGAACGGATAGTACAGGACAAAGTCGACGACCAAGATGAGGGCGAGCATCACAAAGGCGAGCGGCTGGAAGCCCAAGCCCATGATGGTGCCGATGGGGCCGGGGACAGTCCAAGGCAGGGTGTACATAAAGCCGTTCATGCCCAAGAAGTCGATAAAGATCTTGAGGATCCAGATGTTGGCGATCGGGGCAAAGACAAACGGGACAAAGAAGACGGGGTTGAGCACGATGGGTGCGGCGAACAGCAGCGGCTCGTTGACAGCAAAGCAGACCGGGACGATGGCGGCCTTACCGACGGCGCGCATCTCCTGAGACTTGGCCAGGAAGCAGAACATAAAGACCAGGACGAGCGTGGCACCGGTGCCGCCCATGCAGACGACGAAGTACTGGGCACCCTGGGTCAGGACAGCGGAAGCGTGCTGACCGGCCTGGAACGCAGCCAGGTTGTCGGTCATGTTGGCAACGAGGGCGGCGGCGATGGCGGGCTCGACGATCGAGGGGCCGTGGACGCCCACGAACCAGAAGAGGCTCATGGCGCCGTAGATTACAGCGAGGCCGATGTAGCCGTCGGCAGCGGTGAACAGGGGCTGGAACACCTGGATGACGCCCTGGGCAAAGCAGAAGCCAAAGGCGGCGCGGAAGACGATGTCAAAGACCCAAAAGACGGTGATGCAGACGGAGAAGGGGATGATGTCCTTAAAGGTCTGCGAGATATTGGGCGGAACCTGCTCGGGCATCTTGACGGTGATGTTGCGCTTAATGAAGAACTTGTAGATGATGCCGGTCACAAACGCAGCGATGAAGGCGGTCAGCAGGCCCTTGGAACCAAGGTAGGTGGTGTTGAAGCCGCTGGCGGCGTCCGTGGCGATCGTGTCGCTCGAAAGGAGCAGGAAGCCGATGATGGCCGCGCACATGCACGAGATAAAGTTGATCTGGTTATTCTTGGGCAGGTCGCGGTTCTGCGCGTCGGCGAAGTGCTTGGCCGTGGTGGCGGCACAGGCGATGGCCAGGATGCCCATGGAGTAGTTGTAGCACTTCCACAGGGCGTTGTTGATGTCATCGGGCCAGTAGAAACCCCAGATGTTGGGGACCGAGGCTACCAGGCAGAAGATGGACGAGAAGATGATGATGGGGATGACGGAGATAAAGCCGTCGCGGATCGCCTTGAGGTACTTGTTGCGGGCGATCGCGTTGAAAAAGGGCTGGCCCTTTTCGATGATGGCGATGAGTTGCTCCATACAATGCTCCTAAGAGTCGGTGGGTTAGCAACGATGGTAGCTTTTGGCGTTCGGTTGCCAAAATGTTGACGTTGCCATTTTGCGACACAAAAAAAGACGCGAACCGGTGGTTCCTATGCCTGCGAACCATCGATTCCTTACGCGTGAACGTTTGAGCCGCCCGGTGGCTCTGTGTTTGCGCAATGGCAACGTTAACATTTGGACGACAAAAGCCGTCCGGGGAAGCGGAATTGTCGGTGAACGGTAGGTTTTGGGTGGTGAGCGTATGGTGGGGGAGGCGTTAGATATACTTGGAGGCGTTCATTTTGTCTGTTGGGATGCCCGCGATGGCATCGTTGACATAGAAAGATCGACCTATGGCCGCTGTTAAAAAATCGGTTTCCGTTAAGGACGTGGCGCGTCTCGCGGGCGTCTCGGAGCAGACGGTCTCGCGCACCGTGCACGATTCGCCCAGCGTGCGCCCCGAGACCAAGGAGCGCGTGCGTGCCGCCATGCGCGAGCTGGGGTATCGTCCAAACTTTGCCGGCCGTTCGCTGCGTCGCGGCAAGTTTAAGACCGTCGGCGTCGCCATGTTCAACATTACCGGTACCGGCAACCTCGACCGTATGGAGGGCTTTGCCGCCGCGGCCGACAAACATGGCTATGCCATCACCCTTACTAAAGTAGATGGACATCCGTATACCCTCGAGAGCGCATCGTCGCGCATGAGCGCGCTGCCGGTGGACGGCATGGTTGTGATCATGAACCGCATGCCGGCGGATTTTGGCACCTTTGAGCCGCTGCCCGGTATGCAGACGGTGCTCGTTACCATGCTGGAGCACCCGCTGTGCTCGACGGTCGATAACGACCAGTTCGATTGCTCGCGCCAGGTGGTCGAGTACTTGCTGGGGCAGGGGCACAGGACCGTGCACTTTATCTCGTGCCCCGAGCGCTCGCTTTCGGGCATGCAACGCGAGGAGGGCTGGCGTGAGACATTGCGCGCGCATGGTATTGAGCCGCCGCGACTCGTCCGTGGCGATTGGACGGCACGGAGCGGGTATGCTGCCGGTCAGGCTCTGGCGGACGATCCGACCTGTACGGCCATTTATGCTTCCAACGATGCCATGGCCTACGGCTGCATTCGCGGGCTCGAGTCGTGCGGAAGGCGCGTGCCCGAGGACGTAAGCGTGGTGGGTGTTGACGATAGTTTGGGCGATATCGTGCCCGATCGTCGCCTGACTACGGTGCGCTTTGACAACAAGCGCGTCGGCATGTGGGCGGTCGACAAGATTGCCGGCGCCGAGGGGGTTGCGTCTGGCGTGGAGCACATGCTGATCCCCGGCATGCTCGTAGAGGGTGATACGGTGCGCGATGTACGCTAGGGTGTGGACCTGTTTGGGTTGCCACTAATTGTGTTCGATATTGTTTGCATTGGTTTAAAAACCGTTCACGGGCGAAAATCGACCGTTCATAGCTCGAAATTGCGTTTTGCATTGTTCTGTTTTGTTTGAATGTTAATGTTTCTGTCATACACAACGCAGCGCGTATGCCCGGACGCGATGCTCTCCATTGGTTCATATGTGAAAGGAACGCAATATGGCAACCAAAGAAGAAATCTCGATGGTTGGATTCGAGATCGTCGCATACGCGGGTGACGCCCAGACTGATCTGCTTGCAGCGCTCGATGCTGCTCGCGAGGGTGATTTTGAGAAGGCCGAACAGCTGCACAAGGATGCGAGCGATGCACTCATTGGCGCCCACGACACGCAGACCAAGCTGCTTTCGCAGGAGGCCGGCGGCGGCGAGATGGAGATGACCTTCATCATGGCCCACGCTCAGGACACCCTCATGACCACCATGATCTTGGAGAAGCAGACCCGCTTTACCATCGATGCCTACAAGCGCATCGCCGAGCTCGAGGCCAAGCTCGCCTAACGAACCCTCACAACCTCGTCCCCTTCCAAAAACCCTGCCGCTATCCGCGGCAGGGTTTTTCTGTATCCCACCTATCTAGGTTGCGGCGAAATAGGGGCCGACAGCCCCAAATGACCCGCTTTTCCCGTCCCCGGAGGATCGGTTGGCAGCGCTCGCCACGAAACTGGCTCATCTACTACGTTTAACCCGATACCCTCGAACACACCCGCGTTTCATGAAAAATCGCAGGACTTCTACCTGCGGTTTTGTTTTTTCGCTTTGTGGCATGGTCGGGGATGGGCGGTTAAACGTAGTAGATGGGCCCATTTCATGGCGGGCGGATCATGCAGCAGCTTGTTGCGCCTCCTGCCGTTCGGTTTTTCGATGGGTGGGTATACTTCCATCCGCAATACAGGCCGGAATGAGGAGGTATCCAAATGCCGGACAACGGATCAATTCAAAAAAGAGACGCGTATGAGATGGCTCATGGGCGTCCTGTCCAGATAACCGAGCATACGACGGTAACCGAGCTGCAGCCCAGCCTGTCCGATGTCGTGTGCGCAAACAAAAAGCTCCAGATTGGCTTTATCGTTGCGCTCGTGGTGCTGGCGCTGCTGTCGGGCTTTGTAGCTCGTCCGCATTTTGCCGATACCAAGACTTGGGACTCCACCATCGAGGTCATCGATCAAAAGAAAGGTAACGTACTGGCGCTCACGACCTCGTGCGTGGCGCTATCTGCGGGCATTACCGCGCTGCCGGGTGATACGGGAACGCCGGTTGCCGAGCAGCTCGCGCAGCTTTCAGGCAACTTGGGCATCGTGCTTGCCGTGCTCTATCTCGAGAAATATCTGCTGACTATTTTGTGGTCGGTTGGCCTAGGCATCTTAATCCCGTTTGCGTTGGTGCTCTTTGCGGTGTCGCTTGGCATTCATGGGCGCTGGAGCACGAGCGCCGTCCTGCGCCGCGTGGCGACGCGCGTGCTGGTGGTTGCCGTGATCGGCATGGCGCTTGTACCCGCGAGTGTGTGGGTATCGCAAAAGGTCGACGAAACGTATCGAGTGAGCATCGAAGCGGCGGAGCAAAAGGCGGCCGACGCTGCGGGTACGGCAGATAGCGACAGCTCCAAGGCAAGCAAGAAAAAGACCGAGTCCACAGAGTCCAAGAACGTGCTTGAACAGCTTGCCGACGGTGCCTCGAGCCTGTTCACGTCGGTAACCAGTGGTGCCAAGCAAATGACCGACGAGATCGTGCAACAGGTGACCGACCTAATTGAAGGCGTCATCGTGATGATCGTGACCTCGTGCGTTATCCCGCTGCTGGTGCTTGTGGCGTTTCTGTGGCTGGGCCACACCCTGCTGGGGATTGATATCTCCGGCCCGGCGAACTATTTGACGGGCCGCTTTCTGAGTGCTCCGTCCAAGCACGCCAAAAAAGGTGGGCAGTCTGAGTAGATAAAACGGCTGGATTTGCTGGGGCATACCGCCATAGGGCGGCCGAGATGCGTTCTCGGCCGCCCTTTCTATTTGTTGAATACGTGGCAGGCCGGGCCTTTCTTGAGCCCAAACGATCAGCAATCATCCGTAAACGGTATTTGTTCAAAAAAGAACAAAGACAAACAAATAATTGTTGCAGTCGGTGTTCGAATGTGTTCAAATAAACATGAACAGTGAAGAACCGCACATTCAGATGCCCGGACCTGAACGCGATTCAACACTTCCAAACAGAAACTACGCACCTGCGTATCTCTCAAGGAGGATGTCATGAGGGTTGTAATCGCTTCCGATGCCGACGGTATGTCGATGAAGGAGTCCATCAAGGAGATGCTCATCGCCGACGGTCACGAGGTCGTCGACTATTCCGAGACCCCTGCCGCGGACTTTGTCGATTCCGCGACCGCCGTTGCCAAGGACCTGCTGGAGCACAAGGATTCCCAGGGCTTCGCATTCGATAAGTACGGCGTCGGCTCCTATATGGCCGCCGTCAAGATCAAGGGCATGGTCGTCGCCAACATTTCCGACGAGCGTTCCGCCTACATGACCCGCGAGCACAATGGCTCGCGCATGGTCACCATGGGCCCGGGCGTTGTGGGCACCGAGGTCGCCAAGAAGATCGCCCGCGAGTTCCTGCGCGCCCAGTACGCCGGCGGCCGTCACCAGATCCGTGTCGACATGCTCAACAAGATGGCCTAACGAGAGCCACCGAGAACTCGAACTTCTACCTCAACTTGTGAATTCAGACGAAAGGACGTTCTGATGAAGAAGACCATCGCAATCGGTTGCGACCATATCGTTACGGACGAGAAGATCTATCTGGCCGACCGCCTGGAGCAGGCTGGCTACAAGGTGCTCGACTGCGGCACCTACAGCCACACCCGTACGCACTATCCCATCTACGGCAAGGCCGTGGGCGAGGCTGTTGCCAGCGGCAAGGCCGACTTTGGTGTGGCCCTGTGCGGCACCGGCATCGGCATCACCAACGCCGTCAACAAGGTCCCCGGCGCCCGTTGCGCCCTGGTCCGCGACATGACCTCTGCCCTGTATGCCCGTCGTGAGCTCAACGCCAACATTGTGGGCTTTGGCGGCAAGATCACCGGCGAGTTCCTGATGGCCGATATCATGCTTGCCTTCCTGGAGGAGCCCTACGAGAAGACTCCCGAGCACGATGCCCTGATCGCCAAGATCGATGCCTGCAATAAGGCCGACGCCGAGGCTCAGGCTGACCCGCACTTCTTTGACGAGTTCCTCGAGAAGTGGGACCGCGGCGAATACCACGACTAATTAGGTTCCGGCGTTTTAACAAACGCCGGACCGGTCGACGCTGCGAAGCCATCTGGCGGGCAATCTGCCGCTCAGCTTCGACGGCATGACCAGAAGGTCAATGCCGTCTCGCTTCACGGCACCTTGCCTCGCCAGCTGGCTTCTCGCTGATGTCTGAGTGGCCTGTGGGCTTACCGCAGTTGTTGCGAAGCGTTCTGGTATGGCAAGTTGCTCCGATAACACGTTTGCTTGCTTGGCTTGAGTGCTTCGCTCTTGGCGGTACCAGGCATTCTGCAGCTTTTCAATTGACGGCTCGCGTTTCTGTGAGGGGGCGCGGGCCGGTTTTCTATCAGCCCTATTGACTTGGCGGGCTGTCGTAAGAAAGGGAAGGCTCCTATGGAGTTTGTTCTTGATAACGGTTTGATTCGTGTGGCGTTGACCACGGCGGGCGGGTCGTTCACTTCTATTGCGGCCAACGGCCGTGAGTACCTGTGGCAGGGCGATCCGGCGGTCTGGTCGGGCCAGGCACCCATTTGCTTTCCGATTTGCGGCGGCCTTCGTGACGGCCGCGCGATGACCATGGGCGGCCGCGAGGTCAAGCTTGCCCGCCACGGCTTTGCCCGCAAGCAGGAGTGGAAGCTCGAGGAGCAGGGCGACAGCATGGTTGCGCTGAGCCTAAGCTCTGCCGACCACGCCGAGCTACTCGAGCAGTATCCGTATCCGTTTAAGATCGTCGCGCGCTACACGATCGATGCGGCTAAGGTGGCCGTGTCGTACGAGGTGACCAATGAGGGCACCGAGGATATGCCATTCTTTGTGGGCGGTCACCCCGGCTTTAAGTGCCCGCTCGACGAGGGCGAGTCCTATGACGATTATGAGCTTCGTTTTGAGCAGCGTGAGGCCACCGAGCTCTGTACTGCCGTTCCCTCGACTGGCCTGATTGATGTTGAGCATCGCAGCAAGAACCCCATGATCGGCCAGAACCTGCCGCTTACCCACGAACTCTTCGACTTTGCGGAGACCATCTTTGACGTGCTCGAGAGCCGCGTGGTTACGCTGACCAAGAAAACCGAGGACAAGGGCGTGCGCCTGACGTTCCCCGATATGCCGTACCTGATTGTGTGGAGCAAGCCCGAGGGCGACTTTGTGGCTGTTGAACCGTGGGGTGGTCTGTCCACCTGCTCCGACGAGGACGATATTCTGGAGCACAAGCGTGGCTGCCTGGTGGCCAAGCCGGGAGAGACCGTCACTCGCTGCTTTGAGATCGAGATCCTTTAAAGAGCTATCGTATGTTTGGGGTCGCACACGTCGTGCCCCGGAAACAGGAGTTCAATATGATTCTGACCGTTACCATGAACCCGTCGATTGATACGCGTTATCAGCTCGACAAGCTGATCATCGACGATGTTAACCGTGTGACGCCCGAAAAGACCGCTGGCGGTAAGGGCCTCAACGTGAGCCGCGTGCTGCTGCAGCTGGGCGACGATGTGCTTGCGACCGGTCTGCTCGGCGGCCACATGGGTGCCTATATGGCCGAGCTTATGGATGCCGATGACGTCAAGAACGACTTTGTGCCCATTGCCGGTGAGACGCGCATTTGCCTGAATATTCTGCACGAGGGCAATCAGACCGAGCTGCTGGAGAGCGGCCCGCAGATCGCCCCGGCCGAGCTCGAGGCCTTTACGGCTAAGTTCGCCGAGCTTGCAGCGAAGGCGGACGTTGTGACGCTTTCGGGCTCGCTGCCGCGTGGCGTCGATGCCGGCTACTATGCCGAGCTCGTCAAGATCGCCGAGGAGGCGGGCGCTAAGGTGCTGCTCGACACCTCGGGTGCATCGCTGGAGGCCGCGCTGGAGTCCGACGCTAAGCCTGAGCTCGTAAAGCCCAACCTGACCGAGATTAACGGCCTGCTGGGTACGTCCTTTACGACCGATGATGTCGATGCCCTGCGCGAGGCGCTTGCCGCCGATGGCCGCTTTGCCGATATTCCCTGGGTTGTCGTTTCGATGGGCGCTGCCGGTTCGGTGGGCTTCCATGAGGGTCGCGCGTTCCGCGCCAAGACGCCCGCGATTGCGGCTGTGAACGCGACGGGTTCCGGCGACTCGACCATCGCCGGCTTTGCGCATGCCATTGCTGCTGGTGCCGACGATGTCACGGTGCTCAAGACCGCCAATACCTGCGGCAAGCTCAACGCCATGGATCCCAAGACCGGCCACCTGGTTATGGACCGCTGGGACGAGATCTACAACAACGTTGAGGTCGTAGAGTTGTAGCGGTTGCGACTTCTAATAGAATGAGCGTGGATAATCTCCCGCTTTTGGTGCCCATACGAGCTCAAAGTGGGAGATTTTCCACGCTCGAGTCATTAGTCGTTGGGGACGTTCTTGTTTGACTAGTCGTTTAAGAGCGTCCCCAATGACTACACGCAAAAACGGCGCCCGCTGGCGATGTTGCCGGCGGGCGCCGTTGTCTTGAAGACGAAATGATCCGTTTTCCTTTGTCCCCAGGGGATCATTACAGTGAGTCGATAAAGCGCTGTTGGGCGGCGCGGCCGGCTTCGTCCCACTTAAAGACGCCGGCGTTGTCGAGCACGTGGCCAAACACCACGCCGACCTCCTCGTGCAGGATATCGATGGCGTTGTCCGCCGTAAGCTCGTCGGCACGGCGGGCGTAGACGTCCTCAGCCCATGCGGCGTGGCTGCGGCAAAGGTCGTCGCTCTCGAGAGCGCCGGCAAGATCGTAGCTGGCATCGGCTTTGGCCGCCAGCAGGTGCTCGCGAACAGCGCCGAGCTCGGGAACCAGGCGCGGCGGCAGAATGGCCAGGCCCATGACCTCGATCAGGCCTATGTTCTCCTTCTTAATGTGGTGATACTCGGCATGCGGGTGGAACACGCCCAGCGGATGCTCGTCGGTCGTGATGTTGCAGCGAAGCGCCAGGTAGGCCTCGTAAATCTCGCCGCCGGCGTTGCCGCGGGAGTCGACGCGGCGGATGACGGGCGTCACGGTGTTGTGCGCTACGCCGTCGGCCGTGTGCGCGATAACGCCCGCAGACTCGTCGGTCCACTCGCGCCAGGCGAGGATAATCTTCTCGGCAGCGTCGAGCAGCTGAGCGCGGTCATGCGAGCGCAGGCGCAGCACCGAGAGCGGCCACTGCAGCACAGTGCCGGTGACCTGGTCAAAACCGGGCATGCTAAACTGCGAGACCTCGGCGGCATGCATCATGGGGAACTCGTGCGCGCCGCCCTGGAAGTGGTCGTGCGACAGAATCGAGCCGCCCACGATGGGCAGGTCGGCGTTGGAGCCGATGAAGTAATGCGGGAACAGGTCCACAAAGTCGAGCAGGCAGGTCAGGCCCTTGCGTTCGACGTGCATCGGACGATGCTCGGAGCTCATGGCAATGCAGTGCTCGTTAAAGTACGCGTACGGGCTGTACTGGAAGCCCCAGCGCTCGCCGTCGAGCTGGATGGGGATAACGCGCAGATTCTGGCGGGCGGGGTGAGCTCCGCCGTCGGCTGCGGCGGAGCGTCCGGGATAGCCCTCGTTTTCGATGCAGAGCTGGCAGGCGGGATACTTCTCGCCCGTGTTCTTTGCGGCGCCGGCCGCGGCAATGTCGCGCGGGTCCTTCTCAGGCTTTGACAGGTTGATGGTGATCTCAAGATCGCCCCAGTTGGTGGGGGTGCTCCATTTGATGTTGCGTGCGATGGCGGCGCGGCGCACATAGCCGGCATCGCAGCACAGGCCGTAGAACCAGTCGGTCGCGGCGCGGGGCTCGTTGACGCCCATACGCCCATTGAACTCTTCGTTTACAACCGAAGGCCTCGGCATGAGCGCGCCCATGATGCGCATGGCGATGCGGTCGCGCCCCGATGCCGTGTCCTCGGCAGCACCGTTGGCAACGGCGGCCTCGGCAAGCGCGGCAAGCGTGCCCTCCAGGTCAAAGTTGGGGAGTGTATCGGGGTGCAAGAGCGAAATCTTCTCGGTCTTGAGTGCCCAAGCCATGTCGAGTGCGGGGCCCGTGGCGCCGATGCACTCCAGAATGGTGTTGTATGCCCAGATGCGATCGTCCTGGCCGATCATCGATCGATGAATGGCGTACTCGATCAGGTTCTGCGCGGCTTCGCGCACATCAATCATTACAGCCATGCCGCGTAAGCCCCCTTGTCAGAAATCGCGTAGTGGCGGGCAGAGTCCTCGCCCAGCCAGTCGTTCATCTTGGCAATGAAGGTGTCGACGAGGTCGAGCGGCGCGAAGGCCTGGATGGTGCCGCCAAAGCCGCCGCCGTGGATACGCACGGCGCCGCGGCCGTCGAGCACGTGCTCGGCCAGTGCCAGGGCATACATGGAAGGCTGCTCGGAACCCAGCTTGGCGACGACATTCTGCAGGTACATGGCAGAACTGGCACCGGACTCACGTGTCAGGACCAGGAACCGATCAATGTCGCCGGCGTTGAGGGCCGCCCAGCGCTTATCGACCAGGCCGTTCTCGTACCAGTAATGAACGGCGCGCAGGCAGGCGCGGTCGCCCAGCTTGGCGCGCAGCTCGGGGAGCTTGGCGTCAAAGTCGGCAACGTCGACCTCGCACAGGCGTGCCTTGCCAAACTCGGCGGCGACGTCCTGCATCTCGCGCGGAACGGCGGCGTAGTCGTCGGTAGCCGCCACGTGGTCGGCGCCGACCTTAACGAGCACGAGCGCATAGCCGTGATCCTCAAAGTTGAGCTCGAGCTTCTGGGTCTTAGGTCGAGCCTGATCCTCAAAGTCCATGTAGGCGAGGCCGCCCAGGCACACAGCCGCCTGATCCATAAGACCGCAGGGCTTGCCGTAATAGTTGTTCTCGGTGCGCTGGCTCATCTGGGCGAGCGTGACGGGCTCAATGGCGGGCGCGCCCCAGAGCGTCTCCATGGCGCGGCCGTAAGCCGCCTCGACAGCGGCGGAGCTAGAAAGGCCGCCACCCGAGGGGACGGAGCAGGTAAAGGCAAAGTCGAAGCCTTGGGGCTCAACGCCCAGAGCAGCGATTTCGTGGGCCATACCGCGCACGAGGCTTGCGGACGTGCCCTTCTCGGACTCCTGAACATCCAGCGTGTCGAGCGTGATCTCAAACGTGGGATAGCCCTCGTCGGCAACGCGGACCTTGTTGGAATCGGTTGCCACGGCGATGCCGTCAACGGCGACATCGAGCGAGCCGGCGATAACGTGGCCACCCTCGTGGTCGGTGTGGTTGCCGCTGATCTCGGAACGGCCGGGCGCGTGCACGTAGAGCACCTGGCGGTCGCCGATGGGGCCAAACTCCTCCTCAAACAGCTTGGTGAGTGTGGCGAGTGTCTTTTCGTCGGGGGTGGTCATGAGGGTCCTTTCCTTGGCGCATACTGACGAGTTTTCCGTCGTAGTGAGTACGTTAACAATCTGAAGCGGCATAAACTCAGCATCTACGATGCCGCACGTTACGGGCTATGTTAACGTACTCATAACACAACACTTATCACTTTTTGAGAATCTGGTAATCGGTAGAAATTCAGCCGTGAACGGTACTGCCGTATGGACTTATAAAGCAGAAGAGATGCAGATAGAAAAAGTAGAGTACGTTAACATGCGTCCGACGATAGCGGGCCTCGGCGCGGGATGTATTTCTGCCCGGGCCGGCATTCACGCTATTCAGATCTCTCAAGGGTGAAGGTGATCCTGTGGCAAGGCGCCCGTCCAACGATACAGGTACGCGTCCGGTCTCCATGGCCGACGTCGCCCGCGCTGCTGGCGTTTCGCAGCAGACGGTTTCGCGCGTCGCCAACGGCTTGCCCAACGTTAACGAACAGACGCGCCAGCGCGTGCAGGCCGCTATGCAAGAGCTTGGCTTTCGTCCGAGTTATGCCGGTCGCTCGCTGCGCGACGGCCGTTACCATTCGGTCGGCCTGTGCGTCAACGATGTCACCAAGTTTGGCAACCTTACGATGATTGACGGCATTGCCAGCGCGGCCCGCGAGCGCGGCTGCGCCATCACGCTGGTCGAGATGTCCAAGACCGAGGAGTTTTCGCTTGCCGAGGCCACGCGTCGTATGGCCGCGCTGCCCGTGGACGGTATCATCATCGGCATGAGTCGCATGGCGCCCGATTTTGAGACGTTCGATCCGTTGCCGGGCATTGGAACGGTCATCGTTACCATGTACGCGCATCCGCGCGTGACCACGGTCGATTCCGACCATTACGGCTGCTCGCTATTGCTTATGGATCATCTGTTTGAGCTGGGGCACGAGCAGATTCGCTATATTGGCGGCCCGTCGTTCTCGGTCGACGAGCAATTTCGTCGCGCCGGTTGGCAGGATGCGCTCGAGCGTAAACACATCGCGCCGGCAGAACCGCTCGAGGGCGACTGGTCTGCTAACAGCGGCTACGAGGCCGGCAGGTACCTGGCCGAGCACGATCGCACCATGACGGCGATCTATGCGGCAAACGATCAGATGGCAAATGGCGCGATTGCCGCGCTGCGTGATAGCGGTCTGTGCGTGCCTGAGGACGTGAGCGTGGTGGGCGTCGATGACTCGCTCGATGATTTTGTCGCGCATAACGAGCTCACGACCGTGCGGTTCGATCTACATCAGCGCGGACGCGAGGTATTCGAGCATGCGGTTCCCGAGGCGGGTACGGCGGGCAAAACCGTTGCCATTCGTATTCCCGGCCAACTCATTATTCGACATAGCACGGCGATACCACGCTCATAGTTTGCGCAGGTAAACGGCGATTTATCGTATTTCAATAACAATCGGTATGGATGCCGGCAGATAACAGTTGGGATACTACCGAGTGTTATGATAGACGGGTTCTTTTGTCTATCTAGGAGGCTTTGCCTGATGGAGATCACCAAGGATATCCGCTACATCGGTGTCGACGATCACGACATTGACCTGTTCGAGGGCCAGTACGACGTGTCCGAGAATGGCATGGCATACAACAGCTATGTTATCTTGGGCGATAAAATCGCTGTCGCCGATTCGGTTGACGCTGGCTTTGTCGACGAATGGCTCGGCAACCTCGAGGCCGCGCTCGACGGCCGTACGCCCGACTACCTGGTCGTCCATCACATGGAGCCCGATCACTCCGCCGGTATCGCCGCCTTTATGGAGCGCTATCCCCAGGCACAGATCGTGGCCAGCATGGGCGCCTTCCGCATGATGGTCAACTTCTTTGGCACCGATTTCCCCGAGCGCAAGATGGTCGTCAAAGAGGGCGATGTGCTCGACCTGGGCGGCCACAGCCTGACCTTTGTTGGCGCTCCCAACGTTCACTGGCCCGAGGTGCTCTTCTCCTACGAGGCCACCGACAAAGTGCTCTTTAGTGCCGACGGCTTTGGCAAGTTTGGCGCCAACGACATCGAGGATCCGGAAGGGTGGGCTTGCGAAGCTCGCCGCTACTACTTTGGCATCGTTGGTAAGTTCGGCAAGTTCGTGCAGGCCGTGCTTAAGAAGGCCGCCGATCTGGACATTCAGATCATCTGCCCGCTTCATGGCCCCGTGCTGACCGAGAACCTGGGCTACTACCTCGACACCTACAACACCTGGTCGAGCTATCGGCCCGAGGACGAGGGCATCACGATTGCCTATGCGAGCGTGTACGGCCATCTGAAGGCTGCCGTTGAGGAGCTCGCATCCGCGCTTGAGGCTCGCGGTCAGAAGGTCTCCGTCTTTGACCTGGCTCGCGACGACATGGCCGAGGCCGTTGAGGATGCGTTCCGCTACGACCGTCTGGTGCTCGCTTCCATCACCTATCAGGGCGAGATCTTCCCGTTCATGAGCACCTTTATCCACACGCTTGCCGAGCACGCCTATCAGAACCGTACGGTGGCACTCGTCGAGGCCGGCTCCTGGGCACCTGCCGCCGCTAAGGTTATGACCAAGGAGCTCGAGGGCATGAAGGACATCACCCTGACGCAGAACAAAGTGACCGTCCTGGGTTCGCTCAACGACACCTCGCGCGCTCAGATAGAGGCCCTCGCCGACGAGCTTTCCAAGTAGCGATTTGTTAGCTTTTGATGTGAAAACCACCACAAAGGCACCTTTGTGGTGGTTTTTGTTTAAGCGCCGGCGATGACGAGATTTGGGCGGGCGTCATCGGCGGTCTCGGCGATTGAGGTGGCGACGGCGCCATCGGGATCACGGTCCATCACGATGGTGTCGACATCGGTCAGCTCGGCAAAGCGGTACATGCCGCGTCCGTTAACCTTGCTGGCGTCCATAAGGGCGACGCTTTGACGGGCGGCACCGACCATAGCCGCTTTGGTCTCGGCCATCTGCGGAAAGTCGGTCGTAAAGCCGCAGCCGGGAACAAAAGCTCCAGGGCACATGACGGCAAGATCGGCGTGGACCATTTGGAGCGCCTGCATAGTGAGCGGTCCGTACAGATAACGATGGCCTTTGCGCAGCGCCCCGCCCGGCATGACGACATCGACTAAGGGCATGCTCTCGTCGATGTAATCGGCAATGGTAATGTCGGCCGTGATGACGGTGATGCCATCGCGCTGGTCGAGGAGCCGGACGAATTCGAGCGCTGTGGTGCCCGAGTCGACGAGCAGAGTGTCACCATTGCCGACGAGTTCAATGGCGCTTTGCGCGATGGCCTGCTTGGCGGCGACGTTGACATTGATGCGGCGATCCTGCGTGGAAACGGTCAGGCGTTTGTGGAGCGATACGGCACCGCCATGCGTGCGGCGCAGCTTGCCGGACTCCGCGAGCGCGTCCAGGTCGGCTCGGGCGGTGACGGAGGACACGCCAAAGGTCTGGGCGATTTCTGCTACCTGCACCGAGGCATTATGATCGAGCATCTCCATGATGGCGGAACGACGCTCGTCGGCGAAAGCTCGGGTTGTTGCGTGGGCCATATCTGCTCCATCATCGTCTGAAATTTGCAGGAATTGTGTTGACTCTATTTTCGTTCATTTTCTTTTTGAGTAAGAAAATACCTTTCGATTACTTATCTTTTCTATAAAAGAAAGACGATCAAGGCTCAAAACTCAATATCGAACACGCGCGCTCGGGTTCGATCCCTTCCGTTTGCTTTTCAAAAATGAAGGTTGAACCTCGCGCGATGACAATATCTCGCACGTGCAAAGCCGCTGAATTTCATACAATGAGCGCAGCAAAACGCAAGGTAAAACGCCTTGTGAACAACTACGCCCGATGTCCAGATGCGGGCGAGGGAGAGGAGCAAACGCTCATGGCACTTGTTACCACCGAAAAGATGCTCAAGGACGCTCAGGCCGGCCACTACGCCGTCGGCGCGTTCAACGTCGAGAACCTCGAGTTTGTTATGGCCGTTCTGGCCGCTGCCGAGGAGACCAAGTCCCCCGTCATCATGCAGACCACCCCGGGCACCATCAAGACCGCTGGTCTGGACTACTTCTACGGCATGGTCAAGGCTGCCGCCGAGCGCGCTTCCGTGCCCGTCGCTCTGCACCTCGATCACGGCGATGGCTATGACCGCTGCATGCAGGCTTTCCGCACTGGCTACACCTCCGTTATGATTGACGGCTCGCACGAGTCCTTCGAGGACAACATCGCCCTGACCAAGTCCGTCGCCGATGCTGGCCGCGCCATGGGCGTGCCTGTCGAGGCTGAGCTCGGCAAGGTCGGCGGCAAGGAGGACGACGGTCCCGCGGTTGAGGGCGAGAGCCCCTACACCGATCCTGCCGAGGCCAAGGAGTTCGTCGAGCGCACTGGCTGCACCTCCCTCGCTATTGGCGTTGGCACCAGCCACGGCGTGTACACGAGCGATCCGCACATCGAGCAGTCCGTGGTCAAGGCCATCCGCGACGCCGTCGACGTGCCGCTGGTCCTGCACGGCACCTCCGGTGTGCCCGATGAGCAGGTTGCCGAGGCCGTGAAGAACGGCATCTGCAAGGTTAACTACGCCACTGAGCTGCGTCAGGCCTACACCAAGGGCTTCATGGCCTACATGGCCGAGAACCCCGCCTGCTTCGATCCTAAGAAGCCGGCCAAGGAGGGCATGCGTGAGATCACCGAGCTGGTTAAGATCCGCATGACCAACCTCAACTCTGTGGGCAAAGCAGAGTAACAGCAAGGGTACTCTGATCCCACCGGACGGTTTGGGCGGGTCCCGTACTTAGTTCCAAAACGTCCTCGCGCATGAAGGCCCCCGTTGTCTCGCTTCTTCGAAGCGTTGACAACGGGGGCCTTCGCGCTGCGGAATGATTTTGGAAACTAAGTACGGGACCCGCCCAAACCGTTCTGCTCAATCGCCCTTGTGGCGTTAGTGTCGGAAAAATAAGACGTTGCTTTTTGCCCCCTGCGGAAAGATTGGAGAACTAAGCCCTCGTCCCTCCCAGGTTGACCTACTCGAGGTCGTCGCCCTTGTGGCGTTGGGCGGAAAATAATAAGAAGCCTTCGCGCTGCGGAATGATTTTGGAAACTAAGTACGGGGACCCGCCCAAACCGTCCTGCTCAATCGCCCTTGTGGTGTTGGGGCTGAAAGGGTGGGACGCGTGGGTCATTTGGTTGTTAGGGTTAGTAGGTCGTTGGGGGTTTTGAGGTTGTAGGTGGCGTTTGGGATATCTTGGTGTGATCCCCATGCTGCTCGGGCAAAACTGACCCCTGCTGAAGTTGCGCATTGTTCGTCGTAGACGGTGTCGCCAACGTAGACGACGTTGCCAGGATTCGCGCCCGCACGTCGGAGATATTCGAGCATGGGTGCGGGTGCGGGTTTATGTTCGGTTGTGTCTTCGACAAGGATGATGTGCTCAAAATACTTATCGAAACCAAGGGGTGCAATTTCTTTTGCGTATTCGTCGCGCGCACGTGAGGAGACGATGCCAAGTTTGCAGCCGCTATCGGCGAGTGTTGCGATGACTTCAAGCAAGCCTGGAAACACGCTGATGGTGCTTTTAAAGCTGGCGGCAACTTGGCACCAGCGATCCAACGTTGCCTGCGAGTAGATCCCAAGTTTCTCAAGGGCATCCTTGCCGGGTATGCCGAGGGCAAAGTCAAGCTCGTGTCGGGGAAGCGTTTTGCTGGTCTCTTCTTGGACAATCTGGACAAGCGATGACAGAACGCTTTCTTCTGTATCTGCCAATGTCCCATCAACGTCAAATACGATATGGTCAAAGTGCTTCATATGATTGCTCCTCTCTGTTGTTTGCCTGCAAGTTTGATGCAGTGACAGAAGAAGGGTTAGCGGGATTTCTGCCTGGTGCTATCGAGATTCTGCCTCGCTGCTCGATAGCTCGAAGGAGTGCACCCCATTTGTTCTTTAAATACCTGGCCAAGATGGCTTGCCGTTATAAATCCGCATTGGCACGCGACTGTCTGTACCGTTCGCGTGGTGTGTGCCAAAAGTTCGCAAGCACGGTTTATGCGGTATGCGCGTAGATATGCCGCCGGGGTCGTTCCTGCACAAGTTTCGATAATGCGGTAACACTCTCTTTCGCTTACGCCGGCTGCAGATGCCATCTGGGGCACATCTATAGCGGCTGCATAGTTTGCGCGGATAAAGTCCAGGATTGCCTTGAACTGTACGTCGCGGCTGGTCATCCAAGAGGCGCCGTCGGAGGAAAAGAGCGGTTCGGCCTTGGCGTAAATCTGAATCCAGAGCTCTGACAAGTTATTTCGAAGCGCCATCTCATTCTGCGGCCGTTGAAGGTCGTGGCTAAAGGAACTCTTTAGCAAATCGATAAAGGGCATATCGTCGGGGTTGGTGGGCGACCATTTGAGCACATCGACGCCTCGACATTGCAGCAAAGGATTGATATAGCGCTTTTGAAGGCGTCCCGCGGGATCGCCGAGCATCGACGGCTGCAAGATATGCAACATTTGAATGGCTGGTGCCGAATTGGGTGATTGCAGCGTGCTGTGCAAAACGCCGCCGTTGATAAAGCCGGCGGACCCTTCCTCAAAGCGCACGTGTTCATGAGCCGCGCGCGTTCGATAGTCAATCGCTCCCTGCTCCATGTAGAAAAGCTCGACTTCGGAATGCCAGTGCCAGGGGACGGAATTGCCCGGATAGCGAGCGAATTCTGCGCGTTCGGCAATATAGGGCCAGTCTCCGGCGGTCTCGGGAAACGCTTCCTCGCGTCCTCCGCGGTGCAATTCTATGTGATCCATGTTTCGCATGGCATCAGTATAAAGCGCAATGGGCTTAGATTGCTCTTGCCTGTTCGGGGAACGCCTTGTCTAGGGATGCTTGGAGCTTTTCGAAGGATGCTCGTAAGTTGAGGCTCTGATCGGCTGAGCGCTTGGTTTTTGTGGTGGGGGAGTCGAGGAGGCCGTTTCTCTGTGTCGGGGGGAAGGAGAAAAGGTTTGCATGTTTTAGGGATGGCTGCTGTGCTGCGTCATTGGAAGAATGCATGCTTTTGCGGCCTCCTCGATATCCACCAAAAGGATGCGCTCGGGGTTTGCTGCTAGGTCCCGTGCGCTGGCTACATTATGCCGCGGCTGCCGCAAAGAAGCGCTAAAGAAAGGCTTAACCTGGTTTGGTGTTACGATGAAACTGCAGGTCAGAGGTATCGAGTAACACTCTTGAAAGGTTTTGAGCTTAAGGGCTTTCTAAGGTTTGTGACGTGGATGTGGCGCGGACGTGCGTAGCGTGTGAATGCTCGCTGTTAGCGCTGCGGCTCTGTGGCGCGCACCTGCTCGATGACCTTTTCCATCGTGGCGTCGATGCGGTCTTTTTTGAGTTCGCATTCCCAGATGGTTATGGGCGTCCAGCCCATTTGAGTGAGCGCTGCCACAGCAGCACGGTCGCGCTCGACGTTGCGACGGAACTTTGCCTCCCAAAACTCAACATTGCGCTTGGGCTGGCTCGGATTGCACTTGGGGCAGCGATGCCAAAAACAGCCGTTGACAAAGATGGCGATCTTGCGCCCGGGAAAGGCGATGTCGGGCTTGCCGGGTACCTTCCACTCCAGGCGATAGCCCGTAAGGCCCGCTGCGCGCAGACACTGTCGTACGAGCAGCTCGGGCTTGGTGTTGGCACGCTTGTTGCCCTTCATGGACTTTTTGATGGCGGCGCGACGGCGGACCAGTTCGCGCTCGTCAGCGGAGAGGTCCGAGGTGTCGATGCCGTCCAGCAGGCCGGGCTTGGGGCGCTTTTTGCTGCGGCGCTTAGGTTTACGTTTGGGCTTGGTAGCAGATTCGTCTGCCGCGGTGGCCTCGGCGCCGTTAGCCTCGAGCCGGTCTTCCTTCAGCTCAATCAGGGCATCAATGAGCCCCTTGTCGGCGGGCATCCATTCCACCGTGGCAAGCGAGGTGCGCGGAATCCAGCGGATATCGAGCTGGCGGTCGTGCTTCTGAGGTTCATCGGATTCATCGGCGAGCGAGCAGTAGTAGCACTCCATGGAGAGATGAAAATCGGGGTAGTCATACTCAACGGTGTAGAAATCACGCAGGTTGATGACTTTGACCTGCAGCTCCTCCATGAGTTCGCGGCGTACGGCGTCCTCGGGCGTCTCGCCGCGCATGAGCTTGCCACCGGGGAACTCCCAAAGTCCCTGCATGTCGCCATAGCCGCGCTGCACGGCAAGCAGCTCGTCAGATCCTTCCTTGCGAATGATCCCAGCGGCAACATGAACAGTCTTCAACAGGAGCCCTCTCTCAACATCAACACATGGCAGACTACGCTTACCTTACGCAACGGTAAGGCAAGCGTAAGCCATATCGATGGTAGCCGACTCGGCTTCTTGCGACTATAGATGCCGTAGACTAATCGCAAGAAAGGACTCGGTATGCAAACCACGCACATGGCGACCCCGGTACTGGAGGTCGCGCATCTCGAAAAGGTATATGGAGCGCTGGGCAACGTGACCCGCGCGCTCAATGACGTCAGCTTTACGGTCAACCGCGGCGAATTCGTTGGCATCATGGGCGCTTCGGGCTCGGGCAAGTCGACGTTGCTCAACTGCGTGTCGACCATCGATGCCGCCACGAGTGGCACCATTCGCATCAACGGGCAGGACGTTACGCGCATGAAGCAGGCCAAGCTCTCGCAGTTCCGCCGCGAGGAGCTGGGCTTTATCTTCCAGGATTCCAACCTGCTCGATACGCTCACGGCACGCGAGAACATCGCCCTGCCGCTCACCATTGCCCGCACAAACTCGGCAGAGATCTCGACCCGCGTGCAGGACGTGGCCGCGCGCCTGTCCATTAGCCAGGTACTCGACAAGTACCCCTACCAGATGTCCGGTGGTCAGCAGCAGCGCGTTGCCGCGGCTCGCGCGCTCGTCACCGACCCCACCATGATCATGGCTGACGAGCCCACCGGCGCCCTCGATTCCAAGAGCGCCCGCCTGCTGCTCGAGAGCCTGGAGGCCCTGAATCGCCGCCTGCGCGCCACCGTGCTCATGGTCACGCACGATAGCTTTGCCGCCAGCTACACGAGCCGTGTGCTGTTTATTCGCGACGGCAAGATCTTTACCGAGCTGCGCCGCGGCGACACCGACCGCCGAGAGTTCTTCGACCGCATTATGGAGGTCGTTGCCATGATGGGCGGTGAGGGCTCCGATGCTCTGTAAACTCGCTTGGGGCAACGTCCGCCGCGCCGGCCGCGACTACCTCGTCTACCTTTTGACGCTCACCCTGGGTGTCACGGTCTTCTATGCCTTCAATACCGTCTCGATGCAGGTCGACATTGCCGGCATCAAGGAGGAGGGACTGTCCGAGCTCATGGGCAGCATGCTCGGCTACCTGACGTACTTTTTGGCCGGTGTCATGGCCTTTTTGATGGTGTACGCCAATAACTTCATCATGAAACGCCGCAAGAAGGAGTTTGGCCTGTACCAGGTGCTCGGCATGGGGCGCGGGCGCGTCGCCACGATCATGGCGCTCGAGACCGTGATAGTATCGGTCGTGGCCTTTGTCGCCGGCATTGTGCTGGGCGTGGGGCTCTCCCAGCTCATGACGTTCTTTACGGCTTCGCTCTTTAAGACACAGATCGCCAATTTCCACTTCTTTTTCTCGGTGCATGCGTTCAACCTGACCCTTGCCTGCATGCTCGTAATGTTCGTGCTCACGCTCCTGCTGAACCTTCGCGCCGTGCGCCGTACCAAACTCATCGAGCTTATGGGTGCCGAGCGTCGCAACGAGAGCATCAAGACACGCAACCCCTGGATCGCGATTGCCATCTTTGCTGTGGGCGTGGTGCTTGTGGGCGTGGCCTATTACCGTCTGCTACGTGATGGGTTCCCGCTAACCGAGACGGGCGACAAGCTGGACGGGGCAATGAGCCAGTTTGGCATCACCACGGCCATGGTCACGGTAGGCACCTTTGCCCTGTTCTGGGGACTCTCGGGCATGCTCATCAAGCTGCTGCAGAGCCTGCGCGGCGTGTATTGGCGCGGACTTAACATGTTTACCGTGCGCCAGCTTGCGGCCAAGGTCAACACGGTGTGCTTTTCGATGGGCGTCATCGCGATGATTCTGTTTTTGGCCATTACCTCGGTGACGTGCGGTATGTCTATTGCCAATGTGATGAACGAAAACCTGGAGCGCTATAACCCTGTTGACGTGTCTCAGACGTATGTCTATTACACGCCCGAAACGCTCGACTACTACAAGGAGTATGTCAATCCGTCTGAGGCCGATCGCATGGTGCTGGCCGATGCAACGGTCGATTTGTACGCTGCATGGCATGGCGAGCGCAAGTCGGCGGACAACAACGACGAGACCGGCAAAAAGGTCAATATCGCCGATGTTGCCGGTGAGCATGTGCAGATCGATTCGTATCTGAGTTACCCGCTTGGCGGCTCGGGCCCCTCGGTGGTGGCGGGCGAGATGTGCAAGGCCATGGGCGAAAAGCTTCCCAAGGCGCTCGAGGGAAGCAACGCCGATGCGATGGGTCTGTATGTGACGCCGGCGAGCCAGTACAACAAACTGCGCCAGATGATGGGCGAGGAGCCGGTGAGCATTGGCCGCGACCAGTATTTGCTCACGTGTGATATGGGCGGTGAGCTGGGCGACCTGTACACCAAATACATGGCCGGCGGCCATACCCTCACCTTGGGCGGGCATGAGCTCAAGCCCGCAACCGATAAGTCGGACGAGGACACGGCGGCCATCGCCAACTCGGCGATGGGCAGCAATCCCGGTACCGTGGTCGTAGCCGATGAACTGCTGTCCCAGCTTAATCTGCAGCCGTATTCCAGTAATCTGCTCGTTAACTACAAGCAGGGGATGGATGTGAGCAAGGCAGACGAGAGCATTAAATACACCATGCTCGACAATCTGCTCGTTGACGGCAAGGAGCCGGGGGGATGGGGAGTCTTCATCACGCGTTCCGAGATGTACACGCAAGCAGCGCAGATGAACGGCATGATTAGCTATCTAGCCATCTACATTGGCTTTGTGCTGGTCATTGCATGTGCGGCGATTCTGTCGATCCAGCAGCTCTCCAATGTGGCCGACGGCAGCCGCAGCTATCGTGTGCTGGCACAGATCGGCTGTGACGACCGTCAGATCCGGCATTCGGTGATGGCGCAGCAAGCGGTGTTCTTCCTGTTCCCGCTGGCAGTGGGCTTGGCGCACTCCTTTGTGGCGCTCAAAGTGATCATCGAGCTGGTGAGCGTATTCGGCGATATGAGCATCGCCGGCACCGTGGGTCTTACCTGTGCGATTTTCCTGGCAGCCTATGGCGGCTACTTCCTGGTGACCTACC
The DNA here is from genome assembly GCF_003471585.1 of Collinsella sp. AM18-10. Taxonomy (GTDB): domain Bacteria; phylum Actinomycetota; class Coriobacteriia; order Coriobacteriales; family Coriobacteriaceae; genus Collinsella. Next base: position 67,218 of record NZ_QRJO01000007.1, read on the forward strand.
TCATGAGCGCTGGCATGGTGCAAGCTGCCATCGCCACCCGTTACAGCGAGTAGCAGACGGGCAAAACCGTCGCAAAACCAACGCAAACAACCGCCGCGGAGGGAGTCGGCCCCCTTCCGCGGCGGTTTTTTGCCTTTCCGGTACGCCTCAGATGCAAGTGAGTAGACTTTTTTGGATCTGCCGAGCACATCGCGACAAATGCTCGGTAAAACCGCAGGTCAGCGCTGTGGCGATTTGGGGTGTGCTCGGCTTCCTGCAAGAAGTCTACTCACTTGGTTTTTGCTGCTAGAAGACCGCCGCGAGGGAAGGCAACTCCCTCGCAGCGGCCGACGTTTGTCCAGATAAAACCTGCCAAAATAAACCTGTCCCTTTTTGGCAGGTTATCGCTTCCAAAAGTGGAGGATGAGTGTCGTGCGGTTTTGCTGTTCGGTTTTGACCAGGATGTTGTGGATGTGGGTCTTGACGGTGCCCACGGCAAGGAATAGCTCGTCAGCGATCTCTTGGTTCGATTTGCCCAGTACGACCAGACGCATAACTTCGGTCTCACGGTTGGAGAGCTTGTAGGCGTTGCGATAGAAGGGCATCTGCTCTTCTATGTGTCGATCAAGATCGCTGACGTTCTTTTCCTCGGGCGCCTCCTGCATGCGGATTGAAAGCACGTGGTAGGAGTAGATGATCAGCAGAATCGCAAAGTAGCAGGCAAAGACGTTTTCGCTAAAGTTGCGTTCGGACAGATATAGTTGCAGCCAAGAGGGCGCCAGACTCATGGGGACAATCAGAATGTTGTAGAAATCCTCGGCAACGATGCAACCGACCAGAATAGCGCCGATAATCAGGTGCTTTCGTTGGTTGTTAACGCGTGCCTTCAGCTCGACTTGTGTGCTCTTGCGTGCCGTCCAAAAGATATATAGCCCCACGAAAACAAGGAATACCTGACGCATCGTGTAGTAGAGCCACTGATGCATGGGGCCGTAGGGGACAGCGACGATAATCAGCAGCTCGCTCAGCAAGAACGTTGCGACGGGAATGACAAACTGCTTTTTTGAATGCTTGTCGAGCAAATCCATGGCAATGAGCCAAATAAAAGCCTGCGAAGCGGTCGCCACAAAGGTCCGCAACACAGGCATGGTAATTGAGTAATAGTCGCTGGCTGGAAAACTCTGGTTTTGCAGCGTGTATTCAAAAAAGAAAATCTCGGTCATCTCGATGGCATAGCAGATAAATACGCCGCTGCCATAGATAAAGAAGCGTCGACGGGACGAGGCATAGGCGGCAAGCGAAAGCACCGCCGTCACAATACAGATCACGAGTATCGCTAGGGTATAGAAGAACATCAGGGTGTTCATCTGTCACCGTCCCATCTCATTTATTCTATGGCCGAGCTCTGTATACCTTGTGGGATATAGACGTCTCAACCCTTCGTTTCATTACGGATTAGGCGCCGAGATACAGCATAGCCGTATACCGTTCGCGGTTCTAGATGGTAAACCCCCTGTAAACTCTTGACCTGCGGGTTTATATTGGTTTAGAGGGGGTGTAACTCCGTGAACGGTCTTTAATCCCGAATAAACTAGGTAAAAATTGCATACGGGTGAATGATGGTCTTGTCAACACGAGGCGTGATGTTCGAGCGCCTCATAGTAATAGTCGGCAAGACCGGCGGAAAGGAAATCGACATGGCACTGCCTAAGGATTTCATCGACACCAACGACTTCACCAAAGAGCAGATCCTGGCTATCGAGGATCTTGGCCTGGCAATGAAGAAGGCCATCAAGGTTGACGGTTATTATCCGCACCTGCTCCGCAACAAGAGCCTTGGCATGATCTTCCAGCAGGTCTCCACCCGCACTCGTCTTTCCTTCGAGACCGCTATGACCGACCTCGGCGGTCATGCTCAGTTCTATGGCCCTGGCACCATCCAGCTCGGCGGTCACGAGTCCCTGGGCGACACCGCTCGCGTTATGGGCTCGCTGCTCGACATCATGATGGCTCGCGTTGACCGTCACAAGGACGTCGTCGGCCTCGCCGAGGGCTCTGCTGTGCCCGTCATCAACGGCATGTCCGAGTTCAACCACCCCACGCAGGAGATGGGCGACCTCATGACCATGCTCGAGAACCTCCCCGAGGGCAAGAATATCGAGGACTGCACCCTGGCCTTCATCGGCGACGCCACCCAGGTCTGCGTCTCCCTCATGTTCATCGCCTCCAAGGTCGGCATGAAGTTTGTCCAGTTTGGACCCAAGGGCCACCAGATCCCCGACGGCGGCCTGCACGTTGGCACCGTTGAGGAGCGCGCCGAGTTCGGCAAGCAGATGATGGCCATCGCCGAGGAGAACTGCAAGGTCTCCGGTGGCTCCGTCGTCATCTCCGACGACATCGAGTGCATCAAGGGCGCCGACTTCATCTACACCGACGTGTGGTATGGCCTGTACGACGAGGAGGTCTCGGGCGAGAACTACATGGACGTGTTCTACCCCAAGTATCAGGTCACCATGGACATGATGAACTTCGCCGGCCCCAGCTCCAAGTTCATGCACTGCCTGCCGGCCACCCGCAATGAGGAAGTCGTCGACGAGGTCATGGACGATCCCGAGCGCTCCCTGTGCTGGGTCGAGGCCGAGAACCGCAAGCACTCCATCCGTGCTCTCCTTGCCGCCCTGGGCAAGCGCACTCCGCTCAACGACGAGGGTGTCGAGTACTCCGCCAAGGCTGAGCTCCACGCCGCTCTCGAGGCTCTCGAGCAGCTCTAAGCCCCAAGACGCCTAAAAGCACGTTTGCGGGCGGCGGATGCTCGTCTCCTGTCGCCCGCTCACCGAGGCCCAAGCAATTGCCTTAGTACCTTAGGGCCTCGGATCTGTCCAAGACTGAGCGAAGGAGCTCATTATGAGCGACGGAAAGAAAAAGCTTTCCTTCTTGACGGTCATTTCGACCATCATCTGCGTCGTCTTCGTTTGCGAGGCCGCCGCTCCTGCTGCTGCCATTGGCAACCAGCAGTTCTTCTGGTGGATCTTCCTGATCCTGACCTTCCTGCTCCCTTATGGCATGGTTGTCGCCGAGCTCGGCACCACCTATGACGGCGAGGGCGGCATTTACGACTGGGTGCGCGATGGCCTGGGCGACAAATGGGGCGCCCGCATCTCGTACTACTACTGGGTCAACTACCCGCTGTGGATCGCCTCGCTGGCTACCATGTTCCCCGACATTTTGGGCATGGTCTTTGGCATCGAGTTCAACTTGATCGCCAAGATGGGTATCGATCTTGCCTTTGTGTGGATCGTCTACCTCATGGGCCGCTCCAAGGCGGCCGACTCCGAGTGGGTCCTTAACGGTGGCGCCATCATCAAGGTCGCCGTCGCCGTTATCGTTGGCGCTTTGGGCATTTGGTATGCCATGGAGAACGGTTTTGCGAACGACATGTCCGCTGCCACCTTCCTGCCCGAGCTCACCAACACCAACGCTCTCGGCTACCTGTCGATCATCATCTTTAACTTCATGGGCTTCGAGGTCATCTGCACCATGACCGACGACATGGCCGATCCCGCTCGCGATATCCCCAAGGCTATTATCGTCGGTGGCCTGTCCATCGCCGTGATCTATCTGTTCGCTGGCTTTGGCATCGGCGCTGCTGTGCCGGCCGATTCCATCGACCCCGACTACGGCATGATCGTCGCAGTCCAGACCATGGTGGGCGACTCCATGATCTTTAAGGTCATCTGCATCGCCTTCCTGATCACCCTGTTCGCCAACATGGCCGCTTGGTCCTTCGGCGTTAACTCCGTCGCTCGCTACGCTGCCGAGCACGGCAACATGCCCAAGGTCTTCGCCTCGATGATCTCGGATGACGATATGCCCAACGGCGCCAACCTGGTCAACGCCATCGTTGCCTCCCTGGTGCTGTGCCTGCAGCTGGTTCCCATCGACGCCATCTCCAACGGTGTTTTCTGGATGCTCTTCGGCACCTCCGTCGTCTTCCTGCTGCTCACCTATATCCCGATGTTCCCGGCGTTCCTCAACCTTCGTAAGAACGACCCCAACCGCGAGCGCATCTTCACGTTCCCGTTTAAGGGTGCCATGATGAAGGTCATGCTGGCCATCCCTTGCATCGAGCTGATCCTGGCCATCGTTGCAACGCTGGTGCCGCTCTCTGCCGCTGAAATTGGCGACAAGCTCCCGATGATCGTTATCTTCATCGTGCTTCTGCTCATCGGCGAGGTTGTCCGCGTCGTCAGCGCCAAGGGCCGCGAGACCGAGTACAAGGGCCTCACTCCCGAGCTGGCAGCTCAGCGTCTCGCTGGGGAGGCCGCCGAGGCCGAGGAGAACTAGAGCACCCGGTTCTGGGGCTCCAACCCTCCTCGCGTACCAACGTGCGCTTCGTCGGGCTTGTCGCTCCCGACTCCGGGCACTTTAGCCTCTTCGGAGACGTGCCCAAGCGACAAATTTGCTCACTATTTCCTGGGGCGGGTGCGAGCGATAGCTCCGGTAACCACCGCCCGCCCCAACCTCTCTCTTTCGTATCCTTCGTGCGTTTTGTCTCCGCGCACCGGGTTACGTCGTCGCTTGCCGGTGCGATTCCGTGAAAACCGGCGCCGGGCGCCCCGACCTTTGCCGGGGAACGGGCGCCTACCATCTCTTGGTTTTAGGCTGCGGGTAATCCGCCCGCGGCAAACGATCGTTCGATTTGGAGGAAATCTTATGCGTACGATCACCGAGTCCGAGTCCACCCCCAAGGCCGACGGCTTCTTTATGCCCGCCGAGTTCGCCCCGCAGGATCGCGTGTGGATGGGCTGGCCCCACCGCACCGACACCTGGGCCCACGGCGCCAAGCCTGCTCAGAAGCAGTATGCCGCCATCGCCCGCGCCATCTCCGAGTTCACCCCGGTCTATATGTGCGCCAACCAGGTCGACTATGCCAACTGCAAGGCCGTCTTCGAGAACGACGAGAACGTCACCGTTATCGAGATGACCACCGACGACGCTTGGTTCCGCGACACTGCCGCCACCTACGTCATCAACGGCAAGGGCGAGAAGCGTGCCAACCACTGGCACTTCAACGCCTACGGCGGTCTCGTCGATGGCCTCTATTTCCCGTGGGACAAGGACGAGCAGATCGCCCTTAAGATGGCTGAGCTCTCCGGCTGCCGTCGCTATCGTCCCGATGACATGATTCTCGAGGGCGGCTCCATCACCGTCGACGGCGAGGGCACCCTTGTCGTGACCGACCAGTGCCTGCTTTCCCCGGGCCGCACCTGCTCTGCGGTGCTCGAGGAGGAAGAGGATCCCGAGTCCATCTGGCCCAAGTTCAAGAAGAAGTTCGAGCCCTGGAGCGAGGAGCTCCGCGCCTACATGGACGAGCACCTCAAGGATTACCTGGGCGTCGAGAAGGTCATCTGGGTCAAGGAGGGCATCGACCCCGAGGAGACCAACGGCCACATCGACGACGTCGCCACGTTCATCGCCCCGGGCGTCATGGCCTGCATCTGGACCGACGATCCCGAGTATCCGTTCTACGAGCAGTGCCACGCTGCCTACGAGACCCTCTCCAACGCCGTTGACGCCAAGGGCCGCAAGATGAAGGTCTACAAGCTCTGCATGCCCGTGAACCCGCTGTTCATGGACCAGGCCTCCTGCGACACCATCGACGCCGACGAGAACGCCGAGCCGCGCGTCCCCGACGAGCCGCTGATCGCGTCCTACATGAACTACCTGGTCACCAACCACGGCGTCATCGTCCCGCAGTACGGCGACGAGAACGACCAGCTGGCCGTCGACACGCTCCAGAAGATCTATGACGAGGTCTGGGGCGAGGGCGTCTACAAGTGCGTCGGCGTCCAGTCCGAGCAGGTCGTCTTCGGTGGCGGCAACATCCACTGCATTACCCAGCAGGAGCCGTCCGCTTAATCGTCTGACTTTCCGAGGCGCCCCATCTCGCCGCTCAAACCGTCGCTCGCGTACCAAAGTACGCTTCGCTCCTCTTTCGCGGCGACCTGGGGCACCTCGAAAACCCAGCCGATCAATCGGACAATCGGCGAATCGAACCATCTTGGGGCATTGATGGTCGGCTTGCCCGATGTCTTGGTCGGTTGGGTTTTCTTTGGGCACTCCGTTGCCTCCACATCGGAGTGCCTTTTTTCTTTGATTGAATACGCGTCTGGCCTGGGATTTTTTGCGGGTTAGGCCAATTGTTCGCTTGAATTTCCCAGGTCAGACGCGTCTTCAATTGCCGAAAGTTCCCGGTCGCGAACGCGGCCGTTTTGATCGGAGTATCTATGTACCAGCGTATCGTCATCTACACGCGCCTGTTCCGCGAGCGTTGGTCCAACATCTGCATCCTCTCCTCTCTTTGGGATGGCACCTGTACCGGTGACGCGGCCTGCAACCCTACCTTGGGCTGCGCCTTCGGTACAGATGCCATCCTTTTTGCTGTAGGGGGAGCGTGCCGTGGCAGGTAAAAAGTTCTCCCTGTTCGAGGTCATCCTCTCGGTTATCTGCGTCGTGTTTACCATTGAGGCGGCGGCTCCGGCATCTGCCATGGGTAACGTGCAGTTCTTCTGGTGGATCTTCCTTATCATTACGTTTTTGCTTCCCTATGGCCTGGTGGTGGCCGAGCTGGGCACGGCGTTCGATTCCGAGGGCGGCCTGTACGACTGGGTACGTCTGGGCTTGGGTGACCGTTGGGGTGCCCGCTGCTCCTGGTGCTACTGGGTCAACTTTCCGCTGTGGGTGGCAAGTATCGCCTGCATGTTCCCCAGTGTCATTAATGCGGTGTGGGGTATCGAGTTTTCACTCGGGATCCGAATTGCCATCGAGCTTGCCTTTGTGTGGGGCGTCACGGTTATGGCGATGCACCCGGTGGCCGAGGCCGATTGGGTCATGGACGGCGGTGCCGTCATCAAGGTGCTCATTACCGCCGTGGTGGGAATCGTCGGCATCTGGTTTGCCTGCAATAACGGCTTTGCCAACGACATGTCGTTTAAGACCTTCATTCCAGATCTGGGCGACACCAATTCGTTGACGTACCTATCGATCATCCTATTCAACTTTATGGGCTTCGAAGTGGTCGCGACCTTTGCCAGCACGATGAAAAACCCGTCGCGCGATATCCCCAAGGCGGTTATCGCCGGTGGCGTTGCCATTGCGGCAATTTACATCATTTGCGGCATCGGCATTGGGGCTGCGGTTCCCACCGAGCAGCTTTCGCTCGATTCGGGCATTGTGGACGCGGTCGCCGCCATGGTGGGGCGCGCTCACCCGCTGACTATGGTCGTGGGCGTGGCCTTTTTGGTGACGCTGTTCGCCAACATGATCTGCTGGAGTTTTGGCGTCAACAATGTGGCGAGCTATGCCGCGCGCCATGGCAACATGCCGCGCCCCTTTGCGTTGGTGTCCAAGAGGACCGGCATGCCCAATGGCTCGGCACTCATTAACGGTTGTTTTGCCAGCTTGGTGCTGCTACTTCAGATTCCGCTGGGCGAAGGTTCCGACGTCTTTTGGGTCTTCTTCTCGATGAACGTCGTCTTTCTGCTCATGAGCTATATCCCGATGTTCCCGGCGTTTTGGCGCCTGCGTAAATACGACGGCCGCCCGCGTGTGTTCCGCGCGCCCTTCGAGGGCAAGGTGCTTGCGGTAGCGCTTGCGGTGCCGGTGGTAGAGCTCGTGCTTTCGATTGTTGCTACGATTGTGCCGCTCAACAGCTCACCTGCCGAGATGGCAAAGTTGCCGATTCTCGCGGGCGTAGTGATTGGCCTGTTATTGGGCGAGGTTTCGCGCCTCATATCGCGCCGCGGCCGCAGCGTCGACAATCCCGGCGTTGGTGCAAGGGAATCAGGTTTCTTTGCACCAAAACAGTAGCGCCGCGAGTTGCGCAGCGCTTGCTGTGTCTTGGATTACTGCTCGCAGTGCTCGGGATCAGAAGCGAGCTTAGGCGCAAAGTAGGGAACGTGGCCCAGGTAGGGGCAGCTGTCCGAACGCGCCTCAACGGCGCAGGGGACATCGTCGTAGGTCATGGAAGAACCGAGTCGGGTGATGGCCTTGGCGGCGGGCGCGACGAGCATCTTGAGCGGAGCGATCGGTGTCATGGCATCTCCTTTCATCGGTGAGACACAGCTTGTTTATCTAAACGATACAGTACGTTTAATCGGTGAGTCTAATCTTGCGGCAAAGAATCTGTCAACATCCTCACAGCATCTGAACAGGGGGGGACATGAGCTTCGCATTCTATATCTACACCACAATTATCATGGGTGTGGCTCTGGTGACCAGTGCCGTGGCATTGGTGGTTTGGCTCATGACGCGCCGTCGCGACAGCCTGGTGGCCGCGGCGGGCTTTTTGCTCTACATGCTCGATATGTCGGTCATTTTTTTTGACGAGTACAATCGGCTCAAATACGACTACGCTGTTACCTTTAGCGAGCCGTTGCAGCACCCCTTGCTGCGCTGCGTGCTCGGTATTGCCATCTATGCCTGCGTGGTACTGTGGATGTTTGCGCGCTTGCGCAAAAGGCCGACGTCGCGCATGCTCGGACTTGCTATCGTGCCGTTTTCAATCTTGCAATTGGTGCTGGTGCCTCGCAGCGGTGCTGCCGGAGAGATGCAGCAGTATCTCTTTTGGCTCACGCGTGACCTGGGCAATGTAGGATGTCTTGCCTATGCCGCCTGGCATTACCGGCACAGGGCCACGCGTGTTGAGAAACTCGACCTCGACCGCTCAAAGCTCTTTTGGAAGGTGGCACTCGTTCTTGCGTTTTGCGTAATCGCCGAGGACACCTACATGATTTTGCTCTGCCGCCCCGACTCTCAAAACCCCGTCATCAGCCTCTTTTTGTGGTATCTGTCCGAGCGCAATATCTCCGAAAACGTGCTGCTCGTGGCATGCGCGGTCCAACTCTTTTGCCAGTTTAGCCATATCCTGCGCGTGTATGCCCGTCATCCGCGTGCCGATGAGGACGTGGCGGCCGAGAGCGCACGCTCTGGGGACGATCTAGCATCACGCGTTGTGATCTTTGCCGATGCCCATAAGCTGTCGCGGCGCGAGCAGGAGGTGCTCACGCTGGTGCTGAAGGGCAACGACGCCCAAAACATCGCCAGCGAGTTGGTCATCAGCCCTGGCACTGTCAAGGCGCACTTGCATCGCATCTACGTTAAAAGCGGTGTCTCCAACCGAGATGACCTCATAGATGCCTTTTGGCGTTCCTAGTCCTATTCTTCCTTGCATGCGGGTCTTGCCGTGTGGGCGGGCACGCCGTTGGGCGTAATGACGCGGTAATAATCCCAGACAATAAACCTGCAGGTAAAGCGTGTAAACCTGCTTAAACTGACCGTTTGCGATTCCTGGCCTTGGCACGGATTTGCCCCTGTGTATCAATGGGTGTAGCGCGAAGCCGCGGACGTGGGACAGACGTCCGAGCACAGCTTGTAGGCATGCGCCGATGCGGGAGCGCTACGCTCCCAACCGAGTGCCCACGCGGGCGGTGCGTCCGCGTTGCAACCAAAGATGCCTGAGGAGGCTCACATGGACAAGGCTGATGTAGTTATCAAGAGCAACACCGTTTTTACCGGCGATGGGCTCGAACCGTTTAAGGGCGGCGTTGCCGTGCGTGGCGATAAGATCGTTGCCTGCGGTGACGATGCCCACTTGGCGCCGTTTATCGGCCCCGATACTGAGGTGCGCGACTTTGGCGATCAGCTCGTTATGCCTGGCCTGATTGACTCGCACACGCATTTTGCTCAGGGTGCGTTTATGACCGACCCCGATTTTGCCGTCAACCTTATCGATTGCACCAGTTTTGAGATGGCGATGGAGCGTGTCGTGGCGTTTGCGAACGCCCATCCCGATAATGAGTGGATTCTGGGCTGCCAAATCATTCAGTTCCAGTGGGATATCCCCGAGATGCCCACGGCTGCGATGATTGACAAATACATCTCGGACCGTCCGGTATTTTTGCAGCAGGTCGACATGCATACGTTTAGTGCCAATACCTGCGCTATCGAGAAAGTCGGCATTACTACCGAGACGGCCGATCCTACAGGCGGCAAGATCCTTAAGGATGCCGACGGCAACCTGACGGGCGTGTTTTCCAACAATGCCGGCTCCTTCTTTATGGATGAGGTCTACGACCCAGCGCCCGAGGTTGTTGACGCGTCGTTTGCAAAAACCGCCCGGCGCGCCAATGCCTTGGGAATCACTACGGTCGGCATGGTCAATCCTACGTTTGTGAGCATGGAAAACCCGTATGCGGTGTTGGCAGGTCTTAATGCCAAGGGCGACTTGCCACTGCGCGTGTTCCTGTACACCGATCTGTTCGAAAACGAGTCCTTAACGCTCGAGCAGATCAAGGAGAAATACGCCTTCTCGGGTACGCAGGTCGAGTGGCACGGCTTTAAGCAGTTTCTTGATGGCGTGTGCTCCGACCACACCGCTTGGATGCTTGAACCCTATTCCAACGCGCCCGATACCTGCGGTGAGCCCGCGGAGGATCCAGAGCGCATCCGTGCCGCCATTGTCAGGGCGCAGGAATGGGGCGTTGACACACGCGTCCATACGATCGGCGATCGCTCGGTGCGTTTTGTGCTTGATTGCTTTGAGGAGGGCGAGCGCTTGCATGGTAAGCGGGGTTGCCGCCACTCCATGGAGCACAACGAGACGGTTCAGCCCGAGGATCTGCCGCGCTACGCGGAGCTTGGTATATGCCCCGGCATGCAACCGTGGCACATGCTGCTCGATATGGCTGACCTTGCCAAGGACGATGCCGTGGGCCCCGAGCGTGCAGCGCTTTCGTGGCCCCTGCACAGCCTGCTTGCAAGCGGTGCCGTGGTGCACTTGGGCAGCGACTTCCCCGTTGTGGGCTTGGAGCCCATGGAGGAGGTGTACGGCGCAGTCTTCCGCATGCTCGAGGACGGTTCCAACCCAGAAGGGTGGTTCCCGCAGGAGCGCATCACCATGGCCGAGGCCCTGCGCGCCTACACCTACGGCAGCGCCTACGCCATGCATGCCGAGGATCGCATCGGTACGCTCGCATGCGGCAAACAGGCTGATATCTGTGTGCTCGACCGCAACCTCTTTGACTGCGAACCGGCTGAGGTCCTCGAGGCCACGGCGTCTCTCACGATGATTGCCGGCAAGGTGGTCTACGAGGCCTAGCGGGGCTGCTGCATCGCTGGGCGGTGCCACAGCCTGTGCGTGCCGCCCATCCATCCATCCATTCATCAATCTCTCATGGAAAGGGGAGAACAATGGCAGAAGAAACAACCGCCGCTGTTGAGGAGGAGCGTGAGCTTGCCTCGCAGCCGATTCCCGGCCTGGTGCGCAAGTACACCATCATCACCGGCCAGGGTATGCTTGCCCAAATCATCATGGTGGTCCTGGAGGGCCTTGTCATGGGCTGGGGCTTGGGTGCCCACGGCCTGGCCTGTGTCTCGATCATCATGTCGGTCGAGTACATTAACCTGGCCTTTGGTAACCTGTTTGGCACCGGCGTGCCCGCCGTGGTGGGCAACCTTTTGGGTGCCGGCGACATTAAGGGCGCCAGCAAGGCGTTTAGCCAGGGCTTTTGGCTTACCACGATTGTGAGTGTGCTGCTTGCTGTGGTGATGGCTGTGTTTACCGAGCCCATCTGCGCATTCTTCGGTGCCACGCCCGACATCATGGCCGATACCGTTGCCGGCGTGCGCACCTTCTCCGTGCTGCTGCCGCTCACGGTCATTGGTCAGATGGTCACCGCCGTCATGCGTGTGGACGAGAAGGTTCAGATCCAGGCCAACCTCATGACCGTGTCTGCCATCGTCGCTATCTGCTGGCTTGCGCTTTCCACGTTTGTACTCAAGCTTGGCGTTATGGGAGCTGGCGTGTACTACGGTCTTTCCATCGGTATCTGGGCCATCGGTATCTTCTGGTTCATCGGTGGTAAGAAGTCGCAGCTCCAGATCAGCGCCGCCGACCTCAAACTCGACATGGCCATCTGCGGCCAGATCATCAAGATTGGTTTCCCGTTCTTTTTGGTGCAAGCTGCCACGTTCATCTTCAACACCGTTGCCAACTCGTTGCTTGGCCAGCTCGGCGGCGACATGGGTTCGCTCTACATCGCGGCCTTTGGTGTGATCAACGGCTATATCCTCTACATAACCATGATGGTCGCCCAGTGCTTCTCGTACGGCCTGCAGCCCATTGCCGCCTTCAACGCCGGCGCCAAGGCGTGGACGCGCCTCAAGGAAACGCTCTCTTGCACGCTTAAGTACCAGGTCGTGACGCTTGCTGCGGTGTCTGCTGTGCTATGGGTGGCCGCAACGCCGGTCTGCGCCTTTTTTGCTGGTAGCGACCCGGCGCTCGTCGAGGTTGCCGCCACCGCCACGCGCATCGTTATCCTGGCCGTGGCCCTGGGCTATCTTGCCATGACCATGTCGATGTACTTCCAGGCGGTTGAGAAGGTGGGTATCGCCACGTTCACCGGTCTGCTTCGCTACGTGATCTGCTCCGTGCCGCTTATGTACCTGCTTGGCAACATGATGGGCGTTCAGGGTGTCTGGTTTGCCTTGGTGGCGGCTGACGCCATCACTGGTCTTATCTCCATCGCCCTCGCCGTCCGCGAATCTAAGCGACTTGCCACGCTCTAGACTCGGACACGGCCGGCGCGCGATAGTCGAATAAGTCAACTCGTCTGCAAGCCACCACAATGGGGACAGTTCCCATTGTGGTGGTTATTGTTATTTAGGGTCCGAGATTTCGGTTCTATAAATAACGCTTCTGAACTGGGCTACTATAAGATTGTGGAAAACACTACTACAAGATTATGGTAATTACCGAGGACCTTTTATTAGATTTCATCCCTTTAGGGCCTCAGGTTTTTCTGCAAACAAAGGCTGCATGTTGATATCCGCTTGGCCGATAACAGTTGGTCAACATCATCTGTTATCGGCCAAGTCATTTACAACTGGCTCGTCCGCCGTTTGTAAACCAAAGTGGATCCATGCCGTCCCGAGGGGGAGTGCACTACGGCTGCAGCAGCGCCATGAGACCCATGCGGTTTTTGACGCCGAGTTTGCGGTAGATGGCGTTGACGTGCTTTTTGACGGTCGACTCGGAGATATAGAGCTCAACAGCTATCTCGTGGTTGGTCTTGCCGGTGAGCATGAACTTGAGGACCTCGCCTTCGCGGGGGAGCAGAGCGGCCTTGATGGCAAGCACGCTGGCGGGGCTTTCATCTGCGCCCTCGGCATACCCGTGTGGGAGTAGCTGATGCAGGCGCACGCTCAGGTGCCGGGCAATCTGGCGGAGGATCTCGAGCTCCGAATCGGTAAAGTCGCCGTCTTGCTCGGCGCGGAACAGCGTAATCGAGCCGAGCGGCGTGGCCTTGTGCGCCAGTGTGGCCGTGCAGCCATAATAAATTCCCAGGGGCTGCATCCATTCCAGGTAGATGGGCGTGCCATTGCGGCGCTCGACATCCACCAGGTCCAGATCGCGATATACATCGACCACCCGCGTGTCAAAGCTCCAAATGGTGTAGTCATACGCGGCGTAGCGTTCGTAATAATCATCAAGCGCCTGTGCGGACATTCCGTATGCGACGGGGCGAACAAATTGCGTTTGTCCGTGAGCCCCCGTCTGGGCGATATCGAACATCGAGACACGGTGCGCAATCACGTCTGCGATGCGTTTGAGTAGGCCTTCCTGCAGTGCGCTGAGCGACCCCTGCTCATGTGTCCACAGCGCGCATTCGTTGAGAGCGGTCCAATCTTGAGCAAAGAGCTCAACGTTCTGGTTATCTGCGTTGTTCGCATGTGTCATGGGGAGTCCTTTCGTGCCATCTAGCCAGTATGGCATGCGTGCCGGTCCACTAGAACTTTAGGTCAGTGAACGGTCGACTTTTGGCTGCCGAATGGGTACCCAAGGTCCATTGAGACGCCGTTGTCGCCGCAGCACAATGGGGGTGTCATCAAACAGGTTCGACCCAAAGTGAGGAGCCAACATGAAGACCATTTACGAGAGCGAATCAACGCCCAAAAAAGACGGTTTCTATATGCCCGGCGAGTATGAGGAGCAGGAGCGTACCTGGATTCTGTGGCCGCACCGCTCCGACGTGTGGCGCTGCGGCGCCAAGCCGGCGCAGAAGGTCTTCGCTGAGATCATCAAGACCGTTGCACGTTTTCAGCCCATCACTGTGGGCGTCAACACCGAAGACTTCCCCGCGGTGTGTGAGATCTTCGACGGCGTTGAGAACGTGCGCGTTATCCACATGGAGTACAACGACAGCTGGATTCGCGACCCCGGCCCGGCGTTCCTCGTTAATGACAATGGTGAGGTTGCTCTTTCGCACTTCCACTTTAATGCTTACGGCGGTTTCACTGACGGCCTGTATTTCCCGTGGGACAAGGACGCTTCCATTGGCCTGCAGGTGGCACAGCTCGAGCAGGTTAACCGCTATCGTCCCGAGGATTATATCCTCGAGGGCGGCTCGTTCAACTGCGACGGCCAGGGCACCGTGGTGACCACCGAGATGTGCCTGCTCAATGAGGACCGCAACCCCCAGTACACCAAGGAGCAGATCGAGGAGAAGCTTGCCGAGTACCTGGGCATCGAGAAGGTCATTTGGATCAAGGATGGCATCGACCCGTTTGAGACCAACGGGCACGTGGACGACGTCGCATGCTTTAGTGCGCCCGGCGAGGTCTGCTGCATGTGGACCGATGATCCCAACCATAAGTTCTACAAGGAGTGCCAAGAGGCGTATAAGACGCTTTCCGAGACGACGGATGCCCGTGGCCGCAAGCTCAAGATCCACAAGGTGATTATGCCTGCGACCTCGGTATATATGACCGAGGAGGAAGCCAGCACGATTGACCCCGTCGAGGGCGTGCTGCCGCGTACCCCCGAGGATGCTTTCGAGCCGAGCTACCTCAACTTCCTGCCCATCAACGGCGCAGTGCTTGTACCGCAGTTCGGCGATCCCAATGACGCCCAGGCGCTCAAGGATATCCAGGCTGCTTATCCGGACCGTGAAGTCATCGGTATCATGACTCGCGAGGTTATCTACGGCGGCGGCAACATCCACTGCATCACCCAGCAGCAGCCCAAGGCGCGCTGTAAGTAGAGGCGGTTGCACGGCACACGGGGTAGTGTCGATATGACCTGGGGCCCGCTGGCGCACACGCTGGTGGGCCCTTTTGCGTGCGGCGGGCAGCATTGCACGCGGGCGCTCGGGTCTAAGCGAGGGTACCAGGGGGGCCTTGCTTATCGTCGATAGTTGGTCTAGAATCGTCGATAGTCGATGATAGGGGGTAACATGCAGCTTGTTGAAAGTGAGACCGTGGAGTTCAAGTGCACATTTACCCCTAAGCTGCTCAAAGCTGTGGTGGCGTTTGCCAATTCGAATGGCGGTACCTTGTATATCGGAATCGACGATTTTGGCAGCATCGTCGGCGTGGACGATATCGATGCCACCATGCTTCAATGCTCTAATGCAATAACCGATGGCGTGTATCCCGACGTTTCTGAAATCACGACGGTCTCCGCATTGGACATCGATGGCGCAGCGTTGGTGAAAATCGAGGTGGAAGCGGGTCCTTACAAGCCGTACTGCCTGTGCTCGAAGGGATTTGTTCCGGCCGGGGTATATCGGCGCCTGGGTCCTGCCAACGTGCCCATCGAGATGGCCCAGATCCGCTCGATGATCAAGCGCACCGACGGCGATTATTTTGAGACCGGGCGCTCTCATGAACAGAGCTTGACGTTTTTTGAAGCCGAGCGGGTCTTTAGGCGTGCGGAGATTACGTTTGACCAAACCTCTCAAAAGAATCTCGGCCTTATCGATGAGCTGGGCTTTTACACCAATTTGGCACTGCTGGTCTCTGACCAAAACCCCTTTGCAGTCCGCGCTGGCCTCTTCAACGACGATGCGTATACCGAGTTTATCGACCGTCAGGATGGCGAGGGCTCGATCTTCAGGCAGATAGAGGATATCGAACGGTTCCTCAATATATCGAACGCAACGCGTATGTACTTTGTGCCGGGAAGACTCGATCGCATAGATAAGGACGACTATCCCCGCGAGGCTGTTCGAGAGGGAATTCTGAACCTGTTTATCCATCGCGACTACGAATCTTCGGTGGCGTCTCTTATCAAGATGAGCCGTACGGCGCTTGAATTTACCAATGCGGGAGGGCCGCAGCACATCAGCGTCGAGGAGGCGCTTGCGGGCGGCTCGGACGCTCGGAATCCAAAGCTGCAACTGCTCTTTTTGCGCTTGGGGATGGTTGAGGCGTTTGGAACGGGCCTCAAGGGGATCCGTGCGCTCTATGAGGCGGAAGGGTTGGAACCCGAGGTCTGCGCCTACCCTGCAATGTTTAGGTTGTCGCTGCCCAACGTCAATGCCGTGCGCAATTCCTATCTGACGCCTCGTGGCAATAGCGGTCCCAACTTGCGTGGGGATTACAGCGATTATGCGCAGCTCGAGCGGGAAGGGGCGCTGCCGCCCGATGTTTCGCAAGCGTTTGCATCCGTGCGAGCGCAGCGAGAGGGGCACGTGTCGATGAATGGCGACTGCGGCCACGAGGTGCGTGCCAAGCTCGTGGAGGAGCTTGGCTTTGATGTTGCGTGCAAGGCGTCCGCGATGCTACAGGATGTCTCGGACGAGCGACGTGGTGGATACGCTCGCACCTTGATTCGCTTTGCCCTTGAGCGGCCCCGCGGCTTTACGCGCCAGGATGCCTCGGACGTTCTGGGAACTGGGCGCGACGTGACGCTGCGGGTTATCAACGGTTTGCTTGAGGAAGGCGCACTCGTTAAAGAGGGGCGCGCTCGGGCGACGAGATATCGCGCTATCGGGCAGGTTTAGGGACGGGCGGTCCGGCCCCCTGGGTTAATCTTGGGCAAAGGCCAAGTGCCGGGTTCCCGGCTCGCCTTGATTGAAGGGGTACTTAGAGCGTGCTTCCGTACATGTAGACGATAAATCCGTCGCCGGTGTCCTGGCTGTGATCCTCCAAGATGCGCTTCATGTTGAGGTGCTCGTAGAACTGCCAGTCGGAGTTGCAGTCGCTCATCAGGAAGAATTTGGTGCACCCGGCTTTGGCGAGTTCGGCGCGCGCAAGGTCGATGAGCGTACGGCCGAGCCCCTTGCCCTGCCATTCGGGCACGATGATGATCAGGTTGAGCTGGCCCTGGGCATATTCGTTGCCCGTGGCGGCAAAGCGGTCGGCTGTTGCCTTCTCGCGGCTATCGCCAAAGAGCGAGCCTTCGAGCTTGGCATCGGCGGTCTTTGCCATCTCGGTTGCCTGGACGAACATCTCGTTGTAGCAGGGCTCCCACGTGGGATTGGTGCGTGGTTTGCCGTCTTCGAAGATGCCGATGCAGCAAGCGGCGATGATGCGGCCTTCAGCTTCGGCAACGAGCGCGATGGGGGAGCGCTGCAGCTGCATGGCGATGTTAAAGCGCGCACAGAAATCGGCGGCTTCGACGTCGCCTCGGTTGCGCAGCGTGTTGCACCACAGCTGGTTGTAGATGGCGGCGATGCCGGCCAGGTCATCGAGCGTGGCGGCACGCAGAGTTACGGTGTCAAGGCTCATGGGGGCTCCTTCCAAGTTGGGTCAGGCCACCCCTGAGCGTGACATGGCGACATCGTTGCCGCATCAACCATTCGGCAGACGAGCGCCGATACCTCGGGGACGGAGAGGTGGCAATTGGGTAGTCATTGGGGACGTTCTTAAACGACTAGTCAAACAAGAGCGTCCCCAACGACTACTTTAAGGAATGTCCCAGACTGCCGGCAGAGACGATATGAGCAGGACATAAAACATGGCTCTGTTAGACCAGGATTGACATTCCGCCCCATCAT
>NZ_QRJO01000008.1 GCF_003471585.1 Collinsella sp. AM18-10
TCGTCGGCGCGTTCTTCGGCGTGCTGGCGTAAGGGCCCGGCTGCATAGACTGTCATTGCAACCTGGTAAGGGGATGGAGCGGGCCTATGCCCTCCATCCCCTTACTTGTATAGAGGGAGTTCGTATGTTCGCGAAGGATCGCGAAGCAATGCGCCTGACGCCGGCAGAAGTCAGGCTGATTCTTATTGAGTCCCTGCAGTGGTGCGCCAACAACGCGGTCTACTTTTTGGGGCTTATCGGTGCGGCCACGTATGATCTGGCTGGCACGGCCTTTTTGGTTGCCGCCATTACGCTCGTGCGCAATCTTATGACGTCGGTGGGCAATATGGTGTCGGGCTCGGTCATCGATCGCTTTGGACCGCGTCGGACGTCGTTTGTGACGTGCGTGATTACGGCGGTGCTTTCGCTTGGCGTGGGGTTGGCGCCGTTGTCTGTCCCCGGGCTTGTGTTTGCCGCGTGTGTCTTGGGACTTGCGGGCGGTTTTATCAACACCTGCACGCATGCGTTTCCGGGATACCTAGAGTCGACCACCGAGGGCCGTACCCGCGTGAACGGTCTCATGGTGTTTTACAGCAATATCGCCTATACCGCTGGCCCGCTGCTCGGTGGTGCCATCGTGAGCTGTTTTGCCACGCAATCGGTCTATCTGCTCATGGCGGGCATGATGGGTGTGGCGGCCGTGCTCTCCTTGGGCTGCCACGAGTGTGTTGTTCCCGCAAAAGGGGAGAAGCCGAAGGGCGGTATTCTGGGCGGCATGGCCGAGGGTGCGCGACTTACGTTTCGCGACCACGACCTGCGCCTCATCTTTATCTCGGGCTTTTTGGGTTTCTTTGCGTTTGGCGCGTTCGATTCGCTGGAGTCGTTGTTCTACCGTGATGTGCTCAACGTGGATATCGTCTGGCTGGGCTGGCTGTCCTCGGTCGTGGGCCTCACTTCCTCGGTGGGCGCGTTCATCCTGACCAAGCTTTCTGCTCGCCATGTCAACCTACGATTGTTACTCGGCGCGCTCATGGCCGTGGGCATTGGGTCCATGGTGTACGTGGGCACCGATATGCTGGGGGTCGCGATTATCGGTCAGGCGATTAACGGTCTGGCCTGGGGGTTCCTGGAGCCGCTGCAGATGATCTTGATTCAGGAGCGCGCAGACATCAAATACCTGGGGCGCATTACCGGCTTTGTGCGTTTTGGCCTGATGAGCGCCGGCGTGGTGCCGCTGCTGGCGGCTCCGTTTTTGGCGGAGGCTTTGGGCGTCCAGACGGTATTGTTTGGGGCATCGACCATTATTGCGCTGGTAGGAACGCTGTTCTTTGTCACACAAGGGAGACGCCAGGGGCGTTAGCTATACATCAAATTCTAATTTAATACCACTCACCAGAGAATTTCGACCGTTCACCGAGGATTGGGGCAGATTGAAAAGTGGTATTAAAAACACGTTAGGTGTATGTCTATAATTGGTATCGAAAAGAAACGCGATGTATAGATTCGCGTGCAAGACAGAAAGGAAAAGCAATGAAGGAAACCGAGAAGATCGAGATCATGCACTTTAGCCAGGAGGGCTACGTCGAGGACGGCAAGAACGTCTACGAGGCCGGCAAGAAGATGACCGCGCTCGCCGACAAGGTCGCCGACGAGGGCTACGACGCCGTGTTCCTGATGGGCGTCGGCGGCACCTGGGACGAGCTCATGCAGCTCGAGTACCTCATGAACAAGTTCGGCGACCGCGACCTCGAGGTCTACCTGATCCACGCCGCCGAGTGGAACGTCTCCGGCCACAAGCGCATGACCGAGAAGTCCGTCGTGCTCACCGCCTCCGAGTCCGGCACCACCCCCGAGGTCCTCGAGGCCGTCAAGAAGATGAAGGAAAAGGGCATTCGTGTCTACGCCATGACCAAGCCCGAGGGTCTCATCGGCCAGGCTGTCGGCGCCGAGAATTGCGTCAAGATGGCTTCCGATCATGGTAACGGTGGCTGCGAGATGGGCTACTACCTCGCCGACTGCTTCGGCCTGCGCCTGCTCAACCGCCGCGGCTGCTTCCCGCAGTTCGATAAGTTCATCGAGCAGACCAAGGACGTTTGGACCCACCTGGTCGACATCCGCAAGAGCTTCGAGCCGCGCGCCGAGGAGCTCGCCAAGAAGTACGCCCTGGCCCCCTACACCATGTTCATCGGCTCCGGCGCCCTGTGGGGCGAGACGATCCTGTTCTCGATGTGCATCCTCGAGGAGATGCAGTGGAAGCGCACCCGCTACATCACCTCGGCCGACTTCTTCCACGGCACCCTCGAGCTCGTGGAGCCCGGCGTCCCCGTGTTCCTGTTCATGGGCGAGGACGAGAACCGCAAGCTCGACGAGCGCGTCCGCGCGTTCCTGACCCGCGGCGTGACCGGCGACACCGACATCAACATCATCGACACCGCCGAGTTCGCCATCCCCGGCCTTGACGACGAGTTCCGCGTCATCGTGTCTCCGTGGATCCTCTCCTCGCTGATCACCGATCGCCTTGCCGCTTACTACGAGACGGTCACCAAGCACAACCTCAACTACCGTCGCTACTATCACCAGTTCGATTACTAATCGGCGACAAATTAGCTACTGATCAAGAAGCACCCTGCCCGGGCGCATGCGTCCGGGCATTTTTATGCCGAAGTTCGCAAGAAAGGGGAATCGAATGAGGCAGTTTATCGTTGCATCCCATGCTCATTTTGCGTCCGGAATCGTCGAGAGCATTGGGCTACTCTCGGGCGAGCGCGAGAACGTCCATGCGCTGTCTATGTATGTCGACGGAAACGAGGACCTGGTCAAGGAGGCCGCAGCGATTCTGGACGGCTTTGCCGCGGACGATGAGGTCGTCGTTTGCACCGACCTCTTTGGCGGCAGCGTCAACAACGAGTTCACCAAGATCGCCCAGACGCGCCCCAACACGCACCTGGTGACCAATATGAATCTGCCGCTCCTTATTCAGCTGCTGTTCGTGCCCGACTCCACCCCGATCGATGAGGCCATTCGCCAGATCGTCGAGGCGGACGACACCAAGGTCAAGTACGTCAACGACCTGCTGGGGCAGGCCGAACTCGATGAGTTTTAATCGTTAGGAGCACATCATGATTCAGATGATTCGCGTGGACTATCGACTGCTTCACGGCCAGGTTGCCGTTAGCTGGACCTCGGCTCTGGGTGCCGACTGCATCCTGTTAGTGAGCGACACGGTCCTCAACGACAAGCTTCGTCTGCAGGCCCTGTCCCTTGCAAAGCCCGAAGGATGCAAGGTCGTCGTCAAAAACACCGAGGATGCCGTCAAGGCGCTCCAGAGCGGTGTGACCGACAAGTACAAGCTCTTCGTGGTTTGCGAGACGATCCAACAGGCCGGTGCCGTCGCCAAGGCGATGGGCGTCAAGAAGATCAACCTCGGCAATGTGGCCTTTAGCGAGGATGCCCGCCAGGTCTCGACGAGCGTATTCCTTACGCCCGAGAACGAGGCCTACGTGAAGGAGCTACTCGGCGAGGGCTATGAGCTGTTCATTCAGATGATTCCGGCGGATGCGAAGACTGATGCCGCAAAGGTCATCGGTTAGGGGCTGTCATGGTTATCAAGACGATCCTGATTTTCCTGATTGCCCTTTTGGGCTATTCCGAGTGGCTGACCGGTACGAGTTACCTTCAGCGCCCCATTGTGCTCGGACCGTTGGTCGGCCTTGTCATGGGCGATGTGGTGACCGGCACCATTATGGGCGCCACGATGGAGCTTGCCATGGTCGGTGCCATCTCGGTCGGTGCGTATAACCCGCCCGATACGATTTCCGGAACCATTCTGGGCGTGTCGCTTGCCATGCAGGCCGGCGCGGACGCTTCGGCGGCCCTGACCCTGGGCATTCCCATCGCAACGATCGTCCTGGCGCTCGATACGGCCCTGGGCCAGCCGGTCATGCTGCTGCTGGTGCACCGTATCGACAAAAACGTCGAGGACGGAGACACCAAGGCCATCACGCGCAACATGCTCATCGCCGGTTACGCGCAGAGCTGGTGCGGCCTGCTGATCATTCCCCTGGCATTCTTCTTTGGCGCCGATGCTGTTGCCAGCCTGCTCAACATCATCCCCGATTTCGTTCAGACCGGCATGGATGTCGCCGCCGCCTTCTTGCCCGCACTCGGCTTTGCGATGCTGGCGCAGATGATTATGAACAAAACAGTGGCTCCGTTCTTCTTCGCTGGCTTCTTCCTCGTCGCCTACTTTGGCATTAGCACGACGGGCGTGGCGATCTTTGCCGCGATTATCGTCGTCGCGATGACGGTTTTGGGTGACAAGAAAAAGGCGGAGCAGCCCGCAGCGGCAACCGAGGATCCTGCGATTGGGAGTGGGTTCGATGAGTTTTAAGTTTGAGTCTTCTTACGACGGGTTGATTTCCCGCGCAGACCTTAAGAAGCTGTTCTGGCGCTCGATTCCCTATGAGCATTCCTGGAACTACGAGCGTATGGGCCATATCGGCTTTATGTGGGCCCTTATGCCGATCCTTCGCAAGCTGTATCCGCAGGATGCGGACTTTAAGGCCGCACTCAAGCGCCATATGGAGCTCTATAACGTCACGCCGTATATCTCGACGCTCCCCATGTCCATTGCTGCCGCAATGGAAGAAGTCAACGCCACCGAAGATAACTTTGACACGAGCGCGATCTCTAATGTCAAGCTTGCTTTGATGGGACCGCTGTCCGGCGTGGGCGATGCCTTCTACTGGGGTACGCTGCGAATTTTGGCAACGGGTGTCGGCACGTCGCTGGCGCTGCAGGGCTCTATTCTTGGCCCGATTTTGTTCCTGCTCGTGTTCAACGTCCCCCACTACATCATCCGTTACCTGCTGACGTTTGTGGGATATCGCTTTGGCTCGGACATGATCAGCAAGGTCCAGGAATCGGGCATTATGGACACGATCGTCAAGATGGCCTCTATCATGGGCGCCATGGTGATCGGCGCTATGACCATGGAGATGGTCACCGTGGACATTCCGCTCATGGTCGGCGCGGGCGATGGCGCTCAGACGCTCGCCGAGCTGCTCAACGGAATCTTCCCGGGCTTTGTTACGATGGGGCTGTTTGGAATTGTCTATCTCATGCTCAAGAAGAAGATGAATCCGCTGCTCATCATGCTCGTGATCCTACTCGTGAGTATCGCCGGCGCGTTCTTTGGAGTGCTTGGTGTCCAGTAGGGTATCCGTCATAATTAAAACAATATAAGAGGGGGCGTCGCGCACATTGTGCTGCGGCGCCCTTTTGCCGAAAGGTGGACAAGATGGAGTATCCGCAGCTTGCCGTCATGAATATCAGCCATCGTTATTTTGACCTTGAGGAATTCTTTTCCTCGGCAGCGGCCTCGGGCTACACGTGTTGCGAGCTTTGGACCGGGGCGATGCATCTGTATGTCGATTGCCATGGATACGATTCGATCGAGCAGGTGCGGGAGCTGTCACAGCGGTATGGGGTTCGGATTGTGGGGCTTTGTCCCGAACAGAACAACCCCAAGCCGTGGAATATCGCGGCGCGCGGGAATGAAGCGCGTACCCGCACGCTCGCGTACTTTAAGAACGTTGTGGATATCGCGGCGGAACTTGGAGCCGAGCAGGTCATGGTCTCGAGCGGCTGGGCATTTTTGAACGAGCCGATCGAGGACGCGTGGGGTCGCAGTGCCTCGATGCTGCGTGCGATTGCCGAGCATGCGGGAGAGCGCGGCGTGCGACTGGTGCTCGAGGCCCTACAGCCGGTTGAGTCGATGATCGTGAACTCGGCGGCCGATACGAAGCGCATGATCGAGGCAGTTGATCATCCGGCACTTAAGGCGTGTCTGGATATGGGCGCCATGGCGGTGGCGGGGGATACCATCGACGATTACTTCGACCTGCTTGGCGATGATGTCGCCCACGTGCATTTTGTCGATGTTGCGGCAGATGGCACGACGCATCTTGCCTGGGGTGACGGCGACCGCGATATGCGCGCTGACCTGGATAGGCTGGTGGCGCGCGGCTATCGCGGAGTTGTTTCGGCCGAGACCTATGACGGGCGCTATTTTGCCGACCCCGCAGCTGCCGATGCGCAGGTAATGGCAGAGTATCGTCGTGCGATTGGCGCCTAGGTGGGGTTGGGCTGCGGCAACCTACTCTATGTTTCCAGATGAATACGGTGTGAGCGGTTGCGACGGATTTTCCCCGCAAGCACTCTAGTATGCTAAAGTACCCAGAAGACCGGCGGAGCTACGCCGGTCTTCTGCTCTATATGAAACACAGCATGAGGAGGCTCACCAGATGACGGCCACACCGTGGGGATTCCGGGACATATTGCCCGAGGAGGCTCAGGCGCGCGAGGAGATTGCGCTGACGGTGAAGGGCTGCTTCAGGGAGCATCATTACCTTCCGGTCGAGACGCCGCTGCTCGAGGACAAGGGTTCGCTCGAGGAAGGCGGCCGCATTGCGGACACGCCGTTTAAGCTCTTTGATGACGACGGTCGCCTGCTGGTGGTCCGTCCCGACAACACATTGCCGATCGTGCGTCTGGTTTCGACCCGCATGCGCGCGGCCGACCTGCCCCTACGCCTTCGCTACGAGGCGCCGGTGGTTCGTGAGTGCCAGCGCAATGCCGGCGGCTCGCGCCAGTTTACACAGCTGGGCTTTGAGCTTATCGGTGCGGGCGACACCGCGGGCGATGTCGAGATTGTCTCGCTCGTGGCCGAGGCGGTGCGCAAGCTGGCGCTGCCCGATGCGCGCATTATCGCAGGTAGCGTGCGTCCGTTTAAGGAGCTGCTCGCGGCGTGCGAGGATCGCGAGCTGGCTGCCGAGGCCCTGCGCTGCGTGCACGCCAACGACTTTGTGGGCCTCGATGCCCGCGTGGCGGCAAGCGCCGAGTCCGATGCCGTCAAGGTTGCCATTAGCGAGCTGCCGCGCTTGCACGGCGGCGCCGAGGTACTCGACCGCGTCGATGTGCTTCTGGCGGCGGCGGGCATCGTCGCGCCGCTCACGAGTGAGCTGCGTGCTCTGGTCGAGGGCCTGGCTCCCGGGGACGCCCAGGTGCTGTCGTTCGACTTCTCCATCATGAACTCTTTCGATTACTACACGGGCCTGGTCTTTAAGGCCTATGCCGGCGGCCTGCCTGACCCGGTCGGTTCGGGCGGCCGCTACGACTCCATCTTTACCGGCGCATTTGGCGACGGCATCGAGGTGCCGGCGGCGGGTTTCGCCTTTTCGCTCGAGCGTCTGGAGGCCGCGCGCACCTCGGCCGAGGACGCCGCTTCCGATGGCGATCACGCCGCGGGCCGTGGCGCCGAGGGCCCGCTGCGCATCGCCGTGCCCAAGGGCTCGCTCAAGGCCGATACGCTCGACGTGCTCGAAGCCGCGGGCCTGGACGTCTCTGAGTTGCGCGATCCGGGCCGTCACCTAATCGTGCGCGGCCGCGACACGCGTGCCGGTGAGGGCGCGGTCGGAGATATCGAGTTTGTCATTGTGCGCCCCAGCGATGCGCCCGCCTTTGTGGGCTGCGGCGGTGCCGATTGCGGCATCTGCGGTTGGGACTCGCTTATCGAGGCCGACCTCAACTTGCTGCAGCTGGTCGATCTGGGCTATGGCCTGTGCACCTTTATCGAGGCGGAGCCCGCATGGCGCGCCGGTCAGGCCGAGCGCAACTATGCCCGCCGCGGGTCGCTTCGCGTGGCAACCAAGTACCCGCGCATCGCGAGTGCCTGGTATGCTGAGCGCGGCGTGAACGCCGACATCGTCTCGCTGCACGGCAATATCGAGCTGGGGCCCATCGTCGGCATGACCGATCGCATCGTGGACATTACCGCCACTGGTGCCACCCTACGCGACAACGACTTGGTCATCACCGGCCGCATCATGGACTGCACGGCCCGCTTCTTTGTCAACCCGGGCGCCGCGCGCCTGGACCCGCGCGTTCGCAACCTGGCCGATCGCCTGGCGACTGCCGTGAAGGACAAGCATTTTGAGCCCGTCGCGGGCTCGGCACAATAGCGCGAGCGCGCACGGGCGCCCCAACGTACGGGCTGCGGGCCGATTGGCGCCGCCGCCCGGCCTCTCGTTTTTCGAACACAACCTCGACCGATAGGGGATACCGATATGAAGACCATCAAGCTTGCTCCTGGTGAGCGCCTCGTTACCAACCAGCTCAACCGCAAGGGCGTGCTACCGCAAAACATCGTCGACGCCGCCCGCGATATCGTGGCCAACGTGCGCGCCAACGGCGATGCCGCGGTGCGCGATTACTGTCAGCGTTTTGACGGCGTTGAGCTGCAGAGCTTCCGTCTGCCGCAAGAGCAGATCGATGCCGCGCTCGAAGGCCTCGATCCCGCTTTTGTCGCGGCGCTCGAAAAGGCTGCACGCCAGATTCGCGAGTTCCACCAGCGCGAGGTCGAGCAGAGCTGGTTTACCACGCGCCCGGACGGCACGATGCTCGGCGTTAAGGTGACCCCGCTCGCGGCGGCCGGCATCTACGTGCCGGGCGGTCGCGCGCAGTATCCCTCCACCGTGCTCATGAATGCCATTCCCGCCAAGGTCGCCGGCGTCAAGCGCGTGGTTATGGTGACCCCGCCGCAAAAGGACGGCCTTATCAGCCCCTACACGCTCGCCGCGGCAAAGCTCGGCGGAGTGGACGAAATCTATATGGTGGGCGGCGCCCAGGCCGTGGCCGCGCTGGCGTACGGCACCGAGACCATTCCGCGCGTCGACAAAATCACCGGTCCGGGCAACGCCTTTGTTGCCGCTGCCAAGCAGATCGTCTCCGGCGATGTGGGCATCGACATGGTCGCTGGCCCGTCCGAGGTCTGCGTGCTGGCCGATGCCACGGCCAAGCCTATGGTGGTCGCGGCCGACCTGATGGCTCAGGCCGAGCACGATCCGCTGGCGGCCTGCTATCTGGTGACCTGCGACGAGCAGTTTGCGCGTGAGGTCGAGGCGGGTATCGACATTCTGGTAGCGCAGTCCCCGCGTGCCGAGATTACGTGCGCTTCGCTCGATAACGAAGGCGCCATCGTGGTGGCCGCCGACATGGCGGCCGCCGTCGAGGCCGTGAACACCGTGGCGCCCGAGCACCTTGAGCTGCACTGCAAGGATGCGATGGGCCTGCTCGGCGGCATTCGCAACGCCGGCGCCATCTTTGTGGGCGCTTGGAGCTCCGAGCCGCTCGGCGATTACGTTGCCGGTCCCAACCACACGTTGCCGACCGGCGGCACGGCCATGTTCTCCAACCCGCTTTCGGTCGAAGAGTTCGTTAAGCGCTCGAGCGTTATATGCTATACGCCCGAGGGCCTGCTCTCCGACGCTCCCGCTACGCAGCGTCTGGCCGAGGCCGAGGGCCTGTGGGCGCACGCGCTTTCGGCCGCACTGCGTCGCCGCGTGTTGGAGCAGGGCGAGGATGCCGTGAGCGCCGAGTCGCTCGCCGCGGCCGACCTGACCAAGGTCGCCTGGCCGGGCGACGCCGTGGCGACGGTTGCCGAGGGCGTGGACCTGGCGGCTGCAGGCGCAGATGGCGCTGGCGTAACCGGCGGGGAGGCCTAATATGGCCGAACTCACGCCTCGCATGAAGGAGCTCGTCCAGCCTTACCTGGCCGGTATTGAGCCCTACGATCCCAACTTTACGCCCACGCGCATCAACCTTTCGGCCAACGAGAACACCTATCCCGTGCCGGCTGGCGTGCGCGAGGCGGTCGACGCCGCCCTGGCTGCCACGCCGCTCAACCGCTATCCCGATCCCATGTCCAACGATCTGCGCGACGAGCTTGCCGCTTGGCATGGTGTGGCGCGCGAGAATGTCTGCGTGGGCAACGGCGGCGACGAGCTGCTCTATAACTACCTGTTGGCGTTTGGCGGCGCGGGACGGACCCTGCTCAACTGCCCGCCGTGCTTTAGCGAGTATGCGTTCTTTGCGTCGCTCTGCCAGACCGAGGTGCGCGACGTGTGGCGCGACCCCGCGACCTTTGAGCTCGACCAGGCAGCCGTGCTTGCGGCGGCGTCCGAGTGCAACCTGGCAATCGTGACCTCGCCCAACAACCCCACGGGTGACGTGGCACCGCTCGACTTTGTCGCGGCGCTGTGCGATGCGTGCCCCGGCATGGTAATGGTTGACGAGGCCTACGTGGAGTTTGCCGACGATTCGTTTGGCGCGGTCACCACGGCGCAGGGGCTTATCGCCGAGCATCCCAACCTGGTGATTCTGCATACGTTGTCCAAGGCGTTTGGCGCTGCCGGTACGCGTCTGGGTTACGTGATCGCGGCGCCGGAAGTCATCGACGTGTTCGCGGCGATTCGCCAGATCTATTCAGTTAACGTGCTGAGCCAGGCGGCAGCACTTGCCTGCGTGCGTGCCCGTGATGCCTACACGCCCGTGGTGGCACAGATCGCATCCGAGCGCGAGCGCGAGCTGTGCGCCCTGCGCGCAATGGCTGCCGAGGGCATGCCCGTGGAGGCATGGCCGAGCGCGGCGAACTTTGTGCTCGTGCGCACGCCGCATGCCACGCGCGTGCGCGAGCGTCTGCGCGACGAGTATTCGATTTTGGTGCGCGACTTTAGCTACGCGCCGGGGCTTGCGGACTGTCTGCGCATCACTGTGGGTACGCCGCAGGAAAACGACGAGGTGCTGGCCGCGTTTGCCGCGCTGGTGAAGGAGGAGATGTAGATGGACCGCTATGCCGAGGTAACCCGCAAGACGGGCGAGACCGACATTGTCGTAAAGCTCGACCTGGACGGATCTGGCGTGTGCGATATCTCGACCGGCGTGCCGTTTTTCGACCACATGCTCAACGCTTTTGGCCGCCATGGCCTGTTCGATCTGACGGTGCATGCGGTGGGCGACGTCGAGGTCGACGCGCACCACACCGTTGAGGACACGGGCATTGTGCTGGGCGAGGCGTTTTGCCAGGCGCTGGGCGACAAGGCGGGTATTACGCGCTTTGCCGACGCGGCGATCGCCATGGACGAGACACTCGTGATGGCCGCCGTGGATATCTCGGGTCGCGGGCAGGCCTATTGCGAGCTGCCCGTGCCGACTGAGCGCGTGGGCAGCTTTGATACCGAGCTGGCCGTCGAGTTCTTCTATGCCTTTGCGCGCGATGCCAAGCTCACGCTGCGCGTGCGCGAGCTGGCGGGCGGCAATTCGCACCACATTATCGAGGCCGCCTTTAAGGCCGTGGGCCGCACGATGCGCCGCGCCTGCGAACTCGATCCCCGCGTGCAGGGTATCCCCAGCACCAAGGGCTCGCTGTAACCGTCACAAGGGTAAAACCACCACGAAGATGCCTGTCCTCTTTGTGGTGGTTTTGGATGATGAGAAGTGGAGGGGTCGCGTGGGCGAACCGAAGATCGTGGTGGTCGACTACCACAAGGGCAACTTGTCGAGCGTCGTGCGCGGGCTTGCGCGCGCCGGTGCCGCCGCCTGCACGTCGGACGATCCGGAGCAGATCCGCAACGCCGACGGCCTGGTCATCCCGGGCGTGGGTGCGTTCTATGACGCGATCGCCTTTATGCGTCAGAGCGGCGAGGAGGTGGCCGTGCTCGATGCCGTTGCCGCCGGAACTCCGCTGCTCGGCATCTGCCTGGGCCTTCAGCTGTTTTTTGAGCGCGGCAACGAGGGCGTGCCTGCGAACGAGGACGCGGACGCGGACGACGATGCCTCCGAGCAGGCCGGTGGTCCCTGGGTCGATGGCCTGGGCATCATGCGTGGCTCGTGCACGCACCTGGAGTCGAGCCGTCTGAAGGTCCCGCACGTGGGCTGGGACCAGGTGCGCATGACGCCCGCCGGTGCGGCCGATCCGTTGCTTGCCGGTTTTGCCGAGGGCGCCAACATGTATTTCACTCACAGCTACGCGGTGGCCGACGACGTCGATGCCGCCGATGTGTTGGCGCGCACGCACTATACACGGAGCTTCCCGTGCATCGTGCGCCATGGCAACGTGTGGGGCTGCCAGTTCCATCCCGAGAAATCCTCTGCGCTGGGTCAGCGCATCCTTAAGAACTTCGTGAGCATCGTCGAGGGGGCCGGCCGATGATTCTGTTTCCCGCAATCGATTTGATCGGCGGCAAGGTCGTGCGCCTGGAGCGCGGCGACCGGAGCCGCTGTAAGGTGTATTCTGACGACCCCGTGGCCGTTGCCCGCTCCTTTGCCGAGCAGGGCGCGAGCTGGGTGCACGTCGTCGACCTGTCCGCTGCCTTTGGCGAGGACGAGGACGCGTGCGCTGCCAACTCGGCAGCGATTAAGGCCATCTGCGGCGTCGACGGTCTGTCCGCGGACGTGGGCGGCGGCGTACGTTCGCTCGCGCGCATCGACGAGCTGGCCGGCTACGGCGCGCGTCGCATCGCGCTAGGCACGGTGCTCGTGACCGAGCCGGGATTTGCCGAGGTGGCGGCGCAAGGCTTTGGCGAGTTACTGGTGGCAGACATTGCCGCCCGTGACGGCCAGGTCAAGGTGAATGGTTGGCGCGACGGCGCGGGTGTGGCGCTCGACGACGCCGTGGCGCAGCTCACCGAGCTGGGCTTTAAGCATCTGGTGTATACCGACATCGCGCGCGATGGCATGCAGACGGGCATCGACGTGGCGGCGTATCGCCATGTGGCCGAGGTCGCGGGCTTTCCCGTCGTGGCTTCGGGCGGCATCTCGACGCTCGACGATATCCGCGCACTGGCCGCGGTGGGCGAGGATGCCATCGAGGGTGCCATTACCGGTCGTGCGCTCTACGAGGGCAACTTTACGCTGGCCCAGGCGTTGGCCGCCGCCCGAGGGAAGGAGTAGCCCATGCTTGCCAAACGCGTAATTCCCTGTCTGGATGTTAAGGACGGCCGCGTGGTCAAGGGCGTCAACTTTGTGAGCCTGCGCGATGCGGGCGACCCGGTGGAGCTGGCCCGCGCCTACGACCGCAAGGGCGCGGACGAGGTCGTGTTTTTAGACATTACCGCCACAAGCGACAACCGCGCGACGACCATCGAGATGGCGGCGCACGCGGCCGAAGAGCTGGCCATTCCCTATACCGTGGGCGGCGGTTTCCGCGACTTGGCGGGTATGCGGACCATGGTTGCCGCCGGTGCCGATAAGGTGTCGCTTAACTCTGCCGCCGTGCGCGACCCGTCGCTGATCAGCCAGGCCGCCGCGGCGTTTGGCAGCCAGGCCGTGGTCGTGGCGATTGATGCCAAGCGCGTGGGGCTGCCCGGGGAGCCGGGCGCCGATAAGTGGGAGGTCTTTACGGCGGGCGGCCGCAACGCTACGGGTATCGACGCGGTGGCGTGGGCCGAGGAGGCGGTTCGTCGCGGCGCCGGCGAAATCCTACTGACCAGCATGGATCGCGACGGCACCAAGGCCGGCTTCGATTTGGCGCTCACCCGCGCCGTGGCGCGCGCGGTACCAATCCCCGTCATCGCGAGCGGCGGCGTGGGCACGCTCGAGCATTTTGCCGAGGGCGTGATCGAGGGCGAGGCGGATGCCGTGCTGGCAGCAAGTGTCTTTCACTTTGGAACCTTCAGCATTCGCCAGGTGAAGGAGTATATGGCGTCGCAGGGCATCCCTGTGAGGTTGGACTTCTAGTGCTGCGGCTTGTCCAGGCACCGCATCTTGCCGCTCAAACCGTCGCTCGCGTACCAAAGTACGCGTCGCTCCTCTTTCGCGGCAACCTGCGGCACCTGGACAACCCTCGCCGACCTGTGGGGTTTCGTTTGTTACTTGGGAGAAATGATGACTGAGGTAGTAGAAGCTGCTGATCTTAAATACGACGCTCACGGGCTGATTCCTTGTGTGGTTCAGCAGTATGACACCGGCGAGGTGCTTATGGTTGCTTGGATGAACGAGGAATCGGTGGGGCTGACGCTCAAGACCGGGACCACGTGGTTTTGGAGTCGCAGCCGCCAGGAGCTCTGGAACAAGGGCGCGACGAGCGGCAACATGCAGGAGGTCAAGGAACTCTGGGCCGACTGCGATAGCGATACGCTACTGGTCAAGGTCGACTCTCCGGGCCCGGCCTGCCACACCGGCAACCGTACCTGCTTCTTTAAGCACGTAAAGGGGGGGACACGATGAAAGTCGTGACGCCGTTCGAGGTCGCCGAATGCAACACCGAGCTCCTCCGCGCGGGCGTGCCATGCCGCGTGCACCTGACTGATGCCTGCGGGGCGCAGTCGCTTTGGCTCGAGGCCGAGAAGGAAAGGCTCAATGAGGCCCATGCCGTCATCGTCGAGTTCTTTGAGAAAAAGGGCGCAAAGCCTCGGTTCGATGAGACCGGTACCTACTTTACGCTGCAGTAACGAGAGGAAATAACCATGGGAGTCAGAACAGCTAACGTGCAGCCGGGAAACATCGGTGAGACGCTGACGGGACTGGCCGAGGTGATTCACGGCCGTCGCGATGCGCCGCCGCAGGAGAGCTATACCGCGCGTCTGCTGACCGACGTCGAGGACGAGCTTCTCAAGAAGCTTGCCGAGGAGGCGAGCGAGGTGATCATGGCCTGCAAGGATAACGACCACGATCACATCCGCTACGAGGCCGGCGACCTGATCTACCACCTGCTCGTGACGCTCGAGCGCTACGGCATCACCCTCGACGAACTGGCCGGCGAACTCAACGCCCGCCGCCACTAGTCATTGGGGACGTTCTTAAACGACTAGTTAGGCGAGGGGCGTGGATTCCCATTCGCCGGTGGGGTGGGGGATATCGAAGGCCCGGTAGCCGCAGTCGTAGGCGTGGGCCTGGGCCTCGCGGATGTTCCAGCAGATGTCGCAGGCGCGGTGCGCGTCCGAGCCAAAGGTGATGGGCACCTCGGCATGGGCGAAGCGGCGCAACAGCCCGGTCGCGGGGTAGTAATCGTCGAGCCCCTTGCGCGGTGCGGCGGTCGAGACCTCAACGCGGCGACCCGTATCGTGGGCGCATTCGGCCATCTGCTCCCAAAACGGCGCGGGGTCAAAGTCGGGTGCAAAGCCGTCCTTCGAAAAGCGCATGACCAGGTCGGGATGGGCCATCGCGTCAAAGTTGAGTGAGCTTTCGCAAGCACGGCACCAGTCGTCGACGTAGCACTCCCACACGCCGCGCACGCCTAAGTTTTCCCAAACATGCAAGTTGGTATCGTCGTCGATCCAACCGCAAAGGGAATCGGGTGTATCGGGGCGCGCGACGTCCTCTGTCCCTGCCGTGCCCGCGGCGCCTGCCGCAATATCGCCCGGGTTGCCAATCCAGTGCACGCTGCCCAGACGTACGACGGCGCCCTGGGACCAGCGCTCTACCAAGGGCTCGCAGCCCTCGTACCAATCGCATTCAAAACCGTAGATAAAGGTGAGCTCCGGCGCAATCTGCGCGGCGAGTTTGCGGGCGTCCTCAAAGGCCAAACGATGTGCCGGCAAGTCGCCCTCGACGACCTGCACCTCGCAGTTAGCATCCATACTGGCGGGCAGGGTAAGGTGGTCGGTCGAGACCATGACGCGGCAGCCGGCGGCAGCAGCGGCACGGACGTTGTCCTCGAACGAGGCGTGCCCGTCCGAGAACGAGGTATGAGTATGGCAATCGACCAGCGGGCAGGCGGGCATGGCGACTCCTTTGCATTTGGTGAATCCGCTCCATTGTAACGGCGCCGCCCCCGACGCGCCGGGCACGTCGGGGGCCGAAATCGACTGGAAAGGGCGGGCAGCGCACGGTCGCCGCCGCATGGCATCGACCCAGCTTCCAAACATGTACGTCAGCATCCAAAAGCTGCAAAAAATGACATGTTTGGAGGGTGACGTACACGTTTGGACGAGGGCGACGTTCGGCAATCGACGGCGCCCGCTGCGGCTACTTGTCAGATGCTGCCGCTCGCTTGGCCTGCACCGTTATAATCGCGTGCCTCACGGCGGTGATGGGGCGATAGCGGATCATACGCGGTCCCGACCAGCGCATGACCTCGCGGATCTTCTCGCGCATGGCAGGCCGGTAGCAATGCGAAGGACAGGCCGAGCAAAATGTCTTGGTGCCCATGTGCGGGCAGTGCTCAATGCGCGCGATGGCGTATTTCTGCAGCTCGGCGCATTCGGGGCAGAGCGTAATGGTTCGAAGGCCGAGTTTCACGCGCACGGACTCATCGTCGCCAGCCTGTTCGACCACATGCCCGCCGCCATGATGCCCACGACACCACAGCGCAATCATCTGCGACACCATTTGGGCCTCACGCTCACGTTTGCGTGCTAGCTCCGGTGTGTCGACTGGGCGCGCCATTAGCTCAGCCTCCCGTGCTCGACCGAAAGCGAGAAATCGGCAAACGCGTAGGTGCTGGCACGGTGGCTCACGAGCACAATGGTCTTGCCGCGGCGCTTGAGCTCGTCGATTGCCTGCATCACGGACGCCTCGTTGAGAGCATCGAGCGCGCTGGTGGGTTCGTCGAGCAAGATGAAGGGTGCGTCGTTGAGGAAGATGCGCGCAAGGCCGATGCGCTGGCGCTCGCCGCCCGAAAGCGAGTCGCCCAGCTCGGCAACGGGCGTGTCGAGTCCCTGCGGCAGACGGTCGATGAGCGTGGTGAGTGAGGCGGAGCGGCAAGCGTCGAGCAGCTCGGCATCGGTGGCGTTGGCGTGCGCGACCAGCAGGTTCTCGCGTACGGTGCCGCAGAACAGATGCGTGTCCTGGGTCATATAGGACTCGTGGCTGCGCAGGCTCGCCGTGTTGATGTGGCGGGCATCGACGCCGCTCACCGTGATGGTGCCGGCTGCGGGGTCCCAAAAGCGCATGAGCAGCTTAAGCAGCGTCGACTTGCCCGAACCCGAGCGCCCCATGATGCAGGTCATGGTACCGGGCGCAAAGGTGCAGGTCACGTCGTCGAGGATGAGACTCGCAGCGGTGTCGTTCGCGACCTGCTCTGTGGCGCCCGCACCGCCCGCGTCCACGCCGCCCACATAGCTAAAGCTCACATGCTCGGCTGCGGCGCCGGCAAACTCAACGTTCTGTCCATCGGCGACCTCGGCGCACTGGGGCTGCTCGTCGAGCAAATCGAGCACGCGTGCGCCCGAGGCGAGCGTCTCCTGCAGTGAGGCGCCCAGGCGGCTCACGGCCATCACCGAGCCAAACGACGACACAAAGGTAAAGACGGCGACAAACGCTGCGGCAAAGTCAATCGTTCCCGCAGCCACCAGCTGCAGCGCACGCCCGAGCATCACCAGATTAGCCACAAGAATAAGCGCATCGGCTACGGCCTCGCTGACCGCCTGGCGGCGCTTGAGGCGCGCGTCCACGGCGCCGACTTGCTCGGTCAGCTTGCCCAGGGCACGGCTGCGATCGGTGCCACCGGCAAACTGGATGGTCTCGCCCGCGCCGCGCAGACTGTCGAGTACAAAGGCGCCCAGCTTACCGGCGCCCTCGCGGCTCTGGCGGCCGGTGGTGCCGCATGCCTTGGCCGAGGTCAGGGGCAGTAGCACGCCCAGGACCGCGTAGGCCACGAGCGCGATGCCCGCGAGCTCGGGGCTCACAGCCAGCAAAAAGCCCTCAAACACAACGGTGCAGACCAGAGCTATGGCAATGGGCGAGATGGTGTGCGCGTAGAAGACCTCGAGCAGCTCGATATCCGAGGTGACCAGGCT
This sequence comes from Collinsella sp. AM18-10, assembly GCF_003471585.1. Taxonomy (GTDB): domain Bacteria; phylum Actinomycetota; class Coriobacteriia; order Coriobacteriales; family Coriobacteriaceae; genus Collinsella. The sequence goes on from NZ_QRJO01000008.1 coordinate 17,556, forward strand.
CACGAGCTCGCCCTTGCCGCGGCCCTCGAGCTTGGCGGGGGCGAGCTGGCGCAGGGCGCCAAATACCAGGTCGCGAATGTGTGCGAGCAGACGGAATGCGATGTAATGGTTGCAGAGCTGCTCGCCGTAGTGGAGCGGCCCGCGCGCGATGCCGCAGGCGGCGCAGGCCGCGCATGCTGCGATAAGACCAAGCCTCAAGGCGTTGCGGCCCAGCGCGGCCATAAGGCCAAGGGCGCCAAAGGCCGGCACGAACGCGGCGGTGAGCATGCCGATGCTGCCCAGCGCGACGGCTAGCACAAGCCAGCCGGCAAGCGGTCGGACGAGCCCCATCATGCGCCACATGATGGACGGCGCCGAGCGACGGGCGCGGCCGGAGTCAGGCGCCGCGGCAGCGGAAGACGAACTAGTACCGTTGAGGCCATCGGCACAGGCGGCGCTGCCGTCAACAGCCTCAACCGCGCCGGCATCCTCAGCATCACCCTCTGCATACGCATATGCCGAGAGCTGCTCCTGGCTGCTCCACATGCGCGCATAGGCGCCCGCGGCGGCCAAGAGCTCGCCGTGAGTCCCGTGCTCGGCAATGCGGCCGCGTTCCAGCACCAGGATCTGATCGGCGTCCACGATCGTCGACAGGCGGTGTGCCACCACAATTACAGTGTGCCCGCCGGCAAGCGACGCGATGACCTCGCCGATCGCGGCCTCGCTTGCGGCATCGACGTTGCTCGTAGCCTCGTCAAACACATAGATCGGCGAGTCGTGCAGCAGGGCGCGGGCCATGCACACGCGCTGGCGCTGGCCGCCCGAAAGGTTGGTGCCACCCTCGTTAATCACCATGTCGAGCCCGCCGTTGGCCCGCACAAAGGCCGCCACGCGCGTGCGGTCGAGCGCGCGCAAAAGCTCGGTGTCGGTGGCGTTGGGCTGGGCGAGCAGCAGGTTGCCGCGCAGGGTGCCGGCAAACAGGTAGCCGTTGGTGGGCACCAGCGTGACGGCGCGCATGAGTGAGGCGGCCGTGACATCGCGCAGCTCGACGCCGCCAATGCGCACGCTGCCGCGGTAGGCGTCCTTGCGGCCCGCGATAATCCCCGCGAGCGTGGACTTGCCGCCGCCGCTTTCGCCCACGAGTGCCACGAGCGAGCCGTGCGCAATGGTCGCGCTGGCGCTGTCCAGCACGGTGCGGTCGCCGTAGGCATAGCTCACGCCTGCGAGCTCGATATCGCCGCGACCATCAAGCTCAACATCGCCGCGCTCGGGCTCGGGTGTATCCAAAATGCCAAACATGCGGCGCGAGGCGGCCATGCCGTTCATGGCCGTGTGGAACAGCGATCCCAGGCGGCGCATAGGCAAAAAGAACTCCTGTGACAGAAAGACGATGAGGAAGGCAGCCTCAAAGCCGATCTTGCCCGTGGCGAGCTGCAGTGCGGCCACGATAATGCCGAGCGCGGCGCCCATATAGACGACCAGGTCCATAACGCAAATGGAGCGCAGCTGCATCACCAGCAGGTGCATGGTCGCTGTGCGGAAACGCTCGGACTCGGCGTTGATGCGCTCGTGCCAGCTTCGATCGGCCTGGTAGACCTTAAGGGTGGTGAGACCCTGCACGGCCTCCAGGAACATGCCGCCAAGATCGACATAGCTGCCCCAGTACTCGGCACCGATCTTTTTGGCGTTGCGCATGACCATCATAATGGAGACGGGGATGACCGGAACGCAGGCGAGCAGCAGCGCGGCGGGAAGACCCGCCTGGCCCACGAGCAGTACAAACAGCGTGATGGGTGCCAAGCCGGCAAAGAAGAGCTGCGGCAGGTAGCCGCCAAAGTACACCTGGAGTTGCGTGGCGCCCTCGACGCTGGTCTGGACGGCCTCGGCGGTGGGGACGGTCTCGGTGTAGGAGGGGCCGAGTGCGGTGAGCTTGTCGTAGACGAACGAGCGCACGCGGCGGACGGCCTCGAACGCGGCTTTGTCGCCGGCGCGTTGGGCCAGGTAGATGGAGGCGGCGCGCACGATGATGGCGGCGGCGAGCGGCAAGGCCGCCTGTGCGAGGGCATCGACGGCGAGCGCGGCGGAAAGACCGTCCGTGACGATGCCGCCCAAGATGCGCGCAAGCACCCACATCACCGTGATGTTTGCCATGAGCGCGATCCACTTAAACAGGACGCTTGCCATAATGTAGGGCGTTGCCTGCGGAACCAGGGAGAAGAGCCGCTTCTCGAACATGAAACTTCCTATGTCATAACGGTGCCGGGTGGGGTCCTCGGCAGCCGCTTAGTTAGCCAAATGCAACTAGAGTAGCATCGTGCAGCGGATAAGTATGCCGAGGGTTATTTTTTGGCCGATGAACTGCGTAGAAAGTTCAAAATTGTTGAGTGCGGCGAACTTTGTGGTGGACGGAATGCGGGCGCAATTTTGATCGTGTGCGGCCCGCTCCAAAACGTGTACGTCAGCCTCCAAAACCGACAAAAAATGACATGTTTGGAGGCTGACGTACATGTTTGGATAGGGGCAAGGGCGACGACGGACGAAAGTCACGCCTGTGCCACGTTCGATGTGCTAGCGTTTGGGTGAATAAAACGAGCCCGTGCGGAAAGGATCCGGACCGTATGCAACGTGGAAGTACATCTCCGCTGTCCCGCGAGACCGATGCGCCCGAAACCATCGTCAAGCTGGAGTGCGACATCGATGATGCGTCGCCCGAGGTACTCGCCTATGCCGCCGACCGCCTGCGCGAGGCAGGCGCCCGCGAGGTGCACTGGCTGCCCCTCTACTGCAAAAAAGGCCGCCCCGGCTGGCAGCTGCAGGTGATCTGCTCGCATGAGGATATCGAACGCCTGCAGACGATTATCTTTTTGGAAACCACGACCAACGCCGTTCGTCGCCAGGTGATGGAACGCGTTTGCCTGCCGCGTCGTTTTGAGCAGGTAGCGACGCCTTGGGGCGAGGTGTCCGTTAAGGTGGCGACCCTGCCAGACGGCAGCGAGCGCGCGGCTCCCGAGTACGAGGATTGCGCCCGTCTTGCCCGCGAACATGGCGTGCCACTCCAACGCGTGATGCAGGCGGCTCAGAGCGCGGCGCTACGATTCGAGTAGCACGGTAGATGGGCTCCACATCCGCCGGACCCCGTATTCAGCCCCCATCAACCCCACCCGAAAGGACTCCCCATGAAATACCTCATCGCCTCCGACATCCACGGCTCGGCATACTGGACCGAGCGCCTGGTCGCCGCCATCGAATCCGAGCAGCCCGACCGCATCGTGCTGCTGGGTGACCTGCTCTACCACGGCCCGCGCAACGACCTGCCGCGCGACTACGCCCCCAAGCGTGTGATTCCGCTGCTCAACGCCCTGGCCGACCGCATCATCGCGGTGCGCGGCAACTGCGACGCCGAGGTCGACCAGATGGTCCTCGACTTTCCCGTCATGGCGGACTACGCCACGCTGTTCGACGAGACCGGTCGCGAGCTGTTCCTGACGCACGGCCACGTCTTTGGCGCCGGCATGCACAACAGCGTCGACCACGCGCCCGCGCTGCCCGAGGGCTCCGCGCTCGTCTACGGCCACACGCACATCAAGGTTAACGAGGCAAGCGCCGCGCACCCGGGCCTGTGGCTCTTCAACCCCGGCAGCGTGAGCATTCCCAAGGACGGTGCGCACAGCTACGGCATCTACGAGGGCGGCGCGTTCCGTCACGTGATCCTGGAGGAGGAGTAACCATGGCCGAGCATATGGCTCAGCAAAATGCCGAGGGTTCGCGCGACCTGTCCACGCTGGTCGACGCGTCGGCCGAGCTGCAGCATCTGGTGCAGACCATCTGGCGCCTGCGTCAGCCCGATGGCTGCCCGTGGGACCGCGAGCAGACGCATCAGAGCATTGGCAAGAACATGATCGAGGAAGCCTACGAGGCGCTCGATTGCATTGAGGCGGACGACGTGGCACATCTGCGCGAGGAGCTGGGCGATGTGCTCATGCAGGTGGTGCTGCATGCGCAGATTGCGGCGGATGCCGGTGAGTTTACGCTTGCCGATGTGGCGCGCGATATCGACGCCAAGCTCATCCGTCGTCACCCGCACGTGTTTGGCGATGCGGATGCCGAGAGCTCCGACGAGGTGCTCAAGATTTGGGACGAGGTCAAGCTTGCCGAGAAGGCCGCCAAAGACCAGGCCGTGGCGGCAGGCGAGACTGCGCCCGAGGGTCTGCTCGACGGCGTGCCCACGCACCTGCCGGCGCTGATGCAGGCTCAGAAGGTGTCGCGCAAGGCGGCTGCCGTGGGCTTTGAGTGGGAGACGGTCCAGGACGTGTGGGACGAGGTCGCTGAGGAGCGTGCCGAGTTTGAGGCCGAGGCTCCCGGCTCGCCCGAGCGCGAGATGGAGTTTGGCGACCTGCTCTTTGCCCTGGTCAACGTTGCGCGCAAGGAGGGAATCGACGCCGAGAGCGCCCTGCGTGCCAGCACGGCAAAGTTCCGCCGCCGCTGGGCCGCGATGGAGCAGATGGCGGCCGACGCCCACGTGGATCTGGCCGAGCTTTCGACCCACGGCCTCAATGACCTCTGGGATGCCGCAAAGGCAGAGGAGTAAGACTGCGGGGGCGACGGGACGGACTTTCTCATCGCCCCCATTATTTTTCAAAAAGATTGTATCCCTTGGCTAACTTAGGGCATAATGCAAAAAGTGCGATAAGGCTAACTTACAGAGGCGCACCGACGGTGCGCGGTCAGCCGGTCGCTTGCATCCACTACGTTTCCAAGTGAGAGGGAGACAACATGAGCGATATTTTGGACGTCTACGGTCGCGAGGTGCTCGACAGCCGCGGCAATCCCACCGTCGAGGTCGAGGTCGTGCTCGAGGACGGCAGCTTTGGCCGCGCAATGGTGCCTTCGGGTGCTTCGACCGGCGCCTTTGAGGCCTGCGAGCTGCGCGATGGCGACAAGGGCCGCTACCTGGGCAAGGGCGTTTCGCAGGCCGTCGAGCACGTCAACAACGAGTGCGCTAACGCCGTCGTGGGCCTCGATGCTTTCGACCAGCGCGCCGTCGATGCCGCGCTGGTCGCCGCGGACGGTACCCCCAACAAGACCAAGCTCGGTGCCAACGCCATTCTGGGCGTGTCGCTGGCCGTTGCCCGCGCCGCTGCCGAGTCGGCGGGTCTTTCGCTGTACCAGTATCTGGGTGGCGTCAACGCCCACCTGCTGCCCACACCTATGATGAACATTCTCAACGGCGGCGTGCATGCCGACAATAACGTCGACTTCCAGGAGTTCATGATCATGCCGGTGGGCGCCCCGAGCTTTGCCGAGGGCCTGCGTTGGTGCGCCGAGGTCTACCACACCCTCAAGGGCGTGCTGCACGAGGCCGGCCTGGGCGGCGGCGTGGGCGACGAGGGCGGCTTTGCGCCCAACCTTAAGACCAATGCCGAGCCGTTCGAGTACATTACCAAGGCCGTCGAGAAGGCTGGCTTTAAGCCCGGCGTCGACTTCATGTACGCCATGGACCCGGCCTCGACCGAGTTCTACAACGCCGAGACCGGCATGTACGAGCTCAAGGGCGAGGGCGTGGAGTACACGAGTGCCCAGATGGTTGATTACTGGGAGAAGCTCGTCGACACCTATCCCATCATCTCCATCGAGGACGGCATGGCCGAGGAGGACTGGGACGGCTGGGTTGAGCTCACCCGTCGCATTGGCAACAAGGTGCAGCTGGTGGGCGATGACCTGTTCGTCACCAACACCGAGCGCCTTAAGAAGGGCATCGAGCTGGGTGCCGCCAACGCGATCCTGGTCAAGGTCAACCAGATCGGCACGCTCACCGAGTCGCTCGAGGCCATCGAGACCGCCAAGGAGGCCGGCTATGCTTGCATCGTGAGCCACCGCTCCGGCGAGACTGAGGACTCCACGATTGCCGACCTGGTCGTGGGCGTCAACGCCGGCCAGATCAAGTCGGGCGCCCCGTGCCGCAGCGACCGTATCGCCAAGTACAACCAGCTCATCCGCATCGAGGACGAGCTCGAGGGCAGCGCGCGCTACGCCGGCAAGGCCGCGTTCTACAACATTCGCTAAACGGGCGAATTTGGCGAGGGAGAGGCTGATTCGGTTCCGCCCCGCCTTGGCTGGACGCCGCAAAGCGCTGGGGGCGCTGGGCCATATGGCTCAGCGCCTTTTTTATGTCGAGCAAAGGCCGCCGAAGGCGTTGCGTGTGCTCGTGCTATAACTAGAATACTTAGCGCAAACAAACCTCAACCGCACAAGGCGCACATGGATCAGATTTACGACAACAGGTACTATTCCGCCGGTTCGCGTGAGCCGTCGCCTCGCCGTGCCCGCACGGTGCAGCTCGGTGGGTCCGCCTACGTCGGTGCCGACCGCTCCGCGCAGCGCCCGACAAGTACCTCGCGCCCCAATGCTCAATCGAATACTTCGGCAGATGGACCGGTGCGCCCGGCACGTTCGTCGCATGCATCGCGTCCCTCGACTCAGGCACACGACAAATCGAGCAGGCCCTCGAACCGTTTTTCGAGCTCGGACTTTATGCGCTACGCCAACGACAATGCGGTGGTCAAGGCAATCTATGACTTTACGCATGGCTCTCTGCGTCCGCTGTTTATCGGTATCGTGGTGACTCTGGCGCTCGTGAGCCTGTATTTCCCCGTGCGCGACCTGTACGTTGCAAAACGCTCGAACGACATCTTGGCCAAGCAGGTCGAGATTCGCGAGCAATACAGAGACGAGATGAAAAAAGACACTGACAAGTGGCTCTCGGAAGAGGGCATTAAGGATCGGGCACGGGAACTGGGCATGGTGATGCCCGGCGAAAAGAGGATTGAAGTACAGGGTCTGGACGAGGATTCGGATTCGTCGTCGAGCAAAAAGTCCTCAAACGCCAAGAAGGCCAGCGAAGTGGCCAAAGAGATCGAAGAGGTCGGCAAGGACGTGCCGTGGTACATTCAGACGCTCGACATGCTGTTTGGGTTTAGCGGCGTCGAAGGCCAGACGGTCGCGTCCAGCGGCGAGTAGGCGAGTAGCGCCCGGAGGGGAGCCCGCAATGACAAATTGCAAACGATATAAGGTGGCCGCGATCGACTTGGGAACGGTGTCGTCGCGACTAGTGCTAGCGCAGGTCGAGGGCGGGGCGATCGTGGAATCGTCCAAGCATACCGAGATCACCGACTTGGGCGAGGGCGTGGACGCGACGGGGCGCTTTTGCGAGGCAGCTGTCGAGCGTGTGCTCGCTGCGTGCCGCATGTTTGTGGACGAGGCCCGTGCCTTTGGGGCCGTGTGCGTCTGCACCACGTGCACGAGTGCCGCGCGCGATGCGTCCAATGCCGCGCTGCTGCTGGACGGCCTGCGCGAGTTGGGGCTCAAACCACAGGTGATTCCGGGCGAGGTCGAGGCGCGCCTGACATTTTTTGGCGTGGCGCACGACTTTGCCGGCGAGCGCATCATCGTCGCGGATTCGGGCGGCGGCTCCACGGAGCTCGCGACGGGCGTATACGCTCCGGAGCGCAGCGTCTTTGCGCTGGAGGGAACGCGCTCGCTGGACATCGGTTGCCGTCGCGTGACGGAGCGCTTTTTCTCCGCGTTGCCGCCCGCGGATGGCGAACTTGCTGCCGCTGCCGCGTGGGCAGGCGATCAGTTCGCCGCCTATTTTGAGGGCCTGCCTGTCGACTTTGAGCGCGCCGAACGCTTAGTCGCGGTGGGCGGCACGGTGACTACGCTGGTGGCTCTGGTCCACGAGCTGGAACCGTACGATTCGAGCTTTGTGCACCTACGCGAGCTGTCGCTGGAGCAGGTCTCGGCCGCTATCGAGCGCATGTCTGTGTTGGACGCGGAAGGCATCGCCGCGCTACCGGGTGTACAGCCCAAACGCGCGGGCGTGATCTTGGCTGGTGCCGTGGTGATTCGCGAGCTTATGCGAGCCGGCGGCTACGACACGCTCACCGTAAGCGAGAACAGCCTGCTTGCCGGCATGGCCGCCACCATTAACGAGGTTCTCGACGGCGAGCTACCCACCATCGGCTGGACCCCGAGCCTCAGCACCCTTTAACCATTCCCTCATAAGTTGCGGTGAAATGCGGACTAAAATCGCCCTTTCGGGCCCCAACCAGTCCCTATTCCACCGCAACTCAACAGCCGGCACCTAGGGACGTTTTTTTCTGCCGGCACCTGGGGACAGTCCTTGCTGAGCGCCTCCGCAGCCTTTATGCCAGTTTGTCGATTTGCCCAATTTCCCAAAGCGGAATATTGACGAGCGTGTCCTCGTCTCTATATGCCGCCAGAGAGCTCCTCACGCAACGCTCGAGTTTGAATTTTTCGCAGGCTATTTTCAGACTCTTCGCTTTAAGGTTCTCTGCCGCCTTGACCTCAAGCGGAAGCACGGTTCCCGCATGGTCGATGGCAAAGTCGGTTTCGGCATTGCCAGAGGTAGAGGACCAATACACGGGAGTTTTGTCCTGGAGCAAAAGCTCCTGCGCGACGTATTGTTCGGTCAGCGAACCTTTGAACTCGGTAAAAACAGCGGATCCGTTAAGAACGATGGCCGGAGAGAGACCGGAGAGCGCTCCGAGGATGCCGGTGTCGATGCAGAACAGTTTGAAGCCCGAGAGGTCTTCGTAGCTCGAGAGCGGTGCCTTTAGAGCGGAAACACGTGGCACCTTATGAACGATTCCGTAGTCCGTGAGCCACTGGAGGCTTTCCTCAAAATCGCGTGCGCGCGCTCCAGGGCGAAGGGCGCCATAGACAAACTTCTTGTTCTCCTTGGCAAGCTGGCCGGGAAGGGATTTCCAAACCAACCTCATGCGCTCGACGATGCGGGCGGGTGCATGTTTGCCAAAATCGGATTCGTAAGCCTCGATGATTTGCTGCTGAAGCCTTCGGGCTTCAATGAAGTCGCGTGTCTCGGCGAAAGCGGAGACAACTTCGGGCATACCACCGACAACAAGGTATTCCTTGAGCAAGTGCACGAGCTTTTCGGTGACGTTTGCTAGAAGGTTCATGTCTGCGGCAAGGATGGCGTCGGCGAGCGGGTTGCCGTCGACGGCGCGAACGAACTCGGCAAACCCCATGGGACGCATGGTGAGCTGGTCGATTTTGCCGACGGGAAATGACTCGTTTTCGCGTCGGAGCGCGAGGCCCATATAGGAACCGGCTGCTACGATGTGGTATTCGGGTGCAAGCTCGTTGAAGTACTTGAGCGAGGTGATCCCGCGTGGCGCCTCTTGGATCTCGTCGAAGATGATGAGCGTGTCTGTCGGCGTTACGGTTTGGCCACGTAGGAGCTCTATCTGGGAGATGATGCGCTTGGGGTCGAGGTCCCCATCGAACAGCGAGCGTGTGCTCGGCTCGAGCATAAAGTCAAAACGAATGACGTTTCGATACTGCTGGCTTGCGAATTCGTTAAGAAGCCAAGTCTTTCCTGTCTGGCGGGCTCCCTTAAGCAAGAGAGGTTTGCGATTCGCCCTTGATTTCCAAGCGATAAGTTCACTCATAAGCTGTCGTTGCATATTGCCTCCCAACCCTCTCGGCTAGTATAAGGCCATTTGGGCGTTTCCTTTGGAAAATGTGCGAGACAACCACGTTTTTCCATCGGAAAATGTGTGAGACAACCACATTTTTCCATCGAAAAATGTGGGAATGCCAATCTAAGTTGCGGAGAAATAGTTCCTAAATGGGCTGATAAACTGCCAAAACAGGAACTATTCCATCGCAACTTAGAGGCTTAACGGCATCCAGAAGAAACGAGCCCGCATCCCCAGGGGGCACGGGCCCGTAAAAGCCAAATGGTAGGGGCGGTGGGACGTCTGCGAATTTGCGCAGCAAATACGCACCGGCCTCGGTCGCCTGCCGGCGCCCTCGCCGGCTCGCTACAAACGCTCCGCGTTTGCTTAACGCTCGCCCCCTCGCGGGTTCGAGCCCCACCGGCGTGCAAAAGAAACGGGCCCGCATCCCTGGGAGATACGGGCCCGTAAAAGCCAATGGTAGGGGCGGTGGGACTCGAACCCACAATCCTTGCGGCGAGAGATTTTAAGTCTCCTGCGTATGCCAATTCCGCCACGCCCCCGTGAGACTAGAAGTCTAGCACAAGCCGTCCGTTACGCGTTGACGGCCATCGAGTGTTGGCCCGACTTCTCCAGGAACTCCTGGAACTTGGCTTCGTCGCCCTTGTTCTGGTATTGCAGGGCCAGCAGGTACTCCAGGCGGCAGCGCTTGACCGGGTCGTCGCCGACATCCTCGAGCATGCGCTCCAGCTCGGGAATGTCGTTGTGGCGCTTGAGGATCATCGTGTCGTACATCAGCTGACACTCGTGTGCAACCGCCTCGGCTTGACCGCCCTCAAAGCCCTTGATCTCGTGCAACAGCTCTTTGGACTTTTTGCGGTCCTCCTGGCCAACATAGTAGTTAAAGGCCTTGATCACCAGGTCGACGCGCTGCATCTTGGGCAGGTTGAGTCCCAGCAACAGGTCGAACATCTCGTTGGCGTGTTCGTGGTCCTCGCGCAACAGATAGGAGTTCAAGCGCAGGTAGTCGCGGTTGTAGCGCGGGTACAGCATGCTGGTGAGTTTGCCGTCGAGCAAACGATCGAACTCGTCCCACTGTTTGGCAGCCATCAACTGCTGCAGGCGCTTAAACGTGGTGCGTTTTTTGATGCTAAAGAACACCGACACGGCGATACAGATGATAACGACGGCGGTCCAGAGTGTGCGGGAATCGGGCATATTAGGGTCCTTAGTCGCTCATAAAGCGAGCGGTATGACAACACGTACTGGATGTATTATACGCAGCGCGCAAGCAAACTGGCATAAAAGCTCATCGAGGCCGAGTGCCATCGCTCGCTGCGGTACACTTACCTAAAGTAAACCATGAAGGGAGACATTACCTATGAAGAAAATCGTTTTGGCTTGCGGTGCTGGCGCTGCTACTTCCACGCTCGTTGCCCAGAAGGTCGCCACCCTGCTCGACGCCAACGGTTATGCCGACAAGTACGAGATCGTGCAGTGCGCCATCTCCGAGGCCAAGGACGCTTGCGACGAGGGCGCCGACCTGCTGATCGCCACCACCGTTGCCCCCGAGGGCCTCACCTGCCCGTACGTGAGCGGCGTGCCCTTCATGACCGGCATGAACCGCGTCGCTGCCGAGAAGGCCGTTCTTGACGTCATGGCTCAGTAGGCGCTGACTGCATGAGTGAGCAGAACGCCAATCCGGTCGAGCTCTTTGGTATGCGCGTTGCCCATGTGGGCATTAACGCCGCCGACCCGGCAGACGCCTTGGAGATTGCGGAGCTGTTCTCGACGATGATGGGCCTGCCCGTCATCGAGACCCCCGTTTCGTACTTTAACGATTCGCTGGTCGAGATCATGAAGCAGAACGGTCGTGGCACCAAGGGCCACATCGGCTTTGCCGTCAACGACATCGATGCGGCCGAGAAGTGGTTTGCCGAGCGCGGGCTCAAGGTCAACGAGGAGTCGCGCGCGCTACTGCCCGACGGCAGCACCAAGCTCGTGTACTTTAAGCGCGAGTTCGCCGGCTTCGCCGTGCACCTGTGCCGCGAGTAGCGCACAAGCTGTCATAGCTAGCAAAAAGGGATAGGGCCGCGTGGCCTTATCCCTTTTTTACGCCGAGGGGCTTCCTACCGTGGCAGGCGAATCGTAAAGCGGCTGCCGACGCCTTCGACCGAGGTTACGCCGATGACGCCGCCATGGCTATCGACAATCCACTTGGCAATGGCAAGCCCCAGGCCCGAGCCCTGCGCGCCGGCATCGCGTGCGTTGTCGGCGCGGTAGAACCGTTCAAACGCGTGAGCTGCGGATTCCTGGTTCATGCCGATACCCTCGTCCTCAACACTTATGTCGATCGCGCCCGTGCCCGTATCCGGCGCTACGCCAAAGGTGATGGCCGTTCCCGCGTCCGAATACTTGGCGGCGTTTTGTACAATCACGCGCAGAGCCTGCTTCACGAGCGCCACGTCGACGGGCGCGTCGCAGCGCGGGTCGCTGGCAAGCAAGGCGTCAAAAGCCAGCCGATACGTGTGCTCGGTATCGATCATCTGTGACTCCTCGCATACCTCGCTGACCAGTGCGGCCAGGTTGGTATCCGCACGCCGCAGAACCGTGCGTCCGGCATCGCCGCGCGCCAAAAACAGCAGCTGCTCCACAAGCTCTTGCATGTGCTCGCTTTCGGCCTTGAGCGAGGCGATGGACTCCGCCAGCACGTTCGGGTCGTCTTTGCCCCAGCGGTCGAGCATGTTTACGTAGCCCTGAATCACCGCGATGGGCGTGCGCAGCTCGTGGCTCGCATCGTTGACAAAGCGCATCTGCTGCAGCTTGGCCTCTTGCATCTGGCGCAGCAGGCGGTTGAGCGCAACCTCGATGCTTGCCAGGTCGGCGTCGCCGGTGGTGACGCTCGGCGAGTCGACGCTTGCGCGTTCGATGGCCTGCTCCAGTGTTTCCATCTTGCCGCCGGAGAGCTGCATGCGGCCGAGCTCGTCCACGCGCAGGGCCAGATCGTTGAGCGGTGCCATGGTGCGGCGCACGCGGCGGGCGCCGCCGAGCATGTCGAGCACGCTGATGACCTGCCAACCCACAACGACAAGGTAGAGAGGCCATAACGCGACGAGGTCCTGCGCGAGGGGGAAAGTCTTGGTGGTACGCGCAAGCGCGACGGTATAGGTGAGCGTTGTCAGGTCCCAGCCGCGCGCAGGCGCCAGCGACATGCCGTGAACGGCGACGCCGGGGATCCATCCTGCGGTAAACGCGCCGTCGGGCAGCATCTGGTTGTATCCATAGACGAGGATCGCCGCCGCAATCACCATCAGCAGCAGATCGAGCCAGACGTAGCTCATCAGGCGGCGCCACATATAGCCCCAGTTGATGGCGCGGGCGATGGAGGTGACGCGCTTGGCCTCGGCGTTACGCACGGCAGACATAGCCCACCCCGCGCACGGTTTGGATGATGCGGGCGCCGCCGGCGTCTTCGATCTTGGCACGCAGGTGCGCGATGTGCACGTCGACGTTGTTGGTGTCGCCCACGTATTCGTAGCCAAGCGCCTCGTGCGCGATGCGCTCGCGCGTGAGCACGGTCTCGGCATGCGCCATAAGCAGGGCGAGGACATCGAACTCGCGGGCCGTGAGCGCGATGGGCGAGCCGCCGACCGTGACTTCGCGGCGGTCGGGGTCGAGCGCGACCGAACCCACGGTGAGCGTGGCGGGGGAGGGCAAGGCGGAAGCTTGGGCCGAGTCGCTGACCGGGGGTATCGCAGCGGCGTCTCCGCCCGCACCGGCCGCCATGCCCGTCCCGGCGCCGGCGCCGCCAACGCCCGAAGCCGCCCGCACGGCCTCCGAGCGCTTCAACGCCACGCGGATCCGTGCGAACAGTTCCTCAATCGCAAACGGCTTGGTCAAGTAATCATCGGCACCGGCATCGAGCCCGGCAACCTTATCCATCACGGCATCGCGCGCGGTGACCATGATCACCGGCACGTCCTTGTGCTTGCGGACACGCCGCAGGACTTCCATGCCGTTGAGCTGCGGCAACAGCACATCGAGCAGAATCAGATCGTAGTTGCGCTCCAGCGCCAGGTCCACGGCGGTGCGGCCGTCGGCGGCGTGCTCCACCTGGTAGCCCTCGTGCTCCAGCTCGAGCGTCACAAAGCGGGCGATTTTCTCCTCGTCCTCTACGATCAGGATCCGTGCCATGCGTACCCCCGTCTGCGATTACTTGTCGTCGTTGAGATTTTGCTTGATGTCGTCCGCGGCGTTGGCAGCGCTGTCCATAAGGTTGTTGATGCTGCCAGGCACGTCGCCGTCGCTGTCGATGCGGTAGCGCATGCCAAAGAACAGGCCAATCAGCATCAGCCATATCGTGGCGCCCCAGGCAAACAGCGCGACGATGGGGATCAGGATGGGGATGTTGAGGATGATCGCATCGCGGCGCGTGGCGATAAACTTGGTGTCCAGGCTCAGGCGGAAGAGCTTTTTGAGGTACTCCCACACGCTGTCCATCTTCTTGGAGAAGTCGGTCTTTTCGCTCGACTTCTCGTAGGCGGCCTGCGCGGCGACCATCTCGGCCGAGGGCTCGTCGACCGGCGCGGACTCGGTGGCGGCGTGCGCCGACGTAGTCTGGGTCTTGCCCTGCGACTCGAGCCAAATGATGGCGTCCAGGACGTTGCCGTCGGCGGCGTCGAGCGCGGCCTTGGCATCGGTGTAGCTCACGTTGCACTTGGTGCGGATGGTTTCAACTTTTTCGAGGTCGTCCATGACCTGTCCTTTCGTTCGATGGGCGCGACGCCAGGCGATCTGCCCGGGCGCGAGCGTTGCGTTCGGCGGCCTGCGTTGCGCGGCGCCGCCCCGCCCTTGGTCGAACTCTATAGTGCAGGTTATAGATTAAGCGATTCTTGAGCCAAGATTAATGTTGGATGAGTTTTTGCGTGTGTATGGGTGAGTGATTGGGGGTCATTATTAACGACTGGCGGTGAGGTCTAATACTTTTCCCGAGAAGCGTACGAGCTAAATCGGACCCCCGAAGCATCGACACTTTAAGCACGTCGTTTCCTGCGGTTTTGATGCTGGAATCATGCGATTTTGCCACTGAAAAATGCGGATGCTTCGGGGGTCCAAAAACAGGCGTTCACTTTCCGGGAAAAGTATTAGACCTGGATAGCGGGGGATGGTGGGCCGGCAGCAAGCCGGTGGCAGGGGTTGGGCCTGTCTCCGGATTGGGGCGTTGCCGCTGCCTATGTGCTACCCGCAGATTTGGTCGACCACCTCGGTGATGGTCTTTTTTGCCGCTGCGAGGTTGCGCTGCGCTTGGGCGACAGCGGCTTCGGCTTGCTTCTTCGCCTTTACGACCTCGGCAAAGCGATTGATAGATTCGCTGTACTCGCGCGTGCGCGGATCGAGCGCCGGCGGGACTTCGATTTCGAACAGGTCGGTCGGGCGGATGGCGCGGATGTCGGCTGCTTCGGTTAATGCTTGAATTAGCTGTGCCCCATGGCCTTCTGTAAGGTATCCAACGATTATCTCCGAAAACACCACGCGCTCCTCTTCGGTCATCGTTTCGAATGACGGGCGAATGACGGTGGTGTTATGTGAAGCAACCAGGTGCTGCTTTGCGTCATTGGCGCTGACGACAAGCAGGTTGGACGCGCCGTAGCGACCCAGCATGCGTGGCATGACGATGTCTCCAGCGCGGAGCTCGTAGCGATCGAGAACGCTGGGGTCCACCTTTACGATTTTTGAATCCGAACCATTTGCACTCTCTACAGCGTCTGCGGGTAGAAGGTTGCCGTCCTGAAAATCTTGAGATGAGATACGTCGTACCTCGATTGCATCAATGTCGTTCGATGTGGTGCTCTCGCGTGGCATAAATGGTGCTACTCGCGTATAGGCGTCACCGAGCTTGGCACTGAAGTTTATGGTGAGACTGATAAGGCTGATTTTGCTTTTTGAGAGAGCCGCACGATGCAGGAGTAGCTCGCGCGTCGCAAAAGTGGACGTTTCGATGGACGTCGATCTGGGCGTATTGGTATCAATGCGGGCCCAGTCATGAGAGATAGTAAAGGTGACATCTGAGTAATACGATGTTTCGGTTACATATCGAAAACGCGGTCTGGATTCGATTGCGCTGCGAAATGAAACGCTGCGATTTCCTGAAGACAATATGAGAAGTGCGCTCGTCATGTAGGGCCTGGGCTCAGAAAGTGGCAAATAAACGATGCTCTCGATGAGTCCTTCGCGTATCAGGATTGTGCGTGCCTGCTCGGCTTTATCAAGTAGGTTGGCGGGCAGCACTACGGCTGCGCGGGTGCGATCTGAAAGAGCGAGCGCATACAGGCACCAAATAAAGGGACCCCAGTCGCAAAAATCGAGGTAGCCGGGCTCTAGGTAATCAATCAAGGACATGCAATCTTTTTCGATGTCGCGTTTGTCCGTGCGGTAATAACCCAATGCATCGATAAACACCGGCGCCGTATCGTCATTGCCGGCGTCCTGCTTGCCGGGCTCGAGCTCGCAAATGTTGGGCACTCCGTTGCCGTTCAGGCTGAAGCATTCGCGAAGCGCCTCGCAGCCAATGGCGCCAGGCAGACGGACGGTGAGTAGACGGCTGTCTTGTTCCAGGTTGAGCGCGCGCGAGAGGGCGGCGGCAGTGAGGCGCGGCAATGATGTGGTTTCACGCATGTATAGAGACCTTTCTTCTTAGTGGGTTATATATTAGCAGAATAATTTGAAAATTTCTAATGACGAGAACAGCGCACTGTGCTATCCTCGAAGCAATCCAAAACCAACTCAATATTAACTGCTTGATACAACCGCTATACAGCCTTTAGGCAAACTGCGCTATCGAGCAGGGCAATTTCACTTACGAAGCAGCAGGTTAGGTCAATAACTACTACCTATGCCTCAGAACATTCTAAAACTTAGAACAAACTTACCGACAAACATTTGCAACCGGACAGGAAGAAGCATCCATGAAGAACGAAGACAACATTTATGAGGTATTCCTCAACACGCTCGACGAAGACCTCCGTGGCATGTGCGAAAAGAACGTGAAGGCGGAGAAGCCGTTTCCGTATCCGTACTGCGGTGAGGAGAACGTTGAACGCCTTGCTAAGGCGCTTGTTGGCGTACTGGAAAAGCATTCACCCGATATTCCCGGGCTGGTGCCCGAGCAGTATCGAGACGATGTGCACGAGGCTCGCGAGCTTTTGGCCGCGGCGGCGCTCGCTTTGCTGTCGCTGTACTTTCCCCAGCGCGATAACTGCATGCGCTGCATGGCCATCTTAATTAGCCTGTTTCGGCACGGAAGCAATCCGCGCTTTAAATCGAGCGGCGTGCTCATGTTTGAGCAGGTTTCGACAGGTATGAAGTACTCGTCCGAAAAAGGGGGACGCATTCCGTCTCGCTTTGTGCGAAGCATCGACTACAAAAGACCCAGCGACCACGTGCATCGCGATGGATCGCATGGATTTACGGCGGACGAAGACGATGCCGTCATGTTTTTCGAACGTTACCGCGTGATTCAGCAACGCGTATTCGATGCGAGTTCGCGTTTCAACTTCGAGCTATGTGTCAAACGCCCGTTTGAGGCGCTTTCGGACAATCGACAGAACTTTTATTACAGGGAGGAAAAGATGGAAACCGATTTGGCAACCAAGGTACAGAGGCTTCGGGACCGCTACACCCTCAACTACGCTCAGGCCAAGGGATACGACCTGCTCGACAAGCTGATGATCGAGTCGTTGCTTGCGTACCTGCGCGACGGGACGGTCTCAACCGTGGCGCGCGAGAGCTATGTGGCGCAGGCCGAGCGACTGATTGACGGCGCGGTCAAGTTGCCATGCGCGACAAGCCCCAAGGAGGGCGAAGGCATCGACCGTATTTCCTAGCAACTACGCAGAACCATCGACAAGAAAGGGGCCGTGACATGTCGGTCATTAAGATGTACGGCTACGAGGCCGCGCAGCAAACGGAGTATCAAACCAAGAAGTGGGCTACCAAGGAGGAAATGCAGACGCTGTCATCCGGCGACGAGCAGCGCGATGTGATCTTGGCCCAAGGTGCCACGGTGGCTTTTTACGAGGGCGACAAGCATTGGGAGACAAGCGTGTCCAACAATGTATTTGTCTTTGGCGGTACTGGCAGCGGCAAAACGGCGAGTTTCGTTTTGCCCAACCTGCTTAATCACCACGAGTGCTGCTATGTGGTCACGGACACCAAAGGCGAACTGCTGCGCCGTACGGGGAAGGGCTTCGAAGAGGACGGCTACGAGGTAACGGTTCTCGACACTATCAATCCCGAGCAGTCGTCCGGGTACGATCCTTTGCGCTACGTGATGGATGTCGAGGACATCCCAACCACAGTGGCGTCAATCATGGAGGGGGTCGATCCTGGCAGGCGTAGCTTTAGGGACGATCCGTTTTGGGACAATGCGAGTGATCTGCTACTTCGAGCGATTATTGGAATCCTGTTCCTCTTGGAGCGCCTTGCCGGCACATTTGCGTCGGGCGGGGATCCTGAGGCTCCGCGCTGCTACCTCAAAATGAACAACGTCTTTAAGCTGGCGGCGCTCATCAAGGTCACGGGAGATGGCGAGGGCCGCTTCCCGTTGGACTACCTTGTGGAGCAGGTGGAGTCCAAGGAATTTCTTGACAAGTACGAGTCGGCGAACGCGGACCTGTATGGCGTTGAGCAGTATCGCGATTTTCGCGGAGCAGCCGATAGGACGCTTAAGAGCATTCTGATCACGCTCAATGCGACCATCTCGCGGCTTAAGACTCCCCAGCTCATGCGCGTCTTTGAGAAAGATGAGATGCGCCTCGACCGTATCGATGAGGGCAAGCGCGTGATCGATCTTAAGGTGAGTGACAACGACTCGTCCAATGCGTGGCTCGCCAACGTTGCCCTCAAGCAGCTGTTTAACCTGGCCCAGCGCCGCGCCGATGCCAGTCCCAGTGGGCATTTGCAGCGCCGCGTGCAGTTTGTTCTGGATGAGTTTCCCAATGTGGGCCGCATCCCCGATTTTGAACGGAGTATTGCGACCGTGCGCAGCCGTGGCATGAGCTTTTTGATGTGCGCGCAATCGTTGAGCCAGCTCGATGGTGTGTATGGCGAAACCACAGCGCATACCATCCTGGATAACTGCGACAGCTTGATCTACATGGGCGGTGGCAGCAACATCGCGACGCAGAACTACATAAGTGAGCTGTGTGGCGAGTCGGTTTTGGGCACCAACTATGTGGGTGCCGAGCGCACTGCCGTCGATGTGCGCGGTTGCGTGATAACTCCGGGCGAGGTGGGGCTTATGCCGCGCACCGACTGCCTGGTCAAAGTGACCGGCATGCGCCCTTTCCGTGCCAAGAAGTATTTTTGCGCCGACCATCCCAATGCGGCCAAGTGGCTGAGGGACTAGTCCTTGCAGCTTTGCGCGCTCCATCTTGCTTGTTTGGCCGCACGGCTACCATTGGCCGCTAGCCGTACGGCCCCGTTTTGCCTCCTTACCGATTTTGTTTAGAAGGGAATTGCCATGCCCGTTATGTATCGTGAACCCAGCATTATCAAGAAGTCCAAGGACGGCCGCGTTGCCGCTGTCGATATGGCAAGTGAGCTGCTCAACAGCCGCGTGCTGTTGCTAGAGGGCGAGGTCAACGATGTGACCTGCAACGGCCTTATTAAGTCCATGCTGGTGCTGGAACATCAGGACGCCCACGAGCCCATCACCCTCATCATCAACAGCCCGGGCGGTAGCGTTACGGCGGGGCTGGCGCTCATCGACACCATGCAGTCGCTCGATTGCCCCGTAATCACGGTGGGCGAGGGCGTCGTGGCCTCGATGGCCGCAGTGATCCTGGCCTGCGGCGACCACCGCCAGGTGTACCGCCACACGCAAGTGCTCATCCACCAGCTGATGGGCGGCACGGGCATGGCGCAACAGACCGATATCGAGATTGTGGCCCAGCACACCGCGGCCATGCGCGCCGAGCTGGACGAGCTGCTGGCCGAGCATGGCAACCTGAGCGCGCAGGAGTTCCACGAGCTCACCGAGCGCGACTGCTGGTGCAACGCCAAGCGCGCCCTGGAGCTAGGCCTGGTGGACGAGGTGATTGCTCCGAGTAAGAAGGCGCTCTAGCGGGGCGCATGCCTTTTGAGCATGTAGAGCAGGACGATCGAGCGTGAAAATTCACAGCCAGAAAGAGGTTGAACATGAGCAGAATTTGGGATGTTGATGGCATTGAGTGGGAAGACCTGCCTACCGTGAGCGACCTGCTGTGCGCGGCAGACAATAAGATCCTGGCGCGTGAGGTCGCCCTGCGATACGCCGGCAAGGCAGGCGGTTGCGGCTGTGGCGATAGCGAGCACGGCCTAAAGCGCGCCCGCCGCAAGCTCAAGAAGCTGCGCAAGATTGACCCCGAGCCCAGCGACAAGATCGTCCTGCTGCCCAAGCACGTCATCAATCGTCGTGGTGCAGGCCGCGGCTTTGGCTATTACGACGTGGAGGCATGCGTCTTTACGCGCGCCGGCGTGCAAGGGCTAGGGAAGGATTTGCTCGACAGTGTGCGTCCGTGGGAATTGATTTTGATGGATGATGAGTCCGCGAGCGAGATGCTGGGCTATCGCGTATGGCTCGGCGGCGAGTGGGATCTATGCGAACGTTATCGCTTTTTGGCTGTGGTGTGCGCCCGCGTGCTGAACAGCATCTGGGCGCAAAAGGAACTGCGCAAGTGCCTTGAGGAGGGCGATGCAGCCTGTGATATGGACGAGGACGAGGCGATTGAAGGCGTTCGCCGCGATGTACTGTACCCCGAGGAAGTAATCGACGCAAAGCTCGGCGGCTATTGGGATGTGAGTTTGGGACTCGACCTGCCCTGGAAGGACGAGCATCGGCAGACCTACACGCGAATCGACAGGGCTATCGATGACCTGTTTGCCGAGGAAACGAAGCGCTGCGCTGCGGAGCTTGGGAAGAAGCTTGAGCGAGGGTATGAGAAGCGCGGGGAGGTGCCGTTGTGTCAACTATTTCCCGACGAATGAGAATGGGCGGCGAATGCCCCCCCCCCTCGCCTTTGAAGGCAGCGGCCGAATCGCACGGGGCCTGCCATGGGGCCCTGTTGGGATCGACAGAACGGGCGCATGGGGCGGGGTGCCTCTGAGCCTGGACTCGCGTTGAAATCGCGCATGGGATGCACGGCTACGGGCTATTTCGCGGCGCCGCACCCGGAGCAACGGTAACCCGTGAGGACTTGTTTGGTTCCGGCCTCTACCTGACGCGTCTCCTGATGCGTAATCGCCTCATGGTGGACTGTCTTGTAGTCATCCACTACAGAATAAGAACAGCCTGTATCAAACTGATAATTCATTGCTTCCATACCGTCATAGCAAATGTGGCCGTCCGAGAACAGGAAATGGCTGCCGCTACGAACCTGTTCGTCCCACGCCTTCTGGTCGACAACGGTGTAGGTTTCGGTGGTGTATACCGGTTCAGTGCGGTACTGAGCCTGCCATGCATGCTCATGGTTGTGCTTGTTGGTAGAGCCGGAAGAGGGCTTTGATTCCGACTTGGACGGCGAGGAGTCCGAGCCCGTCGACGGCTTCGCCGCATCCTCAGCTCTCACGGTACCATCGGCCGCGGCGTCCTCCGCCTTCTCCTTGTCGGCGGCAGGTACCTTGGAGGAGTTGTCGGCGACCTCGTCCGCCACGTCCTTGCCGTCGTCCCCCGCGGGCGTGCCGTTGGCCTCGGCAGCCTCGGGCTTGGGGGCGAAGGCGCCGGCCGCCCATGCGCCGCCGAGCCCGAGCCCCGCAACGACGAGCGCGACCGCCGCGACGATGGCGGCTTTCCGCTTCAGGGGCGTTGCGTCGCCGCCGTTTCCATCGGGAATGAAGCCGGGGTCCTGATCCCGCTCATCTTGGGGCTTGATGTTGTTCTCATCCATGGCGTTGCCTTTCTCTAGTCCTCAACCGGATTCTATTCCATCGCCCGGACATTAGATTCTCGGCGATGCGGTCGACCCGGACGCCGCTGCCGATTGTCTCCGGCACTGTGGTTATGCGCCCCTTCCCCATAGGGCCCGCTGACGTTCACTGAGAAGTGATCCGAATGGCCACCGCCTTTTGGCTACGACATACGTTAGCGTGCTGAATCGTATGCGCGAGCAAGAGGTCTTGCGTGAGTATCTTGAGGGGGGGCGATGGGGGCTGCGATGGGGAGGTGACGATTGAAGGTGTTCGCCATGATGGTCACATCCCGAGGAGGTAATCAGCGTAAGGCTCGGTGACTATTGAGATGCAAGCTTGGGGCTCGACCTGCCTGGAAAAACGAGCATTTCAAATCCCGCTTGCGAATCGACAGGGCCATCGATGGCCTGTTTGCCGAGGAAACGAAGTGCTGCGCTGCGGAGCTTGGGAAGAAGCTTAAGCGTGGGTACGAGAAGTGCAATGAACAAGTTGACGAGGACTTGCTAAACGGGATGTCCTTGTGAATGGCTCCCGGCAATTCGATAAAAATCTGTCCGGACGGAATGGTAGAAAGATAGCGCAAATGGAATCTGTGCATTAAGGAGTTGGCAATGGAAATCGTCTATAAGGAACTGTTTCGTGTAAACCGTCCTATCTATGGTCCTGGACCAGGAGGTTTCTTCATTAAAAGATTCAAGAAAAGCGGATACAGTGAGGCTGAATTATTCGATTTAATTTCAGGAATGGACTTTTCTCTCGCTGGAGCTGACGAGGACATCAGCCTGAAAAAGAAATGCAAAATAATCGAACGGGCGGTTGCTGAGACGCATTATACGAGCTGGGTCCTTAGCCTGATCGGCATCATTGTCTCTCTTATGGCCGGAGGATATTTGTCTGCGCTGATAGCCAGCAATCCACTTTCTGCCGGAATTTTCGGGGCGCTATTCCTGATTGTCTTGGGAATATATGCATGGTTTCGGTTTTGCTTTGAGCGAAATCGGACCGTGCTGTTGTGTGCATTGGAGCACATAAAGACGCTTCAGCCATAGTTGCACGAAATCGAAAGACAGAGGTAAGAAACGCGTGTCGCTGCCCATAGGCATAGGGGGCACCGTCGGCATTCTTTCGCAAATTGGTTTATTCGGCCTCGGCCCCGTACTCTTTTAGCACTGAGTCTTTCCCTTTAGCTCGTCCTTCCTCTCTCCAGTTTAGACATATCTAGATACATCATCTTGTCCCACTCGCAATCCACCTTGTACTTGAGCCTCACCGTCACGAGCGTGAGGGTGAGGCTGCAGCTCAACACCGCACCGTCGGATCCGCGCTCTTCGGACTACTTCAAAGCGAGCATCAACAGTTGCTGAAGCACGCAGGCGACCGTCTGCTGCTTCGCGCTGCTTAGGCACGCGCGATTGGGGGCTAGCGACTCTGGCTGAGGCGCGCGGGGCGTGAGCGCGGGTGGTGCGGCCCACGGTTGGTAACAACGGTAGTAACTGCCATTCGGAGGTGAGAGGTGGATTTCTAGAAATAAGGCGAATTAAAAAGCTCTGCTTTTTTGAATGGTAAAGTCTTGTGTTTGTAGAATGTTGCTATTACTGATTGAAATGAGATAGACATCGTGGAGACTCGTCAGACAAAGCCTTATCGCATCGCCTCTCTCTTTGCGGGATGCGGTGGTCTTGACCTCGGTTTCGCCGGGGGGTTTGATTTCCAAGGCAAGCATTTTGCTCGTTTGGCCACTGAAGTAGTCTATGCCAACGATTTCGATCGCGATGCCGTGACCTGTTTTAATGAGAACATCCCGAATTACGATGCCGCCGCTAATTGCATCGAGAAGGATATTCGCCAGGTTGAGCTTGACGAGATACCGGATTACGATATTCTCCTTGCCGGCTTCCCTTGCCAGCCCTTTTCCAATGCCGGCCTTCGCGGTGGCGTAAACGATAAATACAACCGTGGAACCCTTTTTGAGGAATGTGAGCGCATCCTAAAGGGGAAAATTAATGCAGGCAAGAAGCCCAGGGCATTCGTCTTTGAGAACGTGCGCGGAATCATGTCTTCTAAGATGGATGACGGAACTCCCGTCATTGCTGAGATTGAGAACCGCATGAGGATACTTGGCTACAACGTCTGTCACCGGCTTGTGAAGGCGAGTAACTATGGTGTGCCCCAGAACAGGTTCCGACTCTTGATTATCGGCATAGATAGTTCTCTGAACAAAACGTTTGATTTCGATGAGATGGATCGCGTTGTCGACTCAGAGCAGCTGCCTTCCGTTTCTGCTGGGCGGCCTGAGAAGTTGCTCCTGGGGTCCATCCTTCAAAATCCCTCGGTTGAACACGAAAATGGGGATTTCTGGTCGTATACCGATGCCACTCAGGCCATGATTGAGCAGATCGGTCCCTGCGCTCATGGCGATAAGGCTTTTAAGTATTTTACCGAAGACATGACCATTGGCGATCTCCCCGAGGTGGTCTTTGAGGGCCGGTCGTGGAAGGATATTCCCTACGAACTTCTTAAGCCCAGGTTTAAGAAGATTGCCGATGATCCAAAACGCTACCACGCCCCTAAGTTTTTCCGCAGGTTCGCTTTTGGCGAGATTAACGGTACGATTACGGCCTCAGCGCAGCCGGAGAATTGCGGCATCACTCATCCCGTTGAGAACCGCCGCTATACAGTTGGCGAGATTGCGCGAATCCAGTCCTTCCCGGATTCTTACGATTTCAGCAAGATTCCCTTGCAGTCACGTTATAAGGTTATCGGCAATGCTGTGCCGCCGGTGCTTGGCTGGGTCATTGCCAAAGCCCTGACGAACAAGCTCCTGGAGGCTGACGGTGAGTAAATACTTCTCAATCGATGCAATTATGGCAGCGTTCTCCCTACTAAACACAGAGCTTTCAGCTGGGACGCATTTTAGCGCGCTGCAATATATGTTCGCCCTTGACAACTATGCTCACAAGTTCGGTAGAGACTGCGATACCGATTCCGATGAGGACACATTTGTTTCTTTCGCCCATAAAGTTGGCGGACTTGAAGATGGGGAAGTCCCTGACCACATTGATGGCTTTACCGGCAAAAAGCCGAAAAAGGACAAAGATTCTGCCCGAATCCATTCAAATTTCATTAGCGCAGGAGCTGTTCAACGTTCCGAGCGCGCAACCCGCGAAGACCCCGAGCTTTACCCCAGCGGGGCAAAAAGCTATCTTTTTGCTATTTCCAAGAAGGTGCTTCTTGCTGATTCAATTTGTTATGAGCATTTGGACGCCTATCTTCCATCAAAGGAAATGAAAACTGCGTTTGCCGTGTGGGTTGAACGCAACTCCGCCTTCAAAGATGACTCCTCTTTTGCGGAGGCCCTTAAGGACGCTCTTGGCCAAAGCTATACTGGCAATTTGATAAACGCTCTCTGGAAAGAGGGTGCGCCGTCCCCAGATGATATTGGCATTGACGATGATGTTTTTTCAAATGTTAAGCCGCGTATTGATTGGGCGATGATTGGGGAGTACTTTCCGGTGGGCGAACCGAACAGCACTCATTCCGAACCAGACAGGGCGAATCTAGTAAAAAACAGTTCTGAACTTCTCGAAAAAGTGGCGGGCTTGCCTCGCAATTTGATTTACTTTGGTGCTCCTGGTACAGGAAAGTCCTATCAACTGAATAAGCTTGTCAGGGATGGCTTTGCCAAGAAAAACATTCGGCGAGTGACCTTCTATCCGGACTATACGTACTCGCAGTTCGTGGGATGTTTTAAACCATATAGTGAACCTGGCAGTAAGGAGATATCCTACGAGTTCGTTGAGGGTCCATTCCTGAAGACTTACCTCGAGGCAATAGCGCACCCCTATGACAACTTCGTCCTGCTAATTGAAGAAATCAACCGCGCGAACCCCGCCGCTGTCTTCGGTGACGTGTTCCAGCTGCTTGACCGCGACAAGAGCGGGAACAGTGTTTTCCCAGTTGCAGCGCCGAAGGAGATGGCTGGCTGCATCGGCAGCTATCTCAATGCGCTCAAAGACGATGCCGATGTTCGAGACGCTATCGAGGGGTATTACGACCCCGATATGGACTTCGATGACTTTAGGGAGATAGCCTGCGAGGAGCTCTCCCTACCGCCCAACATGTACATCTGGGCGACCATGAACAGCGCCGACCAAGGGGTGTTTCCGATGGACACCGCATTTAAGCGGCGTTGGAACTTCAAGTATATTGACATCGATGCTGGGGCCGGCAAGCCTCTCGAAGACGGGAAGAAGATATCCGAGATAGAGGTGACGATTACGGTAAACGGCACCGATTCTCAAATCGTTTGGGATAAGCTGCGCCGCAAGATCAACGGACTGATGAAGGACCTCAGGATCAATGAGGATAAGTTCTTGGGCCCCTTCTTCATCTCGCCCAATGACCTCAATGATCGATTCAGCGATGTGTTCAAGGACAAGGTTCTTCTCTATTTATGTGAGGACGTTGGGAAGTTGAAGCGCGGACGGCTTTTCAGCGATGAGACGGCGACCTATTTCGAGCTGTGTAAACAGTTCGACCGCGATGGAGTTGCCATTTTCAAGGGCATCGAGCTCGCCGATGTTGTCGCTGGCGAGCCGTCGGAGGGTGTTGCTGCCGAATCTGAAGAAGAGACCGAGGAATAGGCAATGAAATCGGTGATGGTCCGCGAGCTAAGGCCCTTTTCTCTTACTTGGCTTGCTGACGTGCTGGGATGTACGGTTGCGAGGGCAAAGACCCTCGTTGGCGACATGATGGCGCGCGGTATTGTGCGGTACCGGACGGGAAAGAAAGCCGATCCCGAGGAAGCCGATGTGGAGAACGCCGCTCCCTCTGAAGTCTATCAGTTTCGCTTCGTGGGCCTGGTGATGACCGAAGGCGCGGTGATTATTGTCTATCCCAAGTACTTCCACGACCGGATACCTGTTATTGATGAGCTCAGGTTGATAATGCGAGTTCTCAAGCGTGATGCGGGCATCGCGGTGCTGACGAGTTTGGAAGACACCGATGAGGGCACTAGCGACAAGTTGTCCGTAATGCTGGCGCTGTTGGAGCTGTACGGCGAGTACGGTGAGTACTCGAACTACGTGGAAGATCGCGAACTCAACGGTAACGGGAGTATTGACTGGAACCGTACAATTGACGGACACTTGCCCGTTCTCTCGAACTGTCGACCGATATACATGGAGTACGAGACGCGCAAGACGTATCGCGATGACTCTGACTTCATCACGCGGCTGCATCGCGCCGTGCTGACCGAGTGCTCGCGTAAGTTCGGGGAAGTGGGTATCGACAAACTGCTTTCGCTCGATGAGGTGTGTCTTTCGGACGAGGACATCGAGACTTTCGGCGATGTTGAGATGCTAGGTTGGCGTCTGGAGCGCGAGCGTGCGGCCCAGTTCTTGGACTGGAAGCTCTTAACGCTCGATTTGCTTGAGCGCTACCTGCTGCTGCGTGAGAGCGAGGTACGCAGTGATGAGGTCCAGGCACTGGGGACAACGAGCTTTTACCACCTGTGGGAAGAGGCCTGCAAAACGGCTCTCGGCGATGCGCTTGGTAAGCGGCTGGGCGCGCTCGGGCTTACGCTTGAGGGTAAGTGGGCGGCTGATAGTCGGAAGAAGTTGATCGAGATAATTCCACGGCCCCTGTGGGAGCGCTGGCGCGGCGATGGGTTTGCTGAGCCCGAAGGTACCGATACGCTCATCCCTGATGCCATTGCCATTGCAAATGGACCCGATGGCGAGCGGCTGTTCTGTATCTGTGACGCGAAGTACTATGTGCCGAGTGCAAATGGCAAGATGGAGCACCAGCCGGGGCTGGAGTCGGTGGCCAAGCAGTTCTTGTACCAGAGTGCATACCGGGAGTTTATCGAGGCTTGCGGGTTCGACCGGGTGGTGAACGCGTTTCTAGTGCCGGGGACCGTTGATAGGCCCGAGCTGATGGCGAGGGTGTCGTTTCCGGGCGTGATTGCGGAGGAAGATAAGCCGCTCAACAATTTCATTAACATGTTAATGTTGCCGGCGGAGGTCGTGTTCGAGGCGTATCTTCGCGGAGAGATATTGAATACTTGCCGACTACTTGCATTTGAGGGTACTTGCTAGCGGGAAAGCCAAGTCGGTTAACTGGCAACTGTGGCTAGGGGGAGTCGGTTCTTTCGATCCTAAACCAGACTGGGTAACGAACGCGGACTATATGCAGATTGCCATATATGCTGGCAGTGGGCAGGGAAAGAGTGCGATAAGCGGGTAGCAGCCCAATGCCGCTCCGTGGCCTTCGGCTCTGCTGAAGGCCACGGGATTAAGCTCAGTCCCGCTTCTCCGGGTCATATCCCTTTGTATACACGGTAAAACTAAGGTCATAGATCATGCCGGTGCTGCAGACACATGCGTCGGGCGTGTTCCATGTGTCCTGGACGGTCAGGTCGGTTGAGACACGCTCGGGCTCATCAATTCCAAGCAATGGAATGGGCTTAGCCATCTGATCGGCGCTATTTATCTGCGCAATGATCTCCAGCAACTTGTATAACTTGATATGCCAGGAGCTGTACGGGCGCTCGCCGGGCCCCTTGAAATCCAGTGTGCATTTTGATTGCGGCCTTTCGGCGAGTCGGCTCAAGCGTTCAAAAAGCGCTGGGTACTCGACTCCTGGAAACTCGACTCGTACATATCGATTGCCATCGCGGACGACTCCGTACCACATTACAGAGTATGGAAAGCCGATCCTATCCGGTCGTTTGATTTCTGTCCTGCAATTGGGCTGGTTGACGATAGACAGCCATGTCGCATAGAGCTCGTCGGAAATAAGGTCACTCGCTTGGTATGTTGGGCCGAGACCATCGAGGACAAAGTTGCCAAGACGCTCAAAATAGTGGGCACAATCTGTTAGGCCTTTTTTATATGCCGTATCGGCCTTTCTCTGCATATTGAGCGCGACATCGCGGGGTGATTTGCGACCAAGATGTTTTTTGGTGTTATATCGCGGGTTGCAGTAAAGCTTGGTTTCCTTGTTATATCGGTCGCAGTATTTGCTGTTGGGACCGGTCGGAAAAAAGAGCGAACCGCAGGTTTGGCATGACATCGGCATAATGCCGCACAGCAGCAGCTCGTGGAGGATGCGGGCATAAAGGCTTGCGAAGGACCATTCCTTTTCGGTGAAGTAGAGCTCTCCTGCCTTTGAAATAACGGCTTGAAGCCCAACGAGCCTATTGAGGTTTTCCTGGTCGTTAAGCTCTGCATGCGTATGGAAGTCTCCATTTGCGAAGATCTGGTTCTCGCGCATAGCTTCTAGATAATTTTTACGAAACGCCTGCATAAAGGGGGCGCTATTCATCCGCTTTATATCGTTCAAATGTTCTACGAGCTTTTGGGCCGTTTCGTTTCCGGGCAAGTGCTTTTTGGCTGCGCATGCAAAAGCTTCGCCAAAGCGGATGATTGCCGGCAGCTGCTCATCGAATAATCGAAATTGTCTCGGGTCGCTTGTTTTGATGGCGGCTGGGAAAAACTCTTCGTTTTGCGCGAGCAGGCTAGGTGCCTCGGTGTTTTTAAGCAGCGGGGCAAGCTCCAGACATTCCTGATAAAAAACAATGAGAAGCGCTCGAAAGAGCTCGGTATTGGTGCAAACACAAGCTGTTTCTATCTGTGATTTGACCTTTGGAAAGTTGTATCTTGGATTGTCGTGGTCATACGGCACCGGTGCTGTTAGATCGGTCTTGCCGTTGGTAGCGTTAATGCTCATGTCGTTCGACTCGAGTTTGAGATAGGAGCTAAAGAGGGACGCTATTTCTTGCTTGTTGAGTTGGCCCGATGTTGTAATCACCGCGCGGTACAAGCGGTTGATTTCGTTGCACTCAATAGCGTTGTTGTCCATCCAGCAGCTGTAATAGCGATAGTCAGGAATCGCAGTGATGTTCATGACGCACTGTCTGCAGACACTTTCGAGGAGATATCTGGCCATGCCGGAAATCTCTCCGTGCGCATGGCGCGTAATGACCTTGTCGATTATCGGAGCAAAGAAATCGAGATCGCTTTCCTTTTGTTTTTGAAGGTTGACTTCGATTTCGGCTTCGTTCAATTCTGCTTGTGCGGATTCTTGGTCGGGGTCGTCTGGATCGAGCTGGTCGTCATGGCCTGGCTCGGCTGCCCAGTCCATCGAAGCTTGTTGCGCATGGTGAGGAGCAGTAGAGGACTGGCGAATGGCGTTTTGCAAATCGATATAAAAGCGCTGGTTTGCTCGCTCACGAAAGTGGTCTCCGATTTCGTTGAAAAGCGAGCTTAAGTCAACGCGCAATAGGTCGTTGGCTATGGAGACGAGATTCCATGCGCTTGCATTGCCGGTTGCGTTTTCGTCACCGGCACAATCAATCTCTGGCGTCCTGTTAAGAAGAAGCATACGGGGATTGACGGGGGAGCGAAGAAAGCCAGCCTCAAAACCCCAGTTAAATGGTTCTTTTTCGGACTCAAGCATTGATGCTCCAAACAGCCAAAATTTAAAACGCGATAAAAGTCATATTACGCGGCTGTTCGCGGCTGTTCAATGGAGTCAAGCGAAAAGGCTTAAAACCAGGGAGGCCGTTATGTTCGAGTGCATCAAGCTCAACGAAGGAAACATCGATGTATGCGAGCGCGAGGTTGTCGTTCTTCGCGAGATTATCGCTGCCGCCATGGGTCGTTTGCACCAGATGCGCAAGCAGTGCGAGCGCGGCTACGCGTCTTCGGAAGATTTCGAGAATGCGTTGGATGCCTACGGAGTGATCCGTGAGCGAGCCGACGAGCTTGACCAGCTTGGTTTCGAGTTCAGGTGGTCGTCAGTCCCCGATGCGGGGGTCGATGAGTACATCGGGCTCGAATGGATCCAGGACGACAACTCTCCGCGTGAGCGCGGTTTCGATATTGCTTGTTAATGTGTCCGCGCGACTTGGTATCACTGTGGGCAAACAATCTCTAGTCGGGGTCGACTAGAGACTGCGTCCTAGGTGCCGTCGATTCCGGTTCTAATTTCTGTTGAAAGGGAAATCATGAACGCTTCTCTCCAAATTCCGTTCAGCACCGTTGAGGCCGCGCCCCGCACCGCCAAAGGTGAGGTCGTCAAGCTCGTGCAGGGCGCGCTGCTCATTGCCGTTGCTGCGGTTGCCGCCGTCGGCATCGCCTCCGTCGCCGCTCCGTTTTGTGTTTGGAAGGGCGAGGTCGCGCTGTTTCTGAACGAGTCGTTCCACACCAACTGCTCAGTTTCTGCGATCGCGGAGTACGCGTCAGCGGCACCCGGGTCTGATTGGGCGTCGCTGCTCGTGGCCGTGCTCATCGCGGCCTACCCTGCCTACCATGCCGTCTGGCGCGTTCGCGAGGGACTTGGGCTCAGCTGCGAGGCACCGGTATTCTGCAGCCGTGTGTCGCGCCTGCTCGCTGCGGTGAGCGCCTGCCTGCTGCTTGCGATGCTGTTCATGGGCTATGGAACGAGCTGGCTCATCAACGGCAGTGCGATGGGTGACCAGGGACTTGTTGAGTCGGGGCACAATGTATGGACCGCTTCTATCGTGATTATGCTGGACTGCGCCCTGATGTGCCTGTTCAAGTGGTTCCTTGCCAAGGGCCCCGGACGCAATTTCGGCAGCGGCTTTGCCGTCGAGCTTGTCCGCCTCGCCGACGTTCTGCTGAAGCGCGCGAGCTCGAACCTGGTGTTGTGCTATGTGGCCGAGCTGCTTGCCTGCCTGCTGGCGCTGACCTTCATTGCCGTGGCCTATGTCGTCGTGAGCGTGGCTATCGCGCTCGCATTCGCAGCCATCGCCTTGGCGGTGTGCGTTGCCGGGATTCCCGTTATCCTTGCTGCCTCGTG
Source organism: Collinsella sp. AM18-10 (assembly GCF_003471585.1). Classification (GTDB taxonomy): domain Bacteria; phylum Actinomycetota; class Coriobacteriia; order Coriobacteriales; family Coriobacteriaceae; genus Collinsella. The sequence goes on from NZ_QRJO01000008.1 coordinate 48,803, forward strand.
GCGCAGGTAGCGGGGCGATCATGCGAGTTCTTATCGCAGCGTGAGAAAAACTTGCAGAAATCGCAAGTTCTTTTCACGCGATGAGAAAAACTTGCAGATTGGCGCGAGGACGACGTCCCTCCGCGCGAGCGCGGTTTCGATATTGGTCATTAATGTGTCCGAACGGTTGATTGGAGACAAAATGTATCCGGACTATGAGTGCAACAACTATCCCATGAGCATTACGGATGAGGATGGTCCGTTCCTGGTCATGGAGGCGGAGCTGTCTGGCGACATCGAGCTCAATGATGAGTTTAAGAAAGACGCCAGCTATAGATATTCGTGTGCGACTGTTTCTGCGGCGATCGATCTTTGCAAGTCAATGACGGACGGCGATGCCGATCCTTGGTATGAAAGTTGGGAGAAGGCGGTTGAGCGTTATCCGCTCGAGAAATTCGAGGATGCGACAACGCTGTATTGGATTGAGCCGACCGATCCGCACAAGGCGCTGTGCGCATTCCATCCCCATCCCGATCTTGAGCGGTACGTGGCTGAGGCAATTGGCGCCGTTGACACCTATCTGCTGGAGCGAGAGTACTGTCCCTTTGCGGTCAGCCACTTAGATCTAAAGGATGTTGACGTCCTGCTCAGCGCCGCTTGGGGATTGGCTCGAGTCCTTAAAGATATTTGGGGAACTTGCGACCCTGATGTTATGGAAAAGATTGAGGATGCTTCGTACGGTGCGCATATAACGGTTAGGGACCTGATCGCGGGCGAAGAGGCAGCTAAAGCCAGCGCAAAGTCCGATGACAATTTCTAGCCGCCGCGCTGAATGGCGCGCCTGATTGACAGGCCGTCGGAAAAGTCCGGACATTCTGCCAATCTCGGTCGCTACATCGTTCCCTTGCTCGCGGCGTAATGTTCCGCCTGTTTAAGGGCGTTCTCGTAGGCGCGCTGCTTTGCTTCGTACTCTTGCGCGTAGCGCTCCTGTTCCACTTGGCTGGGAACGGGTACGGTCATGCTTCGCAGGTCCTTGGGAGATAGCTGTGCAAGCGAGTCTCCGTGCGAGGAGGCCAAGAGCTTCTGCTGTCCTTCATCGGATGACAGGTAGGCTAAGAAGAACCGTGCTAGTAGTTCATCTTTAAAGGATGCGCAGAAGACGACATCGCAAGGGACAATGAGCTTAGGGCATAACTGGGGTTTCTGGGGTGCCGGTTCGCGCTTCATGCTTCCCGGCACTACGAGGGCCAGCTTAAATGGCGGTCCGAAGCGTGAGATCATTATGCAGGTTTCATACTCGCCCAGCGGTTTGAGACGATAGAAATAACCTGGATCCGTATCGCCCATATCGTAAATATCCGTATCGGATACGCGCTCGGGTAGATCTTCGAAACCGATGGTCGTTCCATCGACTAAGTGTTTAAGCGATAAGTAGTAGCAGTCGATTCGTCGGTCCGTTCTGCCAAGACCCATCTGTGGCACCTTTAAAAGGGTGCTACGCGGAATGCCGCGGCGTATGTCCGCTACGGTGCCAAAGCGAACGAAGGACTCCTCTGCAAAAGAGGTGCTTTTAGCTTTCGGAAGTAAAGGCCAGATTTTTTCAGCACCCCGATCGCCGAGATGCCAATGCGTTGCATCGGTTGTTTCGGCATAAGCATGGCTAATCGAGTCTTGGATCTGATGCATGAGCTCACTTGTCATGGGCTTGTCATCAAATGACCGCCCATCAAAGAGGAAATATGACTCGTTGGGTTTGCGGTCGCCTAGAAATAGTAGGGCATAGCCATCGCTATTGGCTGCGATCGTATTGGGAAGCAACACTATCGCTGTCAATAGTCCAAGCTGGCAGAGCAGACGGCGCCCGTCTGCGGCGCGTGCCAGGTTGAGCAGTCGGTTGGAGACTTGTACGACCGCAATGGAATTCGGACGTTCACATGCAAGGGAAGCTGCGAGAAAAACGTAATACCATTCGCTGACCGAAAGCGGGCTTGGTACATCGACAAGTGTTTGCAGTTGATGGGCCCTCGACGTAAGGAAATCCTGAACATGCTCATTTGCAATTTCGAGCGAGGGCTCAAATTGAGTGAGGGGGATTTGCTCGGGGGGTCTGCAGTAGATGAGCACGGACTCATCGGTACGGGGCATGGCGCCCGATTCTGGCGTTGAGGCAAAGACATCGGCTTTGGTAAACGAAAAAGACGGGTCAGCGGATGTGTCGCGAGTTCCAAATTCGATGTTTTCGGGGTCCTTAAGGTCGATGCCCCAAATAGACCATGCGGATCCATCTGCATAGTCCTGGGCAAACTCAAAATCTCGGCAGCACAACTCGATAAGCGTATGAACTCTTAGCGTTGGCTGGAGTTTTGAGACCATAAAGGAAACCAGGTTTGCAAGAAATGCGCTGCTATGAGGCTCTGGCTCCTGATTGTAGGCATGGTAAAGGCCTAGCTGGGCTTGTTCTGCGCGAGACAGAAGCACGATTGCCTCCTCGGACATACGTTGTGCGATATGGAGTGCGCCGTTGTTGGCAATGGCACGATGCGGTCAATTCATATTATCAGCCTAATTCCGATTAATTTGAAATTGAGTGTTTATAGCTTAATCCGCGAGGGTATCAACTGCGATAAGTTTTTAGAAATAAAATTCTAAAAATGGTCTGGCCTTCGGACCAATATTGCGACAGCAACGAAAGGACAGCTAATGAACGGATACGACATGTACAGGATCGAGCCAGACATCCCCAAGAAGCCAACTGTGATGAATATTGTCGGCATGATTCTGCAAACCCTATTTGCGGTTGTGCTGTACGTTGTCGCCGTCGACATGATGTGCTTGCTGACGACGTGGCTCGGCGGCTTTATGTTCGAGATCGGCGAGGGCAACACGGTGATTCCGCTCCACTCATGGCGTCTGGTGGCGTTTAGGGTGTACTGGGTTGTACTGGGCGTGGGCGTCGTTGCAGCGCTTGCCCGCAAATGGATCGTGCTGTTAACGGGAGCGCGTGAATCCGACATGTGCGAGCTGCTCGGTGCAATTGAGGATGCGGGCGCATTCGCGTCCGTCGTGTGCGCGATCGTCTGTTTGCTGGGCTATGCCGCCGCATTTGATTGGTGGGCCGGCGTTACCGGAAAGATGGCTTCGGATTCCCGCGCCAATGATTACCTGCTTTGGGCTGTTGTCTTAACCATTGGAACGATTGTTGAGTGGCGAATTGTCGAGGGAGTCTTCAAGGCTTTATTCCCTCATGAGTGCCTGTTTCACGGGCTTCGCTTTGCGTCCGCCTGCGTGGTTACTCCTCTGCTTGCGCTTGTGCCCACCGCACTGACCATCGTCGTGTGCGCGGTGGTGGTAGGCCTATTTGCCGGGATTCTGTTTGCATCGCTTGCGATCCCCGTAGTTTTCGCGTTCCTCGCCATCGCCATTGCAGCCAGCCATTAATGAATCACGCGCGCCGAGGCTCGCATAAAGAAAGGAACGGCCATGTCGCTAATCTCTAGCGCTCAAAAGGTTCTGTTGCTCGCCGTACTTACCGCTCTTGTGGCTGGTGCCCTGATGTACGAAGTCCTGCATCCCACCCTGTTCCCGCTGCTCAAGCAGGGTATTTTACAGCTGCTCTACCACATTCCAGTCTTTACGCAGCCGGGCAACGTGATCTATTTGGAGTCGGTGACCTCGCTGGCGCTGTAGGAGTTTAAGGGCTTGGGCCCACGTCATAGGTAAGAAAGCAAGTTTTGAAAGGAAAACACCCATGACTCAGAAGCAGTATCGAAGCGTCGATCGCTACCAGGACCTGCTCAATCGAATTGCGCCTACGCGCCTGGTGGAGCAGACGCGCCAGAGCGTTATTGGCCACGAGGGAAGCTTGGAGGCCTTTGTGACGGCGCTGAGCTTTGAGGTCAACCGCTGCGTGATGTTGGCACGCGGCGCCGATCCGCGCGAAGTCCTTTCGCCCGCTGCCATTTTGGTGATGGGTTCTACCGGTACGGGAAAGACCCACACCATCAAAGCCGTGGCGGATGCCGCGGGGCTCAAGCTGTTCGTGTTCGATGTCTCCACCATGACGGGAGAGGGCTGGCGCGGTGCCAGCATGAGCAACTGCCTGTCGCAGGTCGCGGACTATCAGGCTGCGAATCCCGGCGATATCTGCCTGGTGCTCTTTGACGAGTTTGACAAGGCGGTTCGTGCCGAGCCCGATGGGAGCGACGTTGCGTCCAGCTTTAGTCCGTCACAGTCGTTCCTTAAGCTCTTGGAAGGCGGGGAGATGCCGTTTGAATGCGAGAGCCAGAAGGGCACGGCGATGAAATCGCTCAATCTTGATCAGGTTGTCTGCATTTTGGGCGGCGCCTTTATGGGCTTGGATGCTCTGGTGCGCAAGCGCCTGGCCGGCAAGGCCGGTACCATGGTCGGTTTTGGATCTTCGTATGCCGCCGTGCGCACCGCCGCAAAATCGGCAAACGAGCTGCGAGACAGTGCGACCATCGAGGATGTTGAGACTTGGGGCATTATGTCCGAGCTGTGCGGGCGCATTGGCTCGGTGATTAACTTTAACGCCTTGAGCGTGGACGACCTGGTCCAGATTGCGTATGAACAGTACCTGCCCAAGTACAACAACATGATGGGAAATGGCGCCAAGATGGAACTGACGGCAGATGCTGCTCGCCTTGCGGCGAAGCGCGCGGTTAAGGAAGGTGCCGGCGCGCGCGGTATGCTCCGTCAGCTGCGTCCCCTTATGATGTACGCCTGGAGGGACATGCGGGAAGATACCTATATTTCCCGTGCGACCTTGGTCGTGAGCGACGGGGAACTTGCGGTTGCGTACGAGCGCTCTCATGAGCCGCGGGGCTTTTTGCAGGAAGAGATGGGGGAGAATTCGCCCTTTCTGAACGGGAGGGAGATTGAAGCCCTGACGCTGGTGAACAACTGGATGGAGCATGAGGACGAGGACGAGCATAAGCCGTATCAGCCTGAGTTTGCTTGGCTGGTGGATTTGGTGGACGGCTCGGCGCTCGACAAGATCGTGCAGGGCGGCAAGGCATTCGATCTTGCTGGGGTGTTGTTGCGCGGCGTTCCGTTTGATGGGCCGGAGCGCATTGCCGCCCACGAGCTGCTTAAGGCGTGCGCCTGCTACAACGACGTGCTCTATGCCGATCAGGACAAGTATCGCAACCTTGCTCAGGTGCTTACGCTCACCAAATTGGTGTACAAAAATTCGCCCGATTGCTTGCTGAGCCCGCTCGATGTGGTTATGAACGGCACGACTACGGGCAACGGTTTTCAGGGTCTTGGCGAGTGGGTCGATGCCATGAGCAGGTCCGAAAAGCCTTCGTTGGAAAAGTGGCAGTATCTGGCGGCCGGGGAGGCCCTGCGGATTTACGACCACTTTAGCAAGCGCCCCGACCAGGTTAAGGAGCTTGCCGCCGAGGTGTCCCTGATGCGTGTTGCCCTTGCAGTGATGGACGTTGAGGAGCGTGAGGCATTGGAGTGCGATCTTGAGAAGCTGCTCGCTTCGTGCGAGTAATCGCCGGCTGTTCCTCTTTCCTTTCTCTTCTTTTCTCAAGCGGCATAGACGCCGTCTCAACCGCCCTGCGTGAGTTTTTGTCCGCATGGGATGGTATTCAACACATGCAACAACTAAATCGGAGGTTTGACCATGGCTACGTGGGAACTGAACTGTCAATCGAGCCCGTCGTCTGCGGGCGACAAGGAGCTTGCCCCCTATCTCGCACGCCAAAAGGTGATGCGCGAGTTTTTTGAGCGTGCGCTGTTTGCCCCCAAGGACCAGGACGGCGCCAAGAATCAGGGCGACAACGGCCTGTATTTTTTGGGCGCCACGACGGGCTCGGGTAAAAACTACACGGCCGAGCAGGTCACGGCAGACCTGATTGCCGGTGGCTGGGATGAGTCGGGCTGCTTTAACAAATGTCCTGGTCGCCGTACCTTGGTGTTTGTGGTGCCGGGCAAGGACAACCGCGACAACTATGTTGCAAGCGTGCGCGAATTGCTGGTTGAGCAGGGCATGAGTTGTGGTGAAGCGGCACACATGGTGTTCGATCTTCCGCGTGCTGGAGAGAACATCACAAACTGGATTGATACCGCGTTTGACAAGGGCAGCATGAGGCCGCGTGATATTCCTTGTCCCTTTGGAGCGAAGGACGAGGCTGTTGTTCGCGACATTACGCACGCCTGGAACAGCGCGATGGAAATCGCTGATGATCTTTTGGGCATTTTGGACAAGAAGGATCGCTTGGGAAGTGTTGTCGACCGCCTGACTCCAGGGCTGTGGGATAAGCTGGCGTTGGCAGACGCGAGCTTGCGTCGAGCGGTGAGCCGTGGACGCCAGAGCATCACGCGTGGCTTTGAGGAGATTCCCCGGATTTGGCCCTCGGCATTGCTTAACGATAAGCGCACGCCGCATGTAATTGCATGCACGCCGCAAAAGCTCGTCAATAGAATCGATACGGTGACAGGAGCGGGCGTCGTGTTCTTTAACGCAACGGTTGCCGACGAATGCCTGTTTATCTTTGACGAGATCGACCATGCGAAGGCCGATATGCTGTCGATGCTGGCAACGGGGCATATGAAATTTCAGCCCGACGAGATGCTGCGTATTCTTGACCGTCATTTTAATGGTGGCGTGGTGGATCCTCTGCTGTTGGGAAATCGAGACCAGTGGATGGCGGTCTATACGCATGCCTCGACCTCGGGCGAGCACGAGGGGTCAAACGCGGCAACGGGCAAGGTTTCGCGCACAAGTGTGGAGACGGCTGCCGAAGAGATTGCCAAGAACGCCCAGCGTATGCAAAAGATGATCGCTGCGTGTATTCAGGATATGGAGCTGCAGCAGCCTTTTGCCTTGTCTGACAAGGCGAAAGACGAGCAGCTTGCCGGACGTCACCTGTTTGGCAGCGACGATATTTCGGTGGGCGATGGCCTGTCGAATCCCTTGCGTTATGAGTTCGATACTCGCCGCAACCGCAACATGATTACGTCTTGCGGGACGGACGAGCAGCAGACCGTCAACAAGGCGGTGCGCCGTGCGCGCGGCCTTGTCAGGATGGTGGTGGGCCATCTTGCCCGTTGCGCCACGCTTATGGACAAGCTGTACTACGGCAGCATTTCGTACAAGGACGATCTTTCGCGCAAGAATATCATCGATGCCATGGGCATTAGGAACGACCAGACCAACGAGAAATACTTCTGGAATTCGCTGATGCTGGCACTGTTCTTTAAGGACCGCAAGAACGACGAGATCGATGCCGTTGACGACTCGATGTATGCGCGTGGTGTTGACTACCTGGTGATGGAAACCACCATCGACCATATGTTTACCACGTACCTGACTAATCACGGCATTGAGCGCATGCCCGAGGCGTATCTGGCCTCCATTGCCGCCAAGGCTCCCTGCGTGTGCATGAGCGCTACCTGGAATGCGCCGACCATTAAGAACTTTGATCTGGATTACCTGGACGAAGTGCACGGCGTGGTTCGTAAAGATGCTTGGATTGGCGAGCTCAACCAGGAGATCGTGCGGCAGACCAAGCTGTTCAACAAGCAGGCGGCAACGGTGTACGACGTCGACGTTGTTTGGGTTGACGAGTCCAAGAAGCTTGCCGGCATGGCGGCCGTGGCCGGCGGCGCCTATGGCGGCGGTATCGTGTCGCCCGACGAGGTGTACGAGCATGCGATGGAATTCTTTGACCAGATTGGCGTGAGCGAAGGGCTTGCGGCGTGCCTGCGCCGAAAGATTGCCGACAGGGTGACCACGAGCGATGCCGAAAGCATCGAGTTTGAGCTCAAGCGTCTGAGCAAGACGCTCGTTGCCGTGAGCGCCTGGGCGCGTGGCGTGGCGCGCAGTGAGCAGCAGGCGGGAGCCATCTTTACGACACGACACATGGGAAACCATGGCGACTTTAATAGTTTGGCGCTGGATCTTGCCCGAGAAATCGTTGCCGAACTGGTGATTAGGAACGTTAAGCACCCCGAGGCGTCGTACGAGAAGTCGCTCGAGGAAGCCAAGGATATGGTGCCGTGCTTTAACGCCTCCGGCTGGGAGGAGGGCTGGCGTGACGCTCAGGGGCGTCTGAAGGACGGCAAGCCGACCCTGATGTTTATCAATCTTGCTGCTGGCGGCTTTTCCAAAAACCTCAAATACGAGGTGCCGGAGAGCCTGCGCGACACGGTGCGCCAGGTGGACTGCGGCTTCGATAACGCTGAGCGACATCCCAAGATGGATCTCGATTTTTTGTACGTGGAGTCGCCCACGAGCCGCTTGACCTGGGGAGTCGATATGAGCTCAAAGAAGTTTGACCAGCAGGCGCTGCTTGGCGTGGTCGAACAGGAGGAGCTCGTGACGCGCGGTGAGATCCCGTTTATTCAGAAGCGCCATCGCGTGCGCACGGTACTGGCGGGCGTTGGCGGAAAACTGCCGGTGCGCGACACCCTCTCTTATCAGGTCGAAGGAGCCCGCATTGTGGCGCAGGCCGTGGGTCGCTTGATGCGCACGAGCGTAAAGATGCCGCACGTACGGGTGATGCTCGATCGCGAAATCGTCGGCGATTGCGATTTTTCGTTCCTGCATGATTTGCCGATGGGCTACGAGCTGGAGCAGGTGGTTGGTGCCTGTGCGGCCGTCAACAATCACATGGCGGACAAGAAGCAACACGCTGCTAGCAAGCAACAGAACCTTGCTGCCTTTAGGAACAATCTGGCGAAGGAGAAGCACGAGAGGCTGGCGTGGAGGGTTACCTCGCTCGATGCGCGCGAGGAAGATCTGGCCGCCTTTGACGACGAGCGCGACTTTTATCTGCATCATTTTTGCCTGCCGTGGGAGGACCTTGCGAGCTATCCTGCGCGCAAAAGCACTGCGCTACACATGCCGTTCCCCGCGAGTGGCTATGCGTACGCGGAGGGCGGAGCGTGCAAGGTGCCGCATTTTGGGTTCCCCAGCTACGACGGTGAGCCTGTCGAGCAGATTGCCGCCCGTCTGGAGGAGTGCTGCTGCTATAACGAGGGCTTTAAGGGCGCGAAGGTTCGCCAGGTAAGCCAGACGGCGGCCCGTGTGCCCGAGCTGTTGTCGATTCGGGAGGTGCGCGAGCGTTGGTCGCGCGACGGGGTGCCCGCGATGCTGCAACCGGCGGCGACGGCGCACATGACGCCCTATATGTTCCAGGCGGTGTATCTGGGAGAACTGGGAGAGTCTGCCGGTAGGGCCATCTTCGAGGCGTATTACGATGGCCGGTATTTGCTTGCGCGTGGTGACGCTGCCCATGCCGAGACGGGCGGCGATTTTGAGGTGCTCGATGCCGCCGGCAACAAGACCGGGGTGTGGATCGACTTTAAGCACTATCGCATCGGCGCCTACGAGGCCTACAGGCGCAGCGGCGGCGAGACTACGGATGCCGAGCGCTTTAAGGCAAAGGCTCAAAAAGTTGGGGCGAAGCGCCTGTTGATCGTCAATGTTTTGGCCGATGAAGCGGCGCTGGAGCTCCGTCAAAAGCCGATCGATGGCGAGGGGATGGTGTTCTCCTTCCCCTATATGGCAGCTGATGGAGCAATCAGTTTGGAGATGATGGAGGCGATCGGTCGTGTAATCGAAGCATAGCCAGCCGTGTGGCTTGGGAGACATCGCGGTTTCCGAGCTTGTGTTGCGGCTTGATCCCGCGGCCGCCGAGGAGCGCTATTCTGTCTTTTGGTGTAACGTCGGTGATGCGGGCAAGCATGCCGTGGCAGACTTTATGGCCGATGTGTGCCAGACGGGCAAGGTTGTCGCGCTCACCCAGCTCGAGGACAACCGCATCTTTCTCATGGTCAAAGCGGGCGCGCGGACGGGCGACCTTAACGCCCCACTCGGCCATGAGCAAATGGTTCCGATTAAAACTTATTGGGATGAGCTGGACGATTATGTCGCGTTGCGCCTGCTGTTCAACTCGTGTTCGCAGTTTGAGGGGATTGAGGACGAGATCCCCAACGACGCGGGGCACCTGTATGTCATAAGCGCCAAGGGTGCTCGTCGTGATGCCGTCGAGGAAGCCGGAAGGGGTCCTGCCAAGATTGAAACGGTCGAGACCGTTATCAACGAGGATTGCACCTTCGAACTCAAGATTCGAACGTTTACCAAGCGCCGAGTGCTCATCGGTCGTGCGGCAGGCAACGAGTTAGAACTCAAGAAGATCAACAGCCAGGTGGGTTACAGGCTGTCGCCTGTGGCTACGGTGGTGCTGGCGCACGGACAAAGTGACGAGTACATCCTGCGCCGCGCCAAGGGCGATAAGCCGTCCAAACGTCGTGACCTTACGTTTTCTGCCCAGGCGGAAAAGGTTGCCTATACCAAGAAGGGCATCCTGTACCGAGAGCTGCAGATTCTTGAGCGCCGGTACAGCGATTTTGCCCGAGTGTCGCTCGGGGAGTATCCGCGCAAGAGCTTCTACGAGGTTCTGAAAAGCGACCGATATGCCCGCGTGGTTGCGGAGCGTTCGTTGGGGCAGCGGGCTGTGGTGTCGTTTGCGGGTGACGGGCTTGATGGGATGGCGCGCCAGTTGGTCGATCGGCTCAATGATTCTTCGTGGGGCGTACACGCGTCGTATGGCGGCAGGGCTGTTGATCCGCTGGCATGGAATATCGTCGTGGTGCCCAACGAGGTTGCCGAGGACGATGGCTATGCCCTGCATGCTGGCGTGGTTGAGCAGCATGTGACGCCGGATGTGTGCGAGCCGCTGGTCAAGGCGGCATCGAATGCAAAGGTGCGGGGCGCTCAGGAGGGAGTCCTGGGAGCCATGCTCAAAGAGCTGCTGGTAAAGCAGGACGTTGCCGACGGCCGTGTGAGGGCGTTTGGCCTTGGTTCTTTTGACATTGAGTCGGTGACGGTCTGCGGCGTGGTCAATGTCCCACGCAAGGAAGAAGGCAAGATTGAGCTCGATGAGCGCCTTGCAGCCCTAACGATTGATGCTGACGGGGGCATGGACTACGCCTCGCATTCCATCGAGGATGGTCCCGTGGACGAGATGGAGTTTGAGCTGTTGACGGCCGATGGCAAGCTCGACAAGGACGCCTATATCTTTGACGTGCGGGCGGGTGGGCAGTCTATGCTCGCGCGCGTGCGGGATACGGGCTTGACGACCTTCTCTAACAGCTTTGCGACCTTGGTGCGCGATTACCAGCTTGCGGGTAAGGCAGGTCGTAAGAAGGAGTTTTTCGAAAGCTACAACTCGCCCTATTACGGCATTGGAACGTTCGAACGTGCAGGGATGACCTGCTACTTTGTGGGCGTCAACAACGGCACCAAGGAGGACCTGGCGACGGCGATTCATGTGCGCTCGATTGAGGTGCTCGAAGGCGACGATCTGTTCGAGCTGCTGGTCCAGCTGGTGAATGTGGGACTATCGCGCCATGGGGCTCCCTCCAGGTGGCCGATTCCGGTGAAGTATCTCAACGAATATGCGGCGCGTGAGGGTGCGGCGGGAGAGTCTGGCATTTGTTTGTGAAAAACAGATTAGTTATATGTACTAGAAAACTAAAATTGTTCTTGCAACATGCAAGCGGAGCGCATATACTGCAGTCATAGCGTATGAGATGGGGTCTCGGAAAGAGACCAAGCACAGCAATTTGAGTTTATGTAGACGGGACTTGAGCATGAGCACCAGCAGTTTCTCCTTTAACAACGTCAATATCGATTTCATTAATCTCGAGACCATTTATGGCCGTACTGACCGTTCTCACACAGAGAACTGGCCTGTATGCCTAGGTGAAGAGGCGCCAAGTGGCGAAGAGCTTGAGTATTTGGATGAGATTGAGCGCGAGCGGAACTTTGAGTTTGGCTTTTGCGAATACCAGGTTCATCGCGATTCAAATCGCTCAATTTAATTACCCCGTTATCACCTCTTTTTAGCGGGGCAAGTTAGATCGACTATCTGTGTCAAACAACGGCTCACCGTGGGAAGGAATCGGCAATGAGCAAGAACATGAACAAGGACATGAACGGCAAGGCCTTGGGTAAGGCCAGGGCGGCTGGGCGCGTGGCGACAGTTGCTGCGGCGACGATTGTCATGACGGGCGGCTCGCTGCTGTCGCCCCTGGCCGCGGCGGCGCAGGGTGTGGATGGCATTGGCACTGCATGCGCAACGGCTGCGGTGATGTCGCCGCTGGCGAGCGCTGCATCCGCCGGCGCTGGTACGGGTGCTGTGTCTGCGGCTCAAAAGGTCGCCGATCTGCAGGCTGCAGTTGATGCGGCGCGCGCCAAGGCTGCTGCCGCCAAGGCCGATCTGGAAGCGGCTGCTGTTCCCTACGATGCCGCCGCCGTCAACCGGCAACAGGCGCAGGGCGCCTATGACGTGGCCCGCGGTGCGAGCGATAGTGCGGCTTCTGCTGCCTCGGCCGAGCTGGAAAAGCAGATGGGCGCTGCACAGGACAAGGCCGATTTGGATGTCAAGGCGCTCGAGGACGCTCAAGCTGCGCTTGATGCCGCCAAGAAGAACCTGGCAGACAAGGACGAAGCCCTGACTACCGCCCAGAAGGCATCCCGCGATGCTCAATCTGCGCTCGAAGCTGCACAGGCCGCTGCATCCGATGCCACACCCGAGGCCGTAGCCGCTGCCCAGGCTGCCGCAGAGCAGGCCGCGAGTGATTTGGAGCAGGCAAAGCAGCAGGTTGTTGATGCGCAGGCCAAGCTCTCGGATGCTCAGGCCGCTGCCGCTGCTGCCGCTTCCAAGCAGCAGGACGCGCAGGGCAAGCTTTCGGCAGCTCAACAGGCAAGGGCTGCGGCAGATGCGGACGTGGATGCTGCACAGGCGAGCTATGACGCAGCCAAGGCCGATCTGGACCGAGCCGAGCAGGGCGCTGCGGGCCCGGAGTACGAGGCCGCCAAGGCAAAGGTGGCCGCCGCGTCCGAGGAGCTGACGGCCGCCAAGACCACGCAGTCGCAGCGCGAGAGCGAGCTTGCTGCCGTCGAGCAAGAGGTGACCGCTGCCGAGGGCGAGGTACAGACTGCCCAGCAGGCAGTTGCCGATCAGCAGCAGGTTGCTGCCGAAGCCCAGTCCAAGCTGGATGCCGCTGTTGCCGCCAAGACGGCGGCCGATGCCGCTCTTGACCAGGCCAAGACTGATCATGCCAGTGCGCTCACGGAGCTGGCCGATGCCCAGGCCAAGCTTTCGGCGGCCAAGGACGAGAAAGACGCTGCCGACAAGGCGCTCGATCAGGCGAAGGCCCAAAAACAGCAGGCCGACCAGGCTGTGGCTCAGGCTCAGGCAAAGCTCGATGCCGCTCAGGCAACGGCGAACGCATCGGCAGAGAACTACCGCCAGGGTGCTATCGCGTTCTTTAAGAGCGTGGGTGCCGACGATGCGGCGGATATCATCCTCAACTGCAAACTCGCTAGCTATAACAAGGTGGGTGAGGAGGTCGACGCGACGAGCCTGGCCAACATGAAGCAGGCGGTTGTGTGGCTCAAAGCGTGCAACGAGTATCGCGCAAGCGTTGGCCTGGGCGAGCTCAAGGTGACGTATGCCATGATGGCGACTGCCATTGCGGATGCGAACTTCTCCGACACGAAGATCGATCACGCCAGGCAGTTCGAAGTGGGCGAAAACGTGGCATGGAACTACGGAAGCAATCCGTTTAAGCAGTGGGTCGATCAAGAGAAGGCCGTCTTTGACGCTGCTGCCGCCTCGCTGGGCGCGACGGGCCTTACGGGAAAGGCCGCTTACGATTTTTATACGGCGCATAGTTCCGAGATTGATACCTACGCCGTGAAGCATGGTGATTCGGTCGGCCATTACATCAACGTAATCGATCCCAGCTACACCGTGACGGGCATGGGCGTTTGCACGCGTGGAACGATCAACGGGTACAGCACGCAAGCGCAGACATTCGTATATTCTGGTCAATGGTACGAGCCGTACAACGTCAATCCGATGACGGTTGCTGAGTATGAGGCTGCGCTGAACGCGTGGTGCGACTCTCTGGCAAATCCCGAGCAGGGCGTTGACACGGCACGCAAGGAGCTTGCTACGGCGCAGGGCGTTGCTGACGATGCCGGCAACAAGGTGGACGCAGCATCGCAGACCGTTGCGGCAAAGCAAGCTCAGATTGAGCGCGCTGTCGCTGACGTTGATGTCGCGACTGCCAAGGTCTCGGAGGCTCAGGCTTCTGTGGAGCAAAAGCAGGCTGCAGCTGACGTCGCCGCGCGTGCTGTCAGCGATGCCCGCGCCGATTTGAGCGCTGCCAACGCCGCAGTTGCGGCGGCTCAGGACGCCGTGGCCGCCAAGTCTGGCGAGCTCGACATTGCCAAGGGCAAGGTGGCTGCTGCCAAGCGCGCACTGGATGCCGCTCGTGTCGGTGTCGGCGACAAGCAGGATGCACTTGCCGCGGCCCAGGATGAGCTGGCGGCGTATTCGGCCGATATCGCTGCTGCTCAGCGTGCGTTTGATGCGGCATCGTCTACGCTCGAAGACGCACGTGCCAATCAGCGTGAGGCGGAGGCTGAACTTGCTGTCGCCCAAGGCGATGCCGATCGGGCAGCCATCGATGCTGCTGGCGCTCAGGCGGAGCTCGATATGGCCCAGCAGGCTGCGAGCGATGCTGGCGCTGCCGCGACAACGGCTCAGGCAAAGTCTGATGCAGCTGCCGCGCGTGCCTCCCAGCTTAAGAATGCCGCTGCAGCACTTTCCAGGGCTACTGAGGACAAGCTCGCTGCCGATGCTGCGCTTGATGCTGCGGAGATGGCCGTGAGCGATGCCGAGTACGACTTGGTGGAGGCTGACGATGCCGTGACCGCGGCCGCCGCCGCCCGCGATGCCTCTGCCGCCGCGGTCACCCGCCTGCGCAGGATCAATCTTGCCGAAGCCATCGCCAACGGCAGCGCTGACGATGTGGACGAGGCGCTCAACGCCAAGATCGCTGCAGCTCACAATGCCGCCGAGCGCGCCGCGACCGCCAAGGCCGAACTCGATGCCGCCGTGGCTGCGACGGATGCCGTGGCGCCGGCATACTTGGAGGCGCTCGCCAACTACACCGCCGCCAAGGTCGAGCTCGACCAGGCTATTGCCGAGCTTAACGCCGAGATCGCTCGCCAAGAGGCCGCCGACCGCGGAAACGGCGAGCAGACCCAGCCCGTCACGCAAGTGACGTACCAGGCCAAGCATGCGGAGGCAAAGACCGAGGCCACGACTTGGCAGACGGCGATGCCCGCCACGGGCGATGCGTCCGAGCTGCTGGGTGAGACCTTCGTGATCGGCGGCACGGTCCTGGTGGCCGTCGGCGTATTCCTGTCCGATAAGCGCCGCCAGCTGATCCGTTAGGGACAGGGAAGCGCGCTGTTTTTGGCGCGCACCGCAGGGGCATGGGCTCTGCGGCGCGCGCCGCCTTTTTCTTCAAGATTGATTAAGGAGGGATATATGCAAATTAGAGGAGAGGCCGCGATCGCCTGCGGATTCATGGCGGGCCTGGCAACGGGGTTGCTGTTCGATGGATGTTTCGACAGCTATATCAATCGATTCTGCGATTTTGGTTTTTCGAGAGGCAAGCCTTGGAAAACAGCGCCAGCTCGTCAAGAGGTGGCCGCGCCCATCGAGCCCCGCAGTGTGGATACCTCAAAAACCAAGGTAATCGTCACTAAGAACGGCAAGATTTACCACCGTTCTACGGGGTGCAAAAGCCTTCCTCAAAACGCCATTAAAACAAGCATACCATTAGCGGCTGCACTCAAGCGAGGCAAGACGCCCTGCCCAACATGCTGCCCGCCAACAGCTTAGACGATTCCCAAGATACGCTCCGCAACGCCATAGGTTTCAGCGAACGCACGGACCCTTGCTTTCTCTTTTTTGGATAGCGAGCTGAATACTACATTGAGCTTTTCCTTGTTTAGCAGTGGGAGCATGCTTTCCACGGCACGGGCGTCCTTTTCGGCCTTTTTACCCCGTTCGCCATTGATTATCATCTTATGAATCGCATAGGCCTCAGGGGCTGGAACGGTTACAACGTGACCCAAGCAGCGAACGCCGATGGTATTTTTCAGAATGACGTCCATATGCCATAACGCCTGGGCCGTCACCCCGATGTTCGTCTTGAGGGCAGGTTCTTTTCCGGCTCCCATTTTTCTGATGAGAAATTCAACTTCAAGGCCGGTGATATCTAGCAACTTTGTTGTTCCGGTCATGCGGTCGGATTCGACAAAGAAACCTCGTTCTTTTGCGAGGGCGGTCAGGCGCGCCGCGGGGCTGGGGCGTCGTAGGTTTCGAACAAGAAAGTCGACATCCATTGTTTTGATATTTGGGCAAAAACCTGGAAGAACCTCGGCCTCTCTGTAGGCAAATTCCGCCCAGGACCCGATGAGGATAACGTGGTCGATGCACCCTGCTTCCTCGACTAGATCGAGTACTTTTAAAAAAGCTTGTTGCTGCTCAGTCAACATTTGGCACCCTCCCCAACGCACGTATGATTTGCTTTTGAGATTGCTTCTGTTCCTTGATGGCGGCCGCAAGAGCCCTTCGACGATCGATTTTGGCTCGCAGCTCATCAACCTCTGCGGCAGGGACATAGTCACTTTTGACCTTGTCGCCGAGTCGATAGTTGAGATAGCAGTATTCGTGGCCCTTTATGTTTCGCATACGGATGCTGCCCTTTGGAAGGAGACCCATTTCCTGCTCCATGAGACCCAAGAGGCGCCTCGAGCGTGCGTATTCCTCTTCCAGGACATCTTCTAAGACGGACACGGCTCCTCCCCTCTGAGTAGTTACCCAACATAATATCAAAATCTTTATAATGTAGGGTAACTCGGCGGTGTCCGCACGTGTCCGCACGACATGTGACACTTAACCTGCCGTCCATCCTGTCTCGACGGCGTGAATCTGAACAACGATCCTCTAAGGAGCTCGAAATCGATGAGTGACAACACCAAGCATCTCGCAAAGAAATGCGTTAAGGACGCGGGGCCGTGTCTCGCGCTATGCTTCGCCGGCGCTGCGGTCGCGCTACTGGCTGTTTTGGGGCCGTTCGACGTGCTTCGAAGTGCTAGCTCTCTGCACGTTTGCATGGCTCTTGCCGGCGCCATGATGACCGGCGGCGTGCTCGATCTAGTTTTTTGGGTGTTTGACCCGTTTGGATGGAAGAACGAGGGGTAAGCCCTAAGGGATACAGATGCCGGCCCGGCCTGCAATTTCTTCCATTGATTTGTCCAGAGTCGCACAGCACGGAGGTGTTGCTTAATGTCCATTTTCGTTACCGGAGACGTTCACGGTGTTGCCGAGTACGGGGCGAGCCGCTTCTCGTCGCGCGTTTGGCCATTGGGCCGTACGCTGACGCGCGATGACGTGGTGATCGTTGCCGGCGACTTTGGCTTTATATGGAGCGGCTCGAACACCGACAAATACTGGCTCGACTGGTTTGAGTCCAAGCCCTGGACCACGTGTTTTGTCGACGGCAATCACGAGAACCATCATCTGCTGGCGGGGCTGCCAATGCGTGAGTGGAACGGGGGCCTCGTTCACGAGGTTCGCCCGCACGTGCTGCACCTGATGCGCGGCGAGGTGTTCGACATCACGGGGACCACGGTGCTCGCCATGGGTGGCGCCGCGAGCCATGACAAACAGTGGCGTCAGGAGGGAAAGACGTGGTGGCCCGAGGAGATGCCGAGTGAGCGCGAGATCAAACACTGTCGCGCCTCGCTCGATCGCGTGGGCTGGAAGGTCGACTATGTTGTGACGCACGAGGCACCGGTCGATTTGGCGGACGAGCTGTGCATGGAGTGCAATCGCGAGTTCCACGACGATTCGCTGCGGGCCTTTTTGGGCGAGCTCGACGGGCGGCTTGACTACCGCACCTGGTTCTTTGGCCATTACCATGACGATGAATGGCGCGACGACAAGCATCGCCTGATCTACCAAGATATCGTGCCGATCGAGGCGCGATGCACCGATGAGTAGGGTGAGACGGCGAGTGACTATTATGAGCAAGACCTTAGGAGGTCCCCATGATCTGGTTTACCAGCGATACGCACTTTGGACACGAGAACATGCTACGGCTCGCCGACAGGCCTTGGTCGACTGTCGCGCAGATGAACGACGCCATGGTCGCCAGCATTAATAACAAGGTCGCTGTGGACGATGAGCTCTACATTCTGGGCGACTTCAGCTTTAAGATGACGGTCCAAGAGGCCCACGAACTGCGCAAAAGCATCGCATGCAGGCGCGTCCATCTGCTGCCCGGCAACCACGACAAAGACTGGACGCAGCCTGCAGTGGCGGACGCTTTTATCGTTGAGCCGCCCATTTGCGTGCTCAAGATCGACCGTCAAAAAATCGTACTAAGCCACTATCCCATGGTCGACTGGCAGGGTATGTCGCACGGCGGCTGGCATCTTCACGGGCATATCCACAGCTGCGGCGGCGCGTACAACACCTTCAACCTTCGGCAGGGGCTGCGGCGCTATGACGTGGGCGTGGACGCCAACGGCTACGCCCCGGTGAGCCTGGAGGAGCTCAAGTCTTGGTTTGCGCAGGTCGACGAGCCGGCGTGTTGCGTTAAATGGCCGTGGTGGGTCAACGCCACGGGCGATGAGCAGATTGAGCGCGATCTCGAAGCCTATAAGAGGGAAGTGGTGATCCGATGACGGTTTATGTGACGGGTGATGTCCACGGTGGCATCGACATGCAAAAGCTCCGCGATTGGGAGCTTGGGAATAGTCTGACGCGCGACGACTATCTGATTATCGCGGGCGACTTTGGCTTTCCGTGGGATTTCTCCGCCGAGGAATGTGCCGATATTGCCTGGTTGGAATCGCGCCCCTATACGGTGCTGTTTGTCGACGGCAACCACGAGCGTTTCGATCACTGGGCGGAGCGCCCCATGGAATTATGGCACGGTGGACTGACCCAGCGCTTATCGGATACCTCGCCCATACGGCGCCTGACGCGCGGCGAGGTCTTCGAGCTCGACGGCTCAACGATCTTTACCATGGGCGGCGCCACGAGCGTGGACAAGGAATACCGCATCCCGTATTCCAGTTGGTGGCCACAGGAGCTGCCGGGCGAGCGCAACTTTGAGGAAGCGCGTGCAAAGCTCGACAGCGTGGGCTGGAAGGTCGACTACGTGATCACCCACACCTGCTCCACGCGCATGCTTTCGCCCACGCTCTATCCGGCGCCCGGCTGGAATTGCCCCGCCGTCGATCGACTTACGGCATTTTTTGACGAGTTGGAAGACCGCTTGGACTACAAGCGCTGGTACTACGGGCATTTTCATCGGGATGCCAACCCGACCGAGCGCCATACCGTGCTCTACGACTGCATCGTTCGCCTGGGCGACGAACTCCAGCCTTGGGATGTTGCGTAGGGGTGGGGCGTATTTGGCTACTCGGCCGTTACAGCGATGTTCTCTCGGTGCGCGCGGATAACATCCCAGCTAAAGTGCTCGACCAGCCGCTCGGCAGAGCGCGGCGTGGTGTCCGGCGCGATGCCCGTTTGCCCGGCGAGCCAGCCCAGCAGCGCTTCGGGCGTGCCAAAGCGGGCGCGGAGTTCGCCCAGGTCCAGATCGCGGTCTCGTTTGGAAAGGCGGCGGCCGTCCGGTGCCATGAGCAGCGGAATATGTCCGTAGTGCGGCGTGGGCAGTCCCAACAGGTGCTGCAGATAGATCTGGCGCGGTGTGGACCCCAGCAGGTCGCATCCGCGCACGACCTCGGTGACGCCCATGGCAGCGTCGTCGACCACCACGGCTAGCTGATAGGCAAACACGCCGTCGCTGCGGCGCACCAAAAAGTCGCCGCACTCGGTGGCGAGTGCTTCGCATTGGGCGCCGTACGTGCGATCCACAAATTCGATCACGTCGTCTGCGAGGTCGTCGACGGTGGGCACGCGCAGACGTGTGGCCGGGGCGCGCAGGGCGCTGCGGCGGGCCACCTCCTCGGCCGAAAGACTTCGGCAGGCGCCACGGTAGATGGGCGTGCCGTCGCTCGCGTGCGGTGCACTCGCGGCGTGGAGCTCGGCGCGTGTGCAAAAGCAGGGATAGGTGAGGCCGGCGTCTTTCAGCCGGCGCAAGGCGCTCTCGTACAGGTCTAGGCGGTCGTGCTGGTAGTAGGGGCCTTCGTCCCACTCCAGCCCCAGCCAGGCCAGGTCGTCAATCAATTGGGCGGCAAGTTCCGGGCGCTTGCAGCGATCGTCCAGGTCCTCAATGCGTAACACGATGCTGCCGCCCTGGCTGCGGGCCGAAAGCCATGCGCACAGGCAGCTGAACACGTTGCCCAGGTGCATACGGCCCGAGGGCGACGGGGCGAAGCGCCCCACGACGGGCGCGGGAGCGGCCGGCGTCGTTGGCGCGTCGGCGGCGGTTGTTGCTATGTTGCGTGCGTTGATGTCCATGCGGACGAGTATAGCGCGGGGCGCGGTGGGGGAGACGCTGCCGTGGCCTGCAAGTTGCTGAGGCCACACGTTGCGCGTGCCGGACCACCGGCTCGGCGCCTTAATCGTCGTCAATCAATCTAGCCTTCAAACGACAGAAACCCCGGCAGCTCTTCGCAACTGCCGGGGTTTCCGCGGAAAAGGGGGACATGATCCTCAAGCGGACGGCAAAGGGGCAAACCGTTTTCGCTCAACTGCTTTATGCCCCTCAACTGGCGGCTCAATCAGCGCATGCCGCGCCCACACAAAGCCGCTACACCTGTGATGGAGCTATGAAGTGGTATCTATTGCCGGAGCGGGCTATGCCAAGGAGTGTCCCAGATTGCCGGCAGATAAGGAACGTCCCCAGGTGCCGGCGGCGGGCGTGACTTTTGTCCCGTTTTGACGCTCCGCTGACCTAGATGTTCGTCACATGAACTCGCAAACGTGGGACAATGACGCTACTGGTACCACAGACAAAGGATGTGCCTATGAACGCCCCCGTTGCCCAGCCCTGTCGGCAGCGCCGCCTGTTTGCGCGGTTCGCTTCCGTCTGCGCACTCGTCGCGCTTGCGTTGTTGCTGCTGCCTGCCGTCGCGCACGCCGACGGCTACTCCATGAGCCAAACCTATATCGGTACCACGGTTGAGGCCGATGGCTCGCTGACCGTTGTCGAGGGACGCCAGTTCGATTTCGACGACGACATTAACGGCGTGTATTGGGATATCAATACAGGCTCTAACCAGCAAGGCGGCTCGGTGGTCGTCAATGTGCTGAGCGTCGAGGAAGACGACACTGCGTTTAACAAGGTCGACAGCGCAAATAAAGGCGACGACGGCGTTTACACGGTGGAACAGTCCGACGACGGCGTAAGGATTAAGGTGTTCAGCCCTCACGAGAGCGGCGACAGTGCAATCTACTACGTGAGTTATTCCATGACCGGTGCGGTCATGAACTGGGCCGATACCGCCGAGCTTTACTGGAAATTCGTCGGCGACGGCTGGTCGGCGGATTCCGATGACGTCGAGATGGAAGTTCACTTCGCAAATGCCGCTGCAGGGACGGCGGCCGTCAAGGGCGACAACTTCCGCGCATGGGGCCACGGTCCGCTGACGGGCGACGTGTCGCTCGATGAGGACGAGCCCATGGTCACCTATACCATTCCCTGCGTGCATCAGGGCGAATTCGCCGAGGCGCGCATCGCTTTCCCCAGCGATTGGGTGCCGCAGCTTGCCGCCTCGGGCGAAGAGCACATGTCAACGATCCTGAGCGAAGAGAAGGAATGGGCCGACGAGGCCAACGCCCGCCGTGAGCACGCGCGTGCGGTTGCCAGCGCGATTGCCGTGGTGTGTGTTGTTGTGGCGGTTGCCTATACCGGCGCGATCGTGATGCTCAAGCTGCGCAGGCCCAAGCCCAAGCCGCTCTTCCAGGACGAGTACTTCCGCGATGTGCCCTCTGCCGACCATCCCGCGGTGCTTGCAGCTCTTATGAGCTGGAACGACGTGCCCGATCAGGCATATATCGCCACGCTTATGAAGCTCACCGACGACCGCGTGATCAAGCTGGAAGAAGCGACCGAGACCAAGAAGAAGGGTCTGCTCCGTCGCGAAAAAGAGGAGCAGACGTATCGCATCACAGTGACCGACGAGGCCTGGAAGGCTGCCAAGAAGGACGGCATCGATCGCGACGTGCTCAAGGTCTTCTTTGCTGGCGTTAAGCCCGATAAGGACGGAGTCCGTTCGCGCACGTTTAGCGAGCTGGAGGAGTACGCTAGCGAGCGCACCACATCTGTTGGCGACAAGCTCGAGGACTATCAGAGCACAGTTAAGGGCAAGCTGGAGGCGCGCGAGCTTATTGCATCGGATGGCACTATCGCGATGGTGGCCGGCCTGGTTCTCGGCATCATCATTGTCTTTGGCATTCTGGGCTCTCTGTTCTATACCGACTTTGCGGACGCCAACGTCGGTGCCGCTATGATCTCGATCCCCGTTACGATCGTAGGCTTTGTCCTGAGCTGCACCTTCCGCCGTTACACGCCGGAGGGCGCCGAGGTGGCGGCTCGCTGCAAGGCGCTCAAGCATTGGCTTGAGGACTTTACGCGCCTGAAGGAGGCCATTCCCAGCGACCTGATCTTGTGGAACAAACTGCTGGTGATGGGCGTTGCCCTGGGCGTTTCGAAAGAAGTGCTGCGACAGCTGGCCGAGGCCGTGCCTGCGGACCTGCGCAACAGCGACGATTTCTACGACAACTACCCCTGCTACTGGTGGTATTACCATCACTACGGCAACGAGTCCCCGCTCGATTCGTTCAACGATGTGTACCACGAGACCATCCGCGAGCTGGCTTCGAGTTCCGATAGCTCGAGCGGCGGCAGCGGCGGCGGCTTTTCCGGTGGCGGCGGTGGCGGCGTCGGCGGAGGCGGCGGCGGAACGTTCTAGCGAGCGCTTGCTTTGGGGTGGATCTTTCTGGGCGGTTGCCAGGGAAGATTCATCCCATTTTTGTGCATCGAAACGGGCCAAACTTTCCGCTGAGGACCTTCGCGCTAGGGGCAGTGGACAAAAAATACCAAATATGAGTACTGTTGCTGCGATGGTCGCATATGTTTGCACATAATAATGGGCTTCTAATGAGAGTATTTCTCGTTAGGAGCCCATTTTATTGAACATTTGGGGAGCTACGTCAACACGTGCAGCTGGTCGTCATGCCTACAAGCCTCAAAAATGCCCCAAATCGCTGCTACTAAAAAGGTAACAGTACTCATATTTGATGTTTTTTGACCACAGCCATTTGCAGGCCCTCTAGGCTACTCATTGGGGGCAGACTTAAATGACCAGTCGTTGGGGATCAGTCATTGGGGACGTTCTTAAATGACTAGGTGTGGCTGCTTGGGCTAGGCTGTTAGATCGAGTTCGTAGAGGAAGCTTTCACGCGGCATGTCGTGACGACGCTCTTCGCGGTTGGCGCGGTGCGTGGCCGTGCGCTTAAAGCCGTGCAGCTCGTAGAACTTCCACGAGCAGTTGGAGTCGGTGTACAGGTGCGCCCTTGTCGCCCCGCGCGAGGAAAGGTACGAGACAGCGGCATCGAGCAACACCGAGCCAACGCCCAGGCCATGGACATCGGGATCGACGGCGAGCAGCGTGACTTCGTTGTCGTGCGGCAATGGGCTGCTCTCGAGCAGGCGGTTGTTGGTTCGGATGGTTGCGCGCACAAACGAGAGATACTCGGCGCAGGCATCGGGCTCCAGTTCGCGCATCTGCGAAAGCAGCGCGCGTTCGGTATCCATCCAATGCTCGTTGATAGTGACGCCGGGGCTCTGTCCTGCGCGTGCAAGCGCAATGCCGCGCGCCTCGCCGTCAATTACCGCAACCTGCGAAAACGTCGAGGACGAAAGGCAATAGGCGAGGTCGCATGCGGCCTCGAGGCGGTTGTACTCATCGTTATCCGAATTGTTATGCCAAAGCTGCTGCAGAATCAGCGCGATGGCGTCGAAGTCTTCGGTGTCAAACGGTCGGTAGAGAACCCGCGAGACCATGGTGCCTCTTTCTTTCGCGGATGCATATCGAGCACAGTTCTACCACGCCATTGGCATCAAATTATGGTGCCCCTGTGTTCCATGAACTCACCGTGCCCGGTGTCGTGCCCATCCCCTCCGCGTGCAAACTTTTTCTGCACATGCGCCCGTTGCGGGGTGCATCGATTCGCTCGATGCGCTACATTAAATCAGTATTTTCAATGCCGCTGCGCGAGCGCTGCAGATCGACGTATCACCGACTCACAGAGCACGGCGGCGTACCAGACAGGAGGACTGCATGGGATCTGATGTGAAGATCGCACGCGCGTTGATCTCGGTTACCGATAAGACGGGCGTCGTCGATTTCGCACGGACGCTGGTCGATGACTTTGGCGTCGAGATCATCTCTACGGGCGGTACGGCTCGTGCTATCGAGGACGCGGGCGTTCCCGTAACCCCCATCGAGGAGTTCACGGGCTATCCCGAGATGATGGACGGCCGCGTTAAGACCCTGCACCCCAAGGTTCACGGCGCGCTGCTGGCCCGCCGCGATTCCGAGCAGCACATGCAGGAGGCGGCTCAGCACGGCATTAAGCTGATCGATCTGGTCGTCGTCAACCTGTACGAGTTCGAGAAGACCGTCGCCAACCCCGAGGTCACCTTCGCGGATGCCATCGAGCACATCGACATCGGCGGTCCCTCCATGCTGCGCTCTGCTGCCAAGAACGCCGCGAGCGTTACCGTCATCTCCGACCCGGCCGACTATGATGCCGTCCTGGCCGAGATGCGCGAGACCGGTGGCTGCACCACGCTTTCCACCCGTCGTCGCCTGCAGGTGAAGGTCTACCAGACCACCGCCGCCTACGACACGGCTATCTCCCGTTGGCTTGCCGCCCAGGCAAGCGACGTGGCGGACACCTCTGCCAAGCTCGAGATTTCGCTGGAGAAGGTCGACGACCTGCGCTATGGTGAGAATCCTCAGCAAAAGGCTACGGTCTACCGCTTTGCCGAGGGCTGCGAGAACACCGCGAGCTCTCAGTTCCCGCTTGTGGGCTCCGAGCAGATCCAGGGCAAGCCGCTCAGCTACAACAACTATCTGGACGCCGATGCCGCCTGGAACCTGGTCCGCGAGTTCGACGAGCCGGCCTGCGTGATCCTCAAGCATCAGAACCCCTGCGGTTCCGCCGTTGCCGAGGATATCACGGCCGCCTACGACCGCGCTTTCGCCTGCGATCCCAAGAGCGCCTTCGGCGGCATCATCGCCTGCAACCGCGAGGTTCCCTTTGAGCTGGTTGAGCACTTCGCCGACCAGAACAAGCAGTTCGTCGAGGTCATCATCGCCCCGAGCTACACCGATGAGGCGCTCGAGCGCATGGCCAAGCGCCCCAACCTGCGCGTGCTGGCTACCGGCGGCGTGGACCACGGTGCCCAGGTGGAGCTGCGCTCCATCGACGGCGGCATGCTGGTGCAGGAGGTCGACCACGTGACCGAGGATCCCGCGACCTTTACGTTCCCCACCGACCGCAAGCCCACCGACGCTGAGATGGCCGAGCTCGAGTTTGCCTGGAAGGTCTGCAAGGGCGTTAAGTCCAACGCCATTCTGGTCTCCAAGGGCAAGGCCGGCATTGGCATGGGCCCGGGTCAGCCCAACCGCGTTGACTCCGCACTGCTTGCCTGCGAACGCGCCGAGGACTTTTGCGAGCGCGAAGGCGTGGAGAAGGGCGGCTTTGCCTGCGCAAGTGACGCGTTCTTCCCGTTCCGCGACAACGTCGACGTGCTTGCCGCACACGGCGTGACCTGCATCATCCAGCCCGGCGGCTCCAAACGCGACGACGAGAGCATCCAGGCCTGCAACGAGCATGGTATTGCGATGGTTTTCACGGGTGCCCGCCACTTCCGCCATTAAGTAGGGAGGTGGCGCTGCGGCTTGCCCAACCACCGCACCTTGCCGCTCATTCGTCGCTCGCGTACCCAAGTACGCGTCGCTCCTCTTTCACGGCAATCTGCGGCACCTGGGCAACCCTCGCCGACCTGTTAGGTTGACTGGGGAGGATGGGATGTTATCTCGTCCCTTGGACCGCCTCGCTTCTAAAATAATCTCTGCAAAAGACGGTCGCTCCGTTTGGAGGGCCGTCTTTTTGGTATAAGAGGACGGAATGACTAACACGAAAGGTACAACCATGCCCCAGATTGATGATGCCGAGTTGTTTGGCAATGCCGAGGATCAGCGTGCGTACGAGGACTTTTGCGCCAATCAGGAGGCGGTCGAGAAGTTTACGCTCGACAAGCCCGCGCTTATCTGCCGTTGGCGCATGTCCAACAAAAAGGTGCCCATGCTCAACCGTCACATTCGCGCGCTGTCCGAGCGCTTGGTGCAGGGCGAGCCGCTTACCCATAACATGCTCAGCTGGGCCAAGCAGCACGTTGAGTGGTCGCTAGCCGAGGGCGACTATACCGCGCACGACGGTGTGCTCATGCTGGTGATCGACATCAACGGCAACGCCGCCATGACAGTGGGGGAGTACGAGCCGCTCGCCGATACGTCAGCCAAGGCGCTGCGTGCCCGCTCTGCCGAGGCCCGTTCCGAGGCCGACGAAACCGGCGTGGCGCCCGAGCTGCTTGCTGCCGTCAACGACGGCGAGCTGGCCTTTGTGGCGCCGGCGGACGAGTGCCTGTGCGGCACGGCGACGCTCATCGAACAGCTGGCCCAGACCAAGGACATCCCGGTCACGCGCGTAGACATCCCCGCTCAGCTCAAGGGCGCGCTGTTCCTGGTGAGCGACGAGCACGGCGTGGTCCCCGCCGACGATACCGATGCCGCCGAGGCGGACGCCGCCACGGTCGCCTTCTTCGCCGACGGCTACGAAAAGCTTCGCGCCCGCCGCTAAATGATTTTTCTGGGACGGGGATTATTTAAGGCTCTGTTAGACCAGGATTGACATACATGTGTC
>NZ_QRJO01000009.1 GCF_003471585.1 Collinsella sp. AM18-10
ATGCGGCGCGCTGCGCGCCCCGCACAGGCTAAAGCCTTTAACAGAAGGGGGCTGCACATCTGCAGCCCCCTTTAATCCGACCGATTGCCAACCAGTCTATTCGGCATTCTTAAACTGAACTTCGTACTTCTTGCCCATCCGCTCACCAATCTTTATGACGTACTGGCTCAAGAGAGTTTTAGCTCTTTCACGAGCGTTGCTCATCAATGTCGAATTGCCCTCGACACTTTTTATCATTTCGTTTTGGGCTTCTTCAAGCGCAGCGGACTGATCAACTGTCGTAATAGGAGTTAGCAGTCCGGTATCACTATAGATATCGGAAAAGGTGCTCTCGTCGGCTTGGGGCTGACCGAGGACCTGCGCATTAGGGACTGTGATAGTTACGACATTATTCTCATCCGGTTTACCGACATTTACCTTGGCAACATCAACACCCAACTGCACGGTTCCGTCGTACTCGAACCACGCTTTCTTGTAACCCACGTTTATCCCAAACAGCATATCGGTGCCATCGTTATAGATTTCTGCGACGTTATGGAATCTACACTCAACGGTAGCAAGCTCGGCAATCTTCGTATAACCAGAGAAATCGGGCTCTTCGTCCTTTTTGGCACAGCCCGAAAGTACAGCAAATGAAAGCGCCGCCACGAGGGCGAAGCAAACTAACCATGGTTTACGCATTGGAGTCAGCCTCCCCCTTGTACTCGGCCAACGGTTTGAAATCAAGCTCGTACTTATCCTCGATAAGCGGCAGCGTCAGCGCCTTTACGGTATCCCGCAAGCTCGCGTCCGCCTGTTTTTTAATCTCCTTTTTATCGACTTCATCTGCGGCATCTTTGCGACAAAGTGACAGAACATCTTTCATATCTGCAGTAGCGTTTTCGGGAAGATAGCCAAACTTACTATTGTCGAGCTGTGGCTCACCCACCTGCGCTTTGGGGAGATAGGCGGTAACGATCTCGTTCTCTTCGTCAATATCAAACTGGATGTCGCTCATCGTATACGATGCACGAATATGAGCCTCGTATTTAACGCGATAGTCCACGCGATCCATCCAGAGAAACTTGCCGTGCTTCTCGACGATGCCGTGGTAGGTGTAATCAACCGTAGAAAGACTGTCGATATCTACAGCAGACTTAAGATCCGATGTCGTGAGGTACTGAGTTTCGTGGTTATCGGTTATCCAAGGGAGGGCGCCGCCAAAAAAAACCGGCAAGGGCCACCAATATGACCGCGACCAAAACAATCTTTACTTTGACCGATAGCTTTCCAAAATGCTTGGCAACCTTCTTACCCCACTTGTCATTCGCCTCGACCGCTTCTTTTCGAGGCGCTTCCACACGCTCATCATGCCCGGAGGTACATTCGGACTGAATGTACCTCTCGTGTTTGCTATGTTCCAAAACAAACCTCACTCATACCGTTGAGTAGTAATCTGCTGGTAGAATTCTATCAGCAGTTATTGCACCCATTTCTTCCAGTTCGGTAGGAGGCAAAAATGAAGCGGTTGTATGCAGTTTTGGCAGTTGTAATTGCGTTGATAGCCCTCGTTCTTCTCGCCAGCACCATTGGCATTATCAGCATCAGGCTTTAGCCCGCCATCAAATACCTCGCACCCATCCCTCAGCAGATTCAGCCTCGGCCTTCAAACTAGGCGACCACACCGACATGCACAACGTCTGCGGGCTCATCGAGATCGGTGAGCCCACTTTCCGCAATCTGGTTGCCAAAAGCTCCACATTAATGATTGCCCGTATCGACATTGCGATCGATGTACGGTCAGGGAGTGTTGATAAAAAGTGACTTAATGCTTGACGTGTGAAGACGTAAAAGCCTGTATTCCAAATAAGGTGGGATCAAGCGTGTGCGTCGGCTTCTTGGCAAGCAGAGCAATGGGCGTACAGGATGTTATGCAAGAAATAGCGATGACAGAGGCACGCAAATAAGGTCGTGGATAGCAGCTCTCAATGGCCCCAAATTGCAACTAGCTTAAGGGCGCATCGAAAAACATAGCTGTACGAATGCAGTCAGGACCATAGTGAAACCCGATACCATGGCTACCAAACCGCAGCAGGCTCAGCACTAGTTGACAGTCCCCTTTTTAATGTGACACTCGATGCCGTGATCAAAACAAAAATCACGGACTTCCCTTGCACTATCACGATAGAAGCGGGCGCAGTCGTCGTAGGAGCTTGTTAGTCTGTCATAGTGCGTCCTGCCAAAAACAATTTTATCGACAAAAGAGATCTTGCGCAGCAGCGCATCCAAATCTTGCTCGCAGATATTTGGAGTCGGATATGGCTCCATGCTAACCCAAGTCTTACAGCCAGCCTTATGGAGAGACTCGAGAGCGGCAAGCCTGACTGAGTATGCCGCCGCACCGGGTTCCATCCTTTTCCGATTGTCCTCATCAAGCGACACCAAGGTAATTCCATAGGTGTTCAACGTCGCATTAGGTAACGCCGCAAGTTCAACGGGAAGCTCTCCTTTCGTTAGAATGCTGCACGGCTTACCGTACTCGTTAATGAGCCCAATTGCACCCAAGCTCATACTGCCAACTTCTGGATATCCGAGCATAAAAGGATCGGTTGTAAAGCACAGTTGAACCTGTTTTATCTCATCACAATAACGCGGCAACTCCTTGCGCAGCAGATCCAAAGTGTTGTCGACAAGGCTCGGCCGCCGCCATTCCTCGTATGTTTTGACACGCCCAAAACGTTTTGCCATTAAATATGCATAGCATGGGAAATTGCATCCATGCGAACAGCCTTGCACATGATTCATCGCCCAATCGCCATATTCAACTTTTGTACGGTAGAGCATACTTTTTCGATATATGTGCCCAAGTTGTTCCATTGTTCTTTAATTCTCTTCTCGCTGAACTTCCTCACACCAAAGATACGACCGACCTAAGCACTCATCTTGCTCGATAAACCTCGTCTTTGAGCGCAAAGCTCTTTTTTGGCTTTCCTTTCAAAGTGAACTTGACCGCACGCTCAAGAATACCTTCCTCAATCATTGGGCCCACATAGGTCTTCAAAATAGTATTGCTTCTGTCAAAGACTCCGCACTCGGAAATCAACGTGGCAGCAATATCACCCATTTTCATGTTTTGGTGAACGGGCATATGCTGGACAAAATCACGGGCCTTGGCCGCAATTACGGCAGTCTCAACATTGCGACCATCAACATCCACCGCAAACAATCCCAACTGCTTGCATTGCCAGTCGAAGTTGCGCTTAATCATGTTATCGTTCATCAGAACGCAACCGTCTGGGCTATTGGTCATATGGATCATTCTATATTTGACGAGCCCACCGACATTAACGCGTTTACTCATATCTTTGATAGGCATATTCGTTACATACTTATAGTAAGAACGCGCGTTGTTGCAAAAGAGTTCCGAGAGCGCATGTTCAGCCTGCCAAGCGTCGATCTTTCCAGCCTTATAACGAACGACCACTTCTTTCCAGTCGCCACTTCCGATGCAGG
The DNA here is from genome assembly GCF_003471585.1 of Collinsella sp. AM18-10. GTDB lineage: Bacteria > Actinomycetota > Coriobacteriia > Coriobacteriales > Coriobacteriaceae > Collinsella. The sequence goes on from NZ_QRJO01000009.1 coordinate 3,493, forward strand.
CATTCAGACGTTCAACCCAAACGCTGGCTTTCGTGAGCTCATTAAAGTCGTCTTCCGGCAGTTCAACTTCATTTGGAAGTGACAGTGGCACTTTCATGGCAGCGCAGGCAACGCGGAATAAGCCAAAACTATTGAAGTTGACCAGGGCCTCCGTGTGAGCCATATTCGGCGAATTAGTTAGAAGATCGAGTCGTAGGTCTTTAACCCCGAATGGATCGATGTAATAGAAGACTGTTGAGGGCTTACCGCCCCCACAAATGCTAGTTTGTTGTGCCTGTCTTATAGCATCCTCGCAACTGGAAACGATAATTGGCGGCTTGATATAGCCGCTAGCTCCCTTTGCTTCGTTAAATGTCGATTCGAGATGCTTTCTAGATTCCGCGTTGGATTCACTAAGAATGAACTGGATGGGCGTCTTTGAACGATTTTTCTTTGCAATTGCAAAATACTTAGAAAGGGCAATCAAGGGAGATCCTTTACTGCCATCGGCAAATAAACCCGCACCAGCAAAAGCATCGATATAAAGAATGCCGTTCCGTGAAGGTCGATACACTTTAGTGAAAAAAGGCGTTAGATAGCATGCCAGAAGATCATCCTTAGTCTCAGACCACGGATGTTTTGCCTGAAAGTAATCTGACTGGTTTTTTGCCATGCTAAGCCCACCTTGCTCTTAGTCCTCATCGTCTACTTGAATTTCTCAACCAGCAGCTGCCCGATGGCGCTCATCATGGCGCGATACTTCTCACTGTCCTCAAAGAGGCTAGTAAAGGAGTCCGTGTTCTCCACATAGGCGCGGCGAGCCTCCTCATCGAACACCTTGGGCAGCAGGCTTGATTCGAAGACCTGCCTGCCATCGCGACGGATGGTGTCGGCGACCTGCGGGTTTTCGGCGATACGCTTCCACAGCGTGTCGATAACCACACGATCTCCCTCGGTGAAGTTGCCAGCCCACTGCTCGTTGAACTTATCCACGAGCGCCTGCAGCGGGTCGCGCTTCTTGTCGGGCGTCAGGGTCTTGGCCGCGCCACCGGGATCGAGCACGCCACCGCCAGGCTCAAGCGAAATGCTGCCCTCGAACTCCTGCTTGAGCTTGTAGAAGCGCATCTCGACCTTGTCGTCCACAGCCTCGACGGGGATCTTCTCGACCTTGAGGAGGTGGCGCAGATAGCTTAAATACACGTACTCCTTATGTAGGTCTCGGTCAAACATGCGAACAATCTGGGTGATGTAGGTGTACCACTTGCAGAAGCTTCGCACCTTACGGCGCACCTGATAGCGCGAGTCGTCATCCAGCTCGTTGTAGCGCGAGACCGCAGGCTTCAAAACGGCAGCAAGCTTGCCCTGCACGTTGCCCTGCGACTTACCCTTGTCATCCGTGAAGACTATCTCGGCAGCGGCCTCGATGTCAGACTCGTCATAGAGCCCGTAGCCGCGAATATCGGTCTGCACCTGATAGAGGAGGTCGGTGTTAATCTGCTCGGAGAGTGACGTCTCGGTATAGAAGCGCTCGAACGCCTTCTGGATGTCCTCGGGCTTGTTCACGAAGTCGAGGATGTAGGTGTCCTCCTTGTCCGGGTGGATACGGTTGACGCGGCAGAGCGTCTGGACCGCCTTCACGTCCCTGAGCTTCTTGTCCACCACCAGCGTGTGCAGCAAAGGCTCATCGAAGCCCGTCTGGTACTTCTCGGCGACGACGAGCACGTCACCATAGTTATGAAACTCGGCCTTCGTTTGGCTCTCGGCGACTCGTTGTCCATCGTGGCCGACGTTGATAGACGGCTCGGTGTACTCGGGACCGCCGGGGCCATCCGTAGGGTCGCTGATGGCACCCGAGAACGCCACCAGCACCTCGATGTCGTCGTAGCCCTTCTTCTGCATGTAGCGCTTGATCTCGTGGTAGTAGCGGACCGTCGCGAGGCGCGACGCCGTGACCACCATCATCTTGCCCTTGCCGCGGATTTTGGTGCGTGTCACGTTGCGGAACGTCTCCACGATGATCTCGGCCTTCTGGCCGAGGGCATAGGGGTGCAGCTCCTTATACTTGCGGAGCAGTTTGAGCGTGGGACTGCTCGGCACATCGGGGTTGTCGGGGACCGTGCGCGCAAGCTCGACGGCCTCCGAATAGCTCACGTAGTTGGCGAGGGGGTCCATGATGAAGCCCTCCTCGATCGCTTGGCGCATCGAGTAGATATGGAACGGATGGAAGGTCCCGTCGGGCCACTCGTCGCCGAACATCTCGAGCGTCTGCTCCTTCGGCGTGGCGGTGAAAGCCACGAAGGTCAGGTTCTTGTGACGGCCGTGGCTCGCGAGCTCGTCGGCGAGCTGGTCCTCCCAATCGGCCGCAGCCCCCTCGGCTTCCGCTTCGATCTCAGCGTACTCCTCGAGCGCGTCGCGCTTGTCGGCAAGAGCGCTCTTGAGCTTGAGCGCACTCGTTCCCGTCTGGGATGAGTGAGCCTCGTCGACGATGATGGCGAAGCGCTTGCCCTTGCTTTCGACCTGCTCGTAGATCACGGGGAACTTCTGCAGGGTCGAGACGATGAGACGAGCGCCGCCGTTGATGGCGTCCCGCAGATCGGCCGAAGTCTTGTCCTTGCCGATGGTCACGACCGAGCCTATGGCGTGGTCGAAGCCCGAGATGGTCTCCTGCAGCTGGCTGTCGAGCACTCGGCGGTCGGTGACGACGACCACGGAGTCGAGCAGCGGGGTGTCATCCACGAAGAGGGATGCCAGGCGATAGGCCGTCCAGGCGATGCTATTCGACTTGCCCGACCCCGCCGAATGTTGCACAAGGTAGTTCTTGCCCGTCCCGTTCGCGCGTACGTCGGCGATGACCTTACGCACGGAGTCGAGCTGGTGGTAACGGGGGAAGATAATGCGCTCCTTCTTGCGCTTCACCTCGTTGCCGTGCGCATCGAGCTCCGTCTCTTCCTTGACCTCCAGGTGGAGGAACTTGTTGACGATGTCGAGCAGGCTGTCCTTCTGTAGAGCGACCTCCCACAGGTGACTCGTAGCATAGCCGTCGGGATTTGCGGGGTTGCCGGCGCCGCCGTCGTTTCCCGCCCCGGCTGAGCCCTGATTGAACGGCAGGAAGAAGGTCTTCGCGCCCTCTAGCTTGGTGGTCATGTAGACATTTTCGAGATCGACGGCGAAAAAGGCCACCATGCGCGTGTTGAACTTGAGGCAGCGGCACCGCGAGTCGCGGTCCTCGCGCCACTGGCGCATCGCGTTCTCGACGTCCTGACCGGTGAACTGGTCCTTTAGCTCTATACCCACCAGGGGGATGCCGTTCACATCCAGGACCATGTCGATGGTCTGGTTGCCCGTCTCGGCGAAGTGGAACTGGCGAATGCAGCGGCAGACGTTCTTGACATAGCGATTGGCGGCGCTTTCGTTAAGCCCGCTCTCCGGCTTGAAGAATACAACCTTGAAAGGAATTCCTCGATGCTTGAAGCCGTGTTTGAGCACCGCGACTATACCCAGGCGGTCGACGGCGTCGTTGAAGACCTTGGCGAACTTCGCCGTGGGATCGGAGTTGCACATGCGCTCGAAGCGCTCCCAAGCCTTGGGCTGCGTCGTCTGGATAAAGTTGACCAGGGTGGCGGCGTCGAGCGCGCGGTCACGGTGTTCCATGTAGCCGCCGCCGACCATCTGATAGGTGCCGTCCTCGACGTAGAGGAGCGAATGTTTATCGTCGCACTTAAGGAAACCGCCCGCAGGCGAGCAGAGGAACGACTCTATGTCCTGCTCGAGGTTCTTTTCCTTTGTCTGCGCAGACATGCTACAGCCTCATCTCTCTCAGCTCACGACCGAAAAGAACGAGCCACGGAAATATGCTCTTGTTTAGCACCATGTACATCTTCGCGCGCTGCTTTTCTGTCGGTGCCGTCCTCTTGTTGAACATATCCACCATGAACTCGTAATCGTTTCGGCCGTCGTAACCGTTGTACCTGTTGGGCGGAAAAGCACCTTTCTCGTAAAGGAAGGCGTAGAGACATCGAGAGAACAGGTCCCTGTTCATGCCGTCGAGTCGTACGTCCGGCTTTCTTGCCTCGAGGGCCTCCAGCAACTTGATTGCCGCTTTCCAACCTTCAACCTCGTTCTTGAGCTCATCGTTTTCGAACTTCAGGATGCAGGTTGAGCCTATTGGTGAGAGCTCGTTCCCGTTGACAGAGTTTTTGATAGTGAACTCATACCTAATGCCCTCGTGTCCGCAAAGACAATCGCCAGAAGCGTCCCCATTGTCACGGCATCCCGTCACGTGCCATTCGGAGATAGCGGCATCCCACGTTTTTGACGATGACGCTTCCAACACGATGCGAGGGAGACGATAGGAATCACCCATTGGCTACACCTCCCGCTTTCCGGTGACGGCCTCGTAAATGAGCGACTGCTTGTATGCTTTGAGGTCGGCGATGATAGCCTGCTTGGCCCCTATCGACTCGGCAATGGAAGCATACAGGTCATCCAGTTCCGCCACGATACGCTGCTGCACCTCGATAGAAGGCACTGGTACCGCTATGTCAAACAGATCGCTTGTATACAAGCGCCTGAAACCATCCGCAACACCAGAGATGCGAATTATAAATTCATCAATCACTGCTGCTGTATGGAATACGTACTCAAGATATTTCAGTGAGGTTCTCCCCATATCGATGGCCTGATAAACGGCATATTCCGGGCTAATCAAGCCGTTGTAAGGCGACACGTACATCACGCCGTAATACGCCTTTAGCTTATTGAAGACCAGGTCGCCAGCATGGACAATTTTGGCACCAACAAGGCTTGATGTCGGATTCGGTATGGCCAGTTCAATAGAACGAAGCACTCCACGAGCGATCGTAATTGACAGCGGCTCTCCGATTCCGTCAGGAGATTTATCCTTAGACTCCTTCAGCACGTATTTGAGTTTCTCCCGCGGCGCTTCGTGCGAAACTCTGGTAATCATCTCTTCCAAACGTGCAGAGCGATACAGGTTCAGCTCCTCGATAGACCGCTCGGCGGCGAAGACGGCGCGGTCGATCTCGCCGCACCTCTCGTCCAGGAAGTCCGCGATACGGCGCTGCTCGTCGAGGGGCGGCAGAGGCACCATTTCCGACTTTAGCTCAACAAGTGAAATATTTCTTTGGATTGTGCCGACCCCTCGGCTGCACAGCTCAAGCACCTGCACAAAAGGACCTCTAAATAGATAATTAGCGAAACGATCATCTATATTGCTTGTGCTTTTCTCGAGAACATAGTAAGCGGGGCTGACTATTCCGCGGTAAATAGATATCCCAACGGATCCACGCCATGCTTGTTGGTTGTTTAGAACAAAATTGCCCGGACGAACCAGCTGATACTTCAACAAAGATTTGCTTGGCTTATGCACCTGCACCCCATCAGAGTCCACATAGCGGATAACTCCACGATTCAAGTAGACCGAAAGGAGCTCTTCGCTCTCGCAATTTGTGATGGAGACCTGTGAGTACAGTCGTTTGAACGGTGCAAAAGTCCATCCCGCGGGCACCTCGCCGAGCCACTCGACACCATTAACCTTCATCTCCCGCATCGCTAGCGCACCTCGCCGAAGAGCGCCTCGAGGCTCTTCTCAAGCGTCTTCTCGTGCTCGAGGATGCGCTTGGCGATCTCGTCAGCAGGTTCGAGCTCGGCGTACTTGTAGAACACGCGCGTGAATGGAATGGTATAGCCCACCTTGGTCTTCTTCTTGTCCACCCAAGCGTATTTGTTGTACGGGCGCACCTCGCGCTCGATATAGGCGTCGATGTCCTGGTTAAGGGGAATGTCCTCAGTGTCGGCCTTTGCCTTGTCGGCTTGCATCTTCCCGTGCTTGTTGAGGACGGGCTCCCCGCTCTCGTCGACGACGGGACTCTCCACGGTCACGCGGTTAAAGCCGAACTCGACCGTCTCCATCAGACGCGCCTCGACAGAGCCCTCCTGTCCGTTGGACCCTTCGCCAGTCCAGGTACCGTCGCGGTACTCGGAATACGCCCGGACGATAAGATCGCGGCAGGATTTGGTGATGTCATTCTTCTTGTCGCCGATGCCCTTGCGGCGCTTCTCGAAGCACTGGGAGGCGTCGATGAGCAGCACGTGGTCACGATGCTCGGGCGCCTTCGCCTTGCTGAAGAGCCACACGTATGTAGCAATGCCGGTGTTGTAGAACGAGTCGCAGGGCAGCTGCACGATGGCGTCGAGCCAGTCGTTCTCCAGCACATAGCGGCGGATGCCGTCCTCGCCGCTGCCGGGTTTGCCTTTGTAGAGCGGGCTGGCGTCTTGGATGATTGCCATCACACCATCGTCCTTGAGCTTCGACAGCCCGTTGAGCACGAAGAGCATCTGGCCGTCGCCCTTGGCTGGGAGTTTCTCAACCGGGAAGCGCCCGCCGCCGGCGGTCTTGAACTCCTTCTCCACCGCAGCGGCCTGTGGGTTCCACGGGTCTCCGAACGGAGGGTTGGAGATGCAGTAGTCGAACTTGAAGCCCTCGAACTTGTCGGCGGACAGGGTATCACCAAAGCGCATGTTAGCGTCGTCCTCACCGCGAATGAGCGCGCTCGCCTTCGCGATGCCGAAGGTGAACGGGTTGAACTCCTGGCCGTAGCAGGTCACATGAGCATCGGCGTCGAGCTGGCGTAGGCGTTCCTCGGTGCAACCGAGCATCTGCGAGGTGCCCATGGTCTGATCGTAGACCGTCTTGGTGATGCGATCGCCTTCAAAGACGTGCGAGTCCGCCTGGATGAGCAGGTCGGTCATAAGGTACACGATGTCGCGGCTCGTAAAGTGGGCGCCAGCATCCTCGTCGTAAGACTCAGAGAAGCGCTGGATGAGATTTTCGAAGATATAGCCCATATCCACCGCACGGATTTTATCGGGAGACATATCGGCCTGCGGCTTGCAGAAGTCGCAGATAATCTGGTAGAGCAGTGGGGCATCCGGGTCGGAGAGGCGTTCGATCTGGTCGGCGAACTTCATGCGCGCCAGGATGTCCTGCACGTTGTCCGAGAACCCGTTGATGTAGTCCTTGAAGTTATCCTCGATGTTCTCTGGGTCGGCCTTAAGTGTCTCGAAGGTAAACTTAGAGGTGTTGTAAAAGGGGTATCCAGAGGCTTCGCGCAGAAAGCCGTCCTTCACGGCAAGCGTCTTGTATTTCTCAGCAGCGGCGAGAACAGCATCGTGTGTGGGAGCGAGACAATCATGAAAGCGCTTGATGACGGTCATAGGAAGGATAACCAGGCCGTACTCATGCGGCTTGTAGGGACCGCGCAGGGTGTCGGCAGCGCTCCAGATAAGGGATGCCTTCTCCTGAATATTAGCGCCAACGGCCTTGATGAGATCGTCGCTGTCTGCCATCGTTACTTCTCCTTCTTGGACAGATACTCGATGAGGCTCGTCTTTACGAGAGACGTGAAGCTAACGCCATTGAGAGCAGCCGCCTCCCTGGCGGCGTCGCGCATGTTCTTGGGAATGCGGACGGTTACTGCCACGTTCTCGCCATCCACGAGGAAGCTTCTGAGCTCGCTCGGGGTTGCTTCTCCGTCGATAAGGTCGGCGTACTTCATGGGAACCTCCGCGATTGCATGATGCAATACAAATGTGCCTATGATTCTAGCAAAGGACTGAAAACTAATTACCGTCTAGCACAGATGGATAGACAAGTAATTAACGCCAATAAGAAGGGGAATAATATTCTGGACCGTCGTCTCTCCCGCCTGAAGGAGCTCGATGAGAACTAGTCGGCAACTCAAAAAGACACCGAGCAAGCCGCTAACACACTTATCACGTTCCACAAAGAGATGGGTAAGCATGACGCCAGCTTGAGCGAGGGCGCTAATGGCATAGAATTGCAGCCAGACTGCCCGAACCTATTCATCACTTGTTGCCGGCAAGCTGTTAAGCGGCTCGCCCTCGCCGGCGGCACCAAGGTGCTTCTGCATCTTCTCGATTCGCTTAAGGGTTGAAGTCAAATACCCAAGACCCTTCTTCAACTGCTTAAGCAACCTGCTATCCCTGCGGTCCCCCTTTCCATTCTCCTTCTCGACATCTTCCTCAACACCAGCGATGCTGCGCTGCACGGCCTCGGCCGCCTTCCGCACCAAAATGGCCCCCTCATGCGGGCAGCGGTCAGTTGCCACATCAAGAAAAGCAAGGAGCCTCGAACATTCGACGAGCACGAACTGCGCGTAGTTCTCCCCCATCGACGCCGCCAAGGCAACGCCGCCGGAACCCAATAGACCAAGCGCGGCGCCGCCGCCCGTAATCAAAGCAGTGCCACCGGCCATGCCCATGCCGCCGGCGGCCAAGGCCCCACCGCCAGCTGCAGCAAGACTCGCATTGACAAGCGCGGCCCCGTGAAGGCCGACAAACGAGCCTCCAAAGATACCGACAGCAATATCCGGAGCCAATGCCGCGGCCACTCCTCCTGTGCCTACGAACGCCGCAGCAGCAATGGCACCGCCCACCAAGAGCTTTGGCAATGTATCTGAAAGCTCACGAGCGCGCGCCCCGCGATGCTTCTCGAGGGAACGTATGGCATCCGAATCAACCGCGTCTTGTCTCCTGGGAAATTCATCTTTAACCCAAGATCCACTCTCCTTCAAACCTTTGTATTCCTTCTTCTCTTCATCTCCTATCTGGAAATAGGGGCGAAACTCAACCAGCTCCTGAGCAATCAGCAAAGCGCGCACCTTGCCGCCTCGCTGCCGCGAAATAGCCTCAAGGGCTCCGTACGCATCTTCCTCGCTCAAAAAGTAGCCGTCTGCATCAATGCCTAGGCCATCCGCGACCGAATCCTGCCACGCGCGGGCCCAGCTCCTCTTTTGCCCTTTGCGCACTTCGTTCTTCTCATTCCCGCAGTCGTACTTGATGGCGGCAAGCTTCAGAGAGAAGGCAATCCTTGTCGTTTCTCTATCTAGGCTATAAAAGTGGAATCCATCGAAAATATCCTGGCGGCGCCTGGCGCGCTCAGCCCAAGCCTCGGACATTTCCTCCGCCATATAGTCCCAGTCGGCATTGAGTGCAAACGCAAGGCGTCCAACTCCGACGTAGTTTATACGCAAGAAGAACTTCTGGGCGAAAACGACCTTGTTCCCCTTGCATTCGACACCTGCCCTGACCGCCGCTGTCGCCAGATTCGCCAGAACAAACGAGGTGCTCGAAACCGTGACCATGCGAGTGAGGGCCCTACTGTTATAGGGCATAAAATGCGAAGCCTTGAGTTTGTTCAAGCCGGAGACCTTGCTCACTTCACAACGCTCTAGCTCGGCCTTGAGCCTTGAAAGCATGTAGAGACAACGAACGATAACCTCGTTGGCCACGACTGCTGGCACCTGGCTTAAGGCCTGATCGAGAAGACCGACTTCCGTCCGAAGGTCGAAGCGAATGGGCTTGCCGTCCTCGGTTTTGAACGCCGTTCCGTTAAACAGCTTTGAGATCCATTGCTGAATGCGAATACCCTCGCCCTTATAGGCAATCTGCACGTCTTGAAAAACAGGCAGGGAGGAGAGCTCCTTTAGCAGGGATAACACGACGCCGGGAATACCCGTCCCCTTACCGGGGTTTGAACTAGACCCCGCCATGTCGCTCATGAGATGCATCGCCCAGAACAGAGTGCCGAACGCGATCTTCTCTGGAACGTTTCTGCCTATAAGAGGGCAGTCGGGATCGAAGGCGACGGCAGGCAGGTCAAAGGCGACAAACCGGCCGGCCGTATCGGTACCATAGCCTTTGCCCGTGAATTGCGAGAGGATCGAACACGCAAGGCCAACCAAACTCGGGTGGTGCGAAAAATCCCGCAGATGATGCTGGAGCCCGCCGCCAAACTCGGCAGTCAGCTTGTCCGCTGCAAAAGGAAACTCTTTCTCCAAAAAGCGAATAGCATCTTCCAGAGTTGCATCCGCCTTTGTCATCCCCGCAGACTTGGCAACCGTAAGAACGAAATTGCCAGCCTTCTCATCGCCCCAGGCTTTGGCACCCTCTAGGTTGAAGTCTTTCTGCCACAGGATATTCAACGCGCCCGTGAGGAGCCCGCTTACGGCTGCAAGTTCATAGTCGAGCTTCGTAGCCCTTTCAGCCCGAGGGTCAAAATCGAAGAGGACCTCCTCCCCATCGGGAGCGTCCTTAAAACCAACCAGCACAGCGCTACCGTTCAGCGGTACAGATGTAACTTTGGGCAGTTGGGACATAGTGTAAACTATCTCGCCGCCACTAAAAACAAGCTCGTCTGCCATACCGGTTTCCTCCTGCAAACGCGTAAAATCAGATTGCTCTACGCCGCCAAATCCATCTCGTAGAAGTACTCGATAATCTCGATGATACAGTTGCTCATAACCTCGTCGGGATAGCTCGCATCTGGCAGCCCGTATGCCTCATTGTGCACGATAACGCGCGCAGCGCCACGGGTCCATGCCTGTCCATCCAGCGAATCATGTTTGGAAGCCGTTCTTCGATAATAGATGCCTTCTCGATGTCCATACTCATGACCTGCTTGGTCTCGGCGGGTGTCAGCGTGTCCTTGAATAGCGTCTCAAGCACAGCCCTCTGATGCTGATTCCGGAATCCCTCGCGCAACCATTCCTTCTGCTTGTCGCCAAATGAGCCCCGCCTACCTCCCCTCCGCCTTCAGCTTCAGCAGCAGGTCGCCCAGCTCGGGGCACTTGCTGGAAAGGCGCGTCTGAGCTCGCTCGCCCATCCCCCACCGTTGGCGGATCTCCTGAGCGCGCGGACTCGCGTGATAGTCCCCGTCCATCATCTGCTTGAGCAGCTTGGCGGTCACACGCGCATCGGCTAAGGCGCTGTGGGCTTGGCCCGTCGACTCGTCGAACTCGATGCCAAACCACGTTGCCGCGTCACTCAAAGAGACGCACCCGTGACTGCCCACGTCCATGATCGAGGTGTAAAACGCCTGCAGGTCGGCCCAGTCCGTAGGAAATGCGGAAAGATCGATATGCTTTGCCTGGCACTCGGTCAAAAGCTGTCGACGGTCCGCCCCGCTCCAGCAAACCACCTGGGCGGAGTAGCGACCGATGCAATCGCTGAACCTTTTGATCACCACATAGAGCGGATCGGCCATCGCGGTGTCCACAGCCGATATCCCCGTAAGCTCGCGGACGGGAAACGCAACGCCTTCGGTAAATTCCGTCTGCACAAACTGTGAGAACTCGCCCATAACGTTGCCGTGGTAATCGAGCTTGACGGCGCCGACCTCGATAATCTCGTTGCGCAGTCCACGGCGCTGGCGCTGTTTTGGCACCGGCGCAAACTCAAAGTCCAGCACGATCTGGCGCGCAAAGTTCGTCGTATCGATAGCCGAGATACACGGCGTCTTTTCAGCTGACACGGTTAGGGCCTTTCTCCGTTGCCTGCCGCTTGCTACATAGGCGGCTACATTGCCGTAAGGATAGGCGCCCGTGCGGACATGAAAGCGGGGCGCAATACCATACGCCAGGCACACGCCATGCAGACGGCCCCGAGAGCGCCGCCCACTCTATTCAAATGGATGAAAAAGTTGAGGCCCGGTGACTTGAATCAGAGGTCATCCCGGGCCCATCAGAGCTCGTAGAGCTCTTGGTTGCTTTGGTCTTGCTCTTCACGGCGCTTATCGAACTTTCCGAGGCACTCAAGCAGCATTCGAAGCATAACAAGTCGCTGCCATTAAGGCACTGACCTCTTGACCAAGCAACGGCGCTGCCCAGCTCTTCACTACTTGGGCTGCCGTCGACTTTATTCTATCCGCGAGCATCTGGTTTACCAAATGGATTTTCGGTAAAGGAAGCACGGCACGCCCCGCAAAACCACTACGCCCCAAGTGCCGCCACGGGGATCACCGCCACGCCGTCGTCGCGTGTGTAGGCAATGCTCCCCTTTCCAACCACGACCGCCAAAAACGCCGGCGCGGCATTCTGGGCGGCAGGATTGGAGAGCACTTTCCTCTCCAGCGCCTTGAGATTTCTCGCTCCATCGTCTGCTTTCGCATCACTCAGCTTGACCTCGATGGCTCCCCAGCGCCCGTCGTGCTCAACGATGAGATCGACCTCAAGGCCCTTCTCATCTCGGAAATAATGGACACTGTTGTCAACACCGCCGTAGGTGGAAAGGAACACGCGCACGTCGCGCAGAACGAGGTTATCAAAGAGCATCCCCAGCGTTTGCATATCGCCAAGCAGCCGCTCGGGGGTAGCCCCCAGCAACGCCGCCGCAAGTGACGGGTCACAGAAGTAGCGCTTGGGGCGCACGCGAACGCGGGCCTTCGAGCGCATGGGCGGCTCCCATCCGCACAGGTCCTCGGTCAGCTTGAGCCTGTTGAAGAGGTCCAAGTACGCAGCGATGGTCCTCTCGTCGGGGCCCGCCTCACCGTACGAGGCGTCCTTTACGAGCGTCTTGTACGTGACAGCCTGGCTCTCGTTCATGGCAAGAGCTCGCAAAAGGCCGTGTGCAAGCTCGGGCGATCATGCGATATGCGAAATTACGCCATTCTCAATGCTGTTTTTACGCTACTTTCAATGTAGTTTTTACGCCGTTATCGATGTAGTTTTTACGCTATTTTCATTGAAGGTTTTACGCTTGGCATCCTTAGCGCGACGCTCGCTCAACCCCTGACCACCGGATTGCCCGAATTCCGGGACACAGCTTCCACTCCAAACAAAAGGCCCCAGCTCGCGATGAGCTGCCTCCCATTTCTTGAACATTAGAAATGGGAGGCTTTCCACCCCATGCCTCTATCGGAAACGGCATCCCGTCCTGAGCATCGAATCCGGGACGTAGTTTCCGCATGCGGCCTCGTTAGGAAAGCATGTCCCACTCTGAGCGCTCATTCCGGGGTGCAATTTCCGCCAGAGACGCCGCCGGGAAAGCGCATCCCGGTTTGGAGCCAAATTCCGAGTCGTAGTTTCCGCCTGAGGGCCGATCCGGAAACGGCATCCCATTCTGAAGCCGAAATCTGGAACGCACTTTCCGCCAAAGGTCGCAAAAGGAAAGCGCAACCCATTCCGAGCATTACATCAGAGCGCGCTTGGTTATCTCCGCTCGCACATCTCGGCAAACGAAATCAGCTTGGTATCTCCCCTACTCTCTGCGGCATCCCGACATCCCTGCGTAAAGCCACGCTTCGAGAAGATCACGTAGCTTTTATGCTGCCGCCTAAAGAGCTCGCTTCGATGCACGAGCTTTTGCAGCACGTCTTCGCCCGCCGGTTCATTGCGCCATTTGCACTCCGCAAACAGTGCAGCGCCCTCGCCATCGTCAATAATCAAGTCGATTTCTTCCTGCGTATGCGTGCGATTATCCGTCCCCCACCAGCGCCCGACGCTCGCCGGAACCACATCGAGCAGGCCCGCACGCGCGAGTTCGTACACATACTGTCTGCATATATGCTCAAAGACCGTGCCCATGTAATCCGATATGTGCGGCTCAATGCGCTTATACGCCATCTCGGCCATATCGTTTTGAATCAGCCCGATGTTCTGCGGAACAAACTTGTACCAGAACCTAAACATCTGGTCGCTCAGTAGATACACGGCCCGCTTATTGCTCGTCTCGTTTAGGGGCAGCTCGCGCTCGACAATCCCAAGCGACGCCAGCTTATCCACATAGCTCTTTACGTTGCTCGCAGGGATTCCCGTAGAGCTCGCAATCTCCGAGATCTTCGAGCGCCCCTGAGCAATTGCTTGCACGATCGCATCATATTGCTCGGGATTGCGGCACTCTTGCATTAGCAGGTTACTCGGCTCCTCAAAGAGATAGCCCGTAGGAGTAAGAAAAAGACGTTTGATGTTGTCCTTGAGCGATACGGCAGGATCGACTTTCTCGATATATGCAGGAATGCCGCCCGTCATGCCATAGCAAACTGCAGCGTCTTCGCGACTCATGCTCTGCCACAGGCCGAGGGTCGTCGTAAAATCGAGCGGCATGATCTTAAACTGGGCCGTACGCCTACCGTATAGTGGGCTCTCGTAGCCCAACACCTGTTCCTCCATAAACGAAAGAGACGAGCCGCATAGAATCAGCATGAGCCTGGTCTCTTTGTACAGGTGATCAATCTTGTCTTGCAGCAACGAACTGATCTCGGGATTCGATTGGGCGAGGTAGGGATACTCGTCAATCACGACAATCAAACGTTCCGTGCGAGCCATGGTGGCCAATGCATCGAACGCCTCGTCAAAGCTACGAAACGACACGCCTGCAGCACCAACCGAGCCTGCAAGTATCGCCTGGCTAAAGCCGTGCAGGTTTGCCTCTGCATTGGTACGACGAGCTTGAAAGTAAATAGCATTCTTGCCTTGAATGAACTCTGTGATAAGGCGCGTTTTACCTACGCGACGGCGGCCGTAAATCACAGGCATCTCAAAGGAGCCCGTGCAATACAGTCGATTGAGCTCGGACATTTCCGCTGTTCTTCCGATAAACATAGGGTCATCCTTCCTTTACGTTATAGCTAGCTATATTATACCTTCCTATAATATAGCTAGCTATAACGTAATTCGACAAGCGGGCCACGCAAAAGGGACGTTACACCACCGCACGCGGACCGTCCCGGAAAACGCATCCCGTTCTGGTGCAAAAAACTGGGCCGTAGCTTCCGCCAAACATGCCATCCGGAAAGCGCGTCCCGCTCTGAGCGGCAATTCCGGGTCACAGCTTCCGCAGATACAAGGCGACAGTCCGCCGCCCTTATCACATGCCTTCAAATATGCGATCCAGAAACGCAAAACAGCAGATAGAATGCTCTTTTTCAAAAAAGTACACGTCCCGAAACTTACCCAGTCTTCATAACTCGCTACCGTTCAAGGTCGCCGATTACCGCCCACCGATTCGGATGTAAAAATGTCGCCGAAAACAGGCCATCTACCTGCATGGTTAGATTTTGGTCAGCTTTTGGTCAGCTGAGCGGCAAGTTCCAGCTGATACGTTTTTGCTACCCAAAAGGAGGCGGTAGCTCATGACCCATTGCAATGACCAGCTCATCGACCAACTGCTCACTCAAGCCGAACAAGAGGGGCGCTGTCTGATTCCCCCGAGCACGGCGATCCGAAAAGCGCTCCTTCGGCGCACCGGCGGCACGGTTGTCTCGCCCATGCCGGGGTTGTTTGCGCGAAAAACGCGCTGGGATGAACTCAACCGAGCGCAACGCCATTGCGAGATTATCCGCGCCCTTGCGATCATCCACCCCGATTGGACGTTCTGCTCGTTTTCGGCCGCCTGTCTGCTTGGGCTCGAGGTCTCGTGGCGGCACCTGAACGTCGTGCATGTTTGCAGCTCGACAAAGCCGTCGGCTCGTCAGGGCGCACATATTCAGCGGCACCAGATTGAGCCGGCCGGAGCAATACGCAGAGCCGGCATATCGGTAACGCCGCCAATCCAAACGGTCACAGATTGCCTGCTGCAAACTGGTTTTGCCGACGGCATGCCCATTGCCGATTCGGCGATTTTAAAGCTCGGCCTTGCACGGGAACAGCTGATGGAGGCCGTTGAGCAACGAGCGACTGCCCGCAATGGTCGCGCGATTCGCACCGCCCTCACAACGCTTCGATATGCCGACGCCCGCGCCGAGAGCGGCGGGGAATCGGTCACCCGAGCCGTCATGATCGAGACGGGCTTAGCGCCCGACTGGCTTCAATACGAGTTGACGGACCTCTTCGATTCGGCCAAGCCCATACGAACGGACTTTGCCTGGGAGCGCCAGGCGCGGGAACTCACGCTGGGCGAGCTCGACGGGCTCATCAAATATACCGACCAGACCATGCTGGCCGGACGCACCACCGCCGAGGCGCTCATCGCCGAACGACAGCGCGAGGCTCATCTATCGCTCTACGGTCACCCTCTGCTGCGCTTTACCATGAACGAGGTCCGCTCGGCAGGAATGCTCGCCAAAAAGCTGCAGACGGCAGGCATCCGGCAGACCGCGCTGCCGACATGGCTCAACGACGTGGAGCTGTAGGGGCCGCTGAACGGCGACTCGCCGCGTCGCATCTTGCCAATCTGGGACATGCTTTCCCAGCAGCCACGCTGGCGGAAAGCGCGTCCCAGTCTGGACGCTCAAAACGGGACGCACTTTCCGGATGGTAGGCCTAACGGAAAGCGTGTCCCAGAATGAACGCTCAAACTGGGATGCAGTTTCCAAGTGAACGACAACCGGAAAGTGCGTCCCATTCCAGGTGCGGATTCCGGGATGCACTTTCCGTTTGAAGCTCCAACCGGAAAGCGCATCCCACTCTGGAGCCGAATTCCGGGACACGCTTTCCGCTAGAGGATCAAAAGGAAAATGCGTCCCATTCTGAACATCGATTCTGGGATGCAATTTCCGTCGAGGGCTCCAAGGGGAAACTGCATCCCACTCTGAGCATCGATTCCGGGACACAGTTTCCGCTCCAAACAAAAGACCCCGGCTCACGATGGAGCTGGGGCCAAAGGCGCAGCTTATACAGTTGATGGCAAGCGCAGACGGCAGTCAGCAATGGTCGTCCGCGCTCTACTCTACCCGCGGTGACGAGCGCGGCTGTACGGCGTATCCACCATGGGCAGATCCGGACGCAGCTTGCCGTCGAATGCGCGATAGGCGTTCTGCACGGCGGGCGCCGTGGGGATCGTTGCAATCTCGCCGATGCCCTTGCCACCATATGCCACGGGCAGCAGCTCGTCCTTCTCCACGTAGATGGCGTGGATATCCGGAATCTCGGGCGCACGGAACAGCCCGAGCGTGCCGTACCTTGCCTGGGGTACGCAGTCCTTGAGCGGCCAATCCTCGGTAAGCGCATAGCCCATACCCATGAGCACGCCGCCTTCGATCTGACCCTGGATGGAGATGGGATTGACAACCTTGCCGGAATCGTGCGCGGCATAGACCTCGCTCACGCGGCCGTCATCATCCAAAATGACCACATGCGTGGCAAAGCCGTAGCAGATGTGGCTCTTGGGGTTGGGAACGTCGGCGCCCAGCTTGTCGGTCGGCTCCAGGTACACGTAGCCAAACTCGCATCCCTCGAGCGCCTTGATGGCGGCCGTGGGATCCTGAGGATGCATGCCCTGGCCGGCGACGAGTTCCTGCGTGCGCAGCTGATAGGCGCGACCGTCGTCGTACTCGATCTTGACGCCGTCGCCATGCGCGCTCACCGGAGCGGCGGGCGCAGGCTTGCCGGCCTCGATGCCAACCATGGCGTCGCGCAGCAGGAAGGCGGCGGCGCGCACGGCCTCGCCGGTCACGACCGTCTGGCGCGAGCCAGACGTGGTGCCGGAGTCGGGAGCGTTCTCGGTGGAGCACTCGCCGTTGGCAATGCAGCTCAGCGGCAGACCGCACGCCTCGGCAACGTCCTGCAAAAAGACCGTGTTGCAGCCCTGGCCGATGTCGGACGTGGCGGCATAGACCACCGCCACGCCGTCCTCGACGCGAATCTTGCAGCGACCGGCGTCGGGCAGGCCCACGCCCACGCCGGCGTTCTTCATGGCGCAGGCGATACCGGCGTGTCCGGGATGCGCGTAATAGGCATCCTTGACCTCGAGCAGCGTCTCCTTAAGCGCCGTGGAGCAGTCGGCAATCTGACCGTTGGGCAGAACCTCGCCCGGCTCGATGGCGTTTCGGTAGCGGATCTCCCACGGATCCAGGCCGACCTTCTCTGCCAGCAAGTCGATCAAGCTCTCGAGTGCAAACTCAGACTGGCAAACGCCAAAGCCGCGGTACGCGCCGGCGGGCGGGTTGTTGGTGTAGTAGCCAAAGCCGCGGATGTCGGTGTTCTGGTACTTGTAGGGGCCGACGGCATGCGTGCAGGCGCGCTCGAGCACCGGGCCGCACAGCGACGCGTAGGCGCCGGTGTCAAAGTTGATCTCGCAGTCCAGTCCGGTAAAGTTGCCCTCGGCGTCGCAACCCAGCGTAAAGGTGCCGTCCATGGCATGGCGCTTGGGATGGAACGCAAGTGACTCGGCACGCGTGAGCTTGCACTTCACAGGACGCTGGAATTTATAGGCAGCGAGCGCGGCCAGGTGTTGGATAGACACGTCCTCCTTGCCGCCAAAGCCACCACCCACGAGCATGGTCTCGACGACCACACGCTCGGGTTCGCTATCCCAGCCAAACATGTGGGCGCACTCTTTGCGCGTATCGTAGGCACCCTGGTCGGTCGACTGCACCTTGACGCCGTTCTTGTACGGGAAGGCGACGGCGCACTCGGGCTCCAAGAAGGCATGCTCGGTAAAGGGCGTGGTAAAGCGCTGCGTCACGGTAAATGCGCTCTCCGCCAACGCCTTGGCGGCGTCGCCGCGCGTCACATGGCGGCTCTGGCACACGTTGTCCTTGAGCTCTACCGTGTTGCCAAAGGCAAAGAAGCTGTCGTGCAGGCGCGGGGCGTCGGCAGCCCTGGCCTCGACAATGTTGCGCACGGGCTCCAGCGGCTCGTAATCAATCTTTACGAGCTTCTTGGCCTTCTCGAGCGTCGCCTCGTCCTCGGCGACCACCAGCACGATGGCATCGCCCACGCAGCGGGTGATATCGCCCGCCGCGATCATGACGTCCCAATCCTGGATAAGGTGGCCGACCTGGTTGACCGGCACGTCCTCAGCGCGCAGGATGCCCACCACACCGGGCAGGGCCTCGGCCTTGGAGGTATCGATGGAGAGCACACGGGCGCGCGGATACTTGGAGCGCACGGCGCTGGCGTAGGTCAGACCCGGCTGATCGAGCTCGTCGATGTCGTCGGGATACTTGCCCTCGCCGAGCACCTTCTTGCGCACGTCGATACGGAAGGCGCGCTTGCCCACGCCGTAGTCGTCGCCGCGCTCCAGATCCTCGTCGATCTGCTTTTCGCCGCGGAGCACCGCAGCGGCCAGCGAGATGCCCTCGATAATCTTCTTGTAGCCGGTGCAGCGGCAGACGTTGCCGCGGATGGCGTACTTGATCTGCTCCTCGGTGGGCTCGGGGTCCTCGGCGATGAGCGCCGCGCCCGCCATGACCATGCCGGGGATGCAAAAGCCGCACTGCACGGCGCCCACGGCGCCAAAGGCGTACACAAAGGCCTCGCGCACGTCCTCGGGCAGGCCCTCGACGGTCACGATGTTACGACCGGCGGCAAGAGCGGTGGTTAGCACGCACGCCTTGACGGCCGCGCCGTCTACATGGATGGTGCAGGTACCGCAGGCGCCCTCGGAGCAGCCGTCCTTGGCGGAATGGATGTGCAGGTCGTCGCGCAAGTAGCGGAGCAGCGGCTTGTTCTGAGTCGTCGTGCGTTCGACGCCGTTAACGGTAAAAGTGAATTCCTGTGCCATGGTGATTCCCTTCTACACGCCGGCGGCGATGCCGGTGCGGTCGTGGATGGCGCCATGCGGGCAGACGACGGCGCACATGCCGCACGACAGGCAGTCCACGCCGTCGATATGGGCGCAGTTGTCCTCGATGCGGATAGCGCCGGCAGGGCACTTTTTAGCGCACATGCCGCAACCGATGCAGCTCGTGTCGCAGATCTTGCGCGCAATGGCGCCCTTGTCGGTGTTGTTACAGCGCACCAGAATGTTCTGGTAGCCGGGAACGAAGGCAATCACGCGCTGCGGACACGCCATGCCGCACAGGCCACAGCCCGTGCACTTGGAGCGATCCACGCGGGCGATGCCATCGACCAGCGCAATGGCGCCGTGGGGGCAGGCCGTGACACAGGCGCCACAGCCAATGCAGCCTTCGCTGCAGCGGGCGTCGCCGCCTGCGGAGGCGCAACCGCTTCCGCAGGCAACGTAGGCCACGTTATGTTGAATGGATTTGGCCATAAGAGACTCGCCTATTTCTTAAGGAGATACGGATAGCTGTCGCGCACGGCCTTGATGGTCAGGCGGACAGCCTCGGGCAGACCGGTGTTGACGGCATCGACCGAGACGGTGCGGACCGTGCCGGCGACGCGGACTTTAAAGTGGTCCTCGTCCACAGCCAGGAAGCCCTCGTTCTCGGAGTTCTCCATGTCCTGCTCGCTCCAGAACAGGGTGAGCTTGTCCTTGTAGGGACGACCCTCCTGGTAGGGGCAGAACACGGCGCAGTTGCCGCACTCGTTGCACATGCCGTCGACGTGGACGACCTGGTGCTTGGCCAGGCCCGGCACCTTAATTGCCACGTTGGCGCGGTTGGGGCACACGTCGCAGCAGACCTCGCACACCGAGCCGCAGCCCAGGCAGCGAGTCTTGGTGCAGTTGCGTTTGTCACGGCACAGCGACCCCTTGCGCTCGTAGCAGGCGTCCTCGCGACCGGCCTGCTCGTTGCAGTCGGCGTACTTGTTAAAGTCCACGCCAGCGATGGCACGGGCGACCTCGGCGGCATCGGCGATAGCCTCGACCACGGTGGCCGGACCACGACGGCAGTCACCTGCAGCCCAGACGCCCTCGACGCCGGTGGAGGTGGCGGCAAGGCGGCCGCGACGGTCGTGCTCGACGCCCGCGGCGTCGTACAGGCTGGCATCGATGCCCTCGCCCACGGCGCAAATCACCGTGGTGGCGGGAAGCTCGACGGTCTCGCCCGTGGCGACGGGGCTGCGACGGCCGCTTGCATCCGGCTCGCCAAGCTCCATAACATCGCAGGTCAGCACGGCGCCGTTGAGCGCCTTGGGCGCCAGCAGCTCGCAGAACTCAACGCCGTCGGCAAGAGCAAGATCGAGCTCTTCCTCGTCGGCGGGCATCTGCTTCTTGGTGCGGCGATACACCAGGCGCACGTTCTTCACGCCAGCCAGGCGCTTGGCCACGCGGGCCGCGTCCATGGCGGTGTTGCCGGCGCCAATGACCACGACGTCCTCGCCCAGCTCGAGCTTCTCGCCCTTCTTGGCGGCCTCGAGGAACTCCAGCACGTCGAGCTCGGCACCCTCGCCCAAGCCCGCAGAGCCGGGCATCCAGGCACCAGTGGCCACGACTACGTCGGTAAAGCCCTGGGCCTTGAGCTCGTCAATGGACTCCACGCGGGCGTTGAGCTGCACCTTGGCGCCAAAGGCCAGACAGAGCTCGGCATCGTGGGAGATATCGTCGCTCGCGATACGGAACTCGGGGATCACGTGACGGACCACGCCGCCGAGAGAGTCGCGGGCCTCGAAGATAGTGACGGGCACGCCGGCGCGCGTCAGGAAGAACGCCGTCGCCAGACCGGCCGGGCCGCCGCCGATAACGGCAACGTTGCGCTCGGCGTCGTTGGCAATGGCCTGGGCGCGCAGCTTGGGCAGCACGGCGGTCATGGCCTCGCGGGCGGCCTTGAGCTTGCTGGCGCGAATCTGGGCGCCCTCGGGCTCGTAGAATGCACGCTCGCAGGCACGGCCGCAGGGATGCGGGCAGATGGTACCGGTAATGAACGGCAGGGCGTTGCGCTCGATGATGATGTTGAGCGCGTCCTCGTAGCGGCCCTCGTCAACAGCCGCCAGGTAGGCGGGAATATCCTGCTGGATGGGGCAGCTCGTGCGGCACGGCGTGGTAAAGCAGTCGGAAAGCGGGCTCTTGCCGGCGACCTTGCGATCGGGCAGCGGGCGCAGCGGCTTCTTGTAGAGCGGGTTGGTGAGTGAGTCGGTCTGGATCGCGGTCACGGCCTCGAGAGAGACGCCCGCGAACGGCTTGCCGTCCAGATCGGTAAACTCGCTGGCCATCTGGCTAAAGCGCTCGTAGCCACCGGGCTTGAGTACGTCGGTCGCCAGGGTAACGGGCCAAATGCCGGCATCGTACAGGGCACGGATGTTGTAGACCGTGGCACCACCGGAGTAGCTGATGCGCAGCTTGCCGTCAAACTGCTCGGTAATGCGGCGGGCAGCCTCGATGGTCAGCGAGAACAGCGAACGGCCGGACATATACATCTCGGTGGAAGGCAGCTCGTTCCTCGTCACGTCGACGGGGAACGTGTTGGTCAGCTTGACGCCAAACTCCAGGCCGCGCTCGGCGCACAGGGCAATCAGGCGCTCGAACATGGGCACGGCGTCGACCCACTGCAGGTCCTCGCGGAAGTGCGTGTCATCGAAGACGATGTAGTCAAAGCCCAGCTCGTTGAGGCGCTGGCGGGCAAACTCATAGCCCAGCAGCGTGGGGTTGCACTTGATGTAGGTATTGAGGCCCTTCTCGGTGATGAGGTAGGTCGCAATGCGCTCGATCTCCGCCGGCGGGCAGCCGTGCAGGGTAGACTCGGTGATGGAGTTGGAGACGCGCGCCGGGATGGACTCGACAAACGCGGCATCGACATGCTCAAACTTGTCCAGGTTAGCGAGCGCCCACGTGCGGCACTCGTTCCAGACGTCGGAGCCGCTGGCGTCCTTCATGCCCTCGATGTACGCGTCGACCTTGGGGCTCTTAATGCCCTCCAGGTCATAGCCCACCGACATGTTGAAGACAAAGCCGTCCGGGCTGCCCAGGCCGTACTCACGGGCGATCAGGTGGCAGGCGAACCATGCCTTCACGTACTCGGCAAAGGCCTGCGGGACCTCGAGCTCGGTCGACCACTCGCAGTTGTAGCACTCGTCCTGCGCCACAATGCAGGGTTTGTTCACACACTTGGAGAGCTCCTCGCCATCCATAACCTGAACGGTCTTGAGCTCAAAGAAGCGGGAACCGGCCACATAAGAGGCCACGATGTTCTGGGCCAGCTGCGTATTGGGACCGGCGGCCGGGCCAAACGGAGTCTCGATGCGCTCGTCAAAAATGGGAAGCGCGCCCTCCTGGTTGGCCGTGACCATCTTACGCACGCCAAAGATGGCGTCCTGGGTCTTGTGCTCCTCGATGATCCAGTTCATCAGCTGCGAAAACGGGATCGGCCTCATGATGTCGCTCATAGTGAGCTCCTCTCTGTAACGCCCGGCGAGACCGCGCGGCGGGCGCAAATACGGTGTAGCGCTAGCACAGCGCCGGCGACCCCGCGGAGGCCGCCTATGCGCGCGTCGGATGCGGCGAAACATCCGACGCGCGCGAATCTCCAATTGGAATTAATACACGCGATCGTTGAGCGTGCTCCAGAGCTTCTTGGACTCGGCCATGGTCCACGCGTTGATCTTGTCCTCATCAATCCCAACGAACTTACGATCCTTATACAGGACGCGGCCGTTGATGATGGTAGTGCGGCAGTTTTTGCCCATCATGCCAAAGAGCATGTGGCCGTCGATGTTCTCCTCGCTCAGCGGCGTAAAGGGCTTGTAGTCCATGACGATGACGTCGGCGGCAGCGCCGGCCTCGAGCACGCCGAGCTTGCGATCGAAGTACTTGCTCGCCATCTTGGCGTTGTTCTCGAACAGCATCGTCATGGCCTCGCACCAGCCCACGTTGGGCATGGCGGCGTTGTGGCGCTGAATGATCAGAAAGACCTTGAGGCTCTCGAGCATGTCGTGGGTGTAGGCGTCGGTGCCCATGCACACGGGGATGCCGCGGCGGAAGAACTCGAGCACGGGGGCGCAGCCCACGGCGTTGCCCATATTGGATTCGGGGTTGTTAACGAGCCAGGTGCCGGACTCCTTGACGATGTCCATCTCGGCGGGCGTCACGTGGATGCAGTGGCCGAGCATGGTGTCGGGACCCAGCAGGTTGTGCTGCAGCAGGCGCTCGACGGGGCTGATGCCACCGCGGTTGAGGCGGGAGTCCCACACGTCATTCATGCCCTCGCACACATGGATGTGGAAGCCGGTCAGGCCGTTGTTGGCCTCGGCCATCTTATCCATGGTCTCGTCCGACAGCGTAAAGGTGGCGTGACCGCCAAACATGGCGGCGATCATGTGATTGTCGTTATCGCGACGCTCCTTGGCGGCCCACTGGGCAAACTCGGCGTTCTCGGCAATGGCCTGGTCGCATTTTTCCTGGCCGCGGCGGTCGGAGACCTCGTAGCACAGGCACGAACGCATGCCCAGCTCCTGAGCTGCATCCTTAATGGTAAAGAGGCTGCCTGGGATCTCGCAGAAGCTCGCGTGGTGATCGAAGATCGTTGTGACGCCATCGCGGATGGAGTCCAGAATCGTGGCATAGGCGCTGGCCTTGGTGCCGTCGAGCGTCAGGTTGTCATCGATCTTCCACCACTGCTGCTCAAGATTCTCCAGGAAGTTGGTGGGGTTGCAGCCCTTAATGGCAAGGCCGCGAGCCAGACCCGAGTAGATGTGGGTGTGGCAATTGATGAGTCCGGGCATGATGAGGTTGCCCTGGGCGTCGACGTACTCGGCATCCGGGTACTTGACCTTGAGCTCGCACTCGGGGCCCACTTCGACGATCGTATCTCCGTCAATGGCGACCGCACCGTTTGGAATAAACGGGGTCTGAGCGTTGCGGGTAAAAACGGAACCGTTAGCGACCAGAAGCATGGATGCTCCCTTCAACATCAGAGGCGGGGTTTGACACCTCTGACATGGCGGAGTGCGAAGCGCCGGCCTACACCGGAAACGGGCCCTCTCCCGTCAACGCTTCACCAAAGGGACAAACCCTTTGAAGTGCGGCTTGACGCCGCATGACGTCGGCGGACGAGGCGATGCGTCCGCCGACGAATAGCACCGAATTGGTTACTTCTTGCTCTCGGGCAAGACCAGATCCACGGCAGCGTCCTTGGCAGCATCGATGTGCTGAGCCACGACCGGCGTCTGCGGAAGAATCAGGTTAAGGACGATGGCCATGATGGCGGTGGGGGTTACGGCATTGGAGCCGATGACGGTGGACACCCAGGCGGGCATACCCTCGCCGGCAAGGCAACCGCTGGCCATCCAGATACCCAGGCCAAAGACGACGGAGGTACCGACGATGGTGGTAGTGCGCTGCGTGAGGCCCTCGCGGGTGAACATGCGCACGCCGTTCATGGTAATGGTGCCAAAGACGCCGACGGTCGCGCCGCCGATGACGGGCTGCGGGATAGCGGAAAGGACGGCAGAGAGCTGCGGGAACAGACCGGCGATGGCAAAGACGGCCGCGATGATCACAAAGACCCACTTGTTGACGACCTTGTTGGAGCAGATGATGCCCACGTTCTGGCCAAGGGCGCTGGTGGGAAGACCGCCCAGCAGGCCGCCGACCATAGAGGTGAGGCCCTGGGACACGATAGCGCCGGAGAGCTCGCGCTCGGTGGGCATACGGTCGATTGAGCCCAGGCAGGCGGCGGAGACGTCGCCGATAACCTGGATGGCAACCATGGGGAACACGACGGCGAGGGTAATGCAGACCTCGGGATCAAACTCGAGCGCATAGGGCATGAGCTTGGGAAGGGCGAAGACCTGAGCGGTGGCGACGCTTGAGAAGTCGATCATGCCAAAGGGGATGGAGACGATCATGCCAACGATCATGCCAAAGAACACGGATCCCAGCTTGAGCGTGCCCTTGCCAAAGTTGGCGAGCGCAAAGACCACGGCGAAGGTGATAAGAGCGACGCACCAGGCCTGCGGGGTGCCCCACAGTGGCGTACCCATACCGCCGGCCATATACTTGACGGCCGTGGGATACAGCGAAACGCCGATGGAGAAGATGACCGTACCGGTCACGACGGGTGGGAACAGCCACTTAATCTTGCTGTAGGCCAGACCAAAGAGGACCGCGACGGCACCGCCGACAATCTCGCCGCCCAACAGCGCGCCAAAGCTAAAGCCCGAGGCGCCCATGGCCTGCAGGGCCGGGAGGAACGCGAACGAAACGCCCATGACGATGGGCAGGCCGCCGCCGATGCGACGGAAGGGGGCAAAGGCCTGAAGGGCCGTGTCGATCGCCGAAAGAATGAGCGCGACCTGGATGATGTCGGTGCTCTGCTGGCTATTAAAGCCGTAGACGCCGGCCATGATGACAGCCGGGGTGATGATGCCGGCAAACGATGCCAGTACGTGCTGAAGGGCACACGGGATCATTTCCTTAACGGGAGGCATGCCTTCACGAGTGAACAGGGCTTCAGTGCCGTTCGTAACCGTCTCCTGGGTCATTTGACCACCAATCCTCGAAATAGTTGTTTTCGCATCTAACGCTCTATTGTGACGCAGTGCGGGGTTGAGGTTGTGCCTTCGTTGCATATCGTATTAAAGATGATTCTCATTCTCAATAATAATTTTTTGTTATCAGACTATTCTTCAGCTGAGATAATGCATTTCCGCAGGTCAGGAAAGTGTCTGGTCAAAATAGCATCTAACTTTTCTTTTGGTCAACCGTTTACCGCCAAAATCATACCGTTCGTCTGCATTACGTCATGTACCTGCGGATATACGAGATGATGAGCAGCGTGTTACCATGAGAAAAAATTGTTATGAAACTTCCGCTTTCACCCAAAGGAGTTGCCCGTGAACGAGACCGTACGTCGCTTTTTGCCGATGGTCGATTTCCTGGAGCAGATACTCGGCAAAAACAGCGAGATCGTGCTGCACGATTTCTCGGATCCCGACCACGCCATCGTCGATATTCGCAACGGCATCGTGAGCGGCCGTAAGGTCGGCGGTCCCGCCACCGATCTGGCGCTCAAGATCATGCACGACCCAAAGTATCGCGACCTGCCGTTTATTACGGGCTATGAGGGGCGCGGTGCCGGTGGCAAGACGTTGGAGTCAGCGACGTACTTTATCCGCGAGGATAAAGAGATCGTCGGCATGCTCTGCGTCAACACCGATCTCTCGACCGTGCGCTCCATCAACGCCATGGCACAGCAGCTCATGGCCTGCTTCGACGCGGCGCCGACGCGCACGGAGCCCGCCCCTATCGAGGTCGAAAGCCTTTCGGAGTCCACACAGGAGCTCATCGACCGCAGCATTGCCGAGTTGCTGAGCGCGCGCGGGCTGGATGTAGCGTCGCTTGGCCAGAGCGACCGCGTGGACGTCATTCGCCACCTCAACGGCAACGGCGTGTTTATGCTCAAGGGCGCCGTGGCCTGCGCCGCCACCGCGCTGGGCATCTCGGAGCCCAGCGTCTACCGCTACCTGCAAAAAGTTCGCAAGGAGGGCTAAACGTGATCCCTTGGGGACGAAGGGAAACGGATCATTTTTGTCGCATCGCTTGACAAAAGACCCTGCAGCTCGCACGCGCTGCAGGGTCTTTTTGCATGTCATGTTTAGTTGTTACCAACACCTTAGAGAGCGGCGACAACCTCGATCTCGACCAGACCGCCAGCCGGAAGGGCGGCAACCTGGAAAGCGCTGCGCGCGGGGAACGGAGCCTCGAACTTGGAGGCGTAAATCTCGTTCACGGCGGCAAAGTCGTCGATGTCGGCCAGGTAGACCGTGGTCTTGACGACATCGGCAAACGTGGCGCCGGCAGCGGTCAGCAGAGCCTCGACGTTGGCGAGGGACTGCTTGGCCTGGGCCTCGACACCCTCGGGCAGCTTGCCGGTCGCGGGATCGATGCCCAGCTGGCCGGACAGGAACACCATGTTGCCAGTCTGGATACCGGGGGAATACGGGCCGATGGCTGCGGGTGCGTTATCGGAAGACACGACGGTCTTGCTCATGTTTTTCTCCTTACAAGTAAAAGGGAACGGGAGCGCGGCGTTCACACCGGGAGGCACAGTTCGGTCTGAACACCGCGCTTGATTGGGATAGTACTCAAGGTTTCCGCGCGATGCAAGATTATTATCACGCTGCGAGAATATTTTATCGCCCAACGGTTTCCCCGGACCTCTGAACGGTTCTCATGTGGAGCAGCCAGTCCAAGCTGCTGAAGACTTTATCCCGCTTAGAGCACGGGCATCGCCTGCCGCGACGGCACCACTATACTTTTGAGTATCTGAGCATTTTGAAAGGCAGGATATGACCGCAACCGCCAGTCGAACCACCAACCGCAGACCCGAGCTTTTGGCGCCCGCCGGAGGGCCCGAGCCCTTTGCTGCCGCACTCGCCGCCGGGGCAGACGCCATCTACTGCGGCATGGGCAGCTTCAACGCACGCCGCAAGGCCACCAACTTTACCGACGAGGCCTTTGAGCAGGCCTGCCGCGCCGCGCATCTAGCCGGCTCGCGCGTCTACGTCACGGTCAACATCGTCATCAAGCAGTCCGAGATGAGCGATGCGCTGCAGCTCATCCATCGCTGCTCCACGCTGGGCGCCGACGCCTTCATCATCCAGGACTGGGGCCTGTTCTTTGAGGTCAAGCGCACCATGCCCGGCATCGAGACGCATATCTCGACCCAGGCGAACATCCACGACGACCGCGGAACCCTTTGGTGCCGCGAGCAGGGCGCCGACCGCGTGACCCTCTCGCGCGAGCTTTCCATCGACGAGATTGCCGCCATTCACGATGCCGCGCCCGATGTGGACCTTGAGGTCTTTAGCCATGGCGCCATCTGCTTTTGCTACTCTGGCCTGTGTCTGCTTTCGAGCTTTGCCATGGCGGGCCGCTCGGCCAACCGCGGCATGTGCGCTCAACCCTGTCGCCTGCCTTACGAGCTGATCGACGAGAACGGCCGCTCGCTCTCCCCTGCCGGTCGCGAGCGCGCGCTGTGCCCGCGCGACACCAACACTTCGCAGCTTGTTCGCCGTCTGTATGACGCCGGCGCCGCATCGCTCAAGCTCGAGGGCCGCATGAAGGCTCCCGATTACGTGTATTCCACCGTCGACGTGTATCGTCATCAGATTGACGATATGCTGGCCGATGTTTCGACCTCTAAGGACGAGGAAGCCGCCCGTCAGCGCCAGCTCAAGCGCTGCTTTAACCGCGACTTTACGCACGCCTATCAGGACGGCACCTCGGGCGACGAGATGATGAGCTATGAGCGTTCCAACAACCGCGGACAGATCGTGGGCACGGTGCTGGGCAGCCGCCCGGCCAACCGCGATGTGCGCGGCCTCAAGCCCGACGACCGCCGTCGCCGCGCCGCCATCGCCCGCATTGAGCTGTTTGAGCCCGTGGGCAAGGGCGACCTGCTGGAGCTTCGCCACGATAACGAGTTTGACCAGTTCCTGACCACCATTGCCGCCGATGATGCCGCTGCCGGCGATGTTATCGAGTGTCGCGTGCCCCGTAGCATGCCCGAGGGCTGCCGCGTCCGCGTGATTCGCAGCCAGCGTGCCATCGACGCCGCCGGCGCCGCGCTCAAGCGCGATGTGCTGCGCCGCCGCGCTGTTGATGTGTCCGTCGTGGCGCGCATGGGCAAGCCGTTTACTGTCACACTCACCTGCTGTGACGACCCCGCGCTCACCGCCACCGCCACGGGCTTCACCGTCGAGGCCGCCAAGACCCGTGCGGTCGAGGCGTCCGATCTGGTTGAGCACGTCGGGCGCATGGGCTCCTCTCCCTTTGAGGCCGCGAGCTTTGAGGTGGCGCTCGATGAGGGCTGCGGCATGGGCTTTTCCGCCGTGCACAAGGTGCGCGCCGCCGCTTGTAAGGCGCTGGAAGAGGCCATTCTGGCACCGTATGAGGAGCGCGCCCGCACGCTCGAGCTACCGGCGACTGTCACCAATGATTCCCGCCCCGCGCCCGAGCACTACCGCGATGAGCCGCAGATCTGCGCTACCGTCACCTCGCTCGAGGCCGCCGAGGCCGCTCGCGCGGAGGGTGCAACGCGCATCTACATGACCACCGACGCGCTCGATGCGGCCAAGCTCTCCCCCGCCGATACGTTTGAGCAGGGCATCGTACCCGTGCTCGATGAGGTCTGCCGCGCCGTTGACCACGTCCGCGTTGACCCATGGGTTGTTGCTGGCGCCACGGTCGCTATTGGCAACATCTCTGAGCTTGCCCTGGCCGCCCAGGTTGGCGCCACGGCCGAGATTCGCTCTTGCCTGCCGGTGCACAACACGCCCTGCATGGAGGCACTCGCCGAACGCGGAGCCGGCGCGTTTTGGCTCTCGCCCGAGATCACGCTCGACGAGATTGTCTCGCTCGGCGCCGCCGCGCCCGCGGCTCTGGGCATCACCGTCTTTGGCCGCCCGCGCGTCATGACAAGCGAGCATTGCATTCTGCAGGTTGCCAACGGCTGCATCCACGATTGCGCCAACTGCCGCCTGCGTGCCCGCAAGCTCTCGCTCAAGAATATCGACGGAAAGGTCATGCCGGTGCGTACCGACATCCACGGCCGCTCACGCTTGTACGACGCCTACCCCATCGACCTCACGCCGCAAGTTCCGCAGCTGCTCGATGCCGACGTGCGCCGTCTTATGGTCGACGGAACCTTGCTCGAGGCCGATGAGATTGGCCGTGCCGTCGCTCGCGTCCGTCGCGCTGTCGAGGCGGCTCAAGCCGGCCGCAAGCCGGCCGCCCGCCTGCGCGGCGCCACCTCGGGCTGCATGTTTGTGGGAATTAGCTAACCGAAAGGCTTACACGTGAACGAAGAACCTCAAGTCCTCTATTGCGACGCCTGGCTCATGGCCATCGACAAGCCCGCCGGCATGATCGTCCACGGCGACGGCACCGGCGAGCGCACGCTCACCGACTACGCCAGCGACCTGCTGCTGGCGATGGGCGACGGCTTTGCCGCGACCGATATGCAGCCGCTCAACCGCTTGGACCGTGACACCACCGGCGTGGTGCTGTTCTCACTCGACAAGCAGACGCAGCCCGCCTTTGACCAGATGATCATCGACCACGCGTTCGAAAAGCACTACCTGGCGCTCGCCGAGGGCAAGATCGACTGGAACGAAAAGCTCATCGACAAGCCCATCGCCCGCGACCGTCACGACAGCCGCAAGATGCGCGTCGGCGCCAGCGGCAAGCCGTCTCAAACGCGCGTGAAGGTGCTCAAACGTCTTAAGAGCCGTCGTGGCCTGCCCACGCGCTCGTATATCGATGTCGAGTTGCTCACCGGCCGCAAGCACCAGATCCGCGTACATCTGGCCAGCGAGCGCCATCCCCTGGTGGGCGATGACCTGTACGGAACGCCGCGTCCCTACGGCCTGATGCTCCATGCCCACAGCGTGTCCTTTACGCATCCCGTAACCGGCGAGCACATCCACATCGAAGCCCCCTGCCCCTGGGAGCCCTAAACCACCACAAAGGGGACAGGCACCTTTGTGGTGGTTTTGCCGCGATGGCTCTGCCGGATTCCCAAACATCTCGATCTGTAACAGCTAAAGCCCATTTTGCGGTCCATCTGTTACAGATCGAGACATTCGAATCCCCTCAAGGGAATAATCTCAATCTGTAACAGTAACTCGGCAAAATCAGTCCCAGATGTTACAGATTGAGACAAAGGGACGGCGCGGTTCGTAAGTATCTCGATCTGTAACACCTAGCCCACTTTTTACGGTCCAGTTGTTACAGACTTAGACAAACCGGCAGACAACGAAAGCGGCGACGCCCGTGATGGACGTTGCCGCTTTTCTATTGAGAAAACTACTCGGTTTTCGTTACTAACCACCACAATGGGGACAGGCACCTTTGTGGTGGTTTTGGCCTTAGCCCGTCCCCTGTTGTTAGACCGTGATGACGTTGTCCATTGCCCGGTACTTGGCGGGGACCTCGCCTGCGGTAATAATCGTTGCGTCGCGGAAGTCCGCAAACTTGACGGGCGCCACCATGCCAAATTTGCTGGCGTCCGAGATTACGAAGCGTTTGGCCGTATGACGCATCGAGATGCGCTTTACTTGGGCCTCCTCGATATCGGGCGCCGTGAAGCCCTGCTCGGCGGCGATGCCATTAGAGCCCCAAAAGCCACAGTTGAAGTTGTAGCGATCTAAGGTTGCCAAGGCATCGGGGCCAACGAGCGCCTCGGTCTCGGGTTTGAGCTCGCCGCCCAGCACCACGGTACGCATGCCGCGCAAAGCGAGATGCTGAGCATGGAGCACGGAATCAGTCACATAGGTGACCCCTTCGAGATGCGGAAGATGCTCGATGAGCCTGAGCGTCGTCGAACCCGAATCGATGTACACAAAGCTCTCGGGCTCTACCAGCGCCGCCGCACGGGCGCAGATACGTTCCTTGTCGTCGTTATGGAGATCGCTGCGCTCATTAAGCGTTAGGTCGCGCGTCACGTGCGCGCGCTCAAGGCTTGTCGCGCCGCCGTGCACCTTGGCGATGCGGTGCGCTCGGTCAAGTGTCTGCAGGTCGCGTCGAATGGTAGAAGCCGTCACACCCAGGGCATCGGCAAGCTCTGGCACCGTTACTGAGCCAGCCTGTTGCACCATCGAGACGATCGCATTGAGTCTATCTTCCGCGAGCATCGCTTACTCCTCCTCGGGGTAGACGACTCCCCAATCGGCACGGAGCTTGGTCATCAGCTCCATAACATCAGAAGCATAATCCAGAAGCTCACGCTTGGAATCATCGCCGGCGACGGCCTTCTCGAGGTCAGCCATCTCGTAGCATAGGGCGTAAGCCTCGGTGCCCGCGGCGACCTCCTCGCGATGACCGTCCGCAGTCCACACGATCGTCGCATGATCGGCACGCGGATATTCGTTGACCTCGATATAGCACTTATCGAAGCTAATAATCGAGCGCTTGGGCTGCTTGGAGTGGAGCGTAAGACTCACGACGCCCAGCTGCTGCTCGGCGTTTCGGCAGACAATGCCGCCCGCGACATCGACACCAGCCTCGCAGGTGTTGCCGAGCGAAACAACTTCGGTTGGCTGGCTGGCCATAAACAGGCGCATGACCGAAAGGGCATACACGCCAATATCGAGCATGGCACCGCCGGCAAGGTTGCGATTGTAGAAACGGTTGGTCAGGTCGCCGTACTCCTTGTAGCTACCAAAGTTGAGCTGAGCGAGGTTCATGCGGCCGAACTCGCCGGCATCCATGCGACGACGCAGCTCCTGATACAAGGGCATATGAAGCACCGTGGTAGCGTCCATAAGGACAACGTTGTGCTCGGCGGCAATGGCACGGGCCTCATCGAGTTCAGCGGAATTGAGGGTAATGGCCTTCTCGCAGAGCACGTGCTTGCCGGCTGCCAGGGCAGCGCGCAGATAGGTGATATGAGTGTTGTGCGGGGTAGTGATGTAGACGGCGTCGATGCCAGGATCGGCGTAGAGGTCCTCAACCGTGTCGTAGACCTTCTCGATGCCATACTGCTCGGCAAAAGCCTGAGCCTTGGACAGCGTACGGTTGGCGACGCCCGCAAGCTTGCGACCGGCAAGAGCAAGGGACTGAGCCATCTGGTTGGCGATAACGCCGCAACCGATGACGGCCCAATGGAGCTCGGGAGCCGTAAAAATATCGTCGGGGAACGGCTTGTCCTGGACCGAAGCGAACGCTGCTTTGGCGGCTGCCGCGGCGTCGAGCGGAGCCTGCTTGGAATCTGCCATTATGTGCCTCCTGTGTCATAGAACGCCTTGCTTTCTGACAGCTCTATATTCGCACAAACACGCGCTTCTGTGCGCGTTTTTGCGTATATCACCGCTAAACGATCATTGTTGTCCCGAAAACGGCGCATCTATACGCATGGGTGTGCAATTAACGCAATCTAACGCGCATAAACGCGCACACAAGCAATTTGTACAGCGCACCCGCTCATCTATGCTTGCCCATTAAGGGCACTCATTTAAGTCTGCCCCCCAATGAGTGCAATGAGTAGGGATAGAAAAAGGCCCGGGTGCCGTGGCATCCGGGCCTTTGCTAGCAACTTAACTGTTGCGGGCAGCTTAGAACTTGTGGCCGCACTTCTTGCAGACGCGCAGCTTGTTCTTGCCGTCCTTCTCGTGACCGACGCGGGTAACCTTACCGCACTCGGGGCAAACGAGATTGACGTTGGAGGCGTCGATGGGAGCCTCCTGCGAAACGATGCCGCCCTGCTGGTTGGCAGCGTTGGGCTTGACGGCCTTCTTGACGACCGAAACGCCCTCGACAACGACCTTGTTCTCGGCGGGGAGAGCACGCAGGACAACGCCCTGCTTGCCGCGATCCTTACCAGAGAGAACCTGGACCTTATCGCCCTTCTTGATATACATATATCTCCCCTAACTACAGGGTCTCGGGAGCGAGCGAGACGATCTTCATGTACTTCTTGTCACGAAGCTCGCGAGCGACGGGCCCGAAGATACGGGTGCCGACGGGCGAACCATCGTTGTTGATGACAACGCAGGCGTTCTCATCAAAGCGAATGTAGGAGCCATCCTTGCGGCGGATCTCCTTAACGGTGCGAACGACGACGCAACGGACAACGTCCTTCTTCTTGACGTTGGCGCCAGGGGTAGCCTCCTGGACAGCACCGATGAACACATCGCCGATGCCTGCATAACGACGCTTGGAACCGCCAAGCACCTTGATGCAGCGAATCTTGCGAGCGCCGGAGTTGTCGGCGACGTTCAGCATGGTTTGCATCTGAATCATGGTAGATGTTCCTCCGAACTAAGAACCGAAGAGAGGTGCGCAGCCTTTATACGACCCGTGGTATGCAAGCCAGGCATACGCACATCTTCGGAAACGTACAAGTCGTATGAGCGACTGCTTATTTAGCGCGCTCGACGACCTCGATGAGGCGCCAACGCTTCATCTTGGACATAGGACGGGTCTCCATAACGCGGACGGTGTCGCCCACGCCAGCCGTGCACTCCTCGTCGTGAGCGTGCAGCTTCTTGGAGCTGGTCATCATCTTGCCGTACTTAGGGTGACGCTTGCGCTCGGTGATGGTGACAACGATGGTCTTGGCACCGGAGACGGAGGTAACGACACCCGTACGGACCTTACGCGAGTTACGCGAATCAGTCATGTTCTCTCCTTAGGTCCTACTCGGCGACAGCGGACTTCTCCGCTGCGATCTCGCGGGCGCGCTGCTCCGTGAGGACGCGAGCGATGTCCTTCTTCACGGTGTTGACGCGAGCGGTGTTGTCCAGCTGGCTGGTGGCCATCTGGAAACGAAGGTTAAAGAGCTCGGCGCGCATTTCCTTCAGCTTCTCAACGAGCTGAGCGTCCGAGAGCTCACGAATCTCTGCGGGCTTCATTAGTTCTCCTCCTTGGCGGCGGCGGCGTCCTCAGCAGCCCACTTGGCCTCGAGAGCGGCCTCCTCAGCCATCTCCTTCTCGATGCGCTGCTCAGCGTTCTTAGCAGCAACAATCTTGGTCTTGATGGGGAGCTTGTGCTGCGCAAGACGCAGAGCCTCGCGAGCGACCTCCTCGGGAACACCCTTGACCTCGAACATGATGCGGCCGGGCTTGACGACGGCCACCCACTCCTCGGGGTTACCCTTACCAGAACCCATGCGAGTCTCGGCAGGCTTCTTGGTGATGGGCTTATCGGGGAAGATCGTGATGTAGACACGACCGCCACGCTTCATGTAGCGGGTCATGGCAATACGAGCGGCCTCGATCTGACGGTTGGTGATCCAATGTGCCTCGAGAGCCTGGATACCAAACTCGCCGAAATGCAGCTCGGTATTACCCTTGGCCTGGCCCTTCATGGAGCCACGCTGCACCTTGCGGTGAAGAATACGCTTAGGGGCAAGCACTACTGACCCCTCCTCTCGGAGTTACGACGACGAGGACGGGAAGAGCCCTCGAGTGCAGGGTTGGGAACAGGCTGGCCCGGGAGCTTCTCGCCCAGGTAGATCCAGACCTTCACGCCGCAAGCGCCCATGGTGGTGCTGGCGACAGCCGTGCCGTAGTCGATCTTGGCACGGAGGGTGTGCAGAGGCACGCGACCCTCGCGGTACCACTCACGACGGCCCATCTCGGCACCGCCGAGACGACCGGAGCACTGGATACGGATGCCCTTAGCGCCGGCCTTGCGGGCAGACTGGACAGCCTTGCGCATAGCGCGACGGAAGGCAACGCGGCCCTCGAGCTGCTCGGCGATAGACTGAGCAACGAGGTTGGCGTCGAGCTCGGGGCGCTTGATCTCGACAACGTCGACGGAGAGCTGGCCCTTGGAGACGCCAGCGACCTTCTCGAGCTCGGTGCGGAGGGTATCGATCTCGGCACCCTTCTTACCGATGACAACGCCGGGGCGAGCGGTGAGGATGATGACCTTCACCTTGTCGCCAGCGCGCTCGATCTCTACGCGGGAGACAGCTGCGCGGGAAAGACGCTTCTCGAGGTACTTGCGAATCTCGAGATCGTTACCGAGGGTCTTAGCGTAATCCTTCTCTGCGAACCAGCGGGAGCGCCAGTTCTCGGTGATGCCAAGACGGAAGCCGGTGGGGTAGACTTTCTGACCCATACAGCTTTACGCCTCCTTTCGAGGAGCAACGACGACGGTGATGTGGGAAGTACGCTTCAGAATGCGAGAAGCGGAACCCTTGGCGCGGGGACGGATGCGCTTAAGCGTCGGACCCTCGTCAACATAGGCAGCGGCGACAACCAGGTTGTCGGCACGCAGACCGTTGTTGTTCTCGGCGTTCGCAACGGCGGAACGGAGAACCTTCTCGACATCCACGGCGACGGCGCGGTCGCAGAAGTGGAGGATGTCGAAGGCCTGAGCGACAGGCTTGCGGCGGATCAGATCGACCACCAGGCGGGCCTTGCTGGGGGAAACACGCACGTACTTAGCGACGGCGCGAACCTCGGTGGCCTCAGTTTCAATAGACTTAGTTGCCATTTACGGTTAACCCCCTATTTGGCCTTGTGGCCACGGAACGTACGAGTCGGCGCGAACTCGCCGAGCTTGTGACCAACCATGGACTCGGTAACATACACGGGCACATGCTTGCGGCCGTCGTGGACGGCGATGGTGTGACCAACCATCTCGGGGAAGATGGTGGACGCGCGGGACCAGGTCTTCACGACGTCCTTCTTGCCAGCCTCGTTCATCGCGGTGATACGCGAGAGAAGGCGAGTCTCCACGAACGGGCCCTTTTTGAGACTTCTGCTCATAAGTGCTTTCTCCTAAAACTCGGTATCCGAAATTACTTCTTACGGCGACGAATGATGTGCTGGTTCGAGACCTTCTTCTTCTTGCGCGTACGAAGGCCCTTCGTCGGCTTACCCCAGGGGGTAACAGAGGGACGACCAGAGGTGTGGTTCTTGCCCTCGCCACCGCCGTGCGGGTGGTCGACAGGGTTCATGACGGTACCGCGGACGGTCGGGCGCACGTTCATGTGACGCTTACGGCCGGCCTTGCCGATGACGATGTTGGCGTGATCGGCGTTGCCGACCTCACCGACGGTGGCGCGGCAGGTAACGAGGATGCGGCGCATCTCGGAGGAAGGCATACGGACGATAGCGTACTTGCCCTCCTTACCCATCAGCTGGCAGGAGTTACCGGCGGAACGGGCGATAGCAGCGCCCTTGCCCGGCTGGAACTCGACGGCGTGGATGAGCGTACCGACGGGGATGTCGGCGAGGGGCAGAGCGTTGCCCGGCTTGATGTCGGCGTCAGAACCGGACATGATGGTCTGACCGACCTCGAGGCCCTTGGGGGCCAGGATGTAGCGCTTCTCACCGTCAGCGTAGTGCAGCAGAGCGATGCGAGCGGAACGGTTCGGATCGTACTCGATCGTGGCAACCTTGGCGGGCACGCCGTCCTTGTTGCGCTTGAAGTCGATCACGCGGTAACGACGCTTCACGCCGCCGCCCTGGTGGCGGGTGGTGATGCGGCCGTTGTTGTTACGACCGGCCTTCTTGGGCAGGGGCTCGAGAAGAGACTTCTCGGGCTTGGTGCAGGTGATCTCAGAGAAATCGGAGATCGTCTGCCAACGCCTACCAGCGGAGGTCGGCTTAAGGTGCTTTACAGCCATTACAATCCCTTTCAATAGGAATCCGTTAGCCATCGCAGACAGGGATTCGAGGTTCTGCCTCGGGTGCGATGACACCGGACGTATACACGGTTCCGGGCGTGTCCATTTTATACGCCCGAAACCTTGAGCTCTCGCCTCCCCTATTTGGGAGGCATGAGCTCACTCAACAGCAGCGAGTCTTAGGCCTGGTTGCCAAAGACCTCGATGGTGTCGCCCTCGGCCAGCGTGACGATGGCCTTCTTCCAAGAACGGGTCTTGCCGGCGACATAGCGCACGCGCTTGGTCTTGGGCTTGACCGTCAAGGTGTTCACGCGAACGACCTTGACGCCGAAGATCTCCTCGACAGCGTCCTTGATCTGATACTTGTTAGCATCCTTGGCGACCTCGAACGTGTACTTGTTCTGCTCCATGCCGGAGAAGGAACGCTCGGACACGATCGGACGGATGATGATCTCGTGGGCGGTCATTTATGCAAGCACCTCCCCGAAGTGAGCGGCGATGTCGGCGGGCATCAGCACAGCGTTGTTGTTGACGAGATCGTAGGTGTTGGCCTCGTCAGCGGTGATGATGAACGTCTTGGGAATATTGCGGAACGACAGGTAGGCGTTGACGTCCTCATCGCGAACGATGATGGTCAGACGCTTGCCCTCAAGGCCGAGAGCCTTGAGCATGGCGACGGCAGCCTTGGTGGAAGGCTTCTCGAAGCCGTAGTCGTCGACGAGCACGAGCTCGCCATCGGCCAGCTTGGCGGACAGCGCGGAGCGCATAGCCAGCTTGACCTCCTTGTTGTTCATACGCTTAGCGTAGGAACGGGGCTTGGGGGCGAAGACAACGCCACCGTGACGCCACTGGGCAGCACGGATGGAACCCTGGCGGGCACGGCCGGTGCCCTTCTGACGCCAAGGCTTCTTGCCGCCACCGGAAACCTCAGAGCGACCCTTAGCAGACTGGGTGCCCTGACGCCAAGAGGCCATCTGGCACTTGACGATGTGGTGCATAACGTGGATGTTCGGCTCGATGCCGTACACCTCAGCGGCGAGCTCGGCCTCGGCGACCTTCTTGCCCTCGCTGTTCTTTACTTCAAACTTTGCCATTTAAGTGTTCTCCTTGGTATGACGCTGGGCTAAATGGGCTGGGCCCTTAGGCCATACGGATGGCGACGAGACCATTCTTGGCACCCGGGACAGCGCCCTTGACCAAGATGAGGTTCTGCTCGGCATCGATGCGGACAACGGAAAGGTTCTTGACGGTAACGCGCTCGTTACCCATGTGACCGGCCATCTTGACGCCCTTGAGGACGCGCGCAGGATAGGCGCACTGACCGATAGAACCGGGGTGACGCTGGAAGTGAGAACCATGCGTCATAGGACCGCGGCGCTGACCCCAGCGCTTGATGCGACCCTGGAAGCCCTTACCCTTGGAGGTACCGATGACGTCGACCTTCTCGACATCAGCGAAATCAGCGACGGTGACGACCTCGCCGACCTTGTGCTCCTCGCCGTTCTCGACGCGGACCTCACGAAGGAAACGGACAGGCTCGACGCCAGCCTTGGCGAAGTGACCAGCCATGGGCTTGTTCACGTTCTTGGCCTTGATGTCGCCGAAACCGATCTGGACGGCGTCATAGCCGTCGGTTGCCTGAGTTTTAACCTGCGAGACAGCGCAGGGGCCAGCCTGGATGACCGTGACGGGAACGACGTTATCGTTCTCGTCCCAAACCTGGGTCATGCCAATCTTGCGGCCGAGAATCATGCTGATCAAGATATGATCCCAACTCTCGCGTGGTCTTGGGACAATGCGTACACCACCGAGCGTACGCCCCTAGAGGACCACTACTTACACGACGTGCTCCCCAGCCTTGTATTGTGTCCGAACTACCTGACAACCCTATTAAGCAGGCATTTTGTCCAGCCAGAATACTCCCCTGGTTTCACACAGCTGTTTAGTATACACGGCTGCGGGCGTATCCATCGAGATTCATATTTCACTCACATTGTTTACGCAGGTAAAGTGCGTGGATGGCTCCCGAGCACGGCGGAGGGCCGGTGAAATATATTAAGGTCCCTGCTCTACAGTCCTGCGCAAGACGGAGAGCACATTAAGTGCTCTCCTTTGCGTGCGGAACTCGCGATGCCCTTAATATATTTCACCGGCCCTCCGCCGTGCTCGGGAGACGACACGTTGATGTCTGCTTAACTCTGCTCGCTCAGGCTAATGACTTTGTTGGGGATCCACTATTTGTTGGAGGGTGAACTTGCATTGATGTGGTTCGCCTTCTGCTTGTGGCGTGAACTCTTCAAAATCAAAAATCATGATGGCGCAGTTGGGAAGTTTTGCTGGGAGTTTGAAGTCCTCTGGAGCGGCGGCTTTGATGAATTGGCGGCTGGCGCTGCCGTGGCTTACTGCTAGGAGGGTTTCGATGCCCTCGGCGCCCATGAGATTGGTGAGGGTGGCTACCATGCGCTCCTGCAGGGCATGACTTCCTTCTCCTCCGAAGGGGACCAGGTCCTCGCCCGGGTCCCAGACGTCGGTGGGCAGGGCGTCGTGGGGGCCTTCTTCGAAGGTGCCGTAGCTGCGCTCGATGATGCCTTCGCAGGGCTCGACTGCTGCGTCCGGGCCAAGGAGTTCGGTAGCGACGAGCTGAGCTGTGTCCATGGCCCGGCCTAAGGGCGAAGAGACCACTTTATCCGGGAAGACACCGTGGGCTTTGAGCCATGCGGCTGCCGTCCGTGCCTGCTGACGGCCCAGGTCGGTCAGCGGTGAATCGCAGCGGCCCTGGACCAGCTTTTTAACGTTAAATTCCGTCTGACCGTGGCGGAGTAGATACAGCTTCGTCATGCTCTCCCCTTCTGCTTCAGTTACCTTGCCGGCACAGCCCTACTCGTGGGTATGGCCGACATAGTCCTCGTCGATCGTGATCTTGGCGACCGACTTGGGATATTCCGATTCGACCCTCTGGGCCAACGCGTTTTTGAGCTCATCGGCTCCCATGCCCAAATCCGAGGGTCGCACGCAGTCAAAAATCACATTGGTGTGCGTGGGGCCCGGTACGCAACGCAAGTCGTGAATCGAAAGGCGGCTATCAATCTCCTGAGCCATGGCGTTGATGCGCAGGCGCATGCTCGCCACTTTGGTGTCGTCGGTCACGATGGGGTCGTAATGGAGCGTGACGATCATGCCTTCTTCGTTTCTAAACGACTGCTCGATGTTATCGAGCGTGTCGTGGCTTTCCAGCGGGCTGGTCTCGGCTGCCATCTCGGCGTGGGCGCTCGCAAACTTCCTGCCCGGACCGTAATCGTGCACCATCAGGTCGTGGACGCCCAAAACGCCAGGATAGCTCATGATCTTATCTCGGATATGCTTGACCAGTTTGGGGTCGGGCGCCTGGCCCAAAAGCGGGCTCACCGTATCCTGGATAAGCTCAAAGCCGCTCCAGCCAATATAGGCGCCAACGGCAAGTCCAACCCATGCATCAAGATTGACATGCGTCACCTGTGAAATAATCGCGCATACCAGCACAGCGCCCGTGGCAAGGACATCGTTCTTGGAATCCTGAGCGGTCGCATGCAGTGTCTCGGACTCAATGCGATCGCCGAGCTTTTGGTTGAGGGCCGCCATCCACAGCTTTACGACCATCGAAAGCACTAGAACCGCCACCAGAGCAAGCGAGAACTCGACAGGCTCGGGGTTGATAATTCGCTCCACCGAGGACTTCACCAGCTCAACACCAATCAGCAGCACGAGCGCTGCCACGACCAGACCCGAGAGATACTCGTAGCGGCCATGGCCGTAAGGATGCTCGGGGTCTGCTGGCTTGCCCGCCAGCTTAAAGCCCAGCACGCTCACGATGTTCGAGCTGGCGTCGGACAGGTTGTTCATGGCATCCGCCACGATCGAAACCGATCCCGACAGCACACCGATTGCGCCCTTCGCAGCGCAAAGTGCCACATTGGCAAGAATGCACACCATGCCCGTCAACGTGCCCACACGTGCACGGTCGCCCTGCGCTCGTTTAACAATCCACTCGACCATCTCTACCTGCCCCCAACAGCTTTACTCATACACCGTTTGTCGAATAGCTCAGTAGTGTAGACCCTTTACCCCATCGATACAAAAAAGGCCGCAACCCAAAGGGCTGCGGCCTTATCAATCGTGCGATCGAGCAAAAAACTTAGAGCTTGATGTCGATGTCGACGCCAGCGGGGAGGTCGAGACGCATAAGCGAATCAACGGTGCCCGAGGTGGGGTCGAGGATGTCGATGAGACGCTTGTGGGTGCGCATCTCGAACTGCTCACGGGAGTCCTTGTTCACGTGCGGCGAGCGGATAACCGTGTACAGGTTGCGCTCGGTGGGCAGGGGGACAGGACCGGAAACGCGAGCGCCGGTCTTCTGAGCGGTCTCGACGATGAGCTTCGCGGACTGATCGACGACCTCGTGATCATAGCCCTTGAGGCGAATGCGGATCTTCTGGGTAGCCAACTTAAACCTCCAAAGAGTGCGAGAGATGTTCTCGCGGATTACGTAACAGGGAGCTCGAACTTAGGCGTTCTTGCTCATGACCTCGTCCACGATGGACTTGGGCGCGGGCTCATAAGAGTCGAACTGCATCGTGTAGGATGCACGGCCCTGGGTCTGGGAGCGAAGATCGGTAGCGTAACCGAACATCT
The DNA here is from genome assembly GCF_003471585.1 of Collinsella sp. AM18-10. Taxonomy (GTDB): domain Bacteria; phylum Actinomycetota; class Coriobacteriia; order Coriobacteriales; family Coriobacteriaceae; genus Collinsella. Next base: position 45,602 of record NZ_QRJO01000009.1, read on the forward strand.
CGCCCAGCGGCACCTTGGCACGGATGAGCTTGCTGTTCTTGCGATCCTCCATGCCCTCGATCTTGCCGCGGCGACCGGAGAGGTTGCCCATAACGTCGCCCATGTACTGCTCGGGGGTCTCGACCTCGACAGCCATGATCGGCTCGAGCAGCTGCGGATCGGACTTCTTGAGGGCGTCCTTGATAGCCATGGAACCGGCGATCTTGAAGGCGGCCTCGGAGGAGTCGACCTCGTGGTAAGAACCGTCGAACAGGGTGACCTTAACGTCGAGGACCGGGAAGCCGGCGATAACACCGGTGTTCAGGGCCTCCTGGATGCCCTTGTCGATGGACGGGATGTACTCCTTGGGCACGACGCCGCCGACGATAGCGTTGACGAACTCGTAGCCGAAGCCCTCCTCCATCTTCTCGAGCTTGATGACGGCGTGGCCATACTGACCGCGACCGCCGGACTGACGGACGAACTTGCCCTCAGCCTTCTCGACGTCGTGACCAGCGGTCTCGCGGTAGGCAACCTGGGGCTTACCAACGTTAGCGTCAACCTTGAACTCGCGGAGCAGACGGTCGACGATGATCTCGAGGTGCAGCTCGCCCATGCCGGCGATGATGGTCTGGCCGGTCTCGTGGTTAGTGGACACCTGGAAGGTCGGGTCCTCCTCGGCGAGCTTGGTCAGAGCCAGGGACATCTTGTCCTGCTCGGCCTTGGTCTTGGGCTCGATGGCAACGTCGATAACGGGCTTAGCGAACTCGATCTTCTCGAGGACGATCTCCTTGCCCTCGGCGCACAGGGTGTCACCGGTGGTGGAGTTCTTGAAGCCGACGCAAGCGACGATGTCGCCAGCGGCAGCGTCGTCACGGTCGATACGCTCGGCGGCGTTCATCTCGAGGATGCGGCCGAGGCGCTCGCGCTGACCGTTGGAAGCGTTGACCACATAGGAGCCGGACTCGGCACGGCCGGAGTAAACGCGGACGTAGGTGAGCTTACCGACGAACGGGTCGGTCATGATCTTGAAGACCAGGCCGGAGAAGGGCTCGTCAAAGGAAGGATGACGCTGAATCTCCTCGCCGGTGTCCGGATCGGTACCGGTGACGGCCTCAACGTCGAGCGGGCTGGGCAGGTAGTCGACGACAGCGTCGAGCAGCTCCTGGACGCCTTTGTTCTTGTAGGCGGAGCCCACGAAGACGAGGTTGAGCTCGTTGGCCAGAACGCCCTTACGCAGAGCAGCCTTGAGCTCCTCGACGGTGAAGTCCTCCTCCATGAGGATCTTCTCCATGAGCTCGTCGTCAAAGCTGGCAGCAGCGTCGAGGAGCTCCTCGCGCTTGGTGGCAGCGATGTCGGCGAACTCAGCCGGGATCTCGTCCATCGGCTCGGGGTAGGTCATGCCCTTCTCGTCGGCCTTGAAGTCCCATGCAGTCATGGTGACCAGGTCGATGACGCCCCAGAAGTTGTCCTCGGCGCCCATCGGGACCTGAGCGGCCACGGCGTTAGCGTCGAGACGATCCTTCATGGTCTCGATAGCGTTGAAGAAGTCAGCGCCCACGCGGTCATACTTGTTGATGAAGGCGATGCGGGGAACGTTGAAGGTAGAAGCCTGACGCCAAACGGTCTCAGACTGGGGCTGAACGCCGGCAACGGCGTCGAAGACGGCGACAGCGCCATCGAGGACGCGCAGGCAGCGCTCGACCTCGGCGGTGAAGTCAACGTGGCCCGGGGTGTCGATGATCTGGATGCGGTAGTCCTTGCCGTCCTTGTTCCAGAAGCAGGTGGTAGCAGCGGAGGTAATGGTTACGCCGCGCTCCTGCTCCTGAACCATCCAGTCCATGGTGGCAGCGCCCTCATGGACCTCACCGATCTTGTGGGTCTTACCGGTGTAGTAAAGAATACGCTCGGTCGTGGTGGTCTTACCGGCATCGATGTGGGCCATGATGCCGATGTTACGGGTATCGGAAAGCTTGTACTTAGGCTTAGCCATGTTAGTTCCTTACCTTAACTTACCAACGATAGTGAGAGAACGCGCGGTTGGCCTCGGCCATCTTGAAGACGTCCTCACGCTTCTTGACGGAAGCGCCCAGGCCGTTGGAAGCGTCGAGGATCTCGTTGGCGAGACGCTCGGCCATGGTCTTCTCCTTGCGAGCGCGGGAGAAGTTGACGATCCAGCGGATACCCAGAGCGGTGGAACGACGGGAGTTGACCTCCATCGGGACCTGATAGGTAGCGCCGCCGACACGCTTGGGCTTAACCTCGAGCGTGGGCTTGACGTTGTCCATAGCCTTCTTGAAGGTAGCGAGAGCGTCGCCACCCTCAGACTTCTCGGCAACGATCTCGAAAGCGGTGTAAACGATGCGCTCAGCGGTGGCCTTCTTGCCGTCAAGAAGGACCTTGTTGATGAGCTGAGTCACCAGGCGGTTGTTGTAAACGGCGTCAGGCTGAACCTCACGACGATTAGCTGCTGCACGACGCGGCATGTGAAATCTCCTTAAGTGTCTACCGTGCGGCGCTTAGGCGGCACACGGCGAAAGTATCAAAACGTTATCTGGCTTATTTAGCCTTGGGGCGCTTAGCACCGTACTTGGAACGGGCCTGCATACGGTTCTGGACCGGAGCAGCGTCGTAGGCGCCACGGATGACGTGATAACGGACACCAGGGAGGTCACGGACACGACCGCCGCGGACGAGCACGATGGAGTGCTCCTGCAGGTTGTGGCCCTCACCCGGGATGTAAGCAGTAACTTCGATGCCGTTGACAAGGCGAACACGGGCAACCTTACGAAGAGCCGAGTTCGGCTTCTTGGGGCTCGTGGTGAAGACGCGGGTGCACACGCCGCGCTTCTGGGAGTTGTGCTGCAGAGCAGCGTTCTTGGACTTCTTGGGCACGGAACGACGGCCCTGGCGAACCAGCTGGTTAATAGTAGGCAAAGCGTACTCCTTCTCGAATGATTCCAGCTTTCTGTAAAGTGCAACGGCTTGAATCGAGGGGTCAGCATCCCCCTACGAAACACGCAGTTCGATAGGATACGTGGCGTTAGCTGTGCCGTCAACAGACCACGCCGCCGGGCGTATCCCAAAATTGGCACATTTCCGCAAAGCCTACACAAAAGGAATCCCCTCCTGTGCACGGGGGCGGATTCCCGGCCCGGGCGGCCCGCCGTTTAAGTTTGCTGCTCTACAGTCCTGCGCAAGACGGAAAGCACATTAAGTGCTTTCCTTTGCGTGCGGAACTCGCGACAAACTTAAACGGCGGGCCGCCCGGGCCGGGAATCCGACGTGCTCGTCGGGGCAACGTTACCTGCCAAAAAGGGAAAGGTTTGTTTTGGTCGGTTTTATCTGCGGAAACGTCGCGCTCCAGCGGTGATCCGCCCTCATCTGTCATAGGGAAATCGGTGGCGCTTTCGGAAGTATGCGGCAAATTCTGGACCTGCCGAGCACGCCGGGGTTTTGCGATAATAAACCCGCAGGTAGAGCGCTTGAGTATATGCGGTGTGGTCGGCCCATCGAGATTTTGCCGCATACTTCCGAAATTCAGGCGAATATCGCTCAAAATAACCGTCCATATAACGCAAAATAGGCCGCTTCCCCTAGTGGGAAGCGGCCTCAAGTCTTACGAGTAGACGATGGTAAAGGGTACTTCTGTTTCGGTCTCTCCTGTTGATGTGCACCTCGTTCCCTCAAGGGTTACCGATACAACCTGATCGACATTGATGAGCCTTGCCGGAACCCAGATGTTCTCTCCGCTATTGCGCGCCATCGAAACATAGAAATTGAACGCCCCTGCGTCGTCATCTTCGATAATCTGCTCCGATCCATCCTTGTAGGTAACCGTCAACTTCTTCGTGACTGCGTCAATGCCCAGATCATCGATGTGCGTCTGGATGGAAAACGGGCTGATCTCGAGAGGCGAGTCATCGGAGCGGAGTTCCTTAGTATCGACGTACGCTCCAACGCTAAACTCGGGCGTCGATGCCTCGAACGGCTTCGCATCCTCTCCTTCGCCCTCGGTCCACGAGATATTCCAGGTGACCGCATGTTGAAAACCTCGCTCGCGATCCATAGAAGCAAAGTACATCGTGCCATTAATGACAGTATCGCTTGATGTGTCCTTATCAATGGTGCAGCGTGTATCAGCCCATTCCTCGCCGAAGTTCATGCTGGGTGTACCGATGCCTTGTTCTTCTTCACCATAGAGAACAAGTTCGCCTGTCTCTGCTGCCGGCTTGTAGTAGTTAACACCATTTGGATTGGACAGCGTAAACGTCACAGCACCGCAGCCGTTTTGGTCGATAGCCATATCATGAATGTCGAGTGTATAGCCGTTGCCCTCGACGGACAGATTGACCTTCTGTACTGAACCCTCCAAGCTTTGGGGCGCGATACCATCACCAAACTCTCTGGTGTAGGTATATTTAGTCCCCGACGAGCCACCTTGAGTCCAGGTAACGGACTCTCCGTTGCCATGGTTTCCCCAGGCAGAGGCAAAATAACTGGAATTGACAACAGCGTAGGCGACCCCTCCGGTCGCCAGCACTCCGGCAAGACATCCGATTACGGCAACATACAGAGGCTTCGCGTGACCCTTTCGGCGAAGAGGCTCGCCAGCAACGGCATAAAGAACACGGTCAGCAAGATCGCTATCGGCTTGGACGGACTCGAAGGCCTGCTTGATCTGGTTGGATTTCACGGTCGCCCTCCTCTAGGATGAATTTGAGCTTCGATCGACCGCGAGCTAAACGCGTTCGAACGGTCGCGGCTGGCACATGCAGTAACTCGGCAATTTCTGAAGTCGAGAAGCCCAGATAGTAATAGAGCACGATAGGAATACGGAATCGCTCCGGAAGTCGCATAACGTCTGACAGGACCGCCTTGGTCTCCTCCTGCGCCGTCGAAAGCGAATCGGCCAGATTCTCAATATCCTCCACGCGCCTCCACGGCTTTCGAAAGAGAGATTTACATTCATTGATCGTGACCCGGATAAGCCATCGACGAAGATGCTCCCAGTTTTCAAATTGCGCGTCGCTTTTGAGCAACTTAAGAAAGACGTCTTGAGCGACATCGTCGGCGTCAGCGCGATCACGCAGATACGTCAATGCGATCCGAAACACGACATCCCGGTGGTCTTCGACCGCCTGTCTAAAAGCTTGTTCTTCCATAATCACCTCCCGGTGACGCTGATGGTTCTTGATGAGGTCCTCACCATAGATACGCTTTGGCCGAACGAAATGTTTCAAATTCAAGTAGGAAAAACCTACCAAAATTAATCCGTCCCTTTTTGGCAAAAGGAATCCCCTTCTGTGCGCGGGGGCAGATTCCCGGAACGGGCCGCCCGCTGTTTAAGTTTGCTGCTCTACAGTCCTGCGCAAGACGGAAAGCACATTAAGTGCTTTCCTTTGCGTGCGGAACTCGCGACAAACTTAAACAGCGGGCGGCCCGTTCCGGGAATCCGACGTACTCGTCGGGGCAACGTTCCTCATCAAAAAAGACCCGCTCCCCTGTTGGGAAGCGGGTCTTTGGAAGGGCGGTTAACGTACTAGGAAATTATTCCTCGTCGTTGTCCTTGGCCTCTTCGGCGTCGTCGGTGTCCACGAGCTGGTTGAGCAGCTCGTCGAGGGAGGCCATGTCCTCGTTGATGGCACCGTTGGCGGGAGCCTTCTTGTCGTCGATCGGGGCGCCCAGGAGTTCCTCGTCGGCGTCGGCGTGATGCGTCGGCGTGGCAGAGGTGCCCAGCAGAATGTCGTCCGGACCGTCGGGGCTAAAGACCATCTGTAGCAGCTGCGAGAGGTCTTCCTCGTCGGCAACGTCGTCGTTGTTCTCGAGGATATAGAGCAGGTCGTGGGCCTCCAGACCGTCACGGAGCTCCTCGATCGCCTTGGCACCGATGCCATCGATGCGCAGCAGATCCTCCTCGGACTTGCCGACCAGATCGCCGACCGTCTCGATGCCGACCTCGCTGAACTTGTTGGTCCAGCGCTGCGACACGCCCAGGTCGTCGAACAGGTACAGGCGAGCCTTCTCGGCAGAGATGGTGTGGCCGTTGCGGGTGAACGAACCGTCAGCACCACCGAACTCGTCGTAGCCGGCCCAGTCGAGCTGCTGCGGGAGCTGCTCGTCCAGGTCCTTGAGCTCAACCGGAGCCCACTCGGGCAGCGACTTGGCGTTGGGCGAAGCCGGGCCGTCGATGTCGACATAGCCGTCGGCCGTGCGATACGTCAGCTTGGCGTTGGCGTACGGCTTGAGACCAGTACCAGCCGGGATCTTCTTACCGACGATGACGTTGGACTTAAGGTCGAGCAGGTGATCGACCTTGCCCTCGATGGCAGCCTCGGTAAGGACGCCGGCGGTGCGGATGAACGAAGCGCTCGACAGCCAGGAGTCGATGTTGGACGCGACCTTGAGCGTACCCAGGATGACGGGCTCGGCCACGGGAGCCTGACCGCCCAGACGGGCAACGCGCTCGACCTCGTCGGCGAACTCGTAGCGGTCGACGTACTGACCAAGCAGGTACTTGGAGTCGCCGGGGTTGGTGATCTGAACGCGACGCAGCATCTGACGTGCGAGCACCTCGATGTGCTTGTCGTTCAGGTCGACGCCCTGGCTGGTGTAAACGTCCTTGACGCTCTCGACGAAGGTGTGCATCGTCGACTCGATGTCGGTCAGCTTGCGCAGGTTGCGGAAGTTGACGAAGCCCTTGGTGATCTGGTCGCCGGCGCGAACCTCGCAGCCGTCCTCGATCTCGGGCATAAAGCGCACCGATGCGGGGACGCGACGCTCGTCGAGGACACGGGTGTGATCCTCGGAGTCGGTGAGCGTCAGCACGTACTCGGACTTCTCGGGCTTAATCGAGAGGTGGCCGGAGTACGGAGCCAGCTCGGCCTCGCGACCCAGGATCTTCTCGTTGACGTTGCCGACGATATCGAACATACGGCTGACCGTAGGCAGACCCTGCGTAATATCGTCGACGCCAGCGACGCCGCCGGAGTGAATGGTACGCATCGTAAGCTGCGTACCGGGCTCGCCGATGGACTGGGCGGCAATAATGCCGACCGCGGTACCGATGGCGACCGGACGACGGGTGGAAAGATCCCAGCCGTAGCACTTCTGGCACACGCCGTACTTGGAGCGGCAGGTGAGCAGCGCGCGAAGCTTGACCTTCTTAAGGCCGGCATCGACCATCTTCTGGATGTCAGCGACCTTCTCGATGTAGCCGTCCTGCTCAAAGAGCACGGTGCCATCGGGAGCCACGACGTCCTCAATGAAGCAACGGCCGACGAGGTCGGTGTTGAGGTCGGTGGTGCCGGGGATGATGAGGTTGTAGGTGACGCCCTCGTGCGTACCGCAGTCCTCCTCGCGGACGATGACGTCCTGGGCCACGTCGACCAGACGACGGGTCAGGTAACCAGAGTCTGAGGTGTGGGATGCGGTATCGACCAGGCCCTTACGGGCGCCGTAGGTCGAAATGAAGTACTCGAGCGGCAGCAGGCCCTCGCGGAAGTTCGCCTTAATGGGAAGGTCGATCGTCTCGCCGGACATGTCTGCCATCAGGCCACGCATGCCGCCGAGCTGACGCAGCTGGGTCTTAGAACCACGGGCGCCGGAGTCGGCCATCATGTAGAGCGGGTTCTCCTCGTCGAACAAGTCGAGCATGAGCGCTGCAACCTTATCGGTACAAGCGGTCCACTCGTTAACGACTTCGATGTGGCGCTCCGTCTCGTTGATGAAGCCCTCCTCGAAGTACTCGTTGATCTGGTCGACGTTGGCCTGGGCGCGATCGAGCAGCTCCTGCTTCTCGGCAGGGATGAGAGCGTCCCACACCGAGATGGTGAGGCCGGCGCGGGTAGCGTAGTGGAAGCCGGAGTACTTGATGGCGTCGAGGATCGGGCCGACCTTGGCCTCGGGATAGCGATCGCAGCAGTCCGCAACCAGCTTGGCCACGTCGCCCTTGACCATCTTGTAGTTCATAAACTCGTAGTCTTCGGGCAGGCACTGGCGGTTGAAGATGATGCGGCCGATAGAGGTCTCGAAGCGCGCGGTCTTGTTGCCGGTGACGTCGTAGTCGACAAACTCGTTCTTGCCGTTCTTGACGCGGAAGATACGGGTGCCGTCCTCGTTGATGACATTGGCGTCGGCAGCGGACACGCGGACCTGAATCTTGGCCTGCATGTCGACCTCGGAGCGGCAGTCATAGGCGTGCAGCGCGTCGTCGAAGCTGGCGAACACGTGGTTCTCGCCCGGCAGACCGTCGCGGACCTGGGTGAGGTAGTACACACCGATGATCATGTCCTGCGAGGGAATGTTAACCGGCTTGCCGGATGCCGGCGAGCGCAGGTTGTTCGCAGAGAGCATAAGCACGCGAGCCTCGGCCTGAGCCTGGCTGGACAGCGGCACATGGACAGACATCTGGTCGCCGTCGAAGTCGGCGTTGAAGGGCGAGCAGACCAGCGGATGCAGGTGGATAGCCTTGCCCTCGACCAGCACCGGCTCAAAGGCCTGGATGGACAGACGGTGCAGGGTCGGTGCACGGTTGAGCAGCACGACGCGGCCGTCGATGACCTCTTCGAGGATATCCCACACAAAGGTGGCACCGCGGTCGATAGCGCGCTTGGCGCCCTTGATGTTCTCGACCTTGCCGAGCTCGACCAGGCGCTTCATGACGAAGGGCTTGAAGAGCTCCAGCGCCATGGTCTTGGGCAGACCGCACTGGTGCAGCAGCAACTTGGGGTCGGTAACGATTACCGAACGGCCGGAGTAGTCGACACGCTTGCCCAGCAGGTTCTGACGGAAACGACCCTGCTTGCCCTTGAGGGCCTCGGCGAGCGACTTGAGCGGGCGACCGCCACGGCCAGAGACCGGGCGACCACGACGGCCGTTGTCGAACAGGGCGTCCACGGACTCCTGGAGCATGCGCTTCTCGTTGTTCACGATGATCGCAGGGGCGTCCAGGTCGAGCAGGCGCTTGAGTCGGTTGTTACGGTTGATCACGCGACGATACAGGTCGTTGAGGTCGGACGCGGCAAAGCGACCGCCGTCGAGCTGGACCATCGGGCGCAGATCGGGCGGAATGACCGGGATGACATCCAGGATCATGTTCGCGGGGCTGTTGCCACCCTTCAGGAAGGCGTCAACGACCTCGAGGCGCTTGACGGCCTTCTCGCGCTTCTGCTTCTGGGAATCCTCGTCGGCAATGATGGCCTTGAGCTTCTCGGCCTCGGAAGGAAGGTCGATGGCAGCGAGCAGGTCGCGGACGGCCTCGGCACCCATGCCACCCTTGAAGTACATGGAGTAGTAGCGGGTCATCTCGCGGAACAGCGGCTCATCGGAGATGAGGTCGCGCTCGGTGAGCTTCATGAAGGCGTTGAAGGCGTCCGTGCGGAGCTGCTTCTCGTCCTTGCACTCTTCCTCGATGTCGACGATGCCAGAGGCGATCTCCTCGGGGGTCAGCGGCTCCTCGTCGGAGAACTCGTCAAAGTTCTCGGGGTCGCCCTGCTCCTTAAGGGACTCGATCTGGCGGGCGCACTCGGCATCGATCTCTTCCAGATCGGCGGCGAGCTCCTCGCGCAGGTCGTCGGCGTCGGCCTCGCGAGCCTCGTAGTCAACCTCGGTGATGATGTAGCTGGCAAAGTACAGAACCTTCTCGAGGTCCTTGGACTTGATGTCGAGCATACGGCTCATCGGGAAGCTCGTGGGGCTCTTGAAGTACCAGATGTGGGACACGGGAGCGGCGAGCTCGATGTGGCCCATGCGGTCGCGACGCACCTTGGCCGAGGTGACCTCGACGCCGCAGCGCTCGCAGACGATGCCCTTAAAGCGGATGCCCTTGTACTTGCCGCAGGAGCACTCCCAGTCCTTGGCGGGACCGAAGATCTTCTCGCAGAACAGGCCGTCCTTCTCGGGCTTGAGGGTACGGTAATTGATGGTCTCCGGCTTCTTGACCTCACCGTGCGACCAGGAACGGATCTGGTCGGCGGAGGCAAGGGAGATCTTTACCGAGTCAAAATCAGTAGCTTCGAAATCTGCCACAGTCAACTACTCCTTATCAGTGGTCGTGGCGGCGACAGCCTCGGGTGCCTCGGCGGTCTCGGCATCCTCGGCCTCGACGTCGGTGTCAACGCCGGCGAGCGCAGCCAGGTCGTCGAGAGCAGAGGTCTCCTCGGCGGTCACAGGGGCGGAGGCGTCCTCGTCGGCATCGTGCATGGGCTCGATGTCCAGCGCGAGGGAGCGGATCTCCTTGACGAGAACCTTGAAGGACTCGGGGATACCCGGGACAGGAACGTTCTCGCCCTTGACGATGGACTCGTAGGTCTTGACGCGGCCCACGGTATCGTCGGACTTGACGGTCAGGATCTCCTGCAGGACGTTGGAAGCGCCGTAAGCGTACAGTGCCCAAACTTCCATCTCGCCGAAGCGCTGGCCGCCGAACTGGGCCTTGCCGCCCAGAGGCTGCTGGGTAACCAGGCTGTAAGGGCCAGTCGAACGGGCGTGGATCTTGTCGTCGACCATGTGGCCGAGCTTGAGGATGTAGGACGTACCCACGGTAATGGGCTCGCGGAACTCCTCGCCGGTACGGCCGTCGAACAGACGGGTCTTGCCGCGCTCGTCAAGCTGGGTGACGAACTCGGGGCGCATGTGATCGCCAAAGGCAGCGGTGGCCTTGTTGAGCATGTTCTTGTTGGCACGACGGATGACCTCGGCGATCTCGTCCTCCTTGGCGCCGTCGAAGACGGGCGTCGCGGTGAAGAACGGACCGGGGACGTACTTGTCGGAGTCGGCCTGCTCGGTATCCCAACCGCAGGCAGCAGCCCAGCCAAGGTGGCACTCGAGCAGCTGGCCGACGTTCATACGCGAAGGAACGCCCAGCGGGTTGAGGATAACGTCGATCGGGGTACCGTCAGCCATGTAGGGCATGTCCTCGACCGGCAGAACGTTACAGATAACACCCTTGTTGCCGTGGCGGCCGGCGATCTTATCGCCCTGCTGGATCTTACGACGCTGGGCGACGTAGACGCGCACCTGCTCGTTGACGCCGGGGGCCAGGTCGTCGCCGTTCTCGCGGCTAAAGCGGACGACGTCGATGACGCGGCCGTAAGCGCCGTGAGGCATCTTAAGGGAGGTGTCACGGACATCGTGGGCCTTGGCACCGAAGATGGCGCGCAGCAGGCGCTCCTCGGCGGTCAGAGCGCTCTCGCCCTTAGGCGTGACCTTACCGACCAGGATGTCGCCAGGGCCGACCTCGGCGCCGATGCGGATGATGCCGTCCTCGTCGAGGTTGGCAAGCATGTCCTCGGAGAGGTTCGGGATCTCGCGGGTGATCTCCTCGGGGCCGAGCTTGGTGTCGCGGGCGTCGATCTCGTGACGGGTGATATTGATGGTCGTCAGCAGGTCCTCGGCCACCAGGCGCTCGGACACGACGATACCGTCCTCGTAGTTAAAGCCTTCCCACGGCATGTAGGCCACAGTGAGGTTCTGACCCAGTGCGAGCTCGCCATGATCGGTCGAAGGACCGTCAGCCAGGGGCTCGCCCTGCTCAACGGTGTCACCGACGCGCACGAGCGGACGGTGGTTGATGCAGGTGGACTGGTTGGAGCGCTGGTACTTGGCCAGATGATACTCGTCCATGCCACCGGCATGCTTGACGATAATCTTGGCGGCGTCGGCAAAGATGACCTCGCCGGCGTTCTTGGCCAGGGTGACCTCGCCGGAGTCCAGAGCGGCGCGACGCTCCATGCCGGTACCGACATAGGGAGCGGCGGGGTGAACCAGCGGCACGGCCTGACGCTGCATGTTGGCGCCCATCAGCGTACGCTTGGCGTCGTCGTGCTCAAGGAACGGGATCAGCGTGGCTGCGACGGAGAGCATCTGACGCGGCGAGACGTCCATGTAGTCGACGTCCTCGACGGGCACGTCGGCGGGAGCGCCGAAGGAGCCGTCGAAGTCGCGGGTACGGGCGATCACGGTGTGCGGACGGACAAGCTTGCCCTCGGCATCGGTCGTGATGAACTCGTTGGTCTTGGGATCGAGCGGCGTGTTGGCCGGCGCGATGACGTGCTTCTCTTCCTCGTCAGCGGTCATCCAGTCGATCTGGTCGGTGGCAACGCCGTTCTCGACGCGACGGAACGGGGCCTCGATGAAGCCATACTCGTTGACGCGGGCGTAGAGGGCGAGCGAGCCGATCAGGCCGATGTTGGGGCCTTCGGGGGTCTCGATCGGGCACATGCGGCTGTAGTGCGAGTTGTGAACGTCGCGGACGGCCGTCGGCACGTTGGTGCGGCGGCTGGAGCCGGACTTGTGGCCGGCAAGACCACCAGGGCCGAGTGCGGACAGACGGCGCTTGTGGGTCAGACCGGTCAGGGGGTTCGCCTGGTCCATGAACTGCGAGAGCTGCGAGGAACCGAAGAACTCCTTGATGGAGGCCACGATCGGGCGGATGTTGATGAGCGACTGCGGGGTGATCTCGTCGATGTCCTGGGAGCTCATGCGCTCACGGACGACGCGCTCCATACGGCTCATACCGATACGGAACTGGTTGGCGACGAGCTCGCCGACGGTGCGGATACGGCGGTTGCCGAAGTGGTCGATGTCGTCGACCTTGAAACCCTGCTCGCCGGCAGCGAGGGACAGGAGGTAGCGCAGCGTCGCAACGATATCCTCGTCGGTGAGCACCGTGACCTCTTCCTCGGTGGTGAGGTTGAGCTTCTTGTTGACCTTGTAACGACCGACGCGGGCCAGATCGTAGCGCTGCGGGTTAAAGAGCAGACCCTCGAGCAGGCTGCGGGAAGCGTCCACGGTGGGAGGCTCGCCCGGGCGCAGACGACGGTAGATCTCGATGAGGGCGTCCTCGCGGGTAAGGGCGGTGTCGCGCTCCAGGGTGCGCTTGATCACATCGGAGTTGCCAAGCAGCTCGATGATGTCATCGTTGGTGACGGCGATGCCAAGGGCGCGCAGGAACATCGTGGCGCTCTGCTTGCGCTTACGGTCGATGGAGACCATGAGCTGGTCGCGCTTGTCGACCTCAAACTCAAGCCAGGCACCGCGGGACGGGATGATCTGGGCCTTGTAGATCTGCTTGCCCGAATCCATCTCGGAGCTGTAGTACACGCCCGGGGAGCGGACGAGCTGCGAGACGACGATACGCTCGGTACCGTTGATGATGAAGGTGCCCTGATCGGTCATCATGGGGAAGTCGCCCATGAAGACGAGCTGCTCCTTGATCTCGCCGGTCTCCTTGTTGGTGAGACGGACGTCGGTCAGAAGCGGAGCCTGATAGGTCATATCCTTCTCTCGGCACTCCTCGACGGTGTGCGCGGGGTCGCCAAACTGATGCTCGCCGAAGGTAACCTCGAGAACATGGTTCTGGCTCTGGATGGGGCTGGATTCCTTGAACGCCTCACGAAGGCCCTCGTCCTTAAAACGCTCAAAGGATTCCCTTTGAACAGAGATAAGGTTGGGGAGCTCCATGGCCTCCGGGATTTTCCCGAAGCTGACGCGTTTGCGCTCAGTGGCAGTGTATGCGTAGGTCACCAGGTTTTTCCTCCTTCACGGAAATGCTCGGTGGGTTGGCGAGGCATAGCTTCGCCAGTTATCGCAACCTAATAGTTTATCAGGTACCGACCGTTGGGCAAGAAAAGCCTTGACGCGATAGAGTTTTTGGAGTAGCAAAGTTTTTCGACAGAAAACACGCAGGTAGATGTATGTGTATCGAACATCTGTTCATATATTTTCTGTGAACAGAGAGCTAGCAATCGCAGCTCTTATAAAAAACGGGCGCGAACCGAGGTCCACGCCCGTAAATGTCGGTGCCCAAAGGCTTACTTGCGCATCAATCCGCCGCGCTCGTCGATGGCGTCCCAGAAGGCATCGGCAAAGCGGGGGTCGTTTGCAGCCATGAGGGCGTTAGTGGCCATCCAACCAGAGGGAGTGCCGGTGTCGTAGCCCGACAGCGGGTCGATGACGACGGCGTACATGGCCTCGCGGTCGAGCGAACGGGCCATGGCGTCGGTGAGCTGGATCTCGCCGCCCTTGCCGGCCTGCTGATCTGCCAGCAAGTCCATGACCAGCGGGCTCAGCAGGTAGCGACCGACGATGTACAGGTTGGACGGAGCCGCCTCGGGAGCGGGCTTCTCGACCAGACCGCCGATGCGCCAGACAGCGCCCGGCTCGGCATCGGCAACGCCCTCGGCGCCCTCGAGCGAACCGACGCGCTCGCCGGCGATAACGCCGTAGCGGCTGACTTCCTCGGGCGAGCAAGCAGCGACGGCGATAACCGAAGCGCCACCGTGCTCCTTGGAAACGGCGAGCATCTTGTCGCAGATATCGCGGTTAGGCACAACGTAGTCGCCCAGAAGAACCAGGAAGTTCTCCCCTGCCACGGCGTCGGCAGCAGAGCGAATAGCATGGCCGAGGCCCTTGGGCTCGTACTGATAACGGAAGTCGACCGGCATACCGCCAGCGTGGGCGACAGCATCGGCATAGGCGTTCTTGCCGCGCTCGCGCAGCAGGTTCTCGAGCGAACGGTCGGGCTGGAAGTAGTTCAGCAGCTCGGGCTTACCGGGAGAAGTAACGATGATGGCATCGTCGACCTCCTCGGGCTCGAGCGCCTCCTCGACGACGTACTGAATGACGGGCTTGTCGAGCACCGGCAGCATCTCTTTGGGCGTGCACTTGGTGCCAGGCAGAAAACGCGTGCCAAGACCGGCGGCGGGGATGATTGCCTTCATGTTATTCAAAGATCCTTTCGCAGGCGCAAAAGCGCCCCATGCGTGCGGCACACAGCCGCAGACCAAATTGCGATACCCAAGCATCTTACCGCTGGAACTATATGTCGCTACAAGGCAGAGACAATTCTTCAGCAGGTCAACGCAAATTATTGCTCGAATGGTGCAATTTTATTGCCCAACGGCAGGGCACCCGATACGACGCAAATCACAGAACATGGCAGTTTGAGCAACCGATGCCGAGGGACCGAAAAACAAAAAAGACGGGGCTCGCAATGCGAACCCCGTCTGCAAAGGAATCTGGCGAGAAAGCCTGATTACTTGAGGGTGACAGCAGCGCCAGCAGCCTCGAGCTTCTCCTTGGCAGCCTCGGCGTCCTCCTTCTTGGCACCCTCGAGAACAGCCTTGGGAGCGCCCTCGACGACCTCCTTGGCCTCCTTCAGGCCAAGGTTGGTGAGCTCACGGACGGCCTTGATGACCTGGATCTTGTTGTCGCCGAAGCCCTCGAGCACGACGTCAAACTCGGTCTTCTCCTCGGCCTCAGCAGCGCCAGCAGCGGGAGCGGCGACAACAGCAGCAGGAGCAGCGGCGGAAACGCCGAAGGTGTCCTCGATAGCCTTGACGAGCTCGGAAGCCTCGAGAAGGGTCATTTCCTTAAGAGCATCGATGATCTCATCGGTGGTAAGCTTAGCCATTTCTAAGTCCTTTCGGTTTCCGTGCGGATGCACGGAGATCAGTTAAAACACGGCGCGAATGCGCCAGGGGTGCGGCGTTGCCGCCGCGGGTGAAAACAGCAACTAGGCTGCCTTCTGCTCGGAGACCTGCTGGATCGAACGAGCGAGACCAGAGGAAACGCCGTTGACGCAGACAGCGATGTCGCGAGCGAAACCGGAGATGAGACCGGCGATCTGGCCGAGAAGCTGATCCTTGGTGGGCAGCTCGGCGATAGCCTTAACATCATCGGCGGAAACGGCCTTGCCGTCGGAGATACCGCCCTTGATCTCAAGGACGCCCTTGGACTTAGCGGAGAAGTCCTTAAGGGCCTTAGCGGCCTCGACCGGCTCGGTCTCGTAGAACACATAAGCGACGGGGCCGGCGAGGATCTCGTCGATCTCGGGCTGCTCCTGGTTCTTGAGAGCGATCTTGACCAGGTTGTTCTTGTAGACCTTCATCTCGGCGCCGCACTCGCGAAGCTGATGACGCAGCTCCTGAGCCTGCTTAACCGTCAGACCGTTGTAGTTGACGACGAACAGACCGGCGTTCTCGGCGATACGGGACTCGATCTCTGCAACCTTGTCGATTTTGTACTGCTGGGGCATGAATTACACCTCCTCAAATTCTTTCCGGGCACGGTCCGCCACAAGGACGTGACGGGGGCATGTCCAAAAAGAAAGCCCCCGCGCTGCATGAGCGACGGGGGCGAGAAGACATATCTACTCGACCACCTCGGCTGGCGGGAAGTCCCATTAAGCTCGCGGGCGATGCCCGTTTGCACCGGCTGTCTCTGGCAGCGGATTCGTGCGTGAACCGAAAGTATTATGGCGGGGACCCCGGCGTCGGTCAACGGGAAACCGGGCTGCACACAATTCCACCATCCGGCCGCGCCGCCGAAGGCCAGGCGCAAGGTTTTCGCTCGGTCAGGTCCTGGGCTCGTACGAAGAGCACATTAAGTGCTCTTCGGCTCGTGCGGAATCTACGAAAACCTTGCGCCTGGCCTTCGGCGGCGCGGCCTGCGGTGACTTTGGGGCAGCCCGGTTTCCCGTTGGCCGGCGCCCCCACTCATAAGCCTTAAGTCGGTGGGCTGATATGTTGCGTCCCTGATGGCTACAAGGTTGAAAGGAAGGTGGACAGGCGGCGGAGGCCTTCGTCCAGGTCTTTATCGGAAACGCAATAGCTGAGGCGGACGTGGCCTTCGGTGCCGAAGCAGTCGCCCGGGACTAGGGCTACGTTTGCCTCTTCGATGGCTTTGATGCAGAAGTCTTCGCTGGTTAGGCCGAACTTTTTGATGCTCGGGAAAGTGTAGAAGGCTCCTGCGGGCTCTACTACGTCGAGGCCCATGGCGTTTAAGGCTGCGAGTACGCGTTCGCGGCGGGCTCGGTAGACTTTGAGCATGGGGGTTGGGTCGACGGTCAGGGCTCGGGCTGCGGCGTCCATCTCGAAGGAGACGGCGCTCGATACTAGGTATTGGTGAGCTTTTGCGATCTCGGCGATGACGGGTGCCGCTGCCGCGAGCCAACCCAGGCGCCAGCCGGTCATGGCCCAGGGCTTGGAGAAGCTCTCGATGACGACCGTCTGCTCGCGCAGCTCCGGGTGTCGCTGGGCGAAGCGCTCGTAGCCGTCCACATAGACGAGGCGGTTGTATACGTCGTCGCAGACTACGTATATGCCCGCCTGCTCTGCCACGCGCGCCACGGCGTCGAGCGATGCCGTGTCGAGGATGCAACCCGTGGGATTGTTGGGCGAGCAGATGACGATGGCCTTGGTCGCCGGGGTCACACAGGCGCTAAGCGCGTCCTCGTCAATCTGGAATTGCGCAGGCTCCGTATCCAAGAAGACCGCCTTGGCGTGGTTGGCCACGACGATGCTCTCGTACAGGCCAAAGGCGGGCGTGGGGATAATGACCTCGTCGCCGGGGTTGAGCATAGCCATGAATGTTGCCGACAGGGCCTCGGTCGCGCCGTCGGTCAGGATGACCTCGTCGGCCGAAAACGCCAGACCCGCGTCCTCCATGTAGGCAGACAGCGCCTCGCGCAGGGCGGGGCGACCGTTGTTGGGCGGATAGTGCGTGTCGCCGCGGTCCAGCGAGGCAGTCACTTCGGCGCTAATCACATCGGGCGTGGGAAAATCGGGCTCGCCGAGCGCGAGCGCAATGCATCCTGGGTGCTGGGCAGCGAGCGCGTTAATCCGACGGATGCCGGAGGGCTTGAGCGTGGCAAGCGAGGTATTCATGGGCAGGCGCATGGCGTTCCTTTCGTAAGGGTTGCACTAGGATAGCGCGGCGAGGCGCCGCCAGACGGTGTAACCTAAACGGAAACGAACCGGAAAGGAGGCGGCATGGAGACGACCGCACGCGGCGATGTGCCAAAAACGTTGCGAACCATTGCGTATATCAGCATTCCCGATAGCGCCGATCTTGAGTTTTTGCTCTGGGACCTGCAGGATGCCATCGCCGCCTATGCTCAACTTTCCGGCACCGCACTCCCCCGCCCGGTCGACTTGAAGGCAAATGACGCCGGCAGCGTTGCCGATGGCATCGTGCTGGCCATTGAAGATGTGGCTGACGATGAGACGTTGACTGCTATCGAGCAGGCGCTTGAGCGCTTTGGCGGTACGGGAACGCGCGTCTATGCCGCGATTCGAGCCGCACAAGAGGGCACTGAGCAGGCGCGTGGGACCGCCGTTCGCCTGCACAAGGCATGTGAGCGCCATGACCAATTGTGGTGTGGCGGCGTTGCCATCTGCGCCGGCAGCGGCATCGCAGCGCTTCGCCATTCCCCGCGCATGGGACTCTTGCGGCGACCGTTTTCGGAGGCCATGGACAAGCTCGTGGGCGCCGTGCGCATGGGCTGCTCCGTCGAGCATGCACAGCGACTTGGCGGCGGCAATGCCGCCAACGTCGACGCCGACGGCATGGTTTGCGCCGAGCCAGCCGTGCCCGCGCCGATCTGGCGAGGCGTTCTGAAACGTCTGGGCGCCCACGCTCAAACAAAAATCTAAATTAAATAACAGCCCAGTCAACGGCTTCGTGCCAACGCTCGACAAGACGCTCCAGTCGCCAGGCGGCATTGGCAGGACTTGTCGAGGGCAGGACGACGGCGGGCAACCCCGTCCGATCTTGCAAGTAGCGTTTGTAGAGTCGCCCTGCCGTACCGCCGTTACAGACAACGACCTCGATCGGCGCGGCATCGGTAATGCGCTCGATATGTGCCGGCACAACGTTGCGAATGCTCGCGTCGCTCGAGCCCTTAATGTCGCAGCCCTCGATTGCATCCCACAGGGCCACGCCGCCGTTCAGCAGCATGGCCCGCTTGGCGGCAATGGAGGCATCGAGCGTCGCGGGCTCACCGCTTGCCAAAGGATCGCCCTCGTTGGGCGGCACAGGCACACCGAGGCACGCAGCCATCACACGCCAAAAGCGATTCTGAGGGTTGCCGTAATAAAAGGCATTTGCACGCGAGAGCACCGAGGGAAACGATCCGAGCACCAAAACGCGCGAGCGCTGGTCGAACACAGGCTCAAACCCATGCTCAATATGTTGATAGTCCTCGTCAGACACGGCCATGGGTTAGGCTCTCAACAGATAGCGCACCTCGTAGGGTGCAAGCTCAAGGGCACCCGTCAGCTCGACCGTGGGCGCATCGTCGGCAAGCAGGTCGACAAAGGACCCGTTGAGCTCGCCGGCGCCAAAGGCGTAAGGCTCGCCCACGGCGTTCACCGCCACGAGCACCGTCGCGTCATCACAGGCGCGCTCGAACAGCAGCTGCTTGTTCTGGATCACCACGTTGCGATAGGCACCATAGTTGAGGGCACGGGCCGCCGCGTCGTCTGCCGAGCGCAGGTGCGCGAGCTGCTTGATGAAGGCCGTCAGCTCGTTGGGCGCAGGCTCATCGAGCGCAGGTCGCAGCGCCCAGTCGCCATCGGGGCCACCCTTTTCGCCAGGAATCCCCCACTCGCTGCCATAGTAGACGCACGGAATGCCCGGCATGCCAAAGAGCATGCCATAAGCGGGGCGCAGACAGGACTTGTCGGTAAGGATGCTCGCCAGGCGCGGCACATCGTGGTTGTCGACAAACGACAGCAGATGCTTGCCGCGATAAATGCACCACGGGTCACCGCCAAACTGGCGATGCAGTGAGTGGGCGATCTCGAACATGTTGACCGAGTTAAAGCTGGAGTACAGGCCCTTGTAGCACTCGTAGTTGGTGCAGGAGTCAAGCATCTCGTCATTGACGATCTGGTTGTAGTCGCCGTGGAGCGTCTCACCAATCAGCACAAAATCGGGCTTGAGCTCACGGGTAAAAGTATGCAGGCGGCGCATAAAATCGCGATCGAGCATATAGGCGACGTCCAAGCGCAGGCCGTCGATGCCAAAGCCCTCGGCCCAGCGACGCACGGACTCAAGCAGGTAATCGACCACGGCGGGGTTTTGCAAGTTGAGCTTCACAAGCTCAAAATGGCCTTCCCAGCCCTCGTACCAAAAGCCGTCGCCATAGCAGGAGTCGCCGTCAAAGCTAATGTGAAACCAGTCCTTGTAGGGCGAGTCCCACTTGCGCTCCTGAACATCGCGGAAGGCCCAAAAACCGCGACCGACATGGTTGAAGACGGCATCAAGCACCACACGGATGCCATGGGCATGCAGTGTCTCGCACACGGCGGCAAAGTCGGCATCCCCACCCAGGCGACGGTCGATATGGCGCAGGCTGCGCGTGTCGTAACCGTGACTGTCGGATTCGAGCGGCGGGTTAATGAGCACGGCGCCAACGCCGAGCTTCTGCAGGTAGTCGGCCCATTGGGCAATCTTCATTATGGGCGCATCGGGGTTGGGCGCAGCGTTGGCAGCCTGGGCGAGTTCATCCTCGGCAACAGGGGCGGCGTTTTCGCGCGGAGCTCCGCAAAAGCCCAGCGGATAGATCTGATAGAACGTCGTCTCGTATGCCCACATAGCAACCTCCCGGCAATCTTTCACGCAACGCCATCCATTGTATGCCCGCCGCGCATCCCCTCCCCCAAAATAAGTTGCGGTGAAATAGGGACTGTTGAGACCAATAAACCGGGCAAACAGTCTCTATTCCACCGCAACTGATGAGGGAACGTGATTAGGCGACGGGCTTTGCGCGGCGTATGGCCGGGAACAGTACGGTGATGGCGAGGATGACGCCCACGACGGTAATCGCCCCGCCCGCGAAGCCAATCCAAGCGATACCGGGACCCGAAACCACGGCGCCACCGATTGCGGTGCCCGTGCCGATACCCAGATTGAACAGGCCCGAGAAGATCGACATGGCGACGGCCGATGAGTCTGCCGGCGTGTACTTGATGAGCTCGGCCTGAAACGCCACGTTAAAGGCCGTGGAGCAGCAGCCCCATAGCGCGCAGACGGCAAGCACTGCTACGAGCGACGATGCGACCGGACCCATGAGCAGCAGAGCCACCGGCACGCCGGAGAGCGTGATCGCGAGAAATGGGAACCGGTGCCCATCGAACAAGCGACCGAACAGCCAGCTGCCCGCCAGGCCGGAGCAGCCGAACGCCGTCAGCGTCATGGTAATAGCGCTTGCGTCGACATGCGCGACCTGTGCCAGGAACGGCTCGATATAGCTGTAACCCGCGTAGTAGCCGGTCGCCATAAAAACCGTGACCGCATAAAGCGCGATGAGGAACGGGTTCTTGAGCAGCTCGGGCAGCTGTTTGACGGTAAAGCGCTCACCCGCCGGCATGGCCGGGAACACCGCTGCCTGGTACACCACCGCGGCGGCAGAGAAGGCCCCGACCACGGCAAACGTCATGCGCCAGCCCACGGCCAGGCCGATGGCGCGACCGATCGGCAGGCCAAAGATTTGCGCGATGGACGAGCCCGTAGCGATCATGCTGATGGCGAGCGCCCCGTGGCGGGTGTCGACAAGGCGCGAGGCCATGATCGAGGCGACTGACCAGAACACAGCATGTGCGCAAGCGACCACCAGGCGCGCACAGATCAGGATGGGATATGTCGCTGCCACAGCGGACAGGAACTGACCCAGAGAAAACACGGCGAGCACGCCGAGCAGCATACGCTTGAACTCAAAGCGCGAGGCAAACACCATGAGTGGCAGCGACAGCAGCATGACGCCCCAGGCGTAGACCGAGATCATGATGCCGGCCTGGGCCTCGGTGAGCGAGAACGACGCGGCAATATCAGTCAGAAGGCCGATGGGCATAAACTCCGACGTGTTGAACACGAACGCACAACAGGCGAGCCCGATAAGAGGGAGCCACTGCTTGAGTGAGATGCCATCTTGTCTTGCCTGACTCATATATAACGTCTCCAATCATTTTGAGCGGAGGCGATTATATAGCAACGGCCCCGCATCCGTCAGCAACAGATTCGGGGCCGCAATCAACTCAATACACAGGGGTTGCGCCGTCAATAAATAGCTAAGCCAACCCCAGCAATATGCCCGCCGAATGCACGACAAACGCCACGATCCAGGCGACCGTCACCTGAAACGCGAACACGGCAACGGCATAGCGCGCGCCCAGCTCGCTCTTGACGGCACCGATGGACGCCACGCAGGGCGGGTACAGCAGCGTAAAGACCAGGAATACGTAAGCGGTAAACGGCGAAAACATGGTTGACAGCACCGCGGGCGACGTTGCGCCCAAAAGCACCGTGAGGGTCGAAATGACGCTCTCCTTGGCGATAAGTCCGGTGACGAGCGCCGTCGAGGCGCGCCAGTCGCCGAAGCCGAGCGGGGCCAACACCGGCGCGATGATGCTACCCAGACCGGCAAGCAGACTCTGCGACTGATCGGCGACCGCATTAAAGCGGATGTCGAACGTCTGCAGGAACCAGATGACCACCGTAGCGGCAAAGATAATGGTAAAGGCCTTGGTGATGAAGTCCTTGGCCTTATCCCATGCCAGCATCACCGTCGTCTTGACGCTCGGCAGGCGGTAATTGGGAAGCTCCATGATAAACGGTACCGGGTCGCCCTTAAATGCCGTGCGGTTGAGCACCAGGGCGGCAATGCAGCCGACCACGATACCGATCAGATAGAGCGAGACCATGGCGGGTACCGTCGCCTGCGGGAAAAACGCCCCGCACAGCAGACCGTAGACCGGCAACTTGGCCGAGCAGCTCATGAACGGCGTGAGCATAACCGTCATCTTGCGGTCGTGCTCGGACGGCAGCGTGCGGGTCGACATGATAGCCGGCACGGTGCAGCCAAAACCGACGAGCATGGGCACGAAGCTGCGGCCCGACAGGCCAAAGCGACGCAGCACCTTATCCATGACAAAGGCAACGCGCGCCATGTAGCCGGAGTCTTCCAGAATGGAGAGGAACAAGAAAAGCACGACGATAATCGGCAGGAAGGTCAACACACTGCCCACGCCCGTGAGCACGCCGTCAACGGCCAGCGAACGCACCACGTCGTTGGTACCGAACGCCTGGAGGCCCGCGTCGGCCGAGGCGATGATGGCAGCGATGCCGTCCTCCATGAGCCCCTGCAACGCCGCGCCGATCACGCCGAACGTCAGCCAAAAAACGAGGCCCATGATCACCAGAAACGCCGGAATGGCTGTGTAGCGACCCGTCAGGATGCGGTCGATCTTGACGGAGCGCACGTGCTCGCGGCTCTCGTGCGGCTTGACGACGCAACGCCCGCACACGTCGCCGATAAAGCTAAAGCGCATATCGGCCAGCGCGGACAGGCGATCGGTGCCGGCCTCGCCCTCCATCTGGGTAATGATGTGCTCGATGGCGTCGAGTTCGTTGCGATCCAGGTGAAGTGCCTCGGTCACCAGCTCGTCGCCCTCAACCAGCTTGGTCGCCGCAAAACGCACCGGGATATGCGCCGTCGCGGCATGGTCCTCGATAAGGTTGGCGATGCCGTGAATGCAGCGATGCAGCGCGCCGCCGTCTGGACCATCGGGCGCGCAGAAGTCCAGGCGACCGGGGCGCTCGCGGAACCGCGCCACGTGCAAGGCATGATCCACCAACTCGCCAATGCCCTCGTTGCGGGCAGCGCTAATGGGAACAACAGGCACGCCCAGCAGGCTCTCGAGCAGGTTGACGTCTACGGCACCACCATTGGCGGTCACCTCGTCCATCATGTTGAGCGCGATGACCATGGGGCGGTCGAGCTCCATGAGCTGCAGTGTCAGGTACAGATTACGTTCGATGTTGGTGGCGTCGATAATGTCGATGATGGCATCGGGATGCTCGTCAAGGATGAATTGGCGGCTGACGATCTCCTCGCCCGTGTACGGCGACAGCGAATAGATGCCGGGCAGGTCGGTAACGTTCGCCTCGGGGTGGTTGCGGATGGTGCCATCTTTGCGGTCGACCGTCACGCCGGGAAAGTTACCGACATGTTGGTTGGAGCCCGTCAGCTGGTTGAATAACGTGGTCTTGCCGCAGTTTTGGTTGCCGGCGAGGGCAAAGTGCAGCGGCGCGCCCTCGGGCACGGCCGTCTTTGCCGCACGGGGCGAATACGTCCCCTCGCCGAGTGCCGGATGCTCCGTCGTGCCGATTGCAGCGTTAGCGCGCGGACCCATATCGGTATCGTGAATGCCCACAAGCTCAATGCGGGCGGCATCGTCCTTGCGCAGTGTCAACTCGTAGCCACGCAGACGGATCTCGAGCGGGTCGCCCATGGGGGCGTATTTCATCATGGTGACTTCGGTGCCCGGCGTTAGGCCCATGTCCAAAATATGCTGTCGGAGCGCCTGATCATCGGATGTCACCGATGCGACAACGGCGTCCTTTCCAATCTCGAGCGTATCGAGCTTCACGCGCTCATCCTTTCGTTAGACGCGGTTAACCGTTTACCTGGGCTAACCAACTCGTAACGACAAATGATAGCGCTCTGAACTATTTTATAAAGTCAAATACCGATGTTTACCTGCGCAAACTTCATGCGGTGCGCCCCGAAAGCTCTTTGCGCATACCGCTCAGCGAGATCGAAACGGAACCCGACCGCGCGGTAGCAGTGAGTCGATCACCCTCGACTGACCCCGTGCATGTAAAGGGTGCCTTGCCCATCAAGACGTGGGAGATAGTACCCGAGAGTTCAAAGAAATCGCCCTCAGCGCGGGCACTCGAGAGAGCGATATTGAGACCCCTGACGTTTAGTACTGCCCTGAGCACGCCGTTCACCCCATGTGAAAACATCACCTCGCCGCGTTTACTCCCCACCGGCGTCTGGGCCGAAACCACATACGTACCCTCAAGCATGGCTCCTCCTCTAAGCAGACTTTTTGAAACGGGCAAGTAGTCTACTTTTACATATGGCGCTCCAGGAAGCGGAAGGCTAGGCGAATCCATGGACGGACCGCCACCTGCTTGTCCTCGTTATCGACCGCGGTATTGGCGTTGCCGAGCGAAAGGCCGTGGCCACCCTGGTCAAAGACGTGCATCTCGCATGCAACACCCTCCTCGGCCATGCGCCGCGCAAACGGGTAGACCTGCGCGACCGGCGCCGTCTTATCGTCCGAAACGCCCCACACAAAGGTCGGGGGCATCTGGCGCGAAACGTGCGTGGTAGGGCAAATGTCGGTCAGGTGCTCATCGGTCGCCTCGCCGCCCGTCACCATCGACAGATAGTCGTTGAGCAAATCGCGCCCTGTCTTGCCACCCGTCTTGGGCACGCGCAGGTCGATGCGCGGGTCGCGCGTCTGCATATCGCGCACATAGGCAAGGTCGAGCAACGGATAGCCCAGCACCACGGCGTCGGGACGAATATCCTCCGGACGGGCCCCGGCAAGGCCCGCGAAGGATCCGGTCTTCCACTGCGTTGCCAACGAGGCACAGATCATGCCGCCCGCCGAGAAACCCACGATGCACACGCGCTTGGGATCGACATGCCACTCGTCGGCGTTGGCGCGCACGGTAGCGACCATCTTGGCGAGGTCCGCCTGCGGGTGCGGAAAGCTCACGTCGCCCGTGGCGCTCGTCACATAGTTGAGCACAAAGGCCTGGTAGCCGCGGTCCAAAAACGCAAACGCCACCGGGTCCTGCTCGTGCGGAGCGATATGCGTAAACCCGCCTCCGCCGCAGATGATCACCGCGGGGCGGCGGCCATTGGGCTTGTCGGGCAGCGGCTCGGCACCCAGATACGTAAACGTCGCCGGATAATCCTCGGTCGGCTCCTCGCCCCACAGCGCATGGTTCTCAATAATCATAGGTGCTCCCTCCGTGCGATTCGTGCGCACTCGTTTTTCGCACCTTAGCGTACCCCACTTGAGCCCGCGGCGCAGAAACACCCCCGCAATAAGTTGGCCTTCAACTGATATATCACAAAATCGCTGTTCAGAGGCATCGTTAAGCAGCGTAAAATAGGAGCGCTGACCGTGCTGGGAAACACGTACGAAACGTTTCCGGCAAACCACACGCGTGCAACATGCACGCCTGATACGTTGGAGGCATCTATGGGTCTGCTCGATTCGCTCAAGTCCACGTTCACTTCGTCGGGCGAGGCGTCCGTTCCGCCCGCAGCAAGCTTCGCCACCCGCGAAGGCGTCATCTACGCTCCCGTCAACGGCGTGCTCGTCAATCTGAGTGAGGTTCCCGACGAGACCATCGCCTCGGGCATGCTCGGCCAGGGCTACGGCATCGAGCCCATTACCGACACCATTTACGCCCCCGCCAACGGTCGCATCGGCGCCACCACCGTCACCAACCACTCCATCGGCATGATTACCGAGGACGGTCTTCGCGTGTTCATCCATGTTGGCCTGGGCACCGTGGAAATGAACGGCAAGGGTTTTGCCCGCTTTGTCGAGATGGGCGACACGGTCAAGGCCGGCCAGCCGCTCATCAGCTTCGATCGCGAGGCCATCAAGGCCGCCGGTCACGAGGACATCGTGACCGTCATCATCTCTGAGCTCGACCGCCTCAAGAGCATCGACCACGTCGGCGAGTCTGGCACGCTTATCGGCGGCAATCCGCTCGTCAAGCTTGGCGATCCGCTGCTGGTTGCCAAGACCAAGTAGCCAGGCCCCGCGCCACACAGCCAAAAGGCACCTCGTCAAGCGCCCGCGACCATTTGGCCGCGGGCGCTTTTCGTTTGAAAAAGGTTGATTTCCGATCTCAGCCGAACACATTGAGCAAATAGG